>CAVQGJ010000011.1:0-586188 GCA_963712025.1 uncultured Verrucomicrobiae bacterium | reverse complement strand
TGAAGTCTGGGCGTCCCGCCATGTGCTCGTCGTGCGCGACGCACCGGGGACGCAACGAGTTGCCGTCATCCAGCCCGCGAGCAGCCGACATTCAGAAGTCTCTGGATCAAACCGTCATTCCGCAGATCGACATCGAGAGCGCGTCCCTCGAAGACGCCCTCAAGGCCTGGCACAAGGCCAGTCTCGACAGTCACGCGCAGCGGTTCGATTTCCGGTACGCAATCTCGCACCCGATGGTCTTTTCATCGCAGCCAGTCCAGCCGGGTGCTTCCCCGAGCGTTTCGACGGCCGCTTCTGTGCCGAGTCCGGCAAAAATCAATGTCCGTCGGAAGAACATTACGTCCGCGCGATTGTTGGATGAGATTTGCCAGCAGTCGGATACTTCGTGGCTGATCATGGGACGGGTGATTGTGGTGCGTCCGCGGGCGACGACGGCCGGGACCCAGCCATGAAAGTCGGGCTCGGTCTCGGCTCGAACCTCGGCGACCGACTGCAACACTTGCAGCAGGCAAAGGCGTACTTGTTGAGCCTGTCGCCAGAGGGTTGGCACATCGCCTCGCCGTTGTACGAGACGGAACCGGTCGGTTGTCCTCCCAATTCGCCGCGATTCCTGAACGCCGTTCTGGAAATCGAATTTACCGGAGCGCCGAAGACGTTGTTGAAGAAGATCGCGGCCTACGAGGTGGCCCACGGACGCGACCGCAACCTGCCGAAGAACGCGGCGCGCATGATCGACATCGACATACTTTATTTCGGCGAGAAGGAGATTCTGGAGAAGGACCTGGTGGTCCCACATCCGCGAATGGCCGGGCGGCGGTTTGTGCTGTTGCCGCTGTCGACCATTCGGCCGGAGCTGCCCATTCGAGGCACGGGCAAGACCGTGCGGATGCTGTTGCGCGAGTTGCCAGCGGCTGACGGACAGGTTAGATTCGTCCAGCGGGATTGGTGAATCCATCATGAGCGAGCACAAGATCAATATCGGCACGCTCCGCGAGATGAAACAGCGCGGCCAAAAGATCTCGGTGCTGACCGCTTACGATTATTTCACGGCGAAGATCATGGACGAAGTTGGCATCCAGATGATCCTGGTGGGTGATTCGCTCGGCATGGCCGTGCTCGGATATGAAAACACCTTGCCGGTCACGATGGAGGAGATGGTTCACCATACGAAGGCCGTCGCGCGCGCCAAACCTCAGGCGCTGCTGGTGGCGGACATGCCATTTATGACGTACGCGACGGTGCGACACGGCGCTGGAAAACGCGGGCCGCTTCATCCAGGCCGGGGCTGAGGCGGTCAAACTCGAAGGCGGCGAACCGGTTATCGAGCAGGTTCGCGCGCTGGTGGGAGAGGGGATCCCGGTTCTGGGCCATATCGGGTTGTTGCCGCAATCGATCCTCGAAACCGGCGGCTACAAGATTCAGGGCCGGACGCCGCAATCCGCAGAGCGAATGTTGCGGGACGCCAAAGCGCTGGAAGAGGCCGGCGTGTTTGCGATGGTCATTGAAGGCACCGACCACCGCGGTGGCCGAACAGGTGACGAAGTCGGTCTCCGTGCCGACCCTTGGCATTGGCGCGGGGCCACATTGCGATGGCCAGGTTCTCGTGAGCAACGACATGCTCGGCTTGTTCACCTGGTTCACACCCAAACACGTCAAGCGCTATGCGAACCTCTCCGAAGAAATGCGCAAGGCGTTCGCCGCGTACAAGGGTGAAGTCGAGTCGGGAGAGTTTCCCGGTGAAGGGCAGAGCTTTCGCTGATCGGCTCGTCACCTGGCCTTCGGGCCGGCGATGTACGGCATCGCCCAGAACACCAGCACCACGGCCAGCAGAAGGAATACGATGGCGCGAGAACGAGCGCGGCGCGGGCGAGTTTCCGTTTCAACCAACAAAGGTCCACGAAGATCCGCCACGCCCTGGTGAACTGCGGATCGATCTCCAATTTGTCCCGCTCGTCCTCCTTCAACATCCCCTGCATCATGCAATCGTAGGCGACCTTGTCGCCCAGCGCGACGTAGTCGCTGAACCATCCGTCCGACGAAATCGTGCTTCATGTGGCGCAACTCCGCACGGCGGGCCTCCTCGAAGTAGGGGAACCGGCGTTGAAACTCGCTGACGTAGAGATCCACGGTGTCGGGTTTCGAAGCGGACTTGTCCGTCGGTTCGTTCATCGGCGCGCGAACTCGAACTTCAGCCCCGCGAATCGTTTGTCAATCTCCCCGACGACGCGGCGCTCATCGGACTCGCCTTTGGCCACAAACGTCACCGAAAGCCGCAGGTACGGCCCCGCGTCGTCCCAGGGCACGGTCGAGATCAGTTTCTGCGTGATCAACCATTGCGACACGTCTTCCGCCGATCGGAATCCGGTGCGATGGCCGTCACCGTCCACGACGGCGGTGGGCGCGCGCACGTACAGGAAGAACGAGCCTTTCGGTTTCGTCGCTTGGAACCCGAACTTGCGCAAGGACGCGACCAGCAGGTCCATGCGCCGGGAATATTTGGCGGCGATTTTCGCGGTGATCTCCGGATGGTCGAGCGTCGCCGCGCACGCTTTCTGGATCGCCAGGAATTGGCCGCTATCGGTGTTGTCCTTGACGTTGGCGTAGGCCGCGACGAGCAGGGGATTGCCGCACACAAAGCCCAATCGCCATCCCGTCATGTTGAACGCCTTGCTCATGGAATGCAGCTCGATGGCCACGTCCCGGCGCCGGGCGCGGACAGGATCGACAGCGGTTTGCCGTCGAACACGAGAGCGGCGTACGCCGCGTCCGAGATGATGACGAGTTTGTTCTTGCGGGCGAACTCGACCGCGTGGGCAAAAAACTCCGGCGTCGCGCTCGCGCCCGTCGGGTTGTTCGGGTAATTCAGCACGATGGCCTTGGCGCGTTTGAGCACGTCGCGCGGTATGGAATCGAGGTCGGGAAGAAAATCGTTCGCCTCGGTCAGGCGGAAGGTTGTACACCTCGCCGCCATACCACTTCGCGTGCGTGCCAAACACGGGATACCCCGGCACGGTCATGATGGCCACGTCACCGGGATTGATCATGGTCGCCGGGAGGATCGACAACGCGGCTTTGCTCCCGATGCTGTGGACAATCTCCGTCTCGGGGTCGAGACCTTTCACGCCGAACACGCGTTCCATCCACTGCGCCGCCGCGCGCCGATAGTCGGGGCCGCCATTGTCCGCGTAGCCGCGGTTTTCCGGTTTCTGCGCTTCTTCCGACAGGGCGCGCACGCTGAGCGGCAGCGCCATTTCATCCGGCTCGCCGACGCCGAGGTCGATTAGCTCGCCATGCAGATGCGCCTCAAGGGCGGCGCGTTTCGCGCGTTTGATTTTTTCAAATTTGTAGATGGCGGTGCTCTTGCCGAACGACTTCCCGCCGATGCGCTCGGCCAGCAATTGCTGTATGTACGATTCCGTCATGAGCGAATCGAATAGACACAAAACGGCGCGTGTTGTCAATGCGCCGCGGTTTTCTCCGTGACGCGATTGTTGCCAGAAGTTATTATTGGAGGAGCATGGACATCATCCGGACGGTCAAGGAGACGCAGGAAGCTTCCGCCGCAATAAGACGATCAGGCCGGCGAGTGGCGTTGGTGCCGACGATGGGGGCGCTGCACGAGGGTCATGCGGCGTTGATGCGCCGGGCGCGTGAGGAAGGCGCGGCGGTGGTCGTCAGTATTTACGTGAATCCGACGCAGTTCGGTCCGCACGAGGACTTTCAGCAATACCCGCGTGATTTGCGCGCCGATGAGCAGCTATGCCGTCGCGAGAAGGTGGACGCGGTTTTTGCGCCGTCCGATGACGAGATGTATCCCAGCGGCGTCGGGAGCGCACACGCCGCCGCGACGTGGGTTGAGGAGACCGCGCTGTCGCGGCGCTTCGAAGGCGAGAGGCGGCCGGGACATTTTCGGGGGGTGTGCACCGTCGTGGCCAAGCTCTTTCATATCGTCCAGCCCGACCTCGCCGTTTTTGGGCAGAAGGATTACCAACAACTCAAAGTCGTGCAACGGATGGTCCGTGATCTTCATTTCCCGATTGAAATCATCTCCGCACCAACGGTCCGCGAGCCCGACGGCCTGGCGATGAGCAGCCGCAACGCGCGGTTATCGACAGCCGAGCGCGCGCAAGCCACCGTCGTGTCCAAGGCGCTCCGGGTCGTGCACGATCTGTTCACGGAAGGCGAGCAAACGACACACCATCTGGAAGGCGCCATGCAACGCACCGTGTCCCTCGCTCCAGCCGCGCGCCTGGACTACGCGCAAATCGTTGACGGCGAAACCCTGGAGCCCGTCGCGAAGGTCCAGCCCGGCAGCGTCGCCCTGATCGCGGTGCATCTGGGGAAGGTTAGACTGATCGATAACGCGATTTTGTAGCGTGCGGCGGGCGACTTTATTTCAGCGATGACGGGATGCGATCTGGCGCTATGGTACCAACACGATTTTGCCGCTGGCACCGGGCTGCATGACCAACTCGTGCGCTTTGGACGCGTCCTTGAGGGGAAGCTCCTGATTGATGACAGGTTTCAGCGAACCATTGGCCAGCCCGGCCGTGACCGCGGCGTGGGCACTGACGATGTCTCGCTCTTGCGCGTTGGGCATCAACATGCCAAGGATGGTCGCCTCACGCTGCATGGCCGCGCGCGGATTGATCTCGATTGTGCCGCGGTTTCCAATCACGACGATGCGACCATGCTTGGCGATCACGCCGAGGTCCTTCGCCAGATTCACGTTCGCCAGCATCTCCAAGATCACGTCCGGGCCGCGACCGTCGGTGAACGCCGTCAGTTTCTCAAGATAGTCTGCGGCGTGGTGATCAAGAACATGGTGTGCGCCCTGTTGTTTCACCAGTTCACGCCCACGCTCGGTGCCGGCGGTGCCGATAACGCGGAGTCCATGCGCCACAGCGAGTTGTGTGGCGGCGACGCCAACGCCACCGCTGGCGCCGTGGATGAAGACGGTTTCACCGGGAACGGCGTGCGCCTTCTGAAACAACGCGCGATAGGCAGTCGAGTACGGCACGCCGACGGCAGCGCCTTGCGAGAAGCTTACGTCGTCAGGCAGCGGGCAAACCTGTGACTCGGCGCAAACGGCCAGTTCGGCGTACGCGCCCGTGCGGATGCCGCTGGTGGTTCCAAAAATGTAGACGCGCTCGCCTCGCCGGAAGCGTTTCACGCCATCGCCCGCGGCCTCGATGACACCGGCGCCGTCGGAACCGGGAATGAATGGGAATGTGATATTGACCGTGTAACCGCCCGAGCGGACGTAGGTGTCGACCGGATTCACCCCGATGGCGCGCAACCGCACCAATAACTGGCCCGCCGCCGGCTTCGGGGCGGGCACGTCTTCCAGCTTCATCACTTCGGGGCCGCCGAATTGATGGACTCGGATCGCCTTCAAGGTTTGTCAATCTCGATTCGGCGAGTCTTGTGGGACAAGTTCGACATCCAGTTTTTGCGATCGCCGCAATACCGTCAGCTTGCTGTTGACGCCTATCTTGTCGCCCGTCAACATCCGATGCAAGTCATCAATCGTGGCCACCGTCCGGCCATCCAGGGCGATGATCACGTCGCCTTCTTCGATCCCCGCGGCGGCCGCTGGACCGGCGCGCTCGACGGAAATCACCAGCACCCCGCTTTCGCTCGTCAATTGATGGAACCGCACGAGCCGACGATGCAGGTCGATGTTTTGCCCGGCGACGCCGATGTACGCGCGGCGGATTTTGCCGTCGCGCATCAGGTAACCGAGCACGAACCTCGCCGTGTCGACGGGCACGGCGAAACAGATCCCTTGCGCGGGCAGAATCACCGCGGTATTTACGCCGATGACCTCGCCCCGTGAGTTGACCAACGGTCCGCCCGAGTTGCCTGGGTTCAACGCCGCGTCGGTTTGGATCACGTTATCGATCAGCCGGCCCGACTGAGTGCGGAGCGACCGGCCCAGCGCGCTGATAATGCCCGCCGTGACCGTACACTGGAATCCGTACGGATTGCCGATGGCGATGGCGACTTCTCCGACACGCAACGAGGCGGAGTCGCCCAGCGTCACGTGGGTCAGTTCGGGCGCATGGATCCGGATCACCGCCAAATCGGTGTCGGGATCGTTCCCAATCAGGAAGGCTTCACAGGTGCGGCCGTCGGTGAGCGCGACCTCGATCCGCGCCGCGCCATCCACGACGTGGCTGTTCGTGAGGATGAATCCGTCCGGGGTAAAAACAAACCCTGACCCGCTGCCACCGCGAACCAATCGGTCGTCGGCGGCCCGTTGCTGCACGTCGATTTTGACCACGGAGGGGCTGACCTTTTCCGCGGTATGGACGACTGCCCGCGAGTAAGCGTCCAGGAGTTCCTCATCGGCCGGTGCCTGCGTGGCCGCGCGGAGGGGTTCAACCCCTGTCGACGGGTTGTCGTATACCAATTGAAAGCGAGGTTTCATTTTTGCTCTCTGCAACCTTTTCGTGTATTAATGATGCGCAAAGTAGGCGATCGATTCAGCTTCTGCAAGTTATGGCAGGTAAATTACAACGGAATTACGATTTTTTGGTGATTGGCAGCGGCATCGCGGGGCTGACGTACGCCCTGAAGGTGGCGGCGGCAGGGACCGTCGCGATCATTACCAAGAAAGAGCGGGCGGAGAGCAATACCAACTACGCGCAGGGCGGCATCGCGGCGGTGATGGCCAAGGACGACTCACTGGAGTTGCACGTACGCGACACCCTGGAAGCGGGCGCCGGCCTGTGCAAGGAGGACGTGGTCCGCACGATTGTCAGCGAAGGCCCGTCGCTGGTGCGCGAACTGATCGAGTTCGGCGTGAAGTTTACCGAACAGGAGAACGGGCCCGGCCAGTTCGATCTGGGACGCGAGGGCGGGCACACGCGGAGGCGCGTGCTGCACGCGGGCGACATCACCGGACGCGAGATCGAACGGGCGTTGTTGGTTCAGGTGGCGAAGCACCCGAACATTACGGTGCTCGAAGAATCCATGGTGATTGATCTCATTACGACCCAGAAACTCGGCCTCAGCGAGCCCAACCGGTGTCTGGGATGCTACGCGCTGGATGAGAAGCAGAAGACCGTCGAGGTGTTTTCCGCGAAGATCACGTTGTTGGCGACCGGCGGCTCGGGCAAGGTCTACCTGTACACCACGAATCCCGACATTGCCAGCGGAGACGGCGTGGCGATGGCGTACCGTGCCGGGGCGAGCGTCGCCGACATGGAATTCATTCAATTTCATCCGACCTGCCTCTACGATCCGAAGGCGAAATCGTTTCTGATCAGCGAAGCGGTGCGCGGGGAAGGGGCGATCTTGCGGGGCAGGGACGGCGAAGCGTTCATGAAGCGCTACCATCCGATGGCCGACCTCGCGCCGCGCGACATCGTGGCCCGCGCGATTGACGCGGAGATGAAGAAGACGGGCGCGAACTTTGTGCTGCTGGACATTACGCACAAGGCCCCCGAGTTTGTGAAGAAACGGTTTCCAAACATTTACGCGAAATGCCTCGGATACGGTCACGACATGACCAAGACGCCGATCCCGGTCGTGCCGGCGGCGCACTATCAATGCGGCGGGGTTGTGACGAATGTGGACGGCGAGACGGAGGTTGTCGGGCTGCTCGCAGCGGGCGAGGTGGGTTGCACCGGATTGCACGGGGCGAACCGCCTGGCAAGCAATTCGTTGCTGGAGGCGCTTGTGGTCGCGCACCGGGCGGCGGACGTGGCGCTGCGGCAGCATCACCAACTCTCGACGCCTCCGGTAGAGCTTCCCGCGTGGGAGAGCGGCAAGCGCGTCAAATCCCGACGAACTCGTCGTCGTGACCCACAACTGGGATGAAATTCGCCGCCTGATGTGGGATTACGTCGGCATCGTGCGCACCGACAAGCGGTTGTTGCGCGCGCGCGCCCGCATCCAGAACCTGCAGCGCGAGATCAACCAGTTCTACTGGGATTACAAGGTCACGCCGGACCTGATCGAATTGCGCAATCTGGCGCTGGTGGCGGAGTTGATCATCGAGAGCGCGCTCCAGCGCAAGGAATCGCGCGGCCTGCAGTATACGCTCGATTATCCCCAGCGCGATGACGTGAATTGGAAGCGTGATACCGTTCTGCGGAAAGCCGGAATCTGACCCGGCTGGTCGAATTCAGTGGCGCTGATCGAGCGGCATGGCGGTGAAATTGACAGACGAGATGCTCCTGGCCAATCCGATGGGCAGGGAAACGATGAAGTTTTCCACGTAGTACCTGTTGGTTTCCCATTTCGACACGGGCCAGACACACTGACCGAGCGGTTGGAATTCACTCCCGTAACTGTCTATGTTGCCGAGGTCATTCAGGTTGGCGACGCAGCGCACGGCGATGTCAGCGTTGGTGCGGGCCGACACGGCAAAAACCCCGGTGACCCGAACCTGGTCCATCGGGATGCCCGGGACCGGCTCCACGGGCTCGATCGTGAATCCGACGACACGGACCCCGCCACCCAATTCGAGCTTCTGACGATTCAATGTCGCTGGCAACGCTTCACGCTCGACAAGTTTTTGTGCGTCCAGCGGCGATCCCTGACGAGAGTAGAGCAACAGGCCGTCATCAGCGCTGACGAGGTGGAGGTTTGGGTTGGCTTCGACTTCGCGCTGGATGTGTCGGAGCCTCTCCAGCCAAAGGAGATCGTCCGTGGAACCGCGCCACGAATCGCGGAGGTCGAGAAGCGCGTAGTCGATCGAATCGGGCGCGGGCAGTTCAAGATACAGGTAGCGTTGCTTGATGAAATGCGCGGCGACGCGTTGCGTGGCGAACAACGAGCCCCGGGAATTGATTTCCGAACGGAGTCGTTCGACCCGATCGAGGCGGCCCGGGGACAGGTGGATAGTTGTGGTACTCTTACTCCACGGCTGCGCGCCGAGGAATAGCGACACGGCGGCGCAGGAGACCGCCACGCCGGTGAGAGTGGCGAAGCGTTGTCGAGCTTCGGGTTGTTGTCGAATCGCGACAACGAAGGCCCAGAAGACCACCGGCAACAATCCGGCCTGGTACCAAAAGCAGATGTTCTTCAGAGCATGGTTCATGCAACAAAAGACGAACGTGAGCAATCCGATGAGCAGGACGGAAGGTTTTCGCAACGGCAGAAACAAGAGTGGGGCCAGCAGCAGCGCCGCGAAGTACCAGGACGCGGGATCGAACAAATTTCCCCAGAACACCGCGGGCTTGGTTACCGGCGACAAAAGAATCTCCCCCGTGGAACGTCCGAGGTCGCGGAAGAAAATGGTCATGACGTAATTGTGACCGCTGATGAGCGGGACCAGCACGGACGTGGCCAGGAGGAAGTATCCGAAAGCAGAAACCGCCAGCACCACGCCGATTAGTTTGCGTCGTTCGAATAACGCCAGATAGAGGCCGAACATGCCCACCACGATGGCAGCTTCCTCCTTGATCGAGATGGCCCACACCGCGCAGACGAGCGCCCAGCCCGCGCGACCGTTGGTCCAACAGGCGAGAGCGGCGAAATACAGCAGCAGGCAGAGGTTGCCCCATCGGAAACCGTACGACGCGCTGTACACAAACTGGGATGTGGACGGATACAAGACCCAGGCCAGCACCACCAGCAGGGCGGCGGTTTCCGACTGAAGCGCGCGTTTGGCAATAAAGAATAGAGGTATGGCGACGCCGAAAACCGAGGCCACTTGCAGCAAAATGGTGAGCTTGAGATCCGGCCACAGCAGCCAGAGTGGCAGAAGGGGAACGATGCCAAAATCGATGTGGTCGTAACACAGGGGCTTGTCGGGATTCACCCGGAGAAACAGTTCGTGGGGATTCGTTATTGAGTTGAACAGGAGACGGGCGTTCTCACCACAGTCAGCGTATCCCAGCGCCAAATTGTTCAGGTACCACACCTGCTGGCGGAGTTGGTACACGGCGAGAGCCACGACGATGCCCCAGACCGCGAGACGGAGGGGGGTTGCGTAACGGACTTCGGCAAACGTTTCGCCCGCCTGAGAGTCGCTGGCGGGCAAGCCGCGCGTCCACAGGCGCGCCGTCCAACCGCAGGCGACGCAAAACAGCAGCATGTCGTACAGTTGAATGGGAGCGTTCCACAAGCGTTTGGCGAGGATGAGGACGGATGCGCCTGCCACCGGAAGTGCGCCGACGGCGAACCTCCGCCAGGATTCCCGCTTCCGGATCAACACGACCAGGCCACTCACGGCGGCCACCACTGCGGCGCCGAACGCGGCGAACTCGACCGTGTCAGGGACGATGGACACCGCCTGGTAGTTATCGGGAGAGTATCGTTTCCCCAGCAAAACGCCGAAGGCGGCCAGCGCGCCGAGGGCCATCACCACCAGGAACACCAGGTGGCGGAACGCACCGGCTGGAATGCGAGAAGGAGTTGGCATTGGCGGCAACAGCTTAGCCTTTCGACAATCCCGTCCTCAAGACTTGAAAAGCGGGCGGCACGCTGCTAGTCTGCGCACACTTTTGGGAAGGGCGCGTAGTTCAGTTGGCTAGAACGCGCGGATCACACCCGCGAGGTCACAGGTTCAAGTCCTGTCGCGCCCACCATTTTTCGATGCAGACGCCAGCCTCACGACCGCTATTGATTTGTCTGGGACTCGCCCTGGTTGCGCGTCTGGCGTTTGTGTTCGTCGTGTTCCCCGCGGTGCAGCCGCGGATGCATTTGCGGGAAGACGGCGACGGCTACGGCCAGATCGCCCAAACGATTCGAGACGGACACTACGACGACGTGTCGAGGGGACCGGTTTATCCGATGTTCCTCGCTTTGGCTGGTTCGCCTTCGGCGGCCAAATGCTTTCAGGCGATTTTGGACACGGTCACCGTCTGGTTGGTGTTCCTGTTGGCGGGCCGGAACTGGAAGGCGGCGGCGTTATGGGCGGTCTATCCCTTCGCCATCTGGCGCGTGGCGTTCATCAACAAAGAGGTGGTGCTTGGCTTTCTGTTGGTGAGCTATGTGTGCGTGCAGTTGCTGGCATTCCGGAGTCGAAAACTCTGGCCATGGCTGGCGGCGGGCGGACTGTTGGCGGTGGTGAATCTGTGCAAGCCGACGTTTCTTGCGTGGCCGGTCGCGGTGTTGGCGCTGGCGTATTTGCATCGCGTGCCACTCTCACGGGTGGCGATCCTGATTGCCGGGATGATCCTCGTGGTCGCGCCGTGGACGTGGCGCAATTATCGTGGTGACGCATGGCGCGTTTGTGCCGGTGGCGACCGAGCGGGGCGGGGTGACCACGTTCATCGGGAATTACCAGCCGACGCTTGGTCTTTGGGAGGGCCCGGGAAAACCACTCTGGATGCAGGCCGTCCAAGACATTCAAACACAACATGGGGGGGCGACCGCTGTTGAATTGGATCGCGCCTATTACCGGGCGGCGTGGAAAGAGGTCGCCGGCGACCCGGTCAAGGCTGCGGAAATCTGCCTGCGCAAGTGCGTACGATTCTGGTTTGAGTCGGCATCGCGGCGCGCCGCGGTCGGTTCGATTCTCGTCCAGGCCATCTATCTGGCGGCGTTGGGGGCCGGGTTATGGCGGAGATGGCCCTGGGGCTTGGATACCGTCCTGGCACTGATGTTGGTTGCCTACGTCATGCTCGTGCACGCTACGAGCTATGCCGATTTACGGTTCAGCCTGCCCGTAATGCCGCTGGTGTGCATGTTGGCGGGCAACGCGTTTCAGGCGAGGGAGCGGAGGACGGAATTGACGGCTTCGGCGGCGCGCTGAACGCGGAACCGTTTCTCGATGGTTTGGCGGCCGGCGGCGCCGAGTCGCTGGCGCAGCTTCGGGTCGATCATCAGGCTGTGGATGGCGGGAGTCCAATCCTCGATATGGGTGGCGAGGAGGCCGTTGACGCCGTGCAAAATGATCTTCGAGTTCACCCCGACCGGAGAGGCCACGACGGGGATGCCGCAGGCCATGTACTGGAGAAGTTTCACGCCGCATTTACCGCGTTCCCACGGCGTGTCCGGCAGCGGAGCGACGCCGATGCCGAGTTGCGACAGCTCGCTCAATTCCGTCTCCAACTGCCACGGACGAAAATCCGTGTCGAAGCCGAGTTGCGACGGGTCACCCGAGGCGATGACGCGGGGCGTGATTCCCAGCGCGTCGAACGCCGGCTTGAGCGGTTTGAGGTAAGGGAGCGTCGTGCGGCTGCCGATCCAGCCGACGAGGTTCGAGTTGGGCGCTTGCGGGTAGTCTTCCGACGGGATCGAACTGGGGACGACCGTAACGGCTTTGTTGAACCGTGAGGCGTATTCGGCGAGGAACTCGTTGCCCGCAATGACGGCCCGGGCGCACCGCAAAACGTCTTGGACCGCCTTTTCCCGATGTAACGCCTGCAAGGCGCGCGAGCCGCCGACGCGTGGCAGCCAGATGGCGTCGTCGAAATCGAACACGAGCGGTTTGCGGGCGGCGAATTTCTTCTCGAAGCCGGAAGAGAGACCGGGGAACACGCCTTTTTGGACGAACACGGCATCGAAGTCATCGACCCGAGCCAAATCGGCGCGTCGTCGTCGCCATGCCGCTGAGAACGCAACCGCCCGCGAGGTTTTTCCCGACGACCCCAAATACAATCGGCGATACCGCGCCTCGTCAATGGCCGGTGACACTTCGCAGTCCACGCCCAGTTTCTTGAGCCAGGGCAGCAATTGATAGACACGGTACCGGCTCGACGGGCCAAGCTCGCAGGTCTGCGTCAGGAAGAGGACTTTCATAGCTTCAACCGTGCGAACGAATCAGTTCCTCATACAGGGCGATCAAGCGCTGGCTGATCATGTTGATGGAGAAATGCGCGGCGACATGGTCGCGCATCTGCGCGCCCAACGCAAGAGCGGAGGGTTGGAGCAACTTCTCCAACGCCGACGCCAGAGCCGCCACGTCGCCGGGCGGCGACAAGTTGAGTGGGAAACTGTTCGGACAGAACATCGCGAATCCCACCGGTGTCCGATGCCACGCAGGGCAATCCGCAGGCCATGGCTTCCAGCAGGGCGTTGGGCATACCCTCCTGCAGGGAAGGCAGGGCAAAGGCATCGGCGGCTTGATAGTAGTGTTCGGGCTCATCGTGAATCGGCGCAAACAGGACGGCGCCGCCGATGCCCAGTTCGCCGGCGAGCCGTTTCCACGCCGCAGTCTGTTCGCCGTCTCCCAGAAACACGAGGCCGGTGTCGATGGGGAGCGAACCTCTTGCTTGAGCGAACGCCCGGATGAGGACATCGCCGCCCTTGAGCGGAACATGGCGGCCAACGTGCAAGATGACATGCTGAAAGCGGATGCCGAGCCGGTCGCGGTGGCGGCGTTGTTCCTCATTTGTGGACGGAGAAAAGCGCGCGGTGTCGACACCATTGGGCAGGTAGGCAGCGGCTTCGGGGCGACGGAGGCGTGGACGAAGTTCCTCGGCAACGGCACGAGCTGGGCAGAGGAACCGATCGACGCGTTGCAAGGTGGGCTGGAACAGACGCAACGCCAGGCGAGGCGACTGAAAGAGCACCTGGACATCCGTGCTGGATGGCAGCTTCAGAAGAGTCGGTACACGCAGCCGTGTCGCGGTCCACAGACCGACGGCGGAGAATCGATACAACGCGTGGAAATGCGCGATCACCGGTCCCGCGCGGCGCGCCTGTTGGAACTCCTGGCGGAAGATGCGGTGCAACTTCAGCACAGACGCCGAGGGGATCGTGCAGACGTGATCTTGCAATTCGGTCGGTTCACAATCGGAGAGAATTCGCAGGGGCACACCCTGTGCGATCAACGCGCGGGCGAGGGTCAACGCCTGGCGTTCGTAGCCGCCGGTGCGGTCGATGCGCGGTACGACAAAGTAGATCGTTGCGTTTTTCATGCCGAATCGATCACGCGGAGGAGTTTGGCAAACGTTGGGCGGAGCGAAAACTCTTTTTCCACCAGTTGCCGGCCCTGTTGGCCCATCCGCCGCCGCAAGTCATGGTCGTCCAGCAACTGCGAGAGATATCGCTCCCATTCCTCGGGAGAATCGGCGAGAAAGCCGTTGATGCCGTGGCGGACCAGATCGCGGTTGAAACCGACGGGCGAGGCGACGACCGGAAGCCCGGCCGCCATGTATTGCAGGAGTTTGAACCCCGCTTTGCCAAGGGTCCATGGGCCGGGGTCCAACGGCATGATGCCAATATCGAACCCTTGGAGCCGGGCGGTTTCGTCCTCCAATCGCCATTCGATGGTTTCCATTATTTCCGGAGGCAACTGGGGATATTCGGATGGCTGTACTCGGTTTGAGACGATCCGCAACCGAAATCGGGACTTCGCGGCCAGTTTCCGAAAGACATCCTCGATTGACTTCAGGTACACGAAATTGCCGGACGTGCCGATCCAGCCGATAACCGGTTCTGCTGACGCCCGCGCCTGCGGCGCGGGTTTGATCGAATCGGTATCGACCGGCGTAGGGATCACGGCGACGTTGGGATTGAACGGGGCGATCTGTTCGGCGAGGTACGGCGTGGCGACAATCACGCGTCGCGCATACGCCAGGATCATCGGTATTTTTTGGGGATTCTGTTCGAGAATGGCGTCGTCGAGGTCAAAGACAAGGTGGCCGGTGCGCCGAGCGAGACGTTTTTCCAGGAATGACCATGAATTGGGCAGGAAGTCGCGCTGCAAGACGACGATGTCCTGTGGGCGCACACGCCGCATTTGCCAGAGGCGCGTGACACACATGCAGAGCCAACCGCACAGAATGATGACCCGATAAATCCACCGGGCGTGATGCCGCAGCCAGTTCAACCAAAACGCGCTGTGGAAGTATTTCGGCGGATGGGACGACAGATACTGGCAGTCGATTCCCTCCGCGGCGAACAGGGAGGCGTATTGATAGGCCCGCAATCGGCTGGCGGGCGAGAGCCCGTACCGCGGCTCGCCCTCGACAAAAAACAGGATTCGTCGCCGTTCTTCAGCCATGATATGGGGGATTGCGAACGGTATAGGCCCGCGTC
This sequence comes from uncultured Verrucomicrobiae bacterium, assembly GCA_963712025.1. Lineage (GTDB taxonomy): Bacteria > Verrucomicrobiota > Verrucomicrobiia > Palsa-1439 > Palsa-1439 > Palsa-1439. The sequence goes on along the minus strand of CAVQGJ010000011.1, from coordinate 571,242 downwards.
AGGATAGGGCTGGCTATGGTAGTCTTGATCATCGCCGGGCCGCTTGCGACAAGACAGCAAATACCGCACATGACCGCCAGTTTAGCACCAAGCAGCGCGTGGTCTCCACAATTCTCATTTTCGCGCTCGAAGCACAGACTCGTCGCCGGAGTCTTTGCGGACCGAATGGACGGCCAGCGCCCAGAATTGAAAAGCCAGCGCCTGGAGACCTCGTCGAACACCCGGGCGCGAGCTGACGTCGTGGCGACCGACGCGCTCGATGTCTTGGCTGGACTCGAAGAAGAATTGCGCCTTGGCCGCAGTTGTCCAGCATTCCTGCTGGCAGAAGCCCGCCAGACGCGCCATGTGTCGCAGGGTTGGTGGCGAGAAGAGATGAAGATGCCGAGGTGGTTCCAGCGGCATCCAGTTTGACCGAAACCGTTGGTGTCCGCAGCCCTTCGCGTTTGGTGTGACGGCGATCAGGGTCCCCTCAGGTTTGAGGATCCGATGGCACTCTTTCAGGAGCGCCATGGGGTCATGGACGTGTTCGATCACGTGGCTCATGGTCACGACATCGAAGCTGGCATCCGTCAGGCCCGCGTCCCGCAACGGGCTCACATGCACGCGCAATCCGTGCTCGACCCGTGCCCGCTCGGCGGCCGTAGCGTCGACTTCCTGCCCCTCGACCTGCCAACCCATGTCTCGCAACCGGGCGAGTTGCCCGCCGTCGCCGCAACCGACATCGAGCAAGCGCCCGGGTTGCGTTCCGCGCAAATAGAAGGAAAGCAAGTCTGCGCGCTGGCGCGCCAATCCCGTGGTGGACAATAGAGCGCGATACAACCAATGAATCACTGACCGGCCTGCGCCGGGGTTGACCGCGGACCTGGGTTGGTGCGTGAAATAGTCCTGATAGATCAGCGGGAGATCGTCTTCCACCGGCACGGGATCCAGCCACAACAAACCACAGCCTGTATCCGGGCACTGTTTGATTTGCCAGACGCCGGGCGCGTGGAACAGCCGGTCGGTGAGGTTGGTGTACAACACTTTACCCGTTGCTCCGCAGAGAAAACAGCTTGGGCAGGGCCGTGTGCGAATGGATTGAGCCATGTTCTTGAACGGTGTACCGCCTATGTAAGCCAAGGCGAGCAGTGTCGGGCAAGGAAATAGTTTGATTGACCTTGGTTTCGGCTATTTTGTATGCTCTGTTAGACAATTCTGATGACGAGGCGAATCCTATTTTTGTATCTGACGAAGCACTCTGGCCATTATTCGGCGGCCATGGCCATCGAGACGGCGATGCGCCGCCTCGACACACACGTCGAGTCGATGCTACTGGACTCCTTCAGCCACGCAAACCCCGTTCTCTCGAAAGTGACGCTGAAGGCCTATCTCGCCGCCTTGAAGACCGCACCCGAAATCTGGGAATGGATGTATGACAACCCCGGTTTCAAGGAGCGCACGGCGAAAATTCGCGAACTTCTCAATCGCGGCAACTCCCGCAAACTGCAGCGTGTCCTGGACGAGTTCGATCCCGATGCCATTGTCTGCACGCAAGCGTTCGCCTGCGGGGTGATGGCTTCCTGGAAGCGAGCGACAGGCCGGAAAACGCCGGTACTAGTTGGCGTCCTCACGGATTTTGTCGCCCACCGCTACTGGGCCGATCCCAATGTGGACCTGTATATCGCGCCCAGTGAAGACACGCGCCAGAAACTCGTGTCACAAGGGGTGCCACCGGAGCGCGTCGCCGCGTTCGGCATCCCGACCAACGAATCGTTCCAGGAACCGGTGGACAAGGCGGCGGTAATCCAGTGTCTCGGACTCAAGCCCGATCTGCCCAAGATCCTGGTAATGGGCGGCAGTCTCGGTCTGGGGCCCATGAAGTCGGTGATTCGCAAACTCAACAAGTTGCCGCAACCGTTCGATGTGATCGTCGTGACGGGCAAGAACAAGGAGCTTCAGGAACAACTTGCGCGCAAGGGTCCGAAGCTGCGCCACACCACCAAGATTTTCGGGTTTGTTGAAAATGTGCAGGAGTTGATGGAAATCGCCGAGATCATCATCACGAAGCCGGGGGGCATCACGACGGCGGAAGCGCTCGTGAAGAAGTTGCCGATGATCATCATCAATCCGATTCCTGGCCAGGAGGCAAAGAACACGGAGTACCTACTCTCGCAGAACGTGGCGGTCGAAGCCGAGAATGCCAACGATGTCATGCTGTTCGTGGATGAATTCCTCCGCAATCCACGAAAGCTCTGGAGCATGCGTGAGGCCGCCGCCGCGCTGGGACGTCCCCGTTCCGCGGAGAACGCTGCCCAGGAGATCCTGAAGATTCTGGTGGGCAATTCCGCGGTCGCTGCATGAAATACTACTGGCTCAAGTTCGCGGAACTGCTGGCGCGGCTGTTCCCGCGGCGGATGAGCTACGGCATTGCCCGTCGGCTCGCCGACCTCTACGTCCTGTTCGACAAACGCGGACGGGAAAGCGTCATCGGCAATCTCCGTCAAATCCAGGCCGGCAGCGGTGTGGCTCTGTCCCCGCGCGCGTTGCGTTCCCTCGCCCGCGAGAATTTCCTCAACTTCGCCAAGTACCTGGTCGACTTTTTCAAGTTCCTGCGTCTGGACCGCAAGCGCATTGACCAGATCGTGCATTTCGGGAATGTGCCCGCCGTGCTCGATGACCTGCTCGCCCATGGCAAGGGGGTCATTTTTCTCAGTGCGCATCTCGGCAACTGGGAGCTGGGCGCCGCCGCGCTGGCGGCGCTCGGTTACAAACTCAACACGGTCGCGCTTCAGGTGCCCGAGAAGAAACTGGACGACCTGTATCGGCAGTACCGCGCGTTGCGTGGACTGTATCCCATCCCGTTCGGGCGCGCCGGCCGGGAATGCATGGCCGCCTTGCGCCGCAATGAAATTGTCGCTGTCATCGGCGACCGCGATTTCACCGGGTCCAACCAGACCGTCGAGTTTTTCGGGCGGCCGGCGCGCTTGCCTGACGGCCCAGCAAAACTGGCGCTGGCGACCGGTGCGCCATTGCTGCCGATTTTCATGGTGCGGTTGCCCGATGACACCTTCGCGTACATCATGGAGGAACCGATTTGGGCGGACCGGTCACGTCAGACCATCGACGACGTCATGCGCCAGATCGCCATGGCGCTGGAACGCGTCATCCGCCAGCACAGCGAACAATGGTTTCTCTTTCACAATCTGTGGGACATCGAGGTGGACCGCGCTCTGGCCACGGCGACGGCATTCGGCGCCGCCACGAAAGACGCGACAAACTCGGAAGTGAACCGAATCGCCACGCATGAGTAGACGGTGTATCGCGTTGATCCCCGCCTATAACGAAGGGGCGCGGGTCGGCGAAGTGGTGGCCGTGGCGCGCCGTCACGTCGACGAGGTGGTGGTGGTTGATGACGGCTCCACCGACGGGACAGTCGCCGCCGCGGAAAACGCCGGTGCGAAGGTCCTCCGCCATCAACACAATCGCGGGAAGGGGGCAGCCATTGCTACCGCCGCTCGACTACTTTGAGCGTTGCGATGCCGAGTTGGCCGTTCTCCTGGACGCCGACGGCCAGCATGATCCGTCCGAGATCGACAAGTTCGTCGATGCCGCCGACACTGAGCACGCCGATGTCGTCGTTGGCACCCGCATGGGCGACGTGCGCCGGATGCCGCGAGTGCGGCTGTGGACGAACCGGTTTACGTCCCGGGTCACGAGCAGACTGGCGGGCCAGCGGATACCGGATAGCCAGTGCGGATTTCGGTTGCTGCGACGCACAGTGCTGAAGGACTTGACGCTCTCCACCGTGCGGTTCGAGACCGAGACTGAAATGTTGATCCAGGCCGGCCGGGCGGGCCACAAGATCATTAGTGTCCCGATCCGCACCATTTACGAACCCGGCCGCGCCAGCCGTATCCACCCGTGGCGTGACACCGTCCGGTTTTTCAAATTGGTCGGGAAGTATTGGTGAACACACACCGGTTGCATCGGCCACCGCCCTCGAATCTTCTCGGCTGACAAGGGGCGGGGCGGTGTGGTACACGTAGCGACCCTTTATGCAAGTGTTACACCAACTGATCGACCTGTTCCTGCATCTGGACAGGCATCTGAACGACGCGATGCAGGCCCACGGGACAGGCTGGACGTATGTGCTCCTGTTCGCCATTATCTTTTCGGAGACAGGGTTTGTGGTCACGCCGTTCCTGCCCGGGTGATTCCTTGTTATTTGCAGCGGGCGCGTTGGCGGCGACGGCCGGCAGCCCGTTGAGTGTGGGGTGGCTGTTTCTGCTATTGGCCGGCGCGGCTGTCGCCGGGAACACGGTGAACTATTCGGTGGGTCGCCTCTTCGGTGACAGGCTCGCCGCGAGATTTCCGGGGATCATCAAGCCGAAGTACCTGGAAAAGACGCACGCGTTCTACGAGAAATACGGCGGCGAGACGATCATCATCACGCGGTTTGTGCCGATCGTGCGCACCTTTGCGCCGTTTGTGGCGGGAGTGGGGCACATGAAATACCTGAAGTTCACCGCCTACAACGTGGCTGGCGGCGTCCTGTGGGTGTCGCTCCTGCTGTTTGGCGGTTACTGGTTTGGCGGGCTGAGGTTCGTGAAAGAGCACTTTGGGGTCGTAGAACTGGCGATTATCATCCTGTCGATCATGCCGATGGTGATTGAGTTCTTGCGTGCCCGCAAGAAAGTGTGATTAAGTAGCTTGTTGTTGGAAGGACGGGACGTAGCGCAGTTTGGCTAGCGCGCTTGGTTCGGGACCAAGAGGTCGCGGGTTCAAATCCCGCCGTCCCGACCATCTCTAAAGAGATAGTCGGTGTACACTAGTGCGGGAGCCAGACAGGCTTGCCGTGAAACTTGACGCCTTTACCCTCGAACGCCTTGAGGAGCTTGCTCAACCAGTGCACAAAGGCGTCGAACCGCCGCACGATTGCGTCCTCGGATTTCTGCGCCGAGGCATCCTGGCTGCCCATAAGAGTCGCGGGGCCGCCTTCGCGGACATGAATGCCGCGGGAGCGGCGGGCAACCTCCGCTTTCCAGCGTTCCAAGGCAACCATGCGCGCGTCAAGCGTGTAATCCGTCGGCCGAATCTTTTTGAGCACTTCCTTGTCCGCGGAGGTCAACTGCCCATGTTTGACGAACAGATCGACAACGACCGAACACAATCGTTCGGCCGCTTCGAGGTGCTCGAAGGCAGGCGGCACGGCAGTGCCCTCGGCCTCGATGGACGTCGCCGACGCGGCGAAAGCGGGTGCCGCCACCTTGACGGGCTCCGGGGCGGGACCAAACGACCGGATAATTCGCGATGTCCCGTGACTGCCGCCAACGTGGAGCACCTTGACGGCGCTGTGGGCGGTTTTCAGTTCGCTTTCGATTTCCTCCCGGGCCGCGACAGAGAGCAACACCGTCTGCGCCGTGAGATCGACGGTGGCGCGCAACGATTTTCGCATGAGCAGGTCTTCCACGACCTCCAGCGCGTGGGCGTTCTGGATGTCCAGCAGTTCATGGGCGGTCATGGCGTCGATCACGACCATGAACGTCTTCACCCGGTGGACCGATCTGCAAGCCGAGATTGTTATGGATGGACTGGGAAAGCTGTTCGAGATTCGGATGCTTCTGGCCGCCGCCAAACATTCCGCCGAATAGTGACATAGCGCTCCTCCCGGGGTGATCACGCTGATTGTAGACCCGGTGGACGCCAAAATGCAAGCGTTTAGAATGTATTGGGAGTGCGCTTTGCCGACGCTGGGGGTCAGTCCCAAACCGGCAGTAGTTGAGCCGTTCTCTTGACTGGTTTGCGGTTTGTCGATAGTCTGACTGTCTGAGTGTATGGTCAAACGCGTGACGGTCTTTTACGCAGGGAGAGTACAGGGGGTTGGATTTCGGTATACCGCGCGCGAAATTGCTTGCGGATATGAAGTGACGGGATACGTTCGCAATCTGCCTGATGGACGGGTGGAATTGGTTGCCGAGGGAGCCGAAGAAGAGGTCCGGGCTTATGCCGAGGCCCTGCGGACCAGCCAGACTCGGAAGCCACATACGAAGCGCCGACGTGAATTGGAGCGATGCCACGGAAGAATTCCGCGGTTTCGAGATACGACATTAAAAATGGATGCCATTCGAACAGAACAACTGACGAAGAAATACGATCTGGGCTGGCAGAAGGGAAAGCTGCTGGCGCTCGACAAGCTCAACTTGCGGGTCCGCGAAGGCGAAGTGTACGGGTTGCTCGGGCCAAACGGCTCGGGAAAGAGCACCACGCTCAAATTGGTGCTGGACCTCGTGGTCCCCACCGAGGGGGAGGCATGGATCTTCGATGTCCCCTGCAGCAACGTGGTATCGCGGCTCCACGTCGGGTTTCTTCCCGAGAATCCCTACTTCTACCGCTACCTCACCGGCGCTGAGACGCTCGAATTTTACGGGAAACTGTGCGGCGGGCGGGGCGCCGCATTGAAGAAACGGATCGATGAATTATTGGACCTGGTTGGTTTGTCCCGCGCGCGCGACCGTCGGCTGGCGGGGTACTCGAAGGGCATGCTGCAACGCATCGGCTTGGCGCAGGCGTTGATCCATGATCCGAAGCTGCTCTTACTGGACGAGCCGACGGCCGGCGTGGACCCCATCGGCAGCAAGGACATTCGCGACCTCATCTTGCGGTTGAAGGGCATGGGCAAAACCGTCCTGCTGAGTTCGCATTTGTTGGCCCAGGTACAGGACGTGTGCGACCGCATCGGCGTTCTCAACCGCGGTCAGATGATCCTCGAGGGCGATGTCCAGACGCTCATCAGTGACCAAAAACGGCTGAGTATTACGGTCCAGGACCTGCCCGAAGGAGCCCGCGCCCGGGTCGAGGAGGCGGTGCGGGCGGCGGGCGCGTCGATTGTCTCGGTCGGGCATCCACAGACGACGCTGGAGGCGTTGTTCTTGGAGGCCCTGAGAAAGGATCAGCGAGGAGAGGGCGAACATGACTGAGACCATCACGACCGTGCCACCCACGAACCGCGAACGGGTTGGATTCTCCGCGTACCGGGTGAGTGTCATCGCCGTCAATACCCTTACCGAAGCGGTTCGCCAAAAGGTGTTCATCCTGTTCCTGCTGATCGGGCTGGTGTTCATCGCCTCGGTAGTGTTCTTCGCTCAATTTACCTTCGGCGAGCAGATAAAGTTCATCAAGGACACCTGCCTCGGGGTGATTTCGGTTATCACCACGTTGATCGCCATTGTGGGCACGGCGCAATTGTTGCCGGGCGAAGTGGAGAATCGAACCATCTACACCATCCTCGCGAAACCCGTGCGACGCTTCGAATTCCTGCTGGGAAAGTTTTGCGGCAGCTTGTTGTTGCTGCTGTTGAGCATGGCAGCCATGTGTATCTTGTTCGCGGCGGTGCTCTGGATCAAGGAGCAGGGGATGATTCGGGAACTGAGCCAGACGTACGTCGGTGAGTCGCCGGCCGCCCACATGGAAGCGGAGAAGGAAATCGAACAGGTCCGAATCGAGGTGGTTGATGTGGAGTTGGTGAAGGCGTTGCTCGCCGATCTGGCGAAAGCGACCCTCATCGCCTCGGTTACGCTGCTGGTGTCGACGTTTTCCACCTCGCTCGTGTTCAACGTTGTTGTGCCGTTCATGGTGTTTGTCGCAGGAATGTTGCGGGGAACCGCGGCGGAGATGTGGGGGGCTCACCGATTGTTTATGGCGGTGTTGGCGGTGGTCCCAGACTTTGGGTTGTTCACCATCGCTGACGAGATCAATCTCGGACATGTGGTTCCATGGGGGCACATTGGCCGGATTATCACCTATGGAGTGGCCCGGACCTTGGTGATCGTGGTCGCCGCCCACCTGGTGTTTTCGCGGCGGGAGATTTAGGGAGCGCGCATGAAACTGCTCGTGGCCATCATCCTTTTCGGCATCGGGTTTGCCCTCTTGCCGTTGGAGAATTCATTGCGCACCGAGCGGCTCCAGATGAGATACGGAGGGGCGCGAGTGTCGTTCCAATTGCGGGAAGCCATCGGCCAGAACCTCGCGATCGCGCTACTGGCCGGGATGCGCGGCATCGTCGCCGATTTTTTGTGGATCCAGGGCCACGACTTCTGGGAGAAAAAGGAGTGGCTCCGACAATACCGCAATATCGAAGAGGTCGTCACTCTCCAACCGCAGTCGATCATGTTTTGGGATTTGGGCCAGTGGCACATGGCTTGGAACATTGGCTACGGCTCGTTTTCGGACCCGAAGAACCGAACGAAAGCCGAGGCCATCAAACGGGAGCGCGAATGGCACGAAAAGGCGCGGGAGTTTCTCACCCGTGGAATTGAGAACATCCCGAACCGGTACGAGTTGTATTTCACCATGGGCTGGCTCTATTTCGAGAAACTGAGCAAGGACTGTGACAGTCCGCCGTGTACGGACGCGTTTTGCAAGAGCGCGGAATATCTCGGGAAGGCATCGAGTTTTCCCGATGCGCCACAATTCGTTCCCCGCCTGTATGCGCGGGCGCTCGAAAAATGTGGCGACCTCACCGCCGCCTACGAGGAGTGGAAATACCTGTGGTCCCTGGATCGTTCCACGACGGAGCAGGCGTGGAGCATCATTGAACGGGAAATCCGCCGGCTGGAAGATACCCTGCACATCCCCAACCAACAACGGGTGTTTCCCAAACCGACACCATGACCATGGCCAGCGCCGCCATACGCTACGCGATCCTTAGCGACATTCATGGGAACCTCGAAGGCCTCGACGTGGTCCTCAAGGACGCGCGCGAACAGAAATGCACGCATTACGTCTGTCTCGGCGACATTGTCGGTTACGGGCCGAATCCGAAGGAATGCCTCGCGGCGGTCCGCCGTTTGGAGTGCCCCGTGATCATGGGCAACCATGACGAGTACTGCGCCTCGGAAATCGAACTCACCGGGTTCAATCCGATGGCCGCCGAAGCCATCCGCTGGACCCGCACCCAGTTGGGCGCCGAGGAAAAGACCTGGCTGCGCGATCTCAAGTATGTTCGCCATGTCGAATCGTTCACCATCGTTCACGCCACGCTCGATCTGCCGGAAAAATGGGCGTATGTCTTCGACCGATTGGCCGCGCAGGCCAGTTTCAATTACCAGCACACGCCCGTGTGCTTCAATGGCCACACCCACGTGCCCGTGGCATTTGTCCGCGGCCCCAACGGCTTGCAGGGCGGCCTGTACTCGAAGATCAAAATCGAAGTCGGCCGCAAGTATTTCATCAACGTCGGCTCCGTCGGCCAGCCGCGGGACCGCAACCCGAAGTCGGCCTACGTGGTGTTCGATCTCATGAACAATCTCATCGAATTGCGCCGCGTGGAATACGACATCGGCATGACCCAGAAGAAAATTCGCGCCGCCGGGCTCCCCGAGTCGCTCGCCGAGCGCCTGGCGCACGGACGTTAGGGCGTGGCTCACCGGCCCGGCCACGGGCGGCAGCGTCCAAAACCGGCGCTTCACAGAAGCGCGGACACATCGTAAGCTCGCGCCCGATGCGGATTCTCATTCTCAAGCCCAGTTCGCTCGGCGACGTTGTCCAGGCGCTGCCGACGGTTAATCTCATCCGCCGGAAATATCCGCAGGCCCGCATCTCGTGGTTGGTCAACGACACCCTCACGTCGCTGCTGCAACACTGCCCGATCATCGACGAAATCATTCCATTCGAACGCGGGCGTTTTGGTTCCCTGACACAACTTCCACGCTTCGGGAGCTTTCTGGCCGCTCTCCGGGGCCGGCACTTCGATATCGTCGTCGATCTGCAAGGGTTGTTGCGCAGTGGCGTCATCAGTTGGGCAACGCGGGCGCCGCGCCGCATCGGGTTGAGCGACGCTCGCGAAGGCGCCCGATGGTTCTATAATGAGATCGTCAGGGTCCCGCGCGCGCATGCCGTGGACCGGTATCTCCTCGCCGCGCGGCACCTGGACTGCGACTCCGCTCCCATAGAATTTCCGCTCGGGCTGTCCGAATCGGTGAACTACGGAGGCCTGATCGCCGTGAACCCATCCGCGCGTTGGGCGACGAAGCTGTGGGGCCACGACAAGTTCGCCGAACTCATCCGTCGCCTCCCGTCCGAGCGCGTCGTGTTGACGGGGTCCGCAGCCGAACGGGAGGAAATCGACAGGATTGCCCAGGGACGGCGCAATCTTGCGGGTCAGACCGACCTCTTTCAGCTTGCGGAACTCTATCGCGGTTGCCGGGTCGTCATCACCAACGACAGCGGCCCGATGCACCTCGCGGCGGCGGTGGGCTCTCCCGTGGTCGCCATTTTTGGGCCGACCGATCCGGCGCTCACCGGACCCTACGGCGACCAGCATGTTGTCCTGCGCGCCGGCATTCCCTGTTCGCCGTGCTTCAAGGACTCTTGCGCCAACAGGGTGCACATGGAATGCATGAAACAGATCACTGTTGAGCAGGTGCTCGAAGCGGCAAAGGGCTTTCTGGTCTGAGACAAACGGGCGCGTATCATCCGCGATGACGGATCGGGAACTGAGTTGAGCGACAAGCGAATGGCAACCGGTGGACGATGGCTGCGGCCAGCACAACGGGATTGGCGGGCCGTCGGGTTGGTTGGCGTGTGCGTCGCATTGCGATGGTGGCTGGTATTTGCTGGGGGACAGTATTGGTTTCCCGATGAGAAACGGTTCTGGTGGTCCGGTGTCGTCGTCTATCGCCTTAGCCAGGGCCTGTGGAAATCGGCCCTCGAACCAATCCTGGACTGGAACCAGCACCCCGGGTTTCACCTGCCTGGGTTGCGTGCCGGTGGCGATCCATTGGGCGTGGGCAGCGCTGACCGGAGTTTCCATTGGCGAGATGCCGTTTGAAGCCACGGTGCGGGTTGGCGCCGTCGTTCTCTCCCTGGCATCGGTAGTCTCGATCCTGTTGATCGGGATGATCGTTCGCCGCGCCGGGGGTGGCCGCACCGAGGCTCTCCTCGCCATGGCCTTGATGGCGGGATCGAATACGATGTTCTACTATTCGCGGCATACACTGCCCTATGACGCTTCACTCGCCCTCGCGTTGGGCAGCCTGGCCGTCGGGATACGGAAGGGCGGATGGAGACGCCTGCTGTGTAGCGGGTGGTTGGCCGGGGCGGCGTTCTTCACGTACTACGGCTATTGGGCCATCGTGTTCACGATATTGGTGACAGTGATCACGTGGAGGGCTACCAACATACGAGAAGCTGGCTGTCGGCTGCTCTGGTTCGGGATCGGGTCGCTGACATGGCTTGGGATATTTGCCGCGGGTCGCGAGGCGGTGTTCGGACGATCGTTCGTACAGGGGATCGTATCCTTTGCCGCAATCACCCCGCCCCAGATGTACGCGGAAGGCTGGTCGGCGCCGTGGACGTATCTCTGGCACGCGGAACACGGACTGCTGATTTTTTGGGTGGCGGCCCTGGTCTGGATACTTTGGGCCGCGAAGGTCGGTCGACCAATCGCCGCCTACGGACTGACCTGGATCGCGACGGTCGGTGCCCTGTACGTATTGTTGATTCTCAGCAGCGTGGTGCTTCACAGATTCGTTGTGTACGGGCGCACAGCCCGTCAATTGGTTCCGTTCCTTTGCTTGATTGGGGCGTTTACGGGAGCGCGTCTTTGGGAGATGGCCCGCACGGTTGCGGCAAAACGTGTCCTCCAAACGGGCATGATCCTGTTGATTCTGCAGGCGGCATGGAATTTTCGCGCTCCGCTGCAGCAATGGTTTCCACGCGACGTAAGGCGTCTCGTCGCCGCCGAGTACGGGGTGTTTTCGGAAGCGACCACGATTGACTGCCCCAGAATGGAGGATGAGTTTGCGGCTTTGGGAGTCGTTCCGCAACCGACCCGATATGTGCTTTTGAACGCGCAATATCTGGCGCAAATCCGTGGCGCAAAAACCCCTCCCCGCGGCGTCATCGTACTCCGCTATGCGCATCCGATGCAGTTTACACCCTATCAGTACGAGGAATTTACGCCCAGCGAGAGGAAGTTCCTTCGCGCGACGGATATCTCGATGCGACTGGTTGATACCGCCGCCGAACCGAAGCTTGCGAATCAGCCGACAATTCCCTAGGCTTATCGATTATATGACCGAACTGGAACAGCAATTGCAGTCCGCCCGCGCCGAAGCCGAAGCGGCGCTCGCCGCGTGCGCCGATCTTCCGTCGCTTGACCAACTCAAGGCCAGGTTTCTTGGGAGGAGCGGGATCGTGTCCGCCGCGCTGGAGCAATTGGGCAAACTTCCCAAGGACCGAGAAGCCGCGGATTGGCAAGCTGGCCAACGAGGTGAAGACCGCGCTCACCGCGGCCATCGAGGCGAAGCGGGAGGAATTGGAAGCCAAGGCCGCGTCCTCGGGGCCGGCCATCGACGTTACGTTGCCGGGCCGGCGACACCACATCGGCCACCAGCATCCACTCACCCAGATTTTCGAGCGCACGGTCGAGATTTTCCGGCGTATGGGGTTCGCCGTCGAGGACGGGCCCGAAATCGAGGACGAATGGCATTGTTTCGACGCGCTGAACACGCCCGCCAACCATCCCGCGCGCGACATGCAGGACACGCTGTACATCGATGACAAGGCGATGCCGCCTGACCCGAAGCTCGGTCGCTATTTGCTGCGTACGCACACGTCGCCCGTGCAAATCCGCACGATGCTCAAGCAGAAACCGCCAATTCGGATCGTCGCGCCGGGACGCGTCTTTCGCCGTGATGAACTCGACGCCACACACAGCCCGACCTTCCACCAGATCGAAGGCCTGTACGTGGACAAGAACGTGACGGTGGCCGACCTGAAAGGCACCGTCGAGTTTTTCTTCAAACAACTGCTTTCGCCCGAGACGGAAGTGCGGTTCCGACCGCATTTCTTCCCGTACACCGAGCCGAGTTTCGAGATCGACCTGAGCACGCCGCATTTCCGCGCCCGCGGCAAAGAATGGATCGAGATCGCCGGTTGCGGCATGGTCGATCCCAACGTCTTCAAGGCCGTCGGCTATCCTGACGACGAATACACCGGGTGGGCGTTCGGCTTCGGCATCGAACGCCTCGCCATGATCATGTGGTCCATCAACGACATCCGCCTCTTTACCGAAAATGACGTGAGGTTTCTGGCGCAGTTTTAGAAAGATGAAATTCACCTACAACTGGCTCAAGCAATACGTCGATGTCGATTGGTCGCCATCCGAATTGGCCGACAAACTGACCTTTGCGGGAATCGAGGTCGAAGAGATGGCAACCGTCGGGGGCGGCGTGCTCCAGCAGGTCGTGGTGTGCCAGGTTCTTTCGAGCGACAAACATCCGAACGCGGACAAACTCTCGGTATGCCGGGTCAATGACGGCCACGGCGAACGCCAGATCGTGTGCGGCGCGAAGAACTACAAGGTCGGCGACAAAGTGCCGCTGGCATTGCCCGGCGTGACCATGGCCAACGGGATGACGATTAAGGAAGCGAAACTGCGCGGTGTGGAATCGCAGGGGATGATGTGCTCGGCGGAGGAGCTGGGCCTCCCGAAAGGTGAGGACGGGCTGCTGATCTTGCCGGCCGACACGCCGTTGGGTATCAAGCTCAGCGACGCCCTCGGCGGCACCGACACGGTGTTCGACATCGAGGTCACGCCCAACCGGCCCGACTGGCTCAGCGTCATCGGCATTGCGCGCGAGATCGGGGCGCTGACGGGGAAGCCGTTGAAGCGTCCGGATGTTGTTGTCCACGAATCCGGCGAAGGCGTCGACAAGCTCACTTCGGTCACGATCGAGGCTCCCGATCTGTGCCCGCGTTACACGGCGCGCGTTATCCGCGGTGTGAAAATCGGTCCGAGTCCTGCCTGGCTGAAACGACTGTTGGAAAAAGTTGGGCTGCGTCCGGTCAACAACGTGGTGGATATCACCAACTACGTCCTGCTCGAATGCGGTCATCCGTTGCACGCGTTCGACTACAACCGGTTGGCTGAGCATCGCATCGTGGTGCGGCGCGCGGCGAAGCGGGAAAAGTTTGTGGCCATCGACGGAAGCGCGATCGAGTTGACCAGCGACATGCTGGTCATTGCCGACGCGAACCGCCCGGTGGCACTGGCGGGCATCATGGGCGGCAAGGACAGCGAGATCAACGACGGCACCACGGACGTGCTGCTGGAGAGCGCGTGGTTCCTGCCGGCCAACGTCCGCAAGACCTCCAAGCAGTGCGGGCTGTCGAGCGATTCGAGTTATCGATTCGAGCGCGGCGCGGACATTGACGGCGTGATTTGGGCGAGCAATCGCGCCACGGAATTGATCCAGCAACTGGCTGGCGGACAGGTGGCGACGGGCATCATCGACACGCTTGCGAAACCCATCTCGAAACGGCGGGTGCGATGTCGGTATGCCCAGGTCAACCGTTTGCTAGGCGTCGACGTCCCGCCGGAGACGGTGAAGAAGATTTTCACAGGGCTTTCCCTGGCGGTGATTTCGTCGGATGCCCAATCGTGCGAAACCGAAGTGCCGACGTTCCGCGTGGACCTGGAACGCGAAGTCGATTTGATCGAGGAAGTGTGTCGCATTTACGGCATCGAGAAGATACCGGCGACACGGCAACCATCGGTCGCGACTGTCTCGGAATTCGACAAGCAGTGGGATGCGCTGGCAACGGTGCGGCAGATGCTGACCGCGCTCGGATTCCACGAGGCGCAGAACCAGACACTGGTGGGCGCGGGCGAACTGAAACTACAGAATTCGTTGAGCGCCGATCAACAGACGCTGCGCGCGAAGCTCGAGCCCGGCTTGTTGGCCAACCTGCGCACGAACGTCTCGCGCCACCAATACGATGTGAAACTTTTCGAAATCGGCCGGGTGTTCGGAGCGGACGGGAAAGAATCGTTGCATCTGGCGCTGGCGGTCACCGGGCGGCGCCAACCGGATTCCTGGGAGACAGGGATACGGGAAGCCAGGCTGGACCATTACGATGTGAAGGGTGCACTGGAAGAGGTGGGGGACGCGTTGGGTGTGTCTATCACTGCCGAGATCAGGCAGTTTTCGCCCATTCAGGCGAAACGACTCGACCTTCGCGATGCGGTGTGCGTCGCGGAACTGGATCTGGGCGTCTTGCTGACGTTGCAAATGCGCGAAAAAACCTTCCGCGAATTGCCCAAATTCCCCGCCGTGGTGCGGGATATGGCGCTCGTGGTAAATGAGACGGTGTCACATGCCGAAATCGTCGCGGCCATCGAATCGGGACGAAATAAAGTCTTGGAACGGGTCGAACTTTTTGATATTTACACAGGCGGTTCGATACCGACGGGAAAGAAATCGATGGCGTACTCATTGACATTCCGCGCGGCTGATAGGACGTTAACGGATACAGAGGTCAATGGGGCGCATGAACAGTTGAAACGTTCGTTGGTGCAGGCGCTAAAGTGTGAGATTCGCGAGAGTTGACGTACACATGCAGGGTGATTGAGCGACGAGCATAAAAGTGACTGGAATATTCTTGAATTCGATCGGGACGAGAGTTATAAGGGTAACAGGCGGGCGACCGTGGTCGCCGGTGTTCTTTGCCAGGGCAAGAGTTTCGAAATACCCTGCCATGTACGTAACAAACGACACTTCTTTGAGCCAACACCGTCATTGACGGAGCTCGGTGTTCGGTTGTGGATTGCATGCCTTCACTGGAAGCATGAAACAGCCGGCAGAGCCCCCTATTAGTAAGGGGTTCAAAGATATCGTTTAAACGGCATTACGGCGGGGTATTTCGTTTTGGTGCCCGGTCTCGCGGGGCGTTCGGGCTCCTGTCGGTCAACGCCACAGATCACACACTGCGCCGAGTATCGGGCCGGATTGGTGGTCATGACCGAGAACCTATTTTCCAACCAATCGCTGAGACCCGCCGCCACGGCGGAGGCCGGCGACCTCGCCACCGCTCCATTGGCCACCCGGATGCGTCCGCGCACTCTGGAAGAGTTTGTCGGGCAAGGCCACATCCTCGGAGAAGGCAAGCTGCTGTGGCGCGCAATCAAAGCTGACCGTATCAGTTCCATCATCCTTTACGGCCCGCCCGGAACGGGCAAGACATCCCTTGCGCAGGTCATCGCCAACGCCACCAAGGGCAAGTTCGAAAGGCTCAGTGGCGTGGAAGCGAATGTCGCGGATATCCGTCGCGTTATCGCCACCGCCGCCAACCGGATCGCCAACTCGGGTCAACGCACGATCCTGTTCATCGACGAGATTCACCGGTTCAACAAGGCGCAACAGGACGTGCTGCTGCCCGACGTGGAGAACGGGACAATCCGGCTGATCGGCGCGACGACGCACAACCCGTTTTTCTACGTCAACTCGCCGCTCGTGTCGCGCTCGCAGATCTTTCAACTCAAACCGCTGACACCGGCGGACATCAAAGACTTGTTGCAACGGGCGTTGGTGGACAAAGAGCGAGGCCTTGGCGCCAAGAAAATCAAAGTGGACGCCGACGCGTTGGACTTCCTTGCCACGGCTTGTGACGGCGACGCACGCAAGGCGCTCAACTCCCTGGAAATCGGCGTCCTGACCACTCCGTCGGGGCATATCACCAAAGAGGTCGCCGAGGAATCCATCCAGAAGAAGGCCGTGGTATATGACGCGGACGAGGACGAGCATTACGACACGATCTCGGCATTCATCAAGTCGATGCGCGGCAGCGATCCCGACGCCGCGTTGTACTGGCTGGCGAAAATGGTGGTCGCGGGAGAAGACCCGCGGTTTATTGCGCGACGGATCGTGATTCTGGCGGCGGAAGACATCGGCTTGGCTGACCCGCAGGCGCTGGTTCTGTCGGTGGCGGCGCACCACGCTGTGGAGTTCATCGGCTGGCCCGAAGGCGAGTTGCCTTTGGCCGAAGCGACGGTATATTGCGCAACCGCGCCGAAATCGAATGCCAGCGCGAAAGGGATTTGGAGCGCCAAAGCTGACGTGGAGCAAGGACGAACACTGGAAATTCCTCAGCACCTCAAGGACACGCATTATAAGGGCTCGGCGCGGCTCGGCCACGGCAAAGGCTACAAGTACGCCCACGATTTCGAAGGACACGTCGTCGAACAAGACCACTTGCCCGAGCATCGCACGTATTACGAACCGGGCGACCAAGGCTTCGAAATCAAGGTCCGCGAGCGAATGGACAAATGGAAGCAACTGCTCAAGAAAAAATAGCGCTACGAGGACAGATGCGTGCGCGCCTTGTCGAACATGGCACGGCGGATGTTCGCGTGAAAAGTGCGGCCATCTGGGAGCGGTTGTCGGTTCTGAAGGAATTCGCCGCCGCCACCCGTCTGCTGGTCTACGTGTCCACGGGAAACGAAGTGGATACGCAGGGATTGATTCGTCAGTTGCTTGCCATGGGCCGACAGGTGTGTGTGCCACGATTTGAAGCGGCGACGCAAGGCTACGCCGCGTCCGAGTTGCATGATTTCGATGCGGAGTTGGCGACGGGCAAATTTGGAATTTTGGAACCGAAACCCGGGGCGGTGCGTTTGACGGCGCTCGACCGAATCGACGCCGTACTGGTGCCCGGGTTGGCGTTCGACGAAACAGGAAACCGATTGGGCCGCGGACAGGGTCATTTCGACCGCCTGCTGCGGCAAACCAGCGGAGCAAAGATCGCTCTGGCCTTCGATTTCCAGGTATTGGACGAAGTCCCAGCGGAAACGCATGACGCCCGCATGGACTTCATTGTGACGGAAACACGAGTGGTCAACCCCAAGGGTAACCGACAATGACCTATATCATAATCGGTCTCGTCGCCCTGGTTGTCGGCGTCGCGTTTGGCTGGTTCTTTTGCCAGGCAAAAGCGAAGGCAGACACCAAAACGGCCGGTGGGATCATTGAGACCGCGCGGAAGGAAGCGGAAGAAACGCTTCGGGATGCGCGGGTAAAAACGCAGGAAGAAACGCTCCGATTGCGGGAGCAGTTTGACAAGGAAAGCAGGGATCGACGGCAGGAATTGCTGGAAATGGAGAAGCGGGTCATGCAGCGCGAGTCCAATCTGGATCGCAAGGCTGATTTGCTCGATCGAAAGACAGAGGAGGTTTCCAGGAAGGAAGTGATGGTCGTGGAACGGGAGAAGGAACTCCACAAGATCCAGACCGAGATTGACGATCTGAAAAAGCTGATCCAGCGCGAACTGGAACGGGTGGCGGGTCTCAGCGCCGAAGAAGCCAAGAAACGCCTGCTGCTGCAACTCCAGGAGGACATACATGCCGAAGCTGCCGCGATGACCCGACGGATCATCGACGAAGCCAAGCAACAGGCCGACCAGGAAGCCAAACGGACCATCACCATCGCCATCGAACGGTGCGCATCGAGCTACGTCCAGACGGCGACGAACTGTACCATCACGCTTCCGAGCGAAGAGATGAAAGGGCGCATCATTGGCCGCGAAGGACGGAACATCCGCGCTTTTGAAGCCGCCACGGGGATCAACGTGCTGATTGATGACACACCCCAGGCGGTGGTGCTCAGCGGGTTCGACCCCGTGCGTCGCGAGTTGGCCCGGCAGACGTTGGAACGCCTCATTTCCGATGGCCGGATCAACCCGGCCCGTATCGAGGAGGAAGTCGCGAAGGTCCGGGAAGAACTCGATGGGCTGATCCACAAGGCGGGTGAGGAAGCCGTGATTCGGGTTGGACTGCAAAAGGTGCATCCCGAAGTAACCCGGCTGCTTGGACGGCTCCGATTCCGACACAGTTTTGCCCAGAACGTGCTGGATCACTCGATCGAAGTCGCCGAAATAGAGGGCATGATGGCCGCAGAACTTGGCCTCAACCAGCAGATTGCCAAACGCGTCGGCCTGTTCCACGACATCGGCAAGGCGGTGGACCACGAAGTCGAAGGATCGCACGCCAAGATCGGTGCGGAACTTCTCCGGAAGTACGGTGAGCCGGAAGAAGTGTGGCAGGGGGTGGCTTGTCACCACCACGAAGTCGAGCCGATCACGACATACGGCGTGCTGGCCAGCGCTGCGGACGCCATTAGCGCGTCGCGACCCGGCGCCCGCAGCGAGAGCATGGAATTGTACCTTCAACGTCTCGAGAAGCTCGAAACCGTCGCCAACGCCTTCCCGGGTGTCGATAAAAGTTATGCGCTGCAGGCGGGACGGGAAATTCGCGTGTTCGTGCTGCCGAATACCGTCACCGATGATGAGGCGGTGCAGATGGCGCGCAACATCAGCAAGAAGATCGAGGCAGGAGTTGCAGTACCCCGGCCAGATCAAGGTCACGGTGGTTCGTGAAACACGGGCCGTGGAGTATGCGAAGTGAGGATCCTGTTCATCGGCGATGTCGTCGGCAAACCCGGGCGGCGGGCGGTGGCGACCCTGGTACCGCGCCTGCGGGAGGAACGAGACATCGACTTCGTCATCGCCAACGGCGAAAACAGCGCGCACGGGGCCGGCCTGACCGCATCGACGGTAGACGCGTTGCTCACGAGCGGGGTGGACGTGATCACCTCGGGTGACCACGTATGGGATCAAAAAGAGATCTACGAGGTCATCGGGCGCGAGCCCCGGCTGCTGCGTCCTCTGAACTTCCCCGCGTCCGCCCCGGGGAAAGGATCGACCGTGGTGCGATTGGACGGATTACCGCCTGTGGGGTGGTAAACCTGATCGGCCGGGTGTTCATGCCGAACACGGATTGCCCGTTTCGCGCGGCCGAAGCCGAGGTCGCGCGGCTGCTCACCCAGACGAAAATCATCATTGTGGACTTGCATGCCGAAGCCACGAGCGAGAAGATCGCCATGGGCCGTTTCCTGGACGGAAAAGTAAGTGCGGTGATTGGAACACACACACACGTGGCGACAGCAGACGAACATATCCTCCCGAAGGGCACGGCGTACCTGTCGGACGCCGGGATGTGCGGGCCGCATGATTCCGTGTTGGGGCGGGACGTTGGTGCGGTGCTGCAGCGGTTCCTTACCCAGATGCCGCAGAAAATGGAGGTGGCGGAGGGTGACGTTGCGCTGTGCGGCGCGATTGTCGACGTGGACGAGACGACCGGTCGCGCCCGCTCCATCGAACGCATCCGAATTCCCTGCGACAGGGAGCAATAACTTCATGATTTTGCGGGCGCGATATGTGGTGCCGATGGACCAGCCGCCGATCGAAGACGGCGCGGTGGCCATCGAAGGCGACACGATTGTGGCCGTGGGCAAGAACGCGGAGGTGCGAGCGGCGCACACGGGGGAAGTTCGCGACCTCGGCGAACGGGCGCTGGCGCCGGGGTTGATCAATGGGCACTGCCATCTCGACTATACCCGGCTTCACGATGAGGTCCAGTGGCGCGGCAGTTTCACCGAGTGGTTGCTGCAGTTGGTGGCCGCGAAGCAACTCCACCCCGACAAGGAATATCTCGGGGGAATTCAAATGGGCTTGGATATGCTGGCGCGGTCCGGGACGACCACGGTGGTGAACATCGAGTCATTCCCGAGGTTCATCGAGCAGATTCCGCCGCCCCGACTGCGAGTGTGGTGGTGCCTGGAAATGATTGATTTCAATCGTCCCGAGGGCGCCCGCGAAGTGGCGGCGCAGGTATTGGAGTTCATCGCGGCCCACTCCAACCCGCGGGGAGGGTTTGGGTTTTCCCCGCATGCGCCCTACACAGCGACCGCGGAGTTATACCGGATCTGCGCCCAATACTCGCGCGGGCGCAACATTCCGTTGACGACGCATCTGGCCGAGTCGGAGGAGGAAGACGACATGATTCGGCGCGGCACGGGGCATATGTACGACTATTTTTCGCGCGCGGGCCGCGATATGTCCGACTGCAAACGCGTCAGCCCGACCCAGTTGCTGGCTGAGTGCGGCGTGCTCGGGCCCAACTGCCTCGCGGCGCACGCGAATTACCTCACACCGCTGGACGTTTTGCTGATGAAGCAGACGGGCACGCACGTGGTGCACTGCCCGAAGTCGCATCGCTTCTTCGGTCGCGGCGCGCCCCTGCTGGACACATGGAAGGAAAACCGGATCAATGCCTGTCTGGGCACCGACAGCATGGCCAGCAACGATACGTTGAACATGCTGGCCGAAATGCAAACGCTCGGCCATATGTTTTCACGCATGTCCGCCCAGGAATTGTTGACGTTGGCCACGGTCAACGGCGCCAGGGCGTTGAACCTCCGCGACAAGCTGGGACGCATCGGCGTCGGCGCGTGGGCCGACCTGATCGCCGCGCCAATGGATGGCAGTGGCGGAGACCCCTATGAGGCCATCGTTTACGCCGACAAGCAGGTGAGTTTCTCCATGGTGGGGGGCGAGGTGCTCTTCGATGAGACGCAATAACTCGGCGGCAAAGTGCCTCGGTCTCCTGGCGCTAACCAGTTGGTTGTTCTTCACGCGGGTCACCGTGGCGGGAATGGAAACCAACACGGTCCAACTCACCGACGAACAGACGGTAATGCTCCTGGAGCGGACAGGCCGGTATGACGAAGCCGAGGCACGCTGCCGCCAGATGTTGCAGCGGAACCCAAACGACCCGGATGCCAAACGATTGCTCGCGGAGATCGAAGACGCGAAGCACAAACCCCATCCCTCTACGACGTTGAGGGAGGCCCTGGATGAAATCATCATCCCCGAGGTAAACTTCCGCGGGGCGGGGGTTGCGGACATCATTGGTGTTTTGCAGACGGAAAGTCAGAAGATCTCGGGCGCGGATAACCCGATCAATTTCGTCTGGCAAACACCAGAGAGCTTCAAGACAGCCAAGGTCACGTTGAATCTTCGCCATGTCCCGCTGGCGGATGTGTTGAAGTACGTGACGGAGAGCGCCGGGCTGCGGTATCGGGTCGATCCGCGTGCCGTGGTGATCTATCAAGAGCCGCCCGCCGTGCCGGCGGAATCTTCTTCATCGAATGTCAAGTCTCCGTGATCAACTTGGCGTCGATCTGGACAAGACGCGCGCGGACGGGTTGTACCGCACCCTGCGGAACGTGACATCCGCGCAAGGCCGGCGCATCCAGCTCGATGGCCGCGAGTTCCTGAACTTTTCCAGCAACGATTACCTGGCCCTGGCCAACGACTCGGTGCTGAAGCAGGCGGGGGCGGATGCCATGGAGAAGTACGGAGTCGGGGCGGGCGCGTCGCGCCTCGTGTCGGGGAACCTGCAACCGTACGAGGATCTGGAGCGTCGGCTTGCGGCGTTCAAGGCGAAGGAAGCCGCGCTTGTTTTCAGCAGCGGGTATGCGGCCAATGTGGGGACTATCACCGCGCTGGTTGGGGAACGAGATGCGGTCATTCTCGACAAGCTGGATCATGCGAGCATTATCGATGGCGCCCGACAGAGCGGCGCGACGATTCGCGTCTATCCGCACAAGAACCTGAAAAAACTCGAAGCCATCCTCCAGCAGAGCGGGTCGTTTCGACGGACGCTGATTGTGACCGAGACGGTGTTTTCGATGGACGGCGATCTGGCGCCATTGGCGGAAATCGTCACGCTGAAGGAGAAATACGGGGCGTGGTTGATGATCGACGAAGCGCACGCGACCGGGTTGTATGCGAGGAACCGCCGTGGTTTGGCCGAGGCCGCCGGCGTTGAGGACAAGATCGATGTGACACTCGGGACCCTCAGCAAGGCGCTCGGGTGCCTGGGTGGTTTTGTTGTCGGCTCGCAGGTATTGATCGACTTCCTGCGAAACCGCGCGCGCAGCCTGATTTATTCGACGGCGTTGCCGCCGGCGGTGTGCGCGGCGGCGGCGGCAGCTGTGAACTTTGTCATGAGCGAGGACGGCCATCAACGTCGCGACCGGCTCTGGCGCAACGTGAGCTCCATGAAGAACGGATTGTCGGCGCTCGGCATCCAGAATGAATCACGCAGCCCCATCATCCCGATCATTATCGGCAACGAGGCGGCCGCCATGGAAGCGTCACAGAAGCTCTACGAGCGCGGCATCTTCGTGCCGGCGATTCGCTTTCCAACCGTTCCCAAGGGCAAAGCCCGGCTGCGGGTCACGGTGACCGCGGCGCACGAGCCGCCCGATATCGAAAAATTCCTGAAGGAGTTCGGTGGATTCGCTCGCTGACAAGGACCATCGCTGCCTCTGGCATCCGTTCACGCAGATGAAGGATTGGATGGCAGAAGACCCTGTCATCATTGCGTCGGGGCAGGGCGCAATTCTGCGGGACGTGAACGGGCGCGAGTACATCGATGCGAATTCCTCGATCTGGACGAATCTCCACGGGCATCAGCACCCGAAGATCACCCAGGCCATCACGGACCAGCTCGGCCGGATTGCACATTCATCATTTCTCGGTCTGTCGAACGAACCGGCCATTCAACTGGCGGAGAAACTCGTCAAGATCGCCCCGCCGGGGCTGGCCCGCGTGTTTTATTCTGACGACGGCTCGACCGCGATGGAGGTGGCGATCAAAATGGCCCTGCAATACTGGCAGCACCGGAAACAGCCGCGACGCACGAAGTTTGTGGCGTTTGCCGATGCGTATCATGGCGACACGCTCGGCGCGGTCAGCGTGGGGGGCATTGATTTGTTTCACGCAGCGTTCCAGCCGCTATTGTTCGACGTAATTCGCGTGAACGATTTGTCGAGTGTGGAGAGGATGTTTGGCGAGCACGGGGACTCGGTTGCGGCGGTGGTGATCGAGCCGCTGGTGCAGGGTGCGGCGGGGATGAGGTTGTGGGAGCGCGGCTTGCTTGCAGAGTTGCGGCGCCTCTGCACGAAATACGGCGCGCTGTTGATTGCCGATGAAGTGATGACCGGTTTCGGGCGCACGGGAACGATGTTTGCCTGCGAGCGGGAAGGCGTGACGCCCGACCTGATGGCGGTGGCGAAGGGACTCACCGGGGGGTACCTCCCGCTGGCGGCAACGCTGACGACCGAGGAGATCTTCCGCGCGTTTCTTGGCGACTATGGCGAGTTCAAAACCTTCTTTCACGGACACAGTTACACCGGCAACCAACTCGGGTGCGCCGCGGCGCTGGCGAACTTGCAGGTGTTCGAGGACGAGCACACGTTGACAACGCTTCAACCCAAATGCGAACGGCTGCGGGCCGGTTTGGAAGCGATGAGACAACTGCCGCATGTCGGGGACATCCGGCACATCGGGATGATCGGCGCTGTCGAACTGTTTGAGGACGTTGCCGCGAAGAAGCCGTTCCCGTTGAGCGACAAAATCGGCATCAAGGTTTGCATGGAAATGCGCCAACGGGGCGTCCTGACGCGTCCGATTGGCAATACCATCGTGCTGATGCCGCCGTACTGCATCCGTGGCGACCAGTTGGATCGTGTCTTGAGCGCGCTTGCGGAATCGGTCGCGGCGGTGTCATAGTATGGCCGAGTAGCGGGTGGCCGGAAAGGAAGACCGTGATTCGTCAACCAGCAGTGGCCGGGCAGTTTTACCCGGCCGATGCGGTCGAGGTCAAGGCGGCGCTCGACGCGTTGATTCCTCCCGTTGTCGCCAAGCGCAGCGCCATCGCCGTGGTTTGTCCGCACGCGGGGTGGATGTATTCCGGCCACACGGCGGGGCTCGTCTATTCGAGCGTGGAAATTCCCGACCGTGTTATACTGGTCGGCCCCAATCATCGGGATAGCGGCAGCCGCTACGCCGTGTACGATTCGGGCGCGTGGCACACACCTGTGGGAGACGTGCCGGTGGCGGAGCCATTGGCGCTGGAGCTTCTCGATCATTGCGAATTGCTGGCGGAGGATGCCCGAGCCCACGCCCAGGAACATTCGCTGGAAGTCCAATTGCCGATGTTGCTACGGGCGAATCCCCATGTCCGAATCGTACCGCTGTTAATCGGCGGCCCTTGGCCGGAGAGCGGTGGGCGTCACGAACTCAAAGAAATTGGCGGCGCTTTGGCACGATCCGTGAAGGATTACGGCAAACCGGTGTTGCTCGTCGCCTCGACCGACCTCAATCACTACGAAGACCAGGAAGTGTCCCACATGAAAGACAAACTCGTTTTGGATGCGATCGTGAAGTTGGATCCCGACGCGCTGATGGACCGGGTCATCGACGGCGATGTCTCCATGTGCGGCGTAGCGGCCACGTATATCGTGCTGTGTGCGGCCATGGGACTCGGCGCCCGACGCGCCGAACTCGTCGAGTACCGCACCAGCGGCGACGTGAACGGCGATTTCGCGCGTGTGGTCGGGTATGGCGGAGTCGTGATTGAGTGAAGGATTCTCGGATGGAATACGGATCGTCCCCACCCAAGATTCTAGAATATCAAGCGCGTGCACGTAGACGACGTACGCTCAGAAAAGCGATTACAGTCTTGGCGATTGCCGCATCCATAATAGGGTATTTCCGACTCACCTCTTACTACTTGAGCTTCAAACACAAGCGGGCCAAATACCATGCAGATTTTGCGAAGGCGTGCGATTCGCTGCTGATCAACTATCCCCTCGGCACGAACAAGTACGTCGAGATTTCTGCGAAGGACTCTTCTCTGCCGAAGATGATCTCTGATTTGCACCCGGAGAGAATCCGGGTGGCACGCAACAAGGTTTGGATTCTGGTGCACGGAAGCCATGTTAACGGTCTTGCTGTTATTTGGGAGCCGGTCTGGGACCCGATGGACCAGAATCAGACGAATACCTGGGCTTTGAGCATTACTTCCGGTGAGGGCGTTGACGACACTCTGTATGTCACGAATCGTTTACCGCCTGACGCTATCCGTTGAAAAATCCCGAGCGCGCCGCGTGGCGGCACGCGGCCTACAACAAACAGCGATTTGAGGAATGAACGGGAGTCAGCGACGCGTTTGACAGGGAGTCACAGGCTTGGTACAGTGGAAATGCAGTTTGGTGGTGACGAAAATGATTACATTGACGGAAAACGCAACGAAGCATATCAAGACATTGCTCACCGATCCGGGCGCGCAGGGGAAACCGTTGCGCGTGTACATCGAGACGGGCGGCTGTTCGGGCATGGAATACGGCATGGCGTTCGATGACAAGAAGCCCGATGACGAGGTGATTGCGCAGGATGGCGTCGAGGTGGTGGTCGATCCCATGAGCATGAATTTCCTGAAGGGCAGCGAGATCGATTACCAGGACAGCTTGCAGGGGTCGGGGTTCCGCATCAAGAATCCCAACGCCCATTCGAGTTGCGGGTGCGGTCGGTCGTTCAATTGATTGTTCTTTCATCCGCCTTCGCTAAAGCTACGGCGGACTAGTAGGCAGATTCGTTTGGGGAGCCTTTCGAGGCTGAGATTCCGCACGCGGCGGGAGACCCACGGAACCTGACCCAGGTAATGCTGGCGTAGGGAAACACGTAGCGAAGCCGACTCCTGGATTCAGGGTCGGCATTTTTGTTTTAGCCCCGAAACGTTTCGGGGAGGAGGCAGAAGAAGATGATCGCACCGAAGAGTGGCACGGGTGAGACGCACAGCAGCGAGGTGTTGCCGAAATCGAAGAAGGTCCACGTGGCGGGCAAGCGGCACAAGGACGTGCGCGTGCCGTTTCGCGAAATCGAGCTTTCACCCACGGTGAGCCACACGGGCCGGGTCGAGGTGAACGAATCGGTTCGCGTGTACGACACCAGTGGTCCGTGGAGCGATCCGGATTTCCACGGCGACGTGGAACGCGGTTTGCCCGCGCTACGGCGCGAGTGGATTCTCGGTCGAGGCGACATCGAGGAGACGGCGTCATCGTACAAACCGATTGCCGGGAGAAGCGACCGCGAGATTCCTGTCGGTCTGAGACGGAAGCCGCTACGGGCGAAGCCGGGGAAGGTCGTCAGCCAGCTTCATTACGCGCGACAGGGGATCGTCACGCCCGAGATGGAATTCATTGCGATTCGCGAAGGGCTTGAGGCGGAATTTGTCCGCAGCGAAGTGGCGCGTGGCCGGGCGATCATTCCCGCCAACATCAATCATCCCGAAAGCGAGCCGATGATCATCGGTCGCAACTTCCTCGTAAAGATCAACGCCAACATCGGCAACAGCGCCGTCGCGTCGAGCATTGAGGAAGAAGTCGAGAAGATGCGTTGGGCGACGAAATGGGGCGCGGATACGGTGATGGATTTGTCGACGGGCAAGAACATCCACGAGACGCGCGAGTGGATCCTGCGCAATTCGCCCGTGCCGATTGGCACCGTGCCGATCTACCAGGCGCTGGAGAAGGTCGACGGCAAAGCCGAGGAACTGACGTGGGAAGTGTACCGAGACACGCTGATTGAACAGTGCGAACAGGGCGTCGATTATTTCACGGTCCACGCGGGCGTGTTGCTGCGGTACATCCCGCTCACGGCGAAACGGGTCACGGGGATCGTGTCGCGCGGCGGCTCGATCATGGCGAAGTGGTGTCTCGCGCATCATCAAGAAAGTTTCCTGTACACGCGGTTCCCCGAGATTTGCGAAATCATGGCGGCGTATGACGTAAGCTTTTCACTGGGCGACGGTTTGCGACCCGGCTCGATTGCCGATGCCAACGATGAAGCGCAGTTCGCGGAATTGAAGACGCAGGGCGAACTCACGAAGATCGCGTGGGAGCATGGTTGCCAGGTCATGAACGAGGGTCCCGGCCACATCCCGATGCATCTCATCAAGGAGAACATGGACAAGCAACTCGAATGGTGCGAGGAAGCGCCGTTCTACACGCTGGGCCCGCTCACGACCGATATCGCGCCCGGCTACGACCACATTACGAGCGCCATCGGCGCGGCGATGATCGGCTGGTACGGGTGCGCGATGCTGTGTTACGTCACGCCGAAGGAACACCTCGGTTTGCCGAACAAGAAGGACGTGAAGGACGGCGTCATTGCCTACAAGATCGCGGCGCACGCGGCGGATTTGGCGAAGGGTCATCCTGGCGCGAAGCTGCGCGATGATGCGTTGAGCAAGGCCCGGTTCGAATTCCGCTGGGAAGACCAGTTCAATCTCAGTCTCGACCCCGATACCGCGCGCGAGTTCCACGACGAAACGCTGCCCGCTGAAGGCGCGAAGCTCGCGCACTTTTGCTCGATGTGCGGTCCGCACTTCTGTTCCATGAAGATCACCGAAGACGTCCGGAAGTATGCCGAAGAGCAGGGGATCGCCGAATCCGAAGCCCTGAAGAAGGGGATGGAAGCCAAGTCGAAGGAGTTTGTGGAAAAGGGCGCGGAGGTTTACAGCAAGGCGTAGCAATTCGGTTGGGCATCCAAACACTCATGAAACAGGCTGCGATCGATGCGGGAGTCAGGATCGGCCACGTGCATTTGAAGGTGGCGGACCTCGACCGGGCGCTGGCGTTCTATTGCGGCGTGCTCGGGTTTGAGTTGACCCAGCGCTACGGCAAGAGCGCGGCATTCGTCTCGGCGGGCGGTTATCATCATCATATCGGATTGAACACGTGGGAGAGCGCGGGGGGTTCGCCGCCTCCCGAGGGAACCACGGGGCTGTATCATCTGGCAATTCTGTATCCGACGCGGGCCGAGCTCGCCGATGCGTTGCGGCGTATCGTCAAGGCGGGGATTCCACTGGAAGGCGCATCCGACCACGGCGTGAGCGAGGCGATTTACCTGCGAGACCCCGACGGCAACGGCGTGGAGCTGTACTGGGACCGGCCGAAAGACCAGTGGCCACGGTCGGCGGACGGTGGCGTTGAGATGTTTACGCATCCGTTGGATGTGGATACGCTCCTCACGCAAATAACTTGAACCATTCCGCAACGTCGGCGCGCAACAGGTCGCCGATATGGTCGATGTGGACATCGGCGGGAGGGTAGGTGGCGAGGGTTTTGCGGTCGAAGGCGTAGTGACCCTGGCGGACGAAGACGGTGGTGACGCGGTCGCGCCAGCGTTTTTTCACGGCGGCGAGGATGCGAAGTTTGTCGTCGACGAGAACGTAATGGCGGGCGGGGAATCGCCTGGCGACGTTGTCGAGTTCGTTCTCCTTGTGGACGTAGATGAGCACGCGGCCATCGACAGCGTCGAACAGGCCCGAGCACTCGACCTTGAGCGGTTGGAACACCACATCGCCATCGGACAGGATGACCGGCGTTCCCCATTTCCTGACGCGATCGACGACATCGAGCGAGTGGGGGAACAGGCGATTGGCGAACGGGTACTCGATGAGGAAGCGGGAGACGGTCAGGAGGCGCAGGTCGCGCGGGTATTTGGCGCGGTAGCGTTGCAGTGCGCCGAGGTAGTCGGCGTACCCGAGCGTGGAGCGCAACTTTTCAAAAATACACCAGTACTGCCCGGCGCGGTGCGGCCCGACCTCGCGATGCAGGTACTTGCGGAGATCGGCGATGACGCGGTCGTTGTCGAGGAGCGTATTATCGACATCGAACAGAAAAACGACCTTGTTCGACGAGGTTTTCCGGGTACGGGATGATTTCATGGCGATTCGCGCGACCGGTGGGAGAATAGCGCGGGGGCGGGCACTGCGCAAGGCGCGACAAACGGTTGTTGAGGAAAAAAGGGAGCATGTTATACTGGAGCCGGAGCCTGGCATCAGGCGAGCCAGACGATTCCGTACAACCATGAACAAGACACCGCTCACGCAACGTCCCGCCTGGAAGGCGCTCGAAGCGCACTACCAGAGCGTCAAGGACGTGCATCTGCGGAAACTCTTCGCGGATGACCCCAAGCGCGGCGAGCGGCTGACCGCCGAGGGCGCGGGGCTGTACCTGGATTACTCGAAGAACCGCGTCACCGACGAGACGATCCAACTGCTGTTGAAGCTCACCGAGGAGTGCAACCTGCGCGGGCGGATCGACGCGATGTTCCAGGGCGAGAAGATCAACATCACTGAAGACCGGGCGGTGTTGCACGTGGCGCTACGGGCGCCGCGCGGACAGTCGATCATTCTGGACGGCGAGAACGTCGTCCCGAAAGTGCATTTCACACTGGATAAGATGGAAGAGTTTTCCGACCGCGTGCGCAACGGGGCGTGGCAAGGGTATACGGGCAAACGGATCCGCAACGTCATCAACATCGGCATCGGTGGCTCGGACCTGGGACCGGTGATGGCGTATGAAGCGTTGCGGTATTACAGCCAGCGCGAGTTGACGTTCCGGTTCGTATCGAACGTGGACGGGACGGATTTTGCCGAGGCGACGCACGACCTCGACCCCGAGGAGACGCTGTTCATTGTGTCATCCAAGACGTTCACGACGCAGGAGACAATGACCAATGCGCAGAGCGCCAAGGAATGGGTGGTGAACCGGTGCCGCAACAAGCGGGCGGTGGCCGACCATTTCGTCGCCGTCTCGACGAACGTGAAGGAAGTGCAGAAGTTCGGGATCGATCCGGTGAACATGTTCGGCTTTTGGGACTGGGTGGGTGGCCGGTACTCGATGGATTCGGCGATCGGGTTGGCGACGATGATCGCCATCGGGGCGAAGGAGTTTCAGTCGATGCTCGCCGGGTTCCATGCGATGGACGAACATTTTCGCACGGCGCCGTTCGACAAGAACCTGCCCGTGCTGATGGGTCTGCTCGGCGTCTGGTACAACAATTTCTTCGGGGCGCAGACGGCGGCGGTGCTGCCGTACGAGCAGTATTTGAAGCGGTTCCCGGCGTACCTGCAACAATTGACGATGGAGAGCAACGGCAAGTCCGTCACGCTGGCGGGGGCGCGGGTGGATTACCAGACAGGCCCGATTTTCTGGGGCGAGCCCGGCACCAACGGCCAGCACTCGTTCTACCAGATGATCCATCAGGGGACGAAATTGATTCCGTGCGACTTCATCGGGTTCCACCATCCGCTGAACCCGCTCGGCGACCACCACGATTTGCTGATGTCGAACCTGTTTGCGCAGAGCGAGGCGCTGGCATTTGGCAAGACGGCGGAGCAAGTGAAGGCGGAAGGCACGGCGGATTGGCTGGTGCCGCACCGGGTGTTTGAAGGCAACCGTCCGTCGAACACGATTATGGCGGCGCAACTGACGCCGGATGTGCTCGGCAAACTGGTGGCGCTGTACGAGCATGTGGTGTTCACGCAGGGGGCGATCTGGAACATCGATTCGTTCGACCAATGGGGAGTCGAGCTGGGGAAGGTGCTGGCGAAAAAGATCATGCCGGAACTGCAAAGCGTCGGCAAGCCGCCGCTGAAGCACGACAGTTCGACCAACGCGTTGATCCGCCGGTATCGCCATTCCAAGACCAAGGGACACGATTGGGGCGACCGGTGATGAGTGGATGCTTATGAAGACCTCGGAACTACACGTCGGCATGAAGGTGAGACATCCGCAGCACGGGATGGGCGTTGTCAAATCGATCACCGAAAACACGGCGGACATTCGATTTGATGATGGTACGCGGACGGTCGCGCCGGAGACGAGCGATCTCGTGGCGGAAGAGGCGCGGGTATCGGTGGGCGGGAAGGACATGCCGCTGGCGCAATTCATCGAGAAGACCACGCGGGCGGTCCTGACCGAACTGGGAGTGGGAACGCCGGGGGAAGTGGTGGAGCAACTCGCGGGTCGATGGCATGGCGGGCGGTTGGTGATTCATCCGGCGGACGCGAGTTTGCAGGCGAAGGAGGTCCCGCTGGACGTGTTTTTCCACAAAGTGGTGATGTTGCGGAACAATCTGCGGGTGCTGGAGCAGAAGATCAACAGCCACGAAAAACTCAGCGACGCTGAGAAGGTGGAGTTCCAGCAGTACGTCACGCGTTGCTACGGTTCGCTGACGACGTTCAACGTCCTCTTCAAGAACAAGGCGGATCAATTCCACGGCGGCGCGGAGTGAGGCGGGGATGGGGCGATGGGGGAATTATCGATGGCTGATGGCGGATGGGGAAGCGGCGACGAACCCAATGTACGTTGAAAATGGACCTGAAGCGCCTACGAAATCGAGCAAAACCGTCAGAAAGTGAAGGCGAGTTGGAGGCCGACGACGTGGTTGGCGACGTAGGGCATGAGTCGGCCATCGACGTCGCGGCGATAATGCATGTGGACGATGGTCTTGCCGATGGCGTGGCCGAGGAAGGCGGCGCCGACGACATCGCTGAGCCAGTGGGCGTCGACCTGGGTGCGTTCGACGGCGACGGCGGCGGCGAGGGCGTAGAGCGGCCAGGTGACCCACGGGGTTTGCCAGACTTCGCTGACGCTGGAGGCGAAGGCGAAGGCGGCGATGGCGTCCCCGGAGACGAACGACGAACTGCCATGCGCCGAGCCGCCGGGTCCGAGGAATGCGTATGGGTCGTGGGTCGCGCGCGGGCGCTCGCGTTCCGTGAGGCCTTTGATTCCGACATCGATGAGGCTGGCGTAGCCGACGGATTCCAGAGACAAGAAGCCCGAGTCAGCGAGTTTCTCGTTGTGGAGGCCTAGGCCGCCGGCGAACATTCCGCCGCTGATGAAGGCGACGGGGTAGTTGCCGAAAACGAAGTCGATGGGTTTGAGAATGTGGGTGAGGGGTTTATTGTGGATGTCGTCGGAGAAATCGCGAAACGACCGGTCGGCCGGGATCAGGCCGCCGGTGATGCCCGCTTCGATGCCGAACGTAGCCCATTGACCGCCGCCCCAGAAAGCGGGACGGGTGAAGAGATTGGCGGGATCCTTCCAGAGCCATTCAAGGTACTTCTTCGGCCACTGGTCTTCGTGATAGGGCAGGAGAAAGTCGCGGTGTTCGAGGGACGTGTTGGTGGCGTTGTCACTGGTGAGGGCCACCTGAAGATTCGGGGTGAAGTACTCCCCGGCGCGCAGATTGGCTTGCGCACCGACAAGCATAACGGACACGGCGATCAGCAGCAGCGACGGTTTCATCGAATCGCCCCCCGAATGACGCGCGAACGCGCGGAAGTTGCGGCAAGCGCGTCGGGAAGTCAACGACATAACGCACGCGGTCTGGATCACTGGGCGTTGATCGTGTTGAAGCGGAAGGACATATCACGGGCGACGTTGCCGTCAAACCACGGGAAGGTTCCGTCCGATTTTTGAAACATACCGGCGGATTGGCGCGTCTTACTTGGTAGAGAAAGAAGGTGGAGACATATGAAACGAGGGCATTTTGGCGTAGTGCTAGCGTTGGTCTTGCCGGCGATCTCGGTGTATGCGCAGGGGAGAGGAGGGGAGGCGCGGGGCGGTGAAGGGGGTGGAGGTGGGCACGGCGCTCCCGTGTCGTACCACGGCGGCTATGGCCACGGAGGACCGGCTTTTCATCCGGGTTCTGGTGGACGGCCAGGGTTCACGCACGGTGGCGGGTTCCATGGCGGCTATCACGGTGGTTACGGTAGGGGCTACGGGAGAGGCTATGGATACGGCTACCATTACCGACACGGATACGGCGGTGCGGTGATCGTGTACGGGTACGGATATCCGTATTGCTACCCGTACGGTGCTTACCCGTACTACGGCGGACCGGCGTATGGGGACTACACGACCGGGCCCGATGACAGCTATGCCGTCCAGCCGTATTACCCGACGGGTCCGGTGCCTGACGCAGCGGTTGACGACAGCGCGCCGACTGCAACCTACACGGCGCAGGACGCGCAGGGGTATTATCAGGTTGGCGACCAGTGGGGCGCGGGAATGAAACAATACCAGTTGACCATGGCCCAACTGGTGACGTACCTGAAATCGTATATTGTCGATGCGTCGCCGGCCCAACAGGACGCGTTTCGCAGCGGGTTCATCGCCAGCGCGATCCCCAACGGAGCCGCGATGTTCGACCAGGCAATGCAGCAGGCGGTTCCTCCGGAGAGCTAACGCCCCGAATCGCGCGTGCGAGCAGAACGATGGGGAGAGTTTTGCGGCTTGAGGTGGCCGACGGCTCCGCGTAATCTCCGTCTCTCATGGGCCGCGCCAACAACCAGCATGGTTTGATGCAAGGCGCCCGCGTGTATTTGTCCGGGCCGATGGATTTCGTGGCGTCACGGGCCGCGGAAAAGAAATTCGGCTGGCGGAACCGCGTTGGCGAGTTTCTCGAAACGATGGGCGTGACGGTGTTCGACCCGTGGTTCAAGCCCGACGTGCGCGGCCTGTACGAGTACGGACGCGAGGACGTCAAGAGCGGCGAGCGGATCAAGAAGCGCTGGACGTACGAGCCGGGCCGCGAAGCCGCGGAGACGCGGTCGTGGTGCGCGAGGCAGTTCTGGGAGACATTGCACATCGACCTGCGGATGGTCGACACGAGCGATTTTACGATTTCGTATTGTCCGACGAACATCTACAGCGTGGGCACGCCGCACGAAATCATCATGGCAACGCTGCAACACAAGCCGGTGTTGTTCGTGAGTCCGCCGGTCAATTTCCCGACGCTCCACGAGTTGCGCGATCATTTGAAGAACGATCCACGGGGCGCGGAATTGCTGGCGCGGTTGGAGAAGGAGATCCCGATTCGCGAGAATCCGCGCGGCATTCCGAGCCTGTGGTACATCCCGTTGGTGGGCGGCGAAAACTTCTTCGACGGGTTCGGGTTCGCCGCGTACCGGAAGAAGCTGGGGTGGAAAGAGGAGATCGCCGTGGACGAGCACGAGCGCCGCCACAAGCCGCGGCGGCCGCTGTTGCCATTCTTGGAGAAGTTGAACCGCGAGTTGCCCAGGAAATGGGACCGCAAACTGCGCAAGTTCGTTGCCGACGATGATTGGCTGCTCTGGGATTTCAAGCAGGGGAAGAACCGCGGGAAACATCTGGAAGGAGTGCGACGGTAGCATGACCGTTGTTGAGCAGGAGTTGCGCGGCGCGCTGACGGGATTCATGCGAGCGGCCGCGGAGAAGGATCGGGAGGCCGTGGCGACCGCGCTGGCGCGCGTGACGGAATTGCAGCACCGACTTGGCCCCGACGCGTCGCCGATGTTGCGGCATTACCTGGAGCGGCGGAGCTATCAGAAGGCGTTGGACCATTTGAATTCGGGCCAACCCGAAACGGAAACGCCGCAATGCGGACATTGACGGCGCTACTGGCTCGTCCGCAGTGACAGCGTCGGGCAGTACGATCCAAGAAATTCCCGACGCCACCATGCGCCTGTCTCGCGTCGGGTGGCGAAGTCGGTGAAGTGATAACTGTACACCATCGCGCGGATGTAGCGCGGGGGAGCATCGGGAAACGGGTTTTTCTTAAGGAGCGCGAGGACCTCGGATTGACCACGAAGGAGCTTCTCGCAGAAACTGAGAAACCACGGACTCGGCTCGGTCCGTGGACTGGCGACGTGCAGGGCTTCGAACCACATCTGCCAATCGAGCCGTGGTTGGAAGGGTTCGACGAATGAGGGACGCGTCCGGGGATCGCCGGGTTTGTATTTGAACTCGTAGGGCAACCACGTCTGGCCGTCGTCACTTCCTTCGATGATGATTTCCGGGCGCGCCGTGGTCATGGACGCGAACAAACCATAGCCGTTGAAGCTTCGTGTGACGGACAACAGGGAGTGCAGCCTCATGAGCGGATCCGGCCACGGAATCTCTTCGCGGAACGCACCGAGCAGGTTCATCGTCGTGACGATGATCACGACGACGGCCAGCGGACGGATGATCCATCTCGGCCAACGCAGCCGGTTGGTGTCCGGGCGCGCTTCCCGCCACCGTGTGGGAACGAATCGCTGAAGGGCCGCGTCGTCGAGAAGCAGGACGCAGAGCGCGACAGTGAGCAGATTGAAGAAGCAGTAGTTCCCCGTCGCGGCGATCAAGATCATCAGGGCTGTGATTGCGCCCGCGGCGACGAAGCGCGGACGGCGCGGGGCGAAAATCAGGAACGGAGCGCCCAACTCGATGGTGAACAGGACGCCGCAAGAGAATTTCTGGAACCATACGGGGCACTGGTGCGCGTACCAGCCGATCCAGGTTGGCAGCGGCTGGGTTTCGTAGTGAAACGTCAGCGCCGTGAGGCCGCGCCAGGTCGGGTCGTGCGTGGCGAGCTTGACCACGCCCGAGGCGAACATTAATCGAAAGAGGAGCCAGCGCAACAGCCACAGCATCGTGCGGGATGGCGGCGCTTCTCGCGTGGGGCCGGGCCATAATTGCAGCGGCGCGAAAAAGATGGCCAGAAGTCCGGTTTCCAGCAAGAGCGCATCCCATTGGTAGCCGAGGAAGATGTCGCTGACGACCGAGAGCGATAGGTAGAAGAGCCACAGGAAGGCGAGGGACGGCGCGGGCGCGACGCCGAAAACCACGAGGAGTGACAAGGCGACGCCGCCCGCGCAGAGAAAGTGCAGGAATCCGTCACTGGCACTGAACCAACAGAGGGTCGGCGCGATCAGGTGGGCGTCCCAAGAGTTGTGCTCGCGCGCCCAGTTGCGCACCAGTTCCATGAACTGGGCGGCCGGCGTGATGCCGTGGCTGCCGATCAGGCCGTCGATCTGCGTCCAGAGCGAGACGAACGCAACCAGGTAAATGAGGCCGAGAAACCGGAGGAACAGCCAGCGGGTGAAGAGACACGTGGGCTGCTCAACGTGCTGACCCCACAGGCAGCGCGTGAGCAGTGAGAACCCGGTGCGGTGTTTGGCGATAGAGTGATAGACCGATTCCGTGACGGGCGCGACGCCGGGCACATGTTGATAGAGCCAGAGCGGCCAACGGCACCGTGGCGCGACTGCCAGGGCGCGGAAGACCGCTTCGGCACCCGAATGAATCGACCCGTCCGTATCGATCAGTTGAACCGCCTGTTCGCATTGCTCGCGGGACAACTCGGGAAACCGTTCCGCGGCGCGCGGATGTTGAAAGGGGACGTACTCGACTCGCTCGCCCGTCGTCTCGCGCCAGCGTGAAATCCACCGGCGACAGAAATTGCAGTCGCCGTCGAAAATGAGAACGGGCTTAGCGGGTGGCGGAACCGTTCTGCCGACCTGGGTCATGAAGACAGTGTACCGTGTCAGGGCCGATCACCAAAAGCCGAAACCGGGTGGGGCATTACATATTGGGTTCAAAGTCTTGGCGAGGTTCACTTGACCAAGTTCTTATGGCTCGGCCCGTAGTTCAAGCAATCCTCCAGCGTGCTCTCGTAGTAGCCGCCGCCGGAGCCACCGGTCTCTTGGTGAGCGAGGATGTAGGCGATGATTTTTTCGCGGATGCCAGCGGCTTCGGGGAAGTCCCGATCGGTCCAAAATCGTTCTTTTTTATCGAAGAAGCCGATGCGGGCGAGAAATGCTGTCGCGTAATACTCGCCTTCTTCGAGCGAACCGTCGGCGATGTGGGGCTTGAAGGAGCCATCGGGTTGGATGGACTCGGTCAGGCACCAGTGCAACATCTTCTCGATTTCAGCCGTCATGGCTAGTTTCTGGGTGGGGCTTGCGTGCGGCCACCCGGCTTTGAAGAGCGCGACGACATCCATGTTGTTGTGGTTCCAGTATTGCCCCTTGAAGAGCCAGCCGACGGGGTAATCGAGGTCTTTCACGGCGAGCGTGGTATCGATGACGCGGGGCATATCAGAGACGTTTCCGTGAAGGTAGGTGACGATGTGAAAAGTCGTGCTGAGGTCGTCCACGAATACCACGTGGCCATCGCGGATGTAGCGTTCGCCCCACCAGCCGGTGGCGGGATTGCGAAAGCGATACAGGAGATGACGGAGCGTGGTTCGCAGCCTCGGGTCCCACGCGTAGCCTCTCGGGCGATCCCGCAGAATCAGCCGCATCAAGTCGGAAACTGAGAGATTGAATTCGGCCAAGTTATCGACGCCCGTGTGAGGAATGTCGGACACGGACACTGAAGTGAGGTAGTCCGCGAGCTTCTCCGGCGAATTGATCTGGTTGAGAAACCGCGGTTGGATAGATAGCTTCTGATGTTTGTTGGCCACTTTCATAAGGGGGTCGATGGATGCATCGAGTTTGCAATACCATTCGGAGAAGCATTTCCCCCAACTGCCGTCTTGGGGGTCCTGCTGGTTGGCCACAGGCTCCTGATCGGGATGGTCGAGACTGAACTGGAGATCGGCGAGGCGTTGGTCGATCAGTTTGAAATCGGCAGATTCGGTAAGGAGCGCCTTCAGTTCCCAAAGAATCTGGTGTGAACATGAGGTGCTCTGGTTGGCGGCCTCGCGCTCCCGGACCACGGCATACATCGCGCGCACCTTGGCGATTCGTTCGGCCTTTTCCTCTTTGTAATGGGGATCGAAGGCGATGAACTCCTGTTCCGTGTGCGCCTTGTGTTCGAGATCCGCCTGCGGGGGCTGCCAGACTCTTGGTGCGTTGCTACTCGTTGCGCACGACGTCGAGAGAAGCGAGGGCAGGAGTCCGATCAGGGTTAGGATTGTCGTCGAGGAGAGACGCGCGGGATTGTGAGATCGTGCTTTCATATCATTCTTATCAAGTGATGGCGACGGTTCGGCCGCAAGCGGTGCAGGTGATGTGAGGCGCGTCGAAGGCCGGGCTGAGTTGAATGGTGCGGCCGCAGGCGCAGCGGAACGATTCCCAACTGTTGCGGTTTGTGCGATGGAATTGAAGCGGGCCAGTGGTCGCTAGCACTGGCGGCGCGATGCCCGGAATGACCGGAGGAATGGCGTTGGCTGACGCGGGTGAAGCAGCCGGCGCGGCGGTTGCCGTCGGAATGGTCAGAACGCTGCCGCAGCGGAAGCAACGAATTGTGTCCTGTTCGTAGCCCTCTGGAACAGAGATATCGAGGCCGCAATTGCAATGGAGGCGCATGTAGCCGTGATACCGACGGACCACATCGTGCGTGTCGCGGTGAGTCTGGATCGGGCCTTCGTTCGATGGCGCACGAATGGTTTGCTGGGGAGCGGATTTCAGTGTTTGGGAGCCGATAAGGGCGCCGCCTTTGGCGCGGCGATAGGCCGCTTCGTAATCAGCGAGCGACGCGCCGGTCATCGAGCGCAGGACATGGATGCGGTCTTTGGTCGGCGGATGCGACGAGAAGACACTGTCGGCTTCGCCCGTGGCAGCGGTCAGCGGATTGACGATAAACATCGGGGCGGTGGCCTGACTGGCAAACGTAAGCGGTACGTGCGCTTGGGAAATCTTTTCGAGGGCGGAGGCGAGGCCTTCCGGATAGCGGGTGAACTGCGCACCGGAGGCGTCGGCGAGATACTCGCGTTTGCGGGAGCAGGCGAAGTAGAGGAGTTGGGCCATGACCGGCCCGAGGATGGCGAACAACAGGCCGACGACGAGAATGATGATTTGCAGTTGGCCCCCACCATCGCGAGAGCTGGAGCGGCTACGAACCCGGCCGCCGTACCAGAAGTACTGGCGCACGATCGCGGAGAGAATGACGATGGTGCCGAGCATGACGGCGGCGAGCGTCATGAACTGCACATCGCGGTTCTTCAGGTGCCCGATCTCATGGCCGATGACGCCCTGGAGTTCGTCACGGTTCAGGCGATACATCAAGCCGGTGGTAACGCAGATGGCGCAGGTCTCGGGTTTGCGTCCGACGGCGAAGGCATTGGGGGCGGGATCATCGATCAGATAAATGCGGGGCGTGAAACCCAGGCCGGAGGCGAGGCACATTTCGTCCACGACATCGAACAACTGAGGGCTGTCCTCACGTTTCAATTCGCGGGCATACGTGCCGTACATGAGGACGGACTCGGCGCTGGTGAAGTAGACGAGCAACATCACCGTCATGATGCCCAGCGCCACCAGCACGCCGAACCCGCCGGCATCGGGCCCACCGATCAACATGCCGGCACTGTAGCCGATCAGCACGAGGATCACCGCCATGACGGTGATGAGGAGCGCCGAACGGCGGCGATTGGCTACGATGGCTTCCCACATGGTGGAAGAGGGGATGGACCGGGTTATTGGGGTGCTGGAGTAATGGGGTTTTGAGGGGCGGGCAACCCCGTGGTTTGCCCGCCCGACGATTCGTTAGGAAAAACTCACCTTGGGCGCTTCGCGTTCCTCCTCGGCCTTGACCTCGAAAAAGTCGTGGCGCGTGAAATGGAACATGTTGGCAATGACGTTGGTGGGGAAGACTTCGATGCGCGTGTTGAAGGTCATGACAGTGTCATTGTAGAACTGGCGTGAAAAGGAGATCTTGTTCTCCGTGGATGTCAGTTCTTCCTGGAGGGCCAGGAAATTCTGGTTGGCTTTGAGGTCGGGATAGGCCTCGGCGACGGCGAACAGGGATTTCAATGCGCCGGTGAGGACGTTCTCGGCCTCGGCGCGCTCGCCGACGGTTTTGGCGCTGACGGCCATGTTGCGCGCCTGGATGACGGCTTCGAGGGTCCCGCGCTCGTGTGCGGCGTAGCCCTTGACGGTCTCGACCAGATTCGGGATCAGGTCGTGGCGGCGTTTGAGCTGGACGTCGATTTGCGCCCAGGCATTTTCCAACTGGTTGCGCAGGCGGACGAGGCCGTTGTAAGCGCCGGCGATCCACAAGACCACCACAAATGCCAACCCGACCAGAACCAACAGCAGGATGATGAGAATGGGCATGATTTATCTCCTCGTTTGTTTAAGGTTTTGATTGCACACCAAACAATTCGTTCAACAGACTCGATGGTTTTTCCCGCTCCGCTGTCGGGTGGGAACATCGCGAGAAGCTGCTGCAATTCGTGGTCGTCGAACCACAAGCCGTGGCCCCGGGGACATTTGTCGAGGGTCAGCGTCGGCGAGCCGGCGTGTTCCACTTGAATTTCGTGAAGGGCGGCGTCGCACCGCGGGCAGAGGTGGGGACGGCCCTTTGGCTCCGTGCCAGCTTGTTTTTGGAATTTCAACAAAGGATCGTTCGTGTGGGCGCCGGTGCGGGTCATGATGGCTTCCAACCCGCCCGCATCCGAGCCACAGTCCGCGGCATTGATGGCAGAAATCAACATCGAGGTCCCGGAAATGCAGGACGAACAGCGGGACATCGCATTTTGGACAGACGCGTCTCATATCAGGCAAGGCCTCGCGTGTACGATGATGCTGGCGAGGTGGATGCGTCAAGCACTTCCCATGGGGCGGCGGTTTCTGGCTGTCGAACGTTCATGGTGCCCTAATCAACCAGAAGAATGCCGCAGCGTCATTTACAAATGCGGGGTTTGTTTGTAATCGGGTGAGAGTACCAAGACACAGTAACTGGGACACCGGGTCGACGGCACTTATTCCCTGTAACTGTGAGGGATCGTCACGGATGCGGCGCGGGGATTGGAAACGCCTTCTGGAGATTCTGCATTTGCTGCTGCATCATTTGTTGCATTTGCCGTTGAGTATCACCGCCTATCGCCATCGCCGTTGAAACGGCCAGCCAGGACGACAAGCTGGCGATTAGCGCCAAGCCGGCGAGGACGAGCAATCCGTGTCGGACGTGCCCCAAGCACATGCCGTAAACGGCGCACAAAAACGCCGCTGCCGCGAAAATTTCGCAGGGTATCAAGACACTCCACAGCAAAAGGATGTTCTGACGGATCACCAGAAATCCAACGAACTCAATCGCAACAAGAATGACCAGGCAATGTACGCCTGCAGCAATGGACGGATGCACGGTGGATTTCGGAATGTTTGTGTAAGACGGGACGAGCGGATTGTTGCGTGGTCGGGCCGCAGGCGGCGGTGGCGGGGCTGGCGTGGCCACGCGAGTCAACGGCTTCGGTTCCACTCGCGCCGGGGGCTCCTTCGGTTTCGGCGCGGCGGCGCTCGGCACGTAAACCGGCTTCCCGCATTCGGGACAGTCAATCGTGATCCCTGATCCCGCGTCGTCAATCACGATATTTTGCCCGCACTTGTCGCAGGTGAATGAGATGTCCATCGCCGATTCTCTCTTGCGTGTCGCATTCTACCGCCGGGCGGGATGTGCTGACAATGACGGAAAGGAAGCGGGGTTGAGTTTGGCAGTCAATCAAGGAACACGAACGACCGCAGGCGAGACGCCCGCGCTACCGGGGAAAGGCGGGTACGGCTTTGGGGCGCGACGCGATACCAGCGTCATTTACAAATGCGGGGTTTGTTTGTAATCATCGGCGGCAGCATGAAATCGCACGAATTGTTGCGCGAGGTTTTCCAGACCCATAACCCGAAACACATTGCCGACCAGATGGGCCTGTCGGTTTCCATGGTCTACAAGTGGGCCGAGCCGCTCGAGCAGGGAAGCGGGGCGACGAACCCGCTGGATCGGGTGGCGTCGTTGGTAGACGCGGCCGACGATACCCGGATCGTCGAGTGGCTTTGCGCGCATGCGAACGGGTTTTTCATCAAGAACCCGAAGATTGGGCGACCCCGTGCCTATTCGCTGGTACCGGCGACGCATCGGGTCGTGCAGGAGTTTGCGGAAATGCTCTCGGTGATCGCAAACGGATGCGTGGACGACAACATCAGCAGCCACGAAGCCGACAGTATCCGGTCCCGGTGGGAGGACTTGAAATCGGTGACCGAGAGTTTTGTGCGGGCTTGTGAAGAGGGGAGTTTCCACACGATTCGGAACCATGAGCACCGCTGACCTTGATGTGAATCGGATCGACTGGTCGACCTGGAAGCCGACCGAGTATGCAAACCTGTGCTTTGTGATACGGGATGGACAGATCTTGCTGATTCGCAAGAAGCGCGGGCTCGGCGCGGGCAAGATCAACGGTCCCGGTGGGAGGCTTGAAAAGGGCGAGACGGCACTGGCGTCGGCGATTCGCGAAACGCAGGAAGAAATTGGGGTCACGCCCACGGATCTTGGAGCACATCGGTGAGCTATTCTTTCAATTCCTTGATGGCTACAAGCTGCACGTTGCGGTCTTTGCCGCAGGGGGCTGTGTAGGGGAACTTCGCGAAACGGACGAAGCCACTCCGATTTGGACCGAGATCGACAAGATTCCGTATCACGACATGTGGGAGGATGACGCCCACTGGTTACCGTTGTTGCTGGAGCGGAAGAAGTTTCGCGGCTATTTCGTATTCGATGGCGAAAAGCTGCTGAGCTACAGGCTGGATTCTTAGGTGATTTCTTGTGGGTGGTAACCCCTCTGTGTGCATCAGGTTACCACTATATTACAGTTTGGAAACGATTTGTAACACCCACATCATAAAGTACTTACGTCATTATTCTGTCGAAAAATGGCTGAAAATAGCTTGTTTTCGATTGAACAACTGGTATAAACGTGTGTCTGATTGAATACAAAATGATGAAAGCTCGACAGAAAACTATGAAAAAGACCCGTCGGTCGTCACCGTTGCGTCGTCTGGCGCGGGTGGTGCGTCCCGTGAAGGAACCCACTTTGCTGGAGAAAATTGCGCAAGTGACTGATGAATTGCAGCTTTTGCGCAGCCGACTGGCCAATGCTGGGGACGATCTACCGACAGTCGGCACGCATCGGATAGCGTCTTTGGAGACGGAATTGGAGCGGCTCTGGGAGTTGCGGCGGAAGGAACAGGCCGCGCCGCTTCGAAGAACGGCTCTGACGGAGGAAGAAGAGAAGGTATTGGCATTCCCGAGTGGAAGCCGATCACGCGCGTAATCGCGCAGCGGTATTACGACGAATACAGAGTGAGCAGGGTGTTTCAACGCCCTGCTCACTTTTCTTTTCGGTGCAAAGGCAGAAGCCAACGGCGATCCCAATTTTCTTTGCCATCACTGCTCATCGCCCGTATCCTAGCGCGCTCGGCATGGCAACTCAGACCAAGAACATCGCCCGTCTTCTGAAGATCATGGCGCGGCTGCGCGGCCCGGGCGGTTGTCCATGGGACCGCGAGCAAACCCACCAGTCCATCCGCCACAACCTGATCGAGGAATGTTACGAGGCGATCGACGCGCTCGACGAACGGAAGATGGACGCATTCCGCGACGAACTCGGCGACCTGTTGCTGCAAGTTGTCTTCCACGCGCAAATGGCGAGCGAAGAGGGGACGTTCGATTTCGATGCCGTGGCCAGATCCATCAGCGACAAGTTGGTGCATCGCCATCCGCACGTCTTCGGCAACGCGAAGGCCCGCAACAGCGCCGAGGTGCTCCAGCAATGGGAGGCCATCAAGAAATCCGAGAAAGGCGCCACCAGCATCGTCCATCTGGAAGATTTGCCGAAACATCTACCCGCGCTGCTGAAAGCCGACAAGGTGCAACGCAAAGTCGCGCGGGTCGGATTCGACTGGAAACACGTCAATGACGTTGTGGCCAAGGTCGAGGAAGAAGTGCGCGAACTCAAAGGCGCGCTCGCCTCGAAGAGCCGCAAACAATTCGAAGAAGAGATTGGCGACCTGCTGTTTGCGGTCGTGAATCTGGCGCGGTTCGAGGAGCTGCAGGCGGAGGAACTCCTGAACCGCAGCATCGCCAAAT
Organism: uncultured Verrucomicrobiae bacterium; assembly: GCA_963712025.1. Lineage (GTDB taxonomy): Bacteria > Verrucomicrobiota > Verrucomicrobiia > Palsa-1439 > Palsa-1439 > Palsa-1439. Next base: position 527,281 of record CAVQGJ010000011.1, on the reverse strand, counting down.
TCGTGAAGCGGTTCCAGCAGATCGAGAAAGCCGTCCACGCCAGCGGTCGCCGGCTCGAAGATTGCACCCTCGAAGAACTCGATGCCCTGTGGGAGTCGGCGAAGCACAAAGAGCGATCACGCGTTCGTCAAGCGCGCTCGCCGCACTCTGGCGTCTCGCAAATAAGTCACACAGCGCAATGGTCGTGCTCGCAGGCGCAGACTTCGACCGTACAGGCCCGTGAAGCGCATGTCTCGCTGCAGAACACCAGATTGTGCCGGCGCACACCGCCGCTCAACGCCACGGTGCACTGGCAACTCGCGCAGGCGCACTTGGTTCGAGGTGATCGTTTGACCGCTGATTTGGTTTTCGAGGTTCGTTTCATATGCCTCCTTTGCTTGTCGGCTCAAGATAGGCCCGGACGGGTGCGTTGGCAAATTGCCCCGGCAAAGAAGGATCTACGCGGCCGCAACGCCGCGATAGATCCGGGGGACGCGCGCGCGTCTTGGTGATGCCACAGAGCACTTCCCATGGGATCGTATCCTCCCAGCGCGCCACCTCGCTGGCCGTGACGCGGGCCTTGCCCTGTTGACCGATGAACACGACCTCATCGCCACACTGCACACGGGGAACCCGCGTCACGTCCACCATGATCTGGTCCATGGTCACCCGACCGACCACGGGACAACGCTTTCCGCCAACGAGCACGTCCGCTTTGTTGGACAAATGACGGCTGAATCCGTCGGCGTAACCGGCGGTGACGGTAGCGATCCGCATGGATTTCTTGGCCGTGAACGTCTGGCCGTAGCTGACCGTGCGACCGGCGGCGACGCCTTTGACGTACGCCACCCGCGCCTTGAACGAGAGGACGGGGCGAAACTCGCCGAGCGGCGCTTTCGTCGGGCAAATCCCGTAGAGCAGGAGGCCCGGCCTGACCATGGTGAGATGAGATTTCGGCAATCGCAGTACCGCCGCGCTATTGGCCGTGTGGAGCAGGGGAATGGTGACCCCTTCGCTCGCGAGTTTCTGGGCAGCCTTTTGGAACAGGCCCAACTCGCGCCGGGTCTACGTCGAGATTCTCGTCCGCCGATGGGAAGTGTGTGTACAACCCCGCGATGCGCACGTGCCGCAGCGCCGCCATCGGCAAAATGGTTTTCACGGCGTCTTCGTGCCAGAAGCCGACGCGGCCCATGCCGGTATCGATCTCGACATGCACGTCCACGACCTTGCCGCGTCGACAGGCTTCCTCGTCGAAGAGCCGCGCCTCATCGACGGTCGAGATCGTGGGCGTGATGTCTTGCTCGGTCATCTTCGCCACTTCAAATGGCAGCGCCGACCCGAACAACAGGATCGGCCAGCCGGTACCGCCGATCTGTCGCAACCGCAACGCTTCGGACAGATTGGCGACAGCGAATGCGTCGACGCCGCATTGCATGAGGGTGCTCGCGACCTGTGGCAGGCCGTGGCCATACGCGTCGGCTTTCACGACCGCCATCAGTTTCACGGTCGGCCCGATGCGGCGGCGGATGGCGGCGACGTTGTGGCGAAGCGCGTCGAGATCCACCTCCACCCAGCAGCGGTAATACGATTGAGGAACCATAGAACGCCAGTAGTGTACCAAAACTCCGGGAAGCGAGCACGGGAATCGTCAACGATAGCCATGCCGCAATCCCTTGAATCGCTCCGTCTTATCCTTGCAGGGGGGGACCATGGTAGCGGCTGTACCTCTACTTCCAGTCAGTCTTCGTCGCCGGACGAGCCAGGCGGCGTCGCGGAATCCCACAGATTCGTGTTCGACGGCGGTGTGGACCACGGATCGGGTGCGGGTTTGGCAGCAGACGGTGTTGCGCTAGTGGCCGTCGTGGTCTTTCCCCAAGCAGACGGTGGCGCCGCGTTCGTTTGCGTCCAGGACGACGATGGTTTCGGACCGGAGCCGGCGGCCTCGCTGTTTACGGGCGCTTGCAGCTTGTTGGTTTCGACCACTCCGGGCGCTGGCGATTGCGGCACGCTTTGCACCGGCGGCGCCGGGGCCTGTGGCGTGATGGGGGTCGGCACCGGAGAAGGCACGGCAACGTTGCCCGGCGTCGGGACGTTCAACGTCGGCGAAACCGGTGGTCGCGCGACACTGGTCGGCGGAAGCACTTCCTTCGGGGCGGTCTGTGAATAGGCGAGAGGCACAACACCCGCGCTCAGGAGGACCGCCGCGAAAATCCTGGCTCGGCGTATTTTCATTTCGTTGAGGAACCCATCCGATCGTACCGGGGTGTCATTTAGCCGCGCGCAGTTGCGGCGCACTCCCATCGCCCGCGTACTGCGCCGACTTGTTCCAAGCGTCCGCCAGCGAAAATTCCACGTACGGCCGGTCGGCAGCGCGGATCGTGTCTTTGCGGTTGGCCACCCAAATCTTGTCGGCTGTCAGGTCGTAAATGACCGTTTGCAGGTTCGACTTCATCGCGATTTGCCGCGCCAACTCCTGGATCGCGCTCACATCCATCTTGCCCTCCATCTCCTCGACGAGGTGCGCCTGTTTGTCCTCATAGTGGCCGCCGTACACGACATCGGGAAACTGCGGCAGCGTTTCCCCATCGACGGCCAGCGTGGTGCTCTCGTTCGCGTGATAAGTCAGACATCGTTGCGCCGACGTGACCATGCCGATCGGATCGTCCCGCTTGTCGCCAAGGAAATAGACGTACGAGTTGGTGCGGCGCACCGCGCGAATGATCGCCGCGGCTTCGTTAGCGGAGTTGGCGTAGCGCAGCACGTTCTTCAGCAGGAACGGCATCGGCGTGCCCGCGAGCGTTTCGCCGGGCGGATTGCCGAACCCCATCTCACTCAGGGCCACGCCCTTCTCGTTGACGCCCGAGACCGCGCCGACGAACCCGATCCAGCCGATGGTCACATACTGGTTGGCGTTGTCGGTTGTCGGACGATACACCGTGATCAAAGGACGCCGCTGGAGGTTGAAGTTCGCGCCGTAGTCGAGTATGCGAAGCTGGTAAACGTGCCCGTCGCGTGTCGCGCTGCCCTTGGCCACCATCCCGCTGCAACTCGTCTCCCCCACGTCGGGAATCGCGTGCATCTGGTGAATCAAATCCAAGGGGACGCCGCTACCCGCCGCTAGGCCGGCCATTTCCTCGAGGTCTTCCTTCGGGGCGTAGGGCGCCATCATGTTCCACGCGCGGTGGAGCAGTTCCCCAGTGATGTCATCCTTGTCATGCTGCGAGATCAACGCCGAGTTGCGCAATTCTTTGGGCAGAAACTTGTCGGCCCCCGCCTGCACGTCCCGAATGGTCGCGCGGACCTGGTCGGCCAGGAGCCGGCCCTGCTGGTACCCCATCTCGTATGGCGTGCCGCTCACGTACAGCACGGTGATGCGATCGTCGGCGTCGCCCGCATATTCGACGCGGCCCACGTGCGCGACGGTGAGGTCGGACTTGGGCGGTGTCAGTATCTTTTCCACCTTGGGATTGTTCATCACAAGGTCTCTAGCTACCGTCCCACAGCCCAGCGCCATCAAGGCACACAGGCCCACCGCCGTCCAATGCTTGCGTGTCGTCATGCCCTTCGTAAGTGTCGGTTGTCTGGTTCCAATGTACCCCTATTTCACCGATAATCTAGTGGTCCGACACCGGAATTGGTCTGGTCCACCCCCCGACCGAACCCAACGGATGCGAAGTGTTTTCACGGCATTCATGTCCGATTCCTGTCATTCGTGACTCGCCGTGCTTCGCGCTTGACCGCCGTAGCCTCAGCGAAGACGGGCCCGCGGCCCTAGATTTGTTCTGGCACCGCCCGTTTCTCTGTGGGAGCATGGGCGAGGACAAATCGTCTGAGTAAGAAAGGCGGAACCTACCGATGAAACTTGGATTCGTGATCGGACTGATCGTGGGCCTCCTGTTGATTCCCGCTGGCGCGTACCTCTATTTTGCCGGAGGCTATGCCCCGGTGGCGACTTCGGCCCCGCCGATGCCGTTCGAGAAGATGCTGGCGCATAAGGCCCTGGACGCTCGTATCGAGAAGGAGATGCCAAAGGTGGTGCCGATCGAGCCATCCGAGGCAAATTTGATCGCGGGAGCGGCGGTGTACAAGGAGCAGTGCGCGGTTTGTCATGGCCTGCCCGGCGCATCCAAGACGGCCATTGCCACGGGGATGTTCCCGCGTCCTCCCCAACTTTTCCACGGGAAGGGCGTGACGGACGATGAGCCGGGCGAGACGTATTGGAAGGTGGCCAACGGGATTCGTCTCACCGGCATGCCCGGATTCCACAACACCCTGAAAAGCGATCAACTCTGGCAGGTCAGCCTGCTACTGGCGGACGCGGACAAACTTCCCGACTCGGTCAGGAACGCCCTGACCAACAAGGTTTCAATCCCACAAACGGAGCCTCAGCCCAAGCAGTAAACTTCTTGCCCGGCCGAGAGAACCGCGAGCCGCGGGTGCGGCTCGCCTTCGCACTCTCTGCAAAACTCCACTATTTCAGCGGTGCCAGTGTGACTTCCGCAGGAGTCACTCCGCGGAATCCGGCCTTCGTGCTGTAACCGTCGACATTCATCGGCCGGGCATTAGCGACGACCAGACCGGGCCGCGAGGCCATATACGCCGATTGGCCCGATAACGTGCTTGCATCGATCGCTGCCGTCGCGTGGGTCTGGGTGATGATGCGGGGGGCCAACAACGCCGCCCGGGTATTGTAACGATTGACATCATTCCGTACCGCGGCCCCAGCTTGGAGGCTGACCGCTACACTGATCACTGCGAGAATCATGAACTTCTTCATTTTATCTACCCTTCTGTATTGGTCCGGGGTGAACCACTACATCAGGTAATACGTTGGCGGGCGCCGAAACCCTCGCAGAATTGTTGTTACAAGCGGGAGACGACGGAATACCGGACATTATCCGATGGTTTGCGGTGCTCGCGTATACGGCCGGATAGCACGGAGATTGAGATTAGTTCGGGAGCGGACGGCGTAAATAAGGCTGGGAATCGTGAGGCCGTCTTGGAGTGAAGGCAAAGGCTCAGAAGGCTGGATGTTGAACTGCAAGCCTCAGAGGCGGCGTGCTCCCGCAGATGGGAGGGGCGGCGACATGTCCGAGGTTGCGCATCATCGCGGCACTGGCGACGAACGTGGAAGTGCGCATTTTGGCTTGACGTTTGGCAGGCAGGCGGCGGTTATTCACGGCAAACCAGCCAGGATTATGGCCAAAGAATTGTCAGCGCAATGAAAAGCGGATGTGTATCACTGGCCGCCATGTGCGCACTGGTTATCGGGGTTTACGCAGGCATGGCCCGCTGGGCAGGGCGGGAATCGTTGAGCCCGAATGCCTCTGACGCGGATTATAATTTGTTGGTGCAGGGTTTTCGCACCGGCCAGCTTGGCGTAAAAAAAGAGGTCCCGCCCGAGTTCGCGCGCCTCGCCAATGCCTACGATCCGATCGTCAATGCGCGCTATCGGCTGATGCCGTACCGCCTGCAGGACCTGAGCTACTACAAGGGGCGGCTCTACTTCTACTTTGGGGTGACACCCGCGTTGATATTGTTTTGGCCGTTTGTCGCGCTGACCGGCCACTACCTTTCTCACCGACTGGCTGTATTGGTATTCTGCGCCATCGGCTTTCTGGCCAGTGTGGGTGTGCTGTATGCGATATGGAGACGATACTTTTCCGAAGTGACCGTGTGGGTGGTGACGACTGGCGTGCTGGCGCTGGGTCTGGCGACGGTCGTGCCGGTGATGCTGCCGAGATCGTCATACAACCAGGTGGCGATCAGTTGCGGGTACATGCTGACGATGTTGTCACTGGGGGGCATCTGGTGCGCCTTGCACCAGACGGAACGGCGGTGTTGGTGGTTGGCGGCGGCAAGCGCGGCGTACGGCTTGGCGGTCGGAGCGCGCCCCTCTTTGCTATTTGGCGCGATTATCCTGTTGGTGCCGGTGGCCCAGACTCAGCGTGAACGACGCCCGGTGTGGCCGCTGCTGGCGGCGGCGATCGGTCCCATCGCCTTCCTCGGCATGGGAATCATGCTGTATAACGAACTGCGCTTCGATAATCCGCTTGAATTCGGGCAACACTACCAATTGACCGGGGAACGACTGCATGCACATCAGATGTTTAGTCCTCGTTTTGTCTGGTTTAACTTCCGCGTCTATTTTCTGGAGCCGGCGCGCTGGAGTGGTCGTTTCCCCTTTGTGCGCGACATCGCGGTGCCACCCCGTCCATCGGGCTACGCGCGGGTTGAGAATCCCTTCGGCGTCCTGACCAACATCCCGGTGTTGTGGCTGTCACTGGCCGCGCCGCTGGCATGGCGGAATCGATTGGGGCGGGCAGCCTCGATTTTGCGCTGGTTTGTAACGGTCGTGGCTTTGTTGTTTGGGATCTGCGCGTTGACCGTTAGCCTCTTCTGGAGCGCGATCATCCGCTACGAGGTGGATTTCGCGCCGGCGCTGACGCTGCTGGCCGTGGTCGGCGTTCTCGGACTGGAGCGCGCGTTGGCCCCGACCCCGATCTCGGAGTCGGGGCTGGCTAACCAACTGGTCTGGCGACGTACCGTGCGCTGTGGTTGGGGCGTGCTCTTGGGGTTCTCGGTGGCGTTTAACCTCTTGGCGAGCGTTCTGTGCTACGCAAACGGGCGCCTTGTGCTTGGGGCCGAACTGGCCCAGGAAGGGCGCTTGCCAGAAGCCATCCAAACCTTCCGGGGAGCGCTGGGGCTCAACCCCGATTACGCCGAGGCGCACTACGATCTGGGAAATCTCCTCCTGCAAGATGGCAGGGTCAGTGATGCTGTCGGGCATTACGAACAGGGACTGCGGATCAAGCCCGATCACGCCGAGGCGCACAACAACCTTGGGATCGCTTTGGCGCAAATGGGCAGAATCGAGGAAGCCATCGCCCACTACCAACAGGCCGTGCGCATCGATCCCGATTACGCCGAGGCGCGCTATAACTGCGAGGTTGCCTTGGAGAAGGAGGGCAGGGTGCCGGAGGCGATCGAGAACTACGAACAGGCGTTGGAGCTCCGACCGGATATCACCGCCGCAAGGGACGCCCTCGCGCGACTGCGAGCAGGACAGTAGGCGTACGGATCCCTCTCACAACAGGGGATCCGGCTGGGGCACGCCCGACCGTCATTCGTTGCTGGCGGGCGGATGGAGGGCAGCCGACTTGCTGGCCGCCTCACGGGCGAGCTCCGTGTACTGCGCATAGCGCGCAACGGGATCCTCGATTGTCCGGCACTCGAGCATCGCCCGGACCCGGATGAGCAGGTCGGTCAGATCGAGGGGCTTGGTCACAAAGTCATCCGCGCCGGAGGCCATCGCCTCCCGAAGATGGGACGGCGAAAGAACTCCCGTAACCAGGATGATGGGGATGTGGCGCGTCTTCGGGTTGGCGCGTATCGCCTTGCAAACACTCACGCCGTCGCGAGCCGGCATGCGAAGATCGAGTAGAATCAAATCGGGCTGAAGACTGATGGCTTGGTCGATGCCGTCCTGCCCCGTCGCAACCGTGGAGATCCTGAACCCCTCGGGGCTCAGGCGTTCCATCAGAAAATCAAGCGTTGCCGGATCGTCGTCAATGACGAGTATGCTCTCTCCCATAAGTGCGGTAGCCTCCTCATGTAGCGCAACTTGGAACTCGAATGTTTACGCCGCCTTGAGACCAATCAACGTCCCTCCGTTTCATGACTAGCACCGCGAAGCACACGAGTCAAGTCAGTTGTTTTGCAAACGACCCTGAAAAAAGTGCACTCGCGCATTGCCCCTTCATCCGATGGCAAACCGGGACACTGCCCTTGAAATTGGTCCCGTACGATGTACGTTTCAGGCAGGGAAAGGAGGAAATAATGTACGCCGACCATGGATCGATTACGTTTACGGCTTCCAATGGGGAAGAATATGAAATTCGTCACACTGCCAACGAGACTCGGGTCGAGTTGCGAGTATTCAAGGACAACTTGCGCGTGAATCGCTTTTGCTACACGACGACATTTCAGACCGCCGATGAGTTTGCGTTGGCGACCGGAGAGAATGTAATCGACGAACTCATCCGCAAAGCAAAGTCGGATGTGGAACGTGGTATCCGGTTAAACTAGATCGCCATCGGTCGAGCGTCAACGAGGTTCGAAGAACAGACTGATCTACCAGTGGTAATCGACCCCCTTCAGGAGTGGATTGTTCTTCTGCCACGGGTTGGGTTGACCGGCGGGCGGGTTTGTCGAGGACGGGAACAGGGTTGCCGCGCCAACGTCCGGCGCCACCTCGTTGGTGGTGGACAGCGTAAGCGGGGAAGAGGCAATGGCGTTGAGCTTTTGTTGGGATCCTCCCGGGGCCGACGCGATCGATTTCGTGAGCAATTCTTGGGTCGTCGGTATTTGTAACGGCATGGCGCGTGATGGGGGAATTGTCGCCGACGACGCGGGCGGGGGTGTTGTGGCCGATGGAATTACTACCTCGGCGGGACGGGGCACGGTGATGGGAGGCGGCACCGGCTCCACGGTCATGGCGGGTTGGGGAACGGCCACCGGGGCCGCAACGGGCCTGTTCGTGTTTGCCGAGACATCCGGGGTCGTCACCGGCGCAGAAGGCGGATTCGCGGGGGTGCCGAGTTGCCCCCAAACGACTGCGGAAGCCAGAATCACTACGGCCAACATACCGATGAGTCTGTCGCGTTGCCGTCATTATCTGGTGGGAAGTTACTGGAGAACACTGAAAGTGTCCAGTTCTCGTCATGGATGTCGATTTGAAAGGGTGACTGCCCAGCTATCATCTCGTTCACGCAGGAATGCCCGATCCAGGGCGTGACTCTGACGAGTATTCCGGACGCTTGACACGCGGGGCATTCAGGTTCATCTTAATGTGAACCTGAGAAATCGAGCATGAGTACATTGATTAATGTGAAGGAGCTGCGGCGGCGGCTGCCGGATGTTGTCGGTCGCGTGAAAAAGGGCACGCGATTCACCGTGCTGTACCGGAGCCGGCCCGCATTTGAAATCGTCCCCGTGGATGCGACGTCAGTTCCGCAAGACGAGCTGGAGAGCGATTCCCTCTACCGCGCCCCGGCGCTGGGCAGGTCGCGGGATGGATTGAGTGCTCGCGACCATGATGCGGTGCTCTACGGCAAATGAAAGGCCTGTTCGTCGATACGGCGGGCTGGATGGCCTGTGCGGACGCGGCGGACCGGGCTCATGACCGGGCGACGATGGCGCGTGACCGTTGGCTGGAGCGCAAAGGTGCGTTGGTGACGACCGACTACGTCGTAGATGAGACACTGACCTTGATTCGGTTTCGGCTCGGGTTGTCGGCGGCGGAAGCGTGGTGGAAGCAGATTGACGGAAGCGCGCGGTTGCAATGGGAACCGATCACGCCCGAACGCGCGGAGAAGGCGCGGCATGTGTTCTTTCGGTACGCCGACAAGGATTTCTCATTCACCGACTGCGCCAGTTTCGTGGTCATGCAACAACTCAAACTGAAACAGGCACTGACCACCGACCGCCATTTCAAACAGATGGGTTTTCAGATCGTGCCGTGAGCGATGTTTTTGTCGTGAAACACTTTCGCGCCTAGCAAAACGGCTTGAGCGTGGCTGGGAACGCGAGTAAACTGATGGGCATGGAAGCCAGCTTGGGGGATAACCCGATTGGAAACACACACGATTATTGATTCATGTGGTACCATCTTTGTGCTGTGGATGCTGGCAAGATCTCTTGTATACTCGACCCAGCGGCCACGCTGGGCGCGGTTTTCGTTGATCATGTGTCTGTGCTTGGCATTTGTCTTCGGGGCGATGTGCCTGGCTAGAGACGCATTCCATTCTGGATTGTCTCCGAGGGCAGTTTTTTATCTAAAATATTACCGGGCAGTCGTGGGGGCAACTGCAGGGGGGATGCTCTTTGTCTTGGTAGGGTCAGGAGAGTACCTGAAAGGTTTGGGAATTGAATCCTTTGAAACAGTTCTAAATAGGCTGAAAGCACGCATCCGAGACAGCGGCTGGAATCGGAGCGTGCCGTCTCACTCGTCGTTGCCGCCGCCGAAGCCGAAGTAGTTTCGGGACTTGATAATGTCGCGGACGGCGGCCGGGACCATGGTTTCCCACTCGGGGTCGCCGGCGCGAATCCTCTTCAGCAAGTCAGCGTACTTGATGTCGAGATTCTTGAGGTTGACGCCCTCCAGATCCTCGGAGAGATGTTGCTGTTGCAAGTGGGCCAGTAAGAATTTCTCGTTATCGGGGACAGGAATATTTTTGGTAGTGATGAGGTGTCCGTGCTCGTCCTTGCGCGGGTAGATGTACAGCCGCACCGGCCCTGCGAAGAGTCGGCCGAGGGCTTCGAGTATCCCGCCGGGAAGCCCGGCGTAGTATCGTGGCTCCATCAGTTCCTGGACGGTGGGCATGCCCACGGCCATGCCAATGGAATTCTGTGTCGAACGGCGCAAGTACTCAATCACGCGGAAGAATTCGCCGTGTCGGGTGACGAGGACGGTCTTGCCAATGGTGCCAATCGTATCGACACGGGCCAGAAAATCCGCGGGCTGAATGTTTACGTTCTGGAGCAGATTGCGCATCGTGATTTCCATGAGCACAACCGCGTCCTTGTTTTCCGGCGCCGCCGCCGCGAATTGGCGGCGCGCACACTCCAACATGTCGACGTGCAGGTTGTTGACCGGCCGGAACGTGCCGCGCTCGACGAGCACGGGTTTCTTGTAGAGAACTTCCGAGGGCTGCACGACGTCACCGTCGACGGTGAACATCACCGCCTCGGTCAGCCCTTGCTCGACCAACTGGAGGCTCATCAGGCGGTTGTCCACCTGGGCGAAGGCCTGGCCCGAGAACTTGATCATGTCGACATCGACGCGGCTCTTGCTCAATTGATCCAGCAGCGAGGTGATGAGGTAGTGCGGCCGTTCGAAATGGACCAGCGCGCCGTAGATGAGATTGACGCCGATGATGCCCAGAGCCTCCTGCTCGCGGAGGTTCTCCTCGTCCAACAAGCGGACATGGATCATGATCTGGGACGGTTCGGCGCGGGGCGCAGACTGGAACTTGATGCCCAGCCAGCCATTGGAATCATCCCGGCGCGTGTAGCTGTGCGCCGCAACCGTGTTGGCGAACGCGAAGAAACACGTTTCCGCGCCGCGGGACGCGTCGAGCCGCTCGATCAGCAGGTTGTACTCGTAATCGAGCATTTGTTGGAGCCGTTTGCGGCTCACATAGCGGTCGATGGTGCCGTAGATGGCATCGCTGACCGTTTTGTCGTAGGCCGAAATGGTTTTGGCCACCGTGCCCGCCGCGCCGCCGACCCGGAAAAACCAGCGCGCAACCTCCTGGCCTGCGCCGATTTCCGCGAATGTGCCGTACTTCTTGGCATCGAGATTGATCTGAAACGCCTTCTGGCCCGTGTCGGTAATATGCTCCTGGCCACCGGGGTTCGCCGACCATTGAGGAACCGGCTTCTCGTTGGGTTCTGTCATATTCCAATTTTCCTGTACTGCGGAGCCCGCAAATAAATCGGCTCGGCATTTTCGTCACCTTGATTGCCATCGTCTCGAAAGCGGTGAAAGGCCAGCCAGCCCACCGCCGCGGCGCTGGGAAATATCGGCGTTTCCGCAACCGATGCGAAACCGCCAAAGAGCGACGCCAAGGCACTCTTGTAGCGGTCGATTTCGGAACTGACAAACCAAATCGGATGGTGAATCTCGTCGGCGACGGCTTCGAGCGTGGCGATCCGGCAGTCCTTCACGCGGCGGCCCGCTTGATCGTACAGCGCGAAATAAATCTCGTCCCGCCGGGCGTCGCCCAACACGCACAGTTGCGGGCAATCGCGCGGCATCTTCGGCAGCGCGGTCAAGGCCAGCGCATCGTAGCTGCTGGCGCCCTTGATCGGCAGCCGGCGCGGCAAAGCGAGTCCCTTGGCCGCCGCAATACCGGCTCGAATCCCGGTAAACGACCCCGGTCCCAGTCCGACGGCGAGCAACCCGATGTCCGCCACGCCGTGATGGTTCTCCGAAAGCAGCTTGGCCGCCGCATCGAAAAGGTTTTGACCGGCCCGGGAGCGGTCGAACGTTTCCTCGGCCAGCGGGTTGTCGTCACGCAACAGCGCCACGGCGCCACGCGGGGTCGAGGTGTCAATGGCCAGTGTGATCATGCGACCTCGATGCGGCGCGCGTCGTTGTCCATCACGGTGATACGGATGCGCGTCGCCGTCGCCGGCAGCAGCGAGTCGATTTTCTCCGACCATTCGATCGCCGTCACACCGGGACCGCTCAAGTAATCTTCAATGCCGATCGCCAATGCCTGCTCCGGGTTGTCGAGCCGATACAAATCGATGTGGAACAGCGGGAGGCGCCCGCCCGGGTATTCGTGTACGAGAGTAAACGTAGGGCTCGTCACCTCCTGCGTGATGCCCAACCCGCGCGCGATGCCCTTGACGAGAGCGGTTTTTCCCGCGCCGAGATCGCCACACAAGGCGACGACGTCGCCGCGCTGGAGTTCGCGGCCCAATCGTTCCCCGAAGCGCAGCGTTTCCTCGACGCTGTGAGTGTCAACTGGCTGCGAAATGATCATAGCCCGCGGCAGTAAGAAGTTGTCGGGAACCGTCCCGTTGGATGAGCGCGACTTTGTGTTTGGACTTCACGACTCGGCCGATCTCGGTCAGTTCGGTGCGGAATCGGCGCGCCCATTTCTGGCGGAGCGCGGTCACCTGCCGCGGATCGACGGTGAACAGCAGCTCGAAGTCCTCGCCGTCGCCGAGCGCGGCGGCCAGATTGCCGCGAGCCGCGTGACTCATCGGGATTTCGGCGGCGTGAATCTCGAAGGCGATACCGCGCGGGCTGGCCTCCGCCAGGCGGTGCAGATCGCTGGACAATCCGTCGCTCAGGTCGATCATGGCATGGACGGGAAACCGGGCCACCAGCCACCGCGCTTCGTGAATCCGCGGGGTGAACGAGAGATGTTTCCCGCGCGACGAGCCGCCGAGTGTGCCCGTCACGAGGATCGAATCCCCGAGCTTCGCGCCGCTACGCAAGGTGAGCCGCGATCGCTCGACCTCGCCGACCACCGCGACCACAACGAACTGTTCGTGTCGGACGTGTGTCGTGTCGCCCCCGACAATCTGGCAACCGAATGCTTTCGCCGCCGCCTGGAGGCCGGCATAGAGTTGTTTCACCCACTGGGCGTCGGTATCGCGCCGCAGCCCGATGCTGACGACGGCCCAACGCGGCACACCCCCCATGGCGGCGATGTCGCTGAGGTTGCGGGCCATGGCTTTCCAGCCGACTTTGCGCGGGGGGTCGGTCGGTCGATAATGGATGCCTTCGACCACGGGGTCGCAGGTGTAGAGCAGGTAGTTGCGCGGGTCGTCGCCGCGCAAGACCGCGCAGTCATCGCCGATCCCCCGCACGACCGAATTCCCGGAGGGACCGACGATGCCGCGGAGTTGGCGGATCAATCCAAATTCGCCGAGGTCACGGACCGTGGGGTGTTGTTTGCGCCGGTGTTTCATGAGTGGGCGCGCACGTACAGGACCAGCGCGACGTTGGCGGTGTTGAACAACGCATGCATGGTAATGGGGGCCAGCAGGGAGCCGCTGGCTTCGTAGGCGAGCCCGAGCCCGATGGCGAAGGCGAAGAGCGGCCCGAGGGACGGCAGGTGAAAATGGATCGCGGCGAACACTGCGGATACGACCAGCAAAGCCCTCCACGCGCCCCACCGTTGCTTGAGCACGGGATACGCGAAACCGCGAAAGAGGAACTCTTCGAACACGGGCGCGACGGCGACGGCGAAGCCCGCAATCAGGACCACGACAGCCATCGAGTCGGAACTGGCCAGGAGGTCGGCAATGGGCTGCGTCTCTTCCTTGATCCCGACAAGGTGGCAAACCTGTGAGCAGACGGCAAACGCGATTGCCAGCGGGGGAAGGATGGCGAGAAAGGCCATTGCCCCGAAGGCGATGGATTTCGCCGGTGAGATACCGCGAAGGCCGATCGCCCGACGCCAATCAATACCACGTTGCCGGAAGGCAGCCACGAAGGCAAAGAGAATGACGACCCGCAATGTCATGTCCGTGGCCAGAAGCCAGGGCAGGGCGCCATCTTGATCCCGATGGGCCAGGTAGAAGATGAGGGTGACCACCAACTCGCCGGCGACGAGCACGAGGATGAGCGAACTGGCGGCAGCCAGCAAATCGCGCATATTCCATGGTTTCGGGTCGATCTTGAGCGTCGGGCCGTTGTCGGTCGACGGGTAATTGGACAGGGTCGGCCGCGCAAATCGGAACAGCAGGTAGAGATCGCAAATCAACCCGGCCGAAAGCAGGACGGCGGTCGTGGCGGCAATGGCCGGATAGCGGGCGATAAGCTGGGGTTCCGAGAGATTATCCATGCCCGCGGTGGTGGTCGCCACCGCGAGGGATTGCAGAAAAACATTGAGTGGAAAATACATGATCGCTGTCAAAGGCCACCGGGAAATCTTCAACCGGACCCTGGTCAAATGCAACTTCTTTTGCGGGTGAAATACCTGAAGAGTTGCACTTGTCAGACGGTCGGGGGCCTAGTAAGATGCGGACAACACCAAGTTCAACGAAAACGGAGATTGCAAGAACAACCATGAAGCGACAATTGCTGGCAGCGATAGTACTGGCGTTGGCGACGGTTGGCGTCGCCCGCGCGGACGGAACCAACACCCCGGCGGCAGCGGCGACGCCTCCTGCGGGCGCGCCCAAAATCCAGTTCGACAAGACCGTGTACGATTTCGGCGCGACGTCGCTGGTGGACTCCGTGACCGGCACGTTCACGTATCAGAATGTCGGCGCCGCCGAACTGAAGCTCAACAAGCCCCAGCCATCCTGCGGCTGCACGGTCGCCAGCGTGAAGCCCGATGTCCTGAAGCCGGGTGACAGCGGGCAATTGGTTTTCACCGTCCGTGTCGGCAACCAGCGCGGGCGGTTGGAGAAGCACATCACCGTCCCCTCCAACGACCCGGCCGAGCCCGAGCGTGAGCCTGTCGATCAAAATCGAAATGAAACAGATCCTCGATGCCACGCCGCCACAAGTTTCCCTGGGAGCACTCCGTCCGGGGGCGACGACCAACCTGAGCGTGGTATTACACCGGGTCGACGGCCAGAAGCTGGTGGTGGCGAAGACCGAGCCCAGCAGCAAATTCCTGACCGTGCATGTGGAACCCATTGAGGGATCGAACGACCAATCGGCCAAACTCGTGATCGATGCCCGTCCCGACGGCACCCCTCGGCCCATCAATGAAAACGTGAAGGTTTACCTCGATGGCATCAGCCAGCCCGCCATGACGGTGGGTGTCGCCGGGCGTCTGCTTGGCGACCTGGTCCTGGATCACGAACAACTCTACTGGCCGATCACGGATTCGTCGCACACACCCATGCAGGATGCGCAGTCGCTGCCGGTCCGCCGGATCACCGTGTCCTCCACGCGTTCTGACAAAGCCCTCGAGATCACGAATTTAAGCACCAGCTTGACGAACCTGACGGTAGAGCTGGTGACCGTCGAGACGGGGAAGGTGTACAACGTGGTGGCCAAGCTCACGGAATCGCCGAAGCAATCAGAGCGGGGCACGATCAGCTTTGATTCGAACGCGTCCGCGCAACCGAAGATTGTCATACCGGTGACGATCATCGTGCTGAAGAGCAACGATGGACGCCCGTCTCTGCCGTAGCACTTGAAGGAAGATTACGATACCGGCGATCATCGTCCTGCGACAGTGGCCGGTGGAGGGATGGCGCGCACGCTCCGGCAGGCGCTGGTGATCGTGATGGCCGGCGCGGCGGCGGGGTTGGCCGCCAACGCGCTATCGCCGCGGCGGATCCCATTCCTCACGCCACCGAAAGCCCCGCCCCAGGCCAAAGACACGGTGGCGCTGGAAGAGGCGAAAGCGTTGTGGGGCAGCGGGACGGCGTTGTTTCTCGATGCGCGCGCGACGGCGGACTATCAAGCCGGGCACATCGCCGGCGCCTTGAGCCTGCCGATCGAGGAATTCGACGACCACTACCCGCAAATCCAACCGATGTTGACATCCGATTCCGCGATTGTCGTCTATTGCGATGGGCCAGACTGCGACCTGAGCCATCGGCTGATGGACCGACTGCGCGAGCTCGGGTATCACAACGTGCACCTGCTTGCCAATGGCTGGACGACGTGGCACACCGCGGGGCTGTTGACGCACGCCGGGGACCAGCCATGAAGATTGTGAACCTGATTCTGCGGGTGATCATCGGCGGCGTGTTCATCGTCTCGGCCGTCATCAAGATCGGGAACGTGCAGGTGAGCCACGCGCATGGGATCCAGTTCTCGCATGTTCCCGACCTGACACAGTTCGCCGAGGACGTTGCCAATTACCACGTCCCGCCGCGGGCGTTGACCAACCTCGTGGCCATCACCCTGCCGTGGATTGAACTGCTGGCGGGCGGACTGTTGGTTCTCGGCGCCTGGAAACGCGCGAGCGCGTTGGTGATCACCGGATTGATGGTCGTCTTCCTGGCGGCCATCGGCTGGGCGCTGGCCCACGGGTATGACATCCGTTGCGGCTGCTTCGGCACCGTCGATGCGCGACGGGTGGGCGTCACGGCGCTGGCCGAGGATTTCGTGTTGCTGGCGATGGCCGCGTGGCTGGCGTGGGGTCCGGAGGATTCAACGGTACCAACAACGGAGACAAACGAATGAAACGTCAAATCGTGGCGACCGATGCCGCCCCCAAGGCGATCGGGCCCTATTCACAGGCCGTCTGGGCCGGGGACTATTTGTTTTGCGCGGGGCAAATCCCGCTCGATCCGGGGACGGGAAACATGGTGGCGGGCGGGATCACCGAACAAGCGACGCGCGTTCTGGAGAACATCCGCGGCTTGTTGAAGTCGCAAGGTCTGGATTTCGGCAACGTGGTGAAGTCCACGGTGTTTTTGAGTGACATGGACAATTTCGGGGCGATGAACGGGGTCTACGCGACGTATTTCGCGAAGGAGCCGCCGGCGCGCTCGACGGTGCAGGTCGCCCGACTGCCCAAGGACGCGCTGATCGAGATCGAAGTGGTCGCCGCGCGCTGACGCGACCGCTCTCAACACGGACGCTGTAATCCTGACGTTATGCGCGGTGGCGTTTGAGGAGCGCGGCGAGGGATACGACTCCGAGCACGGCCAGCAGAAACGACGATGGCTCGGGAACGTCGATGGCGAGATCAGTAGGGTTACCTAAGCCCGAAGCGAACACGGAGCCGACACCGCTGGAATTGAATTCCAGAATTGAAGCGGTGAAATGGTTCGCGACGAAGAGATTGCCGCTGCTGTCGAAGGCGAGACCAATAGGAGCCGCTAGCAGGTTCGTCGACGTGAAGATCGATCCTTGTCCGTTCGAATTAAATCTCTCTATCGTATTGCCGCTGTAGTTCGCCACATAGAGATCGCCGCCGTAGAAAGCAAGGCCATATGGATTGCTTACGCCCGAGGCGGATGTGGCGAAGACCGACCCGGTTCCGCTTGAGCCGAATTCCTCGATGCTGCTGTTACCCTGGTTTGCAACGAAGAGGTTGCCGCTGCCGTCAAACGCGAGCGCAACGGGGCCGTTCAAGCCCGAGGTTGCGGTGGCGAACACCGTGCCGGTTCCGTTCGGATTAAATTCCTCAATCGTACTGTTGGCAGCGTTGGCGACGAAGAGATTGCCGCTGGCGTCGAAGGCAAGACCAATGGGAAGGCTCAATCCCGATGTGGCGAAGATCGACCCGGTTCCGCTCGAATTGAATTCCTCAATCGTGTTATCGCCAGAATTAGCTACGTAGAGATTGCCGTTATTGTCGAAGGCAAGGCCAAGCGGGTTGTTCAGTCCAGAACCAACAGAGGCGAAGGTGGACACGGACCCATTCGAGTCGATTTTCAATATCTCGTCGAAACCATACGCGGATGCGTAGATAGTATCAGCATGTGCGAGGGGGACTGCAAAGCAGAAACCAAGGAGCAGGAAGACTCCAAGAGAGGTGATTCTCAGCGTTCTCTTCATACGTCCAAGCCTCGTAGAATAGGAAGTCTACCACGGTTGTCCGCGCAATTGCGAGCACAAATTCTGACGCGCCGGATGCCTTCGCAACCAATCGCCAAGAGTGGGCGCTACCGACAACCGCTCTTTCCTAACGCCAGATTTTGACGCGGATCCAGCCGCGGTTCATTGACAGAACCAGAGCAGGGAGTAAACGCCTTGCCCGATTGAGGGCCAAAGGTCGCCAGAATTCACGCGCGAGGCGGGGGGAACTCAGAAGCAGGGCATGTTGTAAATCTTGCCGAGGCGGTGCTCGAAGTACGCCTTGCGCTTGTTTGGCGCGGACCGGAAGACCGGGCTGACAACGTACAGCCAACAGAACTCAATCCAGTCGGTTAGATTGGTGGGAGGAATTCTTGATCTTTTCATGTGATTGTTTCCCATTTGTTGGCTGACGCGGGGAGAGAAAGCAGGCTTCGTGCACGATCACAGAGGATTTCGAAAACCACGGGACTACGGGCGCTATTTCCGATGAACAAAGTGTTCCCGCGCGCCTGCGCCCGCAGTTTTGCGAGTTCGCCTCGCAGGAATGAGATGGGCAGGCGATTTTTGTGCCTGGTGGTGATGGGGCTTTCGCCTTGCTGGCGCGACGCGGGATGTGTTAGCGTTCGCCCGCTTTTATGAGGAGAGTGGGGCGATTCCTGTGGTTGGCAGCGGCGCTGGCGGCTTGGGCGATGACTGTGCGCGCCGACGAGCCGGTGGCGACCAACGTGACGGTCGAGCCGTCGACCAACACGCTCCCGGAGTCTTCCGTCACCCCACCGGTCGCGCCATCGACGAATGCGACGACCAGAGGCGGCGACAAATGTGACCGTCGAGCCGGCAACGAATGCGACAACCGAGTTGGCCACGAATGTGGTTGTTGAGCCCACCACCAACGCCGTCACGGAGCCGGCGACCAACACGCTCCCAGAGTCTTCCGCGACCCCATCGGTCGGGCCATCGACGAATGCGACACCAGAGGCAGTCACAAATGTGGTTGTTGAGCCGGCCACGAACATGACGGTGACCGTGCCGCCGCCGACCAACATGGTGGCGGAGCCGGCGGCTGCCGAAGTCGGCCCAACTCCGAGTCCAACGATCAACGCGGAGAAGATGACATTCGACAACGTCGCGAAGACGTTTCTCGCCGAGGGCAATGCCCTGATGCGGGACAAGGATGTCACGTTGGTGGCCGACCGGATACGGTTCAACAAGCAAACCAATGAAGCGTGGGCCGAGGGCCATGTACGGATCAATCAGGGCGCCCAGGAATGGATCGCGCCAGCGGCGTACTACAACTTCGCCACGCGGCGGTTGAAGGCGGACGAAGCGAGCGGGTTTGTCGATCCCGTCTACCTGCAGGTCCACGACCTTGAACAGGTGGGCACCAACCACTATGTGTTCGCCCGTGCCACGGTCACGACCAGCGACCTGGAGCACCCCGGCTATACTCTGCAAGCGAAGCACGGCGAAACGTGGACGGGTGACCGACTGGTGTTGCACGACGCCACGGTGCATCAGGGGAACGTGCCGGTGCTGTGGTCGCCCCTCGTGATCTGGTCGCTGAAGGGAGACATGCCGCCGATGGTGGTGAGCGTGGGCGACAACTCGCTGTGGGGAGCGTTCGTGCTGTCCAGTTTCACCTGGAAAGTGAACAAGTACATGGACCTGACCGTTCACGCCGACGGGCGGACGGAACGCGGCTTCGGCACCGGCGCGGACGTGAAGTATCGGTTCGGCTCGGCGGCTCAGGGATTGTTGACCGGCTACTTTATTGACGACGCGGAGCCGGACAAGTCCGAACCCGGCGGGACCACGGTGACGGGCGGCGTGACCAACCCGCCCGCGACCGGCTTCGTCACCAACTCCGCGGCCCGCTACCGCGTCGAGTGGCAGCACAAGCAGTATTTGACCAATGACGTGACGGTCACCGTCGATCTCAACAAGATGAGCGACGCCGAGGTGATCCACGATTATTTCCGCCATGAATTCGACCACGACCGCGCGCCCGATTCGGTGGCGGACATCACGAAGGCCGGACCGGACTATACGCTGTCGTTTCTTGTCCGGCCGCAGTTCGACAAGTTCTTTACGGAGGTGGAACGTCTCCCAGAAGCGAAACTGGCGGTGGACCGAACGCGCCTGGGCAACACGCCGTTCTTCTATGAAGGCGAAAGCAGCGTCGGGCAATACCACGACGTGGCCGGCCCGACGAACATTGTGGGCACGGGCGAAAGCCCGGATTTCGTGGGCAACGCGGTCCGGGCGGACACGTTTCATCAGATTGTGGTGCCGTCGATGGTGGGCGGTTGGTTGTCGGTGGTTCCGCGCGCCGGGATCCGCGGCGATTACTATTCGCGCGCGCCGTCAGATGCCCCGGAGACGCAGAACGTGACCCGGGTCGTGTACGATCTGGGCGCGGAGACATCGTTCAAGATCTCGCGGGAGTGGGACGACGTGCACAGCGACTGGTTGCACATCGACGGGCTGCGGCACATCCTGCAACCGTTCGCGGACTACCAGTGGATCCCGCGTGTCGACCGCGCGACCAACGACCTGTTTCAATTCGATTCCGTGCGCGATGTCACGCTGTTGGGGGGCGACAGCCTGTCCGTCACGCGCTATTCGCCGCTGGACTTTCCGGCGAATAATGCGATCGACTCGATTACGGGCGAGGACACCATCCGTTTCGGGCTGCGCCAAACCGTGCAGACCCGGCGGGACAACCAGGCGTGGAATCTGATCGATCTGACGGGCTGGACGGATTATGAAGTTGAGAAGACGGCTGGCGAGACCGATTTTTCCGATTTTTTTGGCACGATGGAGTTTCGTCCGTATCGGTGGTGCTCGTTGGACACGTTTGGGCGATACCAGATCAATGGCGGGATCATGCGCGAGTTCAACACGGCCCTGCGCCTGATCGATGCCGACCGCTGGACGCTGGGAGTGGGCACGCGATACCTGCGGGGGGACAGCAACCTGGTGAGTGTGGACTGGGCGTACAAGCTGACGCGCCACTGGACGGCGCACCTGTACGAGCGGGTGGACCTTCAGGATGGCGCGTGGGAGGAGCAAGAGTACACCTTGCGTCAGGAAACACACGACTGGTACATTACCTATGGATTCCGGTATCTTGAGCAGCGGAACGCATCGGGAAGCACACCCAATGAAATGACGGCGTTCTTCAGCCTGACGTTGAAGGCCTATCCGGAAGCGGTCATCGCGGTGAACTAAGTGTGAGAGGAAATAGCGACAGTATGCCGAAGATAAGCATTGTCGGAACGGGATACGTGGGTTTGGTGACCGGCGCCTGTTTCGCCGAAGTCGGCCATGAGGTGATCTGCGTGGATAACGACCTGAAAAAGGTCGAAGTGCTGCGGGCCGGCGGCATCCCCATTTACGAGCCGGGCCTGGAGGAAATCGTCAAGCGCAATGTCGCGCACGGGGCGGTTGCGGTTCACGGGCGAAATTGCCGACGGGGTGAAAAACTCCGAGGTGGTCTTCATCGCGGTGCCCACGCCGCCCAATCCCGACGGCTCGGTGGACATGAGTTTTGTCGAGCGGGTGGCGCGCGAGATCGCCGGCACCATGACGGAGTACAAGATCATCGTGGACAAATCCACCGTCCCGGTCAAAACGGGGGAGAAGGTCGCGGAGACCATCAAACGCTACAACAAGCACAAGGTTGACTTCGACGTCGTCAGCAACCCCGAGTTCCTGCGGGAGGGCTGCGCCGTGCAAGACCTCATGCAACCGGATCGGGTGGTCATCGGCGTTGGCAGCCCGCGGCCCGTCGCCAAGATGAAGGAGATTTATTCGCCGTTCCACGCGCCGATCATCATCACGGACATCAACAGCGCGGAGTTGATCAAGCACGCCTGCAATTCGTTTCTCGCCCTGAAGATTTCCTATGCCAACGCGCTGGCGGTGATTTGCGAAGCCAGCGGCGCCAACATTTCCGATGTCGTCAACGGCATGGGGCTGGACAAGCGCATCGGGCGGGCGTTCCTGAACGCGGGCCTCGGCTATGGCGGGTCGTGTTTCCCGAAGGATATAAGCGCATTCATTCACATCGCCGATGCGCTGGGCTACGATTTCCGCCTGCTCAAGGAAGTGCAGCAGATCAATACGGACCAGATTCAGTACTTTCTGAAGATGATCCACGACAGCTTGTGGATCGTGAAGGACAAGACCATCGGTGTCCTCGGGCTGGCGTTCAAGCCGAACACGGATGATATGCGGCTCGCGCCGTCGCTCGATGTCATCCGTCCCTTGCAGAAGGAAGGCGCCAGAATCCGCGCGTACGACCCCAAGGCGATGGACAAGGCGCGTGAGTTGTTGCCGGGCGTGGAGTTTTGCGATGGTCCGTACGCGGCGGCGACGGGAGCCGACGGGCTCCTGATCTGCACCGAATGGGACGAATTCCGCCAGCTTGACCTGGAAAAGCTGCGCGGCGTCATGGGCCAGCCCATTGTGCTGGACGGTCGCAACCTCTACGACCCGCAGAAGATGGCCGAGTTGGGGTTTGTCTACAAGAGCATCGGCAGGTGATATGCACCGCAGCGTGGGCAGGGGAGAATGAGTATGGACTATTTGGTCACCGGGGGAGCCGGGTTCATCGGCTCGAACATTGCCGAGCACTTGGTGGGGCTGGGCCGCCGTGTGCGCGTCTTCGACAATTTTTCCAGCGGCAAACGGGGGAACATCCAAGCGTTTGCCGACAAGGCGGAGATTGTCGAAGGTGATTTGCGCGATCCCAAGGCGGTGGCGCAGGCGGTCAACGGCGTGCGTTTCGTGCTTCACCTGGGCGCGATGCCGAGCGTGATCCGCTCCGTGGAGGACCCGCGGACCACGAGCGAAGCCAACATCCTGGGCACGGTGAACCTGTTGATCGCGGCGCGGGACGCGGGTGTCCAGCGCGTGGTGTTCAGTTCCTCCTCCAGCGTGTACGGCGACACGCCGACGTTGCCCAAGCGCGAAGACATGCCGCCATCGCCGTTGTCGCCGTATGCCGTCCACAAGATCACCGGCGAGTATTACTGCACCATCTTCCGGCAACTGTACGGGCTGGAGACGATCTCGCTCCGGTATTTCAATGTATTTGGCCCGAGGCAGGACCCGCAATCGCAGTACGCGGCGGTCATCCCGCGGTTCATCACCGCCATCCTGAAGGACCAGTCGCCGACGATCTACGGCGACGGGAAACAGACGCGCGACTTTTCGCACGTCGAAAACATCATCGAAGCCAACCTGCTCGCCTGTCAGGCGCCCAAGGAAGCGCTTGGACAGGCGTTCAACATCGCCTGCGGCGGCCGGGTCTCGTTGTTGGATCTCGTGGACACGGTGAACAAGATTCTCGGCAAGAACATCCAGCCGAAGTTTGACCCGCCGCGCCCCGGCGATATCCTCCACAGCCAGGCCGACGTTTCGAAGGCCGAAAAACTCCTCGGGTGGAAACCTCGTGTCGGGTTCCGCGAGGGCATCGAGAAAGCCGTGGCGTGGTATCAGCGGCAAGGGTAGGGCCACGTCGTCCATACGGCCGTATTCCGAAAATTCTCCGTGCAAAATTCCATCGACGCGTGTATGTAAGCCGGGCATTTGCGTTATGAGCTTGTTCCGACCCAATTTCAAACTGCCGGGCGTGGTCGAGACGGAGGACGTTGTCAAGCGAGCGGGCGCGAAGCTTTTTTCGCGCGGCGCGAAAAACGGCGCAACGGACCGGCTTGCGGATACTGTCCGGGAGGCGGCGACGAAGGAAGCCGCCGAAGTGTTGCAACTGCTCGGCACTTCGCCCGCCGGCCTGACTGAAGATGAGGCCGCGGCCCGGCTGGAGCAATACGGTCCCAATGAAATCGCGCAAGAGAAGCGGCACGGCTGGCTGGACCGTCTATATACTGCCGCGATCAATCCGCTCGTCATCCTGCTCACGATTCTCGCCATCCTGACCTTCGCGACGGCGGAATCTTCCAGCGACTACATCGGCGGCGTGGTGATGCTGGTCATGGTGGTGTTGGGATTGTCGCTACGATTCATCCAGGAAACGAAGGCCGACAATGCCGCCGCCAAGCTCAAGGCGATGATCAAGGTCACCGCCACCGTCATCCGCGACGGGCAGCCGAAGGAAATCCCGTTGCGGGAGATCGTGCCGGGCGACGTGGTGAAGCTGTCCGCGGGCGACATGATTCCCGGCGATGTCCGTCTCCTTTCCGCCAAGGACCTGTTTCTCATCCAGGCCACGTTGACCGGCGAATCGTTGCCGGTGGAGAAGACCGACGCACGCGACACGCGCGACAAAGTGTCTCCCATCGAACGTACAAACCTCTGTTTCCTCGGCACGAGCGTCGAGAGCGGCACGGCCACGGCGGCCATTGTCGCCACCGGCGCGCACACCTATTTCGGGACCATGGCGCGCAGCCTCATCGGGCAGCCGGTGGAAACGGCGTTCGACAAAGGCGTGAAGAAATTCACCTGGCTGATGATCCGGTTCATGGCGGTGATGGTGCCGCTGGTGTTCCTGATCAATGGCATCACCAAACACGACTGGAAGGAGGCGTTCTTCTTTGCATTGACCGTCGCCGTCGGGCTGACGCCCGAAATGCTGCCGATGATCGTGTCGGTGTGCCTTTCCAAGGGCGGTCTGGCGATGTCGAAAAAGAAGGTCATCGTCAAGCGGCTCAATTCCATCCAGAATTTCGGGGCGATGGACGTGCTGTGCACCGACAAAACGGGCACGCTCACGATGGATCACGTCATTCTCGAAGTGTATTGTGACGTTTTCAAAAAGGAAAACGAGGAAGTGCTGCGCGACGCCTATCTCATCAGCCATTTTCAATCCGGTCTGAAGAACGTCCTCGACCGCGCCGTGCTGCAACACAAGGAACTCCGCGGCGAACTCTCGCTCGATGCGTACACCAAGGTGGACGAGTTGCCGTTTGATTTCTCACGGCGCATGATGTCCGTTGCGGTCGAGGGATCGGATGGCGCGCGGCAGTTGCTGACCAAGGGCGCGCCCGAGGCGGTATTTGTCAAGTGCACGCACTTCGAGTATGAGGGCGAGATTTTCCCGATGGAGCCGATTTTGGCCGACGACCTGATGGCGGAAGTCAACGACCTGAATTCGGACGGTTTCCGTGTCCTGGCGGTCGCGACCAAGAAGCTGGACAAACGAGATGCGTACTCCAAGGCCGACGAATGTGACCTGGTGCTGACCGGCTACCTGGCGTTTCTCGATCCGCCGAAGGACACCGCCGCCAAAGCCATCACCGCGTTGCGACAGCACGGCATCACCGTCAAGGTCCTGACCGGCGACAACGACCTCGTCACCCGCAAGGTCTGCCGTGAAGTCGGCATCGACGCGGAGAAAATCGTGCTGGGCCGTGACGTCGAGACCATGACCGACCCGCAGCTTACGGATGCGGTGGAGACAACCGATGTGTTCGCCCGGCTGTCGCCGGCGCACAAGCAGCGCATCGTGAAGGCGCTGCAAGGCAAAGGCCACGTTGTTGGGTTCATGGGCGACGGCATCAACGACGCGCCGGCGCTGAAGGCCGCCGACGTGGGCGTGTCCGTGGACAACGCCGTGGACATCGCCAAGGAATCCGCCGACGTGATTCTGCTCGAAAAGAGTTTGATGGTGCTGGAAGAAGGCGTGTTGGAAGGCCGCAAGGTCTTCGTGAATATCCTCAAGTACATTCGCATGGGCGCGAGCTCGAACTTCGGCAACATGTTCAGCGTCATCGGCGCGAGCGCGTGGCTGCCGTATTTGCCCATGGCGCCGATCCAGGTGTTGACGAACACACTGCTCTACGATTTCTCGCAGGTGCCGATCCCGACCGACAATGTCGGGCCGCAACAGATTGCCAAGCCGCGTCCCTGGCAGATCGGCGAGATCGCGCGATTCATTCTGTTCATCGGGCCGATCAGTTCGATCTTTGACTACACTACCTATGCGATGATGTGGTTTCTGTTCAAATGCAACAAGCTCAACCTCACGCCGCCAGTGGAATTGGTGGCACGGTTCGCGCATGCGACCACGCCGGATGAGACGTATGCGGCTTCCTTGTTTCACACGGGTTGGTTTGTCGAATCGCTGATGACGCAAACACTCATCATCCACGTCATCCGCACCAACTTGATCCCCTTCGTCCAATCCCGGGCGAGTTGGCAACTGACCATGACGTCGCTGTTGATCATGGCTGTCGGGGCCTACCTGCCGTTCTCACCGGTGGCCGCGCCGCTGGGGTTCGTGCCGCTGCCGCTGCTGTTTTGGCCACTGTTGTTCCTGACGCTGCTGTGCTACGTCGGATTGACGCAAGTAATCAAGATGTGGCTGGTTCGCAAATCGTGGGTGTAATGGTCGGGTGCTGGCGGCAAGGGCGGATCCCAGCGAGGAACCGATCACGCGGGTAAATTGTCCGTGGCGCCGATCCCCCAAAAGGGTGAGGCCGAGGTTTGGGGCCTCGGCCTCTTTTGTCGACTGGCGTGGAGAAGCGCCTTCGACGAGGTATGGTGTGGTATAGGGTGAATGTTAGGTTAGCAGGGTCGGTGCCAACGGTGCCAAAAGCGCCAAATCCAGGGTCGATGGGGCCGATTTTGGCCGAAACGGACAAAAAAGACGCGGCGTTCCCTTTCGGAGTCTCAAAATTGCCCACAAACCAATGCCCGGCACGGCGCAACTTTGCGACTTGCGCGCTTCATCGCCATTCTATACGGTGGATGACCTAACGATGGGGGGAGATTAAAGACCAATGGCTGTTACGATCGAGAATGCCGCGCCGTGCCGCAAAACGCTACGAGTCGAGATTGCCGCCGAGCGTGTCGCGGGCACCCGCGCCGAGATTTTACAGGAATTCCGCAAGGTGGCCACGATTCCCGGGTTTCGTCCAGGCAAAGCGCCGGAACCGATGGTCGAGAAACGCTATGCGGGCCAGATCGACGAGGAACTGCGCAAACGGCTGATTCCCGAGAGCTATCGCGAGGCCCTGCACGATCAGAACTTGAAGGTCGTGGGCTACCCGAAGATCGACGGTGTCGAATACCAACCCGGTCGCCCGCTGGTCTACACCGCCACGGTCGACACGGCCCCGGAATTTCCGCTACCGGAGTACAAGGGGATTTCGGTGAAGAAGAAGACGATCGCGGTGAAGGAGGAGGACGTTGACAAGTCGCTCGACACGTTGCGGGATCAGCAGGCGGATTTTGTCGACGTGCAAGGCCGCAGCCTCAAGACCGGCGATTTCGCGGTGGTCAATTACACCGGCGTGGCGGACGGCAAACCCATAGGCGAACTGTCACCGGACGCCAAAGGGCTGGGGGAGAACAAGGATTTCTGGCTGCTGATCTCCTCGGATTCGTTCCTGCCGGGCTTTTGCGATCAGCTCGTTGGAGCCAATGCCGGCGAGAAGCGCCAGGTGTTGATCGATTTTCCCAAGGACTTCCCACAAGCACCGCTGGCCGGCAAGAAAGCGACCTATTTTGTCGATGTTGTTGCGTGTGAAGGAGAAGAAGCTGCCGGAACTCGGGGACGAGTTTGCCAAGAAGCTCGGCATGGACAGCCTCGCCAAGCTCAAGGAGAACGTCCGCAAGAGCCTGGAAGGCGAGGTGGAGGAGCAACAGGAGTCCGACGCGCGCCGCCAGGTGATCGAGCACCTGCTGTCCAAGGTCGAGTTTGAACTTCCCGAGTCGCTTGTCCAGCAGGAGACCCGCAGCATTATTTACGATGTCGTCCGCGAGAACAGCCTGCGCGGGGCGACCAAGGAACAGCTCGAAGAAAAGAAGAATGAAATCTACGGGTTCGCGGCCAAGAGCGCCAAGGACCGGTTGCGCACGTCGTTCATCCTCGACGCGATTGCCGCCGCCGAGAAGATCAAGGTCGAGGAGGCCGAAGTCGAGGAGCGGATCCGGCAAATGGCGCAGCGTTCCCGCACGACGCCGGCGCGCCTGAAAGCCCAACTGGCCGAAAAAGGCGGTCTGGGCGAGGTCGAGGAACAGATCCTGGTCGGCAAGACCCTGGATTTCCTGGTGGACAACGCCAAGGTCGAGGTCGTCACGGAATCGTGACGTAGCCCGAGCGGAAGCCGGTTGCAGACGGCAAGGGAAGTGCTACTATTCAACACTAAAGGAACGCAAATGGACAAAGCCCAGATACTAGTGCCGATGGTGGTGGAGCAGACCGGTCGTGGTGAACGCGGTTACGACATCTATTCGCGGTTGCTGAAGGACCGCATCGTGTTCATCGGGACCCCCATTGACGACAATGTCGCCAACGTCATCATCGCGCAGATGCTGTACCTCCAGTCCGAGGAGCCGGCCAAGGACATCAATCTCTACGTGAATTCGCCGGGCGGCTCGGTCACGTCTGGGCTGGCGATCTACGACACCATCCAGTTCGTGAAGTGCGACGTGACGACCTATTGCGTCGGCCAGGCGGCGAGCATGGCGGCGGTGCTGCTGGCGGCCGGCTCGAAGGGCAAACGGTTCGCGCTGCCCAACGCGCGCATCATGATCCATCAACCCTGGGGCGGCGTGCAGGGCCAGGCTTCGGACATCAGCATCCAGGCAAGAGAGATATTGCGGATGCGCGACCGTCTGAATGAAATCCTCTCGCTGCACACCGGCAAACCGATTGAGACGATTGCGAAGGATACGGACCGCGACTTCTTCATGTCCGCGGCGGAATCGCGTGATTACGGACTCGTCGATGACGTGGTCAAATCTCGGCGCGATCCCGAGAAGAAACCGGAGAAAGCCGCCTAGGAAAGTCCATGGCTCGACCGACCAACCTGACGATGTGCAGCTTCTGTGGGAAGACCCACGGGGAAGTGCGCAAGCTCATTGCCGGTCCGGGCGTGTACATCTGCGACAACTGCATTACCGTCTGCAAGAGCATCCTCGACAAGGAACTCGGTAATTCGAAAGGCAAGCACGCGTCCGGTTTCAAGCTGAGTGTCCCCAAGCCGGCCGAGATCCGTCGCGAGCTGGACCAGTATGTCGTCGGGCAGGAGGGCGCCAAGAAGAGCATTGCGGTGGCCGTTCACAACCACTACAAGCGCATCCAGCAGGACGGCGGGAGTTCCGACAAATCGGTCAAGCTGGACGAGCATCGCGACGTTGAGATCGAGAAGAGCAACATTCTGCTGATCGGCCCGACCGGGTCCGGCAAGACGCTGCTGGCGCGGACGCTGGCGCGCGTGCTCGATGTGCCGTTTTGCATCGCCGATGCCACGACGCTGACCGAGGCGGGCTACGTCGGTGAAGACGTTGAGAACATCATCCTGCGATTGCTGCAGAACGCCGATTACGACGTGAAACGCGCCGAGCTGGGCATCGTGTATATCGATGAGATTGACAAGATCGGGCGCAAGAGCGATTCGGCCAGCATCACCCGCGACGTTTCCGGCGAAGGCGTGCAACAGGCGTTGCTCAAAATCCTGGAAGGCACCACGTGCAATGTGCCGCCGCAGGGCGGTCGCAAGCACCCACATCAGGAATACATCCAGGTCAATACCGAGCACATTTTGTTCATCTGCGGCGGCGCGTTTATCGGTTTGGACAAGATCGTCCAGCGCCGCATTGGCGGGCACGCGTTGGGGTTTGGGAAAGAGGACGAGCCCCAGTCTGTGTCGGAGCGCGGCAACGTCAATGAGCGCGTCGAGCCGGAAGACCTGCTGAAATTCGGGATGATCCCCGAGTTTGTCGGGCGGCTGCCGGTGGTATCGGTGCTCCGCGAGTTGACCGAGCCCGAGTTGATCGCCATTCTCACCGAGACGAAGAACGCGATGATCAAGCAGTACAGTAAGCTGTTCGCGATGGAAGGCGTGCACCTGAATTTCACCAAGGACGCGCTGCAGGCGTTGGCCGAGGCGGCCTTGAAGAAGGGGACGGGCGCGCGCGCGCTGCGATCGCTGCTGGAAAAGCTCATGCTCGATTTGATGTACGAGATCCCGTCGCGCGACGACATCGCCGAAGTCACCATCAACCGCGGCGTTGTCGACGGCAAACGCGAACCCCTCATCCGCAAGAAGCAATCGAAAGACGCGGCGTAGAAGCACGTCGCCACGGTCACTCCACGCTGTTGCATCGTATGCGGCTCCCACCGCGCCGGTCAAAATCAATTGTGTTGACCGGGCCGGCAAAGTTCTCCATCACTTGATCTCGTGACAGAAGTCGAGACCCAACGGACCTTGCACGCGCCCGCCCGGATGCCCGAGGGAGTGTGGAATGCGTATTTGTTCCAAGTGTTCAACACGGCGTCATTCACGATGATGACGAGCACGCCGATGCTTCTGTATTTCAAGAAGCTGGGGGCGTCGGCAACGGTGTTGGGGATCGTCGTGGCGCTGCCGTCGCTGATGAACATCCTCCAGATTCCCGCCGCGCAGTTCGTGGAGAAGATGGGGTATCGGGCGTTCGTGGTGCGGGGGTGGACGCTACGGAGCGCGTTCATACTCGGGATCGCGGGTGTGGCGATGCTGCCGGGGAAAATCGACCCGATGACGCGGATCTCGCTGTTGCTGTTTCTGTTGTTCGCGTTCAACGCGTCGCGCGGCATCTCGCTGTGCGGATATTTGCCGTGGATGACCCACTGGATTCCCGAGGAAGTGCGCGGTCGGTACGTGTCGGGCGATCAAACGTCGGCGGCGCTGGCGACGTTGGGGACGATGATCATCTCGACGATCTACCTGAAGGCGCCAGAAGCGAAGTACGCGTACGGGCTGCTGTTTGCTGGGGGTTTTGTGGCGATTCTTCTGAGCCTGTGGTTCCTGCGGCGCATTCCGGACGTGCCGGTGCCGCCGACGGCGGCCAGCCCGGAGAACGTGCCCTACAAAGAGATGCTGTTTCATCCGCCGTTCTTCAGGTTGATGGTCTACAACGCGGTGCTGTTGTTTTCCATAGCGGGCGCGGGCGTCATCTGGATTCCGTTGTTGCGCGACTCGTTTGCGGCAACCGATTCCCTGATCCTGGGAATGATGGTGTTGTGGAGCTTCGTGAGCGCGGCGTGCCTGTGGGGATTCGGCCGTCTGGTGGACCGGGTGGGGAGCCGTCCGCTGCTGGGACTGGCGACGGCGACCTTGGTGGTGCACCTGAGCCTCTGGTGTTCGGTGGCGGCGCACGTATTGCCGTTCGGACTGCTGGCAATCATCCTGGTTCAAACCACATCGGCCATCGGCATGGGGGCGTTCAACCTCGCGAACACGCGGCTGGTGATGGCGTCGGTGCCGGCAGATGGGGCGGAGTCATTTTTTTGCGTTGTACACCGTGGTGACGAGCTTGATATCGGGCATCTTCCCGATTTTCTGGGGGATCCTGCTCGATGCCCTGGCGGGTTGGGGCGGTTCGTGGTCGCGATGGCAATGGAACCAGTACAGCCTGTTGTACGCGGCGATGGCGGTCGGCATGACGGTCGCCGTGGCGCTACGCAGCCGTGTCTCGGAGGCCCGCGCGATGACGACCGATGCGTTCTTGCGCGAACTGCTGGTGAAAACGCCGAGCCGGGCGATCAGCCGGCTGCTGCCGCGGCGTCCGGTGCCGTGAGGCGGAGCTTCCCCTCTGAGCGAGTTTTCGCTATTGTGTCGGACGGGATGATTGCGCTTGTTGATTACGGAATGGGCAACCTGCGGAGCGTGGAGAAAGCGCTGGCGCGGGTCGGGGCCGACGTGCACATCGTCAGCGACGCCCCGTCGGTGCTGGCGGCGGACGCCGTGGTGCTGCCGGGCGTCGGCGCGTTCGGGGATTGCATGGCGAACCTGGAGAAGGCGGGGCTGACCGGCGCGATCCGCGATTTTATCGGGACGAAGCGACCGTTCCTCGGGATTTGCCTCGGGTTTCAAGCGTTGTTCGAGTCGAGCGAGGAGACGGCGGGCGTGCGCGGATTGGCGGTGTTCCCCGGCACGGTGCCCCGACTCCGAGTCGGGGCCAACGGCCTGAAGGTGCCGCACATGGGCTGGAACCAACTCCAAATCCGAAAGCCGGGCTGTCCGTTGCTCGACGGCGTGGCTGACGGCAGCCGCGTGTATTTCGTGCACAGCTACTACTGCAAGCCGAAAGAAGCATCGGTCGTTTGCGGCACGACGGAGTACGGGATCGAGTTCTGCTCGATGCTCTGGACGCGCAACGTGTACGCGACCCAGTTTCACCCCGAGAAATCGCAGGGCGTTGGATTGAAGATGTTGGAAAATTTCGTCGGCTTAGGCAAGAAGACAGGAGACAGAAGACAGGAGACAGAATGAACCGCCCGCCGTCCAAGTCCTTTCGGGATTTGATTGTCTGGCAAAAGGCACATGAATTGGTGCTGGCGCTCTATCGATTCAGCGGTAATTTTCCCAACGCCGAAACATATGGTCTGGCTCGACAGATGCGGCGTGCAGCGGTATCCGTCCCAGCCAACATCGCCGAAGGTTTCAAGAAAAAGGGGCGCGCTGACAAGGCGCGTTTTATGAACACCGCCCAAGGGTCGTTGGAGGAATGCCGATACTATTTGATCCTTGCGGCCGACTTGGGCTACGGGAAAACGGACGAACTGCAAACCGAACTTGATGAGGTGAGCCGATTGTTAGACGCTTACGCCTCGGCCATTCTGTCTACTGTCTCCTGACTTCTGTATCCCTTATGAAAAGACCTTTTCTGATTTTTCCCGCCATCGACCTGAAGGGTGGAAAGGTGGTGCGTTTGCAACAGGGACGCGCCGAGGCGGCCACGGTGTACAGCGAGGATCCCGGCGCAGTGGCGAAGCGCTGGGAGGACGACGGGGCGCGGTACCTGCACGTCGTCGATCTGGACGGCGCGTTCGAAGGCGAACCACGCAATTGGGACGGAGTCCGGGCGATCCTCCGGGCCGTGCAGATTCCGATTCAACTCGGCGGGGGTCTGCGTCGCCGCTCGCAAGTCGAGGAGGCGTTGCAGATGGGCGTCACCCGGGTGGTGCTGGGCACCTCGGCGTGCGGCTCGACGGATTTCGTCAGTGCGCTGGTCCAGGATTTTCACACCCGGATCGTCGTGGGCATCGACGCGCGCGACGGTTTTGTTGCGGTGAAAGGCTGGACGGAGAAAACGAAGCTCACGGCGAATGAATTTGCCCAGCAGGTGACCCGGCTCGGCGTCCAGAACATCATTTTCACGGACGTATCAACGGACGGGATGTTGACGGGGCCGAATTACAGCGCGATTACCTCGGTCTGCGGTGCCGTCACCTGCAACGTGATCGCCAGCGGCGGGATTGGGGGTCTCGACGATGTTCTCCGTCTGCGACACCTCGCGGAACACCTTCCCAACCTCGTGGGCGTGGTCATCGGCAAAGCGCTGTACGACGGACGGATTGATTTGAAGCAGTTGGAAGGGTAGGGGCGGGGCGCGAGCGGCTATCGTCGGAAATCCGAAAAGGCCGGTTCGCTCAGGGAGCGGGTTGGATGAGGACGTAGCCGGTTTGATTGGTTCCGAAGAAGAGGCCGGCGCCAATTTGGCTGGTCTCAAGTTGGTTGGTCTGAAGCAGGTAGCCGGTGAAGAACACGATCTTGTTGATGTCCTGGTTGGTGAAGCCGCCGCTGAACAGACCAGTGGATAGCGCGATGCCGAAAGACAGGTTGTCGGGGCCGGGATTGGTGACAGTGACGACTCCATTGGAGTCGATGAGCACGTCCTTGACGATGTTGCTCGACAGGTTGCCGCCCGCGAGGGTGACCTGGGCGGGGCCGGCGACGATCAGGCTGTTCGTCTTCGTCGGCGTGATGTAAGCGGCGCCCTGTAAGGTCGGGCTGGTCGTGAACCCGCGTGGGTAGAAGCCGTTGCTGGACGTGGCGGGTGGTTTGAACCAATCCAGGGTCGCGCCGAACGCGTTCGTGGCGGGGAAGCTGATGCGTCCGAGGACGGAGCCGAGCTTTCCATTGTAGAGGAGGTCGTAGATTGGGAAGGTGCCGATGCTGGAGATGGGGCCGTTGGCTCGGAACGGAGTGCCGTCACCGAGGACGCCGTGCAGGTTCACCTTGCCGAACCTCGCGACGGTCAGCGTTCCGTAGCCGAATCCCTGGGGAACGCTCGTGTCATTAGTGTTGGCCGGAGCGATGATGAAGGTGAATTTGCCGAACTGTGGACACGGATTCGTGTTGACGAACACGCCCGCGGCATCCGTCAGAAACTCGGACGTGAACACTCCATTCGAGACGGTGCCGTCGATTTCATTGGTTCCGCCGCCGCCGTTATTCAGTTGGAATACAACCTGAAGCGGGTTCTGGCCGCTGGGAGTGACGAAGTTCGTTGTAGTGCCCGAAGGATTAAGCGTTCCATTAAACATCGACGATTTATTCCCCATCGTGAGCCTGGCCGTGAAATATCCTGTGAACCGGAGGCTGAGATTGAGAAAGCCGGAACTGGCCGCGGTGAGGTCGTTGGTTTGCGTAGCGAGACCGGTATAGGTTCCACCCGGGAACGCCGTGAATCGGAACACCGTGCCGTGGAGACCGGGCCCGCCGTAGCCCGTCGTTCCATAAAAATAGTTATCGGCGCCCTGGACGAGGGCCGCGTACGGAACGCCCCCCAGGACGTCACCGAGGAAACGGCCCAGGGTGTTGGCCCCGCCATTTCCGGTGTTGAACACGCCATTCGAGTTCATCTGGAACAGCGTGCCGTAGCGGTACCCCCCGAGGAAGGTCGTACCGTAAAACAAACCGTCCCTGGCTTGCAGGAGAGACGAGCCGGGCCGTTCGCCGTCCGACCCGCCAAAGTCGAAGAGTGTGGTAAACGTCCCTTGCGAGCTGACCTTGAAGGCCGTCCCTTCGCCACGGTTCCCGCCGAGGGGAGTCGTCCCGTAGAAATATCCGTCCGAGGAGCTTTGGATGAGCGCCGCGGCGGGGTATCTGCCGTCGGCTTTGTTAAACTGATAGATCGACGTGAACGCGCCGTTGGAACTAATCGAAAACACCGTGCCGTAGGTGTTCGAGCCGCCGATCGAAGTTGTTCCATAGAAATTGCTGTCCGTGCCTTGAACCAGACCGGCTGCCGGGATGGCGCCATCGGTGCCGCCGGAAAACGAATACAAGGTGGTGAATGTCCCGGCCGGGGTGATCTGGAATACGGTGCCGGTGTTGTTCGCGCCGCCTTGGGACGTCGTCCCGTAGAAATTCCCGTCACTGCCCTGGATGACCCCACCCAGCGGATAGCCGCCGTCGGCGCCGCCGGTGAAGCCATGCAAAGTGGTCAATGTCCCGTCAGGCGTGATCTGAAACACCGTGCCAGTATCGTTGACGCCGCCGCGCGTCGTCATTCCGTAGAAATTGCTGTCGGTGCCCTGGAAGAGCCCGGCGACCGGGGTGGCTCCGTCATCGCCGCCCGTGAAACTGTACAAGGTCGTCACCGTCGCAAGGTTCGTTATCGTCCCGACGATGTTTGTCACGCCCATGGTCAGACGGAACACGGTGCCGGAGTTGTTGGCGCCGCCCTGGGACGCCGTGCCGTAGAAATTCCCGTCGCTGGCCTGAATGAGCCAGGATTCCGGGAGCCCACCATCGGCGCCGCCGGTGAAGCCGTAAAGTTGGGTCCACGCGACGAAGTTCGTGAAGGCGTCACAGCGGGAACTGAGAAACCCGATGAGGACAATGGTCGCCAGAATCCGGAAATTGGTCATGATGTCTTCCTTGAACACTCGACACCGAGCAAACCATTTTCCCGGCGGGAATGTCGAGGATATTTCGTTGCGGCGAGAGGGAAGGGCGCTTCTCGAAGAAACGAACAGGGCGGCCCGGAACTCGGGCCGCCCGTCGCAATCTGTCGAAGAGGCAAGCGGAGGCTACGGGATCACGCCGCTCAGATGGATGACATCAAAGGCATCGCGAACCTGAATCACCCGTCCCGATAGCTCGCCCGGATTCCCGTAATTCTGGGGGATGGGATCGCCGAACCTCGTGTCGCGAATAAACGTGCCCGAGGAACCTCCCGCAGTTAGGGTCAGGTCGCCCGCCTTGACTAGTGCGGTCGGGGCTATTGCGTCATTGGCGATCCAGACGGAGTACGTCTGGCCTTTGGTCATGTGGCTGATTCTGAGTTGGAACAAGGACTCACCACTGGCGTTGTTAAAGCGCGTTTTGAGAATTCCAATGGCGTTCGGGCTTGGATTCGGAGGGCCCGGAAGGCTCAACTTCAGGGTGTGATTGAAGCTGGTGGCGCCTGGGTCGCTGCTGAGGGTTGGAATGGGTGCCCACAGGATGTCGAGAATGCCATTGGTGACCGATGGCGGAGGCAACGGGATAAAGGTCCCGGTGATAATGTTTGTGATGCCATTAACGACGTTGGTAAAAGCGGTGTTCTGGACCAATTCGTCATTGCCCGGCTCGCCGACAGTGAGATAGCGGCCGGCGAGTTCGGTCAGATCGCCCACGTCAACTTCTTGGAATTCCAAAGGCGCGGAGCCATTGCCCACCAGTCTGCGATTCCAAGCTCCAGTCGAGAGCTTGGCCCGGTTCAACGGTGCGATCAGGTTTTCCAGCGAATTTGTGTTATAAAACGTACTGATTGGGCCAAGAGCGACATAGAAGTTAACCTCGCCAAGGCCGCTTACTTGGACGTACACTTCTTGCTTGCCGGACGCCAACTTCTGAACAAGTACACTTCCGAAAAGTGTGTGATCGGAAGAATCCACCGTTCGCCGCAACTGGCTGCGGGCAACCAGATTCTGCGCGAAAGATTGGCGTGCAGAAACAGCCATGCCCACGGTGACGACAAAAACGCACAACAACAACCTCGGCATTCTTTTCATGCTCATGAAACGTCTCCTTGGTTCCGGGCTAACTGGTGCAAGTTCCGTGCCGCATTTGTAGCACAAGGGCTTCCAACTGCGCAAGTAAAGAAGCTCGTGACCGGCTCGCCCGTACTCTGGACAAAGTCAGTGCCCATCGGTTAAGGTGGTAGCCATGGAAAATACGGCAATTGAGGTGTGGGTGTACGGCGTGATCATGATTTTGGGCGGCATCGCGGGATTCGCCAGGGTGGGCAGCAAAGCTTCGCTGATCTCGGGTGTTGGTTTCGGGTTGGTGCTGCTGGTCACCGGGTTCGGCGTATGGCGTGGCTCGCTGGACAGTCTCGTAGCCGCCGAAGTCATTGCGCTTCTGTTGGTGGTCTTGTTCGCCATTCGCTACGCCAAGAAACGGCGGTTTATGCCGGCGGGGATGCTCGCGATCCTCAGCCTGATGGCCGCCGTGATGTTCGCGCGGGCGTTGAAGCGGTAATGGCTGACTATTGTTACGATGGCCCCCGAGTACATTTTGCAGCCCGCGCACGGGGCGCGGGACCTGCACATCGACTATCGCGCGGAACTCAACGACCAGCAGTATGCCGCGGTGACGGCTACGGGCGCGGACGACACGGCGAATTCCGGGCCGATGCTGGTCATTGCGGGCGCGGGCAGCGGCAAGACGCGCACGCTTACGTATCGCGTGGCGTGGTTGGTCGAGCACGGGGTCCCGCCGGGACGGATCCTGCTCTTGACGTTTACCAACAAGGCCGCCAAGGAGATGTTGCGGCGCGTTGAGAATCTGCTTCCGACGGATATCTCCTCGATTTGGGGCGGGACATTCCATCACATCGGCAATCGGATCCTGCGCCGACACGCGAAGCTGCTCGGTTTCGGCAACGATTTCACCATCCTCGACCGCGAGGACGCGAAGGACATGCTCGATGCGTGCGTGACGGAAGCGGGGATTGACACCAAGCAGGAGCGGTTTCCGAAAGGCGACGTGTTGGCGGAGATTTACTCGCTGGCGGTGAACACGGAGCGCACCGTCGAACAGGTGTTGGCCGAACAATACGACTATTTCTCGCATTTGGCTGGGCCGATCAAGACGTTGCGCGAGGTGTACCGCGAACGCAAGCTCAAGGCCAACGCAATGGACTACGACGATCTGCTGGTCAACACGCTGCGGCTGTTTCAGGAGTACGGCGAGGTCGCCGCGCACTATCGCGAACAGTTCTTGCACGTGTTGGTCGACGAGTATCAGGACACCAACAAGATCCAGGCGGAGTTGATCGACTCCATCGCGATGGTGCATCGCAACCTGATGGTCGTCGGCGACGACGCGCAATCGATTTATTCGTGGCGCGGGGCGAACTATCGCAACATCCTCGGGTTCCCGCAGCGGTACCCGAGCGCGCGCACGTTCAAGATCGAGGTCAACTACCGCAGCGTCCCCGGCATCCTCGCGCTCGCCAACGACGCCATCAAGGGCAACATCCGCCAGTTCGCCAAGAACCTGATGGCCGTGCGCTCCGGCGGCGCCAAACCGTGGCTCATCCCGTGCCCCGACAGCAACCAGCAGTCGGCCTTCGTCGCCCAGCGCATTCTGGAGTTGCGGGACGAAGGCGTGCCGCTCAACGACGTGGCCGTGCTGTACCGTGCGCATTATCACGCGATGGAATTGCAGATGGAACTGACGCGGCGCAACATCCCGTACGTCATCACCAGCGGACTGCGGTTCTTCGAGCAGGCGCACGTCAAGGATGTCAGTTGCTTCCTGAAAATCGCCGTCAACCCGCACGATGAGATGGCGTTCAAGCGCATCCTGAAACTGCTGACCGGCATCGGCGCGAAAACCGCCGAGAAACTCTGGGCGAAGTTCCATCCGGTCCTGGCCGAGGGCAAACCGTTGCTGCTCACGAGCGAGGCGATCCCGAAAAAGGCGGTCGATGACTGGAAGAAGGCGGCGCAGGTGTTGAATCAATTGCGCCAGGTGGAGCCCAGACGCGCGGCGGAGATGATCGAGCAGGTGATCGAGGGGTTCTACGCCAGCTATCTGAAGGTGAAATTTCCAAATGCGCGGTCGCGTGAGGAAGATTTGCATCAACTGGCCGCGTTCGCGATGCAGTTCGAGACCATCGACGATTTCCTCAGCCAACTCGCATTGCTGACGAACCTGGAAGCCGAGGACGCGTCATTGCGGGCGTCGAACGAACAGGAGTTCGTGCGGCTCAGCACCGTCCACCAGGCGAAAGGTCAGGAGTGGCGCGCCGTGTTCGTGATCGGGCTCTGCGACGGCATGTTCCCGCTCGCGCGGTCGCTCGACAATTTGGAAGGCGAGGAGGAAGAACGTCGGTTGTTTTACGTCGCCGTGACGCGGGCAAAGGACGAACTGTATCTCTCGTATCCGGTCTTTCGCGTGACCGGCGGCGACACGGGCGGGTTCCAGCGTCCGTCCCGATTCATCGCCGAACTCCCCAAGACCCACTACCAGGAATTCTCGATTCGCCATCAGGCCGGGCATTGGTAAGCGCCGATGGTCCTCTGCTGGCGGCACTACAGGGCTGTTGCCGTGTGCATTACGCAAATCCGCCGATTTCTGGTAGTGTCCTAATTTGAAATTCCGGCTCTTGACGTGAGTGGTTGGGCTACTTTCGCCTCAAATCCAGCCCTTTGCCTTGGCTCGGTCAAAAATAGCTATCATTTCTTCCTTGGACATTGTTGGCGCAAATTGACCCCATGCCCACTTCCCCTTCACTCGTGGACGTTCAGCAATCATATAGTAACCGATGCGAAAATTCTCTCGGCCATCAGTAGATTTCAGTTTATGAATCGCAAACGCCTTCTTCGGATTTGTCGCAGCGATAAATACATCCTCGTCAATCACAGTATAGACCATCGGGTGGCCATGAATGTTCTTCCGGTGCGATGTCTTGCCTAATCTGGACGGGAGCGGTGGATTCATGGTGCGGCATCATCGCACCAGTGCGTGAATCGCGTCAACGGGAAACGGGCCGCGTCTGATTTGGCTTCCGTAAATGATGACCTTGCGGTACAACAAACCGTGTGGAGATTCTCTCGGCAGGGACAAAGCAGACCATCAGGGACTCGTTTGAACTATTCATTCTCTGCCTGTGCCTGCTTGTGTTCGCAGTTGGTCTTGCTCTCATTGAGAAACTGGCGATGCGGTATGATGAACCGTCACACGTCATATTGCTAATCGAGTATTTGGTGAGCATTTCCGCCATCACGGACGCGCTTGTATTTACTGCAATTGTGGCTAGAATAGTGCTGAAGGTATATAGGGACTTGAAAAATGAGTATTCTCAAAAGCAATAATCGGTTCGTCTGGCGTTTTTCGCTGGCTTGGGCGGCTGTAACGGCTCCGGTCATGATGCTCGCTGACAGAAGCGGACAGCTTTGGGTCCCGCTCCTTCTTCTGGTCATTGGCGCGACCATTCTGGTGGTACACGAGATTTCTCAAATGCCAGTCTGCATCAAACTGGTTGACAATCAGACATGCGCGGCTATACCGTATCCACGGAGATTCGTTGGCTGGTATAGCACGAGGGGTTTTCTTATGAAGGCGGCGGCGGCGGTTGGAATTGTTGCGGTGACAGGGGCGACGGGGGAGATTGTCGCACAGACAACTGGCACGTCGCCAATTCCGTCTGGTCTACAGATAACTCAATCGAGTAGTCCCCAAAACTCGCTAGTTTTAGCGGTGGAAGTATCATCGCAAACTGCAAAGTGGCAGTCGTATCGTTTGGTGCAAAACGAACTGGTGCCACGACCTCAAGCTTAGGTATTACCGGTTTTCCGTCAGTATCCATAAACAGAATCCGAATTTTCTTGTTTCCTTCCTCGCTCTGCGTGAATCGGATTTTGGCTGCCAAGGCAAAGAACGGTGTCATTGCGGGCATCTGAGGAAACCAAAATCGGTCGAAACTCCCGAGAATGTTTAACTTGCCCGTTGTCGCATCTGCTGTTGCTGCATCGCAAAGGGTAAAGATTTCAGCTTTCATGGAATTCCTGCCACGTCGTGCTTATATCAACTCCCGGTGATGTAGTCACGCGCAAACTCTGACCGCAAGAGTGCAATTGCCTTTCCTGCGACCGAAGTAGTAACGTGACTCGCGTTGACACCGGAACGCGAAACGAACGCCACTTGGCCGGACCCCAAGGAGCCGCTTTGGGTGGGCAACGTCACGAATCTCATCTTTCGGATGTACGTTCCACTCGGCCCAA
The DNA here is from genome assembly GCA_963712025.1 of uncultured Verrucomicrobiae bacterium. Taxonomy (GTDB): domain Bacteria; phylum Verrucomicrobiota; class Verrucomicrobiia; order Palsa-1439; family Palsa-1439; genus Palsa-1439. The sequence continues at coordinate 486,320 of CAVQGJ010000011.1, read as the reverse complement.
AACCATCAACCAAGTTCCGGCAAGGGGCCATGCAGGGATACCAGTTCGCGCAATTCGCCCGCATTCGTGACCGTCGCAGTCTCGGAATGAAAAAGCTATCGCCAAAACAGGCGAAGCTGGTGGTGGATAAATGCCAGTCAACGCTGGTGATTATCGGTACGACGGTACGGCTCACGCTCACGAATTCGACTCTGGAAGAAAGCGAGGACTTCATCCGGGGATTCCTTCACGGCATTAAATGCTTCCAGAAATATGACCGGCATCCTGAGCGCCTTCCAAAAGCGGCGACAACGGCTCTGGTGATCTACCAGATACTCCTGCAACACCAAACCGAGGTCAATGCTCTGCGGAGCATTCCACAAGTCCACGAGTGGCTGTGTTCCAAACTTCAAAAGAGCATTGTTGGTGATATTGGACGCACGAAGAAACTTTGCCATCGGATTGGACTGAGGTTTCTCCAACGCGGGCCGCCGCAGTAGTCTCGCGTCCGCTTTCCCGCAGGGTCATCAAGGCACCCCCTCAGTAGCCCCTTGGGGACACCAAGGCACCCCCTTCTTGTCCCCCCTGAGACTTCCCCCGCTCGGCAGCGTGTCCCGTGAACGCCACGGGCCGCTTTCCATCCGGTCTCTTACGTGGTCAGGCACGATTCGATATGGTGCGCGTGTGAAAGGAAATCGCCATGATGCACCAAGTATTAGTCGCGAGCGCCCCCTGGCATGGCCGGTCCGGGACAAGCGCGAGGATACAAAAGGGCGGGCCGCGCACACTCAGCTTCCACTGATCTTGTGCACGGCCCGCGTAGGCTATCACTTTTGGAAGCTGACCCGCGCCGGTGCGCAACTGGACTTTACACCCCAATGGTCTCGCTCTGACCAGCGATGGGGGTTCGACTCCCTCAGCTTCCGCCAATCTCTATACGCTAAAGGGCCACAGAAAGCAAGGCGTTTCTGGCCCATTCGGTCGGTTCTTTGCCAGCCTTGCGGGCCGCTGCCTTGAAGCGCCGTTGCTCCTTTGGCGAAATACGAATCTGGAAGACGATGCTGCGGGCTTCGTCCTTGGGCAGCTTGGGCCGTCCCATGCGTTTGCTCATGGAAGGAAGCATAGCACAAAAGAAAAGTTTGTGTACTACAAAATAGTTGTTGACTTCATTACTTTCTGTAGTACACTAAATCCCATAAAGAATAGAGGTGCGATATGGCAAACAACTTGAAACCAGACAAACAGGCGGTGGTGATCGGCGCTTTGGCCGAAGGCAATTCCATCCGCTCCATTGAGCGGATGACGGGCATCCACAGGGATACGATTATGAGGCTAGGCCTCCGCGTTGGCACTGCCTGTGAGGCCATCATGGATGCGAAAATGGTCAACCTGCCATGCCGCAACGTCGAAGTTGATGAAATTTGGGGCTTCATTGGAGCCAAGCGAAAGAACGCGGCACGGGCGCGCGTGTATGGCGATGTTTGGACATGGATTGCCTTGGACTGCGATACTAAATTGATTCCTGCCTTTGTCGTGGGCCAGCGCGACCGGTATTTTGCACGGCGATTCATGGATGATTTGGCTGGACGGCTGGCGAATCGCGTCCAGCTTTCGTCAGACGCTCTTGGTACTTATCCCGAAGCTGTCGATTACGGGTTCGGCAGCGAAGTCGATTATGGGCAAATTGTAAAAACCTACTCCGTCACGAATCTCACGAAGGAAGCGGCGAGCCGGTACAGCCCGGCAGAGGTCGTGGAAGTCGAAAGGAAAATTATCCAAGGCAACCCACTGGTTGCCCGAATCACAACCTCGCATGTCGAGAAACAGAATCACACTCTACGGATGCACTGCCGACGCCTCACCCGGTTGACCAACGCCTTTAGCAAGAAGCTGCCGAATTTTAAGGCTGCGGTCGCGCTGAGTTTTGCGTACTATAATTTCTGCAAATCGCATGGGGCTATTCGCATGACTCCCGCACAAGCGGCAGGCGTGGAAAGCAGCCAGTGGACGGTTGCGGAACTGATAGAACGCTGTGGCGAATCCTGAATACGTCGAAGAACTGCGGGCCGTGATCGGCAAGCTGCACGGCTGCGATTCCAAGCACATCGAATCCGTGCCGGTGCATGAAGTCTTTCAGGGCAAGACAGCATGGCGCGGTATCGTGGAAGTGTTCGATTTGGTCGGCCATCCGAAGGCCAAGCGATGTTATGCGTGGAGCCATCTGGACGGCGCACAGGACGAAAAGACGAAGTACGTGGCCGTGTTGGGAGTGCCGCCGATAGACACGCCGCAAAAGGCGGTACAAGCGGCCATCGTCAGTGAGATCAAAGAGAAAGAAGGGCGCAAATGAGCAAGCAACCAGCGAAAGTGCCGGACAAGGAAAAGGTCACGATGGACGCGGAGAGCAAGTCCGTCGTCGTTGACCACCTCACGCTCACGCATCCGTTGGTGTTTGAATACCTGTCCAACACCAAGGCCGACGACCGCGCCGATGCAGTACGGAAGGCCGTCGGCATCGGGTCACTGGCGCTCATGGAGGACCGGGTAAGCGCGTTCCTTGCCCGCACTGAGGACGAGCTTGGTGTGCAACTCGAAAGCCTCAAACTGCTCTATAAGAACCGCGAGATTCTGGCCGGTACGACCCGCAAAGGCGCGGAGGCGGAAGTCGAATACAGCGACGTGCTCAAAGACATCATTCGAGCCGAAAAACTAGCTGACACCGTGGCGCTTACCGGCGCGACGGCTGAGGATGAACTGAATAAGACCGGCGATATTCTCGTGACCGTCAACGACCCTCGCTTGCCGTCGCCGCGAATCATCGCTGTCGAAAGTAAATTGGTAGTCGGAATGGCTCTCGGTACGATTGCGAAGCGGGCCGTGGTCGCGGATGGTGACACGGTGTTATCGCAATTGTTGGAAATGAAGGCCAACCGAAAGTCGGACGAGCAAATCATCGTACTTGACGACGCGACGGCGAAGGATGCCATCAAAAGTGAGGTCGGGTCACTACGGTATTTCGAGGAACGCGGCTTCGTGGCCATCACTGATCGCGCCCGGTACAATTTCGAGCCACTGCGTATCGCCTACTTGCTGGCGCGTCGCATGGTCATTGAACGAGCGCAAGCCGAGAAAGATGGCAAGACGTTGGCGGTCCGGCTGGACGCGGTGAATCTGGTCGTCGAGAAATTCCTGCGCAATCTCGACCTGTTGGAACGGGTGAAGGACACCCTGCTATCCATCCGCAAGCAGACGTTCGCGGGCGTGAAAGACCTCGAACAAATGCAGTTGGCTGTCGAGCGCGACCGGGAAGCGGTGGGCAAGTTGCTAGGCAACGGTGGTTTGACCAGCGAAGAATTATTTGACTGCTTGGAGCACGCGGCGCTCGGCAAGGAATGGGCCGCGCGTGAAGTCGAGCTAAAGAACCGGGTGAAACAGTTGGACAAGCAGGCTTCGTGACTCGCATGGGCGATGACCTATATGGCAGATATTCAATAACCCGCGCTCGCCAGTTAATCGACCCAGAGCCGATGAGGGATGGCGGGGGCATACTCACTTTCGACAACGGCGAGTGGAAACCCTGGAAGGGCACAGTCGGTGAATGGAACGATGCCATTCCAGTCACCGCAGAGGAAGCCGGACAGTTTTGCAAGGATGGCTCGATACCGGAACGTGTCAGCAAGGCGATTGCTGACGACACCGGGTATTACCCGGACCCGTGGGATGATGATGACGATGAAACCTGAAAAAACCACTACGTCGAAGTTTACCGAGGCGCTAGAACGCTATCTCAACCGCGTGCAGTCAATTCGTGGAGCAGGTACGGACGAAACTTCAGGATACCCGGCTCTCTCCGATCTACTGAATACAATTGGCGACACACTCAAACCTAAGATCACCTCCATCAACCATCCGAAGAACCACGGCAAAGGAATTCCCGACTTCGGATTATTCACGACATCTTTGCTCAAACAAAACCAAGCCGTGCCTCCATTAGCTGAGTTGGACCCCGACCGCGGAGTAATCGAAGCCAAACCCGCCGGAGAATCTCTGCGGGATGTGGCGAAGGGCGAGCAGGTCATACGGTACTTGGGAAAATACGGTCAAGTATTGGTGACAAATTTCTGGAGCTTTCTCTTGGTTGGACGTGACACGAATGGAAAGCCAGTAGAACTGGAGACCTACTCCTTGGCAACCAACGAGGATGATTTTTGGAGAGCTACTGACCATGCTCGCAAGACGGCAGAGCGTCATGGGGAATTGATAGCAGAATACTTGAAGCGGGTGATGCTCAATTCCTCCACGATAATTGAACCAGAAATGGTCGCTTGGTTTCTCGCGTCCTACGCTCGCGATGCTCGCATCCATGTCGAACAGCAGGCCGATTTGCCAGCATTGGCCTCAACGCGAACAGCATTGGAAGAAGGACTGGGTATGAAGTTCTCGGATGAAGAAGCTCAACACTTTTTCCATTCGACACTTGTGCAAACGCTTTTCTATGGCGTGTTCTCCGGGTGGGTTCTATGGCACAAGGAAAATCCAACCCGGAAAAATGACTTTCGCTGGCGGGAGTGCGTCGATTATCTCAGGCTGCCCGTTATCCAAGCGTTGTTTCAACAGGTTTCCTCGCCGTCCAAATTGAAACCTCTTGGTCTTACGGAAGTCCTAGGGTGGACGGAAAACCTACTTAACCGAGTGGAGCGCACCACTTTCTTTGCTCGGTTTGACGAGCATCAGGCCGTGCAATACTTCTATGAGCCATTCCTAAAGGCCTTCGACCCGGAATTACGAAAGCAACTTGGCGTCTGGCTGACCCCGCGAGAAATTATCCGTTACCAAGTTGAGCGAGTGGACAAGATATTGCGTGAAGAACTTGATTTGGAGGACGGATTCGCCAACAAGCACGTCCACGTGCTTGACCCCTGTTGTGGAACGGCGGGTTATTTGCTGGAAGTCATCAGGAGGATTCACGCGACCCTCCAAGAGAATAGTGGCGATGCCACCGTTCCAGACGAGCTTAAAAAGGCAACGCTTGAACGTCTGTTTGGATTCGAGATTTACCGGCACCATTTGTGGTTTCTCACCTTCAAATCGGCTTATTGTTGCAAAACCTGAAAGCCCCGCTCACCGAGACTGATCGCGTCCGTGTTTATCTGACGAACTCACTCACCGGCTGGCAACCGCCATCTAATGAGGGCAAGGCTCGGCTGCAACAACTGGAAATGAACATGCCGGAATTGAAACAGGAGTACGACGCTGCCAATCAGGTGAAACATGAGGGCGATATTTTGGTCGTGCTTGGCAATTCGAGGAGAAATTCGCCATAGCGGAACCAAAGAAAAGCAATCGGTTCTCGTTCCGTCCCGGGCAATGTTGCCGACCACTATGCAAAGTGGCCTAAGATTTCTGAATTATGCGCGCAGGCTCCGCCCAATGGTCTGATGGAGAAACGCGGCGGGACACTAATTGACACTGACCAAGCGACGCTTGAACAGCGGATGAGAAGATATTGTGACCCTAACGTGACTTGGGAAACGCTTGCGGCAGCAGGAGGTGGTCTAGTCGAGAACGCGGCACGATTTGACGCTAGGAAGACTAGAAATAAGATTCTTGCCGTCGAAAAGTTCGTGCCATCACATTTGCGAGCATACTTCGTTCGCCCCTTCGATACCCGCTACTGCTATTACAGTGGGGTCAGACCGCTTTGGAACGAACCGCGTCCTACGCTTTGGGCGCAATGTTGGCCCGGCAACAGTTTCTTGCTTACACGATGCACAGGAAAGGCAAATCCTGAAGGCGTGCCATTTTGTTTTACACGGTTGCTAGGCGACGACCATGCGTTGCGCGACGACGCCTATTACTTCCCGGTGCGATTGCGCGGCGCGTTGGCAGATATGGGATTACACCATCGGCGGCTATCAGGTCATCAAGAAATGGCTTAGCTACCGAGAAGATGCGCTGCTTGGCCGCTCGTTGCGGGTTGAGGAGGTCCAAGAAGTTACGGCGATGGCCCGTCGCATTGCTGCGCTTGTGCTTTTACAGCCGAGCCTTGATGCCAACTACGAATCGGTCAAGGCGTCCAGCGCGCGATGGGAAGCATCTGAAAAGCAGCCCGCCTAAATTCGCTTGCAATCGAATCTGTTACCTGATATTCTCTGTCCAGCATCAGGAACGATTCGGTGAAAGCCGAATCTGCCAACCGGCGAGGGAGTTCGCACGGTGGCTTGGTCGGAGCGAGTAGCTCCGGTCGATGTGCGGGAGTGGTTCCCTCCTTGGGCAATTAGAGCCCTCTGGACTGGAATCCCCGAACAAAATACTCCGCAGTTTGAACCGCGTTCCTGACGAACGCGGTTTTTGTTTGTCCTGATCGCGAGAAAGGACAGGGTGCATCATGTGTGGGACCAGCAATCAGTCAGAAGCACCGAAGCGATTATCCGACCTTGGCGAGTATGACCCGGCGACGACCGACGGCAGCAAGGTGGAGATTCAGGACATCACCGACCAGATGATTGGCGGCGGCATCCAAATCATTGGCGGCGCTGCCGCGCATCGGGGTCTTACGTATTTGCCGCCGGAACGAGTAGACGCGCTGCTTGACTATGCGCTGCATTTTGTTCACTCACGCCAATTTGACGAAGGACTGGGCGTTTTCGCCAAAGTGGGCGCGGCGTATCTCGACTGGTCTGACCGATGGAGTGAACCCATGGTGTTGAAATTCGGCATCACGCTCTTTACCATTGGCCAGTCGCTCCGAAAGGCGGGAAAATTCGACGATGCACTGACTAGACTCGGTGAGGCTCTGGCCGTCTACCAGCGGTTGCTTGGCGGCACGTTGCGGGCCGACGCGCTACAGGAGACGGCATGGGTACTCGCGGAAAAAAGCATCATCTTTTGCAACCGTGGACAATTTGACGAAGCCGTGACTTGCGCTCACGGCGCGGTTGAAGCTCTGGACGGGATAAGCGGCCCCACCGACGAAAAGCGATTCAAGAATGTCCTCATCTGGTCGCTGCGATGCGAAGGCCATGCGTTGAAGGGGCTGCATCGGGCAGCGGAGGCCAGCGCGTGCTATCAGCGAGCCGCCGAATTGCACGCTCAGGTCAAGAGTGGAGGCGCAACCGACCATGAATCCTAACCCCCCATTCATCCAAACACCGGACATGGTGCCGCTTGGATTCATTAGCGGCGGTGCCACGAAAGCCGAATTCGAGGCGTTCGCTAACCAGATGGCCGACAAGATTGTGTCAGAACAAGAGCGAAATGACGCGGCAGACGTGATGACGCAAGGGTTGAAGTTGCTCCATGACCGTCACCACAAAGAGGCGCTCGCGTGTTTCCGAAGGGGATTGAAAGTATTCAAGCGGCTGGTCAATCGCGGCCATGCCGAATTCGCCTGCGATTTGGCGGAGGCGCACTATGACACGGGCGAAGGCTTCTTCCACAACGCCAAGTACGAGGGATGTGTCGCCAGCAACGACGCGGCCATCCGGTTGTGGCAGGAATTGGTCAACGCAGGCCAGAGCGAGTACGAAATCCACATTGCTTACGCGCTGTCCACCAATGCCGATGCCTTGTATCGCTTGAATCGATTCAAGGAATCGTTGACAGTCGTGGAGGAATCCATCCGCCAGGTTTCGTCAGTCGTGCGAGGCAGACATGGGCAATCAGGGGTTCAAGGCGGGCGTGCTCATCACACTCGACCCGCCAACGTCGAAGATGAAATTGGAAGCAGTGGAGGCAAACTGCTACACATCAAAACTGTGGAGTGACAAGGACTATCCGCGTGTTCAGATTCTCACCATCGAGGGCTTGTTGAACAAGACTGAACGCCTCGATTGTCCGCCGCGCATAGACCCGTTTGCCAGTCCAAAAGCGGATGGTGTAAGAAGCAATCAAGTCGAGATGCTCTAATCCGAGCTTGACTCAGCGACGGCGTGGTGTATAATCGCGCCAGCATCAGGAACGATTCGGTGAAAGCCGAATCTGCCAACCGGGGCGGGAGTCCCACGGTGGCTTGACCAGAGTAAGTTGCTCCGGTCGATGTGCGGGCGGCGAATGACCGTCCGAACAGTAACTCCACGCAGATTGAACCGCGTTCCTGACCGAGCGCGGTTTCTGTTTGTCCTGATCGCAGGAAGGGAAACGGGACAAGATGGGTTCGCAGGTCTGCCAACTCTGCGGCAAGGTCGGTCTCTATCGGGGCCAATGGAATCACATGCAGACACACCCGACCGTTGCTGGTCGGAGTGAATTCATTTGCTTGTGCTGTCTAGGCACGGCTGGCGCGAAGGCGCTGGAACAGCAACCGTTCCGATTCTGTGAATTCTGCCCGGGCCGACTCGACATCCGCGAGGCTAATCGCATTGAAGGGGTGTGGGCTTGTCCATCGTGTCGGGAGCGCGTCAAAAACGGTGGATGGCGCGAGACATGGGACAACGCTCGTGACACAGACGAATCTGCGGCCATCGCATTCTTGATAGACGCTCGCTCCAATGCGGCGTGTGGCGTTAGCGCCGAGCAGTCGTACTCCGACGCAGCGCGAGCTATCCGCACACTGGTTGAATCAGGCCGCACAGATTGGTGCGACAAACTGGCCGAGGCGGAATTTGGGCGACGCCACCGGCGCGGATGGGGAGGACACACCTTTGTCCGCTAGATGCTAGGAGGTATGTAACATGGCTGAAACTATCAAAGACCACGCAGCTATCCGTGATGGCGCTGTTGCGGCGGCCCGTGACGGCTTGAAGTGTATTGATGGGGATTCTTACAAAGAGGCGCTTGAGCGATTCCATGAGTCGTCGGAAATTTTCGAGCGGCTCGCACGAGATGGTGGGGTCGAATCCGTAACCGATTTGGCTCAGACTCAATACTATGCTGGCGAAGTTCTGTTTCGCCTTATGCAGTACGAAGAATCAGTGGCAAGCAACGATGCCGCCATTAACAATTACCGGAAGGCGGTCGAGGCGGGCGCTACTCAGTACCGAATCGACATCGCTTATGCGTTATCGACCAAAGCCGATGCGCTGTTTCAACTGAATCGGTTCGATGAGGCATTGAAAACGGTGGACGAATCCATCCGGCTCTACCGTGAATTGATGAGCGCAAATCCATATCCCGAAATGCGCAAGGACGCGGCCCGTGTGATAAACCACCGTGGCAAGATTCTGTTTCGGCTTGGCCGAATCCGAGAATCAGCAGAGACATGCCAACAAGCCGCTGAGTTGCGAGACAGTGTTGGCAATGGATTGACGACAGACCATCGCCAAGGCCAAGGAGGATGAAGCATGAGCAACCAACTAATTCCAATCGTACCGACGAAGAAAGTGTACGTGATTTCGGCCCTGTACGATGGCGAGTATCGCCCGCTGGCCGCATTCCGCGACAAGGAGGCTGCCTTCCGGTCGCTGAGACTCATCGGTATGTCGGCACCGGACAAGAAGCCGAAAATGGATGCGGTGTGGATGCCTGCTCGGGATTTTTCCGCTCCAAAGCGAAAGAAGAACCGCCGATGAAATCCGGCTACCAGCCCAAGCCGCTGAGTTGCGTGATGGTGTTGACAGCAATTCGGAAGGCTCGTAGGCTCTGACTGCGACGGCTCGGCTGTCCTTCCCCCGGACTTGGCTTCCGGTCAGGTTGGATGGCCGGGCCTTCGCGTTTCGACTACCCAGTAATCATGTGTCACACGGGAGGCTACTGTGGATGAGGATTTGATAGAGCAAGCGTGGAGAAATGGCGATACGGTAGCAAGCCATGACCCGGCCAAAGCGCGTAAAGACGAATGCGGCGCGTGGATTGTGCGCAGCGAGCACGGAAACCACGAGTCGGGCTTCGGATGGGAAATCGACCGGAGAGGCTTACGTCCGGTCCAATGGGAGAACAACAGGAGCGAGGAGACCGGAAGGCTGATTTGTGTGGTCACTTCCGATGGCGGAGCGAATGTCAACATCCAGAGGGAATGATGGATGCCGGGGTGTTCGCTTTTCTGGTTGTCTAGGCGTCCGCATGGCGCGATAACAGCCCGCATGAAAAACAAGCCAGCGGGCAACCGCTCCAAAGGATTGGGAAGCGGGCTTTCCATCGCCAAGCACGCCGGGAAAAATACGTGGTATTCCGTAAAAGAGAAACACCATCACGACAACCCAAAATGCGGACCGGGCAGTGAGATACCTCCGCACAATCGACGGAAGGGTACGGGCGGGAAACCGTTGTGTGACGATTGCAATGAGCTAGACCGAAAAGGCAAGTAGGGCTTTAGCGCCAGCGCCAAGTGGCTTTCCCGTCTCCTCTATCCACCGGGCATGGCCCGACACCGGGATGATCGAATGTTATTTCCCATTCCGGGCCAGTGGGCACGCCATCAATAATGCGCCAGATTCTCCGAAGCTCGTTCACCGCTAGGCGCTCTTGCATCGCGATGCCAAGCGCAAACCATCCGGCGGCTTCTCCACCGCAGAATCGCACCGTAGGCTCCGGGAACGGATGCCCGTGTCCGCCCTGACAGGATTCCGTCGTCTCGATGCCGTTGGCTCGCAGGACGCGCACCTCATGCAGAATGCCCTTGTCGATTCGCTTCCAGTCAATAAGGCTGGGGTCAGGATGGGGGAATGTTGGCCTTTTCTTGCCATGGGCCTGATTGACCCTGCTATGCGAAGTTTTCAAATTAGGACACTACCCGATTTCTTGTGCCATTGACAAGGAATGTGGTGTCTCATATCGTAGAGGTGAAAATGTGATGGTAGCGACTGTCGACACAATACCGGTGGATCTGCGGCAACTGCTTCAGCAGACGGGACTTTTCACGGAAAAGCAGATTTCCGAGGCGCTGTCGGCCCCGCAGTCAGCCGCGCAGCCGCTCATCACTACGCTGGTGAAATCGGGAGTCGCGCCCGAAGAGAAGCTGCTCCAAGCTCTGGCCCAGGCGCTGCACCTGCCGTTCACGCGGATCACCGACAAAGAGATCGACGCGGTCGCGCGCCAGAAGGTCCCGACCAAGGTAGTGTTCCAGCACAACGTCATGCCGATGCGCGCCGAGAACGGGACGCTACTGGTGGCCGCCCATGATCCGTTCAATCTCACCATGCTCGAAGCCGTCCGGCTCGTGACCAAATCGCGCGTCCAACTGGCCTTGTGCACCCAGGCCGACATCGCCAAGGCCCTGAAACGCTATTACGGGGTTGGCGCGGAGACACTGGACGAGCTGTTGCAGAAGAACGTGCTGGACATCGACGAGATCGCCGAAGTGACGAAGGACGATTTGGAAAGCGGCGACCAAGAGGCGAGCGTCGTCAAATTTGTGAACCAGATCATCGGGGAGGCGTACAAGGAGCGGGCGACCGACATTCACATGGAACCGATGGAGAACGACCTGCGCATCCGCTATCGCGTAGACGGCGTGTTGCACCAGACGCCCGTGCCGCCGCACCTGAAACGGTTCCAGGCCGCGATCATCTCACGCATCAAGGTCATGTCCAACATGGACATCGCCGAACGCCGCCTCCCGCAGGACGGTCGCATCAACGTCCGCAGCAGCGGCGCGGAAATCGACGTGCGTGTCTCGACCATTCCGACCGCCTACGGGGAAAGCGTCAGTTTGCGGTTGCTGACGCGCAGCAGCATCTTTCTCGGGCTCGAGAGTTTGGGCCTGAACAAGGAGGAGGAAAAGATCATCCGCAAACTGATTGATATGCCGCACGGGATCATCCTCGTCACGGGGCCAACCGGTTCGGGCAAATCCACGTCGTTGTACGCGTTTCTGAGCACGATCAACTCGATTGACCAGCGAATCATCACCATCGAGGAGCCCGTCGAATACGAACTGCCCGGCGTCAACCAGATTTCGGTGAAGTCGGAAATCGGGCTGACGTTTGCCAGCGGCCTGCGCCACATTTTGCGGCAGGACCCCGACGTGATCATGGTTGGTGAAGTGCGCGACCTGGAAACGGCGGAGATCGCCATTCGCGCGGCGCTGACGGGCCATCTGGTGTTCTCGACGCTCCACACGAACGACGCGCCCGGCGCGATCACGCGGTTGATCGACATGGGCATCGAGCCGTTTCTGGTGAGTTCGTCGGTCGAGGCGTTGATTGCCCAGCGCCTGATCCGGACGAATTGCAAGGCGTGCAAGGAGGAGTACAAACCCGGACCTGAATTTCTCCACGAGGTCGGGTTTCCCGCCCAGGACATTGGCAAGGTGAAGTTCTACCGGGGGCGCGGCTGCGAAGAGTGCCGGTTTACCGGATTCAAGGGGCGCTCGGCCATCTACGAAATCCTCGTGATGTCCGAGGCGTTGCGGCCCTTGATTATCGAACGCGCCTCGTCCAGCGCCATCAAGCAAATGGCGATCAGCCAGGGGATGAAGACCCTCCGCGATGACGGGTGGGACAAGGTCCGCCAGGGCATGACGACCGTGGAAGAAATCGCGCGGGTCACGCAGGAAGACGAAGAACTGACCGGCACGTGAGCCGCCTGGCGGAGGGGCGGAACGTGCTGCAACCCGCTCTTTTGGGATTGAGCACGGCGCGGAACAAAGTATCCTGTTCGGTGTCGAACTAACGACCATTACATGCCGACGTTCCAATACAAAGCCAAGACGCGCGCTGGCGAAGTCGTGAACGGGTCTCTCGCTGCGGGCGACCGTCGCGCGGCATTGGCGGAGCTGAGCAAACTGGGGTTCTTCCCGCTGGCGGTGGATTCGGCCGAGGCGGATCAACTGGCCCAGGACAAGGCCAGCAGCTTGGGCAACCGGGTCAAGTCCCGTGATGTGCTCATGTTCACCCAGCAATTGTCCAGTCTCCTGAAATCCGGTATGTCGCTGAGCCAGGCGCTTGGCACCCTGGAACGACGGTCGCAAAAGAGGGCGCTGGGGGCCATCCTGAGTGAATTGCGGAATGGCATCGTCCAGGGCGAGAGCCTGTCGGATTCGCTGTCGAAGCACCCCAAGGTTTTCTCCCGCTTCTTTGTGAACCTGATCAAGGCGGGTGAAGCCAGTGGCTCTTTGGACGACGTGCTCCTGCGTCTGGGAAAACATCAGGAGCAGATGGCCGAGGTGCGCGAGAAAGTTGTTGGCGCCCTGATTTACCCGTTGATTATTGTCGCGGTCGGCATCTGCACGATTATTTTCTTCATGCTGGTCATGGTGCCGCGGTTCTCGGCCATGTTCAAGGAAATGGGCACCACCATGCCATTGCCGACCCGGTGCCTCATCTGGATCAGCGACAAGTTCGTGGCCTATTGGTGGATCGGGGTTCTTCTGGCTGTCGCGGGGGTGACGGTCTATCGGATTCGCGCCCGAACCCCGGAGGGGAAGTTGGCGCTCGACGTCCTGAAGTTGCGGCTGCCGGTCTTCGGGAACATCCTGATGGCCAACGCGCTGGCCCAGTTCGCGCGGACCCTGGCGACGCTGTTGGAAAACGGCGTGCCCGTGCTCACGGCCCTGCAGATTGTCGAGGACACCATGACCAACCGCGTCATCGCGAACGAGATTCGCGAGGCGCGCACCCGGGTGACCGACGGCACAAGCATCAGCCAACCGCTCAGCAAGGGCAAGGTGTTCCCGCCGTTGCTCATCGACATGCTGGCGGTCGGGGAGGAGAGCGGCGCGGTCGTGCCCGCGCTCAAGAATATCGCCGACGCCTACGAGCAGGAACTCTCGCGGATGCTGAAGATATTCACGACGTTGCTTGAGCCCGTGATTATCATTATCATGGCGGTTGTCGTCGGCGGTATCGTCATGAGCATATTGATGGCGGTATTCTCCATCACGTCGGGAATTGGAAAGTGAGATCGAGGAGGCGGCAATGAATAACAGACCCCAACACAATCGTAGTGCGGAGGCGGGGTTCACGCTCCTGGAAATCCTCCTGGTGGTGATCATCATCAGCATGCTCGTCGGCGTGGCCGTCGTGAATCTGGCGCCCAAGATCGGGGAATCCAAGAAGACGGCGGCACAGGATCAAATCCACAACTTTTCGGCGGCGCTCGATTTGTATGAATTGGACAACGGGATATTGCCGAACACCGAGCAAGGGCTGCAAGCGCTGATCGTGGCGCCAAGCAGCACACCGGTGCCGGGCAACTGGAAAGGCCCGTATCTGAAGCCACCGGTCATCCGCAAGGACCCTTGGAACCATGATTATATCTACCAGAATCCGGGCACGCATAATACGACCAGCTACGACCTGTCCTCGCCCGGTCCCGATGGCGTCGCGGGGAACGAAGATGATATTGGCAACTGGCAATGACGCACGCCGTCGCGAGAGCGGTTTCACGCTGATCGAGTTGAGCATCGCGGTGTTCATCATCGCCATCATCATCGCCGTGACCGTCCCCAGTTTCGTGCGCTCGTATAACACCGAGGTCCTGAATGCGACCGGGCGCACGATCGCGACGAGTTGCGAGTTCGCCAAGCTCAATGCCGTGCTGCACCAGCGAAACGTGGGCTATTACATCGACATGGACCGTCAGACGATCTGGCTGATGCAAGCCGCCAGCACGAACGACACCGCCGATGGTTCCTCCAGCGACGCGGACGTACTCAAGACAATCCCGATGCCCACCCGCATCGGGCTATCCTCCGCCCAGTTGGGAGAACTCATGCCGCAGGGCCGAGGGCAGGTTGAGGCCACGTTCTACCCGAACGGCACGTGCGACGCTTTTGCGGTAACGCTCCGCGGCGTCGAAAAAGGCAATGGGTTGGAAGTGGTCGTCGATCCCGTGACCTGTCGGGGCATGTTGTGGCCGGTCAAACTATGAAATCCCTCTGTCAACATCACCCTGCCACACACGGACGGACCGAGGCCGGCTTCCTTCTGCTGGAGGTGTTGTTGGCGGTGTTTATCCTGGCGATCTGTGTGTTTGGGCTTCTCGAATGCCTGGGCCGCGATGTGGCCGCGGCGCGCTCCATCCAGAACTACACGGTGTCCGACATCCTTCTGGCCAACAAGAGTTACGAGTTCCGCGTGGAGCAGCCAACGGACATTCTCGATCAAGAGGGCAAGTTCGATGACTACCCCGGCTACTCATGGTCGCGGAAATTCGAAGGCACAGGCATCGACGGCATGTGGCAGCAAACGATCACTGTGTATTGGTACGAGCGGGGAAAAGAAGTCAGCGAGTCGGTCGTCGAGTTCCGGTATCTGCCCGACAAAGAACACTGAGTATGCCATCACGCCATTCACAGGGAACACAGGCCGGCTTCACGCTGCTGGAAGTCTTGCTGGCCGTCGCCATTCTCGGCATGCTTGTCACCGCCGTGTACAGCACGTGGAGCGCGGCGTTGAACTCCTGGCAGCGCGGCAGCGATGCCAGCGAAGCCTTTCAGCGGCAACGGATCGTGATGGATGCGCTGATGGAACTGACGCAATCGGCGGTCTTCTTTCAGCCATCCGTCGTCGCTGTACGCCTTCATCGCCACCCAGAACCCCGGTCTCGGCGACAGCATAAGTTTCGTCACCGCTTCGGACGCATTCCTGCCGCCGAGCGAAGCTGTTTCGGCCGGCATGCGGCGTGTGACCATTTCCCTGGAGCAGGACCAGTATCAGCGCACCTATCTGGCCCTGGTGAATGAACCGGCATTGCGCCCGAACGACGACAAGTCTCTCGAGCCGCCGCAAGCTCACGTGATTTCGATGGATGTCAGCGGGTTCTACGTCCGGTACCGTGACCCGCGGGATGGGAGCTGGTCCGAGAAGTGGGAAGAGGAGGGGTTTCCGCCGTCGGCCGTCGAGTACACTGTGGTCTTTGGCGAGCGGGGCGGTCGGTTCCCGCCCCTCGTCATCACACGCCCGGTGGACATTCCGGTCGCCGCGTTTGTCGCCGCCGGAGGTATTCCCATTCCCGGTCAGACCGGTCTGACGGAGACAGGAAACACGACCAATTCGGCAGCGCCACCGCCGCCACCGCATTCCTTCGGCTCGATCACGGGAGGACGCTCGTCGATGCCATGAGCCGAGACGCTGCAAGGACCCGTTGCCTCGACGATCAGCGGGGAGTGGCCATCGTCATCGTCCTGTGGGTGATCATGGTATTGTCCTTGCTGATTAGCGGGTTTGCCTTCACCATGCACGTCGAGACGCAGCTTGCCTCCTACGCGCGCAAGGAGCTGAAAGCCGAGATGCTGGCGCGTTCGGGAATTGAAGTGGCGAAGATGCAATTGCTGCTGCACCAGCAATCGGCGGCGGATGCCGCCTATGACGCGCTCAATCAGGACTGGGCGACCAACGAAGAGTTGTATGTGAACCATGAACTGGGCGACGGAGTGTTCAACGTGAAGATCACGGACGAAGAGTCCAAGATGCCGATCAACACGGCATCCGCAAGTGCAATTGGAGCGGTTGATGACGTTGCTCAACGTCGATCCGTCGGACGGCGACATCATTGTCGATTCCATTCTCGATTGGATCGGCCCGGGCGATCTCACCCGTCTGAACGGCGCGAAGTCGGATTACTACATGAGCCTGTCGCCGCCCTATCGTGCCAAAGACGCGCCGATGGATCGGGTGGATGAGTTGCTGCTCGTCCGCGGCGTGACGCCGGAGTTGTTTCATGGAACGCCCGCCACCGACAAAGACCCGGCCCAACCCGGACTGGGCGACGTGTTTACCACGATGAGCTCGGGTCAGGTCAACGTGAACACGGCGTCCGCCCATCGTGCTGCAGGCGATGGCTCGGGCTCAATGACGTACAGGTGCAGGCCGTGCTGGCCCGGCGGGACGGCTCCGACGGCATCCCGGGCACGGACGATGACATTCCATTTCACAGCGCTGAAGAGTTTTTCGCGACCGTCGGCAACCTTGATGCGGCGACCCTCCATGCCGTGCAGGGGCTGGTGGCAGTGAACTCCTCGTTTTTTACCATCAGATCGACGGGTGAAGTCGGCGGCGTAAAGCACACGATCCTGGCCACCGTGCACCGTGATAACGGCAACATTGAGATCGTGATGTGGCAGGAAATGAGGGAGGCATCGTGAGGCCGAGCCTCAATCCCCGCAAGCTGGCGCACATCGGCCACGCCCGCGGCTGGGCAGCGGTGGCGTTTGGAGGTTCCGTCTCGAACTGACCACCGCGCGCGCGGAAGGCGCGGAGGTCACCGTCGTTCAGGAGGCAACGGCCAGCGCGACGCCGCCAGAAGCCGCTGCCGATGCGCCGTTGCAATGGCAGTACGCCGCCCAATCGCTACGCCAGCAGTTCGATCCGGGCGAACATCGCATCGTGACCGCGGTGAATTGCGGTGATGTGCTCTGTCAGATCCTGCGGTTGCCGGCGACCGACCCTGCGGAATTGAAACAGATGCTCGACCTTCAGATCGACAACATTACCCCCTTGCCGCTGGAGGAGGTTGTCTACAGTTTCGAGCCGCTGGATATCGTGGACGGCCAGACGCGCGTGCTGGTCGCCATCGCCCGGAAAGCGACGGTGAATGAGCGCGTGGAAGCACTGGAAGCCGCGGGACTGCAGGCGGAAATCGTCTCGGTCGACGCCCTGGCGATGTTTCGCGCGTTGGGCAAACGCAATCTGCTGGCGACGGACGACAACCGAAACGTGCTGGTGATGCTTGGCCCGACAACGGCCGACGTGATCGTCTATTCCCGCGAGGTGATCCTGGCCGTGCGGTCCATTGTGCTGGGCGCGGATTCCGAATCGATTCTCCGGGAAGAACTGCAACGGACGTTCGTGGCCGCCGAGGCCGGCCAGCCGCAACGCGCCCGGGGCAACGTCATCTTCCTGACACAGGATGAACCGTCGAAATTGTTCGCCGAGAAGGTGGCGAGTGGACTGAACGCGGCGACGTCGTTCCTGACGAATGGCGCGGTGCCGTCGCCCGGGCTGAGCTTGTGTCTGGAATGCGCGGGCAGCGGAGCGCCCTCCTTGAACCTGCTGCCGGACGAATGGCGTCAGAAACGGCAGACGGCGGCGTTCCGGCAACGTCTGATTCGCGGGGCGATTGCGGTGGCAGTCGTCTATGCGGCGGCGTTGGCGGTGTTTCTGACCTTTCCTGGTGTTGAGGAATTCACGCCTGTACCGGCTGGACAACGAAATCAACAAGCGACAGGCCGAGTTTCACAAGGCGAAGGCATTACAGAGCGAGTTGCTCGCCATGTCCAAGCAACTCGACATGAAGTCTTCCGCCCTGGAGGTCTTGCGCGAGGTCGCGGTACTCCTGCCCGACAACGTGAAACTGACGTCGTTCGTCTACAAGAAGGACCTGGCGGTCACCATCAAGGGCCAGGCGCCGACACCGGCCCTGGCGCTCGATTTCCAGAGCCGACTGGAGAAATGCGACCTGTTCTCGAAGGTGGAGGCGGAACGGTCCGCCACGGAGGCGGGCGGCTTGACGAAATTTGGCCTCACTTGTACTCTCAAAAGCTGCCACGGGGGCAACGCCCTGATATTTTATGGCTGTCACGAAACGAGAGCGCAATCTGCTGGTGATCACCATTACGGCGATCATCCTTGGCGTGAATTATTTCGTCGTGGTTCCGCTGTTGCGGAATTGGCGGTCGGCAGGCGACCGGCTCAGGACGCAGCAACAGCTACTGGCCGTGATGGAGGCGACGATCGATCACGAAAAACAGTGGCAGACACAATATGACGAACTCAAGCAAAGTCTGGGACAGCGCGCCGAGAGCTTTCAACAAAGTTCAGACGTGGGCAAAAAGATCCTGGACGTCGCCAAGAGTTCGGGGGTGCAAATCAGTTCCAGTCGTCCCATGGCGGAAGAGGACAAGGGTGTCTATCGTGTGCTGCCGGAACAGGTGGCCCTCGAAGCGACCACGGATTCCCTGGTGCGGTTTCTGTTTGAGCTGCAGACCGCGGCCGGTTTCATAAGCGTGGAGCAATTGCAGGTCACGCCGCGAACGGAGAATCAGAGTATTCTCCGGTGCGATATTCAAGTGCGGGCGCTCGCCGCCAAAACAGTCAGGGCGAAATCGTGAGCGGGAGAACCGGCACGCATCTGGCGATCCTCTGCGCCCTAACGGTCGCGCTGAGCGGAGTTCCGCTGGGCGGGGCGGAGCCGCCGACGCGGGATTTTTCCCGGTACCAGATCATTCTGGATCGCGCGCCGTTCGGGAAAATGGGCGAGTTGCCCGAGGATGCCCAACAACCCAGTTTTTCGACACGGTTCACGTTCGTGGGGATTGCCAGCGAGGGTGACGACCAGCCGCTGCTGGCGATCATCCAGGAGAATGATACCAAGCACGTTGATTTCAAGGCGGAAGGGGAAAGCATCGGCGCGGTCAAGGTGGTAAAGATTGAAAAGTCGGAGAATGGCCCGACCAAGCTTGTGCTGAAACAGGACCTGGAAGTCGCCACATTGATGCTGGAGGCCAAACCGGGAGTTGGCGCGGCGCGCCGGCTCGCCGGCCCCGGGTCAGCCCGGGCAACCACAATCGCCGATGCCCATCCAACCGGGTGTTCGCCGTATTCCGTTTCGACGGGGAGGATAAGTGAGAAAGCTGAGATTGAGTTTATTGAGTGTAGTCATATCGGCATGGCTGGCCATCCTAACGGGAATCCGGTCACGTGGCGTCGCGTACGCCGCCGACGGAGCCAACACGGTTTCCCAGACCGATACCGACCAGGAAACGGACACCGACGCGACCGATGAGGCAACCACAGCTACTAATGGCCTGCCGAAGCAACTTCTGGACATCCTGCATCCACAATCGAACACACCGGCACCGCCGCCCATGCAACCTCCGCAACGCCCGGTCTGTCGCCCCCGTTGGCACGACGCCGGCGCAATCGGCACCGCCGGCTCCGCCGCCGCCACCTCGGTCGGCCGCTCGGCACCGGCTCGTCCGACCGCATCGTCGGACCAAGCCCACCATCGATTTCGAATTCCAAGGAGCGCCCATTACCGCGATTCTCGACTGGTATTCGCGGCTGACGGGCCGTTCGATCATCTCCGCGCCAAACCTCAACGCGCAGATCAATTTCCGCAGTCAGTCCAAGCTGACCAAGGGCGAGGCGATTCAAGCCCTCGATAGCGTGCTGGCGATCAACAACATCGCCGCGATACCCCTCGGCGAGAAGTTCTTGAAGATCGTCCAGATCAATACGGCCAAGCAGGAAGGCCTGCCGGTCGGGCCCGCGGCCACGGTGGCCGACACCTTGGGCACGCAGATCATCCCGCTGAAGAACGCCAAGGCATCGGATGTTGTTCCAGTGCTGCAGCCGTACCTCCACCCGTATGGCCAGTTGATGGCGCTCCAGGATTCCAACAGCATCCTGATCTCGGAGACGGCGGCGAACTTGAAACAAATGATGGAGATTGTCGCCTACGTCGATCAACCCTCGGCCCTGCGGATGGAAATGCGGACGTACGTCCTCAAGCACGCCAAAGCGGCCGACGCCATGGCGCGGCTCCAGTCCATCATCCAGGAAGCCGAGCAAGCAGGAGCCCACGCCGCCGCGCCCGGTCAACCGCCATCTCCGATCCGCCGGCCCGGACAACCGGCCCAGACGGGTCCGACGGTCGAAGGCGGCGAAGAATCGGTCGTCGAGGGAAAGGTCATCATGGCAGCCGATGATCGGACGAACAAACTGTTCATATTGACCCGGGTAAGTAATTTCGGGTTTTTCGACCGGCTCATTGCCGAGTTGGATGCGAAGGTCGAGCCCGATATCGTGATGAAAGTGATTCTGCTCAATTATGCCGCGGCCGAGGATGTGGCCGGGTTGTTGAACGCATTGATCACGGGCGGATCGGCCCCTGCCTCGTCTTCTTCGACGCGGCGAACCACGTCGTCGACCGGCACGACCACCTCCGGCGCGCGCGCTCCGTCCGTACCGCCACCGCCCATGAGCGGCGGAGGCGGGGGAGCAGGCGGCCAGAACACGGGTTTCCTGCAGTACTCGGAAGGCGTCCACATCCTGCCCGATCCGCGGACGAATTGCCTGCTGGTGATGGCGACCAAGGAGGACATGGCGCGCATCCAGGAACTGGTCAGAAGCATCGACACGTCCGTCGCCCAGGTGCAAATCGAGGTCGTGATCGCCGAACTGACGCTCAACAATGAGCTGGACGTGGGCGTGGATTTGTTCAATCGGCTGTCGCGGGCCGGCGAGTATTCCGGGACGGGCGGCAACAGCACCGACGGGAATACGCCCGTTCAACTCTCGCCGCTCAGCGCGATTAGCAGCAATTTGCCCACCGCGGCGGCCTTGGCCGGGGGCGCGGGCGGTCTTACGTACTTTACCACGTTTAGGAATTTGAACCTCGACGCGGTGCTTCACGCGCTCGCCACCACGTCCAACAGCAAAGTGCTCTCGACGCCGGTGATCCAGACGATGGACAACCAGGAGGCGGACATCATCGTGGGCGAGTCGGTGCCCGTGCCGACCTCGCAGACATCGTCGCTCATCAGCGGCGTGGGCACGTTGACCGCCAACGGCGTGACCTCCAGTATCCAATACCAGGACGTCGCCATCGAATTGGACGTGACCCCGCGGATCAATCCCGACGGCTACGTGCGGATGGACATCAATCAGAAGGTGAACGATCTCGGGGCCAACGTGAACATCGGCGGCACGATTGTTCCCACGATTCTCAAGAGGGAAGCGAAATCGTCGTTGGCGGTGCAAGATCGAAGCACCATTGTTCTCGGCGGCATGATCCAGCAGACGAAGTCGGTATCGACGACCAAGACGCCGTTCCTGGGCGACATTCCGTTCTTCGGCCAGATATTCAAGAGCCAGCAGAACAACCGGCAGCGCACCGAACTGATCATCTTCATCCGCCCTGTCGTATTGCGCTCCGATCTGGTGGCCGTCGCCGAGGCCAAACGCCGCCTGCGCATGTTGGGCGTGAGCGAAGAGTTGGAAGAAACGTATTTCCCCAAGGGTAGTTCGGGGACGAATAACGCGGCGCTGCCGCCCAAGGACTTTATCGGTTCAATGTCGCCAGCCCAACCGAATCAGGCCGAGTCGCCACGGAATGACAGCATCGGTTCGATGGCGCCGAACCAGCCGAACCAGGCGGCGCCGCCGCCCCGCAGCGACAGTACCGACACAACGGCGCCAAGCCAATCAAACGCGACGCAGCCGCCGACCGATTACTCGTCGGACCGTCAAACGGACAAGGTCAAGGCGCTGAAATTGCAGGACGGCGACATTACGACGCAATAGAGGCCGGTCGCGCCGCAGAGGAACGAATGGACACAAACGGATTACTCAGCCAGCGGGTGAAAGTGGTCTTGCGGCGGTTTCACCCGCAGACACCCCGGGAAATCGTTCGGGGCATCATTACCGACGTTGATGAAACCGGGGTGCGCGTCAGCGGGCGGCGGTTCCAAGAGCATCCGGATTTGGAATCGGCCGCGCTCCTGGAGCGGCCGGTCGAGGCGGATACCAAGGTGTATTGGATTCCCCACAGCTCGATTCGGTACACGGAAATCATCGACCCCGGCTCGCCGTCGGAAAAGGCCGACAATGAAGTCCAGCGGCACAAGGTGTTCACGCCCCAGGAACTTCACCGGCCCAGCGAAACGTAATTGAGAGCGTCCCGGGCCATCGGCCTTTATTTCGTCGCCGTCATCCTGCTCGGCGCGCTGCTGGCGCCGTGGCTGTTCCGGGCCGTGCAACAGGTGGCCCCGCGCGTGTCCGCCCTGCGCGTGTATGCCACGTACCCGTTCCATCGGATCTTTGACCGATCGATCATGCTCGTGGCGCTGGCTGGATTGTGGCCGTTGCTGCGGGTGCTCGGGTTCCGGTTCTGGAGCGACATCGGCTACGTGCGGGCGCGCGGATGGTGGCGGCACGCCCTGGGCGGATACATCCTCGGCGTGGCGACACTGACGATCATGGTTGCCGTGATCGTCGTCTTCGGGGGCCACCGGCTGGTGTTCACCAAAACCTCGGGACAAATGGCGGGTGCCGTGGTGAAATTCCTGTTTGTGGGTGTGGCGGTTGCGGTCATCGAAGAAACGTTCTTCCGCGGGGCGCTGCAAGGCGCCTTGCAACGTCGCCTGAACATGACCGTCGCCGTTCTCCTGGCCGGCGCGGTGTATTCGGCGGCGCATTTCCTGAAGCCGAATGGCGTGAACATCCCGGCCAATCAGGTCACGTGGGCCAGCGGCTGGCAGTGCCTTGTCTGGATCGTGACACAGTCGTTGGTCCAGAAGGGTGTTTTCGTTGGGTTCGTATCGCTGTTTCTGGCCGGGTGCGTTTTGGGATTGGCTTACGCCCGGACGAAGGCATTATATCTGCCAATTGGGCTGCACGCGGGCTGGGTGCTGGTCAACGAGTTTATGCGCTGGTCGGCCACTGTCGATGTCACACAGGACGTGGCGTCCTGGCCGATGCTCGTGGCACTGCTCGTGCTGATGGTGTGGTTATGTCAGACGGTATTCAAACCACTGCGCAACCCCGCGCCCTCCAACTCTGGGCACGCCGCGCGTTAGACCTGGTCTGGCCGCGGAATTGTCCCTTCTGCGGTTGTCCGCTGGCCGACACGGATCCCGGCATTGTCTGTCCCGCGTGCGTGTGCTCGGCCAAACTGATCGAGCCGCCGTTTTGCCGGCAATGCGCCTCGCCGTTCACGGGGACGGTCACGGGCGAAACGTTCGTCTGCGGTTATTGCCAGGACCTGCGGTTCTATTTCAGCCGAACCGTGTGCGCCTGCCGCGCGCAAGGGGTCGTCCGCGACTGCATTCTCCGTTTCAAATACAATCGCGAGATGTATTTCGGCCGGCATCTGGTGGATTGGTTGTCGGGAGCGGCGCAACGGTGGATCGACTGGCGGGAGATCGACGGCATCGTTCCCGTGCCATTGCATCCGCACAAGCAGCGCCAGCGCGAGTTCAACCAAGCCGAATACCTCGCGGCCGGGGTGGGCCGGGTTTTCGATGTTCCTGTTCTCAAAGGGAAGGTGCGCCGCGTCAAGGATACCGGGACACAGACCAAACTGGATGCCGAAGCCCGGGCGCGGAACCTGCGCGGGGCATTCGCCGTGCGCGATGAGAAGTGCTTTGCGGGAAAGCGCCTCGTGCTGGTGGACGACGTGTTTACGACCGGCGCCACGATGGACAGTTGCGCCAAGACGTTGCGCGGAGCTGGCGCGAGGGAGGTCGTCGCGCTGGCCGTGGCGAGGGGAGTGTAACGGCGCAGGGCGCGGCGGGCGTGGTTGCTGAACGCCCGCCGCTTCCCAGTTAACTTTCGCGCAGTGATTCGACTACGGGGCCGTGAACGCGGGTGACTGGCCCAGGACTTTGCCTTTGAGCGTCTGCAAAACCATGTTCGTGCCTGTCGTGGTCAGCGATAGACTCGATCCGACGGCATATCCGACTTCATTAGTGGCACCGATCAGTTTCAGCTTGGCAGTTTCGGTTGTCGCCTTGTAGGTGCCGCTGAGCGTGTAGGTGAAGGTGCGATCGTTGGATAGGGTTACCGTACCGGTGCCCGCCAGCTTGTCGGCGTTCGTGCTGGTAATGTCGGTCTCCAGCGTCCAATCACCGTTCACACCTGCCGGCAGGGCGTTCGTCTCGGTCCCCTGAAAGGACTTGGATTTGTGGTCGGCGCTTATTTTCCATGAGCCGCGGGTAATCAGGGTTAATGCGTCTGAATCGAACGTCACGGCGGCACTTCCCTTGGCGTTTCCCGTGAACGAGACGCCATCATACACGCCACTGGCCGGTCCGTTATCCTTCAGTTTGCCCGTGACCGCCGCACCCTTGCCAGAGACTTTTCCGGTGAGAGTCCCGTCGACATCCGCGGTAATCGAGCCATCGTCGAACTTGTCCGTGCGCACGCCCGAAAGCGCCCCGTTGGCTGCGACGATTATGTCCGAACTGGCAGTATCGGTAAAACCGTCAGCAGTATTGGTGGTCGCGTAGGTGCCGGTGGCATCCCACAGGGGTGCGTTCGTGAACGTATAGCTGAAGTGACCAAAGGGCACCTGAGCCATGGCCGAACTCGCACACAACGCAAACAGAAGAACAAAAAATCGCTTCATTGGACACTGCGCTCCTTTCACCATTGTTGTTGGAACAAACGGGGTAATGCGGGCAGCGTAGGAGGTTCACGCGTAACAGGCAAGGCTTTTTTTGAGGTCTTGCTGGTCGCGGGGGCGGGTGGGCCAAGCGGCAGATGATCGCGGTGCAGCAGTTGCCGGAGTTGACTCGCCGCGTGCGCGAACTGGAAAAACAAGTGGCGGAATTCCGGGCGGAGGCTGGCGGCTGAGAGACGCCCGGCCGATGCGACGTGAATGTGGTCAGCCGCGAAAGGGTTCCGCGGATCCAAGTACGCCCCGCGACAACGCCAAAATAATTCCGGCTGGCGCGATGGCGGAGGATTGTGGTAGGGTAATGGAGTCGCACAAGGAGTCTGGCCCATGGCGGTATTCGAAGAAAAAGAAAAGCCGAAGATTTCCGAGACGAAAACCAAGAAGCACGAGATCCCGAGCGGTTTGTGGGTGAAGTGCAAGCAATGCGGCGAGATCATCTACAGCAAGGAACTCGTCACCAACGCCAAGGTCTGCGCGAAATGCGATTACCACTTCACGATGACCGCCGTCGAACGGGTGGCGCTGCTGGCCGATGAGGGGACGTTCCGCGAGAGCGACGCGGACATGGTGAGCGTGGACATCCTCAAGTTCACGGGCGTGGCGGCGTATTCGGAGCGGCTGCGGACGTATCACCGGCAGACCGGGCTGAACGACGCGGTGGTGATCGGGTTGGCCAAACTCGAAGGCCACGACGTGTCGCTGGCGGTGATGGATTTCAGTTTTCTGGGCGCGAGCATGGGGTCGGTGGTGGGCGAAAAGATCACGCGGGCGATTGAGAAAGCGACGGAACTGAAGATTCCCGTGATTATCGTGTCGGCATCGGGCGGGGCGCGGATGTACGAGGGGATTCTCAGCCTGATGCAACTGGCCAAGACCAGCGGGGCGCTGGCCTTGCACGCGAAAGCGGGGTTGCCCTACATCTCGGTGCTGACTCACCCGACCACGGCGGGAGTGATGGCCAGCTTCGCCTCGCTCGGGGACGTGATCATCGCCGAACCGAAGGCGTTGATCGGGTTCGCGGGCCCGCGCGTGATCAAGGAGACGACGCAACAGGAGTTACCCGAGGGATTCCAGACCAGCGAATTTCTGCGCGAGCGCGGGCTGGTCGATCTCATCGTCCACCGGAAACAACTCAAACAGACGCTGGCGCAATTGCTGAGTTATTTTTCCGGGCGTGGCGGGCGGAAGTTCAAGGCGGCGGCGTAACGGAGAGAACGGCGGGCGGGGCAGGGTGGGGCGGCGACAACTTTTGGGTCAATGCTTTGACATATCCCGAGACCATCGAATACCTGTACGGCATCCGGCTTTTCGGCCAGAAACTCGGCCTGGAGACGATGCAGTATTTGTTGCGGTTGATGGGTGATCCGCAGAAGTCGTTGCGATTCATCCATATCGCTGGCACGAACGGGAAGGGGAGCGTGGCGGCGATGTTGAGCGCGGTGCTGTCCACGGCGGGCTACAAGACGGGGCTGTACACGTCGCCGCATCTCGTGTCGTTCTGCGAGCGATTCCAGATCAACGGCCAGCCGATTTCCGAGAGCGACGTGGTGCGGCTGGTCGAGGAGATCAAGCCGGTGCTGGAAGCGGTGGGCGCCAACCCGGAGTTTCGCGCACCGACGTTTTTCGAGGCGGTGACCGCCATCGCGCTGCGGTATTTCGCGGAGCAGAACGTGGACGTGGTGGTGTGGGAGACGGGGCTGGGCGGCCGGCTCGACGCGACGAACGTGATTGTGCCCCTGGTTTCGGTGATCACCAACATCGCGTTCGATCACACGCAGTATCTCGGCGAGACGCTGGCGCAGATTGCGGGCGAGAAATGCGGCATCATCAAGGCCGGCGTGCCGGTGGTCACAGCGGCGGCGACGGAAGAAGCGCTCGCGGTGATCCAGAGCGCCGCGGCGGCGCAGAGCAGCACGTTGACGGTGGTGGGGCGGGAGATTGGCGCGACGCGGTTGAGTGAAGACGAGCGGTGCCAGCGGGTGGAGTTGACGGGCACGCGCCGGGATTACGGGCCGCTGACGATTCCGTTGCTCGGGGCGCATCAGACGATCAATTGCGCGACGGCAGTTGCGGCGCTCGAAGCGTCGGGATTGACGGTCAATGCGAGACAGGTGCCGGAAGGCCTGGCGTGCACGGCGTGGCCGGGCCGGTTCCAGATCGTGCACCACGACCCGACGGTGGTGCTGGACGGCGCGCACAACGCGGCGGCGGCGGAGCGATTGGCGGCGACGTTGCGCGAACATGCCGCGGGACGGAAGCTGACGTTGATCCTCGGCGTGCTGCGGGACAAGAATTACGACCAGATGTGCCAGATTCTCGCGCCGCTGGCGGTGCGCGTGTTGTGCGTGCCCGTCAACAGCGAACGGACGAGCGAGCCCGACCAGTTGGCGCGGTGGTGCCAGGCGGCGAACCCGGCGGCGCGGATCACGGTCGAGCGGGACCTTTCCGCCGCGTACGCGCAGGCGCGCGTCGAGAACGCGGAAACGATCGCCATCGCGGGATCGCTGTTCCTGGTGGGCGAGGCGCTGGATCGGCTCGGGTTTGCGGCGGGAACGAGGGCGAAGACGCCGCGCGA
Organism: uncultured Verrucomicrobiae bacterium; assembly: GCA_963712025.1. GTDB lineage: Bacteria > Verrucomicrobiota > Verrucomicrobiia > Palsa-1439 > Palsa-1439 > Palsa-1439. Next base: position 458,767 of record CAVQGJ010000011.1, on the reverse strand, counting down.
GCTGGTGTTGCAGTGAGCGGGGCTGGGCGGCGGGCGATTTTCTTCGACGTGGGCGGGACGCTGATCGGGCCGTATCCGTCGGTCGGGGCCGTGTACGCGGAAGTGGCCCGGCGACACGGGATCAGCCGAACCGCCGACGAGATGGAGGGCGCGTTCCGCCGGGCTGGGCGGCGTTGAAGCGACCCGGGCTAACCGTGTCGCGCAAGGAATGGTGGCGAGAACTCGTCTTTCGCGTGCTCGGGCAGGAGAACGAAGCGTGCTTCGAGGAGTTGTTTGAGACGTTTGCCCGGCCCGACGTGTGGCGGGTTTTTCCGGATGTCGAGGACACGATGCGCGAGGCGCGGGCGCGCGGCCTGCACGTCGGCGTCCTTTCCAATTGGGATGAACGACTGCGGGCGCTGCTGGACGGGCTGGGATTGGCGCGGCACTTCGATTCCCTGACCATCTCCTGCGAAGTCGGGGCCGAGAAACCGGCTGTGGAAATCTTCCGGGCGGCGCTTCGGGCGGCGGGCGTTGACGCGGGATGGGCGGTGCATGTTGGGGATAGTTCCGAAGAAGACGTGCGCGGCGCGCAGGCGGCGGGGATGAGCGCGATTCTCGTGGACCGGGAAGGGCGACGCGCGGACGCAGTTCGAAACCTGCGGGACGTTTGGTCGAAATGCGACGAGGCTGGAGGCTGACTGCGGTGACGGTGCGCGGGGAGACGGTGGGACTTTAGGGCTTTTTCGGTGCGGGTTTGCGCATGATCCGTTCGCGCACGTCGCGATAGCCGAAATCGACGGCGGCGATTTTCTTGAACTCGGCGATAGCCTTTTCCGGATCGCCGAGTTGTTCGTAGGCCAAACCCAGATTGTACAACAAGTCCTTCTTCAGTCCGTCCATCGTGGGCAGTTCGCCGATGGCCTCATTGTATTGGTCAATGGCTAGGTCGTGGAGGTCCATCTGCTGGAAACACTGGCCCAGGTAATTCAGGGACGCCACGCGGCGCTGCGGCTGGCCGCGGGATTTTTGAAATTGCTCGATCGCGCCCTGAATATTGCCCGCTTTCATGTACAGGGCACCGAGATCGAACCGGTACATGAGATCATTGGGGTACCGTTCCACGAGACGCTCGGCTTCGAAAAGCTTGAGCTTGTCCAAATCGGACTCGAGCGTGGTGATCTCGTTTTGCAGCGCGGCGGCATTGGCCGGGTTTGTCTCCAGTTGTTTCTTCTTGGCGTTCAACTGCGTTTCGAGGCGCTTGACCTTGGTGTCGCCGATCTCACGTTCGAGAGACGGATCCGTTCCGCCTTCTTTCGCGTACAGTGCTTCGAGGTAACGCAGGGCTTCGTCAAAGTTTTCTTTCTGGGCGTAGAGCTTGCCGAGTTCGCGCTGGATCACCGGATTCTCCGGGTCCTTGGACAATGCCTCAAGCTTCTCCTGAATGAGGTTGGCGACCATGTCCTCGGCGCGGACGACACGGGATTCCTGCTCCAAGGCGATGGATTCGTCCTTGTCCTTGAGCGCGTCGCGGAAGGATCCATCTCCTTCCCAACCGCCACCCGACATCGCGCCTTTGGCTGTCGCATCCTTGGCGCCCTGTTGTGCATCGAAATCGTTTGGGTTGATCTGGAGCAGGCGATCGTAGGTTTCGCGGGCCAGATCATGCTGTCCCGTCGCGATATACGCGCGCGCCAGCCAATGCAGCGCCTTGCTGTCTTTGGGATTGAGCCGGGTGTATGTTTCGAGTGTTTGCACGACCGTGTCCGGAAGCTGGGCAACCTCGGCAGCTTCGGCGAGAGTCATCAGGGCCTGGCCGTTCTTGGGATCCTCCGACAACGCTTGTTCGGCGATGCTCATCGCTTCGACGGGATTCTTCTGGACAGCCATTTTGGCCTTCGCCAAGAGCGGCTGGAGCTTCGTGCCCACCAACATGCGCTTGAAGCCACCTGCGGACTCGGTCTTCTTCATTTGCGTAGCGCGCAGGTTGCGGCGGGCCTTGGTATAACCCGGCTCGAGGTTCAGGCATTGGATGAACATCTCGATCGCATAATCGAGATTACCGCGTTCGACCGCCTGAATCGCCTTCTGGTAGAAGTCGTTGGCGTGCCGATTTATGTTGGCGTTATTCTTCTCAGCCATAACTGGTCTCTGAGGGTTACCACCACCGGGAAAATATCGCATGACAGCCATCCGGTCAATGGCTTTTCCCATTGGGGGGTTGGTCTCGTGGTTGACAGGGGGAAGCTCTCTGATAATATATTCCACTTGTAGTGACGAGCTCTCGGGTGGCTCCCTCTGGTTGGGAACCCTTTTTGAAGGAACACGAGGAAATGATTGATCAAAAAGTTGCAGATACTTCTGCCCCGTCTGGCGGCCAACAGCCCCAGCGTGGACGAAGAATTCAAGATGCAGTAATTCGGCTGGCGGGGAATTCACAGGACGGCATTCAGGCCATTGGCGGTTTTTTGGCGCGGTTGGCTGGCCGCACCGACAAGGACGTCATGACGTACATGACGATTCCGGCGACGATTTCGGGTGGCCCCAGCATTTATCAGGTGCGCCTCGGCACGGGAGAAGTCCTGAGCGCGGGCGATGACGTGGACATTCTCGTTGCGTTCTACCAGCATTCGTACAACGACCACATCAACACCCTCCGCGACGGCGGGATTCTGATTTACGACTCGGATAACGTCAAGCCCGAGGAAAACCAAAAGCGGTATCGGTCGGTCGGCGTGCCGATCACGGGCCAGACCGTTGAAGCCATTGGCGGCACCGCGAAGGACAAGGGCAAGAACATGTTTGTGCTGGGGTTGCTGGCGCGCATGTTCGATCTGGACGTGCCCAAGCTCGAAACGATGCTGCAAGCCTACTACAAGAGCAAGGGTGACGATGTCATTCGCAACGTCATCGGCGCATTCAACGCGGGCTACGGTTACGATATCGGTAGGGTCACGGACACTTTTGAATTTGAGTCTCCGGCGAACAAGGTCGCCCGTAAACAGGTCGTTACGGATGGCAACCAGGCCATCGCGTATGGCGCGCTGACGGCGGGCATCCGGTTTGGCGCCGGCTATCCGATTACCCCCTGGTCGAGCATCATGGAAATCCTGCGCACCGAACTGCCGAAGTACGGCGGAACTTTCGTGCAAGCGGAAGATGAATTGGCCGCCATTGCCATGGCCTGCGGCGCTTCCTATGCGGGCTACCTTTCATTAACGGGAACCTCCGGTCCGGGCCTCGCGTTGAAGACGGAAGCCCTCGGTTGGGCGGTGATGGCGGAGATGCCGGTCGTCATCATTGATGTCCAACGCGGCGGCCCGAGCACGGGCTTGCCGACCAAGCGTCGAGCAGAGCGATCTCAACATCGCCTGTTTCGGCGGCCACGGCGATTCACCGCGCATCGTGCTGGCCCCGTCTTCGGTGGAGGATTGTTTTTACACGACGATCGAAGCGGCGAAATTGGCGCGGGAGTATAGTTCGCCGGTAATCGTCCTCTCGGACCAGGCGTTGGCAACGCGATTCGAAGCCTGGGAAATGCCCGACCTCGCAAAATTGACCCAGGACCTCACTCCGAGTTTTGCGGCGCGCGGCCCCAGCTACAAGCCGTACGAGAACACGACCGACGGCATCGCCCACCACGCGCCACCGGGAACTCCGATGGTCGATAACAAATATCCCGTGGTCACCGGCCTGGAGCACGATGAGGCGGGCCATCCGGCCAGCCGTCCGGCCAATCACGTGATGATGGTGGCCAAGCGGCGGCGCAAACTGCAAGTGCTGGCATCGCGGCTGCCAAAGGCGGAAACGTATGGCCCGACCGAGGGCAACGTGCTGTTGGTGGGCTGGGGTTCGTCACAGGGGCCCATCCACGAGGCCGTGGACAAGGCCCGCGCTGCCGGCGAGAGCGTGAGCGCGCTAAACATTCGCTACATCAACCCGCTTCAGCCCGGTATCAGTGAGGTGTTTGACGGCTTCAACCACATTTTCGTTGTGGAAATCAACGATGAAGGACTCTACGGGTACGGCCAGTTGGCCGGTCTGTTGCGGGCGCGGTTTTGCAACGACAAGATTCGCGGCATTAACAAGACCGACGGCCTGCCGTTCAAAGTGCGCGAGATTTTGACTGGCATGAACCAAAAGATCAAGCAACCTTCGGAATCCGCCCTGGCTACGACCTGATTCTCATTTCAAGGAAAACCATGATTGCCAAAGCCGACAATGTCGAAGTAAAAGAAATCAAGCTGTCCGACCGCGCGAAATACACGAAGAAAGATTTGGTCGCCGACCTGCCGACATGGTGTCCGGGTTGTGGCGACTTCAGCATTCTCTCCATCTATTTCAAGATGATGGAGAAATTGCAGGTTCCGCACGAGAAGATCACCAGCATCGCCGGCATCGGCTGCTCGTCGCGGTTTCCCTATTTTGTGAACGCCTACGGGGTGCATTTCCTTCACGGACGCGCGGCTCCGTTCGCCACGGGTGTGTCACTGACGCGGCCCGACCTGCATGTCTTCGTATTCGGGGGCGACGGCGACGCCTTTTCCATCGGCGGCAATCACCTGAACCATGCCGCGCGCAAGAACATCAAAATGACCTACGTGATTATGGATAATTTCGTCTACGGCCTGACCAAGAAGCAGACGTCCCCGACGTCGCCATTGGGATTCAAGTCGAAGACCGACCCGACGGGCGCCGTCGATCGCCCGATCAATCCGATGAAACAGCTCATCGCTTCCGGGGCGACGTTTATCGCCCGCACGCACTCGCACCTGCCGAACCATGTGATGGAGATGATGGAAAAGGCCATGCAGCACGATGGGTTCTCGGTCGTCGAGTGCCTGAGCGAATGCACGGAGTTTTATCCAGGCGCGTTCGACGCCGCCAACCCGCGCAAGGGCGGCGTATTCAATCTCGTGCCGGCCGACACATGATGCGACCGACGAGATCGCCGCTTACAAGCTAGCGATGGCGGATTTCCCGGGTTATTTCGGCGTGTTCTACAACGTCCAACGGCCCACCAAGAACGCGCTCGAGGCCAAGCTGATCGCCGACGCCAAGGCGAAGTCGGAAAACGCCGCGCCGGTGGAATTGCTGCAAAAAACATTCGCACGACTGAGTTGATCTCGTACTCGCGCGAGTGGCTCTCATGCTGATTGACGATTACCACGAATGACCCTCTGGCAAGCCATCGTTTACGGCATCATCCAGGGCATTACGGAGTTTCTGCCCATCAGCAGTGCCGCGCACCTTCGCATCGTGGCGGCGATGATGGGCTGGACGGACCCCGGTGCGGCATTCACCGCGGTTATCCAACTGGCGATCGTCGTCACGCTGCTGTTGTATTTCTGGCGCGACCTTTCCCAAATTGCGGCGGCCATGCTGGAGGGGTTGCGGAAAGGGCGCCCGTTCGAAAGTCACGAGGCGCGCCTCGGTTGGATGATTATCGTCGGAACGATACCCATCGTCGTGCTGGGGCTGGCCTTTAAGAAGCACATCGAAACGAGCCTGCGCTCGCTGTACGTTATCGCCGCGGCGGAAGTCGGGCTGGCGGTGGCGCTGGTAGTGGCCGAGAACATTGAACGGGCCCGGACGCAGTCGGGAGTGACGCTCAAGGACATGAGTCGCGTGACGTGGCCGGATGCGATGATTGTGGGTCTGGCGCAATGCTTGGCCCTCATTCCCGGCGCTTCGCGGTCGGGATCCACCATCACCGGCGGGTTGTTTGTCGGGTTGACACGCGAGACCGCGGCGCGATTTTCGTTCCTGCTATCGTTGCCGTCGTTCTTGGGCGCCGGCCTTCTGGAGTTTCACCATCATCGTCACGAACTACTCGCGAAACAGGGGGACGGTGTGAATCTTGTCGTGGCCACGATCGTCGCGATCATCGTCGGCTATGCGGCGGTCGCGTTCTTGATGAACTACCTGAAACGCCACACGACTTGGATTTTCATTATCTATCGGTTCGCCTTGGGGGCCGCATTGTTCGGGCTGCTCGCCGCGGGCAAGCTCGCGCCTTGAACCCGGTTCCTCAGTTGAGAGGAGCCGCAATTGGACACGCCTCTCGCAAGGAAGGATGGACTTGATTCAACTGTCAAGCCGCCGTATGGTAGCCGAGTCGCTGGCCCCTGTATCGGCTCCTCGTGACACGGCGTCGGGAGTGAGGGAGAGTGTGGAATTTTGAGAGAAACGTTATGACCATAAAGCGTATCAGCGTGGCGTTCGTTGTGGTGGTGTTGGGAATCAATCTCGCCATTGCCGCGAAGATTTATTCCGATTCGTCCACGAAGCCGGACAAGGACAATCCCTATTCCGAGATGGAGTTGATCACCCAGGTGATGGAATTGGTCCGCAAAGAATACGTGGACACCAACTCGGTCACCTACCGCGACCTGACGTACGGCGCGCTCAAGGGAATGCTCAATTCGCTGGATCCGCACAGCCAGTTCATGGAACCGCAGATGTACGAGGACATGAAGGAGGACACTGAGGGCAAATTTGGCGGCATCGGCATCGTCATCAACATGTCCAAGGAAGGTTTCCTGACCGTCGTGGCCCCCCTGGAGGATACACCCGGCGCGAAGGCGGGGTTGCTACCGGGCGATCGCATCATCAAGATCGATGGGAAAGTCACCGAAAAAATGGGGTTGCAGGAAGCCGTGCGTCAGTTGCGCGGCGATCCGGGCACGAAAGTCACCATTACCATATTCCGCTCCAAAGCCAAGGACCCGGGCGATAAGATCAAAGACCACACGATCGAGCGCGCCGAGATCAACGTGGACAGCGTGAAGGACGCAAAAATCCTCGAAGACGGCATTGGCTACGTGCGCATCACGCAATTCAACGAACCGACCGCGGATGAATTTGAAAAGGCGTTGGCCAAGCTCAATGGCGAAGGCATGACCGCGTTGATTATCGATCTGCGCAACAATCCGGGCGGGCTGCTGGAATCCGCTCGCAAGATCGCCAGCGAATTCATACCCGCAGGTCAGATGATCGTCTCGACCGAAGGACGCGATCTGGCGCAGAAGAGCGTGTATCGCTCCGATAGCGGCAAAAAGCAGGCCCACTATCCCCTGGTTCTGCTTGTCAACGCCGGGAGCGCGAGCGGCAGTGAAATTGTTGCCGGATGCGCTCCAGGACCTCCACCGCGCGGTGTTGGTTGGAGAAACCACGTTTGGCAAGGGTTCCGTGCAAAGCATTATCCAGTTGCGCGACGGGTCGGCGCTGCGCCTGACCACGGCCAAGTATTACACACCGAGCCACAAGGTCATCCACGAGCACGGTGTGACACCGGATATTATCGTGCCGATTTCCGAGGAGGACGAGCGCAAGCTGCTGGAGCAACGCGTGCGCGCCAGCCTGCCCCCGGATGAAACGGCGGAAAAGGTCACCCCCATTGCGGACGCCCAACTGGATCGTGCCATCGACGTGATCAAGGGAGTCAAGCTCTTCGAGAAGCAGATGAAGGTCGCCAAACAGAACATGGCTGTAACAACCGCTACGGCCGCCGCGACTCCGTCAACGCAATAAAACAACGACCCGAGTGTCGTCGATTGAGCACCCGTGAAAATCCTCGGTGTCGAGACCTCCTGTGACGAGACATCCGCCGCGGTCGTCGTCAATGGCGCGGAGATCCTCTGCAACGTGGTCAGCTCGCAAGTCGCCCTGCATCGTCCGTACGGCGGTGTGGTCCCGGAACTGGCGTCGCGCAATCACTTGCAATGGATCGATTCCGTGGTCGAGCAGGCGCTGTCCGAGGCCCACACGTCCATTGACGAAATCGACGCTGTGGCGGCCACCTATGGCCCCGGTCTGGCTTCGTCCCTGCTTATCGGCCTGAACGCGGCCAAAGGGATCGCGTTCGCCGCCGGCAAACCTTTTGCTGCCATCAACCACGTCGAAGCGCATTTGTACTCTCCGCTGTTTGCCAACGCCGCACAGGACGCGCTGCCGATGGTTTCGCTGGTCGTGTCCGGCGGGCACACCATCCTGGCCCATGCGACAGCCATTGGGACTCATGAGATTCTCGGCCAGACCGTTGACGACGCCGCCGGGGAGGCGTTTGACAAGGTCGCCAAGCTGCTGGATCTCGGGTATCCCGGTGGCCCGGAAATTCAGAAGCGCGCGGAGAGCGGAAACCCCGGGGCAATTGATTTTCCGCGCAGCATGTTGCACGACGGCAGCTACGATTTCAGCTTCAGCGGCCTGAAGACCTCCGTCCTGTATTTCCTGCGAAAGAACCCGCACGCTCGCATCGAAGACGTCTGCGCCAGCTTTCAGGAAGCCGTGGTGGATGTGTTGGTGGGGAAGACGGTTCGCGCCGCGGCGGATTTGCGTGTGAAAACGGTGAGCGTATCGGGCGGTGTTTCGATCAATCGTCGCTTCCGCGAGAAGCTGGGGGCAGAATGCGCGCAACGGGGGCTGCAATTGCTCCTGGCACCGCCAGCGTTGTGCACGGATAACGCGGCGATGATCGCGGGGTTGGCGTACTATCAGTTGTCGCGTAACGGGCCGAACGACTTTTCGCTGGAAATCGCGCCGTCCATTGGACTGGGTGCAGGAGGATTCTTCATGTCAACGCGGTTGATTGTCGCCGACAGCGAACACGACGCAAATATGCTGTACGCGACGAAGATGTTCGTGCCCGACCCCTTTATCTGGTTCGAGACGCGTGGCCGAAGCTTTGCGGTGATGAGCGATCTGGAGATCGACCGCGCGCGCCGCGAAGCTGACGTTGATCGCGTACTCTCATTCTCCCGCTATCAAAAACAACTCAAACGGGACGGGGTCAAACGACCGGGCTTCAGTGATGTGTTGAACCGGGTGTTGCGCGAGTTCGGGGTGCGTCACGCGGAAGTCCCCATGAATTTTCCTATCGGGCTCGCGAAACAACTGCGCCGCATTCGCGTCGTCGTCAGACCCGATCCGTTCTTTCCGGAGCGCGAAATCAAGACATCCGCGGAGATTCGGGCGCTTCAGGACGCCCTGCGTCTGGCGGAGGAGGGAATGCGAGCGGCGGTGACCGTCCTGCGGGCGAGCCGAATCGGACGCGACGGATTCCTGTACCGACTCGGGCGCAAGCTGACATCGGAACAGGTTCAGGGTGTGATCAACGCAACGATCGCGGGTTTGGGCGGTGTGGCCGCGCGCACCATCGTCGCGGCCGGGAATCAGGGCTGCGATCCGCATGAGATTGGCCACGGTCCGCTCCGCGCGCATACGACAATCATTCTCGACATTTTTCCCCGTGATATGCGGACGGGGTACTGGGGGGACATCACGCGCACGGTGGTGCGTGGTTGCGCCAGCGACGCGGTCAAGAAGCTCTACGCCGTCGTCGGGGATGCGCAGAGGCTCGCGTTTCAGAAGCTGCGCGAAGGCGTGAATGGCCGGGATGTGCATGCCGGAATTCAGGAGCTGTTTGTCAGCAAGGGTTACCGAACCGGTATTATTCGCGGACGCATGCAGGGATTTTTCCATGGGACTGGCCATGGGCTTGGCTTGGAGATTCACGAGCGCCCGCGCGTCAACACGGCCTCGGAGGTTCTGCGTGCCGGACAGGTCGTCACCGTCGAGCCAGGCCTGTATTACACAGGCTTGGGCGGCGTCCGGTTGGAAGACGTGGCCGTGATTCGACCCAGTGGCGCCCGCAATCTGGCTCGGTTCCCGAAGGTACTTGAAATCTGATTTGGCTGCGCTACTGTAGCGCCAGTTTGGAGGTCTGACAGTAAGATGACAATTAACGAAATATACCTTCTGCTCTTCGTACTGATCCTTGTGCCAGGAATCCTGGCTCAGGTTCTTGTGCGGGGGGCGTTGAAAAAGTACTCCCAAGTGCGGGCGCGCTCGGGACGCACCGGCGCGGAGGCCGCGGCGGAAATCATGGCCGATGCCGGGATTCACGACGTGCAAATCGAGCGCACGAACAGTTTCCTGGGCGACCACTACGATCCCCGCACCAAGACGCTCGCCTTGTCGCCCGATGTGTACGACGGCGAGTCTGTGGCGGCATTGGGCATTGCGGCGCACGAAACCGGGCATGCCATTCAGCACCAACACGCCTACGCGCCGTTGCAGGCGCGGATGGCGATTGTTCCGCTTACCATGTTCAGTTCAAAACTACTGGTACCGGTGATGATTGGTGGCTTCTTCTTCCGCATCCCCATGTTTATCACGCTCGGAATCGGGGTTTACGCCGTGCTGGTGGTGTTTCAGCTCATCACGCTTCCTGTGGAGTTTGACGCCAGTTCCCGGGCCAAGGTGATTCTGCAAAAGAGTGGCTTGATCGCGCGAGACGAAATGGATGGCGTCAATCGCGTGTTGAACGCGGCGGCACTGACGTATGTGGCGGCATTGATTGCCGCAGTCGCGCAGTTGTTGCAGTTGATGCTCCTGAACCGGCAACGACGCTAACGAGGTCGATCAACCACGGGCGAGGACGCACCCACCGGGTCGTCTTCGCCCGTTTTGTTTTCTCCAAAAGGGGTTGATCGAACCTTTTTCTTTGACTTTTCTGCACCAGTGCCGTTACGGTCTGGCTTACTGTCGCTTCGGGTGTTCGCGAAAGAGAATTCATGGAACAGACCGCCACTGCGCCCGCGCCCAACGCCCGCATTGAGTATCCCTCTGGATTTCGACCCCGCCGTGGCATGAATTGGGTGAGCCTTGGGCTCATGTACGCCTCGTACTACGTCTGCCGGTACAATTTCCGATTTGCCACGCCGGGTCTGGTGGCGGAGTTCGGTTTTAGCAAGTTCCAGATTACGAAGATTCTGGGCGCGTGGTCGATGGCCTACGGGATCGGGCAGCTGGTCAACGGGCTCCTGACCGACCGAATTGGCGGACGCATCGCCATGCTGATTGGCGCGGCCGGCACCATCATCATGAACCTGATGTTCGGTGCGACATCGTTTGCAGGCACGTTCACAACGTTTGCCCTCATTTGGGGCATGAACGGCTACTTCCAGTCGTTCGGCGCGCCGGGGATGATCAAGATCAACGCGGCGTGGTTCAACCGCACGGAACGCGGCACGTTCGCCGGTATCTTCGGATTTATGATCCAGTTGGGGCAGGTGGCCATCAACAATCTTGCGCCCCTGATTCTGGCGGGCTTTACCATTGGCACGTGGACCATTGCCAAAGGAAATTGGCACTGGCTGTTCCGCATTCCGCCCCTGATCACGGCGTTATGCACAATTGTCATGGCCCTTTGCGCGAAGGAGACCCCGGAAGAAGCCGGGTGGTCCGGCCTCATCCACGACGAAGTCGATTCGAGCGCACGGCGTCCGCATGAGTATTGGGAAATGCTTCCAAGCCGTCTTCACGCACCCGCTGGTCTGGTTTTACGCGGTCGCGTATGCCTGTACGGGCGCGGTGCGCAGCAGTTCCGATCAACTGGCGGTGCTTTACTTCCACGACGTCCTCAAATTGAACATGGAAGACCAGCCACGCGCCGTGTTTTGGACGTTGGGATACGCAGTCCCCCTGATCGCGGTGGTCGGCTCCCTGATTTCTGGAATTGTCTCGGACAAGTTTTTCAGGGGACATCGGTCGCCCGTGGCGATGTGGCTGTACTTCCTGCAAGCGGTCGTCATTGGCCTCGCGGCTTTGGTTATCAATTCCGGTTTCGTGGGGCCGACTCCCGCAGGGATTTTTCTCGGCTGTCTGTTCCTGATCCTGATTTCGCTGATGGTCAACTCCACGCACTCGCTGGTTGGCGCCGCAGCGCCCATGGACATCGGGGGTCGGAAAATGGCCGGCTTCGCGTCCGGGGTTATCGATTCCTTTCAATATTTCGGCATGATGATCTTTTTGCCTGTTACGGGCTGGATGATCGACAAGTTCGGCTGGGGAGTGTGGTACCCGACGATGGCAGGCTTCGGAATCGTCGGTGGCGTGGCCATGGTGCTGGTCATGCGCAAACAACGCGCCCTTGGCCACTTCGACAACGAATAGCGGTTACGCCCCGGTCAGCGCCGACGCTTTCTTCCCGCCCCGACCCAACAGCGCGCCGAAATAATCGCGGTTCATCTTGGCGATGAAGTTCAGGCTGATTCCCTTCGGGCAAACGGCTTCGCAGGAGCCCGTCACGGTGCAGGCGCCGAACCCTTCTTCGTCCATCTGCTGAACCATCGCCAGGACGCGCTTCTCTTTTTCCGGCTGGCCCTGGGGCAGGAGATTAAGGTGCGAAACCTTTGCGGCCACGAAAAGCATGGCGCTGGCGTTCTTGCACGCCGCGACGCACGCGCCGCAACCGATGCACGCCGCGGCGTCCATGGCGAGGTCCGCGTTCTGTTTGGGCACGAGGATCGCATTGCCGTCGGGCGCGGAGCCGGTCGAGACCGAAACGAACCCGCCGGCCTGGATGACCCGGTCAAACGCGCTGCGATTGACGATCAGGTCCTTGATCAGGGGGAACGCCCGGGCGCGGAAGGGCTCGACGGTGATCGTCTCGCCGTCGTGGAAACTGCGCATGTACGTCTGGCAGGTGGCGACCTTGTTCTCGGGGCCGTGCGGCTCGCCGTTGATGACGCACGAACACATGCCGCAGATGCCTTCGCGACAGTCGTGATCGAACGCGATCGGGTCCTGCCCGCGCCGGGTCAGGTCTTCATTGACGACGTCGAGCATTTCGAGGAACGACATGTTCGGATTGATGTCTGTCGCCTCGTAGGTCTCGAATCGTCCCGGCGTCTCGGCATTGCGTTGCCGCCACACTCGCAGTTTGACGTTCATCACTTGTAACTCCTCTGCGCCAAATGCACTTCTTCGTACGCGAGGGGTTCCTTGTTCAGGATCGGCGTCTTGCCGACGCCGGTGAATTCCCACGCCGCGACGTACGCATACTGCTCGTCATTGCGCTGGCATTCACCATCCGGTGTTTGGTGTTCCTCGCGGAAATGGCAGCCGCATGATTCATCGCGCATCAAAGCGTCGTACACAATCAGCTCGGCCAATTCGAAGTAATCCGCCACGCGACCGGCCCGTTCGAGGGACTGGTTGAGGTCTCTCGCCCTCGCCGGGCACGTTGACGTTCTTCCAAAACTCGTCGCGCAACGGCGGGATCAGGGCCAGCGCTTCCTTGAGGCTCTTTTCGTTGCGGGCCATGCCGCAGTGCTCCCAGAGAATTCGACCCAGTTGTTTGTGGAATTCGTTCACGGTCTTCTTGCCGCGGACCGCCAGCAGCTTTTGGATTCGGTCGCTCGTCTCCTGCTCGGCTTGCTTGAATTCGCCCGCGTCGGGCTTCGGTCGCGAACCGGGCTTCTGGGTGGCCAGATAATCCCCGATGGTGTAGGGGAGTACGAAATAACCGTCCGCCAGGCCCTGCATCAGCGCGCTGGCGCCGAGCCGGTTCGCGCCGTGGTCGGAGAAATTGGCTTCGCCGATGACGTACAACCCCGGCAGATTGCTCATCAAATTGTAATCGACCCACAACCCGCCCATCATGTAGTGGATCGCGGGAAAAATGCGCATCGGGGTCTGGTACGCGTTCTCGTGCGTGATCTCGTGGTACATGTCGAAGAGATTCCCGTAACGCTCTTCGATCTTCGCCCGTCCCAGCCGCTTGATCGCATCGGAAAAGTCCAGGTACACGCCCAAACCGCTTTCGCCGACGCCCCGGCCCTCGTCACACACCTGCTTGGCCGCGCGCGAGGAAATGTCGCGGGGCGCCAGGTTGCCGTAGCTCGGATACTTGCGTTCGAGATAATAATCGCGTTCGTCCTCGGGAATCTCGGCGGGCGACCGTTGATCGCCTTTCTTCTTCGGAACCCATACACGGCCATCGTTACGCAGCGATTCGCTCATCAGCGTGAGCTTGGACTGATAATCGCCCGATACGGGGATGCACGTCGGATGAATTTGCGTGAAACACGGGTTGGCGAACAGACGCGCCCTTCTTGTAGGCGCGCCAGATGGCCGTGGCGTTCGAGCCGCGACCGTAGGTCGAGAGATAATACGCGTTGCCGTAACCGCCCGTCGCCAGCACCACCGCATCGGCGGAATGCGACGAGATCGCGCCGGTGACCATGTCACGCACGACGATCCCCTTGGCATGTCCGTTGACCACCACCAATTCCAGCATCTCCGTGCGCGGGAATAGTTTTACTTGTCCGAGCGCCACCTGTCGCATCAACGCCTGGTAGGCGCCGAGCAACAGTTGCTGGCCGGTTTGGCCGCGCGCGTAGAACGTTCGCGAGACCTGCGCGCCTCCGAAGGAGCGATTCGCCAGATAACCGCTGTATTCCCGCGCGAACGGGACGCCCTGGGCGACGCACTGGTCGATGATGTTCACGCTGACTTCCGCGAGGCGGTGAACATTGGCTTCGCGCGACCGAAAATCGCCGCCTTTGATCGTGTCGTAAAACAGCCGATACACGCTGTCGCCGTCGTTCTGGTAATTCTTCGCGGCGTTGATGCCGCCCTGCGCGGCGACGCTGTGCGCCCGACGCGGGCTATCCTGAATGCAGAACGACTTGACGATGTACCCCAACTCGGCGAGAGACGCCGCTGCCGATGCGCCCGCCAGCCCGGTGCCGACGACGATGATCTCGTACTTGCGTTTGTTGGACGGATTGACCAGCTTGATCGCGGTCTTGTGCTTGTCCCATTTCTGGGGGAGCGGTCCGGCGGGGATTTTGGCGTCGAGTTTCATGTCATTTCACCACCCCCGCCAACACCGCGAGCGGAATGGAAATATAGCCGAGGAAGATGATCACCGCCGCGATCTTCGCCGAGACCGTCAATCGCGCATGTGTAAGCCTCGTTCTTGAAGCCCAGTGACTGGAACATCGCGCTGGCGCCATGGCTCAGATGGAGGCACAGAAGCCCGATGCCGAGAACGTAGAATCCGGACACCCAATAATTCGAGAAGCCCAGGACCATCATCCGATAAATGTCATGCCAACCGTTGGCGTCGTGCAGGTCGCGAAATTCCGGGTGGACGATCAGCAAGGTGTAATGGGCGAGATGGAACGCGACAAACGCGAAAATGATGAGACCGCTCCAGATCATCGTGCGGGACGCGAGGGTGGCGGCCACGACTTCTTTCACGTCATATCGGGCGGCGCGCGCGGCCCGGTTCTCCAACGTCAGCGAAATGGACGTCCAAATATGGATGATGACAAACGCCAGCAGACCGATGCGGGCCGGCCAGAGAATCTCGGGCGTGGTTTGCAAGAAATGGCCGTAGCGGTTGATGGCCTCCGGGCCGAGAAAGATTTGCAGGTTTCCCAGCAGATGGCCAATGACAAACAGGAACAGCCCCGCGCCGGTAATGGCCATCAGGAACTTCTTTCCCAACGAGGACGTAAACAGTCGCACCAACACGTTCATGGGTCGCTACGGTGTTAATGGAAGCGGCCCAAGAATTCCAGAAGTATTTTTTTTGCGAAAGTTGCAGTTAACGCAAAGGGCCAACGGCCAAGCACGCCGCCAGGCACGATATTGCCCGCAAAGCCAAGCTTGTCGAAAGGTCTCGGCCTAATTACACTTCGCGGTATGAGGGATCTTGTTGCAGAGGGAGCTCTGAGGAAACAGCGCGCCGATCTCCTGGCAGACGTCATCCGTATGTACAGTTCCGGTTTTGGGCTGAGGCGAATCGCTCTGAAGACTGGCGTTTCAAAGACGCAAACAAGGAAATGGCTAATTGATGCCGGCGTTTACTGCCCGCCCCCTGAATCCACGAAACCCGCCGGAGAGGGGAATGGAAGCCGGTACGCCATTCTGATAAAGGCTGCAAAGAGAAAGGCCGAGGAGCACGAACGGAGAAAGATCGTCGCGGTTTGTCTCCGGCATTTACGAAAAGGCACTCCAGTCGAGCGGACTTGCCACGTTAACGGATGGAACGAAAAGACAATTTGGAACTACGTCCGGAAGAGCCTTACCTATCGTCTCCTCAGGCAGAAGTTACGGGCGAATCAGCGTTGGGGCGATGATATGGCGAGGGGCCGGCGCCTGGGACTCATAAGCAAGGCTTACCGCACAGAGGTAGATTTCCAAGATGCCATCCAGCGGATGTTGTTGGAGGCGGGCGTTCAGTTTACGAGAGAGGCGCGACTAGCTGGTTGCAGGACGCGAGTCGATTTTCTGGTGGGGAAGGACCTACACGTCGAGTGCAAAGTGAATTGCAAAGCTAACGAGATTTACGAGTCTATTGGACAGCTCTTTCATTACTCAAACCTGTCGAAGAAAACGCCCGTGCTGCTCCTGCCCGATGATGTGACAATGCGTTCGGACTTGGCGGAGCTTATTCCAAAGATTCCAGCAGTGATTCTGCGAGAAAATCAATTCTTAGGCTTTCTAAACGGCCAGCCGACGCTCCCGCTGACCGCTCCGCCGCTGAAGCCACGTAACCGCTTCAATCCGTTCAAGTGTAAATGCTGCGGCTTGGAAGGCAAGCAGCGTAGCCGGGGGCCGTCGGGGTCAGGGCGAAGTTACTGTATGGATTGCGAACTCTTGATTCCGGATATGGAATTCGACCGAAAGCTCAATCGCTGGGTAAATCGACGACAGTTTTTCTTGCCGACCCCACTGGTTCCTGCACCACTCGCAGTCGTGGAAACAGGAAAGACTGAAACCGCTCCAAGTGCCCGCTAATCAAATGCCAATGGCAAAATTTATCGTAGGCACCCTTCAAGCCAGAGAAAGGGGTGAGTTTGACCGGCAAGGAAAGGAAATTCCTCGCGACAAACGGACCCGATTCTGCTTCGATTTACCTGTTGACTGTTCCACCGCCGACGATGCGATCAACGTTGGAATCCTCGTCATTGTCCGAGTACCGATAGGGCGACTGGCCAACGTCCCAAGGGAAGGCACTTGTTGGACCGTTGCTAAATTCGTAGCTCCCGACGTCATTTCGTGCTTGAGCGGCTCTACAGCATGGAGCATTTATGGACCGACCGAAATCGATCTTGACGTAGAGATCTCTGTCGACCCGGCCACGGCAAGCCGCGAATCCACTGGAGAACGACAGATTCCCGAACGCCTCGCCGAACAATTGCGCCAAACAACGCGGAGCCGCGGTGAGTCGGAAACTGCGTTCGAGAAGGCAAAAGTGTGGCTCTGCGAACGCATGGTCTACCTACACGATAACAGCCGCGAGGCACGCAGTGCCGCACATTTCATCGCAAACTGCCTTCGCAATTCAGCCTACCCGGACATGGGACCGAGTTCCAACCTCCTATTGCGTTACGTCGAAGACCTCATCCGTCGTAGAGATACGAATCATCCGAATTACGTCAGGATAGCCGACGAGCTTAAGAGAATGCTCTATCCCATGGTCTTCCCGCGGTACTGGTCTGCTCCGCCACCAGCTGCGACCCTTCTCCACCTGTGAGAAAGGGGTAGGTTCGTGAACGCTACCGGGCTGCGGCGACGGCGATGCGGTCGCGCTTTTGGCTGTAGGTCAGTTTTCGGAAGCGGCGGATTTCCGTGGTGCGCCGGGTCCGCGGAAGGCCGTCGAGATGGCGCACGTAACGGCGGGCCAGCCGATTGGTTTCGTGGTAGCGCTCGGCCAGCAGCGGCTCTTCAAAGAGGGCATTATCGCGGTCGAACACGCACGCTTTCAGCCAGCGACGATCGGCATCGGTCAGCTTTTGCGGACGGTTGAAAAACGCGCAGTATTTCTGGAGAACCAAGATAGGTGTCGACCTTCGCTTGCAGTTCGAGGTCGCGCACGAAGGACTCGCTGTGAATGTCGCGAATCCCTTCGCGAAACTTCAGGGCGGCGTGAACGGCGTGATCGAGTTCTTCCAAGAACACCATGAACGGAACGATGTTTTGGTCGTTCAGATCCGCAGGCGGGATTGTTTGCCTCCAACGCCTCGATGACGCTCTGGTCGTAGTGGATTCCCAGGCGCAGCTTGCCGTCCACGATTCGCAAGAATACCCGTCCCAAATCCGAGATTTGCGCGGCGCTGGCACCGGCCATCTCCGACAGGACACGGCTGCGCTGTCGGCTGAGGATGAAATCCCCGAAGTTTACGCCTGTGGTGCCGTAGGTGCGCTCCAAGCAGCAATTGAATCTCGCCGAGCAAGGTCATCATCCACGTAATGAGCAACTTAGGTGCCATTCGCCAGAAATGACAGAAGGCAGCAAACACAAGGCGCGCAAGCCGTCAGCTTGCTTTTTGGGGGTTCTTCGTGCATAGAGAGGGGTGGAGGCGTGAGAACCTTATGAGTCAACCGAAAATTATTGCCTGGCTGAAACCGAGTTGTGGATGGAGCAACGGCGTGCGCGCGGTGCTACGGAAGTATGACCTTCCGTTTGACGACCGCGACGTGATCAACAACCCCGCCAATTACGAAGAGATGGTCGCCAGAAGCGGCCAGCCGCTCCAGCCGACGCTGGAAATCGACGGCCAGATTCTGGCCGATGTCAGCGGAGAAGAAGTCGAGGCGTGGTTGATCAAGAAGGGCTACGTCAAACCCAATCCCGCATCAACCGACGTTCCCACCAATCAGGCGTGTCAGGACCACCCGGCACCCACCGTGAAATTCGGATTTGGGCGGGGATAGCCGCCTCTCGAGCGTTCCCTCAAACAATCTTGGCAACGCGCAGGGCTTTTTCGGCGGCGCTCGCCTCGGCCACGTGCATGATGACCATAGCGGGCTGGTCGTACGCCACGGCGGTGGCGTAGATGTAGTCGATGTTCACGCGGGATTTCGAAAACGCGGCGGCGATGTGGGCCAACTGGCCAGGTTTATCGGAGATGGTGACGCCCAGCACGGTGGATTCGGTTGCGTTGTAGCCGAGCTTCTCCAACACCTTGCGCGCTTTCGGCGGATTGTTCGTTATCAGCCGCACCATGTTGAGGTCGTAGCCGGACGACGAGTCGATGGCGATGAGGTTGATTTGAGAGTGGGCCAGGGCCCGCAACACCTCGGCGAGTTTGCCGGGGGCGTTGGGTGTGACAATCGTCAGTTCCGTAAACTCTTTCATGCCGCCTCCTGGTGACGTTTGACCAGCCGTCCACGCAAATGATACAAGTGAGTGTGACACGGAACAAGCCGCCTCGCAACTGATCGAACTCCATGGCCTCGACAAGAAACATGCATCTCGGGCAACACTTGTTCATCGGGCTCCCCGGCGTCAAGCTCAACGCCGCGACGCGGCGCGTGCTCGAATCCGTGCGACCGGGCGGCGTTGTGCTGTTTGCGCGCAACATCGACAGTGCCGCGGAACTTCGGGCGCTGACCCGCGCCTTGCGCTCGGAATTCGACTATCGTCCGCTCCTGGCGATTGACCAGGAGCACGGGCGCGTCAACCGCTTGCGCACCATCATTGGCGAGGCCCCGACCATCGCCGAGATCAAGAAGGCGGGCCACGTGGAGCAGGCGGAGGATTTCGGTCGAACCACGGGCCGTTGGCTGCATCAGTTCGGGATCGACATCGACCTCGCCCCCGTGCTGGACCTGGAGTTGTTTGACGAGAAGACTGACAACGCGCTGCGGGAACGGTGTTGGGGCCGGACCGCCGATGAAGTCAGTCTCTGGGCGGGCGCATTCCTGGAGGGACTCGAACGGGAGGGTGTCGCGGCGTGCCCGAAACATTTTCCGGGATTGGGCGGGGCGACACTCGATTCTCACGAGAAACTGCCGACGATCCAACGCGCGCGCGAGCAACTGCTGGCCGAGGATGTTGCGCCGTATCGGAAGCTCCTGCGGCGGCTCACGGCCATCATGGTCGGACATGGGCATTATTCCGCGTTTGACGGGAAAAAGCCGCGCCCGGCTTCGTTGTCCAAGGCGATCGTAACCGAACTCCTGCGAAACCAACTCGGCTTCGACGGACTCGTGCTTACCGACGACATGGAGATGGGGGCGATTTCGCAGATTCGTCCGTTGAAGGAAGCCGTCGTTGACGCGTTCGATGCCGGGGCAGACATGATCCTTGTTTGCCACACGGCGGAGAAGGCGCTGGCGGCGCACGAAGCGCTGACGAAAGCCGTCGAGTCGGGCCGCATTCGCCCGCAGCGTCTGGCCCAGTCTCAACAGCGCATTCAACAATTCCGCGACGAATGGATCGCCCACAAGGTGTGAGCACGATGGATTGGCACGAGAAGCTGAACCAACGAATCATTCGGTGCCGGCTTTGTCCGCGGTTGACCACCTATCGGGAGCGAATCGGCCGCGATAAGAAACGAGAGTTTCGCGACTGGGATTATTGGGCGAGGCCGTTGCCGAGCTTTGGCCATCCGAGCGCGCGGCTGCTCATCATCGGTCTGGCCCCGGCGGCGCATGGCGGGAACCGCACGGGACGGTTCTTTACGGGCGATTCTTCGGGCCGCTGGCTGTTCCGCGCGCTACACAAAGCCGGGTTTGCGAGCCAGCCGACATGGCAACGGCGTGATGACGGGATGAAATTGCTCGATTGTTATATCACCGCCATTCTCCACTGCGCGCCGCCTGACAACAAGCCGCTTCCTCAGGAGATTGAACAGTGCAGCGCCTACCTCGATGAGGAACTGAAGCGCCTGAAACATCTGCGGGTCGTGGTGGCATTGGGCAAAATCGCGTTCGACAACTATCTGAAGGGTTTGCGCCGCCTCGGCATCGTGCTGCCAAAACCGCTGCCCGGGTTTGCCCACAACGCGATTTACGAACTGGGTGGAGGACTGCCGGCGCTCATCGCTTCCTATCATCCAAGCCGGCAGAACACCAACACGGGGAAGTTGACGGAACCGATGTTCGATGCCGTGTTCGCGCGCGCGCGGCGGTGGCTCGATGCGGCGGACTAACGCAGCGCCTTGATCGCCCGTCGCGCATCCGAAACGTGGGCAACGATAATCGCATCAGACTGCGAACTGCCCGTAGTGGCATACAGGTAGTCGATATTCACCTTGGCGGCTCCGAGCGCATCCGCGACGCCCGCGATTGCGCCGGGTCCTTGAGTCCCCGGAATGCACAATACTTTCGTCTCGCCAACATCCAATCCGCGACGACGCAGCACGACCCGCGCCTTGGCAACCCTGTCTGGTACGATGCGCACGATGTTGTATTCGAATCCGCCCGAGGCGTCGATGGCGAGCAGGTTCACCTTCGCTTTCGCGAGGGCGTTGGCGACTTCGCTGAGTGTGCCGGGGCGATTGGGGAGGACGATCGAGAGTTCGGTTCGTGTTGTCATGGTCATCATTCTCACGGTTGGGCGCTATGGGACAATGCGTCGGCGAACGAGCAGGCGAATATGGCGTTCAAGCCGAGTGTTTGGGATTTCTGAATGAGTTCGGGGTTCTCGGCGCCGGGATTGATCCACAATTCCTGGCAGCCCTTTTTCGCAATGTCGTCCAGGACCTTGACGCCGACCGGCGGCGGAAGGTACAGGCTCACGCGGTCGAGAGCCACGGGAATGTCGAGGACGGACTTGTAACACTTCAACCCTTCGATCGTTTCTTCCTTGGGATTGACGGGATAGACATCGTACCCCGCGCGGAGATGGGCGTGAATGGCTTTGTTGCTGAACTTGGTTTTGTCGGCGGATGCGCCGATGATCGCCACGGTCTGTTTACTCATGCTGCCATCAACCTCCCAAGTAAGACCTTTTCACCTGCTCATTGCTTATCAGATTCGCTGCGGTATCTTCCAACACAATTTTGCCGGTTTCCAGCACGTAACCACGGCGCGCGACATGCAGCGCCATGTTGGCGTTCTGCTCGACGAGCAGGATCGTGGTGCCCTGGCGATTGATCTCGCGAATGATATCGAAGATTCTGGTGACGACCATCGGCGCGAGCCCGAGCGACGGTTCATCGAGCAGGAGTAACTTTGGCCGCGCCATCAGGGCGCGCGAGATGGCCAGCATTTGTTGTTCGCCCCCGCTCAACGTGCCACCGAGTTGCGACTGCCGCTCCTTTAGAATCGGGAAGGCGGCAAACACGCGCTCCACGTCGTCGGACAATCCGTTGCTGTGGCCGCGTTGAAAGGCTCCCATCTCCAGATTCTCTCGCACGCTCAGACGCGGGAAGATGCGCCGTCCTTCCGGCGACTGCGAGATTCCCCGCCGCACAATTTCATGGGGCGGCCGATCTTGGATGGCTTCTCCATCGAACAGGATTCGCCCCTGGCGACACCGGTTGATCCCGCTGATGGTCATCAACGTGGTGGATTTGCCTGCGCCATTGGCCCCGAGCACGGCGACAATTTCGCCTTTCTCGACGCCGATGCTGACGCCCTTCAGCACCTCGATCGCCCCATACCGGCGTGCACGCCTTCAAGTTGCAGGAGCATCTTCGTGGTCCTTCCCGAGATACGCCTCGATGACACGAGGGTTACTGCGGACTTCGGCGGGAGTGCCCTCGGCGATCTTCTCGCCGTGATCGAGGACAGCAATGCGGTCGGAGATTCCCATCACGACGGGCATGTGGTGCTCGATCAGCAACACCGTGACACCCCGCTGGCGAATATCGTGAATCAGTCTCATCAACTCCTGGGCCTCCGCGGGATTCATCCCGGCGGCGGGTTCGTCGAGGAGCAGGAGACGGGGCTGGATGGCCAGCGCGCGGGCGATTTCGAGGCGGCGCTGATGGCCATAGGAGAGGTTCTCCGCGAGTTGGTGGGCTTCTTGATCCAACCGAACGAACCGCAGGATTTCGACGGCCCGCTGCTCGGCTTCCTGTCGCTCTCGCCAGTAGAGAGGCAAGCGGAGCGCCGCGTGCCAGAACCGCGTGCGCAGCCGGCTGTCCATTCCCAACAGCACGTTGTCCAAAACGGTCATTTGATTGAAGAGGCGGATGTTCTGGAACGTACGGGCGATACCGGCCCGTGCCGCCACCTCCGGCGCGTAGCGAGCACGAGCCCAAATAGCGTACGCGCCAGCAAGCCCGGTGACCCCGCCGATGAGGAAGGGAATCAGGAACCGTCGTCCGGGTTCCTCGGCAATGTAGTTTACCGCCGCGCCGGGAGTCTTCTGCCACGGGAACGCCTGCTGATAGACGTAATTCGTCGTAATAACCGCGTCCCACAGCGGCTCGATGTTGGCAATCAGGACGAGGCTCAACGCGGCGACGAACCCGACAAGTGCCAGCGTCAGGGCCGTCGTTCCGCGAAAGGGGCGGCGCGTTTCCCGTCCGTCAAAGCGAATGCGTCCCGCAGTGGGTTCGTGGATGCCCGTAACGGCGTTGAACAGCGTGGTCTTGCCGGCGCCATTGGGCCCGATCACCGAGACGATTTCCCCGTCCGGGATGTCCAGCGACACGGCATTCACTGCGGTCAGTCCGCCGAACCGCACCGTCAGATCGGAAATCTCGAGGATATTCATGATGGCGGGGCAACAGGCGGTTCTGGCGGATGAAGTTCGGCCTTTAACTGTTTCGACGGAAGCAGGCCCTCGGGACGGAATCGCATCATCAGGACGAGCGCGAGTCCATAGAGCATGTATTTCCAGTTACCGGGAGCGGTGAACGCGTTCGAGCTGTTGATGATCTGGTGCGCCTTGAGGAAATTCGTGAGGGTTTCGAGCACGATGGAGTTGAAGCCCGTGATGACCAACGCGCCGAGCAGCACGCCGCCGATGTTGCCCATGCCGCCAACGATCACCATGCACAACGCGATGATCGAAACCTGGAAATCGTAATTGCCCGGCTCGCCGCTGGAGCCGAGGTAGCTCGCCCAGAGCGCGCCGGCGAGACTGCATTGCGCCGCGCCGAGGGCGAACGCGAGAAGTTTCATTTTCATCGGGTTGATGCCCATGCAGGACGAGGCGAGTTCGTCTTCGCGGATGGAGATCCACGCGCGGCCGACGCGGGAACGGTGCAGATTGCGGTTCACCAAGACGAGGAGCGCCAGAAAACCGAGGAACAGGTAATACCACGGCTGATACGTTTCCGGTCGGAACTGATAGCCGAAGAGCGAAGGCGAGGGCAGGGGATTGATGCCCTGGGTGCCTTTCGTAATCGAATCGAGGTTCTTGAGTACGTCTTCGACGATTTCGCCGAACCCGAGCGTGACGATGGCGAGATAATCGCCGCGAAGGCGGATTGTCGGCAAACCCAGGAACAATCCCACAGTCAGGCCGACGAGCACGGTGATGATCGTCGCCGCCCAGAAGCCGAGACGGAATGGATAAATGTCGCACGTCAGGATCGCGTAGCTGTACGCGCCGACGGCCATGAACGCCGCGACACCGAGATTCAAAAGCCCGGTGAAACCGGTGAGGATGTTCAGCCCAAGCCCGAGCATCGCCATGATGAAAATCGGGCGCAGCAGAGCGCCGATGTGATGGTCGCCGGGGATCATCAGTTCAACCAACGGAATCAGCGCCGCGACGATGAGGAACGACCAATGAAACGGGATTGTGCGGCGTGCGGCCATTACACTTTCTCCTTCGCGCGAGGTCCGAGCAACCCGGATGGCCGGAACACCAGCACGAGAATTAACACGGCGAACACGAGCACGTTTGTCCAGCGCGTCTCCAGGTACTGGTCACAGAATGCGCGGGCCAGGCCGATGACCACCCCGCCGAGCACGGCGCCGGGCAAGCTCCCAATCCCGCCCAACACGGCGGCGGTGAAGGCGTCGATGCCCGCGCGATAGCCCATTTGGAAATAGATCGTGTTGTTGTACACGGAGAACACGACGCTAGCGACGCCCGCCAGTGCGCCGCCGATCAGGAACGTCTGGCCGATGACCCGGTCCACGGGAATGCCCATCAACTGGGCCGCCAGCCGGTCCTGGGCGACGGCGCGCATGGCTTTGCCTTCGCGCGTGCGTTTCACAAACCATGTGAGCAAGGCCATCAGCGGGAGCGTCACCACGAACACCATCACGTCTTTGCCCGTAAACTCGACTGCGCTTTGGCCGAGCAGGTTGGTGTTGGAAACCAACTCGGGAAACGCCTTCGGGGCGGCGGCGGCGCGTCCCAAGCCGAAAACCTTCATGGGCACGCCGCCCCACAGCAAGCCAATGTTCATGAAGATGAACGACACGCCGATGGCTGAGACAAGGGGCGCCAGCTTGGTGGATTCGCGCAAGTGACGGTAGGCGAGGCGATCGACGAGCCAGTTCAGGCCGCCGCAGAAGAGTGGCACCACGAGGAGCATGAGCAACAGGCCGAACCACGCGCCTCCGGCACCGGCCGCGGCCTGGTCGAGCCCGAGAAGGCCGATGAGCGTCAGCCCGGCGAAACAGCCGAGCATAAACAGGTCGCCATGGGCGAAGTTGATGAGTTCGATGATGCCGTAGACCATCGTGTAGCCGAGGGCGATCAGGGCGATGATCATGCCGTTGGACAGCCCGATGATCAGTTGTTGCAGAAAAATCTCACTGCCCGACATGCGGCCCACTGTAGCGGCGCTACAGGAGCGTCGCAATCGCAAAGAAGAGGGAGACCGTCGGTCAATCGATGTGCGCGGTCAGGAGGCTGGCGTACAACAACGAAAATTCAGAGTAGCTATCCTTCACATCCCCACGATCTTCACAGGGGTGAATTTGCCGTCTTTGACTTCTTCGACGGCCATGACTTTAAGGGAGGTGTCGCCGTTCTGGTCGAACGACCATTTGCCGAGGACGCCGTCGAAATCGCGCAAATTGGCGATGGCGTCGGTGATCGCGGCGCGGTCCTTCTTGCCCGCGCGCTTGATCCCTTCGAGGACGACGCGCGCGGCTTCGTAGCCGTACACGGCATAGGCTTCCGGCTCCGCGTTGTACTTCTTCTTGTAGTTCTCGTAGAACTCTTTGCCGCGACCTTGAAGCTGGCTCGGGGGCAACCCGCCAAACGTCACGTAGGTGCGGTCGTCGAGGTTGTCTTTGCCCGCCGACTCGATGAGGGCCTGTTCGCGGCAACCGTCGGGCACCATGAGTTTCACTTTCGCGCCACCGGCGACGAGGTCTTTGGCGATTTGACCCGCATTCGTCTGGGTGGTACCGCCGAAATAAACCATGTCGGCGTCGGTGCTCTTGATCTTCGTCACGAGCGAGCGATAGTTCGCCGCTTTGGGGTCGATCCCCTCGTAACCGACGACCTGGATGCCGAGCCTAACGCAGGCGCGCTTGAACACGTCGGCCACGCCTTTGCCGTACAGTTCGCGGTCGTGAAGGACGAAAACTTTCTTCACACCGAGTTCTTTGGCCCACTCCGCCGCGACTTCGCCTTGGATGTCGTCGGCGGGGACGACGCGGAAGTAATTGATCTTGCCGGAGGGACGGTACACCTGCGGTTCGTTGGCTTCGCCGGTGCCGGGTTTGGTGAGGCCGGGGTACGTATTGGCGGGGCTGACCATCACGAGCGAGGCTTTGTTCAGGATCGGCATCGCGATTTTCGCGGCACCGGAGTTGTAGGTGCCGATGTAGGCCATGATGTCCGGGTCCTCAACGGCCTTCTGGGCGTTGGCGGCTTCGACGGCGGGGTCCCACTGGCCGCGCTCGGGCGAGGCATCGTCCCAGTCTTCATAGGCGATGGTGAAATTGCCGACCTTGCCCCCCGCTTCTTCGATGGCCATGCGGATGCCGTTAACCATCGTTTGCGCCTGGGCGGTGGCGCTGCCCGTGCGCGGCAGGCTGGAGACGATCTTGATGACCGGGGAATCAGCCGCCCGCGCGACGGAACAGACCACTACTAGCACACCGAGGGCGAGCGAAAGGGACAATCGTTTCATGCGGGGTTTGTGTCACAAACGACCGGCACAGGCAATCTCAAAGGCGGCGGCAAGCCCGGCGCGGTCATGTGACGCGAGCCACAAGTGCGCCTCACTGGATCGTCAGCCGTTGGATCGTGTAGGAGGTCGACTTCAGTGGAATGTCGTTGGTGACGGATGATGTGGCGCGGTCGATGATCGGCCGCGCGGGGCCGGTGCAGAAGGAGACCCCGGTAAAATTGGTGGCCCAATTCGCCAACGGCACGTTCGTGGCGAGCGGCTTGTTGCGCAAGTAGAGCGAGTACCGGTGTTTCTGTGCGTCGGCCTCGATTCGGCACGAGAGCTTATCGCCCGTGAAACCTCTTGCCGCCAGCCCCCACGTTGGCGCGCAACGACCGACGGCGCCGCTGAACAGGGTGACAACGAGCGGGGCATCGCCGTTTTTGGTCCCCGTGACGTCGAAGGACACGGTGACTTTTTCTCTGGCTGGGAAGAGGCGGACGGCGCGGGCGTAATCGTACGGATCGCGGTCAGTCAGAGTCACGCCATCCTTTATGAGCGTGACCGGCGCCCAGACGGGGCTGTAGGTATTCCAGGCATTGGCCTCGCTCGCCAGCGGGATGCGGGTGACCCAAATGTCCTCCTTGTTGACGCTGTAGACGACCCAAAGCGCATTGTCTTTCCACGTGCCATCGTTTGACCATTCGGAAATGCCGCGGACGTACTGCGGGCCGACGTTCTTGTGCTCGCCGACGTAGCGCTGGAACGGCAACTCGCCATGAACAACGCGCATGTTGCCGAAACTGACGCCGTCGTCGCTCGTGACCATGACTAATGGGTAGCGGTTTTTCCTGTCGGGATTATACACAAGCGCGTAGCGGCCATCGGCGGTGCGCTGGCCCCAGACTTTACCCGTGCCGGTAATCAGAGACGGCGGGATAACGGGCTGTGACCATGTGGCGCCGTCGTCGGTGGAGACAGTGACCCAACCGTACTTGCAGATGCCAACCAGCGCGCCGTCTTTGCGATGGAACAACGACATCGCCTTCAGCGTCATGTTTGTATCGCCGGAGTCGTGCCACTTCATACGGCGCGGGCCGAGCAACGCGCCGTAGTCCTGTTGTTCGAGGAACGGGCGGTCGGCGAGAAGCGCATTGCAGGCTTCGATGAAACCTTTGTCGGCGGAGTTGGTATAGGGGGCGGGAGAGGTGACGGGCGTTGGCGTCAGCAGCGCGTAGTAGGGGCCGAGGGTGTGATTGGCGAGGATTTCGCGGACGACAAGCGTGTCGCGGTTCTTGTCGGTCAGCGTGATCTCATCGCGGCGGAGACCGGAGATCGCGAGCAGGCGACGGTTCGGCGCGAGAAAGAAATGCATGCGAAGCGGGTTCGAGACGCCCTGGGGAAAGAGTTCGGCCGGGGACGACCATGTGACGCCATCGGTGGAAGTGCTGTAGACTTCGCGCCAGGGCCAGACGTCTTCGTCTTTCTGGCCGGAACTCCAAGCGACGTAGAGGCGACCGTTCCAGACGGCCATATCGACGTGATGATTGTACGTCCAACCTTTGCCGTCGGCCAGATCGGGTTTGTCGCGTGAGGCGCGGAAGACTTGAATGTTTTGGACGCCCGGCACGGGCGGTAGTCCACCATCGGGCAGGCTGAGGTCGAGTTGCGCCTGCTCCGGGCCCTGAATGACGATGGGGTCGGCGGCGAAGGCGATGGTCGCGAAAACGAATAACGCGGCAATTAACAGGCGTAATTTCATTTGGCGATGTCGAATGCCAGCAGGATTCGTCGCATAAGTCGCGACCACCTGCAATCTCAAAGGCGGGCGCGGCCACGGACGGTCGCGTAGACGGAGGCTTGCTTACGGTATCGCAGGCGTGTTACAAACGACCCCATGCTGAAACAGCAGCAGACGATCAAACGGCCGGTGTCGTACTCGGGCATTGGCATTCACACGGGTTCCAAGGTCAACATGACCTGGAAACCTGCGGCGGTGGACCATGGCATCCGGTTTGTGCGGGTCGATCTCGACGGCAAACCGGAAATCGAGCCGAACATCCGCAATATCGGCGACACGACGCGCTGGACGACCATCGGCACGAACGGCGCGGTCATTCATACGGTCGAGCACGTGCTGGCGACGCTCAACGGCTACGGGATCGACAATCTCATCATCGAGTTGGATGCGAACGAGCCGCCTGTCGGCGACGGCAGCGCGCGACCGTATGTGAACCTGGTCAAGGAAGCGGGCATCCAGCCGCAAGAGGGGAAACGGGAGATTTTCCATCCACAGGAAACGGTGCACGTCGAGGTGGGCGATTCGCTGGCGGTGGTCGTGCCGAGCGACCAGTTGCGGATCAGTTGCACGATCCATTACGGCAAACCGGGGCTGGACGCGCAGTTTTTGAGCCTGGGGATCGAGCCGGAGACGTTCGAGACGCAGATTTCGCCGGCGCGGACGTTCGCCTTGTACGAGGAGATTCAGTATCTCGTCGACCACGGATTGATCAAGGGCGGTAGCCTCGAAAACGCTGTGTTGATCCGCAATGAGACCATTTTGGCGACCGAGCCGTTGCGGTTCCGTGACGAATTTGTGCGGCACAAGATCCTCGATATCCTCGGGGACATCATGCTGCTGGGGCGACCGCTGGCGGCGCATATCATCACAATTCGGCCGGGGCATTCCTGCAACGCGGCGCTGACGACGGCGCTGGCGAGATTGATGGAGAAGGAGCAGCCCGGGCCGGTGGCGTTCGCGCCACCGATTCCGTCGGACACGCCGACGGAGCCGGCGATGGACATCATGCGGTTGTTGAACGTGCTGCCGCATCGGTATCCGTTTTTGCTGGTGGACCGCATTTTGAAGATCGAGGGCGAAGAGAAGATCATCGGGCTGAAGAACGTCACGATGAACGAGCCGTTCTTCCAGGGACATTTTCCAGGTCATCCGATCATGCCCGGCGTGCTGCAGTTGGAGGCGATGGCGCAGGTGGCGGGCGTGCTGATGCTGCGGTCGGGCGAGAACGCGGGGAAGGTGGCATATTTCATGAGCGCCAACAACGTGAAATGGCGCAAGCCCGTCCGTCCCGGCGACCAACTCATTATCGAAATCGAAATGGGCCGCGCCCGAGCGAAAATCGCCAAGGCCAAGGGTGTGTGCAAGGTGGCAGGCGAAGTCGTGAGCGAGGCGGACGTGATGTTCAGCGTGGTGTGAGGCTAGGGCCGTTCGCCACGAAGCACGCGAAGACGGCGAGGCTAGGAGCGGCGCATTGGGGTCATTACCACTCCGGACCGGCGGACGGCAGACGCGAGCGGGTCATCTCAGCAAGAGCGGAATATTTCATTTCGGTATTGCCAGATTGGAATTCTCTGTCGACTCTGGCGATCGGAATACGGGCGACGGAAAGTTGGGGCAACCTCCAGCGTCCCTGACCCAGTTGATGATGTGCCCGGTCCCTTCCCGCGCTTCACGGACAATGCGTTCGTCAACCGCGTCCCTCCGTGGAAGTGTCGCTCCGACATCATTCAAAACGTGTTCGTAGGCGAGTGGCGCTGGTTCCGTCGTGACCGGCGGCGCGGGAAACGGTTCCGTGGCGGCAACGGTTTCCCGCTCGGAATAATAGCCCATTCCCCGCCAGTTGTCTTGATTCACCCCGGTCGCCGCATGGTCTCCGTACAGCAGGCTCAACCCCCTGAGCACGAGCAGTTCCGGATTCACCCAAGCCGCGCGGCCTCCTTCCAAAATGTTGTTCGTCACGAACAACGAGTGGGGCATCACCACCGCGCCACCATCATGAAAGAGCAGCCACGGTTTTTGAGTCGTGGACGGCCCTGACTTCAGATAGTTGCCGACATAATTGAGCCGGTCAAATTCGCCATACGCCGCCGTGTCACCCCAATCGTAGATCACGTTATTGCGGAAGTCGGCGTCAACCATTCCCTGAAAGCGGACATTACGGCTCAGGTTATGGGCAAAGAGATTGTGGTGCCACGTCACGCGGTTCCCGCCAGCAATGGAAGCGTAACCGTGTTCGGCGAAGTTCAGTCCCTCGCTCAACAGGCACCATTGAATTGTGATCAAGTCACTCATCTTCGTCACCGACAGAATTTTCGTCGTGGACCAACTCAGGGACAGGTGATCGGCAATGCAGTTTTTCGAACCGTCGGTAAAATACAGAGCGTGCTCGCCCGCACCGCCGGCGTAACTGCTCTTGTTTTCCGGTCGGACGTTGTCATCGCCGACGCGAACGCGAAAGTGGCGCAGCACGACATCGTGCGACCGCACCTCGATCCCGTGATTGCGGAGCATGATTCCCGCGCCGGGCGCGTTCTGGCCGTCAATCGTGATGAACGGTTCCCTGACAACCAGCGTGGATTTAAGCGGGATGACGCCACCCACACGAAACGCAATTGTCCGCGGGCCCGATGTCTCCACCGCTGCGCGCAAGCTGCCCGGTCCCGAATCATCCAGATTGTCCACGCAAATCATTTTGCCGCCGCGGCCACCGGGCGTGAACGCACCAAACCCTTCGGCACCGGGGAATGCCGCCTCCACGGTTGTTACTGTTGACAGCGGATAAAGCCGGTGCGCCAACCACAGCGGCGTGGGGATTTCTGGAATCGGCCGCGTGTGGGTCATCGGTGCATCAGCAGCGTACTCGCTCTGGTTTTTCAAGACCAGATCGTTGCCACCGGCGCCCCCGTGATAGGTCAGTTTCCAACGATAGGACCGCCCCGCGTATTGCGCCGAGATTTCGCTTCCTTCGGGCAAATCATCGAAGGTTCCCTGAATCGGCACGTGCCCCGAAACCAACGTGACATCCTCACGCGGCGGCACGGCACTCAAAAGTATCTGCAAGCGGCAGTGGCTTTGTGGGTCTTTGATGATCCGTAGACCACGGCGGCGTGACTGGATCGTGATGGGGGTGACGCCCCGTTCGTCCAGCGTGAAGGAAAGCGTGGACGAGCCGGGTTTTCCGGCGGGGTCGGCGAAGCCCTGAATATAGACGTAATCGAGCGCGTGAACAGCCGAAGACGCGGAGCCTTCGATGGACAAAAGCGATTCAGCGCCCCAACCAACGCCGGTCGTCAGCGTTCGACCGAGGAAACTTCCGCCTTGAATACGCAACGTGCCCTTCGTGGCGTGACCGGGCACGCCGTCGGTCCCCCCGACAAACACATCCATGACATCATGCAGAGCACCCTGTTTGAGCACGAACTCTCCTTCGCCGCCGGTCAATTCACCCACGCGCAAGGAATCCTGCATCACGATCAATTCTCCGCCATTCACCTCCACACGTGCGTGATCGCCGGGATTGAATCCGACCTCCAGGTCGCCGACCAAATACGTGCCGGGAGGAACGACCACTGTGCTGTTGCCGTGGATCTGTACTCTCTCGAATGGATCCGGTAATCCATCCGACCAGTGAGCTGTATCGGTCCATTGTCCCGCGCCTGAGGTCCATTTGGTGCGCTCCTTGCCGGCTTCAGCTCCGGGGACAGGAGCGCTGAGCAAGAGGAAAACAGCCGCACCCAACAGACACACTATGCCAAGTCGGAAAACATTCATAGCGAGACGACGAAGGGCTTCACTTTCCAGCGTCATCCAGCATCGTGCCCATAACTTTGCCGGTTGCCTCTGTTGATTTTACTGCGTGCAATGGTTTTGAGGGATCAATTGACCGGATCGACATGTCTTTAAACTCGAAGTCCACCATATTGTCACAACGGTATCCAATCGCCACGCGAGCCATTGAAAGAACGACGTTCTCTGAGCAATGGCATTCGGAATTTCCTCCACGCGTCGGCCCCCATTGGCCGCGATCTTCAAAGTCCAACACCTTCTGGAAACCATCGCCTTTCCCAGACATATCCAGATACGATTCCAATTTCATCCCGTGCGCTGTACGGTATAGAATTGCCTTCTGCACCACTACTTGACCGTCATCGAATCTCGGCACCGCATGATCCTTCTCTGGATCAGACCTGGTATATCCACTGGTGTGATCGCTGTCCTTCTCGAATTTAACCCGGCCGGTGAGTGGATAAATGTTGAAATGGTAACTCATAGATTCACAGCCAGCCGGCACTGCCTTGTCCTTTCCGACTTTCGTTTTGTCTGAAGTCTGCCTGTAACCGCCCGGGACCAACTCAATATGGGCCTCCCCGTTCTTCGTGCCGGTTCCGGCTTTCACCACCTTGAATCGCCAGGTCTGCTCAATATTAAGAAAATCGCCTTTGCCATCCGGGCTGTTTGGTGGTTTGTATAAGTAGCCCTTACGCAATACGTTGGCCACATCGAATGTCTCAATCGTATTCTCGTCAGCCGAGGCATCACTCAACACCTCGACTCTCATTTCAACGGCGTCTTGCGGTTTGTACCACCGGTTACCTGCATTGACGA
This sequence comes from uncultured Verrucomicrobiae bacterium, assembly GCA_963712025.1. Classification (GTDB taxonomy): domain Bacteria; phylum Verrucomicrobiota; class Verrucomicrobiia; order Palsa-1439; family Palsa-1439; genus Palsa-1439. The sequence continues at coordinate 425,812 of CAVQGJ010000011.1, read as the reverse complement.
TCTTCTGCTCCATAAAACGGGGATCGACTGTATTTCCATCGAATGCCCAATTGTTTACGGGTTGTGGAGCGTCTCCATAAATCTTTTGGATTCCGAACTTATCAACGTCCGGGCGCGGTATTGAAACCGAATTCGCGGTTTGCCCCTGAACCTGGCGTTGACTTGAAAGAAACATCGCCAACACGACTACGAATCGAATTGTTTTCACAATTTGATCACCTTCGGTTTGTGGCTATCAAAAGCAGGCCATTGGTTTGCAGTGACGGATTAGGCCGACTTCGTGGCTTGGTAGGAAGTATAGTAAAAGGACTTGCCGGAATCAAGGTCGTACCGGTCAGTGGCGATGCGCGAAAAGCCGTGAGCCGAAAGAGAGTGATGCAGGGATACCGGATGAACGAAGGAAAATGTGGACTCAAGGCGGGTGAGACTGGTAAATGGTGACGGGCTAACCTCTGGGAGCGTCGGGGATGGCAACTGGAGCAGCGTTGCGAAACTGCCTCCGGGGATCAGAAGAGATGCTAAATAGCCACAGAAAGACTCGACGCACAGATACTCCAGTACCAACCCAGCGAAGATACACTCGACTGGAGTAATGACAGGTGGACCCTGTGACAAGTCATGCAGGGCTGGTTCGAACTCGACAAAGGATGCCGCATAGCGCCGAGAGCAAAGCGCCAGGTAATCAGGATTGAAGTCGAGTGCGACCACGCGATGTACTATGTTGCGCTCGACGAGATCCAGACCGTTGCCGCCCGCGACGCCAAGAACGGCCAACGAGCGAGGTTGAAATTGAGTAACGGTTCGCTGTAGCGCGGCGCCGAGAAGCTGCGCTTGGCCAACCGATGGCAAGGCCATGTGCGTCTCGTAGTCGGCAATTGGAATCTCAAGCCAAGGGTGACGCATGTCGTGTGAAGCGGCCTACCTATGGTTATACGACTGGTCGTGCACGACATCGCGCACGATTAGGTTTTGTGACCCCGCCTGTTATCATGCTTCTATGAAAGCAGATGGTCATCACTTTCCACCGTCATCCAGCATGGCACTCATGGCTTTACCGGTCGGCGAGAGTTGATGGTTGCGTATGGGGTCGAGGGCTTTGTCCCAAGAAGTTACGTCGCTAAGGGGCCACGGAGGCAGGTTGCTGGACTCCGCGTCGGCGAAGGTATAGTTGGTGAAATAGAACTGGCTGAAGAATGGCACCACGACGGAGATGTTCTCCTTTTGCGCGACTCCCATCACGAGACTCAAGAATTGTTGGTCCAGCGGGCTCCAGAAGCTGAAATTGTTCTGAAAGAATGCCGTCCTGTAAACTGGGGGGCTTGGCTCGGAGGCGCCGGTGGTTTTCAACAGCCACGCTTCGCCGAGGGCGATCCGCATGTTCGGTCGTTGCTGGCGGATTTTCTGGACCAGAGTGGACAACCTGTCGAGCTGGTCTTCGTTCTTCAACTTCAACGCGTACAAGTGAATATCGATGTAATCCAGGTTGGCCTGTTGAGCGAACTTGAGGTCGAAATCCTCCGACTCCCACGTCAGCGCCCCGGCGCCCAAGAGAGTGTTGGGACTGGCGCCCGAACTTTTCAAACGCGTGGTGACTTCCCCGACCCAATTGGCCAGGTCGTCCGCTGAAAAGGACAGATGCGTCCAGCGGAGCAATGTTTCGGGTTCGGTGACGAAGCTGAGATAGTCAGGCTTGATTTCCCGGTAAATTAGGGAGATTTCTTTCTCCATCATATTCAGGAAGTCCTTTCTCCCCTGGGGATCGTCATGCAAGCCTTTGAGGGCGTGCTTGCTTAGAAAGTCTTGCATCTTTTTTGGGACATGCGCACTGGCGGGTGGGTAGACGAAGTGTTCGACGTAAAACTTCATGTTGCGCGAGTGGATTTCGCTGGCGAGGCGCTGATAGAAGCCGACGAGAGCCGTGGCATTGGTTTCGAGGAGGTCCGGAGCCATAATCAAAACGTGTACGGCATTGATGTGCATGGCCTGGAATGCATCGAGTGTGGCGAGTAGATCCTTCCAGTCCTCGGAATCCGGCACATTGTACGAGCTGGTTGCCCTAAAAAGATTGGCGGTGACCAGCGGGCGGGCAGTTCCTTTCTTGAAAGGGTACGTCTGTCTGGCTTGGTGGAGAGTTTCCTCCAGTTCCTGGTACAACGGGCGGAACTGATCCGGGACTGTGGCCTCCGCCGGGGCCGTCGGAGTTTGGCCCATCGTCGGGTAACTGGCCGTTAGAAGACACACCGCGAGCGCTATGAACACAGGGAGCTTTGTCATGTTATTGCCTATGAGGACGTGGGTTTTGGTTTGGTGATGACGAGGACCAGTCCGGCCCAGAGGACCAAGGCCATGGTAAGCACGGGAATCACCCATGCAGGCAGAAGGCGGTGCATTTCGGCAATGCTGCATTCGTGCGCGGCTGCCATCCACACGTCCAAACGCAGGTTCAAGACCACCAAGATTATTGCCCAGGTCAACGCCAGTTGCCCGGCAGCGACTCGCATTGCAGCCACTCCGGTCTTGCCTCGTAGACTGACGAATTTCCAAACACCCAACCCGACCATCAGTCCGGCAAGGATTCCGGCCGACACCCGGTCATTCAACCGCCACGCGATCCAGACAAAGTACAAAAAGAAGACCAGATAGTGGCCGGCCGCCACGACAGCACATGTGCCCGGCGTCATGGCCCGCCGGAGGGTTCCCACGGCTCGTTCGCTCTCTTGACGGATGGCCAGAAACCGCCGAACCATCACAATGGTCAATGTGGTTGCCACGACGGCATAGAACAACCAGAAGCCCGCCATCACAGAAAAATACATGTGGTCACTCCACTTGAAGTGTTGGCTCAAGGAATTCACGGCGAACTGCACGGGGATACACCAAACCAGTGCGAAAACCCAAAGACCGACGAACCAATTCCTTTTGACCCGGCGTTCGCGATCGGTCGGAGACGCACGAACAATCAACCATTGCGCAGTGACTCCGCCAACAATGCTGATGATTGGCACCAGCCATGCGCCGAGAAGGGCCACCCAGCCGCCGGATTTTGCCACCGCCGTGCCTTTGGCTCCCAAGCCCGCGCCGGCGGTTGCCGCCGAGGCTGCGGCCAGAGGCAGGGCGGCGAGCACGGCGCCCGAGAACTCCTGACCCGGCGCTGTTCGGGTCAACGTTCCCTCGACGAACGCAATCACTTCTTCGTGGAGCAGTTTGCGTCCGCGCGCGAGGCGTTGCTTGACGGCGTCCTCGCTCAACTCCAACTCGACGGCGACGCGCTCGACCGATTGTTGTTCGCGATAGAACAGGATCAGCGGCTGACGGTACGCATCGGGGATCCGTTCCAAGGCGCGCCAGAGGATGGCCTCTTCTTCACGGCTGACGGCTTGCGCCGACGGCGACGGCTCCGGTGACGGCGGCTCATGAATCGCATCGAGTGTCTCCGCCGCGTGAACTGGCTCGTGGCCCTGTCGGCGGAGTTGCTTGCCGACGAGGAAGCGGGTGATGCCGCACAACCAGGCGCGGAGGCGCGCGGGCTCGCGCAGTTCGGAAAGCTGTTTCCACGCGGCGACAAACGTATCCTGGGCAAGGTCTTCGCTCAGGGTCAGGCTGCCCGTGGCATTGTAGGTGATCGAGCAGACGAGCGATTGATACCGCTCGACGATCTGACGGTAGGCGTTGCGGTCGCCCGTCAGGCTCCATTCCACCAATTGTTCGTCGCTGTTTACTACCGGAAGCATTGTCTGGCTTGTCATCATATCACCGTATAAGTACCGGGAAAGCATGAAGAGGTGACAGAAAACGTGTCGATGCGCTCTTTCCGCATTGGTAAACCTGTCGTAAAGGATTGCTAATAAGCGTGTTAGATGGATGCTTGCGGATGGCGAATTGGCAGACAACACGGCCCGGAGGCCCTTCGACAGGCTGACCCCCGACCGTCATTTTTTTACAAGTCTTTTACGTGCCACAGAAGGGGTATGGGGATAATGTTACGCGTGCACGGGGACACAGTCCTATGCGAACAACCATACGGAGGATCAAGCAATGAAGCGTTGTACGAGAGACAGAAACGGGTTCACCCTCATCGAGTTGCTGGTGGTCATCGCGATCATCGGGATACTGGCGGCGATGCTGCTGCCCGCGTTGAATCAGGCGCGTGAAAAGGCGCGTCGATCAAACTGCCTGAGCAACCTCAAGCAGTTGGGCTTGGGCATTGCGATGTACGCGGATAGCTACAACAGTCGGATGCCGCTCAACTCGACAACGCCGGCCACGACGTGTGATTCTTTCAACCTGCTGAGCAATGTGGTCGCTTCGGCGAAGATCTTCTCGTGTCCCAGTGACAGCGCCGGCAAGCAGCAAGTCGGTTACGGACTGACCAACCAGACCGGCGGCCCGTTAGCGATTAGCTACACGTACTGCGCCGGACTTTTCTGGGAGGATCAACCGGATTCGATCATTGCCCTGGATCGCATGGGCAATTCCATGATCTCTGCGGACTACACGATCGGGGCGCACTGGGCGAATTCCGGCACGATACCGTATGCGCCGCACAAGGATCAGGGCGGGAATGTGCTGTTCAATGACGGGCATGTGGCCTGGGAGAATTCCCTGCCATCGACGTGCGGCACCAACGACGTGCCGAATGTGAACAACGTGCTGCGTGCGGAAGTGCAGTGCTCGTAGCGGATCAACTTCAAGACACTCACGAACGAGCCTCGGCGCCTCGGTGCCGGGGCTTGTTTTTTGGTTTCCTCCCTTGTCGGGTCTGGTAGATTCGTCCATCGGCAAACGGCACGTGACGAGTGGGGGATCTGGCTCGTTGGCCGGGGCTCTTGCAGATTGTAAGGCGCGGGCCCCTCTAACTGACGCCAACGCGTTTCGACAAGAAGTGTGGTTGCAACGGGGACCCGGAGTCGGCTGGATACCCTCGTTGGACTTGGGCACCCGGCCCGGCAATGGCGAGGTGGTGGGTGCAATACGCCACCAAGGCTGGCGTTGACGTGGAGGGATGGCTGGTGTACAAAGGCGTGGGGAAGGTGGGGTGGTTTTGATGGCTTCTTCGAACATTCATTCTACCGCAATTGTTGATGCGCGCACGCAAGTTGGCCCGGGGTGCGAGGTGGGGCCGTATTGTGTGGTCGGGCCGAACGTGAAGCTGGGGGAGGGGTGCCGGCTGCACTCGCACGTGGTGGTGGATGGGCTGACGACGATTGGGGCGCGGTGCGAGTTTTTTCCGTTTGCGTGCATCGGGTTGAAGACCCAGGATTTGAAGTATTCTGGCGGGAAGTGTTACCTGGAAATCGGGTCGGACAACGTGTTTCGGGAGCATGTGACAGTGCATACGGCGACGGGGGACGGGCTGAGTACGCGGATCGGGTCGCACAACAATTTTCTGGCGTATTCGCACATCGCTCATGATTGCGTGGTGGGGAGTCATGTGGTGTTCAGTAACAACGGGACGCTGGCGGGACATGTTGTGGTGGAAGACTTTGCGATTGTTGGCGGGCTGGCGGCGATCCATCAGTTTTGCCGGATTGGGACGATGGCAATCATCGGGGGGTGCGCGAAGGTGGTGCAGGATATACCGCCGTATATGATCGGGGACGGGAACCCGGCGGAGACGCGGGGGGTGAACAAGGTGGGGTTGGAGCGCAACGGGGTGTCCGACGAGGTGCATCGGAGCCTGCGGGAGGCGTTTAAGATAATGTGCCGAGCAGGGTTGACAGTTGGCAATGCATTGGATAGGATACAGTCGGAACTTCCGCCGAGCCCAGAGCTCGAACATTTCATCGACTTCTGTCGCAAGTCTGAACGCGGAATTGCCCGGTAAGCAGAGCCAGTAACACCCATTCAATGGCGAAGTTGAATCGTAAGCCGATTCAAGATTTAGAGCGCATCGTCGAGTTCGATCTCGTGCGGGCCACGGAAGCGGCTGCGTTGAATGCCGCACAATGGATGGGCAAGGGCAACAAGAATGCGGCGGGTAGCGCCTTTGAAGGGTTGGGCCAGTCGCTCAGGAATTTGCCGAGTTTTTATCCGCGAAGCTGGCGTACGGGCCGCGGGTGCGGAACTACATGCTCGAGAAGGGTGTGAAGCCGGTGAAGATGTAGCCGCGTGACGAAGCCGAGCGAAAGAAGTTGGAACAAGAGGGAGTGAACGAGGAACTAAACCAGGTGTACTACGCGGAGGATCTGGCGCGGGGAAGCGGGATTGTCTTCTGCGCCACGGGAATCAGCGACAGCACGTTGCTGCCCGGCGTGCGCTTCATCGGGCATACCGCCACCACGCACTCGATCGTCATGCGCGCCAAAACACGGACGGTCCGCTACATCAAATCGGTGCACGACCTGACAACAAAAACCATACGCCTGCGCTCGACGCGGGCAGAGCAAGAATTGTGAACGAGACAGAACAGCCGCAAACACAACCACAGCCTGCACCACAGCAACCAACCGAGAGCCTGGTCCGTGGCGTCCTGGAAGTCGGCGAGAAGGGGTTCGGCTTCCTCCGCAACCCCGCCCGCAGCTTCCAGATCAGCCCGAACGACATTTACGTGTCGCCGGACATCATCCGCAAATTCAAGTTGCGGCCCGGCCTCGAAATCGAGGGACGCGCCGTGCCGCCGAAGAAGGGCAGTCCGCAGTTGGCCGAGATTTACAAGATGAACGGCCAACCGCCCGAGAAATGGACGAGCCTCAAGAAATTTGACGATCTTACCAGCCTGAACCCGAATGAGCGGTTCTTCCTCGAAACGGTCGGCGACCGCTACACCACGCGCGTTGTGGATCTCATCGCGCCCGTCGGCAAAGGGCACGCGCGGCCTCATTGTCGCCGCGCCGCGCACGGGCAAGACGACGTTGCTGCATCACATTGCCGATGCCGTGATCTCGAACCATCCGGATGTCCATACGATGGTGCTTCTGGTGGATGAGCGTCCGGAAGAAACCACGGATTTCCGCCGTTCCGTCAAGGGCGGCGAGGTCATCGCCTCGACCAACGACCAGACCATCGATGAGCATGTCCGCACCGCCAAGATGGCCATTGAACGCGCGAAGCGTATGGTGGAATTCGGCCGGGACGTCTTCATCGTGTTGGACTCGATCACGCGCCTGGCGCGGGCGTTCAACAATTACATCGGCTCGACGGGTCGCACCATGACGGGTGGTCTGGACGCCCGCGCCATGGAACAACCGCGCCGCATTTTTGCGTCCGCGCGCAAAGCGGAGGAAGGTGGCTCGCTCACGATCATCGCCACGGCATTGGTCGAGACGGGCTCGCGGATGGATGAATTGATCTTCCAGGAGTTCAAGGGCACGGGCAACTCGGAGTTGGTACTGGACCGCAAGATCGCCGAGCAACGCTACTGGCCGGCGGTGGACATCAACGCCTCCGGCACGCGCCGCGAGGAATTGCTGCTGGCACCGAAGGATTTGGAGGCCATTACGCGGTTGCGTCGGGCCCTCAGTGGCGCGCCACCCATCGAAGCGCTCCAGAGACTCTTGACGGGTATGTCCAAATTCAAGACCAACAAGGAATTCCTCAAGGCGATGGCGTCAGGTTGATCGGCCCCGGTTGTCACGACGGGCGCTCTGTGCGATAACTTCCCCGCATGGGGCGCATTCGAGATTATCACGAGATCGCACAACGGCTGGAAGCTCTGCCGCGGCGTGAATGGCAAGTCGAGCGGGTCGGTCGCGTGTGGAACTACCCGTTCTATCGCGTGCGACGGCAAATCGATCGGCGGGCTCCCACGATTCTGCTTACGGCGGGAATCCACGGCGAAGAACCGGGCGGTGTCGAAGGCGCGCTCCGCTGGTTGGAGGGCGGCGAGTGGGCGAAGTGGCGCGTGAACTGGTTCGTTCTGCCGTGCATCAACCCCTACGGTTGGGAGCGCAACCAGCGTCGCAACGCCCAGGGACGCGACATCAATCGCCAGTTTCGCAATCCCGCCCCTTGTCCGGAAGCGCGGCTGGTAACGCGGCTGGTGAACGGCCATCGTTTTCTCTTCGTGTTCGACCACCATGAAGATGTGGATTCTCCCGGGTATTATATGTACGAACTTCGCGCGGGGCCGCCGTTCATCGGCGAGCGGGTTGTCGCGGCGGTCGGGAACGTGATTCCCATCAACTGCGACAAGGTCATCGATGGCAACCGCGCCACGGGGCCTGGACTGATCCGCCGAGAGGCCAACGTGTCCCGCCTGAGACAACGCCGTCGCTGGCCGATGGCGTATCATTTGTTCCTCAACGGCTGCCGGCACATTCTGGGCAGTGAAACTCCCGTGCATGTTCCACTCCACCAACGCGCCCGGGCGCACAACGTGGCTCTGCGAACGGCGTTGTCCGCGCTGGGCGATCGTCGATAGCCCGAGGCATTTTCCTTGTTCGGTCCCGCGCGAGCGTGCTACCGTCGTTTCATGCGCCGATTGATTGCTCTCGTATTTCTTGCGGCCTCTTTGGCTGCGCCCCTAGGTGTCCAGGCCCAGATCTCCGTGCAGGTGAAGATTGACCGCGACACGCTCATCGTGTTTGAATCCATTCCGGCCGTCGTCACCATCCGCAATTTCTCCGGCCGCACCATCGAGCTTGCCAACCAGGGCGAGACTCATTGGCTCAACTTTCTGATTACGGACGAGGCCGGCGCGACCCTGTCTCCCGTGGGCGATGCGTTCGCAACGGAACCGGTCAGGATCGAACCCGGCCGCACGCAAAGCATTTCCGTGGATCTCTTGCCTCATTTCGATCTGCGGCAGCGGGGCGTTTTCACTGCGCGAGCCGCGGTCGAAGCGGACGGAATCCATGTGGTATCGCCGCCGGTCAACTTCACCATAATCAACGGCCGCGAGATTTGGCGGCAGACGGTTGGGCTGCCGGTGGCGGAGGGTGTGACCAACCAACAATACCGCACCTATTCCTTGCTGCTGCGGCGAAGCTCGTACGACGAGGTGCTCTACGCGGGGGTGCAGGATGAGCCGCATGATCTGGTGTATGGCATGATTCCACTGGGAAATGTTATCGCCCTGGGAAATCCGACCGCCAAAGTGGACGGCAGCGGTCACCTGCATGTGTTGTACCGCAGCGGACCCCGCTCCATCAGCTACGATGAAATCGATCCCGGACGCGAACATCGTGAAGCGCCTGATCTACTCGGACGTCATGTCCACGCCGCAACTTGTCGCCCAGGATGACGGCGTGGTCACGGCGCAGGGCGGAGAGCAGGTGTATCCGCGGCTCGAGCGGGTGATGACGGATCAGGATCTCCAACCGGCGCCGGCGGTCATCACGAAGCCCAAGAAACGCAAACACTGGTGGTGGCCATTCGGCCCAAAGAATACGCAACCGGCAAGCACCAACAGTGTGGCGACCGCGGCGACGACCAACGCGCCCAGCGCGAATGTCACGCCGCACAGTTGATCATCGGCGGCGGGGACGGAAGTCAGCTCAAGCGGCGGCTCGCGCTTGCGGACAAATCTCCAGCGCTTGAATGGCGCGCTCGTCGTTGGTGGTCTTGAAGACCGCGATGGACTGGTCGCCCCCCAACCATGAGGTGTAGGAGTAAAGAATCTCGACCCCCGACAGTCCGAGATGCGCGCCGATGATTGCCGTCGAGCCAAGCTCGTGCGACGCCCCGACCAGCACAACCGAATTCGCCTTGCAGGAAAAGCCCGCGCTTTGGAGCGCGTCCTTCGCGGCCAACGCGTCGTCCGTGACCAGTAGAATCACCAAATCATCGCGTTCCGTGTAGGTGCAGTACGCCAGGACGCTCAGACCGCGGGCCGCCAGGATCGACAACACTTCCTGCGCGGCCGCAGGACTGTTACCGACACGTACTGCGATCTCGACCTCTTTGCGTGCCTTCGCCACAGATTTCCTCCCGCGCTGGCGGTAGTATACGCCGATTTAAGCGGGACGCAAACAAAATGCGTTGCACCGCAAATGGTTACAAGCGCAAACGTGCGGGCCTTGACTTACTTGACCTGTGCGTTTACAGCCGCGTAGGCCTCGACGGGAAGACACGTGCACACGATGTGGCGGTCGCCATAAACATTGTCAACGCGACCGACGGCAGGCCAGAACTTGTGCTCGCGCGACCACGGCGCCGGGAAGGCGGCTTGCTCGCGGCTGTAAGGCCGATCCCACCGGTCAGCCGTAACCGACTTGCGCGGTATGCGGCGCGTTCTTCAACGGATTATTGGACTTGTCCATTCGGCCGGATTCGATGGCCTTGATTTCCGAATGAATGGCAATCATCGCGTCGCAGAACCGGTCGAGTTCGGCCTTCGACTCGCTTTCGGTCGGTTCGATCATCAGCGTGCCCGGTACGGGCCAGGACATCGTCGGCGCGTGGAAGCCGTAATCCATGAGACGCTTGGCGATATCCTCGATCTCGACGCCCGTGGCGGCTTTGAATTGCCGACAATCGACGATGCACTCGTGTGCGACAAGGCCGCCGTGGCCCTTGTAGAGCGTCGGGAAGCAAGTTGCCAGTCGGTGGGCGATGTAGTTTGCGTTGAGAATGGCAATCTTGCTGGCGTACGCCAGCCCGTCCGCGCCCATCAGTTTGATGTACATCCACGGGATGACCAAAATGCTGGCGCTGCCCCACGGCGAGGCGGACACGGGGCCAATTCCTTTCGAGGCGCCAATCTGGGCCAGAGGATGCCTCGGCAGAAACGCAGCCAGATGCGGAGCGACCGCAATCGGTCCCATGCCAGGACCACCTCCGCCGTGCGGTATACAGAAGGTCTTGTGCAGATTCAGGTGGCAAACATCCGCTCCCATGTCTCCCGGCCGGCATAATCCGACCTGCGCATTCATGTTGGCGCCATCCATGTAAACCTGCCCGCCGTTCTCATGAACGATCTGGCAGATTTCACGAATGGTTTCCTCGAAGACTCCATGGGTGGATGGGTATGTCACCATCAACGCGCCAAGTTCGTCGCGATGCTCGCGCGCTTTCGCGCGAAGATCCGCGATATCAATGTCGCCATCGTCTTCGCAGGCGACGGGAACGACCCGGAACCCGGCCATCACCGCGCTGGCCGGGTTGGTCCCGTGTGCGGAAACCGGAATGAGACAAACATCGCGTTGACCTTGTCCGCGTTGCTGGTGATATTTCCGGATGACCAGCAGGCCTGTGTACTCGCCCTGTGAACCGGCGTTGGGTTGCAGAGAAACCGCCTGAAGCCCGGTGATCTCCGCAAACCAGGTTTCCAAGTCTCGGAAAAGAATCTGATACCCCTGCGTCTGCTCCATCGGCGCGAAGGGATGCAGCTTGCTGACCTCAGGCCAGGTCAGGGGCAGCATTTCGGCCGTCGCGTTCAATTTCATCGTGCATGATCCGAGAGGAATCATGGACGTGGTGAGCGACAAGTCTTTGGCTTCGAGTTGTTTGATGTACCGCAACATCTCGTGCTCGGTATGATGCCGATTGAAGACCGGATGCGTCAGAAATGGCGTTGCACGAGTGAACGCGCCGAATCCTGGCACGGAGGCCTCTTCGACGCGCCGCCCGATAATGCAGCGCAAATCCTCCGCGGTTGTTGTCTCGTCGACGGACATTCCCCATGATCCGTCGGAATACTCGCGAACGTTCACGCCCGCTGGCTTTGGCGCCTTGCGGAACCGCAACGTGTCGAAGAACGGCCCGGTCTGTGGTTCGCCGAGCGCGTCGGCCAGGGTTGCCGCCTGCTCGTGGATTCGTTTGGCGATTCGCCGCAAACCCTCGGGCCCGTGGTACACGGCATACATGGATGCCATTACCGCCAGCAGCACCTGTGCGGTGCAAATGTTACTGGTCGCCTTGTCACGCCGGATATGTTGCTCCCGCGTCTGAAGCGCCAGCCGCAACGCCGGCCGGCCCTGGGCATCTTTCGAGATGCCGACCAACCGTCCGGGCATGTGCCGCTTGAGCGCATCGCGAGTGGCGAAGAACGCCGCGTGCGGCCCGCCGTATCCCATCGGCACACCGAACCGTTGCGCGCTGCCAACGGCCACGTCCGCGCCAAACTCGCCGGGCGGCTTTAAGAGTGTGAGGGCAAGCAAGTCAGTCGCCAAGACCGCCAATGCCTTATGCTTGTGGACCTCGTCAATGAACGGCCCGTAATCCAGAATTATACCGTCTGTCGCGGGATATTGGAGCAACACGCCGAGCACTTTCTCGTTTACTGCGAAATTGGCGTGATCGCCGACAACGACGTCTATCCCCAGCGGCTCGGCACGCGTCTGGACAACCGCGATGGTCTGTGGATGACAAGTCTCGGAAACGAAGAAGGCGTTTCGGCCTTCGCCCCCTTGCAGTCCATGACACATGGCCATCGCTTCGGCGGCGGCGGTCGCTTCGTCCAGAAGAGACGCGTTGGCGATTTCCAAACCCGTCAGGTCGGACACCATGGTCTGAAAATTCAGCAACGCTTCGAGCCGGCCCTGGGAAATCTCCGCTTGATACGGCGTGTATGGCGTATACCAGCCAGGGTTCTCCAGAATGTTCCGCTGGATCACCGGCGGCGTAATGCAATCATAATAGCCCATACCGATAAACGAGCGGCACAGTTTGTTCTTCGAGACGATCTCCTTCAATTCGGCGAGCACCTCGTACTCGCTGCCCGCCGGCGGGAGTGAGAGCGGTTTGGCCAATCGAATCTGCGGCGGTATCGCCGCGTCAATCATGGAGTCGAGCGCGGGAAACCCGAGAACGCGCAGCATCTCGTGAACTTCTTCCGGACTGCTGCCGATGTGTCGGTCGGCGAACCGATCTGCCTCTTGCATGGTCAGGCGCCGATGTGGTGGGCGTAATCCTCCGGGCTGAGCAAGTCGTTTAGTTCGCCGGGGTCACTGATCGTGATGCTAAACATCCACCCCTTGCCGTAAGGATCCTGATTGAGCAACTCCGGCGCGCTGGCGAGTTCTTCGTTCACCGCGGCAACGTCGCCGGACACGGGCGCATAGATGTCACTGGCCGCTTTCACGCTTTCGACCACGGCGCATTCCTTGCCGGCCTCGACGCGCGCGCCCACCGCGGGAAGCTCAACGTAAACAACGTCGGTCAATTCATCCTGGGCATGGTCGGTGATGCCCACGACGGCAGTACGGCCATCGATACGCACCCATTCATGCGACTTCGTGTACTTCAGATTCTTCGGAACGTTCATTGGCCTCGTTTCAGGATTGGTTTCTTTTCGATCGTAGCAGGAAATCTCCGGTGGCGAATCTCGATCTCGATGGGTGCGCCTGTCTTTGCCGCGGCTGTCTCGACGTAACCCATGCCGATGCCCATGCCGAGCGTGGGTGATTGCGTGCCGCTGGTGACTTCGCCAACCTCGCGGCCATCCGTCAGAATGGCGTAGTGCGGCCGTGGCGGCGGCGATTTCCCCGTCATCTTGAAGGCAACCAGTTTGCGGCCAACGCCGTGCTCTTTCTGCTCAACCAGAACATCGCGACCGACAAACGATTTCTTGTCAAACGCGACAAATTTCCCAAGGCCGGCCTCGATGGGCGACGTCTCCTCCGTGATGTCGTTCCCGTGAAGCGGATAACACATTTCCAATCGCAAGGTGTCGCGCGCGCCCAATCCGCACGGCTTGATTCCAAACGGCTCTCCCTGACCGAGGAACGTGCGCCAGAGATGGGGCGCATCCGTCGCCTCGCAAAACAACTCGAAACCGTCTTCACCCGTATAACCCGTTCTCCCCGCCCAGCATTCTTTGCCGAAGACTTCCTGTCGCTGAATATGAAAGTGGGGGAGCGTCGGGGAAAACTCGAAGAACTTGCTCGCTGCGGGACCTTGAAGAGCGAGGCCGGCAAAGCGATCGCTCAAGTTCTCGATAACCGCGGACACGGTGGCGTGGGTATTCATCCACACAAAGTCATTCTCGATGTTGCCGGCGTTCACGATCACGAGGTAGACGGTGGGCTCGAGCCGGTACACAATCAGGTCATCAATAATGCCGCCTTGATCGTTGCACATCAATGTATATTGGGCCTGGCCGACGGCGATGTTGCTGACATCGTTCGTAAATAACTCGTTCAATGCGCGCTCGGCGTTTGGCCCGGCCACGAGAAACTCGCCCATGTGCGAGATGTCGAACAGACCGACCCGCTCGCGGACGGCCGCGTGCTCCTCCAGTATCCCCGAGTATTGCACCGGCATCTCCCAGCCGCCGAACGGCACCATTTTCGCGCCCCATTCGAGGTGCGCCGCGTATAGCGGTGTGCGCCGGAGTAATTCAGTGCCGTTCATCGCGCGGTTACGTTAACGGGGGGGCGAAACCGTGTCAATTTAGGAATGATGCCGGGCATCTCTTGGAAACGGTCGCGTGCGAACGCGACCCAGGGCGTTGGTTTTTTGGTTGAGTCTCCGAATTGAACTGACTACCGTACCGCCCATGAGTGAGAAGATCCCTGTCGACGCGGTCGTCGTGGAGAAGACATTTGTGGGAAAGGTGAGTTTCCCCGCGCATGTGCCCGAGCAGTTCTTCGAGTTGCTACGGTTTCCCGAGGATCGTGTACGAGAACGTCGAGAAGATGGGGCTGAACCAGCGCACCGTGAAGTTTCTGCTTGCGGCGTTGAACGGCAAGCGGGGTCTTAAAGCAAGAATTGATCTCCAGGACATTGCCATCAAGACGGCCATGCAGTATTCGGAGATGGATACGATCATCCGCGATCTGATCGACAAGAACTACGCCAGTCTGGGCGAGCAGCTCGACCTGTATCGTTTCTGGGTCGTGCTGCTGCACGTCAAGGGTGTCCGGTTCGAACCCGCGCGCGACTGAACGTAGCGGGTTTGCCTTCCGCGACGGTTACTGGTATCATTCACCCAGTTGCCATGAGTGATAAGCCCCAGATATCGTCGGTCCGCTTCAATTCGATTGAGGAATGCCTTGAGGACATTCGTCCGGGGCAAATCATCGTCGTGACCGACGACGAGGACCGCGAGAACGAAGGCGATCTCATCATGGCCGCCGAGAAGGTCACCCCGGAGGCAGTCAATTTCATGACGAAACATGGGCGGGGTTTGATCTGTGTCCCCACGACGGAATCGCGCCTCAAGGTGCTCGGAATCGGTCGCATGGTTGCGGAGAACCGCGAAAGTTTTAAGACCGATTTCATGGTCAGCGTCGATGCGCGCGACGGCGTCACGACGGGCATCAGCGCCCAGGACCGCGCCCGCAGCATCCGCGTGTTGGCCGATCCGAATGCCACACCCGAACAACTGGTGTCGCCGGGCCATATCTTCCCGCTCCAGGCGCGCGAAGGCGGCGTGCTACGCCGGGCCGGCCACACCGAAGCGTCGGTGGACCTGGTCAAAATGGCGGGGCTGTTTCCGGTGGCTGTCCTGTGCGAGATCCTGAACGAAGACGGCACGATGGCGCGATTGCCCGACCTGATGAAGTTCAAGGAAGAATTCGGCCTGAAGATGTGCACGATTCGCGACTTCATCCAGTATCGGCGGAATGCGGGAGAAACTGGTCGCGAAAGAGCAGGAAGTGTCACTGCCGACGCCCTACGGCGAATTTAAGCTGCATCTGTACCGATCCCTTGTGGATGGCCAGCATCACGCCGCGTTGGTGATGGGAGAGGTGCGCGGCAAGGAGAACGTTCTCGTGCGCGTCCATAGTGAATGTCTTACGGGCGACGTGTTCGGCTCGTTGCGGTGCGATTGCGGGTCGCAACTGCACGACGCATTGAAGCGCATTGCGCAGGAAGGTGAAGGCGTTCTCGTCTACATGCGGCAGGAAGGACGGGGGATCGGTTTCGCCAACAAGATCCACGCGTACGCGCTGCAGGAAAAAGGGCTCGATACGGTCGAGGCCAATGAGAAGCTCGGGTTCAAGCCCGATTTGCGCGAGTACGGCCTCGGCGCGCAAATCCTTGTCGATCTCGGTCTGCACAGCATTCGCCTGCTCACGAACAATCCGAAGAAAGTTGTCGGCTTGGAGGGGTTCAACCTCAAGATTGTCGAACAGGTCCCCATTCGCGCCACGCCCACGCCGCACAACGCCAAATACCTCGAAACGAAGAAATCGAAAATGGGGCATGCGCTGTAATCATGCTTGCGCGCCCGCAAAACCGAGCGACATCTTTCCGCGAGCGGGCTGCGATTTGGCATTGCCGCCGCCCGCTACAACGCCGATCTTGCCGACGCCTTGCTGGCGAACTGCCTCGATACGCTGGCCAAGGCGGGCGCGGACATGCGCGACATCAAGGTGTTGAAGGTGCCGGGCAGCTTCGAGGTCACCGCCGCGGCGGCGAAACTGGCCCGAAGCGGCAAATGCGATTGCGTGATCGGGTTGGGCGTCCTGTTGCAGGGCGAAACGCGTCACGCGCAACATATTGGTGACGCGGTCGCGCACGGTCTCACGAATATATCGATTCTGTTGGGCGTCCCAACCATTTTTGGCATCGTCACCGCCGACACGGTGAAACAGGCGCGGGTGCGTTGCGTCGGCAAGAAACACAATCGCGGTCGCGAGGCGGCGTTGACCGCCATCGAGATGGCACGGGTATGGAAATGTCAGTAAACCCACACGTCACGCGCCGCGCGGTCCGGGAGCTGGTCGTGCAGTTCCTGTACCAGTTTGACATGAGTGGCGGTTCGTTGGACGAAGCGCTGACGATGTTCTGGGAGACACAAGAGGAAGTGGGAGAGACGGGCCACAAGTTCGCCGAGGAACTGGTGCGTGGCGTCATCGAGAAACGCGCCGCGATCGACGAGAAGATCGCCAAGTACACCGAAAACTGGGACCTGCCGCGCATTGCCGCGGTCGACCGCAACATTCTCCGGCTGGCCATGTACGAGATGCTGTTCCGCGACGATATCCCGCCTGTCGTCAGCATCAATGAAGCGGTCGATATCGCCAAGAAATTCTCCACGCGCGAGTCTGGCGCGTTCGTCAACGGGATCCTCGACCGCCTGAAGGCCGATCTGACGCGGCCATCGCGCACCTCCACCTCGACGCGATGAGTTCGGCCGCGCCTCCACCGCGGTTTGCGGATTTGCACCTGCACACGCGCTATTCCGACGGCTCGTTCACGCCCCGCGAGTTGGTGCAACACGCCGCGCGGCTCGGCTTTGCCGCCATCGCCGTGACCGATCACGACACGATCAACGGCATCCCCGAGGCGCTGGCGGCGGGCAAGGAACTGGGCGTCGAGGTGATCCCCGGCGTCGAAATCACCAGCCGTTGCGGGGAGCAGGAGCTTCACATGCTGGCGTATTTGTTCGGCGACGCATGGCGGGACACGAACCTGCGCGCCGTGTTGAACCATGCGACGCAAGTGCGTGAAGAACGCGCGGAGGAGTTCGTCAGGAAGCTGAATGCGCTGGGGATCGCGCTGACGATTGAGGATGTGCGCGCCTGCGCGGAGTCCGGCACCGTTGGTCGTCCGCATGTGGCCATGGCGCTGATGAAACGTGGGCATGTGTCGAGCGTGGATGAGGCGTTCACGCGGTTTCTCAAGCGCGGCAAGCCCGCTTATGTTGAGCGGTATCGCATGGAAGCCGCGGAGACGATCGGCCACGTCACGCGCGCCGGCGGCCTCGCGGTGATCGCCCATCCGGGATTGAACACCCTCGACGAGCGGATCCATGACATGGTCGCCCAAGGGATGGCGGGGATCGAGGTGTGGCATTCGCGGCACTCGCCCGCGCAGACCGAGCGTTATTTGAGGATGAGCGAGACGCTCGGCGTGTGCGCCACCGGCGGCAGCGATTGTCACGGCTCGGGCCGCGACGGGATGCTTCTCGGCAGAATCAAATTGCCGTATGAACGGGTCGAGGCGCTCAAAGCACTTTTGGGGACGAAAGCCTGATGGGGCTATTCCAAAAATTCCGAGACGGACTGCGCAAGACGCAGGAGAAACTTTCGACCGAAATCAAGCGGATCGTCACGCGCGGGCCGAAACTCGATGCCGAGTCGCTCGAAGAACTCGAAGCCACGCTGATCTCGACGGACATTGGAGTCGACACGGCGGTCAAGATCGTTGAGTTGACCAAGGAAGCCGCCAGGCAATCGGGCGAGGTGGATGTGTTTGCGATTGCGCGCGCGGAGATTGAGCGCGAGCTGGGCGTTGCCACACCGGGGCTGGCGAAAGCGGCTCAGCCGCCAACGGTCATATTGCTGGCGGGCGTCAATGGCACGGGCAAGACGACGTCCGCGGCCAAGCTGGCGCATTTGTTGAAAGGGCAGGGGAATACGGTGCTGCTGGCCGCGTGCGACACGTTTCGAGCGGCGGCCATCGAACAGTTGAAGATATGGGGTCAACGCGTCGGGTGCGAAGTGATCGCGGGACAGTACGGCGCGGATTCCGCGGCGATTGCATACGACGCCCTGGAAGCGGCGATCAATCGGAAGGTCGATTACCTGATCATCGATACCGCCGGGCGGTTGCACACGAAGAAAAACCTGATGGAGGAGATGAAGAAGATGCATCGCTCACTCCAGAAGAAGGCGCCGACCGCGCCACACGAAGTCCTGCTGGTGCTCGATTCCACCACGGGCACGAATGCGCTGAATCAAGCCCGCGAGTTTCACCAGGCGCTGGGCGTCACGGGGTTGATCGTCACCAAGCTGGATGGCACGGCGAAAGGCGGCATCGTCGTCGCCATTGCCCGCGAACTGAAAATCCCGGTCAAATTTATCGGTCTGGGCGAGCAGGTGGATGACTTGCAGCCGTTCGACCCGAAGCAGTTCGCCGAGGCGCTGTTCGCAGAAAGTCCAGAGACGCGCGGGCTGTGAAGCCTTGCCGCGCGCCCCTTCCGGCGTTACCATGTCGGATGCCGTAGCCGAAGGAAGAAACCGTGATGAAAGCCGTTTGTGTCGCCGTCCTGCTTGTTGTGTTCGCTGTAGCCGCATCGTTCGCCGAGCAAACGAACACGTTACCCACGACGATCACCGTGGACGGCGTCACCTATTCAAACGTCACCTGGCACACGGTCACCCCGGCGACGGTTACGATCTTTCACGAGACAGGCGTGGCGTCGATTCCGCTGGAAAAACTTCCGCCGGAACTTCAGCAGCGGTTCGACTACGACCCGCAGAGGGCCGCAGCCTACCGTGCACAAGAATCGGCGGCGGCACAACAGCACCTGATTGAGATCCAGGCCAGGGAACGGCTGCGGCAACAGCGCGAGGCTGCGGCGCTGGAGGCGGCGCAGAAGGAGCAGGAAGTCCAGGAGGAATTGGCGAGGGAACAGCAAGCGGTCATTCAGAAGGCGAACGTAAATAATAACAATGTGGAGGTAATCTCGGTGTTCCAGGTTGATGGCGCGATCAACGCACTCCCTTCGGGTGGATATGTCGCGCAACTTGCGCTCACCAATCAGACGATCGTCTGCGCACACTTTGACGAGGATGGCAGACGATTCCTTGAGGACGTGAGCCGAAAGTATGCGGAATGGAATGCTCGACAGGATCCTTTGGAGCAACAGCTCCAGGTACAGGCCCAACCGGGGACGATCGTGCTCTATGGAGGGAAAGGCAGCATACGAGTGCCTGGCCGCGGCTACGGGATGGCGTACGCAACGGGTGATTCGCAGCCAGCGCCCGAGACTGCGCCGCCGGTTTCCGCCATTTATGTGGTTCGCGAGGAGAACTCGTCTTGTTACTCTCTGAAAGGGACCCAGGAAATCTCACCGGCAGGCGGTCTCAAGCAGTATTCGTGGCCGTGATCACGGCCCGTACTTCGTCACAGTTCATTTAGCGGGTTCCCACCGAAGGTTGTCGGTGCACTCGGAACAGCAGATCTGGTAAAGTCGGAACATGGCTTTCGGCAAACAGGACGAACGGTTTATGCGACGGGCGCTGGCGCTGGCGCGGCGCGGGTTGGGTAAGACCAGCCCGAACCCGGCGGTCGGCGCGGTGCTGGTCAGGAAGGGACGCGTTGTCGGCGAGGGATGGCATAAGAAGGCGGGTGGACCGCATGCGGAGGTGTTGCATTGCGCGGCATGAACGCGCGTGGCGCGACGCTGTACGTGACTCTGGAACCGTGCAGCACGTGGGGCAGAACGCCGCCATGCACGGATGCGATTATTGCGGCGAGCGTGAAGCGCGTCGTGGTTGCGGCGCGCGATCCGAACCCGAAACACAACGGACGCGGATTTCGAGTGTTGCGGCGCGCCGGGATTCGCGTCGAGGCGGGGTTGCTGGCCGGGGAAGCGGCGGGAATGAACGAGGGGTTCAATAAATGGATCACGACGGGGATGCCGTTGGTGATCGCCAAAGCGGCGATGAGTCTCGACGGGAAGATCGCCACGCGCACGGGCGACTCGAAGTGGATCACGAGCGCGGCGGCACGGCGCGAGGCGCACCGGTGGCGGGCGCGGGTCGATGCCATCATGGTGGGCGCGAACACGGTGATTCGCGACGACCCGGAATTGACCGTGCGGCACGGGGTCCGCGGCCAACAACCGTGGCGGGTGGTGGTCGACGCGCGGGGACGCGTTTCGAGGAAGGCAAAGATTTTCCGGGACGCGCAACGCCGGCGCACGTTGGTTCTCACGACGAGTCTGTCGTCGGCGACATGGCGGCGATATTTGTCGCGGATGGGCGTGGATGCAATCGTCTTGCCGCACAAGGGTGGGCGGGTTGATTTACGAGTGGCGTTGAAGGCCCTCGGGAAGCGGGACATTACGAGCGTGTTGGTGGAAGGCGGCGGCGAATTGCTCGGGTCGCTCTTCGATGCGCGGCTGGTGGATCGGGTGGCGCTGTTCTATGCGCCGATTGTCATCGGCGGACGCGGTGCGGTCGCGGCGGTCGCGGGCGAAGGCGCTTCGAGGGTCGGAACGGCGGTGCGACTTCGGGATTGTCGTTGGCGGCGGGTCGGCAGGGACGAGATGCTGCTGGAAGCGAGCGTAGCGCGATGATTCTCGTCGTCGGTTTGTCGCCCGCGTGGCAACGGACGCTCGTGTTTGAAGAATTCGTTCCCGGGAAGGTCAACCGCGCGACGCGCGTCGACGAAACGGCGTCCGGCAAGGGTGTGAATGTCGCGCGCGTGGCGTCGATTCTCGGCGCGGATGTGCGGCTGTTGACGGTGGCCGGTGGCGCTCGCGGTCGGTTGCTCCGCGCGAAACTGCGAACAGCAACGATTCGGGACGCGCATCGTGCGAGTGAAAGCCGAGACGCGGATTTGCCAGACGTTGCTGGGCGGCGATGGCGCGACGGAGTTGGTGGAAGAATCGGGGGCGTTGACGTCCGTCGAGGTGAGGAACGTGCTGCGCGCGTTTGGAGCGGAGGCGCGGAAGGCGAGGTTGGTCATCCTGACGGGGACGGTGCCCGACGGTTGCGGGGACGACTTTTATGCGCGGTTGGTTGCCGAGTCTCAACGACTGGGCGTTCCCGTGCTGATCGACGCGCAGAAGGCGCAACTCCGGAATGCGTTGAAGCGTCGACCGTTTCTCGTGAAGATCAATCGCGATGAACTGGCGGCGGCAACACGGGTAAACGGCGCTGACAACGTCGGCCATGTCACGCGCGCTGCGCAGGTTGGTGAGGGAAGGGCCGCAGTACGCCGTGATCACCGATGGCGCGAAGAGCGTGTAGGCATCCGAGAAGCCCGGTCGCGCGGTGACGACGTGGAAGCCGCCACGCGT
Source organism: uncultured Verrucomicrobiae bacterium (assembly GCA_963712025.1). Classification (GTDB taxonomy): domain Bacteria; phylum Verrucomicrobiota; class Verrucomicrobiia; order Palsa-1439; family Palsa-1439; genus Palsa-1439. The sequence continues at coordinate 404,229 of CAVQGJ010000011.1, read as the reverse complement.
GAACGCGAAGAACCCGATCGGCTCCGGCGACGCGATGATGGCCGGGATTGCGGTCGGGTTGTGGCGCGGCGAGTCGATGGCGGAAGCCATCCGTCTCGGGATCGCCTGTGGCGCGGCGAACGCGATGACCGTGGAGCCGGGTTTCGTGCGACTCGCGGACGTGAAAAGACTTTGCTCGACACACAAGAATCGCGTCCCTATCGTTTGAGCCATGTTTACGGGAATCGTTGAAGAAGCGGGCGTCGTCGAGAAGATCCGTTCCGGGCAAGCGGTCGACGGAATTGACCGTTCGCGCGCCGACGATTGGCCGGTCGCTTCGGGTCGGAAACAGCGTCGCGGTCAATGGCGCGTGCCTGACCGTCGTCGGATCGCGTGGCGGCGTGTTGAAGTTTGATGTGCTCGACGAGACGCTCCGGCGGACAAACCTCGAACTCGTCCGAAGCGGTTCGTTGGTTAATCTGGAGCGACCACTGCGCGCCGATGCGCGGCTCGACGGGCATTTTGTGCTCGGTCACGTGGATGCGCGGGGCAAGGTGCGGCGGTTTGAGCGGGAGGGCAAAGATTACGTGCTGGATGTCGAAGCGCCGGCTTCGGTGATGCGCTATATCGTCGAGAAGGGGTCGGTCGCCGTCGACGGCATCAGCCTGACCGTTGCGGGGATCGGTCGTAACTGGTTCCGCATCTGGATCATCCCGCACACGCGGGACGTCACGAACCTGCGGGCGTGCCGGGAGGGTGACCGGGTGAACCTGGAAGCGGATATCCTGGGCAAGTACGTCGATCAGCTCATGGGAAAGCGGGGTCGGGCGCGGCGTTGACACATTGTCGCACGTCCCTTTACACTGGTTGTTGTCGGAAGGATGTCATGCTGCCAGCTGTCGAAAAACTCCTGTTAGTGCAGGACCGCGACCGGCGGATTGCGCAACTCAAGATGGAACGGATGCGCATTCCCGAGCAGGTCGCGGCGGCCGAACAACGTCTGAAGGCGGAGTCGGCTCGTCTGGAGGGTTTGCGAGACCGAGGCGAAACACATTGAGGCCGAGCGGAAGAAATGGGAGATTGACGCCGAGTCCAAGCGCACCCAGATAACGAAATACCGGACGCAGCTTTCGCTAGATCAAGTCGAACACCGAATACCAGGCGTTGCTGAAGGAAATCGCCAGGGTCGAACGGGAGATCGACGAGATTGAGACGCACGAGCTGGAAGTGATGGAGAAGAGCGACGAACTTCAGCCTTCGGTGAAGACGGAGCAGGTGACGCTGAAAGAGGTCACGGCCAAAGTGGAGGCCGAGCGGGCCGATCTTCAGAAACGCATTGCCATTATCGATCAGGACCTGAAACAAGTGCTGGCGGAGCGACAACAGCTTGCCCAGGAGGTCGATCCCGATGCATTGAACCGCTATGAGCGGCTGATGCGCAGCAAGAGCGATTTCGCGATTGTGCCGATCCGCAATGGGAATTGTGGCGGATGCCATCTGAGTATCCCACCGCAACTGGCCCACAACGCCAAGCACGGCAGCGAGTTGACCAGTTGCGATTACTGCGGGCGCATTCTATATTGGCAGCCGGAATGATGGCTGGCCGGACGTGTTGTTTGATTTGAATTCGATTTGGAAGGGCGGATAGCCGCTGAGCCTGAAAGGGCTGGGAGGAAAGTCCAGACTCCCCAGGGCGCGATGCCCCTCGCAAGCGGGGGCAGCCCGATGTAACGTCGGGTTGACGGACAGTGCCACAGAAAACAAACCGCCCGCCTCGTCAGCTTCTGGGGCGGGTAAGGGTGAAATGGCGGGGTAAGAGCCCACCGCGTCGATAGCGATGTCGGCGGCACGGAAAACCCCATCGGGAGCAAGACCAAATAGGCGGCGAGATGTGGCCCGCATCAGTGCCTCGAAGCAATTCGGGGCGAAAGCCGCGGGTACCGGTCGCATAGATAAATGGCTATCAAAAACAGAATCTGGCTTACGGCCCTTCCAATGAACGGATGGCGGGGGTGACATCAGGTCACCCCCGCTGCCAATTTCCTAGATGCACTATCCACTGTTTCTCGATCTCGCAGACCAACCCGTCGTCGTCATTGGCGCGGGCGGTGTCGCGACGCGCAAAATCCGCACGCTGCTCGGCGCAAAAGCTCGGGTGACCGTCATCAGCCCTCGAAGCCAGATCGACCATCCGCCGTCTGGCGCGAAGCAGGCGGGTTCGGTGGGTCCGTCGACCATACCGTCGGGGCGACCTTCGCGGCGCGTTTCTGGCGATTGCCGCCACGAACGACCTGGCCATCAACGAGTCCGTGTGCGCCGAAGCGAAGCGGCGCCGCGTACTGGTCAACTGCATTGCCCCGCCGTCGGGCGGCAATTTCATCGTCCCGTCTCACGTACGTCGTGGCGGGATTTCACTGGCAATTTCGACGGGAGGAGCGAGTCCGGCGTTTGCCAAGCGGTTGCGGCGCGATCTTGAACGATTCCTTGGTCGCGGGTATCCTCGACTGCTCAGAAGGATGAGCGCGGCCCGCCGCGCGAAGAAGAAGGTATCATGACCGACCGAACATTTCTCTGGCTGGCACTGGTGTTTTACGCCGCCAGTTGCATTGTCACCCTCCGACGGCTGCGGTCGGCTGGTGGTGGACCGGGCTTGCAACAGGCAAATTACGCCGCCATGGCGGCCGGGTTTGTGTTGCATACGGTTTTCCTGTACTTGCGCGGCCGGGCGCTCGGACGTTGCCCGTTGACGAACCTGTTCGAGACGCAGGTGTTCGTTACCTGGGCGGCCGTGCTTTTCTTTCTGCTGATTGGGCCGTCGTACCGGATTTCGTTCCTTGGCGCGTTTACTGCGCCGCTGGTATTGGTGATATGCCTGGCGGCGTTGCTGCTGCCCGTGGACGTGGTGAGCGCCCAGCCGCCGTCGCGTAGCGCGTGGGTCGAGTTACACGCCGCGATCGCGGTCGTGGCGTACGGTGCGTTTGCCCTGGCATTTGTCACCGGGCGCCATGTACCTGTTTCAAGAGCGTCAACTCAAGACGCGACGGCTGACATCCTCCTTTCTCCTCCTGCCGTCGATTGAGCAACTCGACGTCATCCATTTCCGACTGCTGATTATGGGGTTTGCGATGCTGACCGCGGGCATGGTCGGTGGCATCATCTCGTATCACATCGTAGGCCATTGGACGGTCCCGAAGATCATCTGGGCATCCTCGGTGTGGGTGCTGTACGGCGCGCTCATTGCCGCGCGGGGCCTGTGGACACTGCGGGGACGAAAGGTGGCACTGGCATCGATGGCGTCCTTTGCGCTGATGCTCATCGGGTTTTGGGGAGTCAACTTGTTCCAGCCATGAACCTGATTGTCATCGGCTTGAATCATCGAAGCGCGCCCGTGGAAGTGCGCGAACAACTGGCCTTCGCCAAAACGAGCCTCGGCGACGCGCACACGCGGTTGCTGGCCGCCAGCCCGTTGCACGAGACGGTGATCCTTTCGACGTGCAACCGGGTGGAAGTGTATGCGCTCGTGGAGAACGCCAGTGAAGCCGCCCGCTCCGTGCGGGAGTTTCTCCACGACCATCACCGCCTGACGGATCGCCTGGACGCCCATCTCTACGAGCATCGTGACGACTTGTGCATCCACCATCTGCTCGAAGTCGCTTGCGGGCTCGATTCCATGGTGCTCGGCGAGACCGAGATCTTTGGGCAGGTGAAAGACGCCTACTCCGTTGCGCAAGTCGCTGGCACAACGGGGGTGGTCCTCAACCGCGTGTTTCAGAAAGCGTTCTCCGCAGCCAAGCACATCCGGTCGACCACGGCCATTGCCCGCGGCTCAACTTCCGTCGGTACGGTTGCGGTCGACCTCGCGGAAAAGATCTTCGGCAAACTGGGGAAGTGCGCCGTGATGGTCATCGGCACCGGTCCGATGAGCGAGGCGACGGCACGCGCCCTTCAGAGTCGCGGGGCCGGGGCCATTCTGGTCTGCAGCCGCACGCACGAGCGGGCCGAGGCGCTGGCCGCCCAACTTCAGGGACGGGCAATCTCCTACGAGCAGTGGCCGAGCGAATTTCCCGAGGTTGACATCGTCATCAGTTCGACAGCCGCGCCACACCCGATCCTCACCAAGGAGAAACTTGCGCCCTTGATGAAAATCCGCCGGCAGCGTCCGCTGTTTCTCATCGATATCGCGGTGCCCCGCGACATCGAGCGCGCGTGCGATGAATTGGACGGTGTCTACCTGTACGACATCGATGATCTTCAACAGATCGCGCGGGAAAACATGGCGGCGCGCGAGCGCGAGATCGCCGCGTGCCAGGTGTTGATTACCCAGCACGTGCGTCGTCTCGCGGATTGGCTGGAGAGCAACCGTGACGCTGTCGAGGAGCGATACCGCCGACGGGCCGCCGACGCGCCGATACGCAATCCCGCCCGCCCCCAGGTTTCATGAAGCCGTTACTCATTGGCACGCGCGGCAGCCCGCTGGCACTGGCGCAGGTGGAGATTATCCGCGGGCTGTTGCGGAAAGCGAACCCGTCGCTGCCGCGCAGAAACCAAAATCATCAAGACCAGCGGCGATAACTTCGTCGATCTTTCGCTTGTGACTGGCGGTGGCAAGGGGTTGTTTACGAAAGAAATCGAGGAACAGCTCCTTAACGGTGACATCGACGTGGCCGTGCACAGCATGAAAGACCTGCCGACCGTGTTACCCGACGGGCTGACCATCGGCGCGGTCCCGCCGCGCGAAGATGCGCACGACGTGTTCATTTCGAAAGCGTTCCGATCAATTCCGGAGTTGCCAAACGGCGCCCGCGTCGCCACCAGCAGCATCCGTCGTCGCGCACAGCTTCTGGCGCAGCGGCCTGACCTGCAGATCGAGGAAATCCGCGGCAATGTCGAAACACGATTGCGCAAGCTTGCGGAGAACGATGCCATTCACGCACTCATCCTTGCCGCCGCCGGATTGCGACGGCTCGGCTTCTGGAAGAACTTTGGAAACTTTCACTGGCAGGAGATCGGGTTCGATATAATGATTCCGGCAGTGGGGCAGGGCGCCATCGCCTGCGAGGTGCGCGAGGCGGACGCCGGGACACGCGCGGCGTTGGCGGGCATCAATGACGCGAACACGGCGGCTTGCGTGACCGCCGAACGGGCTTTCCTGCGGGCGTTGGGTGGTGGCTGTCAGGTGCCGTACGCGGCTCATGCCACGGTCGAAGGCGGACAACTGCATTTGGTCGGTGCGACGTTCACCCCCGACGGCAAGGATGTCAGGCGCGTGGATATTGCCGGGTCGATGAATGACCCGGCAGAGTTGGGCAATCGGGCTGCGAAGCAGGTTCTCACATGACGAAGAAGGGCAAAGTGTATCTGGTGGGAGCCGGGCCTGGTGATGCTGGCCTGATCACCGTGCGCGGGCTGGAATGCATCGGACTCGCCGACGTGATTGTCTACGACAATTTGGTGAATCCGTCGCTCTTGAAGCATGCGCGGCCCGATGCGGAAATCATCTTCGCCGGCAAGATGGCGAAACAGCACACGCTCACGCAGGACGAGATTAATGCGCTGCTCGTTGAGAAGGCACGCGAAGGGAAGATAGTGACGCGGCTGAAAGGGGGCGACCCGTTCGTGTTCGGGCGCGGCGGGGAAGAGGCTATGAACTGCGCAAGGCCGGCTTTAAATTCGAGATCGTGCCGGGAATCAGCTCGTCCATTGCCGCACCGGCCTACGCGGGCATCCCGGTGACCCATCGGGCGGTCGCGACGGCCTTCATGGTCATTACGGGACACGAGGACCCAACAAAGGAAGAGAGCCAGGTGGATTGGGCGGGCGTTGCCAAGTTCTTCGGAACACGCGTCATCCTCATGGGAGTGGAACGTATCGGCACCATTGCCGAGGAACTGGTCCGGCACGGCGCGTCCCCGGAAACTCCGGTCGCCATGATCCGTTGGGGCACCACCGGAAGGCAACAAACGATTCAAGGCACCCTGGCCACCATTGCCGGCGTCGCCTCCCAGGCGGATTTCAAGCCACCGGCCGTCACGGTCGTGGGCGAGGTGGCCCGGCTGCGCGAGAACCTGAATTGGTTCGAGCAGCGGCCGCTGTTCGGGCGGCGGATCGTCGTCACGCGCAGCCGCGAGCAGGCGAGCGAGTTGGTGCGTCAGACTCAGCGAGCTGGGCGCCGATGTACTGGAAATTCCCACGATTCGCATCGAGCGGCCTCCCAGTCTGGCGCCGTTGCGGGAAGCGGTGGGCAGCCTGGGGGAATATGATTGGTTGGTGTTCACCAGTCCCAACGGCGTGGACGCATTCTTTCGGGAATTCTTTGTGCGCCACAAGGACATTCGTGAGATTGGCCCCGTGAAGATCGCCGCCATCGGCGCCGTGACGACGCAGAAACTCGCCGAGTTGCACCTGGAGGTAGACCTGCAACCCACGGAGTTCACGACCGAGGCGTTGCTGGCGGAATTCAAGAAGTCGGTAAGTTGCGAGAACCTGAAAATGCTCTTGCCCCGGGCGGACCTGGCGGACCAGCGGCTGGCACGCGGGTTGGAGGACCTCGGGGCAATCGTAGACGATTTGGACGCGTATCAAACCGTGCCCGACACGGAGGATCGCAACGGCCATCGCGCGCGATTACTCAACGAAGGCGCCGACATCGTGACGTTTACCAGTTCGTCCACCGTCGTAAATTTCTGCAATCTGCTGGATGTTCCGGCGCTGATGAAGCAGTATCCGCAGACGCGATTCGCCAGTATCGGGCCGCAGACATCGCAAGCCGCGCGCGAAAAGGGATTGGAAGTCGCCATCGAAGCGAAGGTGCATACCATCCCGGGCCTCGTGGAATCAATTCTGACGCTGGTGGCGAAGAAATGATCGGAGCGATTCCCATCATTGCCGAGAACCGAATCCGCGACGCGATGGAGCGGGGCGAGTTCGAGCATTTGGAAGGTGCCGGCCAGCCATTCAATGACATCGATGGACATTATGACCCCGATTGGTGGCTGAGTCGCAAGTTGCAGCGGGAACAGTTGACGACAGAAGAGACTGCACCGATGCGCCAAAGAACATGACGAAAGAAGAGCATTACGACCAGGGCATGGCGGAATTCGCGATGGCGGAATATGACAGGGCCATCGACTGTTACCGGAAGGCCGCGGAGATCGATCCGTCGTACTTCGACGCCTGGCACGCGCTGGGCATGGCCTACCTGCGCGCGAACCGTATCCCCGAGGCGATCGACGCCGGCAAGCGCGCCATCGAGATCGCTCCCAACGACATGCTCGCCCACACGAGCCTGTCGATGTATTACATGCGGGCGGGCGACAAGGCCATGGCCGAAAAGGAAAAGGGGCTGGCCACAGTGCTTTCGTGGGGCGGAAAAATCGATCAGCTCGGCGACAAACCGAAATCCTAGCCCGGCTCAGTGGAACATGTAGGACGGCAGGAAATACATCCGCCCAGCCTGCAGCTTGAACTCATCGGGCGTCAACTGGATCTGAATCTTCGCCCGGTCGTTCTTGCCCAGGAACCGAAACAGATTGCGGATACTGAACGGCTCCTCATACCGAATCACCCGGGCCTTCTTGATGGAGGCCAATTCTTCCGCCTTATCGATGGCGTCGTCGAAATAGCCGAGGCCGTCCACGAACCCGGCGTCCAACGCCTGTTTGCCCGAAAGGATCCGCCCGTCGGCCAGGCCGTTCTTCAAGTCATCCACCTTCATGTCGCGCTCCTGCGCCACGATGCCGACGAATTTGTCGTACACCTCCATCACCATCCCCTGCACCATGGCCTTCTCGTCCTCCGTCGGTTCCCGGGTCGGGTTCAGGATGTCTTTGTACTTGCCCGATTTGAACGTGTAAAATTTCACCCCCACTTTGTCCGCCAGACCCGCGAACGTGAAGCTCTCCATGATCACCCCGATGCTGCCGGTGATGCTCAACTCATTCGCCACAATATAATCCGCCCCGACCGCGACATAGTACGCGCCCGACGCGCCCATCGTGTCGATGTCGGCGACCACCGGCTTCTTCTCGCGCGCCGCCACCACCGCGTCATAAATGCTATCGGAAGCCACCACCTCGCCGCCCGGCGAATCGATCCGCAGGATAATGGCTTTCACGTGCTTGTCATCGACCGCCTGTTGGAGCTGGTTCTGGATGTCCTCCACCATGCCGTCCTCGCTGGCATCGCTATCTCCCGACGAACTGATCACTCCCTGCACGTAGATGACCGCGATCTTGTCTTTCGCGTCCTCTTCGCCTTCCACGTAGCGTTCCTCGTAACGCCCGCGATGGCTCATCGAGATGACATCCGCTCCGCCCGCTCCAAACACCGCGGCAAACAACACCAGGTTGGCCAGCACGCTCAGAAACAGGAAAAACGTCACGATCACGCCATACACAATCCACCCCGTCCGCCTCGGCGGCGGCGGCGGCTGGCTCACAAGATACGGCGGCACCGAGTCCATGGTCAGTACATTGCACGACGCGCCACACCCTCGCAAGAGCAAAACGCGCGCTGTCTTTTGACTTGGTCAACGCTCCCGGTTATCGTACCGTTTCGCGTATGCTGCTGGTCATCGACAATTACGATAGCTTCACGTACAACCTCGTGCAGTACCTCGGCGAGTTGGGCGTGGACATGAAGATTTTCCGCAACGACGAGATCACGCTCGACCAGATCCGCGCCCTCAAACCGTCTCGCATCCTCGTCTCGCCCGGCCCGTGCTCGCCCCGCGAATCCGGCCTCTCCAACGACATCATCAAAACCTTCGGCCCGACCATCCCCACGTTCGGCGTCTGCCTCGGCCACCAATGCATGGGCCACGTCTTCGGCGGCGAAGTCGTCCGCGCCGAGCGCCTCATGCACGGCAAGACCTCGCCCATCCACCACAATGGCCGCGACCTGTTCGAAGGCATGCCCAACCCGTTCACCGCCACCCGCTACCACTCGCTCCTCGTCAAACGCGACACGTTGCCCGACATCCTCGAAATCACCGCCGAAACCAAGCCCGAAGGCGAGATCATGGGCCTCCGCCACAAGAAATTCCCAATCTGGGGCGTCCAATTCCATCCCGAATCCATCCTCACCCAGGACGGCAAACATATCCTCACCAATTTCCTCAAGCTGACGGCCTGAGAAAATAGTCCATGTCTGAGATTCCAGATGACCAGCGAGTCACGCACTACTTCCGAGACGAGTCGGGGCGGCCGGAGTCGTGGGATAATGCGGGCAGCATTTTAGGGATCACCAACAATGTTGACGGATAAACAAGTGGCTCAATACTTCCGGCGCTGCTACACGGCAGTCGACGGGTTGTGGTTTGTGAAGGTCGAGGAGAAGCACGGGTTGGAAGCCGCTTTGGAAGTTGACGATCACGTTTGGAAAGTCCTGCCAAAGATTCAGGCCCGAATGCTCAAAGCCATGCTGAATGCCGACCGGGGAATCGACGCGCTCCGGGAATGCCTGACGACAAGGCTGGCTCTCGAGGAGTTTGAATTCGAGACCCAGACGACCGGCGATGGCTTCAACATTCTGGTCAAACGCTGCCCGTGGCACGACCAAATGGTGAAGTCCGGCCGGGAACATCTCTCGGGGACCGTGGGCCGACGGATTTGCGGAACGGAGTACGCAGTCTGGGCCGCCGAGTTCGGCGACATCCATTTCGAGCTTCAGCAGCAGATCTGTGAAGGCTGCGGACAGTGCGTGCTGCGGTTCAGCCAGAAGTTTGAGGCGGAGAAGTAAGGGGAGGGGGCTGTGTCGTTGCCTTCTGCCTACGAGCTTCCGCGTTTCGGGTAGACACGATCAATAAACCGCATGGCCGTCTCCGTCTTCTGTTCGTCGGTGTCGGTCACACGGCAACGACTCGTCACATCCACGTCGTCCACTTCGATGATCCGCTTGCCTCGCGGCGGCCGGTCCAACGTCAACATGACGCCATGGGACGCGATTTCGACCTCGTCCCGGATCACAATCTTGTGGTTTCGATACTGTGTTTCGCTTCGAGTCATAGCGCCTTTCTATTTACCACGACTACGGGACAATGAATTATCGCCCGATTCTTCGCCACGTGGCAAAACCCGTGCTGGTTGCCTGCGGATGCTAGTTATGGTCGTCGTGATGGTCCTGGTCGTGGTGATCTTGGTCATGGTGGTCTTGATCGTCATGGTGATCACCTCGACCATGATCGTCCCCTCCCCAGAAGAAGCACCCGGTACAAAACGCACCGACCGCGACCAATAATACCGCCAGTTTCAAAGCCGACCATTTTAAAGTACGATTCATGGAAGAACAGTAGGGGAGACAGAGGCGGAATGCTATGGGGTGTTGACCCCACAAGAACAAGTGTTGATGTGCCTCGTTGCGTCCTCGACAGGGCAGGGGCCTTCCGCCTTCTGTCTCATGAATTCTGTTTTCTGGCTCCCGCCGCCCTAGGCATTCTTCCTATACAAAAATCATCCCGCGTTCCAATTGCGCGGTGGCCAGCGTGTGCTAGTGTTTTTCTGGTTCAACGGGAGCAGTACGAGTCAACTGCGAGGGTGGAAGTCAGTCCATCATAACCAAAGGAGCGTGTATCATGTTCGTTGCGATTCATCACAGCATCACCGATCCCAAGAAGTGGGAGGAGACCACCAGCAAGATCGGACCGATGGTCGAGGAGGGCCGCCTGCCGAAAGGCTTGAGGGCGATCTCCTATCTGCCCAGCACGGATGGCCATCGAGCCGATTGTCTGTGGGAAGCGGATTCCGTCGAGAACCTGAAGCGGTTCCTCGAGCCGCTGACAACGCCGGCAGCCCGGAACGAGTACTTCCAGATCGAACGTCGAGCACGCGTTCGGTCTGGCGGGACAGGCGCAGGAAGCCGTCCGCGCCCACTGAGCCGACCGAGGACTACTCAACACACACAAAATACAGGTCTTCGTTCCTTCCTCTCCGAAGACTTGGGAAACAACGGAGGGGCCAATGCGGCCTCTCCGTTGTTTTGTGTCAGTCCATGCTAAATGACTCGTCAGGGCAGACGTTCCTGCACGGAATCGCGCTCAGACTTGCGCCAAGCCGCCGTCCACGAACAGTTCGATGCCGCTGACGTAGCTGCTGTCGTCCGAGGCGAGAAACACCGCCACCTTCGCGATCTCGTCCGCGTCGCCGATGCGCCCCATCGGGACCGTCGAGACAATCGACGCCACCGTCTCCTTCGGCAACGGGCCTAGAATCGGCGTGTCGATCGGGCCTGGGCTGAGCACGTTCACGCGGATGTTCCGGCCCTTGAGGTCGGATGTCCAGGTCCTCGCGAACGACCGGATCGCCGCCTTGCTCGCGTTGTACACGCCGAAATTCGCGATGCCTTTGATCGCCGCAACCGACCCCGTCATGATGATCGATCCGCCATTGATGAACAGCGGCAACGCCTTTTGCACCGTAAACAGCGTGCCTTTCACGTTGATGTCCATGATCTTGTCGAAATGCTCCTCGGTGATCGAGCCCATCCCGACCCATTCGCCGACGCCCGCGTTGGCGAAAAGGACGTCGATCCGTCCCTTCTGTTTCTTGACCGTCTCGAACAACCGGTCGAGATCAGCAAGCCTGGCGACATCGCTTTGAACGCCAGTCACGTTGCTCCCGATCTCCTTGACGGCCGCGTCGAGCTCCTTCTGCCGTCGGCCCGTGATAAAGACGTACGCGCCTTCCGCCACAAACCGTTTGGCCGTCGCCAGGCCAATTCCAGAATTCCCGCCCGTGATCACCGCCACCTTGCCCGCAAGCTTCTTCGTGGATGTATTCGTTGTCATCGTCATGTTCCTCCGCCACTTTCGATGTCCACCACCCCAAATCGTTTCACCCCTCGCGAAAAATTCTGCTTCCGGCCCGCCCTTGTCGCCAAAACGAATGATGTTGACTCAGCCCAAACAAGACGTTAACGGGCCTTCCGTGAAGCGAAGGTTTTGGATCCCCGTCCTCGTGACACTCCTGGTGCTGGGGGTTGTGATCGTCAGCCAACGAGGGAAGTTGGAGAAGGCCTGGTATTGGGTTCAACTTCGCCAGTTGAACAAACAGCTCCTGGCTCTCGAAAAAGCGGGTAACAACACCCAATGCGCCCGCCAGATTCTCAACGAGACCGACTGGCTCGTGGATTCAACCCGCGATCTTGACCGCATCGCGAACCGTATTCGGGATCTTCGCGCCACGTTGAAGGATCCCTCGGCGATGAACGCTCCCGACGAACAGTCGGCGACCGACGGCAGTTGGGGCCGATGTTATACGGAATGGTTCTTCAAGCTGGATGCGTCGTTCGGTGAGATCTCCGAGCTCGATGACAAACACCAGGTGCCCAAGTATCCCTGTCGCTTTCTGGATCAGATCAATTCCCCGGAAAAACTCACCGCACATCTCAACAATCTCCTCATCTCGGATCCGGATGCCGACGGCGTGGATCGTGGCCGTGAGTTCAATGAAACCGTGGCGAACCTGCTTCGACTGGTCATCCACCACGAACCGGAAGATTACCCGTATCATCCCCAGCTCAAGGAAGCGTTTCTCGATTTCCTCATGAACAAGGCGCGCAACACCGACACCGGCTACTGGGGCGCCTGGTTCAAGTCGGGCGACCGCATCGTCAAGACCGATCGCCTGAGCATCACGTTTCACATCATCAGCTACCTCAAGGGCGACATCACCGATTGGCCGAAGGTCATCGATACCACCCTCGCCATCAAGGACAAGCGATACCCAAACGGTTGGCTGAGTCATGAGGGTTATGCCAATCATCACAACATGGATGTGGTCGTTCTCTTTCGCTATGGCTGGAAACACGCCACGCCGCTTCAACAAGAGGCCATCCGCACGGAGCTGCACAAGATGCTCGATTGGTGCCTGAAGAAATCGCTGCAGCCGGATGGGTCATTTCGTGTGCGCGACGAGGAATCCCTGGAAGAGACGGCTTACTTCGGCACGGCGTTTCTCGCGCGCATCGGTTATTTCGACCGGGCACGGCGCTTTTGGACCGATGAGGAGTTCCCGGGCGCCTCGGAGGCGAAACAACACATCGCCGGGTTCATTCGTGCGCATCTCGGTTCGGGCGGAGAAGGCGGATCGTATTACCGGGACGCACTCGCCGAGCTGGGCGAGACAGCGCCCTGAACGCAATGGCGGAAGTGTGAATCGCCTCGACAAGCTTGCCCGCGCACCGGTTGCTTGCTAGATTGGTGTTCACCGATGCGAGCCCGCTGGGTTTTGGAGCGTCCATTCGCAACACCTGTTCTCGCCGCCACCGTCGTGGCGAGCTGGTGGCCGGGACGGTATCTGCGCGTCTCGACCGTCGAGACGGACCTCAAGTGGCGCGAAAAAATGCTCAAGCTATCGGAAGGAACGGGCGCGCCACCACCACCGCTGTGCGTTACCCAGGTCTTCTCTTGTCGCGGCGTTTTGGCCGGCTACACGGCCAGCATCAAATCGCTTCGTCATCCCCTGTACGAACGCGAATACGCCGAGAAATCCGAGGCGGAGAAGGGGCATCGGGAAATCGTCGAATTACTCGCGGCGGGCAAGCTCAAACTCTAGTGCCAATCGCCAGATCGCATTTCCCATCGACCATTCTCCCGCGGATTGGCGCAATTCATGCCTTCGTGGCGAATCTGTCTGCGCATGCGTCTTTATCGTGAAACCCATTGCCCCAGAACGACCTGCGATACCAGCCGTGGCACGGCTGGTGCTATTTCTAAAGGCACAAACCGTTCGAACATGTGTCGAAATGCCCACCAGAGACATGGGGCGCGGCGGCGCGAGGTTCCCATGTCGTTTTTCCACCCTCTTTTCATCGCCAAGATCTTCACTCGGTGCGCTCATGGCACACACGTTCTGGCGGCGGTCACCGCCGCCATGGTTCTCATCGCCAGCCCCGCTCAGGCATCTGAAACCCACTCCCTTCGCGGTCACGTGCCACGCGCCGTGACCGAGTTGAAGCTGCAGCCCATCGACCGTCTTCCGGGCACGAACCGTTTGTATCTGGCGATCGGGTTGCCGCTGCGCAACCGGGACGGCCTCGACAGCTTGCTCCACCAGATTTACGACCCGGCCAGTCCCAATTACCGTCACTACCTGAGACCTGGGGAGTTCGCCGAACTCTTTGGCCCCACACCCCGGGATTACCAGGCCGTCATCGATTTCGCCAGGTCGCATGGTTTTACGGTCGCCGCCACGCATTCGAATCGAGTCCTGCTGGACGTGAACGCTTCGGTGGCGGACATCGAGAGAGCCTTTCACGTGACCATGCGCGTGTATCGACACCCGACGGAAGCCCGCACTTTTTACTCGCCGGATGTCGAGCCGTCCGTCGACCTCGGCGTTCCCATGCTCGACATCAGCGGATTGGACAACTACGTCGTCCCACACCCGATGAGTCTCAAGCCGACTCCGGTCAAACAGCGGGCGAACGCGCTGCCCGCCGCCGGTTCAGGGCCCGGCGGCACGTATATGGGGTCCGATTTCCGGGCCGCGTACGTTCCCGGCGTTTCACTCACCGGCACCGGCCAGATCGTCGGCCTCCTCGAATTCGACGGTTACTACACGAATGACATCACGTCCTACGAGACGCAGGCCAAACTCCCCGGCATTACGCTGACCAACGTGCTGTTGGACGGGTTCCGCGGCCGGCCCGGCGCCAACGATGATGAGGTGTCGCTCGATATCGAAATGGCCATTGCCATGGCACCGGGACTGTCCAAAGTGATCGTGTACGAAGCCGGGCCTCGCGGTGTTCCCAACGACATCCTGAACCGCATGGTCATCGACGATCTCGCCCAGCAACTCAGTTCCTCGTGGACGTGGAGCGGCGGCGTCAACGCCACCACCGATCAGCTTTTCCGGGAGATGGCCGCCCAGGGACAATCGTTCTTCCAATCCTCCGGCGATACCGGCGCGTATTCCGGCTCGATCTCAGCCGCCAATTATCCGGCGGACGACCCCTATGTCACCGTCGTCGGCGGGACAACGCTGACCACCACCGGACCCGGTGGGTCCTGGGTTTCAGACATTGTCTGGAACTGGATGCCCGCGCAGCCCGATGCCAGCAGCGGCGGCATCAGCACTTCCTATATGATCCCCAATTGGCAGCAGGGCACCAGCATGTCCGCCAATAATGGCTCGACGTCCATGCGCAACATTCCCGATGTCGCGTTCACCGCGGACAACATCTATGTCATTTACAACAACGGCCAGACGGGCGACTTCGGTGGAACCAGTTGCGCCGCGCCGTTGTGGGCGGCATTTACGGCCCTGGTCAACCAGCAAGCCATCGCCAATGGCCGCGTGACCGTCGGATTCCTCAATCCCGCGATCTACTCGATCGGCAACAGTTCCAGTTACACAAGCAACTTCCACGATGTCACCATCGGCAATGACACCAACAACGCCAGCCCTACGAAATTCTTCGCCGCGCCCGGCTACGACCTCTGCACCGGCTGGGGCACTCCCCGGGGCCAAAGCCTGATTAATGCCCTCAACGGTCTTGCCGCCGACCTCGCGCTCGCTGAATCGGCCTCGCCCGATCCGGCCGTCGCCACGGTGCCCCTTGCGTACACCCTGACCATCGGCAACAACGGCCCGGCCACCGCCATCGGCGTCACCGTCACCGACGCCCTGCCAGCCAGCGTCACGTTCAGTTCCGCTTCCGCGAGCCAGGGCACGTGCACGAATATCGCCGGCGTTGTCACCTGCAATCTTGGCGCACTCACCAACAACGGTGTCGCCGCGGTCACCATCAGCGTCCTGCCCAATGTCCCGGCCCAGCTCACGAACACCGCCGTCGTGACCGGGCTCACGCCCGATCCCGTCGCGTCGAACAATACGGCCTCGATCACCACCACCGTCAACAGTCCACCGCCGTTCGTCGTTCGCCCCGGCAATCTCGACTACGGAACGCTTCTTACCGGCCAAACCAGCAATCAGTCGTTTACCGTCATCAACAATACCCAGGCGCTTCTCACGGGAGCGGTTGCGCTGGCGATTGACGACAGCCCGTTCGCGCTTCCCGGCGGGAATCCATTCACGATTCCTGCGGGACAGACCGGCACAGTCACCGTGGCTTTCAGCCCCACATCCGCCAGTGACTATACCAACTCGGTCGTGTTCACCAGTGGCAGCGTCGTGTGGTCCAACGCGGTGACCGGCGCGGCCGTCACGCCCGCGCAACTCAGCGTCAGCCCGCTCACACTGAATTTCGGGACCGTCACCGTCGGCAACACCGTTTCGGCGAGCTTTCTCGTAAGCGACGGCGGAGGCGCGGCCCTCAGCGGTACGGCGACGATCAGCGCCGCGGGATTTGCCGTCGGCTCGGGCGCGTCGTACAACGTTCCGGGCTTGGGTTCGACCAACGTCGTGATCAATTTCACGCCGTCATCCGCCAGGAGTTTCGCCGGGACCGCCATCTTCGTGTCCAACGGCGGCAACTCGAGCAACGCTGTCACCGGCAGCGGCACGTCGGGCCCGGCGGCCCGGTTCAGTGCCGCGCCGACCAACGGCTCGTCTCCGTTGATGGTCACGTTCACCGACACTTCGACCGGCACGATCACCAACCGCTCGTGGAATCTGGGAGACGGGACGGTGACGAATACCGCCGCAACAACCCTGGTGCACACGTACACGTGTGGAGGACCGTACTCCGTGAGCCTCACCGTGCGCGGCACAGGCGGCGCCAATATATTGACCGAAACCTCATTGATCACCGTGGTCGACACGACGCCACCGACGATCATTACCTGCGCTCCCGTCGAGACCGCGCCGGCCAACGGCGTCGGGGAAGCGGTGCTGCCGGACTTCACCGCCAAGGTGCAGGCGACGGACAACTGCACGGCCAGCAACGCACTGCTCAAAACCCAGTCACCGCTGGCTGGCACGGTCGTGGGCGCCGGAGCGACAAGGGTTGTCATCACCGTCACGGACGCTTCCGGCAACTCGTCGTCCTGCGCCACGACGTTCACCGTGCAAGTGCCCCCGCCGTACGCGCAGTTTACCGGCTCGCCAACGACGGGTATCGCGCCCCTCGCGGTCACATTCGCCAACAATTCCACGGGCCTGATCACCGGCGTGGTGTGGAACTTTGGCGACGGCGCCACCAGCACCGCGACCAATCCGATGCACACCTACACCAACGCGGCGAGCTTCCGCGTCAGCCTGACGGCGCAGGGACCGGTCGCCACGAATACGTTGGCCCGACCCGGCTGACATCACCGTTTTCCAGGCGTTGGCGCCAATCATCACGAATTCCCCGCCGACGGTGACGAACGCGCTGCTGCAAATCGGCAATCACGCCGTGGTGGTGGTGGACGAGACCAATTTCTTCCTCGTGACCGCCACGGATCCACAAGGCCTGCCGCTGGGTTATCAATGGCAGTTTGGCGATGGCGCTACCAACGCCCCTTCGCCGCAGGGCACAGCCCTCCACGCCTACGGCACCAATTGCGGGCCGTTCGTCGCGAGTGTGATGGTCAGCAACGCCTACGCGTCTGTGACCACCAACCTCGCCGTGGCCGTCGCCTGTGAGATGCCCGTTACCAAACTGCAACTGAAACCGAATTTCGCGAAGCCGAGCTCCGACGGCGCCACCCTGACCGCGACGCCGGACCTGGGCGAGGGATTCAAGCCACTCGGACAAGTGTTGGTCCTGGACATGGGCAACGCGCAAGTACAGTTCACACTGAATAAGAATGGGTTCGGAGTGAGTACGCCCGACACGGCACGGCTGAAATTCAACAAACATACGGGCAAGTGGACGCTGAAGGTGAGGCTGCGCGAGGGTGACTGGCACACCGCCTGGGCCTCCTACGGCCTGATCGATGCCACCATCCAAAGTCCCGGCTCGCCCGTGACCATGCCGGTTGTCGTCTCGGTGGGCGATCTGGGTTTCGCGGTGGAGCGCTCGCTCAACTATACTGCGACCACGCACAAAGCCGGCCTTGCGAAGTAGCGAACCGACACCTTCCGCACACGCACACTTTCTACCGCTAGGAATCAGGGCGTAATGTCGAACCGATAGAACCCTTGCGGCTGCAATGCCCCGCCGAAGTTCGTCAGCGACAACAGCCCGCCAATGCTGTTGGTGATGGATACGCCGTCGACGTTCGTCCAGTTGACCGGGGTCATCGAACTACTGAACTGCAACTGATATGTCTCGCCCGCCACCGAGAGGAGGGTCAGGACGACGTTGGAGGACCCAGCCTGGATTGCGGAAATTTGATTGGCTGGAGGATTCAACGAGACGAAGAGTTCGAATACGGTGCCATTGCCGCCGACCCCGCCGAAAGCGGTCGTCCCGTAGAAATTCCCGTCGAGGCCCTGCACGAGGGCGGCGTAGGAAGAAGCCCCATCCACACCGTTGGTAAACGACCAAAGTGTCGTCAGGCTGCCGCTTGGACTAATCTGGAACACGGTGCCGTAGGCGCTCGGCCCGGACCCAGACCCGGATGTCGTACCGTAGAAATTGCCGTCACTGCCCTGTACGAGCCCGGCAAATGGGTAACCTCCGTCGCTGCAACCAATGAACGACCAAAGCGTCGTCAAGCTGCCGCCCGAAGTAATCCGAAACACGGTCCCGTTGGCGCTCGGACCGGACCCCGATCCGAGCGTTGTGCCGTAGAAATTGCCATCGCTACCCAGTGCCAGTCCAGCATTCGGGTTGGCTCCGTCAATACCGCCGGTGAACGACCATAGATTCGTCAGACTGCCGCTCGGGCTGATTCGATACACATCCCCATTGCCGCTGGCGCCGCCACTGGAGGCCGTCCCATAGAAATTGCCGTCGCTGCCCTGCATAAGACCTGCTACTGGATTGGCCCCATCACTGCCCCCGGTAAATGACCAAAGCGTCGTCAAGCTGCCGCTCGAAGCAATCCGGAATACGGTCCCGTTGCCGTTGGTGCCGCCGCCGGAGGTTGTCCCATAGAAATTGCCATCGCTGCCCTGCACGAGTCCGTCATACGGGTTGGCTCCGTCAATACCGCCGGTGAACGACCACAGGTTTGTCAGACTGCCGCCCGAAGGAATCCGAAACACGGTCCCGTTGCCGCTCCCCCCTCCAGCGTACGCCGTCCCGTAGAAACTGCCGTCGCCGCCTTGTATGAGGCCGGCTGACTGGATTGGCCCCATCACTGCCCCCGGTGAACGACCACAGATTCGTCAAATTGCCGCTCCGACCGATCCGAAATACCGTGCCGTTGCCGCTGGCGCCGCCAGCGGAGGTCGTGCCATAGAAATTGCCATCGCGGCCTTGCACCAGCCCGGCATAGGGATTGGCGCCGCCCTGGCCGTTGGTGAATGACCAGAGGTTCGTCAGGTTGCTGTTGGCGGCACTGCCATATGAAATCAACGCAAAATCGCCCACCAGAGCCTCGTTGGCCGCCGCGGGGAATGTGAAGCACGCGGATGTACTGACCACGTTACTGCTCTGGTCGATCCAGTTCACAAAGCTGTAGCAGAAACTCGGCGAAGCGCAGACCGTCACGTTCGACCCGCAAGCCACCGTTCCGCCGCCGCTGACAGACCCCCCACCCGCGACCAAATTGGTAACGGTGATCGTGTACGAGATCGGCGCGAAGTTGGCTGCCAGGGTCTGGTTGCTCGACGCCAAAAACGTGTAACACGCCGATGAGCTGACGACGTTGCTCTTCTGGTCGGTCCAGTTCACAAAGCTGTAGCACGGGTTCGCCGTCGCGCAGACCATCGCGTTCGATCCGCATGGCACCGTCCCGCCGCCGCTGGTTGCGCCGCCGGCGGATGGCGAACTGCTGATATTGATTGTGTAGGACACGGCCGAACAATTCGCCACGAACGTCTGATTTGTGCTGACGATGAACGAGTAACTGGGTGACGTGCTCACCACATTGCTGTTCTGGTCCGTCCAATTGACGAAACTGAAGCAACTGTTCGCCGTCGCCACCACCGTCAGGTTTGTGCCGCACGGATACGTCCCGCCGCCGCTGGCGGAGCCGCCGCCGGACGGCGAGGCACTCGCGGTAATCGTGTACGTGTTCACCGAAAAATTGGCGGTGAGCGCCTCGTTGGTCACCGAGACGAAGGTGTAACAGGCTGACGTGCTGACCACGTTGCTATTCTGGTCGGTCCAATTGACAAAGCTATAGCAGGTATTCGGCGAAGCACACACCGTGACGTTCGACCCGCAGCTGAAAATTCCCCCGCCACTGGTCAGTCCACCGGCCGGCGGCGCGGAACTGGTATTTACCCCGTTGGCGCAGAGGCCCGCATTGATTCGGAAGACCGTGCCACTGGCACTCGGCCCGGACCCCAACCCATAGGTCACGCCGTAGAAACTGCCGTCGTTGGCTTGCACCAGTCCCGCGTAGGGGTTGCCTCCGTCGCCGCAGCCGGTGAATTCCCAGAGGTTCGTCAGGTTGCCGGCCGGAGTGATCTGGAACACGGTGCCGTAACTGCTGGGACCCTCGCCGGATCCGAAGGTCGTGCCGTAGAAATTGCCGTCGCTGCCCGGCACCAGGCCGGCAAATGAATCGCCTCCATCCACTCCGTTGGTAAACGACCACAGGTCCGTCAGGTTGCCGCTCGGTGTGATCCGGTAGACGGACCCGTACCCGTTGGCCCCGCCCTGGTACGTCGTGCCGTAGAAATTGCCATCGCTGCCTTCCACAAGCCCACCGTACGGATAGCTCCCTTCGCTGCTGACAAACGAGTGAAGGTTCGTCAGGCCGCCGCCCGGACTGATCCGAAACACCATCCCCGCGTCGTTGGTGCTGCCGTAGGTGGTCGTGCCGTAAAAATTGCCGTCGCTCCCCTGGATCAGCCCGGCGAACGGATAGATGCCGCCGCCGTCGCCCGTGAACGACCACAGATTCGACAGACTGCCGCCGGGACTCATCCGAAACACGGTGCCGGCCCCGGTCGATCCGCCCTCATAGGTCGTGCCGTAGAAATTGCCGTCGCTCGCCTGTATCAACGCGCAGTATGGATAGCTTCCGTCCAACCCGTTGGTAAAAGAGTGCAGTGTCGTCAGGGCCCCGCTGGGGGAAATCCGAAATACCGTCCCATAGCCCCTCGCGCCGCCGCCGGCTGTCGTCCCGTAGAAATTGCCATCGCTGCCCTGCACGAGCGCGGCAGACGGATAGGCCCCGTCGCTGCCGCCAAACAGGTGAAGGTTTGTCAGGTTGCCACCAGGCGTGATCCGGAACACGGTGCCAGAGCCAGTTGGCCCGCCGTAGACTGTTGTCCCATAGAAATTGCCATCGCTGCCTTGCACCAGGGGCCCTTCGGGATTCGCCCCGTTGGTGCCGCCGGGGAAGGTCCACAGAACCGTCAGGTTGCCGTTTGTCGGGACGCCAACCAGCGCGAAGTTGGCCACCAACGTCTCGTTACTCGCCGCCGTGAACGAGTAGCACGTCGAAGTGCTGATCATGTCGTTGTTCTGGTCCGTCCAGTTCACAAAGTTGTAGCACGAGTTGGCCGTCGCGCAGACCGTCACGTTCGACCCGCAGGCCACTGTACCGCCGCCACTGGTGGAACCGCCGACGGATGGCGAGGCGCTGGTATTGATTGTGTAGGACACGATCGCAAAATTGGCCACCAATGCCAGGTTCGCGCTGACGATGAACGAGTAACTGGGTGACATGCTCACCACATTGCTGTTCTGGTCTGTCCAGTTCACGAAGTTGAAGCAACTGTTCGGCGTCGCCACCACTGTCAGGTTTGTGCCGCACGGGTAGGTGCCGGTACCGCTGGCGGTGCCACCGCCGGACGGCGCCGGACTCGCGGTAATGGCGTACGAATTCGGCGAAAAAGTGGCAGTGAGCGTCTCGTTGGTCACCGCAACGAAGGTGTAACAGGCTGACGCGCTGACCACGTTGCTGTTCTGGTCGGTCCAATTGACGAAGCTGTAACAGCCGCTTGCCGAAGCGCAGACCGTTGCGTTCGAGCCAATGTAGTATGTGCCAGCCCCGCTCGTCGAACCTTCATTTGCCGGCGAACTGCCGGTGTTGATCACCACCGAAAACTGCACGCTCCCGTCGGTATAGATGATTGTCCCGGTCCCCGCCACCGGTTCCAGGAAATCAATCGTCGTCCCGTTGGTGGCGATGATACTGCCGTTGTTGGTGACGATGCCCGTCAACGTCAGCGTCCCGCCGCAATCGGCCAACACCGTGCCGCCGGGATCGAGCACTACGTTGCCGTTGACCGTCCCGCAGCCGCTCAGAGTGGCGTTATTGCTGATCTCGAGGTTGTTGGCGAACGAATGCACGCCGCCGTCGAGTTGGAATGTGGCCGCATCCGTTCCATCCCCGACGACGAACGCAACGCCGTTGCTCACCGTCGTGCCCTTGGTGTTCAGCGAACCGCCGGTGAAACTCACTATTCCAGGGCCGCCTTCTCTCGATCCGCCGTTTGTCGCCACAAGCCTGTCCACCGTCACCGTGCCACTGTTTAGCGAAAGCGTGCCGACCAGCACATTCAGCACGCCGTTGCCCAATGCGTTGGTCACGTACAGTGCGCCGCCCGAAATGGTGACTTCTTCTCCCCCGCTGTTGAACAGGCTGCCCGTGCTGACGTAGACATTGCTGGCAAGAACAGATCCGCCACCGCTGATTGTAAGTTGGGACGTCCCATCATATATGGTCAAATTACCGCTGTTGTTCCAGACCGAGCCGGGGTCGCTGATCTCTATGTAGGTGCCCGAAGCCAAAGCCGCGTTGCCGTTGTTTACCGCGCCGCCGGCGCCGACGGACAACCCGTTGGCAAAACTGCCTCCGGTTACGAGATCGCCGCTGTTGTTCCACACCGAGCCTTCGCCCGAGACAACCACCTCACCGGGCCCCATCAAAAAACCGCCGACGCTGTATACTGCGCCGCCGTTCGTGATCGTCAGCGTATTGACGTAACCATAGTCTGCCCCGAGCGTTAGGCTGCCGCTGATGTCCCACACGGAGCCACTATCCGTGACCAGCACATCGTCGCCCAAGTCAGCCGCCACAAAGGCACTACCGCTATATACTGCGCCGCCGCCAGAGATGGTGAGCGAGCTGTCACCGTTATAATTGCCCAGCTCCAACTGGCCGTTGACGCGGCAGACCGAGCCGGTGCCAGTGACCAACATGCTGTTCTCGTAACCTCTGTCGGGGTTAACCGTCAAATCGCTTGCGAAGACCGCGCCCCCGTTGGCAATCGTCAGTGTGTTGCCCGAGGCATTTTCGCCATCGCCGACGGTCAGGCTGCCGCTGTTGTTCCAGACCGAGCCGCTGCCCGTGACCAAGACTGCGTCTCCCTGCCCATTAGGCCCCCCACCTACAGAACCGCCACTGCTGTAAACGGCGCCCCCGTTAATCACCGTCAGTATATTGGTCCCTTGATCAGAGTCGTCTTCGTAGCCAACGTACAGATGTCCATTGTTGTTCCAAACCGAGCCGTTGTCCGAAACAACAACGGCGTCATTCTCGGAGTTGTCACCGATGTACCCGTTACCGTCAGACACCGCGCCTCCGTTGGTAATGATCAACTGGTTGCCAGAACCCGACAGGCCGTCCACGAGGAAGGTCTGCGAGTAGCCTACCGTGAGAACGGCGCTGTTGCTCCAGACCGAGCCCGCACCGCTCACCAGCACCGTGTTGTTGCTGCTGCCGCTGCCGTCGCCCACATAACCGTTGCCGTCGTACACGGCGCCGCCGTTGCTGACAATCAGGGTGCAGTTCGCGCCGCTATAGCCGACGCTGACAGTACTATTCGACGCCAACACCGCCGAGTTGTTCACCACCATGAACGCGTTGGTGTCCAGCGTCAACGCATCGGCAAGAATCTGCAACGGAATCGCCGTACCGGCATTGTCCAGGATCAATGCGTTGGTCGAGCCACTCGATCCGATAACGGTCAGGTTACTGACGGTCATGGTGCCGGGGAAATTGGTCGCCGTCGTGGCGTCAATGGTCGCCGTGTTGTTGCCCCCGTTGGTGATCAGGTCGGCGAGATCACCGGACGATGGCGCAATGCCCAGCGACCAATTCGTGCCCGTCTCCCATTTGCCGAGGCCGCCGACCCAACTGTTGGTAGACTGGGCGAGGACGGCGGGCGCAATCAGCGCGACACCCAAGGCAAGGACGGCGAGGAATTTCGTCTTCATCCCACGTTGCCGGGCTTGGACCGCCAAAACCCCGCCAAGCAACACCCGGCCCAGGATCGATTCCATGGGCGAGTCCTTCACGGCGCTTGAATTCGTTGTGTGAGCTTTCATCCTGACCGCCGCTCAGTAACTGGCCTCGGTTGCACCTGGCACTTCCAAGGCCAGAACACAACAGGCTCACACGGCGATGAAGTCGTTATTATACACCCAAACCAACCCAAAAGACAAGCAGCTTAAGCAGCAAGTTTTATGGGAGAAACGGGTCAATCGTTCGCGCAGCAAGTGGTAACCACCGCACGCCGTTCGTGCCAAACTGTCTCTCTCAATCCTTGACTTTACCTCTCCAGAATGTTCCAATCGCGTCCGTCACCCCGAACAGGCCTTCCACTGCGGTTGGAATGAGATAGCTATGCGCAAGTCTCGCAAGACGCGCGGATTGGACGGAATCCGAGGCCGGCGGGGAAATCTCCGGACTGTTCATCCTCCCGCCATAGCGTGGCAATTTTTTACATATCTTTTACTTAACAAATCTCCGAATTGCCGCATACTCGTCCCGTGAGCAGGAGAACACGCGGGAGGAGATCATGAACCTGCGGATAACACGTTTGCTGGTTGTGCTACCACTGGAACTGGTCGCTCTCGGCTTCACAATCCCTGATGCCAACGCCCAAACGAATAGTTGGACAAATTCCGCCAGCGGCTACTGGCAGGACGCCACGAGTTGGTCGTTGGGACTTCCGCCCGCCTCCATGCAATCAATGCTCATTACCAACGCTGGCGACAAGACTGTCCTCGTGGATTCCTCCACGTCTTCCGGCTTCTCGAACACGATGACGGTGAGCGACCTGATCCTCGCCGGCCAAACCGGCTCCACAAATACGCTGTTCGTCAACAATATCGCCTCCAATCCGCCCTTGCATATTCTGAATTCGTTGATCGTCAACCCGGGTGGCGTTCTGTCGACGACCAACTCCGCGCTGCTCGTCGACAATGCCGACGGGGGCGCGGCTGATGTCGAGGGCATTGCCGCACTTTCCGGCACCAACTTCATCTCCAGTGGCCTGTACGTCGGCTTTTCCACAAACTCCACCGCTTCCGTTTCTGTGATCGATGGTGAAACCACATTCACCAACGGGTATATGGCCGTCGGGTTCTACGGTTCGGCCCAGATCACGCTGTTGAGCGGCGCACTTCAGACCGAGGACAACGTTTCCGTTCCCAACGGCATGTTTCTCGGCTTGGGACCCGCTTCGCAAGGCGAGTTGTCGATCCTCGGAGGAACCCTCTTGGTTCCCGAACACCTCAGTCTTGGGGAAGACGCCAACTCGACGGGGCTGCTCTCCCTTAACGGCGGTCAGCTCATCGCGACGAACAACTACCTTGTCACCGTCGGTGGCAACGCCACGGGGCAGGTCGTTGTCTCCAGCGGCCAACTCGCCGCTTCCTACCTGATTGTGGGCGATGCCGTGGGTTCTTCCGGAGCGCTCACCATCGCGGGAGGCACGGTGAGTATTTCGGGCGCAATGTCCATCGCTCAGGGCCAGAACGCCACCGGATCCGTTTTCATTACTGGCGGCCAGTTGACGGTGACCAATCAAGGCGTGTCCGTCAACGGCTTGGGAACCGGCCAGTTGTCGCTGACCGTTGCCGGTTTCGGGGTAGGCCAGTTGAGCGTGTCCAACGGTTCGTTGCTGGCACAGAATATCATCGTCGGCGATTGTGAAAACTCGCAGGGTACCCTCACGATTGCCGGGGGCTCTGTCTCTGTCGCGTCCAACCTCACTGCGGGAGCCCGCGCCTATATCGGAACGTCTTCTAATGCAAATGCAAGCGGTGCGATCGAAATCACGGGCGGCAGCCTCACCGTCACTAACCAGTCCGCGACCGGCCTGTTGACCATCGGCCAGTACGGACAAGGGTCCCTTGTTCAAAACGGAGGCCTGCTGCAGGTGGATCAGCTAATTATTGGGGCGGTGAATACCTCCAATATCGTCGCCTCGACGACGAATGTCTATGTCGTTGCCGGAGGCGTTGGCCAGGTAGTTCTGTCGAACGGACAATTCCTCGCACAAACCGTGGCAGTTGGGCTCGGGACGAACAGCCAGGGGTCTCTCCTTGTCGCCGCTGGACAGTTTTCAGTCGCGTCCAACATGCTCGCTGGCGTGCTCCACGGCGCATCCGGTGTGATTCAGATTACCGGCGGCAGCCTCTCCATCACCAACCAATCCGAGACGGCGCAGCTTGTGGTGGGCCTCGCGGGTCTTGGGACATTCGCTCAAAGCGGGGGCGCGGTGACAGTGGATCAGTTGTTGGTCACCAACGGCGCCAGCAGCGTATTCAGCCTCAGCTCGGGGATGTTTAACACGAGCGCGACGACAATCAACAACGGGCAGACGTTCGATGTGGGAGATGGCAACGATTCCGCCACATACCATTTACTCGGCGGCGTCCATTCCTTTGCGAATAGCTCGGAGGTCCGCAACAACGCTGTGTTGAGCGGCTGCGGCACGATCAATGGCGCCGTTCTCGTCGATCCCGGCGGCCTGGTGCGGGCCGATTGCGGCGGGACGCTCACCTTCACGGGCGTCGTCACCAATAACGGCGTTATCGTGGCGGCCAACGGCAGCACGGTCGAATCCTACGGCTCCGTCGTCAATAACGGCACCATTGATGCCATCACCGGCAACACGAGTTTCCATGCCGGCTTCGTGAACAATGGCGCCGTGCTGACCACCAACAGCGTTCCCCGGATTATTTCAATCACGGCGACTGACTCGAATATCCAGGTCCAGTTCACGACCGCCACCAACCTGACCTATGTGTTCGAGTACACAGGCGACCTGCTCGCGGGCAGTTGGATTCCGCTGGTTGGCTTTACCGGTTTGGGCGGGAACGTGACCGTGACGGATTTTAACGCCCTGGTGCAAACACAACGCTTTTACCGGGTTCGACTCGTGGTGTCGCCATGATGATGTATCAGGATCGTCCAAGCAGAGGAGCAGGTGAACGATGAAACATGGATCCAAACGCGCCTTCACGCTGACCGAGTTGCTGGTGGTCGTCCCGGTCGCTGCACTCTTGGGAACGATGTTGCTGGCCGTGTCCAATGACGCGAAGCAGCAACTTCAGGCCGCCGCCTGCCTCAACAACATGCGCCAGTGGGGACTCGGCTTCATGTTGTACGCCAATGACTATCGGGATTACTTTCCATACGTGGGCTACCCTGGAGACCCCTGCGACACAACCTTCAACACCAACGCGTGGTATAATATTATCCCTCCGTACCTTGGGCAGAAGCCCTTGTGCCAATTGTATACGGCTGGCACGCCGCCAACGCCAGTCACGAAGAGGCATTTGGACCTGCCCCAGTGCGACGAATATCAATGTCAATCCCTCATCGGCAAATCCGTATTTCATGTATTCGATGAGTACGTGCTGGCATCGGTATGCGAATACCCGCGCTGGATTTAGCCGCAACCGAGCAACGAGTCCGACCAACACGATTCTCTTCTGCGAGGAGCCGGAAGACAACTTCTCCGAGACAAGCGGTCAGTACGACACCGTGACGAGACATTTTGGGGGCAGCAATTTCGTCTTCGGGGATGGTCATGCGGATTGGATTGCGCTTGACCAACTTCTGCAGGGCAGGCAATGTCCGGGATGCACCGGATCCGTTCGGCACCATCCAGTGGAACCAATCGGGGGTCAGCGTCGGCGACTGGAATCCCAAGGTGCCATATCACTGGTGGCCTTTTGCGGATGCTGGCAATCCCGACGTCTACTGATGTGCGGCGGCAACCGCCGGACGCGTCGGCCACTTCTTCTTCGCTTCGTGGAAATCTGGTGGTCACCCGAGATCGGTCCAACTGACCAGATCCGCCAGATTGGGCCTGCCGTCATGGTGCCAGGAGAGCGGGGGACGTTGCATCTGGCCAATCGGGCAGACGCGGTGCACGCCCATCCGCGCCAGGTCGCCCGCAAACGCCAGCGCCCGCTCGTTCATCGGCGCGACGCCGACCGTCGAAATACTCGACGCGAATCTCTGGATCGCGTCCAGCACGCGCTTGTATCCATCCGTCGGCTTCACAAACACGATCCGGTTCAGGCAGGACGCAACGAACGCGGGGCTGTCGTCGTAAATCACCGCCCAGCTCGCTTTCCGCGTCGGGACTCGACCCAGACGCCGAGATCCGCCGGTCCGACGCCGCGCGCAAATTCATAACCGGTCCGGAGTTTCACGACCTGCGCCGCTTCCTCGACGGAAAGCTGGCCGCGCGGCACGCGCGCCTGATACGCCGCCATCGCATCGGCCAGCGCCGCCGCAAATTTCCGCGGGCCAAACTGTCCGCGTTCCTCCACGTAAAACACATGCGGCGAGAGACACCCTTGCTGGTCGTACACGGACGCATCGAACGCCGCCGCCTGCGCCAGTCGGGGAAGGTTCTCCTCGGTCATCGCCTCTTTCGCCACCACCGCAAAGCTGATCTTGTGGCCGTACCCGGCAAATTTCGCCGTCGGCGGGGACAGTTGCCGCAAGGCCGAGACCGTAGGATCGTCGCCGTACGCGATCACCGCGTCTGCGTCACCCACCGCCGCCTGCGTCAACGCCAGTTCGCCCCGCGGCCAGTCCAGCGTCGCGGCGCAATCGGCCAGTTCCGCGTCCACTTCGCGCACCGATTCGAGAAACAGGGCGGGGAACACGGGGTCGCGCGTGGACATCTTCACCAGGTTGGCCGAGCGCAGCAGCAACCCGCCGCAAATGCTCACGATCCCGGGCATGGGAACGTTGCCCGCCAGGAAATGCACGATCAGGCGGGGCGCCATGGCCCGCGTTTGCACGCGGCCGCGCAGGCAGAACTCGTCGAGCACGCGGCGGTTGCCCAGTTCGCGGTCGAGCAATTCGCCCAGCGACTCGTAGGTGATCGCGCCAAACGTGAGATCGATGGCCTCGTTCACCATCGCTTCGGAAAAACCCGTCGGGGTCGTCGCCTGCTCCACGGCGCGCTTCCGCCACGGACTCTTCGGGTCGAGCCAGTTCTTCGCGGCCTGCGCCAACGTCGTGATCACCGCGTCGGTGGTGCGATGCTGCCCACACCCGCTCGCGGGCCTCCCGCGTCCGGCCGATCGCCTCGCGAATCTGTTCAATGGTTGCGCTCATTCCAATCGTAAATCTTCCGCCGTCAACGAGCACCCGCGCACTTCCGCGCCGGCCGCCCGCCCAAGGACTTCAAATGAATTCGTGCCCGATGCCGGGCCGGCGACCCGCGCGACCCCCAAATCCTCCGTTTGTATGCACATGATACTCCACAAGTTCGCCAAATCATAGACGCGGATGAGACCACGCTCATTCTCAGCAGCCTCCCTGCCAGTGTTCGGGTCGATAATGACCACCCGCGCCCACGGCGGCGCCGCCTTGCCATCCGTCTGGCGACCCGCTCGCAGGCTGCCGTCGTAGAATTGCGTGCTCAACTCGGTCATGCCGTATTCGTTGACGATACGCGTCTTCGGGATGCCGATGTGCCGCTCGATCAGCCCGTATAACTCCGCTTTCGACATCTCGCGCGACCGTCCCTTGAACCCGCCCGTCTCCATCACCCGACTGCCTTCGGCCATTTCAAATCTCAACCTGTGGCGGGTCAGATGGTCGAGCAGATGGACAAAAGCGAACGCGGTCCCGAGCAGAAAGACCGGCCGATGCGCAGTTTGCGCGTCGGACAAGTCGCGCACCACGCGCTCAACGTGCAGCACGCCGTCTTCCACATAGAACTCGCTGTTCTTCGCGCCGAACTCGCGGACAACGGTCCCCATCATGTGCGAGAGCGAGGAATGCGGCGCCTCTTGCGGCGACGGCATCAGGATCATCATCGGCAACCGCGCGTTGTCCGGAACCAAATGCGCCGCGAAATTCGGACGGATCGCCGCCTCGTACAATTCCAGCGTCCGCAAATAATGTTTCCCGGCCTTTTCCTGAGTTGTCCCGCTCGTGTGAAATTCCGCGACCGCTTCCCCGACCGGGAAACACGTCAGCGCAAAGTCCTTGAACGCGCTCGTCGGCACGGCGGGAATCTGCTTCCAATGTGTCACGGTTTGCGGGGTCAATTTTACCCGGTCGCAATACGCGCGATACGGCGCGCACCGCTCGTATTGCAACGCGAACACCTCGCGGGCGAGTCGATCAAACTCCTCATCCGTCGTCGCCGGCGCCACGCCGCGCGCCATCAACGCGAGGATGCGTTGCTGAAGTTCAAGAGCGGTTTTGTCCATGCCAAATCAAGTCTTTAGAAGCTGGTTTTCCGCCAACAGCCATCGCATAATGCGTCCCGTGAGGCCGATTGTCAAACGCATCACTTGGTGGTTCTGCGGAGTGGTCGCTGGCATTTGGATCATCTCCTATATCGGTTTCATCTGGGGGTTGCCACCATATCCCCATCCGCCGAATGGTGTTCGTCTCGAAACCCTCAAGAAGCCTCTAACACTCACGGAACTCACCCCTGAGAATGCGGCGTACTATTACGCGAAGGCGATAAGAATGGTGCAGTCGGCGCATTTGCCTAGACAAAGCACGGAAGAAGTAGATGGCTTTCTCAATGGCGGGTTGACGAACGGCGACACGGCGATTCACCAAGCCATCACAGACTATGGCGACATACTCGAGATTGTAAACAGAGGCATCGCATTGCGAAATTGCCAGATGCCATGTGACTTTTCGGAGGGCGCGTTTAGCAACTCTTGGACTTACATTCGACAATTCGCGGGACTCCTCTGTTGCGAAGGCAAGCTGGCCGAACAAGAACAGCTAATGGACACAGCCATTAGCAATTATCTCGACGTCGTAAAACTTGGCACCGATTGCGGAAAGGGCAGCACAACCCTGGGTTATCTCGTTTCAGGCTCCGCTGATGCCCAGGGACTGAAGGCCATCCGATCAGCGCTATTGCGGCAGCATGCCACCCTCGCAACCACGGCAAGTACTCGTTCACGTCTGGATGAGATGGGCTCGGGCGTACAACCCGCAAGTGAAGTCCTTCGGTATGAACTGTGGTTTGCCAAGAGAAACTTCGATAGCATCGTGGCGTCAAATGGGAATTGGGCGCTACCACGACCACACGGGGCTCGGGTCTTCGACGCGACAATCGGGGACATGATCGTCGAAGCTGATAAGCCGTTCTGGCAAAGCGATCCTAAGTCCGTCGTCCGCAAATGGGATCCATTCAACGGCCCAAAATGGAAACTTGTCGTTCATCAGCCAATCGCTACTATCATGGCCGATATGCTCCTGTCCGGTTTGGAAACAATTCATGCAAGGGAAATGCGGTTCCGCTTGGACTTTGAAGCGACAGAGATCGTTTGTGCCATACAAAGCTTTGTGCAAGTCCACGGCCATCCTCCCGACATGCTAAATGGTCTTGTACCCGATTTACTGCCATCAATACCAATCGACCCGTTCGATGGCAAACCACTGCGTTATCGACGCGAGGGAAAGGAATGGGTGCTGTGGAGCGTCGGTTCCGATTTGAAAGACGACAACGCAGCGTGGCACGAGTTCAAGTATCGCAAACCCGGCGACGACCGCAAGGGTGGGGACATCTATTTCAAGTCCACCGAGCCACAGGACGATTTGGCGTTTTACCTGAGTCAACAAAAGCTCAAAGCAAGCGAGCCAGCTCCTTCACAGCGAAGTCCAACTGCCTCTTCGAGATGACGAGGGGAGGGGTGAGGCCGAGGATTTCGTTGTGGTCGCCTTCGGGCAGTGCGAGGATGCCGCGCTGCAGCAGCTTCTCGACGAGCGGGACCGCATTGCCCACCTCCAGACCGAGCATCAGACCCTTGCCGCGAACTTTTCCGATCTTCGCCAGCCGTTTCGCCAACCAGCCGCCCAACCCGCGGCTTCGCGCATCCAACCTCATCCGTTTCATTTCGCCGATCGAAGCGAGCGCCGCAGCGCAGCCGAGCGGGTTGCCCAGAAAGGTGCTGGTGTGAATCGCCTCGCCAGTCGACTCGGGCCAACTGTCCATCACGTCCGCACGCCCAATACACGCCGAAATCGGAAACCCGCCCGCCATCGCCTTTCCCACGCACACCAGGTCGGGTGTCACGCCCCAATGTTCGCACGCAAACCACCGTCCCGTGCGACAGAAACCCGAATAGATCTCGTCAACGATCAACACGAGTCCGTGGTCGTCGCAGAACTTGCGCAGTTTTGGCAGGAAATCGTCCGGCGGTACAACGATGCCGCCGCGGCCCTGGATTGGTTCGACGATGACCGCGCCGAAGTTCCCGATGTTCGCCACATTGGGCACGCGACCGAACGGCACATGCGCCGTGAAATGGCCCAGTTGCTCCGAGAATGGCGAACGGAAGTGCGCCCGCCACGTCGTATCCAGCGCGCCGTAGGTGAGTCCATGGTACGCGCCCTCAAAGGCAATGACCCCGGGCCGTTTCGTATGAATCGCTGCCGTCTTGAGCGCCGCCTCCACGGCTTCTGCGCCCGAATTGGCAAACACCACACGCGCTTCCGATTTGTCCCACCGCGAGAAGGTCAACGACACCAACTCCCGCGCCAACTTCAGTTTCAGCTCATTCGGATGCACGTCGCCCATCGCGTGCAAGAGCTTTCCCGCTTGCGCCTTGAGCGCGGCCACGACGCGCGGGTTGCCGTGTCCGACACTGGCGACGCCAAACGCCGCCGTCAGGTCGATATAGCGATTGCCGTCGACATCCCACACGTCTGCGCCGGACGCGCGCTGCCAGAATATCGGCCAGTGCTCGGACACAAACGTAATATTGCGGGATTCGTAACGGCGAAGCCGCCGGGACAGCGCGCGCGACCTCGGGCCGGGGATTCGGGTCTTCCGCGATGGCAGCAAATCGTTCACAACGACGGCACCACTCTAGCCGTGTTGAATGAACCGGTGGAAGGTGTTGCCCGCCTCCTGGTCGACGAGCAGGACGAGGTGGTTGAGTCTCATCGCCTCCAACAGGTCATCGACGCTGACGGCTTCGTAATCAGCCCTGCCCGACGTAGCCTTGGCGGAGTCGGGGTTGTCGCCCCCGAACAGCACGGCGACATCGGCGTCGGTGTTCCGCCGGCGCGCGGGCGTGCCGCGGCGTTCCTCGATCCAGTTTCGGATTTGATCGGCCTTGACGATGATGCGCAGCGACATGGTGCTAGACTCCTCGGGTGTCAGGTCCCCAAATGTGTTTGTGCCACTGGGTCTGCATGCGGACGGGCAGTTTATCGGCTAAGATCCATTCGGCAAGCGTTTTGAGCGGCAGCTTGCCCCAGACGGGTGAGAACAAGACCGTGCACGTGTTCGATAACTGCCGCTCGGCCATGACCTCTCGCGCCCAGTCGTAGTCCGCGCGGTCGGCGATGACGAACTTCACTTCGTCCTTCTTGTCGAGATGGCGAACGTTGTCGTAGAGGTTCTTCTCGCACTCTCCGCTGCCGGGACATTTCAGGTCCATGATCTTGATCACGCGCGGATCGACCTGCGACACGTGGACCGACCCGCTCGTCTCCAGCAATACGTGTTTGCCCAGGTCGCACAATCGCGCCATCAACGGAAACACATTCGGCTGCAGGAGCGGCTCGCCGCCAGTGATTTCGACGAGCGGACAGTTGAACTCGAGCACCTTCACGATCACGTCGCTGAGTTTCATCGGCGCGCCTTCGTGAAACGAATACGTCGTGTCGCACCACGTGCAGCGCAGGTTGCACGC
This sequence comes from uncultured Verrucomicrobiae bacterium, assembly GCA_963712025.1. Lineage (GTDB taxonomy): Bacteria > Verrucomicrobiota > Verrucomicrobiia > Palsa-1439 > Palsa-1439 > Palsa-1439. The sequence goes on along the minus strand of CAVQGJ010000011.1, from coordinate 370,413 downwards.
CGTCAACCGCACAAACACACACGGCAACCCCGCATACGAGGACTCGCCCTGAATGCTGTGAAAAATCTCGTTGATGACAAGGGTATCGGCCACGCTTCGAAGGTATCAAACCGCCGCGATTCCGTCAATTTGCTGGATGGGAATGAGCTTGCGCCCGGCAGACCATCCGGCAACGATGCGCGTGGACAATGACAACGCTCACACCAGAACAATTCGGCATCGTCGTTCGCGAACTCGAATTGATGCTCCGGGAAGGGGAACGCGACGAATTCTGGCGTGTCGTGAAGATGTTCGCCGACAATCGTTTCAACTTCTCGATTAAGGATTTTCCGCCAGCCGTCCAAACCGAATTTGCCCGTCTCGGCCCCAATCGTCAGAAGAATTACGCCTCACTCGTCGCCGATATTCGCAATCTCGCCGGCGATGTGTTTGAAGTCCACGGAATCGGCACCCTGAGCTTCGGGGGGAAGGGACACGAACTCCTCAAACTCGTCAGCCGTCTGTCGCCTTCACCCTACGCCGTGCAGGTCCCGATCTGTCTGGTGGCGGGCGTGCACGGCGACGAACCCGACGGCATTCTCGCCGCCTTGGAATCCGCCCGCCGGTTTTCCCGCACGGCACAACTCGTATCCAACTACGCGCTCACGATTTATCCGTGCGTCAACCCCGTCGGCTACGAGCGCATGACCCGCGAGAATGGGGCCGGCAAGGATCTCAACCGTGAATTCTTCCGCGAGAGCCGGGAAGGGGAGGTCGTGATGCTCGAAGGCGAATTGCGCGCGCACGAGTTCACGGGCTTCATCGGCGGCCACAGCGACTACGAATCGTTCGGCCTGTACGCCTACGCCACCGGTGCGGTGCTCAGCGAGCGCCTCGCTAAGCCCGGCTCTGTTCCAGGCGAGCGGCGTCATCCCGATCAACACCGACGCCGTGATTGACGGTCATCCCGCGCAGCACGGCATCATCAACCAGAAATTCCCTGGTTCGCTCGGTCCGCTCACGAAAGGGGCGAGCGAACCCTTCGACATTACGATTGAGACGCCAAACCTCTTCGCCCTCAGGAAACGCGTCGAAGCCCAGGCCATCGCCTTCGAAACCATCCTCCACGAATACCGCGCCGTCGCCTCCGAGGCGATGTATCTGTAGATCGTATCTTGACATTAGACGTCTAAACGTCTACGATGCGAAACGTGAGCGAGAGCCAAATCCGATATGCGCCAGGCCGGGTTCGCGACGCGATTTTTCAGGTGCTGTCCGTCAGTTCCAAGCCCCTCTCGATCAGGCAAATTCAGGAGCGGGTTTCCCAGTTAATCGGCCCCACGCCCACGTCGTCCGTACGCTCCTACCTTCGCCTGAATACGCCGCAGTATTTCGTGCGACAGGAATTGGGTGTTTATAGCGTACATGGAGAGCGGGGATTCGGAATTCAACAACCCCTAGTTGACGACACCTGGAAGCCAGCGGTACGCATCGGCAAGGCGCAGCTTGTTCATGCCGACTGCTTTGATTGGCTGGAGAAACAGGAGAACAATAGCTTCCATGCGGTTCTCACCGACCCGCCCTACGGGCTTCACGAATACACGCCCGAACAGCAGGCCAAACTCAGGAGCGGGAAGGGGGGAGTGTGGCGCATTCCGCCATCGTTCGATGGGCACGTCCGATCACCGCTGCCTCGCTTTACCACCCTGACGACCCAACAGCTCGAAGAGTTGCGCAGTTTCTTTTTTGTGTGGGCGCGCCTGCTGTTGCCCAAAGTAGTGCCTGGCGCACATGTGATCGTGGCGTCGAATCCGCTCTTGTCCTACATCGTGGCTGGCGCCCTTGCTGACGCCGGGCTCGAACGCCGGGGCGAAATTATCCGGCTGGTCATGACGATGCGCGGAGGAGATCGCCCGAAAGCAGCCCACAAGGAATTTCAGGAACGTCAGCGTCATGCCCCGCTCGATGTGGGAGCCATGGCTCGTCAATCGCAAACCCTTGGAAGGTCGGGCCCAGGACAATCTGCGAAAATGGAAAACCGGTGGACTCCGCCGCCCGTCTTCCGAACGGCCATTTGGCGACGTGATACCTTCATCCCCAACGCGAAAAACCGAACGATCTATGGCTCCGCATCCTAGTCTCAAACCGCAAGCGTTCCTTCGCCAGATGGTTCGCGGACTGCTGCCGTTGGGTGAGGGAATCATCTTGGACCCGTTTGCCGGAGCCGGTTCCACCCTGGCGGCGGCCGAGGCGGTTGGTTATGCCAGCATCGGGGTTGAAAAAGACCGGCACTACTTCGACATGGCGTGCAAAGCCATTCCCAAACTCGCGCGGTTTCACCCCACCGGAATTCCTCAGAGTCGGTAGATCCAGTTCTCACGAAGCTTCTTGATGCCCTCGCGATGGAGCGTGGCCGTCCGAGTACCCAATTCGCCTCGTGGGTTCTTCCTGAAATCCTGGACGGTGACGCGGCCCAGATAGATTTCGGTGAACGCCATGGGCCGCCGATCACGAGCCGGCTCTGTTTCCGTGTCGGTATCGTAGACGAAAACGCACATCCATTGTTCCCTTGCGCCGTGCGTATCAACTGCGCCCCCCGACTTGCGGGTCGTCTTGATCTCGATTCCCTCGCTGCCTGCCTTGACCGGATTATCAGGGTAAACGCCTTGCACGATGAGGTCGGGGTGACCATTGAAGTATCGGTTCTCCGTCAGGACACGGGAATGCTTCGCCAAGCTGGCCGTCAGCATGTCCGAGAGAACGCCGGACATGATCGCGGGACGCAACATGTCATCCAGTCGCTGCAGCCCTTTCTTGCCCAGGTGCGCGTTTACATCATAAAAGAAATCGTAAACATCCTGCATGGCCATCTGGAAATCGTGCAGCCGTAGTTCGTATGGGAGCCGCGCCGCCTTGTTGAACTTTGCCTCCTCCACGATGTTGTGGGTGACAGCCATGGCCGCCATTCTTAGCTCCGCACAACCTGAGAGTTCAAGCATTCCTTGATGCCGCTACGGGCGCTGATTACGACCGGGACGGCCATTCCGTCGCCCGTCCCTATCCGAAGAATATTGGAAAATACGATTGATTCTCTATGCTGAGAATGAATATTGAGTTACTATTGGTGTCGTGTGTAAGGGCCCGCTGGGCGGGCGGCAAGAAGATGGGACAGACTGAATTGAGGTAACGCATGAAAGTGGTACGGTTCATATTGGGAATGATCCTGTTTGGGGCACTCATCGTGGTCGTCCAGCTGGCCGATTCGCCGTTGGACACGCCCTCGGCAAAATACGCCCGGTTGCCGGACGTGAGCCTCCTGCACATGGCGGACGCCGAATCGGCGGCCGGGCGGAGCAGCTCGGCGTTGTTGCTGCTGGACTACGTCATCCAGCACGATTCGTCGGAGAAGCAACAGGCGGTTGACGACCGCCAGAAGTTATTTGCCCAACTCACCAGCGAGAACACACCGATCAGCCATTTGAAGGCGACCGGCTGGGCGGCCACGCTCGGCGGGAACTCGTTTGAGAGCCTGGCAGGCACGACGGTCGCCGATGCGGCGTTGTATGGCGACATCGCCGATCTGGCCAGGCAAGGCGGGTTGGAAGGCAATCAGGATGGCTTCGTCACCGCGCTCAATGGCATCGCGGGCATGGACAACGTTTTCCCGCCAGCCCAGGGCGCCATCACGCTCACCAAAGCGGCGCGGCTGGCTGGTGCGATCAACGGATCGCTGACGATGCAGCTGAACCAGATGCTCACTCTCATGCAGTCGGACCCGAAATCGGGGATCGCCGTGGAAAAGTTCAAGGACAACTTCATGCCGATGTTCGAATTGGCCCGACACTGCCGGACATGGGGCGAGTTTGAGACGATCTTGCGGCAGGCCGACAGTCCCGACCAATTGGCGGTATTGACGAAGATGGCATCCATGACGCCTGACGCGCCGAAGGAACTCGCCCAGGTGCTCGCCGTCGCCGGAGCGGATGGGCGCGCGGCTGCATCCGCGTGCATCGATTTCATTATGCGCCAAGGGCCTCAGGGCCTGGACGCGCTGCACGCGGCGATCGGCAAGGGAGCGGCCGGATTGAAATTCGCGATTGATCATCCGGGATTGACGCCGCAGCGTTTGGGATCGATCAGCCAAAGAACGTCCGTCAACGCTGGGCTCCATCCAGCAGGCCTATCAGTCGCTTCGGTACCAGTATGGGGCGAGCGTCGCGACAATCAAGTACGCGCTGATGGCCGTGCTGTGCGGCCTGCTGATTCTGGTCGTGGTGCCCGGCCGCTATCTGGAAAAGCTGATTGCCAGGCCTGGAAACGCACCGGCGCCGCCCACTCCCGCCCATTTCCTGCTCACGGCGCTGGCTGTGGGAGTCGTCTTGAGCCTGTTGCTGTACGTCCTGTCCTTGGCGATGCGGCCGGCGATGGAGTTGCCATCCGTTGCCGCGGGGACGGGAGAACCTGGCAGTGCCGCGGCCGCCGCGGTGGCAACGGACAACGGGCTTTTGTCAGGAACGGTTGTACTGCTGTCGCTGGTGGTCCACGTGGTCGTCTGGTTTTTCGTGAGAGGCAAGATTCGCCGGGTCGAAGACGATGAGAGCGCTGTCGCTGAACTGCGGCTGAAGAGACTGGAGAACCTCGACATTTTCCTCGATCTGCCGTTGTTCATGGGACTGGCGCTGACGGTCATTGCGCTCATCCTCATCGCCTTGAATGCCGGGATGAGCCGTCTGTTTGCGTACACGTCCACCGTCGTGGGCATCCTGTCGGCGGTGTCGCTGCGCATTCGGTATGTCTACCCGTTGAAAGAGCGCCTGATCCAAACGAAGTAGCCGTCGGGATACGATGAGGACATCCATTCTGGTCGTAATGCTAGATTTTCTGGTGTGTTCGCTGTTGCTGTTCGTTATCGGCACGGGCGGCGAACACACTCAATTTGAGACATCAGCTTCCAAAACGCCGCGCGTCCACGAAGAATTCACGCCGGCGGCGATGCAGGCGCAGCAGGAAGAATGGAACCGCGACTATGAGCAGCAGTCGCTTCTCACCCAGCTCAACTCGGCCTCGACGGAAAACCAACAACTTCGGAGCCGGTTGAATGAGACGACTGCAACCCTCGCCCAACAGGAGGCAAACCTCAAGGCCGTCACGGAAGAGAAGGCGCAAACCGAAAAAGCGTTGTCCAACGTCCAGCAACAACTCGCCCGCGTGAGCGAGGAGCGCCAGAAGGCGCAACAGGAAGGCGAAGCGGCCAAGGAGAACCTCGCAAGACTTCAAAACGAGGAGGCCAAGCTTCAGCAGGAGAGATCCCAATTGACCCAACAAGCCCAGCAGTTGGGGCAGACAGTTGCCAGCCAGCAAGCAACGATCAGTACGCTCAGCCAGCAAGTGCTCTCTTCTCAGGAGAGGGTCGAATCGCAACTGACGGATGTCGCGAAGGGCCAGGAGGAAATGGGGACGACTCTCGCCCAGCTCGATACGTTCGCCCGGACACTCCCCGCGACCATGCAGAAGGACGTCTCGGGTGTTCATGATGAACAGGAGGCGATGCAGCAGAACCTCGCGGCCATGGCGGAAAACGTGAAGGGCTTGCAGTCGGAACTCAACGGCGACGAGAAGGGCGGACTGGGACAGGCGATGGAGGACATTGCCAAGGGCCAGCAGGATCTTCAGTCCAAGTTGGATGCGCTGATGAAATCGGGGCAAGGCGATCAAATCGCCCAGAGCTTGAACGCCATCGAGGCCGGCCAGGATGCCTTGCGCCAGCAGACGGCGAAGCTCGGCACGCAGATCGAATCGATCAAGGCCCGCGGGCCCGGCCCGTACAAGGCTGTCAAAGGCGCCCGCCTCGGCCTGCAAGTCGCGATCGCCGAGACGGATTCGTCCAGGGGTGCGCCCATCTCGCACTTCCGGGCGACCGCTTATCCGCCCGTGGTGAACGTGGGGGGGCGCTCGTTTGTGGTCGCGAATTCGCAAACCCTCGGATTTGACTGGTGGGCGTTGGACAGTGACAGCGAGATCACGCAATTGAAATACACCGTCGACAGGGCGGGAGACACCCCCTGGTCCGGCGCGTTGACCGGCCCCGCGTGCGCCTTGCGCGCCAACCCTCACGTGATAGCCGTCGAAGTGAGTCAACCCATGCCCGGTGTGACCACCATGGAATTGGCCGGGCCGGATGCCATCGTGCAAAACGACCAGCACCGGCTGTTCGTCTTCAAGAGCACGGCGGCGGGGCTCAGTTTTGAAATCGATACCGCGCCCGACCTTGCCGATCTGCGGTATTTGGTCATCAAACGCGCGTTGCGGGGTGTTGCCGCGTGGTTCGAGAACCCCGCCTATCGCGCCGACACGGGGGATTACGTGGTGACCTCTGACGGCAAGCTTGTGGGGATCATGGTCAGCCGGGAGCGCTGCTTCATTCTCGGCAAGGACAATCTAACCGACTGCGCCCTGTCCATCCCGCTGACTGACGGACGACACTTCCACCGCGCCATCAGCGAATTCCAAAAGCTCAAATAGTCGGAGAGCGCTTCGTCCCGACAACCACATCAGTTCTTCGCCTGAATCGCCGCTGCCATGGGGCTCGCGAAGGGGCGTTCGAGATTCTCATCGAAGAAACGCACGACGTTAAGCCGATGTGCCGGAAGCATCAGGATGGACGTATAATGTCCCAGCGGAACGAAATCCGCCCGTGGCTTTCCCAGCGCGCGCCAGAGCCTGACCTGATAACGTGTGGGGATGGAGCTATCAAATCGCGCAATCAGCATGAAAACGCGGTCACGCGGCAGATAGGGCGCCAACTTGACCGGATCCGTGCGGATGACCCGGCCCATCGCCTCATACAGCTGTTTGTCGGTCAGTGAATGACAGCGCCGGCTGCGGTTCCAGTTGCGACGCAAGCCGGGTTCCACGGACGCTCGCATCACTCCCGGCAGAGGTCCGCCCGCCAAATCGAGGACGCAGACCTTCACGCGCGGGTCCACTGCCGCCATGACAGACGTGATGATCGCGCCGTAGCTGACTCCAAATGCGCCCACGCGGTCCGGATCCACGCCCGGTTGCTCGATCAGCCAGTCCAAAGCTTGCCGGTGGCGAATGACCGCGTCGCGAAGCGAATCTTCCACCTGCGCCAGCGGCCCGTCAGGCTGAAACTTGAACCGCGCGCGTTTGACAATGGCCGCATGATAGCCGCAACTCGCAAACACCCGCGCGCATCCGTCCACCACAATGGTGTCGCTGCCCCGGATGGGAGAAACGAGAATCAGCGGGCATCGCTGCGGCACGTTCGGCACGAACCACTCGACACGGATCGGCTCGTTCGAGCCTGCGACCGACAGGGTAACCTCTCTGACGGAGTATTCGGGGTGTTGTTCCGTCGTGCGAACTGTCGCCGCCACCCCGCTCGATGGACACTGATAATACTGTTGGATGTCAGGAGGAAGAGGGAGCGCCGCGTGAGCAATTCCCGCTACATCATAGGACGCACAGCCCACCGATGCTACCAGTCCCGCAACCACGACTACCGCGACCAGTTTGCTCATCCCGCTTTGCCAGTCCCGTCTGCCCGCCCGAGGCGACGTAATGTAGCACAGTTTTGACCACGGCGTGGCTCCGCAGGTCGAAACTTTCCCCCGGCGTGGCGGGGTGGGAGGACAAACCACGACTCGAAAACAGTGGTGCGGTCAACGCTTCCCAGATCCTCCTGACCGCTGCAACTCGTCCATCGCCCGACGGAATCTGTCCGAGTTGGGCTCCAACTTCAGCGCATTCTGCAAATGAAGGATCGCTTCGCCAACCTTGCCCTCGCGGGCGAGCGAGACGGCCAGATCGTAATGCGCGTCCGCGTCGTCCGGTTTCAGTCGGAGCGCCTGCTGGTACTGCGCGATCGCCTTCTCATCCAGGCCGGACTGGGCCAAAGCCTTTCCCAGATTGAAGTGAGCTTTCGCGTAATTGGGATTGATCTGCAGCGCCCGCTCGTAATGAGCCATCGCCTCCGTCAGCCTGTCGGCTTGGAGCAACACACCCAGGTTGTTGTGCGCTTGCGCGGAATCGGGGTCCAGGACAATTGCTTTCTCGTAGTGGTCGATCGCCTCCTGATTTCGCCCCGCCTTCCACAACGCATTTCCAAGGTTGCAATGTGCTTCGGCATAGTCGGGGTCGATCCGAACCGCCTGTCCGAACTGTTGGATCGCGTCCTGAATCTCGCCCGTCTGGAAGAAGGCGCTCCCCAGATTGTTGTGGGCCGCCGCGCAGTCAGGCTCGATGTCCACTGCCCGCCGGAGCTGTTCGGTCGCCTCTGGAATCTTGCCGGTTCGCAGCAGCACGGCCCCCAGGTTATTGTGCGCGATCGCGTAATCGGCGTTCAGGCGCAACGCCTGCTCGTAGTGACGGGCCGCACCGGCGATGTCTCCGTCGCTGGCCAGCGAAAACCCCAGATTGTTGTGGGCCAGCCACGCGTTCGGGTTCTTTGCGAGTGTATCCTGCCAGAGCGTGCGCGAATCCGCGTAGACGCCGCTCCTTGCCCATGCCGCTGTTCCCAGGACAATCACCGTCGCAACGCTGGCCACCACCCCCACGAACTGGCCTTGTTTGCCGAGGCGTTCGCAAATCGTCGCTCCCGCGCCAGTCATCAACGCGATGATCCCGATAATCGAGTAGTACTGCCAGTGATCGGCGACCAACGACACACCATAAAAGCCTTGGTCGATAAACCCCAATACCGGAAACAGCGTCACCACGAAATATCCGAACGCAAATAACGGCGACCGCCCCCATGTGCGGCGTTTCCACCAGAGGAGTGCGAGACACCCCAGCAGGACGATTCCGGGCACATACGAACCCCAGTAGGCGGCATCGATCTGCCATTTCGGATAAATCACATTCAGATTGTATGGCCACACTGTTTTGTACAGGTAAAACCACGGGGCCCACCCCGCCGAGGCCAAGCGACCAAGAAAACTGTCTGCGCGTGCCGCGTGTCCCCCCAGCACTCGATTGTGCTGAAACCAGACAGTCACGAGCCCCAGCACAAACGAAAACATAAAAAAAGGCATGACACGGAGCCAATCCTGCCGACGGATCTCACCGTGACGCCACCACAGGCAACCCAGCAGCACGACGGGAAGCATTACGACTGCTGTCTTGCTGAGTAGCGCCAGAAGAAACGCAATCAGGGACAGACCGTACCAGCGCCACCGCATCCCGTCGTCGAATTGGAGATACAAAAGAATCGCCATCAGATACAAGAACATCGACAACGTATTCTTCTGCTCGCTGATCCACGCCGCTGTCGCCACGTTAACCGGGTGAACGGCGAATATCAGTCCGGCCAGCCACGCTCCGGGAATCTTCAGCCGCCGCAGGACCGCCCACGCCAGGATTGCGTTGGCGGCGTGCAATAGCACGTTCACCACGTGATATCCCGCCGCATGGTTACCCCACAGCCGCCACTCCACCCACCACAGACTCCACGTCAACGGATAGTAATCGGGTGCTTGCGTCGTAAACCAAAACCGGTGCAGGCCGTCGCCGGCTTTCACGAGCCGGTTCTCGACGATCAGGGCGTCATCCCAAACGAAACCCCCACGCAACGCCGGCGCATACGCGAGAAGCGTGATGAGAACGATCAATCCTCCCCACAAGATATATTCTCGAATCTGTCGCTTCAATCTTCGCTCCCGCATTGGATGATCGCACAAGGCTGACAGCGCGACAATCCCGCGGATGCGCCCATTCCCGAGGCCCGTTTGGCCCTGCCGTCACCGCTGCAAACACATGCCGGACACCGCCTTGACAAGGTTCGGCAATCCTGTTACGTACATTGTGAAAATTGGAACAAGCGGTCGCAGTTGGCTTGTGTTTTGGTATCGGTCGCGTGAAAGATTTATACATAGATCAGTACCTGTTTGTCATCGTGTTCCTGCTGGTGGCGGTGGCGTTCCCGCTGGTGCCGCTGGCCTTGGCGTGGCTTCTCGCGCCGCGCCGTCCCGCCGCCACCAAGAATGACACCTATGAGTGCGGTCTGACCTCCAAAGGCGACGCATGGGTCCAATTCCGTGTCGGCTACTACATCTATGCGCTCGTGTACGTGATTTTTGCGGTCGAGACGGTCTTTCTCTACCCGTGGGCGGTGGCTTTCGGAGGAATGGCCTTCGGCGGGTTCCTCGCCATGATGGTGTTCGTGCTGCTGCTGGTGGAAGGGCTGGTTTACGCGTGGGCCAAGGGCGCGTTGGATTGGAAATAAAATGGCTGTCGACGAAGGTCTGAAAAGCGAGCTTCAGAAACAGGGGATTTTCGTTCTCCCCTTCGAACAGCTTTACAACTGGGGCCGTAAAAGCTCGATTTGGCCGTTGCAGTTCGGTCTGGCCTGTTGCGCCATTGAAATGATCGCCAGCGCCGCGTCCCGCTACGATCTGGCGCGATTTGGCGCCGAAGTCTTTCGCGCCACCCCCCGTCAGGCCGATTTGATGATCGTCGCTGGCACGGTCACCAAGAAAATGGCCCCCCAGGTTGTTCGTCTCTACAATCAAATGCCCGAACCGAAATACTGCATCGCCATGGGCGCCTGCGCCATTTCGGGCGGACCGTTCAAGGACGGGTACAATGTGCTCAAGGGCATCGACCGCTATATTCCTGTCGATGTGCATATCCCCGGCTGCCCGCCGCGTCCCGAGGCGTTGATTCATGCCATCATGACTCTTCAACGGAAGATCGCGAATCAGCATCTGGACAAGGAAGACCGCCTCCGCTGGTACGATAAGAACGCCACGACCGAGTTTCCGATTCCGTCCTACGGCGAACACGATTTGCAGCCGCCGGCGAACCGTGAACGTCTGGCAGCCCCCAAAGGGTTATCGCGACGTGACGCTCGATGAGGTCAAGAAAGCCTGATGGAAGCCATCGAGAAAATCAAAGAGGTCGCCGTACAGGCCGTCCCCGGCGCGAAACTCGAGATCGTCAACTCGACGCCCGCCGCCCAGCAACCCGCATTGTTGGTCGACCGCGATCACGTCTATGCCGTCGGAAAGTTCTTCAAGGAAGACCCACGCTTCCAGATGGATTTTTGTTCGTGTGTGACCGGCGTCGATTATCTGCCGAAAGCTGATAAACCCGGGTTCATCGAGGTCGTGTACCATTTGTATTCGGTCGCGCTAAAGCAGGGGCCTGTCATTCTCAAAGTGCGCGCGCCACGCGAACTCGACCAGTGCCGCGTGCCGTCGCTGACCCCTCTCTGGCGTGCCGCCGAGTTCCAAGAACGCGAAGCGTACGATCTCTACGGCGTGAAGTTCGATGGTCATCCCGATTTGCGCCGCATCCTGATGTGGGACGAGTTTACGGATTATCCCATGCGCAAGGACTACGTTCCGCCGGCGGACTACGAGTGGGAGCCGACCCCTCACGACGATACGCTCCAGCGAACGGTCCAGGCGGGCGGCATCACGCCGCCAACGGCCCGCGAAGAGTTGGAAAAGGCCAAGAAGAAATGATCCAGCCGCTCACAGAAGAGAAGCGGTTCACGCTGACGCCCGGGTCGGAAGGCCTGATCGAGACCCAGACGCTCGAGGTTTCCATCGGGCCGCAACACCCGAGCACCCACGGCGTGTTCCGCATGGATTGCGTGCTGGATGGCGAGACTGTCGTCGCGCTCAAGCCTGTCATGGGTTATCTGCACCGCAATCACGAGCAATTGGCCGAGCGCATGGCCTGGCTCGGGTCGATGCCCTACACGGACCGCCTCGACTATTTCAATTCGATGACCAACAACTGGGCCTACGCGCTGGCCGTGGAAAGGCTCGCGGGCATCAAGGTCCCCGAGCACGCCGAGTTCGTTCGCGTGATCATGTCCGAGCTGACGCGTATCCTCAACCACTCGTGCGTCATCGGGTTCATGCTACAGGATCTCGGCGCGTGGGGCACGCCGTTGCTCTACGCCTTCCGCGAACGCGAACGGATTCTCGACCTGTTTGAAGCCGTCAGCGGCTCGCGCATGATGTGCAACTACATGCGTTTCGGCGGCGTGCGCGTGGACATGACGGAGAAAGATTTGGCCGCCGCCAGGGACATCGTCACTCGGTTCCCGCGGTTCCTCGATGAATTTGAAAAATTGCTCACGGGCAACGAAGTCCTGCTCGCCCGCACACAGCGCGTCGGCATTTTGCCGAAGGAACTCGCCATCAACGCCGGCATCAGCGGCCCGATGGCCCGCGCCAGCGGTGTGGAATATGACATCCGCAAGATCGACAAGTATGGCGTGTACGGCCGCTTCGATTTCCGCGTGCCCGTCGGCGATGTTGGGGACGTTTACGATCGGTACTACATCCGCGTCCTGGAAATGCGCGAGAGTATCAAGATTCTGCAGCAGGCGCTCCGCGATATCCCCGCCGGACCGCACGTCGCGCCCGAGGTGAAGCTCCGCAATTTCAAAATCCCGGTCGGGGACGGCTATGGCCGCGTCGAAGCCCCGAAAGGCGAACTCGGTTTCTACCTCGTCTCCGACGAAGGCGGCAAACAGCCGTACCGCTACCATGTGCGTCCGCCGAGTTTCATCAACCTGACCACGCTCGAGGACATGTGCCTCGGCCACAAGGTGGCGGATGTCGTCATTATCCTCGGCAGCGTCGATATCGTGCTGGGGGAGGTGGATCGGTAATGGGCTTCATCGGCAAGGGCTTGTTCGAGGGCATGGTCGTCACCGCCCGCAACTTTGTCGGCAGCTACTTCGACAAGGAGCGGCTCGTGACCGTCCAGTATCCCGAGGAGCGCGTCCAGACGCCTGAAAACTCGCGCACGTTCCCGTTCCTCGTGTATGACGACGATAAGAGTCCGGTTGACACGATGCGCTGTGTCGCGTGCAAGATTTGCGAGGTCGAATGCCCGCCCCAGTGCATTTACATCGTCATGGACCGCGACGAGAAGGGCAAACCCCGGCAACGCCCGAAGGTGTTCGACATCGACACGAGCGTCTGTATGCAGTGCCAGATTTGCGTCGAGGTCTGCCCATTCGACGCGATCAAGATGGACAACGACTACGAGAAGTCGCAGTACGGTCGCTTCGACGAACTTGTCGAACATCTGCCCGACTTGCTCAAGTCGAACGAATATTATAATCGGATCAAGTCGACCGAGGCGACTGCCGTCGACGCCAAGCTGAAGGCGGAAAAGGAAAAGAAGGCGAAAAAGGCTGCACCCGCAGCCGCAAAACCGGCAGCGCCGCCAAAGCCGGCCGCTCCGGTCGCACCGAAACCTGCGCCGGTTGCCGCTGCCGCTCCGGCCGCGAAACTCACAATTCCCGACGATGCGCCGTTCACGCCCGAACAACGTCAGTGGCTCAGCGGGTTTCTCAGTGCCGTTTCCGTCGGCGTTGCGCCTGCCGCCGGCGCAGCAGCGCCGTCAGCGCCAGCTCCCGCAGCGGCCCCTGCCGAGCCGCAAGCTGCTCCTGCTCCCGCAGCCGCGCCGGCTGCTGAAGCGCCTGCCGGAAACTGGCCATGGCACGACCCGGGTATGGGCATGCAACAACGCCTCGATCTGGCGAAAAGCGCGCCGTTGGCCGACAAGTTGATGGCCGCGATGGCGCAGACCGACTGCCATGCGTGCGGATACGACTGCCGCGGTTACGCCGATGCGATTGCCAACGGCGCGGAGAGCGATTTATCACTTTGCCTGCCAGGAGAAGCCGAGACCGCCAACATGCTGAAAAAGCTGATGGGGGAGGCGGGTAAAGCGTAAGAGTTGTGTGAGGTTTGACACATGTTCGCTGTTTTCTTATAACCAGCGAGCTTTGGGGTAGGGGATTCACTCGGTTTGGAAACGATTTATCAACAACTACGTATCTTGGTTCGTGAATGCGCCGGACGGCGTCTTGCTGTGGGCGTCCGTCGTCATTCCCATTTTGTTCGTCCTCTGCTGTATTCCCGGGCATATTTGCCTACACGACGCTCGTCGAACGCAAGGCGCTGGGCCGAATCCAGAACCGCATTGGGCCGAACCGCGTCGGGCGCTGGGGTATCCTCCAGCCGATCGCGGATGGCCTGAAGCTGCTCACGAAAGAAGACATCGTGCCGCGGCGCGCCGATCAGTTTGTCCATTTCCTCGCGCCGGTTATCGCGGTGATCCCCTCGATCCTGCTTTTCTCGGTCGTGCCGGTCGGCGCCGGGCTGGTTCCCGTCAACCTGAATATCGGCATTCTGTTCGCGTTTGCCGTCAGCACCGCGAGCGTGTTGGCCTTGTTCATGGGCGGCTGGGCGTCGCGCAACAAGTTCTCGCTGCTCGGCGCGATGCGCGCTGTGGCGCAGGTCGTGTCGTACGAAGTCCCGATGGTGCTGGCGGCAGTGGCGGTAGTCATGGCCGTCGGCTCGCTTTCAACCCTGCGCATCGCGCGGGCGCAAAGCGGGGGAATTCTCAACATCACCAACTGGTTCGTCTTCCGACCCTGGGGATTTGTCGGGTTCGTCCTGTTCACAATTGGCGCGATGGCCGAATCAGCCCGCACACCGTTCGACATTCCCGAGGCTGAATCGGAAATCATCGCCGGCTATCACACGGAATACAGCGGATTCAAATTCGCTCTCTTTCAAATGGGCGAATATCTCGCGTCCATTGCGATGGCGGGGATCACGGTGACGATGTTTCTCGGCGGCTACAACGGCCCCGGCAGCGGCCCCGGCTGGATGGGCGGCCTGATCTCCATGTTTTGGTTCTTCCTCAAGCTGGCGTTCATGATCGTGCTCAACATCTGGATCCGTGGCACGTGGCCGCGGGTGCGCGTCGACCAGTTGCTGGGATTCGCCTGGAAAATCCTGCTGCCGATGTCGATCGTCAACATCGTCGCCGTGGGCATGTGGCATTTCCTGACGTTCCGGCCCTTGGCGTGGGTGGCGACGACCCTGTGGCTCGTTCTCTGGTTCATCACCCTCTGCAAGCTGGCCGCGACGGAGAACGTCGCACCGCGAACGTATCGCTACGCCTCCTGATTGCCATGGAAGCCATCTTCTGGATTCTTTCCGCCATCACGGTGCTCGGCGCGCTGTTCGCCATCACGCTCCGCAACCTCATCCATTGCGTCCTGTCGTTGATCCTGTTTTTCCTCGGCATCGCGGGACATTACTTCCTGCTGCGCGCGGACTTTCTCGGGGCCGTGCAAATCCTGATTTATATCGGCGCGGTTGCCGTGTTGATGTTGTTTGCCATCATGCTGACGAGGCACGTGACCGGCGACGAAGGGCCGCGAGAGGTTCTCGGCTGGCAAATGGTGGACCGGCATGGGCACGGCCGTCATCATTGCGGGGTTGTTGTGGGCGATTATTCGCAAAGACCAGCTTGCCCAGGTGCTCCCAACGGCCGGAGCGCAAACCTCCCTGGTGGAAATCGGTAAGGCGCTTGTCGCGGATTGGGTCGTCCCATTCGAGGCGATGGCGGTGCTCCTGACGGCGGCGCTCATCGGCGCGGTGGTCATCGCGTTGGAGGAGGTCATCCGCCGTCGATGAACATTCCTCTTGGCGATTATCTCATGCTTTCGGCGTTCCTGTTCGCCATCGGCTTGTGCGGAGCGTTGTCGCGCAAGAACGCCATCATCGTGCTGATCGGCATCGAGATTATGTTCAACGCGGCCATCCTGAACCTGATCGTATTCTGGCACTACAAGTATTTCGCCATGCCGACCGCCTACCTGTTCGCCATTTTTGCCATCTCGATTGCCGCGGCGGAATCCGCTGTCGGCCTGGCCCTGGTCATCGCCATTTATCGTCAGTATAAATCCGTCGATGTTGACGAGTTCACAGACCTGAAGGGATAAGATGGAACACAGCGAATACCTTCAGCATCTCGCGCAGCAGCAGTGGCTGATCCCGTTTTTCCCGTTGGTGGCGGCGGCGATTCAGTCGTTGCTGAAACGTCCGGGGCGCAAAGCGTCCGCGGCGCTGACGATCATCGCGATGGGCCTCTCCTGTGTTTTTGCGCTCCGGGCGTTCTTCGCGACCATGGGCGGCGGCGGCGATCACCACGGGGTCGAGCGGGCGATCTTCAATTTTACCTGGTTCACATTCGGGACCACGAACCTCGACATCGGGTTCGTCCTCGATCCGTTGACAGCGGGGATGGCGGCGATGGTCGCGTTCGTCGGGTTCTGGATCTTCGTGAACGCCACGGGTTACATGGCGGACGATGACAATTTCACGCGGTTCTTCTGCTTCCTCTCACTGTTTGCCGCGTCGATGCTGGGCCTGGTCATCTCAAATAATCTGCTGTTGCTGTTCATGTGCTGGGAACTCGTCGGCTTGTGCAGCTATCTGCTGATCGGCTTCTGGTATTTCAAGCCCGAGGCGGCGGCCGCCATGAAGAAGGCGTTCATCACCACCCGCATCGGCGACGTCGGCTTCCTGCTCGGCATCGTGATGTTGTATTGGAAGACGGGCACGCTGAGTATGTACACACACGACGCGCTTCACCCCGGGGCGTTGGAACAAGTGAGTGCGCTGGCTCTGCGGAGTGGTTGGTGGGGCCTGTCGGCGGCGAGCACGATTGCGTTTCTGGTCTTTATTGGCGCAATGGGCAAGAGCGCGCAATTCCCGTTACATGTGTGGTTGCCGGACGCGATGGAAGGCCCCACACCCGTCAGCGCGTTGATCCACGCCGCCACAATGGTCGCGGCCGGCGTGTTCATGGTCGGACGCATGTATCCGTTGTTTACGGCGGAACCGGGTTCGTGGGTGATGGATTTCGTCATGTGGATCGGTTGCATTACGGCGGTGTTTTCCGCGACGATTGCCGTTGCGCAGTTCGACATCAAACGCGTGCTGGCGTATTCGACGTGTTCACAGCTTGGTTTCATGGTCATGGGTCTTGGCGCGGGCAGTTTGGTGGCGGGACAATTTCATTTGCTCACGCATGCGTTTTTCAAAGCGCTGCTCTTCCTCGGATCCGGCTGCGTCATCATCGGCACGCACCATGAGCAGGACATGCGGAAGATGGGCGGCCTGCGCAAATACATGCCGATCACGTTTGTCTGTTATCTCATCGGGATGTTGGCGCTGTCCGGGGTGCCCCCGTTTGCCGGATTCTTTTCCAAAGATGAAATCCTGCTATCAACGTTCCAGCGCAACAAATATGCGTGGGGCCTCGCGACGTTCGCGGCGTTTCTCACGGCGTTTTACATGACGCGCCAGATGTTCATGGTTTTCGCCGGCAAATGGCGCGGCGGAAAAAACAATCACGGCCACGACGAACACGCCAAGCACGAGGATCACGGACATGGTCATCACGGCGGCGAACCGCACGAAGTGACCTGGAACATGTGGCTGCCGATTGCGGTGCTGAGTTTGTTCGCCATCGGCCTCGGTTTCTTTGGTCACAAATACGGGGAGTACATCGGCGTCGAGGGCGCGGAGTCGGAGGAAGGCAAGGCCGTCGTAATGGGTGCCTCGCTGGCGGTGGTGGCGTTGGGTCTGTTGCTGGGTTGGGCGATTTACGGCCGCAAGACCATGGAACACGCGACCGATGCCGACCCGCTGTCGACGGCGTTGGGAAGTCTGTTCACGTTCCTGAATCGCAAGTGGTACATCGATGAGTTGTACGACGTGACCATCATCCGGTTCACGGCCACGTGCGCCATGTTCTTTCGGTTGGTGGACAAATTGGTCGTCGACGGCATCCTGCACGCGATTGCCTGGACGGCCTGGGGCATCTCACAAGCGTTTCGCTGGATCGGCGACGAGTTCTTCATCAACGGCGGCTTTGACGCCGGCTGCGAGAGCGTGCGACTGGGCGGTGACGAGCTGGCGAAACTGCAAAATGGCCGCATCCAAAACTATTTCCGCGTGTTGAGCCTGGGGGCAGCAGTTCTCCTGCTGATTTACTTCTTCAAATGACCCAGTCTTGGATCCCCTTGTTGTCGCTCATCACGTTCATGCCGCTGGTCGGCGTGGCGCTGATCCTGCTGGTGCCGAAGAGCGGCGAACGACAAATCAAACTGATCGCGCTGGGCGCCAGCATCATCTCGCTGCTGACAACCCTTTGCGTCTGGAGCCGGTTTGATCCGAACGCCGGGCTGGCCTTCGAAGAGCGCTGGTCGTGGATCCCCACGCTCAACATCGATTATCGTCTGGGCGTCGATGGGCTCAGCATCACGATGGTTCTGCTGACGGCGATCGTCACCCCGCTGGCGTTGCTGGCGCATTGGAAGCAGGACCGGAATGTGAAACTGTTTTTCATTCTTTTCCTGCTGCTGCAGACCGGCATGTTCGGCGTCTTTACCGCGCTTAATTTCTTCCACTGGTTCATCTTCTGGGAGCTCGGGCTGATCCCGATGTACTTCCTCATCAAAATTTGGGGAGCCGAGGACCGGACGTACGCATCGTTCAAGTTCTTTGTGTACACCCTGGCCGGCAGCGTCGGGATGCTCCTGGCGTTTGCGTTCATTTATCTGGCGACGAATTCCCTCGACTTCCTCGACTTGCGCCAAAAGGCGGCTTCGGGAGAACTGGGCGCGGCCATCTCCAAGCTTGTGGCCGGCATTCACGAGCGAACGGGCTTCCCGATCAGCACCTCGTGCTTCGGATCGTTGCTATTTTGGGGCACGTTCCTCGGCTTCGCGATCAAGGTGCCCATCTGGCCGTTTCACACCTGGTTGCCCGACGCGCACACCCAAGCGCCGACGGGCGGCTCGATGTTGCTGGCAGCCATTCTCTTGAAGATGGGTGTGTACGGTTTCCTGCGAATTATCCTGCCCATTTTCCCCGATCAGGTCCACGCGCATGTGCACGTGCTGCTGTTGCTGGCGTTGGCCAGTATCGTGTTCGGCGCTTACGCGGCGTTGGCCCAAACGGATTTCAAGCGGCTCGTCGCGTACTCGTCGGTCAACCACATGGGGTACGCGATGCTGGGCATTTTCGCGACGGTCGCCTCGGCGCCGAACGTGGCCGACATCGCGAACGAGAAAGCCGCAGCGCTGAACGGCGCGATGTTACAGATGTTTAATCACGGCATCAGTTCCGCAGCGTTGTTCTTCCTGGTGGGCGTGATTTATGAGCGGACGCACACGCGCAAGCTCGAAGAATACGGCGGCCTGCGCAAGAACATGCCGATTTACGCGGGCATCCTGGGCATCTCGATGTTCTCGTCGCTGGGATTGCCCGGACTCAACGGGTTTGTGGGTGAATTCCTCGTGTTCAAGGGCGCGTTCCCGATCGTCACGCTAATCACGTCCCTGGCGACCATCGGATTGGTCATCACCGCCGTGTTCCTGCTCGGCATGATGCAAAAGGTCTGTTTCGGCCCGCTCAACATGAAATGGGCCGGTTTGCCCGACATGACGGGACGGGAGATCTTCATCGGGGCGGTGCTGATGTTTTTCATGTTTTGGATCGGGATTTACCCGGGGCCGATGATTAACGCTTCCAACACCGCGGTGAAACAACTGGTCGACATTTTCCAAACGATGACGGTCGCGAAATTCTGACGGAACCATGCAAGTTGATTGGACAATTTACCTGACGTTCCTCGGTGTGGGGCTGATCCTGCTGCTGCCTCGCGAGTCGAAGAACCTGATTCGCTGGGTCGCGCTATTGACGGGTGTGGCGGCGCTGCTCGTCGCGCTCAAGGATTATTTCAACTACAACGACTGGGTCAACGCGCAGATCAGCGCCCATGGCGCGCTGCAAGACGGCTTCATCCAGATCGTGAACTTGCCCTGGATTCCGGCGATCAACGCGAACTACCATCTCGCGGTGGACGGCATCAGTTTCCCGCTCATCGTGCTGAACGGTTTTGTGTGCGTGACCGGCATCCTTTTCAGTTGGAACATTGAAAACCGCGTGAAAGAGTTTTTTGCGTTCTTCCTGACCCTGATTGCCGGCGTGTACGGCGTGTTCATGGCGATGGATTTGTTCCTGCTGTTCGTGTTTTACGAGCTGGCGATCATTCCGAAGTACTTCGTCATCGCGATTTGGGGCTCGACGCGCAAGGAGTACGGCGCGATGAAGCTCGTCATTGTACTCGTTCGTGGGCAGCGCGCTGGTGTTCATCGGCATCCTGGCCGTTTATTTCAGCGCCGGCGGACAAACCTTCGACATTCTCGAACTCGCCAAGCACCCGATTGCGCCCGACGTGCAGGTGTGGGTGTTCCCGCTGATTTTTGTCGGGTTCGGCGTACTGGCCGGTATGTGGCCGTTCCACACGTGGGCGCCGACGGGCCATGTCGCCGCGCCGACCGCCGCGTCCATGCTGCTGGCGGGCGTGGTGATGAAACTCGGCTCGTACGGCTGCTTCCGCGCCGCGATGTTGCTGTTCCCGCAGGGTCTGGAGCACTGGAGATGGTGGATCGCGTGGATCGCGGTGATCGGGATCGTGTACGGCGCGGCAGTCGCGCTGGTTCAAAAGGATTTCAAATTCATCATCGGTTACTCGAGCGTCAGTCACATGGGCTTTGTGTTGCTGGGCCTGGCAACGCTCAATCTGATCGGCATGTCCGGGGCGATTCTGCAGATGTTCTCGCACGGCATTGTCGCGAGCCTGCTGTTTGCCGTTGTCGGTCGCATGGTCTATGACCGGACCCACACACGCCAGTTGGATGAATTGGGCGGACTGGCCAAGGTCATCCCGTTTGCCTGCGTGACATTCTATGGCGGCGGCGCGGCTTCCATGGGAATGCCGGGTTTCAGCGGGTTTGTGGCGGAATACCAGATTCTCGTTGGCGCGTTCCATATGCACCCGATGCTGGCGCTCGCGGCAGGGTTGAGCATTCCGATTACCGTGGCCTACATCCTGAACGCCAACGACAAGGTGTTCATGGAACAGGATCAACCCGCGGGTGGCGGCGGGCATGGCCATGACCACAAGGCGGGCGGGGGCGAGTCGCATCCGGCGCTGCCACCGATCACGCTGCCCGAACGAGTGGCGGCGATCATTTTGATGGCGTTGCTGGTGATCGTGGGAGTGTACCCGTCCATCATGTTGAACATGATCAAGGCGAACGTACAAATATTCCTGCGGGGTGCGCCGTGACACCCGTACCCTATTTCGATGTCTTGAAGGGTCTGGGCGCGGAAGTGATCCTGACACTGACCGCACTGGTCGCGTTGACACTGGACCTCGCGTCGGTGCGCCGCGAGGAGATGAGCGTGCGGTCGCGAACCATCGGCACGGCCGCCGTGGTTGGCCTGCTGGCGTCGATACTTCCCCTGTGGCAACAACTCAACGGCCCGCGCACGGTGCTCCTGGGCGGTACGCTGGCTGTCGATGACCTGATTCTATTCTTCAAGCTGGTGATCGTGGCGCTGGCGGTGATCACCGTGTTGATTTCCATGGATTACGATGTCGGGCGCCATGTCGGCGAGTATTACGCCGTGTTGCTGTTCGGCGCGGTGGGGATGATGTTGCTGATCAGCGCGGAGGAATTGATAACGATTTTTGTGGCGCTCGAACTGACGAGCGTCTCGTTGTACATCCTCACCGCGTTCCACAAGGGCGAGTTGCGGTCGCAGGAGGCGGCGGTCAAATACTTCATGTTCGGCGCGATGTCGTCGGCATTTCTGCTGTTCGGGTTGAGCTATGTCTTCGGGGTGACCGGCACGACCAGTTTGCAGGGCATCCAGGACGC
Organism: uncultured Verrucomicrobiae bacterium; assembly: GCA_963712025.1. Classification (GTDB taxonomy): domain Bacteria; phylum Verrucomicrobiota; class Verrucomicrobiia; order Palsa-1439; family Palsa-1439; genus Palsa-1439. The sequence continues at coordinate 348,842 of CAVQGJ010000011.1, read as the reverse complement.
CGTGAAAAATACGGGTGGGTTGAGCATGAGCCCGCTGCTGGCGACGGGGTTGCTGTTTACGATTGTCGGTTTTGGATTCAAAGTGGCGATTGTTCCGTTCCACTTGTGGGCACCGGATGCGTATGAAGGCGCGCCGACGCCGGTGACCGCCTATATCGCGACCGGCTCGAAGGTGGCCAGCTTCTTCATTTTGCTGAAGGTGTTGTTCATCGGGTTTGCGGGTCTGCAAGGCTCGGCCTACTGGGGCAACTTCGCTTCGGGATGGACAATGCTTCTCGCGGTCACGGCGGCCTTGAGCATGATCCTGGGCAACTGCGCCGCCATCGTGCAACATAATGTGAAGCGCCTGCTGGCGTATTCCAGCATCGCGCATGCGGGCTACATCTTCATCGGCCTCATCGCCGCCACGAGAATGGGCGCGACCTCGGTGCTGTTTTACATCATCGTGTACGCGCTGACGAATCTCGGCGCGTTCGGGGTTGTCGCGGCCTTGTCCAGCCGGGCCGGGGGAGATGAAATGCGGAACTTCGACGGCATGGCGAAACGGGCGCCGTTCCTCTCGCTGTTGATGTTGATCTTCGTGCTGTCGTTGGCGGGAATTCCTCCGTTGGGCGGGTTCTTCGGCAAGTTTTACCTGTTCGCTTCCGCGATTCAGAAGGACGCGCAACACTTCGGTCTGCTGTGGCTGGTGGTTCTGGGGATCGTCATGAGCGCCGTGTCGCTCTACTACTATCTCATTCTCCTCAAACATATCTACGTCATCGAACGGCGCCGACGAGAGTCCGATTGTCACCCCGACGTATCTCAACGTCGCGCTGGGCCTTGTGGCATTGGCCGTGGTCGCGCTCGGCGTCTATCCGAAGCCGATTCTTGAGCTTCTGAACAGCTTCAGCTACTCTGTCGTGGCCGGGTTGGTGCGCTAAGCGCCACCGGCGCACGCAAGCCCGGATCACAGTCACAATGCATATTGACGGCTCAACGACAATTGTTGGAGTATTCGGGGCGCCGATCACCCACACGGCGTCGCCGGCGATGCACAACGCCGCGTTTGAAGCGCTGGGGATGAATTGGGTGTATCTGGCGTTCCACGTCGACCCGCGCAACTTGCGCACGGCGCTCCAGGGCGCGCGCGAGATGGGCCTGGTCGGTCTCAATCTGACCGTGCCGCACAAGATTCTGGCCCTGGATTGCCTCGATGAGATCGACCCCGAAGCCCGAAAGGTTGGCGCGGTCAATACCATCGTGATCGAGAAGGACAAGACGCGCGGGTTTAACACGGACGGCTCCGGTTTTCTCAAGGCTGTCAAAGAAGATTTCAACCTGTCGATCAAGGGCAAGCGCGTGCTCGTGCTTCGGCGCGGGCGGAGCCGGGCGGGGGATCGCGGTGAAATGCGCCCTGGATGGCGCCGCGAAAGTCATTGTGGCCAATCGGACGCTGGCGAAGATCGAGCCCATCGCCCGTGAGATTGCCGGCACCAAGAGCGAATTTCAATCGCTGACGCTGACGGCGGACGCCATCCGGAAGGTGATCGCAGAAGTCGATCTGGTGGTGAACGCGACGTCGGTGGGTCTGAAGGACGGCGATTCACTGGGACTGGGGGCCGAACTGTTCTCGCCGCGCCAGCACGTGTACGACACGATCTATCATCCCGCGGAAACCCAATTGCTGCAGGTCGCCGAGAGCGCGGGCGCGAAAGTGGCGAACGGACTGAGCATGTTGCTGCATCAGGGCGCGAAGGCTTTCGAGATTGTGGACGAAGCGGAAGGCGCCCCTGGCGGTCATGCGGCGGGCGCTGCGCGCAGCGATCTATGGGGACAAGTCGTGAGCCGGGCTGCGGCTCTACCTGGATTTCGTCGTGTTCGTATTTGGGGCTGTGATTGGCAGCTTCTTGAATGTGTGCGTGCATCGCATGCCGCTCGAACAATCGATTGTCACGCCCCCGTCGCACTGTCCGCACTGCAACGAGCGCATTCGCTGGGTGGACAACATTCCACTGATCAGCTACCTCGCGCTCCGGGGCAAGTGCCGCCACTGTGGCGCGAAGATCAGTCCCCGGTATTTCGTGGTCGAACTGCTGACGGCCGTGCTGTTTCTCCTGATGTGGCTGAAACTGACCGAATGGGATCAGCCGACGGGGCAGGGCATTTCCTTACCTTCTGAAAGGACCGATTTATTGGGTGATCATCGGCGGATTAATCGTTGCCACCTTCATCGACTTCGAGCACATGATTATCCCCAACGAAATCACTCTCGGCGGCATTGTTGTTGGATTCATTTGTTCTGTTTTGGTGCCGCCCCTCCAACACACGCAATCGCACGCCGTTGCCGCGCTTGGGTCGTTCCTGGGCATTCTCACAGGCAGCGTCGTACTGATCGCGATTGCAGAATTCGGCAAGCTCCTGTTTGGCCGGTTGCGAGTCCCACTGCCACCCGGCACAACCATCACAATTGTCGATCGCAAGCTCAAGCTGCCCGACGAAGAAATCGTCTGGTCCCACTTGTTTTCCCGCAGTTCTGACAAGGTTCGATTCCAAGCGGCATCCATAAAATTCGCGGATAAGGAATTCCTGGATGCCGCGGTCATTGTCCGTGAAGATTCAATCGCCGTGAACGGCGCGAAGCATCCCCTGCCAGACGGAGCCATTGAGGCGATGGTAAATGAGATTGTCATCCCGCGGGAAGCAATGGGGTTTGGCGACGTGAAACTGCTCGCGGCGATCGGCGCGTTCCTCGGTTGGCAGGCGACCGTGTTTTCGATCTTCCTTTCGTCCATGATTGGCTCGATAGTCGGCTTGGTGCTGATCGCGCTGAGGAAACGGGATTTGCAGGGCCATATTCCCTATGGGCCGTACATTGCCCTGGGCGCCCTCATCTGGCTCTTTGCGCAAGACCAACTTCTTGCTATCATGGCCACGTACGTCGGCAACATGAAAGACATGCTGACATTGATATTCAGACGAGGATAGGATGCCAGAATTACGGTACTTCACGGCAGGCGAATCCCACGGCCCGTGTTTGATCGGCGTGGTGGAAGGTTTGCCGGCCGGTCTCAAGATCGACCTCGCGGCCATCAATCGCGATCTGGCGCGCCGTCAGCAGGGCTATGGACGCGGCGGCCGCATGAAGATCGAAACCGACCAGGCGGAAGTGCTGTCAGGTGTGCGGCGCGGGGAGACCATCGGCTCGCCAGTCACGTTCACGGTCAAGAACCGCGACTTCAAGATCGACGAATTGCCGGCCGTGACGAAGCCGCGGCCCGGCCATGCGGATCTGGCGGGCGTGATCAAGTATGACCGCCAGGACGCGCGCGATATTCTGGAGCGATCCAGCGCGCGGGAAACGACGATGCGCGTGGCCATTGGCGGGGCCTGCAAACTTCTTCTGGCGGAGGTCGGCATCGACATCGTCGGGCACATCGTCAGCCTCGGCGTCGTCCAGGCGAAGACGGATGGCCTGACGTTTGCGCAAATCCGCGAGCGCAGCGAAGCCAGCGAGGTGCGTTGCGCTGATCCGGTCGCTGAGAAGCAAATGATTGAGGCCATAGACGCGGCCAAAGCCCAGGGCGATACGATTGGCGGCGTGTTTGAAGTGGTCGCCATTGGCGTTCCGATCGGGCTGGGCAGCCACGTCCAATGGGACCGGAAGCTCGATGCCAATCTGGCGCGAGGCTTGATGAGCATCCAGGCCATGAAAGGCGTGGAGGTCGGGCTGGGGTTTGAGGCGGCGCGGCGATTCGGTTCACAGGTGCATGATGAAATCCTGCCGGCACAGGACGGCATCCTGACGCGCGCAGGCAACAACGCGGGCGGGTTTGAGGGCGGGATGACGAACGGCCAACCAGTCGTCGTCCGTGTCGCGATGAAGCCGCTGTCGACGCTGATGAAACCGATGCGGTCGGTGGACATCCAGACGGGCCAGGAAGTGAAGGCGACCGTGGAACGCTCCGATGTGTGCGCCACGCCTGCCGCGGCGGTCATTGGCGAAGCGGTGGTGGCGTTCGAACTGGCCAAAGCGCTCCTCGACAAGTTTGGTGGCGACAGCGTCCACGAACTCAAACGCAACGTGGACAGCTACCGCGAAGCCTGCAAGCGGTGGTAGTAACCCGTTGGGCTAGAGGCTCTTCTTCAATTCCAACTTGGCGATTTTGCCGGTCGCCGTGCGTGGAAGCGTTTCCATCACGCGGATCTCACGCGGGATTTTGTAGTCGGCGAGCCGGTCGCGACAAAACCGCAGGATCTCATTCGGATCCAGTTTCGCCCCGTTGACCGCGCTGACGAATGCTATCGGCACCTCACCCCGCTTCTCGTCGGGTTTCGCCACAACCGCCGCCTCGCGCACGTTCGGGAACTGGTGCAAGACTTCTTCGATTTCCCGGGGGTACACATTCATGCCGCGCACCAGCAGCAACTCTTTGCGGCGGTCGACGATGTAGATGTAACCGGTCGTCGTCCTTCCTGCCCATGTCGCCTGTGTACAGCCAATTGTCCCGCACGGCCGCGGCGGTCTCCTCCGGGTGGTTGTAATATCCGCGCATCACGTTCGGGCCGCGCACGGCGATTTCCCCGACCTGGCCGGGCGGCAGTTCGTGCCCCTGATCGTCGAAGATCTTCACCTCGATGTCGGGCAACGGCAGGCCGACCGAACCAGGTTTTTGGACGCCGCGGATGGGATTGAACGACACCACAGGCGACGCCTCGCTCAGTCCGTATCCTTCCAGCAACGGGAAGTGGAACTTCCGGTCGAATTTTCCGAGCGTTTCGCCCGGGAAGGGGAGCGGCGCCCGAAACCGCCAGCCGCAAGTTCAGCACCCAATGCAGCCAAAACGGGATTTTGGCGTCGGCCAGGGCCTGGAACAGTTGCGGGATGCCGACCAGGATCGTGGCGCGGTTGCGAATGATCTCGCGCATGGCGGCCTTGAATGGCTGGATGGACTTGATCAACACGATGGCGGCACCCATCGACAGCGGCGTGAAAATGCACACGGTCAACATGAAACTGTGGAACATCGGCAGCAGGAGCGTCAGGCGATCATCGTCTGTTTGTTCGAGTGCTTTGATGCAACTGCGGGCATTGGACGCGATGTTCCCATGGGTGAGCATCGCGCCCTTGGATTTGCCGGTCGTGCCCGACGTGTAAATGATCACCGCGAGATCGTCCGGCGCTACTGTCGGCCACGTCGGCGCCGTTGCCGTTGCCGCGCCCCGCTCGAGTTCGGGGAGTGGGATCGCGGTAATGCCCGTGAGCTTTGCGATTGTTTCGTCGAAATCCACCGAGGTAATCAGGCATTTCAGTCTGACAGTCGTCCACGATATGCTGGATTTCAGGGGCCTTGAGAAAATTGTTGATCGGGACGACGGTCGCGCCCGATTTCAGCACAGCGTACAAGGCGAAAATGAACTCGGGGCAGTTCTTCAACAAGATGCCGACGCGGTCACCCCGGCCCACGCCGTGTCCGGCCTGCAACTGCGCGCCGTACCGTTGGATGTGGCCGGCCAGGTCCGCGTTCGTGAACCGGTCGCCGCCCCAGTAGAGGCAGACTTTGCGCGGTTGCCTCGCCACGACCGCATCGAATTGCGCAATAACGGTTGACTCTGTCATGTCGACGCGTGGATCACCTCACCACAGGACCGACTTCTCTTCCGCGACAACCTTGTCGCCATCCCACAAACTCACGTGCCAGGCGGACACCACGCCGCCCGAGCGGAACTGCTCTCCGCCGACTACAAAAAGCTTCCGGGCGTCTCCGTGCGGAACGTAGGTCTCCTCAGACACCTCGGCGGGTTTGGCTACCTGCCGATATTCGAATTTTACCAGGCTGATGGTTCGGGGGCTTGATCCCGGAATCCGTCCAGGCGTCCAGCGGACGTAGAATTCCTCACGCTGGTCGTTACTGCTCAGATCCTGAGGTTGGTAGGTAATGAGCGACGCGCGATCCGCGATGAAATAGTCGCGGTCGGCAATGTCCACATCCCGAAGCCGGGTGCGGCTGGTGACTTCGAGCACGCGCGGGCCGGTAGTGGTGGAGCAAGCGGCCAAAAGCAACGCGCAGAGAGAGGGAAAGGCGCGACCCGTCATACGAAACACCCCACGGAGCGATGGATGATGCGGCGTATTCATTCCTGTCGGCCCTCGACGATGACGGTAATTTCACCTTTGATCGAGCGGTTCTCAAGCTTTTTCAGGACGGACTCGATATCGCCGCGGAGGAACTCCTCGAATTTCTTCGTCAACTCGCGGGCGACGACGACGTCACGATTTCCCAGCACGTCGCGCATGTCGCCGAGGCTCTTCAACAGGCGATAAGGCGATTCGAAAAAGACGAGGGTGCAGGATAGGGGAGCGAGGCGGGTGAGGGCGGTACGGCGCTGGCCGGATTTGTGAGGAAGAAAGCCAAAAAACAGAAATTCGCCGGCGAGCCCGCTGCCGGCAAGGGCCGCCGTGACGGCGGAAACACCCGGAACGACTTCCACGGGCATTCCGGCGTCGATGGCAGCCCGAATCAGGCGCTGTCCGGGGTCGGAGAGGGTTGGCATACCCGCATCGGAAACAAGGGCGATCTGACGGCCTTCCCGGAGCTGCATGAGCAATTCGGGCGTTCGTTTGGCCTCGTTGAATTCGTGGTAGCTGACGAACGGCTTCTTAATGCCGTGGCGGGCGAGCAGGAGGCCTGTGTGACGGGTGTCCTCGGCGGCGATGAGATCGGCCTCGTGGAGGACGCGCAGGGCGCGGAGGGTAATATCCTCCATATTCCCGATGGGCGTGCCGACGATATAGAGTTTGCCTTGTGTCGAGGCCACGAAACGACTGTATTGAGCCACAGGTGAAAAGACAAGCCGGTGGAAGGCGCCGGGCTACGGAATCGGACGGCAGCGGCGCAGGAAAGCGATCAGCCCGAGCAGTCCCAGGCCGACAAGGGCAGTGGTCGAAGGCTCGGGGACAATCATCTGCGAGAAGACAATGTCATCGAAGTACAGGGCGGTTAGATCGGGCGATGCAATCGGGGCAGAGAACGTCAGTGTTTCCACGTCGCCGGCGAACGCCGACACAGCGCCGGCGAGGCGCCCACCAACGATCGGGACGAGCGGGATATTCACACCGCCCAGCGTTACCACGGCGTTCGTCTGGCGAGTACCGACCAGGAAATTGATGGACCGGGCGTTGGCTGGGACCAAACCTGTCTGGCTCACAGTAACATGGAGTAGGAGCCTTGGAGGGTCGTGTAACCCAACGCATTCGGAAAATCCGGCCCGATCAAACATACCGCGGGTGTCACAAGGGTTAGGTCATTGTATGAGTAGATACGCACTTTGGGGCAGGTCAGAACCCACTGGTGCTGTACCGAGGTGAATCGCCGGGGTAAAAGTGACGCGGGTCACGGAGCGTGCGGGCTCGTCACTTCCGTGGACGGACTGTAAGCGCGTCCGCTGCGATACAATTGCAGATGCTGCTGGATCTCGGCGACAACCTGCGTCTGTCCGGTCGACCGGGCCAAATCGACTGCCGTTTGAGCAGTCGTGACCGCATTGGTAAATCGTCCGACAGACGCATACGCAGCCGCCAAGGTGTCGAGATACGACGCCACGCGGTCGCGGGTGAGCCGGGCAGGCCTGTTCGGCCAGACTCACGGCCCGCACCGGGTCGCCGCCGTCCGCCGGGGCGAGCGTCGCCAGCAGCCAGGCCAGATTGTTTTGCGCTGGAACATAGTCAGGCTTGACCCGCAACGCCTGCTCATAGTGCTCGATGGCTTCCCGGACACGGTGCGTTTGCTCGAGGGCGAGTGCGAGATAGCAGTGCGCCTCGACGTTACCGGGTTTGATCCGCAGCACTTGCTCATATTGCCCAATGGCATCGCTGACCTTCCCCTCCTGGAAGAAGAGATTTCCGAGATTGTTGTGCGCCTCGGCGTAATCTGGTTTAATCGGGAATAACTGTTTCATCAGCGACAACACCTCTTTCGCCAATGCCGTCTGTCCGGTCTTGCGGAAACACCAATACAGGTGAAAGCAGACGTTGTAGTCCTTCGTTCCCTCCATCAGGATGCGCTTCAGCCGTGCGATGGCCGGGTCGTACTGCTGGAAGCTGCTCCAGTGTGACGGCACGGTAGTAGAGCACCGGTACTCGGTCGGGCAGATAACGTTCGAGCGTTGAATACACCTGCTCCGCCCGGTGCCAATCCTGTTGTTGGTAGGCCTCCAATCCGACTAAGAACAACCCTGCCAGACTGAGCGGATGTTTGCTCACAAATTCCTCGTGCACCCTCTGCGCGCCCGCGAGGTCCCCCTTGGCGCGCAATTCCTCCCCTTTCAAGTACAGCGGGTCTGGCCCGATGAAACGCAGCAGTTGCACGCCTGCTTCCGGTGGGCTTGGGAATATCATGTCAAAGAGCACGCCCTCCCGGCAACCATTGAAACTCCGAACCACTTCCACTTGCTCCCACAGCGGAGGCTCCCACGTCAGCACATACGTCTTGTACGGCTCGTACCCCTTGACCAATTCCAGAATGTTGCCCAAACGCTCCTTTTTCAAGATCGATTCCGGTGCGCCAGGGCGATAATCGTAGGGGAGAAAGTCCGGCAGTCGGGTCAGGCGATAATCCGGCAACTGCCTCGCGAAACTTTCATAGGCCTGATCAACCGCCACCATCACGCGCCCCAACCGCCTGCGGGACTCGATGGACCGCGTGAGGTTGATCGCACACTGCGCCGCCAGTAAACACACCGCCGCGACCGACGCCCAGCGTGGCAAACGATCCGCCGTATCCGCGAACAGACCGAATACCCACGCCAACAATAGTGACGACGGCACCATCGTGATCATGCCGTAGCGCACGCGAAAGGGATAGTTGATTGCCGGGCAGAACACTCACGGCCGCGAGAATGGCGCCGCACCAGATTAATGCAAACAAGCGCGCCCGACCAGCGGGCGTCTCCGACAGTTTCCCGACCGAACTTTCCCTTTTAATAAACCGCCAGCCAAGGAAGATCAGAATTCCGCCCAATAGAAATGGTCCCAACAGAGCCGCCAGCGACAACGTCGGCTCCCGAAATACCTGCCAACCGTTATACCGCTGCGACGACCAGAGAAAATCCCTCAACCGCGCGAAACTTGCCGGTTGCCACATCCAGCCGACTGGGCTTCCCCCTGAACCTGGCACAAACGGCGGGAGCTTGTGAAAAATAGCCCCGCCCCAGGGAATTGCGAGCAGACCCATGAGGCCGACCGGCACGGCAAAGAACCAGACCTGCTGCCGCCGGACGATCAACACATACAACGCGAGAATCGCCGGTATCAGTTTCAAGTCGGCCTTCGATTTGTATGCCAGATAAGTGGCCAGTGAGAGCCCCGCCCATTTGAACAACCAGCGACGGTGTTCCAGATCGCCCAGCCGCGGCCGCCCCCGAAACGTCTCGGGCGTTTCTTCCACGGCGTCCCAGATCAGGTAGGTCATCAGCAAAAAGAGAAATTCTGCGACAGGCGCGTAATCACAGTGCCACAAATACGCCACCATCGGGCCCGGCATGACCATGAACACGATCGCCGCCGCGAGCGCGGCCATCCGTCCACCGCGCGTTGCAGGTGCGAGACGGAGACCCCACTGGTAAATCATCACGCCCACCAGGGCAAACGCCACGCCTTTGAAAAGCATGTAGCTCCAAGAATCGTATCCGCTGATCCAATAACAGAGCTTGTACGTCAGCGCCTGTAGTGGCCGTTCATTAAAGCCCCAGTTCTCGGGCTGGGTGGACAACGGGGAGAGCCACTCCAGTAACACCCGCAGAACACTCTTGTCCTTGATCTTCCAAAACCAGCTTGTGAAATCATCATCCCACAATGGTATACCCTGACCGAAGAACCACGCGTAAATCAACCCGCCGACTAGCAGCCACCGGCGAATCAACGTCCTCCGTCCACCAGCTCACCCACCGTCGATATTTATATTTCATACCGGATTTGCTTGATGGTCATGTCTTTGTTTTATGTACTTTTTCACGGGTGACAGTGACCAGCGTACTTGTTCGTGCCGGTGGTGATTGACCGGACCACTTTTTTCGAGCCAAGGTTTGTGTTGGTCTGAGGGCACTTAGTTTAAGTTGGGGTTCTGAGTTTGTCCATCCCCGACGGAGGGAGGGCGTAGCCCGACCGCAGATGGGGATGGACTGAGTTGGGCCGCAAAGCGGACCGGACTCCGATAGCCCCCGCCGTTCCGTGACGTTACGGTCTCACACGACAAGCGGCGGCAACGCCGATCTCAACTTGCGTGCTTCGACAGACGGATGCGATTCACCGTCCCCAGGTTCACACCAAAAATCACCCCGGAAAGGATCGTGGTAATCCAGATTAGGGCACTACCAGACACCAAGCACCAGACAGGCTACCGCATGCGGCGGAGGCCGCTTCTATTGTTGGTACGCGCCGATGTCCCACGGGCCCGATGTCGGGCGCGGGTTGCCCGCGATATCGGCGTTCAACCCCGGCAGGTTCAGGCTGCCCAGGTTGGCGCCGGCGCCGATGCAGGGCGAGCCGGACGACAGCGCGTAATTATTCTGCCAGGAGTTCGTGCCGCTTCCATACGCCAGGTTGACGAATAGTGGATTGCCGGTCCGTCCGTTGGTCTCCCACCCCAACGCCTGCAGACCGCCGAGGTTCAAACCCGAGTTCAAACCCGTGATTTGAAACAGCGCGGGCAGTACAGTGGAGTAGTCGTTGTAGTTGAACGTCCACGCGCTGGTTCCCGTGGCAATGGGATCGGTGCCGACAAGATCATATCCATATATTGTCGTGCGGAAGTCATAGAAGATGTTGTTCTCAACGATCAGGGTGTCATTCAATGGCCACGTCTCGCTGCCGTCGCATCCCATATAGAGGGCTTCCGTGCTCTGGCCGTCATCGAGATTGGCGGCGGTGTTGACGATGATCGTGTTGTTGAGGACGCGCATCAGCGACGGGATCGACGAGCCGGAATTGGCGCCCGCCGAACAGTCGATCGGCAGCGTGCCCGCATAATCACCGTTCGCCAGCGAATTACAATTGATGAACAGGTTGTTGTAGATGTTGGCGCTGCTGGAGGCCGCCCAGATTGCCGCCGTCCCCGACGCGTTGGGGTGCGTGCCCCAGAACATGTTTGCGTAAATGTTGATGTTGCTCCCGGGCGCCGCCGATCCCGGCCGGAGATAGATTCCATCGTGATGCGGCGGGTCGCTGTAGCCGGCCCAGTAAAAAGGCGCGTACGCCCAGTCGAAGTCATGAAACTGGTTCCCGCTGATGAACACGTTGTTGAGACCGAGCGCGCCGCTCCCGGTGGCGGCCAGGTCGATGGACCAGACGGTGTAATCGTGGAAGTTGCAGCCCGCCACGGTCAGATTGTAGCTGGCGATGCCGTACTCCACGTCAATCGCGTTGCAGACGGCTGTGAACTCGCAGTTGGTGACCGTCAGGCCGTTCACGCCGGCGCCGTCGCCGGCGACCTGAATACCCGCGGAGGAAACGCCGCAGCCGCCCTGGATCGAGTTGGCGCTGATCGGCTCCTGGTCCTGCCAGTAGCCGAGGTTGTGGAAGTAGCAGTTTTCGACGGTTACGTTCGAGGCGATGGTCGTGAAGAAAAATATGCCCCAAGCCGGATTTGGCGGGACGCCACCGACGTTCGAGCCGGTATTCACCGGCAAGCTGTTGGAGCCGCCCATCGGGCCGATTTCGAGGTTGTTGAACACGATGTTGCTGGCGCCGTAATAATTCCAGAACGCCGCGTAGCTGTTCTGCGCGTAGTTGTCGGTGAAGATCGCCCGCGAGCCGTTGCCCCAGGCATTCGTGCTGGCGTAGGTGATCGGGGCGTTGGCCGTCCCGCTCCAGTACACCTGGATGCCCGGCGTGTAGCAGCTTTGGGCCGGAGCCGTAAAGACGTAGGGCACGCCGCCCTTGAACCATACCGTTGTCCCTGGCGTCAACGACGCGCCGTTGGCTACTCCGGTTGCCGCCGCATCGCCCGGGCAATGCTGCCAGGCGGTCGCCGGGTTTGTGCCGATATTGTCGTCCGAGCCGCCAACGTAATCCACGTAGATCCCCTGCAACGTGGGAGGAGGTGGTGGCGGAGAAACCGAGACCGACGGAGGGGGAGCCACCGTGATGCTGCCCGACCCGCCGGGCGCAAAGTTGCGCGGGAACTGGGCCAGGAGATTGTTGTAGGTGTATGTGCCCGGGGCCAAGGACACGCCGTTGATCGTCACCGCGCCGAACTGGCAATCCTGATGCAGGACCATGACGCTGTTGTTTCCCAAGAGCCGGAGCGTGCCGGGGGACTGGATGTCGTAGTCGACTTCCAAACTAGCCCCTTCGAACACAAAGACGTTGCCCGAGCCCAGAGACCCGTCGCCGACGCCTATAAGGGAGCCTGCTTCGATCATCCAACGGCCGGTGTACGAATTGTTTGTGCCCAAGACTTCACATTGGTTGCTGCCACTTCCCCGGATGAATATCAAGCTACCGTTGCCAGTGAGTTGCGCCGCGATCACGAACAGGCTGGGTTTCCAATTATAGTCGATGGTCGAGGCCGACGCGACCGACACATTGCCCTCGATCGTAAACTTTTGTCCAGAGTACGCCCCGCCCGTTTGTATTTCCCCGCCGTTGAGGATCAATCCCGGGTTTCCTCCAACGCCGGGAAACTGCAGGATCGCAAGCCAATACATGCCCGTAACCCCGAGAGTGGCACCGGCATCCAGCGTGAGCGAGTCACCAGAAAAGGTTTGGACGACGTTGCTGCTGTTATTCCAGATGACTCCCCCGCTGAGGACTTCATAGGAGTTGCCGGCAGCAGGGGAGACCGGTCCCGGCTCCCAGATGGGATCATTCCAAGTCTGCGTGGAATTCTCCTCAACAGAAGTTGTGAAGTTGTCGGCGCGGGAGACGGCCAAGGGCGTTGAGATGGCGAGGAGGATGACGATTCCAGCCAGTTTTCCTGCAGAAAAACCTTCACGAAACTTCATCGACTCGTTGTTCCTTCCATCACGTGGCTGCCGAGAGGATCATTCCCTGGACAAGACGCCGATACAGATTGCGTCGTGACCGCTCGTCCGGGGTGAAGAGAACAACGGCGGTGGCAACAAAACAACAGCGGCAACATGGCCGCCGAGGGTACGATACCTCCGTCTGCTTGTACTATGTTATCCCAACGCGGATTCCTGCCATACGAACTCCCGGCATTCCCCGGCGTCCACCGCCGAAGAAGCGGACAAGAGATTCAGACTTTTTGCGCGCATTGTCAATACATTTGTTGCCTCCAGCCCAATATTTTCTGTGGCCAGACGCCGACGGTCGAAAAGTTCGCCGGTGGTTTGACGCTGGCTCCTTTTGTGCTTTCCTCGCCGATTCAACAGAGGTTTAATGGGGTTCACACACTTGACCGGCGTGGAAAGAAGACTAGAATGATGATGATGAGACGGCGCGGCTCTCTATTCGCGATGATAGCGGCCCTGGGGTTAGTTGGATACCTGTGGGGAAGCGACGGATCCAACGCGCAAGTGGCTGAAACAGAGTACGAGGACACGGGGCCAACCGACAAGGTTGCAGACGTATCAGCCAACAGTTTAACCACGGGCGTAAAGCTTGTCCCCGATCTTGTCGTCGAGCCGGCCGCCGGGCATGCGGCCGAGCCTGGCGCCAAGCTTGCCGCTGAGCCTGTCCGTGTGCTTAGTGGGCTTATCGTCGGCCGCCGCCCCAAGAGTGCCTTTGTCGGCCGCCGATTCAACCTTGCCTGGAGGGATTGGGCGGGATATGCGACCCTGTTCCTGAGGACGGCGGGCAACAGTTTGGAAACGCTCAAGATGGCGGACGGCAGGACGTTTATGGGGGAGGTCGCACGCGGCGTTCCGGACGGGCACGGTCTTCTTATCACGGCGGATGGGACAAACCAGAAGGGCGAATGGCATCTCGGAAGCGCGTACCGGGTATCCGGGACATGGGTTGCACCCGACGGCACCAAAGAGATTGGGACATGGAACTACGACGGGACTCCCAACGGGGGGACCATTCTTTGGAAGGACGGACGGGTGTACAAAGGGGACTGGAGTGTGAGGGAAGGAGCGCCCGAGGCACCAGAGGGCATGGGGACGATGACCTGGCCGGATGGGCGGACGTACACCGGGAATTTTCTGGATGGGAAGATGGACGGGGCGGGAAAGATGACCTATCCGGATGGCAAGGTCAAGGAGGGCAACTGGGCGCAGGGCAAGCTGATAGACGTGAGCGGCAAAAGCGGATCCGGGGCAAAGCCGACGCCGTAGCAGGCGTCGACGCGCGGCGCGTCACAGAGGTCCTTTGCGGTTTTGCAAGATCCCCTCACCCTGACCCTTTGCGACCCAAGCACGGCGTGGTCGCGTCTTCACTTCGTTTCGGCTCCGTCGGACTCGGGTGCCCCGAGGGGCGAGGGGATCTGATTGTTGGCCCCTCAGTTTGAACCTTCGCTCCGACTCGATTCCCCCGGAGAGGAGAATCCCCGTCAGCCGCTACTCCGAGAGCTTTTTCTCGGCTTGCTTGACGGCGTTGAGGATCAGGGAGGCGCGGACGGCGCGGGCGAGGCCGGCGTTGTAGGGGAAATTGGCGGTCAGGACGCCGGTTTCATCGAAGAGATTGATTCGATCCATCACGATCGAGGTGATCATGCCTGCCAGCCGGTCATAATCGGCCCCCAGCGTCACCACCGGCGAGCCGCTGTTGCCATGGCTGGCCGTGCCATCGATCAAGAACACGCCCTTGCCGGCGTTTTGGGCGATCATGCCGAAGCGGACGATCGGATGGTTCCGGTCGTCCTCCGTCCCGAGCGCCAGGGGATACCCGGCGATCAACACGCCCTTTCCCTCGACCAACGACGAGCCGTTGTCAAAGATGTCGAGTGGAATCGGCAGGTTCTCGACCTCGCTGTTTTCCCCGGCCCCATGGATCGGGATGAGGACGGCAATATCGTTCACGGCGTCAACGTACAGGAGGCGACATCGAGACCGATGGAATCCGGTCGCGGTATTGAGACCCGTGTACAGGGGCTTGTTGAGTTTGGCGGCCGCCTCGACGACGTGATGGCAGGTAACCCCGACGACGGCCATCCGCGCTGTCTGGGACGCACTGACGAAAAAGCCGCTGCCGACGGTCTGCCAATCATTGGAACCATCGCCCGGCACCTGAACGACAAAGACCGACTTGACCAAATTGGAAGCCGCGCCCTCCGCGCCGAAAAACGTGATTGCATCCGGATTGACCAGTCCTTTGGCATCCGAAACAACGTCGGCACCCGCAGGCAGGGACCCATTCGACACGCTCAGGGCAAGCAAGCCGAGAACGAGGGGTAGTAGAGCGCGCAGGGGCGAATACATGGTGTTTTCCATAGCATGGTGGCGTGGTGGTTGCAAGGGGAAGGGGAGATCGTCGATGGGAAATGGTGAATGGAGGAGGGACGAGGGAGGAGCGAAACAGCTTCGCGGCGCGGCCGGCGGTCGCGCGCCACAATAGGGAGAAACTCGCCTCAATGGCGAGCCAGCAATTGCGCGAGGGCGTTCTGCGCCTGGGGAAAATCCGGCTTGAGCCGCAGGGCCTGCTGCAACTGTTCGATCGCTTCCGGTATCCTCTCCGATGAGGCCAAAGCGATCGCCAGATTGCAGTGCGCCTCGGCGAAATCGGGCTTGATCCGCAGGGCCTGCTCGTAGTGCTTGATCGCTTCCCCGATCTTTCCTGTTTGCGCCAAAGCGTTCCCCAGATTGTAGTGCGGCTCGGCGTAATCGGGCTTGATCCGCAGGGCCTGCTCGAAGTGCTTGATCGCTTCCCCGATCTTTCCCGTTTGTGCCAAAGCGATCCCCAGATTGCAGTACACGTCGGCGGAATCGGGTTTGATCCGCAGGGCCTGCTCGTAGTGCCTGACGGCTTCCCCGATCTTTCCTGTTTGCGCCAAAGCCACCCCCAGACTGGAGTGTGCGTCAGCGTCATCCGGGTCGATCTGCAGCGCGTGCTCATACTGTTCGATCGCCTCCTGAAGTTTCCCCGCAGACGCCAACTGGAGCCCGCGAATCGTGTCGGCCTCGGCGTAATGCCCGGCGGTCGCAAGCAGATTCAACGCCACCGAGAAGCCCAGGAGCACGCCCCAACCACAGCGTGCGGCGCGCCGCCAGACCGGCCGGTCAGCCGGCCCCGACTCCGAGGTCGGGGTCGGGGCCAGCGCGCGCTCCAGTCCGAGAATGCCAATCACCGCCAACAACAGGAGTGACGGCAGGAAGTCCACCTCATAGTCGAAGCTCGAGGCATAGAAAAGCCCCAGGGTGAACGCGCACGTCCCAAACACCAACGCTGTGGCCGCCGCAAACCAGCGCAAGATCGATCCCGTCCGACCCGACCGTCGCCACCACGCCAGCGGCACCGCCAGTGCCAGCCACGTCAGGGGAATGTTGGCCAGCACGCCGAAGGGTTGTTTCGTCATCTGCGTATCATAGCCGGTCGGCAATGGTGGCAGGGAGGCTTGATGCACGAAGGGGAAGCGGGCACTCCAGCGCGCCGGCTCCAGAAAGTAGCCGCGGAAGTTAAACCAGAGAAAATGCGGGCTGAAGGCTTGCCGCGCAACCTGCCGGTCCGTAGCCAACTGGTAGCGCCAGCCGAACTCGAACGGATTCTCGAAGCGCAGTTGGTTGTAGAGCATCAGCCCCAACCCAATGAGTGTGATCGGGACAACCGCCGCCGCCAGCACAGGCCAAATTCGTTGCCGCTCGCGCCACGCCTGGGCCACCGGCACCAGCAGGGCGACCGCGCCGAACAACAGGTTTTGTCGCGCCGCCACTGCCAGCCCGTACGCCGCACTTGCCGCCGCCAGCCACTGCCACGCCCTTCGCTCCGGCTCGTGTAACGCACGCCAAATGCCTCCCAGTGCCAATATCGTCAGCATATACCCGCAACTGCGCGCCACCTGGTAAAAGCTCGCTTGCGTCAACTGCGCCAGGGTACCCGCCGCCAATCCGAGCGCGACCGCGCAGGCGGCCACCACCCCGACACTCACTTCCGCAAAATAGCGCCGCCACAGCGCGCGCAGCAAACCCACGCTGGCCAGAAAGCCGATGGCGCAAAACACCACCACCGCCAGTCGATGAGAAAGATAGTGGCCGGTTAGCGCGACAAACGGCCAAAACAATATCAAGGCCGGGGTCACCCCGAAGTAGACGTAGAGTCGGCCCTTGTAATAGCTCAGGTCGTGGATCCGGTATGGAGTAGCCCGATAGACGGCATTGGCGGCTGGATCGTAGGGGTCGGTGAGCTGTGCGAGTCCGACCGGCACCTCCTTTTTGAGGCTGAGGTGGCCGGCGCGAAAACCCTGCACCAATACATTGTAGGAAGCGTCAGCCGCGTTCTCCAGGCCAAACTTCTCCCAATCACCCGGCAGGCTCATGTACGCGTAGAGCCCGATGACCAGCGCGCACACGGCGGCCAGTGAGATCCATGCAGTTTTCATCGTCCCCGCGCGCCTCTCGTTACGATTCTTCCCTCATTCAGGTGAATAAGCTCTACCCGTCTGTCAAACGTCAAGTCGAGAATTGGCAGTTGGGCTTACCTCCCCGCTACGGACGATTTGCGAACCTGGCGGGTTGGGCTTCCGAGGGGTCCCGTTGCGGTGTTCTCGCGGCAACCCTCGCGCTTCGGTTGGCTCCGCCCAGTCCCCTGAGCCACGCCCTTCGGGCGTCGGCACGACGCGACGCGTTTGCGGCCGAGGATACTGCGTGGTCGCGTTTGCGCCACCGGCACATCTGTGGCGCGTCTCGTCAGACTCGGCTTCACTTCGTTTCAGCTCCGTCCGACTCGGCTTCGCTGCGCTACGGCTCACGTCACGGGTTGCTGGGACTCGTCACTCCCGTGGACGGACGGTAAGCGCGTCCGCTGCGATACAATTGCAGATGCTGCTGGATCTCGGTGACGACCTGCGTTTGTCCGCTCGACCGGGCCAATTCGATTGCCGCTTGAGCCGTCGTGACCGCGTTGGTGAATCGACCGGCGGCGGCGTAGGCGGCGGCCAAGGTATCGAGATACGGCGCCACGCGGTGGTTTGTCAGTTGGCAAGCCCGCTCGGCCAGACTCACGGCCCGCACCGGGTCGCCGCCTTCCGCCGGGGCGAGTGTCGCCAGCAGCCAGGCCAGATTGTTTTGCGCCATCACATAGTCAGGTACGACGCGCAGCGCCTGCTCGAAATGCCCGATGGCCTCCTGTACCTTACCCACTTGCTCCAAGGCCAGCCCCAAGGCGTGGTGCGCCTTGGCGTAATCCGGTTTGATCCGCAGGGCTTGCTCGAAGTGGGCGATGGCGTCCTCGGTCCTGCCCGATCGACCCAAGGCGATCCCGAGATTGAAATGAGCGTCGGCGTAATTCGGCCTGAGACGCAGGGCCTGCTCATAGTGGCTCATCGCTTCCGGCAGCCGGCCCACCTGCGCCAAGGCAATCCCCAGATCGTTGTGCGCCTCGGCGAAATCGGGCTTGATCCGCAGAGCCTGTTCATAGTGCCCGATGGCATCGCCAAGCTTACCCTCCTGCAAGAAGGCATTTCCCAGATTGCAGTGCACGTCGGCGTAATCCGGCCTGAGACGCAGGGCTTGCTCATACTGGCTCATCGCCTCCGGCAGCCGGCCCACCTGCGCCAAGGCAATCCCCAGATTGTAGCGTGCCTCGGCGATATCCGGCTTGATCCGCAAGGCTTGCTCATAGTGGCTCATCGCTTCCGGCAGCCGGCCCGTGTTGGCCAGGGCAAGCCCCAAGTTGTAATGCGCGACCCAGGCCAACGGGTTGTGAAGCAGATTGTCGCGGAACAATGTTTCCTGGTTACGGTATACCAGGCAGCGCTGCCAGCTCAACGCACCCAGCACAATCACCACTACCCCGGCAACCGGGCCAGCAACCCGTTGCTGTCCGCGAGGGAGGCGGGAGCCAAGCGCCACGGCTCCAGCGGCGGCCAGCGCAGCGACCCCCACCAGCGAATAGTACTGCCAATGGTCTGCCACCAGCGAATACCGGTAAAATCCCTGGTTGAAAAACCCGAGCACCGGGAACAGCATCACGACAAAATACCCCAACCCAAACAACAACGGCCGGCCCCAGCCGTGGCGCTTCCGCCACAGGAGCGCCACGGTTCCCGCCAACGCGATCCCGGGCAGCCAGCCGCTCCAACCCCACGCCCGCGGATTCCACCGGGGGTAGATCAGGCAGAGGTCCAGCGGCAGGACCGCCTTGGAGAGATAAAACCAGGGCGCCAAACCGGCGACCATCAGACAGGACAACAACCCGCTGGTTCGACCTCCCTGTCCGTTCAGAGCCCGATGATACTGAAACCAAACAGTCGTCACTCCCAAAAGGAGGGAGAGAACAAAGAACGGCGCGGTGCGCAACCAGTCCTTGGATCGGAGCCGGCCACGCAACCACCAGACGCATCCCAACAGCACCACCGGGAGCATGACCACCGCCGACTTGCTGAGCAGCGCCAGCAGGAACGCCCCCAACGAAAAGCCGTACCACCGCCGGTCATTCGTCTCGTCAAACTGCAAATACAGCAGGATCGCCACCGCGTACCACAACATCGACAGTGTGTTCTTCTGTTCGTTGATTTGGGCCACGGTGGCGACGTTCACCGGATGGACGGCGAACAACAGGGCGGCCAGCCATGCGCCGGGGATTCTCAGCCGTCGAAGGACGATCCAGACGAGCACGACATTGGCCGCGTGCAACAGGACGTTGACCGCGTGCCACCCCGCGGGGTTCTTTCCCCACACCCGCCATTGCAACCACCAAAAACTCCATGTGAGCGGGTAGTAGTCCGGGGCTTCCGTTGTAAGCCAGATCCGCTGAAGCCCGTCTCTGGCCTGGATCATCCGGTTCTCGGTGATCAATTCGTCATCATCCCAGACGAAGCCGGCGTGCCATGTTGGCTGGTACGCGGCGAAGGTGAGTACCGCCAGGACCAAGGCCAAGACCCAAGGACGGTTTGCGATGCCGGTTTTCGTTGCCAGGGACGACACCACCGTCTGCTGATGCCGAGCGTCATCGATTGGCTTCCTGCTTGTCATCGAGCCGATAATAGCATGTCACCATCAAGAAGAAACAGAACAGCCTTGGCTCGTATGTCCCAAAGCGACCGCCCCGCGTCTATCGCGATTTTCTCGCTGGCGACGGCGGCGGGCCATGGTGACTACCGCACCGAACCGTTCTGACCGCCTCCCCGCTTTGGACGATTTTCGGATCTGGCGGGTTGAGCTTCTGAGGGGTCCCGTTGCGCCGTCGACAAATCTCGGGCGTGTTTGCGCCACCGGCACATCTGTGGCGCGTCTCGTCAGACTCGGCTTCACTTCGTTTCAGCTCCGTCAGACTCGGCTTCGCTGCGCTACGGCTCACGTCACGGGTTGCTGGGACTCGTCACTCCCGTGGACGGACGGTAAGCGCGTCCGCTGCGATACAATTGCAGATGCTGCTGGATCTCGGTGACGACCTGCGTCTGTCCGCTCGACCGGGCCAATTCGATTGCCGCTTGAGCCGTCGTGACCGCGTTGGTGAATCGACCGGCGGCGGCGTAGGCGGCGGCCAAGGTATCGAGATACGGCGCCACACGGTGGTTTGTCAGTTGGCAAGCCCGCTCGGCCAGACTCACGGCCCGCACCGGGTCGCCGCCTTCCGCCGGGGCGAGTGTCGCCAGCAGCCACGCCAGATTGTTTTGCGCCATCACATAGTCAGGTACGACGCGCAGCGCCTGCTCGAAATGCCCGATGGCCTCCTGTACCTTACCCACTTGCTCCAAGGCCAGCCCCAAGGCGTGGTGCGCCTTGGCGTAATCCGGTTTGATCCGCAGGGCCTGCTCGAAGTGGGCGATGGCGTCCTCGGTCCTGCCCGATCGACCCAAGGCGATCCCGAGATTGAAATGAGCGTCGGCGTAATTCGGCCTGAGACGCAGGGCCTGCTCATAGTGGCTCATCGCTTCCGGCAGCCGGCCCACCTGCGCCAAGGCAATCCCCAGATCGTTGTGCGCCTCGGCGAAATCGGGCTTGATCCGCAGAGCCTGTTCATAGTGCCCGATGGCATCGCCAAGCTTACCCTCCTGCAAGAAGGCATTTCCCAGATTGCAGTGCACGTCGGCGTAATCCGGCCTGAGACGCAGGGCTTGCTCATACTGGCTCATCGCCTCCGGCAGCCGGCCCGTGTTGGCCAGGGCAAGCCCCAAGTTGTAATGCACGTCGGCGTAATCCGGCCTGAGACGCAGGGCCTGCTCATAGTGGCTCATCGCTTCCGGCAGCCGGCCCACCTGCGCCAAGGCAATCCCCAGATCGTTGTGCGCCTCGGCGAAATCGGGCTTGATCCGCAACGCCTGTTCGTACTGCCCGATGGCATCGCTGAGCTTGCCCACCTGCGCCAAGGCATTTCCCAGATTGTTGTACGCCTCGGCGTAATCCGGCCTGAGACGCAGGGCCTGCTGGTAGTGGGCAATCGCTTCCGTCACTTTGCCCTGATCCGTCAGCGCGACTCCCAGATTGTTGTGCGCCTCGGCGTAATCGGGATTGATCCGCACGGCCTGCTCGAAGTGGGCAATGGCTTCTTCGACCTTGCCCGCGCGCTCCAAAGTGGTCCCGAGGTGGTTGTGCGCCAGCCAATTGTCCCGGGTCACATCCAGGGCATGCCGGAACAGTGTCTCCGAGTCCTTCCAGTACCCGACCTGAGCTCTGGAGAGGACAGCGCAGGCCACCAGCACTGCCGCCGCAGCGACGCCGGTAATCGCTTTCCGGTTCCACCGCTCCAGCAAGTGGGACGGGACGCTCCAGCACAGCATGATGGTCAACCCAATCATCGGCAGATACACATACCGGTCCGCCATGGATTGGCCCCCGACCTGCACCAATCCAATCGCCGGCACCAACGTCCCCAAAAACCAGAACCACCCCACGGCCAAGTACGGTTCACGCCGCGCTCTCCGAATCACTACGGCCGACACCGCCACCAGGATCGCCCCCGCCACGAACACCACCGACGGTGGCCACACTCGATATGGGTAAAACACCGCCAGCTTACTCGGCCACACGGCCTTCTCGATGTACCGCACATACGACACCACCGCGTTGGCCAGCCGCAGCCCCACCGGCAGCCGCTCCATCGAACTGATCGCCCCGCCACCGTGCTGCGCCCGGGTTGTCAACACACATGACACGGCGGCCAGGGCAAAGAACGGGATCTTTTCCCTGACCAACTCGCCGAAGCGCAACGGAGCGTGATGGCCGACCACGGACGGCATCCACCGCGTCCTGCCCAGTGGCCAATAATCCAGCAGCAGCAACACAAACGGCAGCGTTATCACGGTCGGCTTGGCCATCAATCCCATCGCGTACCACACCACCGTCACCGCGTACCGCCCGCGCGTCGGCCGCTCGACATACCGCACGTATTCCCACAGCGCCAACAGCCAGAACAACCCGCTCAATACATCCTTGCGTTCGGCGATCCACGCCACCGACTCGACATGCAACGGATGCACCCCGAACAACGCCGCCACGCACGCACTGCGCCACGTCGCCCCCGTCATCCGCCGCAACACCAGAAACAACAGCACCGCATCCGCCGCGTGCAGCAGCACATTCACCGCGTGATATCCGCCCGCGTTCATCCCGAACCATTCGTAGTCCAACGCGAACGACAGCCACGTCAGGGGAAGCCAGTACGCTGCGTAATTCGCGGTGAACGCCCACACTACCGCCGGAACCGTGAATCCCCCCTGCACGTGCGGGTTCTCAGTCACATACTTGTTGTCATCGTAGTTGATGAACCCGGCGTGCCCGACCGGCCAGTACACGGCGGCAATCAATACCGCCAGACACACGCCGATCAGGATGGCCTGTCGGCGCTGGTGAGACGTAGTCATTAGGTCGCCTGGCTTCGTTTCGCTCACGGGGCCAGTCTACCGCCGACGAAAGCGCGTTGGCAATACGATCTCGAAAAGCTGGAAATCGCAGGATGGCGGGTCAGTGTCAGTTTGCCGTAACGCGACCGCTGCTGTCACTGGCGGGCTTGGAGTTGCGCGAGGGCGGTTTGTGCCTGGGGGTAATCGGGCCTGAGCTGCAGCGCCTGTTGCAACTGCCCGATCGCTTCCGGTATCCGGCCCGTCTGCCCCAAGGCGACCCCCAAGTTGTAGTGCGCTTCGGGGAAATCCGGCACGAGACGCAGGGCCTCTTCCAAATGCCCGATTGCTTTCGGCGTCCGGCCCGATCGCATCAAGGCATTGCCGAGGTTGTTGTGCGCCTTGGCGAAATCCGGCTTGATCCGTAGCGCCTGCTCGTAATGCCCAATCGCTTCCGGTATCCGGCCTGTCTGCCCCAAGGCGATCCCGAGATTGTAGTGCGCCTCGGCGTAGTCGGGCCAGATCCGCAGGGCCTGCTCGTAGTGCCCGATCGCTTCCGGTATCCGGCCCGTCTGCGCCAAGGCGACCCCCAAGTTGTAGTGCGCCTCGGCGTAGTCGGGCTCGAGCCGCAGCGCCTGGTCGAAGTGGGCGATGGCTTCCGGCATTCTGCCCACCTGTCCCAACGCCATCCCCAAGTTGTTGTGCGCCACCCAATTGCCCCGGGTCACGTCCAAGGCATGCCGGAACAGTGTTTCCGAGTCCTTCCAGTAGGCGACCTGAGCCCTGGAGAGGGCAGCGCAGACCGCCAGCGCTGCCGCCGCAGCGACGCCGGTAATCGCTTTCCGGTTCCGCTGCGCCAGCACACAGGGCGGCACGCTCCAGCACAACATGATGGCCAGCCCAATCAACGGCAGATACGTATACCGGTCCGCCATCGACTGGTTTCCGACCTGCACCAATCCAATCGCCGGCACCAGCGTCCCCAAAAACCAGAACCACCCCACGGCCAAATGCGGTTGGCTTCGCACTCTCCGAATCACCAAGCCCGACACCGCCGCCAAGATCACGCCCGCTACGATCACCGTGCCCGGTGACCACGCCCGATACGGATAAAAAGCCGCCAGCCCATCCGGCCACACGGCTTTCTCCGTGTACCGCAGGTACGAGACCAGCGCGTTGGCCAGCCGCAGCCCTACCGGCAACTGCTCCAACGAACTGATTGCGCCGCCACTGTGCTGCGCCCGGAAGGTCATGGCACAGGACGCGGCGGCGAGCGCAAAAAATGGAACTTTCTCCCGGACCAATTCGCCGAGGCGCAACCGAGCGTTATTCCCGACAACGGACCGGCTCCACGCCGTTCTCCCCAGCGGCCAATAATCCAGCAGCAGCAGCACGAACGGCAGTGTCATCACCATCGGCTTGGCCATCAATCCCATCGCATACCACCCGACCGCCGCCGCATACCGCGCCGCGCGTCGGCCGCTCGACGTACCGCACGTACCCCCACAGCGCCAGCATCCAGAACAACCCGCTCAACACATCCTTGCGCTCCGCCACCCACGCCACCGACTCGACATGCAACGGATGCACCCCGAACAACGCCGCCACGCACGCACTGCGCCACGTCGCCCCCGTCATCCGCCGCAACACCAGAAACAACAGCACCGCATCCGCCGCGTGCAGCAGCACATTCACCGCGTGATATCCGCCCGCGTTCATCCCGAACCATTCGTAGTCCAACGCGAACGACAGCCACGTCAGGGGAAGCCAGTACGCTGCGTAATTCGCGGTGAACGCCCACACCACGGTCGGAATCGTCAATCCTCCCTGCACGTGCGGGTTCTCAGTCACATACTTGTTGTCATCGTAGTTGATGAACCCGGCGTGCCCGACCGGCCAGTACACGGCGGCAATCAATACCGCCAGACACACGCCGATCAGGATGGCCTGTCGGCGCTGGTGAGACGTAGTCATTAGGTCGCCTGGCTTCGTTTCGCTCACGGGGCCAGTCTACCGCCGACGAAAGCGCGTTGGCAATACGATCTCGAAAAGCTGGAAATCGCAGGATGGCGGGTCAGTGTCAGTTTGCCGTAACGCGACCGCTGCTGTCACTGGCGGGCCTGGAGCGTGGCGAGGGCGTTCTGCGCCGGGGCGAAGCCCGGCCGAATCCGCAACGCCTGCTGCAAATGCCCGATCGCTTCTGGTATCCGGCCGACCCGCGCGAGGGCGATCCCCAGATTGCAATGCGCCTCGGCGAAATCGGGCATGATCTCCAGCGCCTGCTGGTACTGGGCGATCGCGTCCGGCACGCGGCCCACGCGCCCCAGAGCGTTTCCCAGATTGTAGTGCGCCTCAGCGAAATCGGGCATGATCTCCAGCGCCTGCTGGTACTGGGCAATCGCGTCCGGCACGCGGCCCACGCGCCCCAGAGCGTTTCCCAGATTGCAATGCGCCTCGGCGTCACCGGGCTTGATCTCCAGCGCCTGCTGGTACTGGACAATCGCCTCTGGCACCCGGCCGGATTGCATCAGGGCGATCCCCAGATTGCAATGTGCTTCAGCGTAATCGGGCCTGATTCGCAGGGCCTGCTCGAAGTGGGCGATGGCTTCCGGCATCCGCCCCGTCTGTCCCAAGAAATTTCCCAGATTGTAGTGGGCCATCCAATTGTCCCGGGTCACATCCAGGGCATGCCGAAACAGTGTCTCCGAGTCCTTCCAGTACCCGACCTGAGCTCTGGAGAGGACAGCGCAGACCGCCAGCGCTGCCGCCGCAGCGACGCCGGTAATCACTTTCAGGTTCCACCGCTCCAGCAAGTGGGACGGCACGCTCCAGCACAACATGATGGCCAGCCCAATCAACGGCAGATACATATACCGGTCCGCCATGGTCTGGCTCCCGACCTGTACCAATCCAATCGCCGGCACCAACGTTCCCAAGAACCAGAACCACCCCACGGCCAGATGCGGTTCGCGTAGCGCTCTCCAAATCACCGCGCCTGACACCACCGCCAAAATTGCCCCTGCGACGATCGCCGCCGCCGGCGACCACACCCGATATGGGTAAAAGACCGCCAGCCCACTCGGCCACACGGCCTTCCCCATGTACCGCACATACGACACCACCGCGTTGGCCAGCCGCAGCCCGACCGGCAGCCGCTCCAACGAACCGATCGCCCCTGCACTCTGCTGCGCCCAGATGGTCACCCCGCACGACACGGCGGCCAACGCAAAAAACGGAACCTTCTCCCGGACCAACTCGCCGAGGCGCAACGGAGCGTTATGACCGACCGCGGCCGGCACCCACCGAGTCCTGCCCAGCGGCCAATAATCCAGCAGCAGCAATACAAACGGCAGCGTCACCACCATCGGCTTGGCCATCAATCCCATCGCGTAGCACCCGAGCACCATCACATACCGCCCCCGCGTCGGCCGCTCGGCATACCGCGCGTAACCCCACAACGCCAGCATCCAGAACAACCCGCTCAAAACGTCCTTGCGCTCGGCGATCCACGCCACCGACTCGACGTGCAACGGATGCAGCCCGAACACCGCCGCCACCCACGCGCTGCGCCATGTCGCCCCCGTCATCCGCCGCAACACCCAGAACAACAGCACCGTATTGGCCACGTGCAACAACACATTCACCGCGTGATGTCCGCTCGCGTTCCTCCCGAAGCATTCACAGTCCAACTCGTGCGACAGCCACGTCAACGGATGCCAGTTCGCTGCGTGACAGGCGGTGAACGCCCACACCACCGCCGGAACCGTCAATCCTCCCAGGACATGCGGGTTCGCGGTCACATAGTCTTCGTCATCGTAGCTGACGAATCCGGCGCGCCCGACCGGCCAGTACACGGCGGCAATCAACACCGCCAGACATACGCAGATCAGGATAGCCTGTTGCCGTCGATGAGATGTATTCATTTCCCGGGAAAGTACATTGCATTTTACTCGTACGACCGTCGCGTCCCCGAGCGCCACCTGCGCCCATGGTTACGTATTCTGGAACCGAGTCTACGCCCCGGTCATCGGGCTGACAAGAGCAAGAGCGGCAAATGGTTTGATTCCGATAACGCAGCGGCAGTTGCGAGGGGGGAGGGGAACGGGAGATGGGCAATGGGGACGGCAAGCGCCCCGACGGAGCGGTGCGGCTACCCTCCTTCGCCAAGGCTTCGGAGGGCAGGCAGGGAGACCTTCGCACAACCGGGGCATTGGGCAGACGCGGGGGTCTGCCCCTACGGCGAACCCGAAGCCAGGGGGTAGAAAAAGAAAGGGGCCGGTCTTTCGACCGACCCCTTGGAAACGACTGTTAAGGGACTCCTATTATTAGCTGCGACGACGGCGAATCAGGCCGATTGCGCCGAACAAGCCCACCGCGACGAGCGCGATGCTCGAAGGTTCAGGAACTCCAGCGAGCTCTATGGCATTGCCGCCGTTGGATGATCGAATCATCGCCATTGAAGTCGCCGTTTGCATCATAGCCGCCGATCAAGACATCGGCCGGCAACCATGTCGCCAACTTCAAACGTCGGAGCCGCAGCGCCATCGCTGGCGGGGAAATCCACGGCTGGCCCTGAGTGTTGCCGGTGGTCGGCCCAATGAACACGCCGACGTTGGTTCCATCAACTATGGTCAGGTACGCCCGGCTGCTGAAGAACCCTGCGCCCGGCGGTGCCGGTAGCCTCAAAGAATTCCCCGGCTGCGACACCGCCATCACCGATTACTCCCGTCCCCCAGACGGACATGGCGCCCAAGACTGCTGAGGGGCTATCGCCGAGCGCGGCGACTGCGGTGCTGGACATCGTCCCGAAGGTACCGAGGTACAGATTGTCGCCAAGCGGGGCAGCCTGGCCGTTATACAGGTCGACGCCCACGGTCGTGCCGGCTGACCAGCTAACCGTCATGGCTGGAGCGGTGCTCACGCAGAACGTGGCCGCCGCGATTACTGCTACTGCGAATTTGACTAACTTGATCCCGTTCATTTCATTTCTCCCTTTTGTCGTTTCTTCTTTCGAAGCTTGTTTCATTCCTCTTGTTTGTGTGTTTGTGTGATCCTGTTGTTCTCAATTTTAATACGGCTGCTGCGCAAACCAGTTAAACGGAGTGGATACGGTGCGGATGATCGTCAGCACTGACCCAACCGGAATCGTATTCGTGCCCGCATTGACCGTTGGGCTGGCTGACGTGCGCCAACCACTGCCTGTCCTGTAATAGTAGATCACGTAGGACTGGCCCGACGGACTCCAGATCTCAACGTCGTCCGCGCTACCTGCTGAGGTACCGCATTTCAGGCCCGTGGTGTTATTGCCGGTATACAGTCCACTGTTCGTCAAGGTCAGCGAGCTGGCATACACGTAACCAATCGAGTGTTGTCGCCGACGGGGTTGCGCCCGCTCCAACAACCGGGCAGATGGTCTGGCCAACCTGCGGGCTGTTGACATCGGCGTACTTGACCGCGCCGACCAACTGGACGTTCGTCGAAGTTTGACCCGGTGCGTCGGGCGATGCAGAAGGCCCTGATCGAGGTAGAGCACGTTGGTGCCCGTATTGACGGTCGGACTGGCGGACGAGCGCCAGCCACTACCTGTCCTATAATAGTAGATCACGAAGGACTGACTATTGGGGTTCCAAACCTGAACGTTGTCCGCGCTACCGGCGGTAGAGCCAGTTTGAGGCCCGCCTGGTCGGTGGTCCCGAATAACGTGTTCAGTGTCCATGACGGACGGATCACGTACTGATACCCGGCAGCGATCAGCGTGGCATCATTCGGATCGGAGGTGTAAACGATGTTCGGCGCCACGGTCGCGATGACTTCATCGACCAAGCCCGTGTACTGCCAGTTGGTCGTGCTGCCGGTCGGCTGCAAGAACTCGATTTCGCATGGCGCACCCTGACCGGTAACGTTGAACTGGCCATTGGTCCAGTTCCCGGCGGTGTCGATGACCTGATTGGTGTTGACGCTACCGACGATGCCCGATTGCACGGGCAATTGGGTCATGCCCAATCCCCAGAACGTCAGCGCAGTACCGCTAACTGTCGACGTGGACCGCTAATGTGATGAATCCCACCGGTGCAGTGTAGACATTTGTAATCTGCGCGCTGGCCTGAAAGCCAATCGCGGCAGAAATCAACCCCACGGTGGTAATGAGCACTACTTTCGGAAGGAAGCGCAAGCCCCTTGGATATCTCGCTGTTTGCATTTCTTCTCCTCGCCTATTTCCCAAAGCCTCGTTCACGACTCGGTGAACTTTCTTATTCCCTATACTACGTCTCCACTGACTCGGTGAATCTATCTGGGGCAAGACTATCAGGGGAGGCATGATGTGTCAATAACTAATTCACATTTTTGTGCATTTTTTTTGGTGGGGGTCCGGCGACCCCAAAACCGCCATTTCTGCCCCGTCTTCAAGGGGTTGTGGCGGGTTGATCGGGCCATGTTTTGGCCAATTTTGAGGGATGCATGTGGTCGATTTTGTAGCAAAACATTGTCCGTATTTGACCTTGTTGCACCGTAAAGGCCAGTCGCCAAGGCAGGATTTGCCCAAGTTCGGCGGGCTAAATGGCTCATTTACAGCGTAAATTTGTTCCTGGCGCCGCAGGCGGGTGCGGTGAGAAACTCATCAAGTTTCGAGCGAAGGTGGTACTGCTGGCGATGCTTGTGAGCGCTCTTGCCCGACGGCATCTGAAACGCTATAGATTAGGCCGATGACCAACCGAATGCCACCCGGTGATGCCGCACAAGAACGGAGGGCGCTGTCGGCTTCTCCCCTCGGCAACCCGTTTGCAGATAACCCTCGGCTCCTGGCGTTGATCCTGGTGATCTGTACCGTGCTCGCCTACCAGCCGGCGTGGCACGCCGGCTTCGTCTGGGATGACGACGGTTACGTGACAGCCAATCCGCTATTGACCGCGCGGGACGGCCTCCAGCGCATCTGGTTTTCCCGGCCCATCAGTGACTCCTATCTCCCCATGGTCAACACGACCCTGCGCTTCGAGCACGGGTTGTGGGGATTGAATCCGTCGGGTTATCATTGCGTCAATATCTTGCTGCACAGCCTGAATGCGTTGCTGGTCTGGGCCGTCCTGAGGAGGCTGGCTCTGCCCGGTGCGTGGTTGGCCGCGGCGATCTGGGCCCTGCACCCGGTCAATGTCGAGTCGGTGGCGTGGATCAGCGAACTGAAGAATACACAGTCCACTTTGTTCTATTTGCTGACGTTGCTGGCGTGGATGAAGTTCACCGAGGCGGGCACGGTGCGCCGGTGGCGGTTCTACGCTCTGGCACTGCTGCTGTACGCCCCGTCCTTATCCAGCAAACCAACCGCTTGCACGCTGCCCGCGGCGATGTTGTTGGTGCTCTGGCTCCGCAAACAGCCGATCGACCGGCGCAGAATTTGCCAGATCGTGCCGTTTCTTTGCTGTGGCATCGTCGCCGGCCTGCTCACGGTATGGTGCGAACACTCCCTGCAGAATTCCGCCGATGCCGTTCACCAGTCCTACAGCGTTATCGAGCGGCCGTTCATCGCTGCCCATGCGCTGTGGTTCTACGCCGCCAAGCTGGCTTGGCCGACCCAACTGACATTCAGTTATCCGCGCTGGGAGATCAGTCCGCGCGACCCGCGACAGTATGCGTGGCCGCTCGCCTGCGTCGCCGTCGCCGGGCTCCTGTGGTGGCGACGCCGGGCGACGGGGCCCGGTCCCCTCGCCGCAGTCCTGTTCTTCGTGGCCACCCTGTCCCCGATGTTGGGGTTCATTCCGGAGTATACATTCCGCTATTCATTTGTTGCTGACCACTACCAGTACGTGGCCAGTATTGGCCTGATCGCCCTGGTCGCCGCGGCGGCATCGAGTCAGGCGGAGGCCAGGCATCTGGGACGCCACGCACAATGCGCGTTGTCGGTCTCCCTTCTGCTCGTGCTGGGAGCGCTCACCTGGAGGCAGGCATCTGTCTACCATGACGTTGAAACACTCTTTCGGGACACGCTCGCCAAGAATCCCCAGAGTTGGATGGCCCACCATTATCTGGGCTCCTACCTCCTGCGAAAGGGCAGGCTCAACGATGCGGTCGGGCATTTTGAGCGAGCGCTGCAGCTAAACCCCGATCTCGCCGCGGCCCATAGCAACCTCGGCGTTGCCCTGATGGCCCAAGGCAAGCTTCCCGAGGCCATCGGCCACTTCGAGCAGGCCCTGCGTCTCCAGCCCGATTCCGCGATCGCCCACTATTGCCTGGGGCTCGCCTTGGCGAAGACGGCCAGGACTCAAGAGGCAATTGGGCAGTACGAGGAGGCATTGCGGATCAACCCCCATTTCGTCCAAGCCCAAAATGCCTTGGCGCGAGCGCGGGCTGTTCCGTAAGCACCGGCTCCGAAGAATGCGCCACCATAATAATTGGCTGGGCGTCTGGCCCGAATTCTGGAACCCGAAGTGAGGAAGCTCTCACACTTAGATTGACGGTCGTTTCTTATTGTCGTCCCCGCGCCGCCAGGCCGTCTGGTCAAAAAACTCGTCCTACCCTGATCTCCTCGTGTAGCCTCGCTGTGAGGAAATCTCCCTTCACAGCGTAAATTTGTTCCTGGCGCCGCAGGCGGGACGCGCTGTTCAACAGAAGCTGAAAATTCGTTTTTACGGCGAGGGAGGTGACGGCGGATCCAGAATCGCCGGGCTCGGTTGCGTCGGCCGCGACACATCGGGCGCCTCAGTAATGCGAGGGCGGTCTGCGCGTCGGTGTAATCGGGCCTGATCCACAGCGCTTGTTCGAGGTGGGCGAAGGCTTCTTCGGTTCGGTCCTGTTGCTGCAACGCGAGGGCCAGGCCGTAGTGCGCCTCGGCGGAATCGGGCTTGATCCGCAGCGCTTGTTCGTAGTGGGCGATGGCGTCGTCGATCCGGCCCACGTCGCGGAGGACATCTCCCAAACTGCAATGCGCCTCGACATAATCGGGCTTAAGCCCCAGGGCCTGCTCGAAGTGGGTGATCGCTTCATCAGTCCTGCCTGCATCGTTCAAAACGAGCGCCAAGTAGTAGTGCAATTGGGGTAGGTCAGGTCTGATCACCGCGGCCTGCTCATAATGCTCGATGGCGTCGCTGATTCGGCCCTCGTGCAGCAAGGCATATCCCAGATTCCAATGCGCCTCGGCATAATCGCGCTGGATGTGCAGGGCCTGCTCGTACTGGGCGATGGCTTCGTCAGTTTCGCCCGCCCGCTCCAAAGCGACCGCCAGATTGTAGTGGGGCTCGGCGCGATCCGGCTCGAGTTGCATAGCCTGCTCATAATGCCCGATGGCGTCGCTGATTTTGCCCTCCCGCAGCAAGACAAAACCCAGATGCCAATGCGCCTCGGCGTAATCAGGCTTGAGCCGCAGCGCTTGTTCATAATGGGCGATGGCCTCGCCAATCTTCCCGTTCCTTCCGAGGACACTTGCCAGATTGTCGTGCGCCACCCAAGACCCGGGATTTTTTGTCAGGGCATCGCGCCACAACGTTTCCATATTCTGATATGCGCGGGCCTGCCTCCACGTGGACACGCCCAGCGCCAGCAGCACGATGGCGGCGGCGAATGCTCCCGAGACGCGGCCCCAGTGACCGGTTCGCCAGCAGACCGCCGCGCCGGCGCTCACGGCCAGAGAGATCAACCCGAGGCAGGCCAAGTACTGAAAGTGGTCGGCGACAAAGGAGAACCGAAAGAAAAACAGGTCAACGAACCCGAGCACGGGCAGCAGCATCACCACAAAGTAACCGCCTCCGAACAACACGGCGCGACACCACGCCCGGTCCCGGCACCACCAGAGCGCGACGCCGAGCGCCACCAAGGCGGCGATTGGCGCCCACGACCACAAGGACGACGCGTCAACCGTCCATCGTGGATACAGGAACGCGAGGCGGGCGGGCCACAGGGTTTTGGCGGCGTAGAACCAGATGATTTTCCCGGCGACAACCACGTGCTGGGCAAGCCCCAACCCCGCTTTGGTCGTGGCGGTACCCGGGGCAAAACCGTGTTGCTTGTAAATCGACAATCCCAAGACCAGCCAGGCCATGCCGAAGTACGGAGCGAGGCGGACGGCGGTGTCCTCCGGTTCCCAATATCCGCCCTGCCACCACACAACCAACAGCAGCGCCAGGGGCAAGATGGCGGTCGACGCGCTGCTCAACATGGCGGCGACCGCGCACCCAAACGCGCACACATACCAGAGCCCCGACATGTATCCGCGGTACCAACGAGGGCTCAGTTGTTGTTCTTCGGCGAATTTCAAGAAACACAGCAGCGACAAGAAGAAGAACAGACCCGACTGTGTGTTCTTCAACTGGGTGACCCAGGCCACGGATTCGACATTGACCGGGTGCAGTGTCCACACCATCGCGGCCAGCCAGGCTGCGGGGATTCGCAGGCGGCGCAACAGGAAATAGAGCACAACACCGCTCGCAGCATGAAACAGGACGTTCGCCACGTGATACGGCAACGGATGCATTCCCCAGAGACGGTGCTCGAACCAGAAGGTTGTCAGGGTCAAGGGGTAGGATCGCCCGACGGCGAGCGACGTCCAGATCAGCTTCAGTCCATGCCGTGCCGTCATCGCCGGGTTGGCGGTGAGATGATAGTCGTCATCCCAGATGAAGCCGGCGCGCAGCACCGGAAAGTAGGCGACGACGGTGACGAGCAGCAGGACCAAAACCGGGAGCCAAGGGCGGTGCGCGACGGAAGGTTCCGTTGCCGGAGGTGACACCGGCGTCGATGGAGCAGGAGCGTCATCGACGGGCTTCGGTTTTGTCATCGAGCCGATCATAGCAAATCACCAAATTATAGCATGTTACGGGCCTATTGCCCAAGAATCTGGCGTCACGCGTACGCTCCTGCAATAATATGGATGGTTTGGCCCCTTGGTTTGTCCCAGTGGCGGCCATATTTGCGTATTCTTCCATGGAGTGTACGCTCCCGGCCATCGGTCTGACAAGAGGGTAGTGTCCTAATTTGAGATTTCGAGGTTTTCATTGATTGGAGAAGCTATATGGCAGTGAGACGAACAGAAGAACAATTGCCGAATGGAAATCTGCGTGTGGTCGTAGAGAACTGGTTGGAGAGCTTTCACAGCAAAGAATTCAGAGATTGGGAGGCGGCTCATTCTTGTCTCCAAACGCATCCCACGCCAGCCAACGAAGGCATTTCTGCTGTTCCGGCGTCAGTTTTGGAGGGCAAAGCGCCTGCCAAATGCCCTCAATGTGGCGCTTCCCTTCTTCTGTCCACTCAACCTCAATCTTCTCGTCCGTTATCCGCGACTGAGCCACCCAGCCATACTCCGACAGAATGTTCACCACCGAAATCATAGTCTCAGTTTCTTGGTTCATGGGTTGAAAGTATTGCCATGGAAAAGACCGACAATGCTAGGAGAAAATCTGAAATTAGGACACTACCGACAAGAGCGGCAATGGTCCGACGCGGATACCCGCCGCCTCTTCCGCACGACGTGGTTTTCCCTCTCCCGGCTCAGGGGTTGCCCAGACTCGTCACTCCCGTGGACGGCCTGTAAGCGCGTCCGCTGCGATACAATTGCAGATGCTGCTGGATTTCGGCGGCAACCTGCGTCTGTCCGCTCGACCGGGCCAAATCGACAGCCGCTTGAGCAATCGTGACCGCATCGGTGAATCGGCCGACAGACGCATACGCAGCCGCCAAGGTATCGAGATACGGCGCCACGCGGTCGCGGGTGAGCTGGCAGGCTTGTTCGGCCAGACTTACGGCCCGCACCGGATCGCCGCCATCCGCCGGGGCGAGCGTCGCCAGCAGCCGAGCCAGATTGTTTTGCGCCGGAGCATAGTCAGGGTTGGCCCGCAACGCCTGCTCATAGTGCTCGATGGCTTCGTGGACACGACGCGTTCGCTCCAGGGCGTGTGCGAGATTACAGTGCACCTCGGCGAAATCGGGTTTGATCCGCAGGGCCTGCTCATAGTGGGCGATGGCGTCGCTGATCTTCCCCGTGTGGGCCAAAGCGACCCCGAGATTGTTGTGCGCTTCGGCGAAATCGGGTTTGATCCGCAAGGCCTGCTGGTACTGGGCGATGGCATCCTCACTCCTACCCATTTGCGCCAACGCCATCCCGAGGTTGTTGTGCGCTTCGGCATGATCGGGCTTGATCCGCAGGGCCTGCTCGTAGTGGGCGATGGCGTCCTCGATCCTGCCCGTTTGCGCCAGCACCAGTCCCAGATTGGTATGGGCCATCCAACACCGGGGATTTTTCATCAGGGTATCGCGCCAGAGCGTTCCCACGTTTTGATAAATGTGTGCCTGCCTCCAAGTGGACACTCCCAAGGCCAGCAGCAGGATCCCGGCGGCAACTACCCCGAAGTCCCGCACCCGCTGACCGGCGCGTTCCCAGATGGTTGTGCCCGTGCTCACGGCCAGAGAGATCAACCCGATGCAGGCCAGGTACTGAAAGTGGTCGGAGACGAACGAGTACCGGAAGAAGTAGGTGTTAAAAAAGCCAAGCACCGGCAGCAAGGCGATGACGAACCAGCCCAGACCAAAGATGGCCGCCTGTGCCCAGCGTGCACGTCGGAATTGCCACAGTGTCGCGGCCAGGAGCGCCAGCCCGGCCAACGGCAGCCACGCCATGACCGAATGCGCCGCCAATTCCCAGCGTGGATAGACGAAGCAAAGATCCGCAGGCCACAGCACTTTGCCCGCATAAAACCACGGCGCACGCCCGGCGATCATCAGGCGCTGCGCCGCCGTGAGCGCCCACTCGGGTGTGCCTGTATGGGCGATCTCCTTGCGCTGCTCGACAATCGTCACCAACGACATGGCTGCCGCAACTGCCACCAGTGGCGCCACTCGCCGGAAATCGTTTCGCGTCCACCGACCGCGCCGCCACCAGGCACACAGTAACATCACCCCGGGCAGCACGACCGTGGACGGCTTGCTCAACATCGCCGCCGCGCCCAGCACGAGGGCCACAGCGTAATCGCGCGGACGCGACCCGTCCTCAAACCGCAGGAATACCAGCAGCGCCAACAGGAAGAACAGTCCGGACTGCGTATTCTTCAGTTCCGTCACCCAGGCCACGGTTTCCGTGTTGACCGGATGCAACGCCCACACCGCCGCGGCAAGCCAGGCGCCACGAATGCGCAGGCGGCGCAGCAACGTCCACAGCAATACCGCGTTGGATGCGTGCAAACCGACGTTGATGAGGTGGTAGGGCAGGGGATGCAAACCCCAGAAGCGGCGCTCGACCCAAAACGACGTGAGGGTTAATGGAACGAAGCGGGACGCGGTCAAGGACGACCAGATCAGTCTCAACCCCGAAATGGAAAGCATCACGGGATTCTGTGTGAAATACTGGTCATCATCCCAGATGAAGCCGGCGCGCCAGACGGGCTGGTAGGCGACGAACGCGACGACCATCAAAACCGACGCCAAGAGCCAGAGGCGGCGGGCGAAGTAGTTTTCCGTTGCCGGGGACGATACGGCCGGCGCTTGACGCGGGGCTTCATCGATGGGCTTCGCTGTTGTCATTGAGCGAATACTAGCACCAGTAAGAAAAATGCAGAATAGCCTTCTCTGAATCACTGGCGGGTTTGCGATCGCGCGAGGGCGCTCTGCGCCTGGGTGAAGTTTGGGTTGATCCGCAGCGCCTGCTCGTAGTGGGCGATCGCCTCCGGCACCCGGCCCACCTGTGCTAAAACGACCCCCAGATCGTAGTGGGCCTCGGCGTAATCGGGTTTGATTCGCAGGGCCTGCTCGAGGTGGGCGATGGCTTCCTCGCTCCGACCCGTTTGCGCCAAAGCGACGCCGAGGTTCTTGTGCGCCTGGGCGTAATCGGGCTTGAGCCGCAACGCCTGTTCACACTGCGCGATGGCATCACTGACCTTCCCCTCCCGCAAAAAGACAGTTCCCAGACAGTAGTGCGTCTCGGCGTAATCGGGCTCGATTCGCAGGGCCTGCTCGAAGTGCTCCTTCGCCTCCGACATCCGTCCCAGTCGAGACAAAACAACTCCCAGATTATTCTGCGCCAGCCAGGACCGGGGGTTTTTTGCGATGGTGTCCCGCCAGAGCGTTTCCAAGTCTTGATAGATGTGTGCTTGCTGCCATGTCAGCACACCCAGCACAACCAGAAGCGAAGCCGACAAAGTACATCGCAGGTTACGACCCAGCTGCCATGTGTCGGCGCAACTGGATACGGCTGCCGCGAAGAGCGCAATCAGACCAATGCTGGCCAGGTACTGGTAGTGGTCAGCGACGAACGAGAAGCGGAACGTGTAAACAGGAATAAACCCTAGTAACGGGGACAGCGCCGCCACAAAGAAGACGACCGCGGCGGCGGGACTGCGCCCGATCGCATTGCGGCGCCACCACAGGAGCAGGGCGACGGCGATGCACGCGATCAGCCAGATGTACTGGAGCGGGTCGCGCGGGTTGATTTCCCACCGTGGATAACTGAATGTCAGATGGGTCGGCCAGGCAAGTTTCGCTGCGTAGAACCACAGGGCGTGCGTCGCAATCAGCAGCCGCCCCGCGCCCCCGTATGAGTAACGGAGCGCCTCGCCGTAATTACCCGAGTGAGTTTCGCACCATACCGAGAGCAAGCCCAACCCAACGCCATAGCACAGAAATGGCGCAACCTGGATGAGTCTGCGCCAGTCAATCGGTTCTTTTCGCAACCAGAGCACGAGCAGCATCGCGGCGGGCAGCGTGCTGGCCGTCGTCTTGCTGAACAACGCCGGCCCGTACAAGAGTAATGCCAGTGCGTAAAATCGCCACGGACGCGCGGTTTGTCCATCCGTGAACTTCATCCACGCCAATAATGTCAGCAGGTAGAACAGCGTCGACTGCGTATTCTTGAGCTCGGTAATCCACGCCACCGACTCGACGTTGACGGGATGGATGGCCCAGATCGCCGCGGCCAGCCACGAGCCGGGCACCGCCAGTCTCCTCAGCACAATCCAGACGAGCAGGGCATTTATGCAGTGAAGCAGGACGTTAACAAAGTGGTACCCAGCCGGATTCAAGCCCCACAACATGTGCTCGAACCGGAGGGTGGTGTTGACCAGCGGGAAATACGCCGGATACTTGTGCGCCGAGAACCAGATGCGCTTGAGCCCGTCCGGCGCCGTCAGCAACGGATTCTGGGTAACGTAGAAATCGTCATCCCAAATGTAGCCGCATCGCAAAGCCGGCGCGTAGGCAAGAAACGTGACAATCACCAAGACCAACGCCAGGAGCCAGGGCCGGTTCGCGAAGTCGGCTCCCATTGCCGGGGACGACACCGCCGACGCTTGACGCGGGGCGTCGTTGATGGGCGACCGTCTTGCCATGGAGCCGACAATAACATGTCACCAATGAGAAAATACAGAACAGCCTTGGCACGTACGTCCCGAAGCGACCCGCCGTGCTTCCGTCGGCTCGGGCTAATTCACAGGAGGGAGTTTCATCGGGTCGGCGGTTTCGCGGTACGCCCGGCCAGCGCGATACAGTTGCAGCCGACTCTCGATCTCCCCGGCCATGCGCGGCCGGCCCCGGCACGGGCCAGTTCGAGGGCCTTTTCCGCGGCGGCAATGGCGTCGCTGAATCGGCCGGCCGCGGCGTATGCGGCGGCCAGGGTGTCGAGATACGGCGCGACGCGGTCACGGGTGAGCTGGCAGGCTTGTTCGGCCAGACTCACGGCCCGCACCGGATCGCCGCCGTCCGCCGGGGCGAGCGTCGCCAGCAGCCAGGCCAGATTGTTCAGCGCTTCGGGATCATCGGGCTCGATCCGCAGGGCCTGCTGGTAATGGGAGATGGCTTCTTGTCGATTGCCCAGGAGCAAAAGAGCGTTTCCAAGATGCACATGCGTTGTCGCCAAATCGCGGGTGTCTGTCGCCGCTTGACCGTAACGAGGGACTGCCACTTGCCCGGTGCTCAATCGCCGGAGAGCATCCTTTGGTTCCTCCTGAGTGCTGGCCAACGCCGAACTGATTCGCAGCGCCTGCTCATAATGCTGAACGGCCTCCGGCACCCTGCCCAGTAGCAGGAGAGCGTTCGCCAGGCGGTCGTGGGTCATGGCCATGTTTGGGTTGATACGCAACGCCCACTGATACTGCTGAACGGCCTCCGGCTGCCTGCCCGCTCGCGCGAGGGCTTGTCCCAGGTTGTAGTGTGCCAGCCAATTATTCGGATTCTTTGCCAGAGTATCTCGCCAGAGTGTTTCTTCGTTGGCGTATACGAGAGCGCGCTGCCAGGTCGCCACTCCCAGCACGGTCAGCACTGCCACGGCTGCCGCCGCGCCCCAAGCACGGCGCTGGCTGCCCATACGGCGGCAAACCACCGCCCCGGCGCCGATCACCAAGGCGATGGGACCGACGATCGAATAGTATTGCCAGTGATCGGCCACCAACGACTGCCAATAATAGGCTTGATCGAAGAACCCCAGTACCGGGAAGAACATCACCACGAAATACCCCAGTGCGAATAACAAGGGACGCCCCCAAGCCTGGCGTTTCCACCAGAACAGTGTCAGACATCCCACCAAGGCCATTCCGGGCAGATAGGAAATCCAAAGCGAAGGGTCAATGTCCCACTTCGGATAAATCACGCTCAGCTTGAGCGGCAGCACGGCCTTATACAGATAAAACCAAGGCGCCTGACCGGCAATTACCAGGTGGGAAAGAAAGCCATCCGTTCGAGTCATGCGGCCCCCCAAGTCCCGATTGTGCTCAAACCAGATGGTCACCAGTCCCATGACCAGTGACAGGGCGAAGAACGGCAGGCTGCGGAGAAGGTCTTGCCGCCGCAGCTGGCCACGCAACCACCACACGCACCCCAGCAACACCACGGGTAGCATGACCACCGCCGTCTTACTGAACAGCGCCAGCAGAAACGCCCCCAATGATAAACCGTACCACCGCCAGCGGCCTTCCTCGTCAAATCGCAAGTACAGAAGAATCGCCGCCAGGTAGAACAGCATCGACACTGTGTTCTTTTGTTCGCTGATCCACGCCACCGTGGCGACGTTGACCGGATGGACCGCAAACACCAGTCCCGCCAGCCAGGCGCCGCGAACCTTCAGCCGTTGCAGGACCATCCACACCAAGACGGCGTTGACCGCGTGCAGCAGTACGTTGACCGCGTGGTACCCAGCCGCGCTATCGCCCCAGAACCGCCACTCCAACCAGCAGAAACTCCAGGTCAGTGGATAATAATTCGCCGCTTCCGTCGTAAACCATAACCGATAAAGCCCGTCACTGGCCTGGATCAGCCGGTTGCCGGTGATCCAGATGTCATCGTCCCACGTAAACCCGCCATGCAGTGCCGGGAGGTAAGCCAGAACGGT
Organism: uncultured Verrucomicrobiae bacterium; assembly: GCA_963712025.1. Lineage (GTDB taxonomy): Bacteria > Verrucomicrobiota > Verrucomicrobiia > Palsa-1439 > Palsa-1439 > Palsa-1439. Next base: position 308,678 of record CAVQGJ010000011.1, on the reverse strand, counting down.
AACGATTACCAAGACCAACGCCAGGAGCCATGGCCGGTACGCGAAGTGGTCTTCCGTTGCCAAGGACGGTCCCGCCGTTTGTTCCTCCGGAGCTTCATCAATGGGTTTACCGCTTGTCATCGAGCCGATGATAGCATGTCACCATTGAGAAAAAACAGAACACATTGCGGTTGCGCGAGTCCAGGTTTGGGTGGGCACCCGGCTTCCTCACTGGAGACGGGCTCCTGGCCGTGATGAATCGCCGGGGCAAAGTGGCGCGGGTCACGGAGCGTGCGGGCTCGTCACATTCGCGGGCGTGCGATACGCGCGTCCTGCCCGATAGAGTTCCAACCGTGTCTCGATTTCGCTGACAACCTGCGTCTGTCCGTTGGACCGGGCCAGATCGACTGCCGCTTGAGCAGTCGTGACCGCATTGGTGAATCGACCGGCGGCAGCGTAGGCAGCCGCCAAGGTATCGAGATACGGCGCGACGCGTTGGCGGGTGAGCTGGCAGGCCTGTTCGGCCAGACCCACGGCCCGCACCGGGTCGCCGCCGTCTGCCGGGGCGAGTGTCGCCAGCAACCAGGACAGATTGTTTTGCGCCAGAACATTGTCAGGTTCGATCCGCAACGCCTGCTCATAGTGCTCGATGGCTTCCCGGACACGGCGCGTCTGCTCCAGGGCGAGCGCGAGATTGAAGTGTGCCTCGGCGTCATCGGGTTTGATCCGCAGCGCCTGCTCGAAACGGCCGATGGCCTCCGGCACCCGGCCCGATGACATCAAGGCCAGCCCCAAGGTGTAGTGTGCCTCGGCGTAATCGGGCTTGAGCCGCAGGGCCTGCTCGAATTGGGCGATAGCTTCCTGTACCTTACCCTCTTGCCCCAGAGCCAGCCCCAAGGCGTAGTGCGCCTCGGCGTAACCGGGCTTGATCCCCAACGCCTGCTCATAATGCGCAATGGCATCGCTGACCCTCCCTTCCCGCAAGAAGGCATTTCCCAGATTGCCGTGCGCCTCAGCGTAATCGGGCCTGATCCGCAGGGCCTGTTCATACTGCCCAATGGCATCGCTGATTTTGCCCTCCTGCAAGAGGACAATTCCCAGATTTACGTGCCCCTCGGCGTAATCCGGGTTGATCCGTAGCGCCTGCTCGTAGTGCCCGACGGCATCGCCGACCTTGCCCTCCAGCAAGAGGACGTTTCCCAGTTTGTTGTGCCCCTCCACAAAATCAGGCTTGAGCCGCAGGGCCTGTTCGTAGTGTGGGATGGCTTCCTCGATCCTGCCTGCTTGCTGCAAAGCATTCCCCAGATTGTAGTGCGCCCGTGGGTCGTTCGGGCACTTGGCCACCGTGTCCTGCCAGATGGCGAAATCGGAGATGTAGTCGCGGTTGCGTTGCATGGTAAGAACGGCCAATGGCACCACCACGAGCGCGCATGCCATCCACCCGAGAACGGAGCCTGATTGGTTGCGGAGAAGCCGTTTCCCGAGCACAAACGCGACGACCGACCACCACCGTCACGACCGCCGCCAGCGGCAAGTACATGCGATGTTCCGCGATCGGGTCCGCAATCGGCATGAAGCTGGAGGTTGGGGCCAGAATCAGGAAGAACCATGCACCGAGAAATCCCAGCGCCGGCTGGCGATTCCAGGCCCAGACAGTTCCCGCCAGCAAGGCCATCACAACCATCAGATCCGGCAACACATCTCCCGCCCCCAGCACTGCCTGCCAGTGGTACCGCCAACCGTAGTCCAGGCATAACGGATGAGGCCAGAACGCGAGGCGCAGATAACGCAGAATCACCACCGACTCCATCCGCGCATATTGGAGCGGGGGAATCCCCTTGAACTCAAACCCGGCGCTCGGCTTCCATTCCGCCGGCGCGTTCGCCAGCAGTGGCGGAAGCAACAGCCACGAGGCCGCCAAACCAGCGTACAGCCACCCCCGCCGTTGCCTGACCTCACGCCACGATTTCGCCAGAAACGCGCGGTCGTACAGGAGCGCGACCAGGGGCGCTGTGACCATGACGGGTTTACAGGCCATTCCCAGCGCGCAACTGACCACGGCGCCGATCTTCCACCAATTTACTCGCGACGCGCCGTCGCTCTGAATGACGCAGTACAGCGTGAGCAAATAGAACAAGCTCATCAGCGACTCGCCTCGTTGGATCGTATAGGTCACGCTCTCCGTTTGCAGCGGATGGACCAGCCAGATCAACGTGATCGCCCCGGCCAGCGACGACGCGGCCCGGCCGAACGTGGACCGCAGGGCTTCCGACAGCAACGTTCGCCGCACCACTCCGAACAAGGTCAGCGCCACGAGGATGTGAATGACCACATTGAACACGTGGTACCCCCATGGGTTGAGACCACCCAGCGCGTAGTTCGCCGCGAGGGACAGATCCACGACAGGCCGTGAACTGTGGCTCAGAACATCCCCTGGCGGCCACAGGTGGCGAATATGGGAATTCTCGACAATGTGGGGTACGTCATCGAAAACGAACGCATCGCGAAAGGCATTGTGATATGCCAAGATTCCTGCCGCGATCACCAGTACCGGGATGAACCGTCGTGCTTTCACCACCCGGAGACCCTATTCAAAAGAGCCCCTCAGAGCCATCCGAAACTTTCGGATTGTGAGTGACTGCTCGTGACGACCGCGCGTTTATCGTGGCGGGTCACGGAGCGTACGGACTCGTCGCTCCCGTGGACGGACTGTAAGGGTGTCCGCTGCGATACAGTTGCAGATGCTGCTGGATTTCGGTGACGACCTGCGTTTGTCCGGTCGATCGGGCCAGATCGACTGCCGCTTGAGCAGTCGTGACCGCATTGGTGAATCGACCGGCGGCAGCGTAGGCAGCCGCCAAGGTATCGAGATACGGCGCGACGCGTTGGCGGGTGAGCTGGCAGGCCTGTTCGGCCAGACCCACGGCCCGCACCGGGTCGCCGCCGTCTGCCGGGGCGAGTGTCGCCAGCAGCCAGGCCAGATTGTTTTGCGCCATCACATAGTCAGGGTTGACCCGCAACGCCTGTTCATAGTGCGCGATGGCTTCCCTGACGCTGTGCGTTTGCTCCAAGGCGAGTGCCAGATAGCAGTGCGCCTCGACGTAATCGGGTTTGATCCGTAGCGCTTGCTCGAAACGGCCGATTGCCTCCGGCACCCGGCCCGATGACATCAAGGCCATCCCCAAGCCGTAGTGCGCCTCCGGGTCATCGGGATTGATGCGTAGGGCTTGTTCATAATGCCCAATGGCATCGCTGACCTTCCTCTCCTGCAAAAAGACATTTCCAAGATTGTTGTGCGCCCCGGCGAAATCGGGATTGATCTGCAGGGCCTGCTCATAGTGCGCAATCGCTTCCGCCAGCTTGCCCTGATTCTTCAACGCGACTCCCAGATTGTTGTGCGCCTCGGCGTAATCCGGCTTGAGCCGCACCGCCTGCTCGAAATGTCCGATGGCCTCCGGCACCCGGCCCGATGACATCAAAGCCATCCCCAAGCCGTTGTGCGCCCCGGCGTAATTGGGATTGATCCGCAGGGCCTGCTCGTAGTGCGCGACCGCTTCCGGTACTTTGCCCTGATCCTTCAACACGACGCCCAGGTTGTTGTGCGCCACCCAATTGTTCCGGGTCACATCCAGGGCATGCCGAAACAGCGTCTCCGAGTTCTTCCAGTACCCGACCTGAACCCTCGACAGTGCAGCGCAGACCGCCAGCGCTGCCGCCGCAGCGACGCCGGTAATCGCTTTCCGGTTCCGCTGCGCCAGCACAGAGGACGGCACGCTCCAGCACAACATGATGGCCAGCCCGATCAACGGCAGATACGTATACCGGTCCGCCATGGACTGGACCCCAACCTGCACCAATCCAATCGCCGGCACCAACGTCCCCAAGAACCAGAACCACCCCACGGCCAGATGCGGCTCGCGCCGCACTCCCCGAATCACCAGGGCCGACACCACCACCAAGATCGCGCCCGCTACGATCACCGCGCCCGGCGACCACGCCTGATATGGGTAAAAGACCGCCAGCCCACTCGGCCATACGGCCTTCTCGATGTACCGCACATACGCCACCACCGCGTTGGCCATCCGCAGCTCCACCGGCAGCCGCTCCAACGACATGATCGCCCCGCCACTGTGCTGCGCCCAGATGGTCGCCCCGCACGACACGGCGGCCAACGCGAAAAAAGGAACCTTTTCCAGGACCAACTCGCCGAGGCGCAACGGAGCGCTATGACCGACCACGGATGGCGTCCACCGCGTCCTGCCCAACGGCCAATAATCCAGCAGCAGCAGCACAAACGGCAGCGTCACCACCATCGGCTTGGCCATCAATCCCATCGCGTAGCACCCGAACACCAACCCATACCGCGCCCGCGTTGGCCGCTCGACATACCGTGCGTAGCCCCACAGCGCCAACATCCAGAACAACCCGCTCAACACGTCCTTGCGCTCGGCGATCCACGCCACCGACTCGACGTGCAACGGATGCAGCCCGAACACCGCCGCCACACACGCGCTCCGCCACGTCGCCCCGGTCATCCGCCACAACACCCAGAACAACAGCACCGTATTGGCCACGTGCAACAACACATTCACCGCGTGATGTCCGCCTGCGTTCCTCCCGAACAACTGGCAATCCAACGCGTGCGACAGCCACGTAAGCGGATGCCAGTTTGCCGCGTGATACGCGGTGAACGCCCACACTACCGCCGGAACCGTCAATCCCTCCAGCACATGCGGGTTTGCGGTGACATAGTCGTCGTCATCGTAGTTGACGAAGCCGGCGTGGCCGACCGGCCAGTACACGGCGGCAACCAACACCGCCAAACACACGCCGATCAGCATGGCCTGTTGCCGTTGGCGAGATGTATTCATTCCCAGGAAAACAAGTTGCATTCTGCATGCACGCCGGTCGCGTTCCCACGCTACGGTTTCACCCGCGGTTCGTCAGCACCTTCGTCCTCTGCCTGTGCGCCACGCGTGCCCATGGTTGTGTGTTCTGGAACCGAGTCTACGCCCCGGCCATCTGCCTGACAAGAGCGGCAAACGGCTCGATTCTAGGGACGCAACGGCGCTCCATACAGGCCATCGCCAGCCCTCTGAGCAATTACCGGAATGCGGTCTCAAGGAAAGGACAGTTGTGTTACGAAACGATGGTCTGTTAATAATGATACCGGACCAACTGCAACCAGGGACGCCCCGAAACGACCCCGAAAAGGGTTGGGGGTAGAGATTCTGGGCAAACTTGCGCCACCATACAATGAAAATATTTTTTGCCGCGAGCGAGATGACGCCGTACGCCAAGACGGGCGGATTGGGCGACGTTGTGGGGGCGCTATCGAGCGCGTTGCGCGGCCGGGGACACGAGGTCGCGTGTTGCCTGCCGTTCTACCGGTGCGCCCGCGAAGTCGCGCGCAAAGCGACGCCAATTGGACTGACCTTGAGCATCCCGCTCGGGCACCGGGAGGTGACGGGCGACGTCCTCGAATGGACGCAGCCCGACGGTGTGCGCGTGTTGTTCATCCGGCGCGATGAATTCTTCGACCGCGCGGAGTTGTATTCCACCGGTGTCCGCGATTACGAGGACAACGCGGAGCGATTTTTATTCTTCTCGAAAGCGGTGGTGGAGTTGATCGGCCACCCGCGGTTTCGTCCCGAGGTGATCCATTGCCACGACTGGCAGGCGGCGTTTGTGCCGGTGCTGCTGAAGCGCTCAACGCAAGCAGGACGACCGCAACCAGTGACGGTTGCGCCGCTGAGCGCGGAGGTGAAGACGGTGTTGACAATCCACAACATCGCTTATCAGGGGATGTTCGGGCCCCTGGAGTTTTCGCTGACGAATTTGCCCGGGGGATATTTCACCCCGGACACGCTGGAGTTCTACGGGCGGATGAACCTGCTCAAGGGCGGGATCGTCTTTGCCGACGTCATTACCACGGTCAGCCCGACGTATGCGGACGAGGTCCAGACTGCGGCGGGCGGGTTCGGACTCGACCCGGTGATCGCGACGCGCGCCGCGAACCTGCACGGGATCATCAACGGGGTGGATTACTCGATGTGGAATCCCCGTACCGATCCGCATCTTCGCCAGCGGTACGGGCCGGACGATTTGTCCGGCAAACAGGCCTGCCGCGCGGACCTGCTGACGAAGCTCCGTCTTGACGGGTTCGGCAAGCTCACCGCAGGCGCCGACGCGACCCCCTCCGTCGCCAAGGCCAGGGAGGGCACGCGGATGGTGGCGGGGTTCGTGTCGCGCCTGACCGCGCAGAAGGGGGTCGAGGTGCTTGCGGGCGCGCTGGATGAACTCGTCGCGTCGGGATTGACCCTGGCGATTTTGGGGAAGGGTGAGCCCGCCTACGAAGAAATGTTGATCGCCGCCGCGAAACGGCATCCGCGCCACGTGGCGGTGCGGATCGCCCACGACGAGGAACTGGCCCACCAAATCCAGGGGGGCGCGGACATGCTGTTGGTCCCGTCGCATTACGAGCCGTGCGGGCTAACGCAGCTCTACGCCCTGAAATACGGGACGATCCCCGTCGTGCGGGCAACGGGCGGCCTGGATGACACGGTCAAGGCATACACCCCGCGGACGGGTCGCGGAACCGGCTTCAAATTTGTCCCGTATACGTCGGCAGCGTTGGTGAAGGCGGTGCGGCAGGCGATGTTGGTCCACCGACAACCGAAGAAATGGCAGAAGTTGATGGCCAACGCGATGGCCGGCGATTTTTCGTGGCCGGCCAGCGCGCGTGAATATGAGAAACTGTACGCGGCGCGCGATTGACGCGCAGGATTTGCGAAGCTGAGACACTCCGCCAAGACGCCGCGCCGCCGCCCGCTCATTGGCGGCCTTGCAGTTGCGCGAGCGCGGCCCGCGCCTCGGCGAAATCGGGGTTGATCCGCAGTGCTTGCTCGTAGTGGGCGATGGCTTCCTGCATCCTGCCCGCTTGCTCTGAGGCGACTCCCAGATAGTAGTGCGGCTCGGCGTACTTGGGGTTGATCCGCAGCGCTTGCTGCCAATGGTCGATCGCTTCCGGCACCCGGCCAACTTGAACCAGCGCGAGCCCCAAGTTGAGGTGCACTTCGGCAGAATCGGGCTCGATCCGCAGCGCCTGCTCCAGGTGCTCGATCGCTTCCGGCATCCGGCCGACCTGCCCCAAGGTTGCCCCCAGATTGCTCTGCGCCTCGGCGTATTCCGGCTTGATCCGCAGCGCCTGTTCATACTGCCCGATGGCGTCTTCCATCCTGCCCGCTTGCGCCAACGCGATCCCCAGATTGTAGTGCGTCTCGGCGTGATCCGGTTTGATCCGCAGCGCGTCCTCGTACTGGCCGATTCCCTCCTGCGTCCGGCCCAGGGACACCAGGGTCAATCCCAGATTGTTGTGCGCCATCCAACACCGAGGGTCCTTGGCGATGGTGTCCCGCCAAAGGGTTTCCGCATCCTGGTAAATGTGTCCCTGTCTCCAGGTCAATGTTCCCAGCGCGGTCATCAGGAATGCCGCTGCCGCTGCGCCAACGCGGCGGCCCGTGGATCCGGCGTGGTCACAGAGGGCTGCGCCCCCACCAAACACCAAAGTGATTATCCCCACGCTGGCCAGGTACTGAAAGTGGTCGGCGACAAAGGAGTAACGAAAGTAGAATACGTCAAAGAATCCGAGCACGGGCAATAGCGCCACCACAAAGAAACCGCCTCCAAACAACACGGCCTGACACCACGCACGGTTCCGACATCGCCAGAGCGCAACCCCGACCGCCACCAGTGCGGCCGTCGGCACCCACGGCCGCCAAGACCACGCGTCCACCGTCCATCGCGGGTACACAAACGTCAACCGCGAAGGCCACAAAACCTTGGCCGCATAGAACCAGATGGCCTTCCCGGCGACAACCAACCGTTGGCCAACCCCCAACTGCCATTCCGCCGCGCCGACTCTCAGGACACGACGGCGTTGCTCGATGATCGTCAGCGCGGACATCCCGGCCGCCAGCCCAAAGAATGGAGCGGTTCGGACAACGTCCCGGCGATTCCAACGTCCCCGTTCCCACCAGACGCACAGCAACAATGCCAGGGGTAGCACCACGGTGGATGGTTTACTGAGCATGGCCGCAAGCCCGCAGGCGACGGCCAGCGCGTACCAGCCCTGTTTCCTGCTCGCTTCAGACCGCAGAAAACACAGCACCGACAAGAAGAAGAACAACGCTGACTGGGTGTTCTTGAGTTCGGTGATCCACGCCACGGACTCGACGTTGACCGGGTGCAACGTCCACAGCATGGCCGCCACCCACGCTCCCGGTATCTTCAGACGGCGCAACACCAGGAAGAGTAGGAGGCCGTTGATTGTGTGCACCAAGACATTCACCAGATGATACGGCAGCGGATTCAGATCCCAGAACCGCCGTTGGATCCAAAAGGTCGTCAGGGTCAGTGGGTAGTAACGGGACACGGCCAGCGACGACCAAATCATCTCCAGCCCATGGGGTGCGGTCATCGCCGGGTTGGCGGTCAGGTGATCGTCGTCATCCCAGATGAAGCCGGCGTGCCATACAGGCTGGTACGCTACGAATGTGATGATCACCAAGACCAACGCCAGGAGCCAGGGCCGATGCGTGAAGGAGGTGTCCGTTGCAGGGGACGACACCACCGTCTGTTGATGCGAACCGTCATCGATGGGCACCCCCCTTGTCATCAATCCGATCATAGCATGTCACCAGCAGGAGAAAACAGGACAGAACTTGCCCTGAGTGGCATGAGTTGCGCGCACATTACCGAGTTGCCGACACCTTCCTCTTCATCCTGTCGTCAGGGGTTGCCCGGACCGGTCGCTTCCGCGGACGGAGTGTAAGCGTGTCCGCTGCGGTACAACTCCAGCCGCGCCTCCATTTCCTTCAGCAAGTTGGTTTGCCCGGCAGAACGGGCGAGATCGATGGCCTCCCGGGCGGTGGCGACGGCGGCATCGAATCGACCGGCGGCGGCATAGGCGACGGCCAGCGTGTCGAGATACGGGAACACGCTGTTGCCGGTCCGGGCGCAGGCGCTCTCGGCCAGAGTGACCGCGCGAACCGGGTCGCCGCCTTCGGATGGCGCGCGCGTCGCCAATAACCATGCGAGATTGTTCTGGACGTTGGCGTAGTCCGGCTTGCTCCGCAGGGCTTGCTCGTAGTGCGCGATCGCCTCCGTCACCCGGCCCGTTCGCGCCAAAGCGTTCCCGAGTTTGTAGTGCGCCGCGGCGTAATCGGGACTGTGCCGCAACGCCTGCTCATACTGGGCCATCGCTTCCGGCAACCGGCCCGCCTCCGCCAAGGCGTTTCCCAGATTGTAGCGCGCTGCGGCATAATCGGGCCTCAACCGCAGCGCCTGCTCATATCGGCTCATCGCTTCCGACAACCGGCCCGCCTCCGCCAAGGCGGCCCCCAGATCGCAGTGGGCCTCGGCGTCATCCGGCCTGATCCACAACGCCTGTTCATACTGCCCGATGGCCTCGCTGATCTTGCCCTCCTGCAAGAAGACATTTCCCAGATTATAGTGCGCTTCGATGTCATCCGGCTTGATCCGCAACGCCTGTTCATAGTGTCCGATGGCGTCGTTGATCTTACCCTCCTGAAAGAAAACATTTCCCAAATTGTAGTGCGCCTCGGCGCAACTGGGATTGATCCGTAGCGCCTGCTCGTAGTGAGCGATCGCTTCCTGGATGCGGCCCGCCTGCGCCAAGGCCAGCCCGAGGTTGTTGTGCGCGACCCAAGCCGACGGGTTGTGAATCAGATTGTCTCGGAACAATGTTTCCTGGCTGCGGAATACCTGACAGCGCTGCCAGCTCATTGCGGCCAGCACAATCACCACCCCACCGGCGACCGAGTTAATGACCTGTCGTTCACGATGGAGACGCGTGCCCAGCGCCACGGTGCCGGCGGCGGCCAGCGCGGTGACCCCCACCAGCGAGTAGTACTGCCAATGATCCGCCACCAGCGAAAACTGATAGAACCCCTGGTCGAAGAACCCGAGCACCGGAAACAGCATCACGACAAAATACGCGAGTCCAAACAACAACGGTCGTCCCCAAGTTTGGCGCTTCCACCACAGAAGCGCGAAACCTCCCGCCAACGCGATCCCGGGCAGCCAGCCAGTCCAACCCCACGTCCCGGGATTCCACTGGCGGTAGACCATGCACAGATCCAGCGGCAGGACCGCTTTGGAGAGATAAAACCACGGCGCCAGACCGGCGACCGCCACACGGGAAAACAACCCGCCGACTCGGACCACGAGTCCGCTCATAGCCCGATGATACTGAAACCAGACAGTTGTCACTCCCAAGAGGAGGGAGAGAGCAAAGAACGGCGCGGTGCGCACCCAGTCTCTGGATCGGAGCCGACCGCGCCACCACCAGATGCACCCCAATAGAACGAGCGGTAGCATCACCACCGCCGCTTTGCTGAGCAGAGCCAACAGAAACGCCGCTAACGAAAGGCCGTACCACCGCCGGTCGCGCGTTTCGTCAAACCGCAAATACAGTAGGATCGCCACCGCGAACCACAGCATCGACAGCGTGCTCTTCTGCTCGCTGATCCAAGCCACGGTGGCCACATTGACCGGATGGACCGCGAACAACAGGGCGGCCAGCCAGGCACCGGGAATTCTCAGGCGCCGAAGAATCATCCAGACCAGCACGACATTGGCCGCGTGCAACAGAACATTGACCGCGTGCCACGCCGCAGCGTTCTTTCCCCACAGTCGCCACTGCAGCCACCAAAAACTCGATGTGAGCGGGTAGTAATCCGTGGCTTCCGTCGTAAACCAAATGCGGTACAGCCCGTCGCGTGCCTGGATCATCCGGTTGTCCGTAATCAGCGGGCCGTCATCCCAGACGAACCCGGCGCGCCATGCAGGCTGGTACGCTACGAATGTGATGATCACCAAGACCAACGCCAGGAGCCAGGGCCAATGTGCGAAGTAATTTTCCGTTGCCAGGGACGACACTGACGGCGCTTGGCGCGTGGGGTCATGGATGGGCGTCCGTGTGGCCATGAGGCCGAGAATAGCATGTCACCAGCAAAAAACAGAACAGCCTTTCCCTTTAGTGGTGTGCTTGCAGTTGCGTGAGCGCGGCCCGCGCCTCGGCGAAATCCGGGTTGATCCGCAGGGCCTGCTCATACTGCGCGATGGCTTCCGGCACCCGGCCCGTTTCCACCAAGACGGCCCCCAGGTTGAAGTGCGTCTCGGCGGAATCCGGCTCGATCCGCAAGGCCTGCTCGTACTGGGCAATGGCTTCCGACACCCGGCCCGCCTGCGCCAAGACGTTTCCCAAGTCGTAGTGCGCCATGGCGAAATCCGGGTTGATCCGCAGGGCCTGCTCGTACTGTCCGATGGCCTCCGCCGCCCGGCCCGTTTCCGCCAAGAGGACGCCCAAATCACAGTGCGCCATGGCGAAATCCGGGTCGATCCGTAGGGCCTGTTCATACTGGGCGATCGCTTCCGGCACCCGGCCCGCCTGCGCCAAGGTGGCCCCCAGATCGCAGTGCGCCTCGGCGGAATCCGGCTTGATTCGCAACGCCTGCTCGTACTGCGCGATGGCTTCCGGCACCCGGCCCAGTCCGGCAAGGGCATTCCCAAAATTGATGTGCGCCATGGCGAAATCCGGGTTGATCCGCAGGGCCTGCTCATACTGCGCGATGGCTTCCTGCGCCCGGCCCAGTCCGTCAAGGGCGTTCCCGAGGTTGCCATGCGCCAGCCAATTGTCCCGGGTCACATCCAGAGCGTGCCGAAACAGTGTCTCCGAGTCTTTCCAGTATTCGACCTGAACTCTGGACAACGCCGCGCAGGCCAGCAGCGCTGCCGCTGCCGCGACGCCGGTAGTCGCTTTCAGATTCCGCCGCTCCAGCACGCGGGACGGGACGCTCCAGCACAGCATGATGAACAACCCAATCAACGGCAGATACGTATACCGGTCCGCCATGGACTGGCTGCCGACCTGCACCAATCCAATCGCCGGCACCAACGTGCCCAAGAACCAGAACCAACCCACGGCCAAATGCGGTTCGCGCCGCGCTCTCCAAATCACCGCGCCCGACACCGCCACCAAAATCGCCCCCGCTACGATCACCGTCGCCGGTGGCCACGCCCGATACGGGTAAAAGACCGCCAACCCACTCGGCCACGCGGCCTTTTCGATGTACCGCACATACGACACCACCGCGTTGGTCATCCGTAGCCCCAACGGCAACTGCTCCAACGAGCCGATCGCCCCGCCACTGTGCTGCGCCCAGATCGTCACCCCGCACGACGCGGCGGCCAGCGCAAAAAACGGGAGCTTTTCCCGGACCAACTCGCCGAGGCGCAACCGAGCGTTATTCCCGACCACGGACGGCATCCACCGCGTCCTGCCCAGCGGCCAGTAATCCAGCAGCAGCAGCACGAACGGCAACGTCACCACTATCGGCTTGGCCATCAATCCCATCGCGTAGCACCCGACGACCATCACATACCGCCCCCGCGTTGGCCGCTCGACATACCGCGCGTACCCCCACAACGCCAACATCCAGAACAACCCGCTCAACACATCCTTGCGCTCCGCCACCCAGGCCACCGACTCCACATGCAACGGATGCACCCCGAACAACGCCGCCACGCACGCGCTCCGCCACGTCGCCCCCGTCATCCGGCGCAAGACCAAAAACAACAGCACCGTATTGGCCACATGCAGCAACACATTCACCGCGTGATGTCCGCCCGCATTCATCCCGAACAATTGGCAATCCAACGCGTGCGACAACCACGTCAGCGAATGCCAGTTGTCCGAGTGATACGCGGTGAACGCCCAAACTACACCCCGAACTGTCACTCCCCCCAGCACATGCGGGTTCGCCGTCACGTACTCGTCGTCATCGTAGTTGAGGAACCCCGCGTGCCGCACCGGCCAGTACACGGCGGCAATCAACACCGCCAGACACACGCTGATCAGGATGGCCTGTTGCCGTTGGCGAGATGTAAACATCAGGCCGGCTTGCTTCTTTCCGCTCACGAGGCCAGTCTACTGCCGATGAAAGCACGTTGGCAATACTACCTCGAACCGTTGAAAGCCGCCGTCGTATGCGCTCAAGCATGGGACGGTCTCTGTGGTGCGGGCGACGGACGGACTGGACGACACGGTCATGGCGCACGACCTGCGGACAGGCTCGCGAAACCGGCTTCAAATCTGCTCCATATATGTCCACGGCGTTGGTGGGGGCCGTGCGGCAGGCGATTTTGCTCCACAAACGGCCGAAGAAGTGGCAGAACTTGATGGCCAACGCGATGGCCGGCGATTTTTCGTGGCCGACCCGCGCGCGTGAATATGAAAAATTGTACGCGGCGCATCGAAGCGCGGCGTCCGAATAGTGGGGACAACCGAATATGCCAGAACTGCGCAAGGATCCAGTCGTAGGTCGTTGGGTCATCATCGCGACCGAACGCGGGAAACGCCCGAGCGATTTCATCCCGCAACCCGTGGACGTACCCGAGCAGGCGAAGAACCCGTTCGCCGAGGGCAACGAACACATGACGCCGCCGGAGATCTTCGCGTTCCGCGACCCGAAGAGCAAGGCGAACGCGTCCGGTTGGCAGGTGCGGGTGGTGCCGAACAAGTTCCCGGCGCTACGCATCGAGGGCGAACTCGACAAGGAAGGGCAGGGGATGTACGACAAGATGAACGGCATCGGCGCGCACGAGGTCATCATCGAGACGCCGAATCCGTCCCTGCAACTCGAGCAGCAGACCGTCGAGGGCATCGGCCGCGTGATCGAGACCTTCAAGATCCGCGTGACCGACCTGCTGCGCGACCCGCGGTTCCGCTTTATCCTGGTCTTCAAGAATTTCGGCAAACAGGCCGGGGCGACGATTGGTCATCCGCACTCGCAGTTGATCGCCATGCCCGTGACGCCCAAGCGCATGAAAGAAAAGCTCGTTGGCGCGATGCAGTACTACGCCTACAAGGACCGCAGTCTTTACGAGGACATCCTCAAGCAGGAGATCAAGGAAGGCTCGCGGCTGGTGTACGAGAACGCCGGGTTCGTGGCGTTCTGCCCGTTTGCGTCGCGGTTCCCGTTTGAAGTGACGATCATGCCGCGCCGGCAGTCGGCGTACTTCCAGGACATCCATCCCGACGAAATCCTGTTGCTGGCCGATTGCCTGAAGGTGTCGCTGACGAAATTGGCGAAGGCGCTGAACCAGCCGCAATACAACTTTCTGGTCAGCACCGGGCCGGCGCGCTACGCCCACCATGGCTATTGGTCGACCATCGACCAGGATTTCCGCTGGCACATCGAGATTCTGCCGCGCCTGACGCTGATCGCCGGGTTCGAGGTCGGCACGGGGTTCTACATCAACCCGACACCGCCCGAGGAAGCGGCCAAATACCTGCGCGAGATCCTCGTCTGAGGACGGGCGGGGGAACCGAGCCATGCCGCTCCACGTTGCCTTTCTCTGGCACATGCACCAGCCGTATTACGTCGACCCGGTCCGCGGGGCGGCGTTGATGCCGTGGGTGCGGCTGCACGCGACGAAGGGCTACCTCGACATGATCTGGCTGGCGGACCAGTGTCCCGAGTTTCATTGCACGTTCAACGTCACGCCCGTGCTGGTGAAACAAATCCAGCAACTCGCCAACGATGAGGTGCGCGATCTGTGGCACGACCTGGCCGCGCCGGCTCCCGAGACGCTGACGCCGGCGCAACGGGCGGGCATCCTCGAACATTTTTTCAAGGCGAACTGGGACAACATGGTCAAACCGTTCCCGCGATACTGGGCGCTGCTGCAGAAGCGGGGGCTCAACGCGGCCAAGGTCAACCTCGAACAGGCCGCCCGCAGTTTCACCGACCGGGAGTTTCGGGATTTGCAGGTGTGGTTCAACCTGACGTGGTTCGGCTACGCGGCCGAGCGACTGTATCCCGAAATCGCGGACTTGAAGCGCAAGGGTGGGGGATTCAGCGAGGACGATAAACACACGGTGTTCGGCCACCAGCAGGACATCTTGAAGAACGTGCTGAGCTATTACGCGGCGCTGGCCCAGCGCGGCCAGATCGAAATCAGCACCACGCCGTTTTTCCACCCGATCCTGCCGCTGGTCTACAACACGGAATTTGCGCGGCGCTGCATGCCGGGGCGCGAGTTGCCGCCACCGTTTTCCCATCCCGAGGACGCGCGCGCGCAACTGGCCATGGCCCGCGAGTTGCACGCGCAGGTTTTCGGCGCGCCGCCGCACGGTGTCTGGCCGTCGGAAGGTTCCGTGTGCCCGGAGCTGATCCCGATCCTGCAGGAACTGGGTTACGAATGGTTCGCCACTGACGAGGAGAACCTGTGGCGCAGCCTGGCGGTGGTGCACCCGGGCAAGACCCTCGACCGCAACATGCTGTTCCAAGGCTGGCGGGCCCAGTTTGGGGACGCGAGCGCGTGCCTGGCGTTTCGGGAGCGGACGTTGAGCGATTTTATCGGGTTCACCGCCTCGCGCAACGACCCGCATCGGGCGGCGGATTTCATGGTGGGCCAGATCGAGCAGATCGCCCGCGGCGCGCACGCGCCCGACCCGCTGTGCACGGTGATTCTGGACGGCGAAAACGCCTGGGAAAATTTCTTCGACGGCGGACAGGCGTTTCTGCGGGAGATGTACCAGCGATTGTCCGCCAATCCCGCGCTGGTGACGACGACGTTTCACGAGTATTTCTCGAAGCATCCCCCGAGCGCGACGTTGAGCACGTTGCACACGGGGTCGTGGATCCGCGGGGATTTCGACATTTGGATCGGCGATCCCGAGGAGAACCGCGGCTGGGAGTTGCTCGGGCACACGCGGGACTTTTTGCAGACGCGGGCGGCCCGCCGGGAGATCACACCCGATCAATTCAAGAACGCCATGCAGGAAATTTACGCGACGGAGGGCAGCGACTGGTTTTGGTGGTACGGCGGGGATTTCGTGACGGATAACGACCTGATTTTCGACGAGCTGTTTCGGACCCACCTGCAAAACGTCTACCGCATTTGCGGCGCGCCGATTCCCGACGTGCTGAAGACGAATATCTGCCGGTCCGAGGTGGCGCGTGAGGCGCGGAAGCCGACCGACCTCATTACGCCCGTGATCGACGGGTTGATGACGTCCTATTATGAATGGGCCGGCGCGGGCGTGTACGAAGCGGGCCGCAACATGAGCGCAATGTACCGCAGCGAGCGGTGCGTCGAGGCGGTGCATTTCGGATCGGATTTGGCGACGTTTTACCTGCGGGTCGATTTCCGCAAAGGCGTCGAGATTCCCACCAAGGCGACGTTGCGGGTGAACTTTGTCGATCCGACCCATCGGGCGCTGATCGTTCCGCGGCTCAAGACCGATCTGGACTCCGCCGAGTTGTGGCTGACCGATCCCGATGACTCGGCCCACCGGAAATTAACGGATGTCCGGCTGATCAAGTTCGAGAAGATTCTCGAGTTGGGTATTCCCCTGGCTGATTTGGGCTGGAAACAGCGGGAGCAGGCCTCCTTCTTTATCCAGCTCCTGGAAAATGACGTGGAACTGGAGCGCCACCCCGACATCGGCACGTTGACCATGCCCGTGCCCGATGAGTTGTTCGCCGCCGAAAATTGGTGGGTCTGAAGACTGTCGGTCTTGCCGCGCCCGATGCGTCATCCCGTCTGAACTTCTGGGAAGTCTTCTACGAAGGGCATAGAAGACGCAGGCCCCGATGACTGGAAGGGCGAGGAGCGCTGGAGTCGGTTTTATCTGTGTGCTGGCTGAATCTGGTCGGAAGCCAAGACCGCAAGTGCGTTGTGGAGTTTGGTGAAGATAATCTGTGCGACGGCATTATCGTGCTGCGGTTGCAAGTGAGGTTGGGGTTCCGATGTCTTAGGAATCCAGTCGAGTGTGAACTCTGGCTGTAGTTTCTCGACGGTGGTCACTGTGCCGCCTCTGGTTCTGGTCGCGCAAATGATAATACTGCACTTGTCCTTCTTGAACCGTTCGATGCTCTCGGGAAGCCTACTGCTCGGGTCGCCCTGAGACTCGATGCCAACACGTATCCCGTCAATCTCGATGATCACGGTAATGTCGATGATCACGGTAATGTTGATTTGGGAGCCATGGATATACTCAACAGGTGCGTTCGGGTAGGCTTCGGTCAACAGTACAAACAGCTTTTTGAGCGTATTGCTCTTGCCGACGTTGGCTTTGCCGTACAGGGCAAATGCGTATTTTTTGGCTGCCATAAAGTGGGGCTATATCTCGGGCTGTTTATAGGGCGAGTGATTTGAATTATTCAAGCTCTCTTTCTGAACTTTTTCGGTGGGTTCCTCGTGGCCTTGTGGTCAGTCTCTAGGGGCGGGCGTTAGAGGTAGCGATGATATGAGATTCGGAGAGCACACCAAGGTTGGTGCGGGTGGGGCCGCGACTCAGTGTTTTGGCGCGAATTATGTGACTTTGACATCGGTCATAATTCGGCGAGGGGATTCCCTCCGAGCGAACTGGTCAACTCCCGCAGCCAGCGTGGAGTCCTGGTCTTATTATCAGGGCTTGGGAAAAAGGTCTGACGCGTTTCGCGTGTATTTGGGAAGTCTGTTTACGATGAGGTAGATGATGGCTCCCATTACTGGAAGCATCAAGATTACGAGGATCCAGCACACTTTGTCGTGGGTGGGTGGTTCGTGTTTGAGGCAGTCTATCAGCATCCAGAAGTGGAATATGAGGCAGATGGTGGCGATGATGCAAAATCCAGGGTCGTATTGGCAGTAAAATACCAAGGATCGAAAGATTGTTGTTAAGGTCATGAGACTGGTATTGACACAAATCGGGCGGCGTTTGGAAGCGAAAAACTGTGGGACTCGAGTAATTCTCAAAGGGAAGCAGGTGTTCTCGTGTTGCCATAATTAGACATAATCTATATTGTGCGACGTTGGGCTTCCTGCAGGAGCCAGCGATCGACGACCAGACGCAACGGCCCACACCCCCAGTTGCGGCGGAGCCGTCTCTGGGGGCGGGCCGTCGTCGTCTTCACTTGATTCATATGGTCGGAGTGGAACAAGACCTCTCTCTCAAGAGGTTCTGTCGCGGCAACAGAAGCGGGCCTACCAACGGCTGAAGTCGCTGGTGCACTTCTGGCTGTCGAACGGGTATCAGGTGCTGTGGTTCACTCTGACGACGCGGGAATCGGCACTCAATAGCCATCTGGCGATGCACCACAAGCGGCTGCGGATGGAGCTCGACCGAAAGCTGGGCTTCGGGCACGTCGAGTTCGTGGCGGTGCGTGCGCGTGGAGACAAGAATCCGTCGTTGCAGCATCTGCACGGGCTGTGGGCGTGGAAAGGGCCGCGTTCGTTCTACGTGCCTCAGCAGTGGCTCTCAGACGAGTGGAAGCGCATCCACGGTGCGTTCGTCGTGGACATCAAGCGGGTGCACTCGGCGGGATTGGTGCGGTACATGGTCACACAGTACTGCTCTGACCAGCGGGCGCTTCAGCGTCTCTCATGGTCGTGGTGGAATCTGCCGATTGCAATCGCGGCGGGTTGGGAAACCATGAAACGCTTGGCGTCGGAGTCGTGGCAGGATGATCGGTTTTGCTGGCATCGGGAATACGTAAGGCCAATATCGGAAACTGTGGCGGCATGGGAGCATCTGCTGGCCACGGGGTCGGCCATGCTCGGGGACTCGCTTCTCGAAGTGCGCGGGCGGCGGGTCGTGGAGGTGTTCTGATGCTGCCCACGGAAACCGACGTGTGGGTCGAGTGCGACGGTTGCGGGGTGGCGTTCGGAGGACCGGGGTTGTCGCGCGTCGTCTCGCGTGTCGGCAAGACGGTTCTCTGCACGGGGTGCCAGCGGAAGCTGACCAGCGGCAACGGAATTCCCCCAGGTGGCGTCTGTCGCGAAGCGGTCACGGCTGGCACAACGGGAGAACTCGGCCTCGGTGGCGCGTAACCCTCGGCGTCGTCCTGCTCGCTGGCGTCGTGATGTTCGCGCGACCAGAAAGCGTTCTACGGCTCGCCGACGTAAAGCACTCTCGCACTTCAAACGGACGCCACCTTACAAGCCCTCCGTGTCGTGGTGGGATCTGCACGCGCTGTTGACGGCGGAACTGCGGTCGCGGGGCTTCGCGTCGGCGTCGCTGATCGCGTTGCGGATCCTCACCGAGGGCGTGGAGTCGGGGCTGTACGTGGTGATGCTCGCGTACTACACGGCCGTCGATGATGCTCGTCAGGAGTGGCGGCGCCGGCGGTAGAAAGTCCTCGCGCGTGGGTGCGCGCGGGGGGGTGTGGTTCGGCGCGTACTTGACTGTGCGGTCCCCATCAAGTAAACTGCGCCTGCTTAACGAACCATGAGTAGAGTACCGCAAATATTGGCCCATTGTCAACCGCCCCACTGTTTGGGGTACTCTGCTCTCCCCTCGCTGAGCCCTCACGGGCGTGTCTGAGCGAAATAATTTTGCACCATCCCCTACCCCTGTCGCGCAGGCGGTGTCTCATGGTTCGGACACGTGTGATGGGGGCGGGGTCGGTGCACGTAACGACCCATTGTGCGACGTTATATCCGCCGCGTATCTTCGTATCTCTTGTCTTGTACGGCCTGCTCGTTCAGCGTCCATTTCACTGGGTTTTAGTCAATCATGGCGAATCGCGTCGTTCCGCGTCATGCACACCCCAACCTTGTTTCTGCGATGATACTTGCTACTCTAGCTGTTACTTCACGCTAACAACCGAGAACGACTATCGTGGCTTCAGAATTCATCCCGGCGGAGCAACAGAGCGCCGCACGTACGCATCAGAGCCCCTCGCCGTGGCTGGCGCTGGCGCTTTTGACGTTCGCGCTGCTAGTGGCTGTGGGCGTGCGCGTCCGGCTACTCGATTTTCCGCTGGAACGCGACGAGGGTGAGTACGCCTACGCCGGCCAGCTCATTCTCGAGGGCATCCCGCCCTACCAACTCGCCTACAGCATGAAGATGCCGGGCATTTTTCTCGCCTATGCGACCGCGATGTCCGTCTTCGGGCAGACGCCGGCGGGCATTCACCTGGGATTGCTGGTGGTTCATCTGGTTACGCTGGCACTGTTGTTTTTCATCGCACAGAAATTCCTTGATCTCTACGGAGCGGCAACCGCCACCGCGGCGTATGCGCTGATGACTTTAAGCCCGGCCTATCTCGGCCTCGCCGCGCACGCGACGCATTTCGTCGTCTTACCGGCACTGCTCGGAATATGGATGCTTTTCCGAATGGAAAAAACCGGTCGGCTGCTCGACTGCCTTGCCGCCGGCTGCCTTTTCGGCATCGCTTTCCTGATGAAGCAGCCGGGGATGCTCTTCGGTTGTTTTGGCGGACTCTATCTCGCATGGATCAGCATTACCGGGAAGACTGCATACCGCCAGGTGCTGGCCCGGCTTGGCCTTTATTCGCTCGGATGCCTGCTGCCTTTTCTCACGATCTGCATCTGGCTCAAAATCGCCGGTGTGTTCCCGCAATTTTGGTTCTGGACCATCTCGTACGCACGCGAGTACGCAGCCCTCGATTCACTCCATACTGGTGTTGAGAACGCGAGGTTCACGTTCGCGAAGATCTTCCATGCAGCGCCCCTGCTCTGGATGATCGCCACGCTGGGGTTCGCCTGCCTGTGGTTCACGCGGCAGGCGTTGAACACGCGGCTGTTTCTCACCGGTTTTTTTGTTTTCTCCTTTCTTGCAGTCTGCCCGGGACTTTACTTCCGCGAGCATTACTTCATCGTCCTTGTGCCCGCCGTCGCATTGCTCGCCGGCCTTGCCGTCTCATCGACCGGTCGATGGCTCGCGGAAGGAGACTTTGCGCCGGGGCTGCGCCACCTCCCATTTTTGCTCGTGGCATTGGCCTGCGCCCAAAGCCTGTATGCAGACCGCGCAGTGTTGTTTTCACTTGCGCCCCGCGAAGCCTGCAGGGCTGTGTATGGCGCGGACCCCTTCCCCGAATCGCTCGACGTTGCCCGCTACATCGACCAGAACAGCCGTAAGGACCAGCGCATCGCCGTCATCGGCTCCGAACCGGAGATTTACTTTTACGCGCACCGGCATTCCTCCACCGGCTATCTTTATACCTACCCGCTGATGTCGCCGGGGCCTTTCGCTCGCAAAATGCAGGAGGACATGATCCGCGAGATCGAACAAAACCCCCCAGAATACCTCGTATTCATCTCCATTCCCTCTTCGTGGCTGCTCGAGCCGAACTCCACCCGCTGGCTGCTCGATTGGAATACCGCTTACGTGAAGCAAAACATGCAACTCGTGGGCCTGATCCAACTCACCGGCCCGCAAACGACCGAAGCCGTCTGGGGACTCGACGCCGCGACCACCCCGTTGCGCTCGCGATTGTTTGTCTCAGTTTTTAAACGTGCAGTCTCCCGCTAGACAGGAGTAACCGGACCACTTTTCCGGATCTTCCGCTCATTGGTGTTGTCTATCGGCTACAGCACACGGCGGCATACCATGGCGATGGAGAATCGCTTATCGGTGGCCAGTGTCACTGGCGCTTTAATCAATTGCGCCGAATCGCTTGGTGAACGGCCAGTAAACGAACACCGCCCTGCCGACGAGGTCCGTCGCGGGAAGCGAACCCCAAAACCGGCCATCCAGACTGCTGCGGCTGTTGTCGCCCATAACGAACAGGTGTTTGGGCGGCACGGTGTACGTCGCGTCCGGCGAGTTCAAGTATCGCGATGTGGGGAATCCATTAATAATGACGTATCCGCTGTAGCCATTCTGGCGTGAATAGATCCGCTCGAAGGCCGGACGCGTATCCAGGACCTGGCCATTGACCAACACATGCGGCGGCTGGAGTTGGATGACATCGTTCTCCAGCCCGATCAGCCGTTTGATGTAGAACTTGCCGCGGGCCGCGCCGCCGAGTTCGGCGATATGCGACGTGTCGAACACGATGACTTCGCCGCGTTGGGGCTTGCGGAAGTGGTAGCTGATCTTGTCGACAAAGATGTGGTCGCCGCGGCTCCGATAGCCGTACTCCTCGTACATGTTGCCCTGAAAGACCATCCCGACAATGCGTTCGAGGAGCGAAGGCCCTTGGAGGGTCTTGTAGGGCGCCGGCGGCGCTGTCTCTGGTGGCGGATAAATCCCGTACAACGTCGGCTGCATCGAGCCTGTGGGAATCTTGAACGGCTGGATGAAAAACGTGCGCACCGCCATGGCGACAATGACCGCCACCAACAGCACCTCGATGTTCTCGCGAACCGCCGAATGTCTTTGGGCGGGCAGCACGCCCTGGATCTTCCGTTCCACTTCGTCGGCCCTGGCGGCGGCGTCCGTGGCCCGGCTCGCTTGCAGTGCCTGTTCGAGTTCCCCCAACTTCGCTTCGATTTCCGCGTGCTGTTTCGCGGACAGCATGTCGCGGTTGATACGCAGCCATTTCCGGCCGCCGCGAAGAATCTCGCGGGCGTACTTGAGCGTCTGGCGGTCTTTCCAGTTGATCATCGATGGTTCCCCTACCCCGCCTTCAACACCGAGATGAACGCTTCCTGCGGGATGTTCACTTTGCCGATGGCTTTCATGCGTTTCTTGCCTTCCTTCTGTTTCTCCCAGAGTTTGCGCTTCCGCGTAATATCGCCACCGTAACACTTGGCCGTGACGTTCTTCGACAACGCTTTTACAGTCTCTCGCGCGATGATCTTGCCGCCGATGGCCGCCTGGATCGCCACCTGAAACATCTGTTGCGGGATCACTTCCTTCAACTTCAACGCCAGCGCCCGTCCCCGCGCCTCGGCCTTGCTGCGGTGCACGATGCTTGAAAACGCGTCCACCGGCTCGCTGTTCACCAGAATATCGAGCTTCACCAGATCGCCCTCGCGGTAGCCTTGCGGCTCGTAGTCCATCGACCCGTACCCCCGGGTGACGCTCTTGATCTTGTCGTGAAAATCCACGAGGATTTCGTTGAGCGGCAACCCGGCGGTCAACATTACCCGGCGCGTGTCGATCGAGTCCGTTTTGGCGACGCTGCCCCGCTTTTCCATGACCAACGAGAGCATGTCGCCGATGTTTTCGTTCGGACAAATAATAAACGCCTTCACGTACGGTTCTTCGATGTGGTCGATCACCGATGGGTCCGGCAGGTACACCGGGTTGTCCACGTCCAGCACGTCCCCATCCGTCTTGAGGATCTTATAAATGACGCTGGGATAGGTGGCGATGATGTCCATGTCCCACTGCCGGCGCAGCCGCTCCTGCACGATCTCCATGTGCAATAGCCCGAGAAACCCGCAGCGAAATCCGAACCCCAACGCCGCCGAGCTTTCGGATTGGTATTGAAACGCCGAGTCGTTCAACTGCAGCTTCCCCAGCGCCGCCTTCAAGTGCTCGTAGTCCGCCGAGTCGATCGGGTACAACCCGCTGAACACCATCGGATGCACCTGCTGGAAGCCCGGCAACGCCTTGCTCGCCGGCTGACGCGCATCGGTCATCGTGTCGCCAATCTTCACCTCGGACGTGGTCTTGATGTTGGCAATGACGTAGCCGGTGCTGCCCGCCGACAGTTTCTTGCGCGGCTCGGGTTTCGGCGTGAACACGCCCACGTCCTTGACCTCATACTTCAACCCCGTGCTCATCAGTTGGATCATCATGCCGGGCACGATTTCACCGGCAAACAACCGCACGTGCGTCACCACCCCGCGATACGTATCGAACATCGAATCAAACACGAGCGCCTGGAGTGTATTCTCCGCCACAACCTTCGGGGGCGGGAACCGCGCAATGACCGCCTCCAGAATATCATGGATGCCGATGCCGGTCTTGGCGCTCGCCAGGATCGCCGTGTCGCCGGGAATCGCCAGTATCTCCTCGAGCTGGCGCTTCGTCTCCTCGACGTTGGCGCTGGGCAGATCGATCTTGTTGATGACCGGCGCAATCGTCAGGTTCTGCTTCGACGCCATGTGCACGTTGGCCACCGTCTGCGCCTCGACGCCCTGCGCCGCGTCCACGATCAGCAACGCACCTTCACACGCCGCCAGGCTGCGCGACACTTCATAGGCGAAATCCACGTGCCCGGGCGTGTCGATCAGGTTCAGCTCGTACACCTGGCCGTCGTCGGCGCGGTAGGACATCGAAACCGGGTGCGCCTTGATTGTGATCCCGCGCTCGCGTTCGAGGTCCATCGAGTCGAGCACCTGCTCGCGCATCTCGCGCTTCTCCAGCGCCCCCGTCGCCTCCAGCAACCGGTCCGACAACGTCGTCTTGCCGTGGTCGATGTGCGCGATGATGCAGAAATTCCGTATGTGGCCCAAATCCATGAGCCGCACACTCTACCAGCCTTTTCCGCGTTTGGGTAGTCCCCTGCCCCAATTTTCCTGCCGGCATCCTGGAGTTCGGGATTCTCAAGGCAGGATTGTCAACGCGCTTTCATCGGCGGTAGACTGACCTCGTGAGCGAAACGAAGTCGGACCACATAACGACCACATCTCGCCAACGGCAACAGGCCATCCTGATCGGCGTGTGTCTGGCGGTGTTGATCGCCGTCGTGTACTGGCCGGTGCGGCACGCCGGGTTCGTCAACTACGATGACGACGAGTATGTGACCGCGAACCCGCATGTGTTGGGGGGATTGACTGTTTCGGGCGTGGTGTGGGCGTTCACCGCGTGTCGCGCCGCGAATTGGCATCCGTTGACGTGGCTGTCGCACGCGTTGGATTGCCAATTGTTCGGGATGAACGCGGGCGCACATCACGCGGTGAATGTGCTGCTGCACGTGGCCAATACGTTGCTGTTGTTCTGGGTGTTGCGGCGGATGACGGGGGCGACGTGGCGTAGCGCGTGCGTGGCGGCGCTGTTCGGGGTGCATCCGCTGCATGTCGAGTCGGTGGCGTGGATCGCCGAACGCAAGGATGTGTTGAGCGGGTTGTTCTGGATGTTGGCGCTGTGGGGATATGTGCGGTATGTCGAGCAGCCGACGCGGCGGCGGTATGCGGTCGTCGTCGGGTGCTACGCGATGGGATTGATGGCCAAGCCGATGGTGGCGACCCTGCCATTCGTGCTGTTGCTGCTGGATTATTGGCCGCTGGGGAGAACACGGTGGACGCCGTCCGTGGTCGGTAACAACGCTCCGTTGCCCTTCGGTAAGTTGGTCAGGGAGAAGGCTCCGTTTTTCGTGCTGGCGGCGGTGTCGTGTGGGGTGACCATCTGGGCGCAGCACAGCGGCGGGGCGATCAGTTCGGTGGAGGGGCTCCCGTTGGCGCCGCGGATGGCCAACGCGGTCGTGTCCTATGTGCGGTACATCGAGAAAACCGCGTGGCCGATCGATCTGGCGGCTTTTTATCCGTATTGGGCGTGGTCTCCGACGATAGTGATCCTGGCGGGGGCGATTTTGGTGGCGGTGTCGGGCCTGGTGATTCGGAGAGCGCGGCGCGACCCGCATCTGGCCGTGGGGTGGCTCTGGTTTTTGGGGACGTTGGCGCCGGTGATCGGATTGGTGCAGGTCGGGCTCCAGTCCATGGCGGACCGGTACGCGTATCTGCCGTCGATTGGATTGACCATCATGGTGTGCTGGAGCGTGCCATCGCGTGCGCTCGAGCGACGGAGTCTGAAAGTCATCACCGTCGTGGCTGCGGCGGCAGCGCTCGCAGTCTGCGCGGTACTGTCGAGAGTTCAAGTCGAGTACTGGAAGGACTCGGAAGCACTGTTTCGGCATGCCCTCGGTGTGACCCGGGGCAATTACGTGGCGCACAACAACCT
The DNA here is from genome assembly GCA_963712025.1 of uncultured Verrucomicrobiae bacterium. GTDB lineage: Bacteria > Verrucomicrobiota > Verrucomicrobiia > Palsa-1439 > Palsa-1439 > Palsa-1439. The sequence goes on along the minus strand of CAVQGJ010000011.1, from coordinate 283,024 downwards.
CGGGATCGCTTTGGCGCAGGCGGGACGGATGCCGGAAGCGATCGAGCATTTGCAGCAGGCGTTGCAAATCAACCCCGGTTACGCCGAGGCGCACTACAACCTGGGGGTCGCTCTTACACGAATGGGTAAGATCGAGGAAGCGATCGCGCACTACCAGCATGCCTTGCAGGTCAGGCCCAATTACGCCGAGGCGCATTGCAATCTGGGAAACGCCTTCTTGCGACAGAGCAAGGTCAGCGATGCCATCGCGCAGTACGAGCAGGCGCTGCGGATCAAGCCCGATCTCGCCGAGGCGCACTACAATCTCGCCCGCGCCCTGGAGCAAACGCACAGTGTCCGGGAAGCCATCGAGCACTACCAGCAGGCGTTGCGGATTGAACCCGATTATACCCTGGCGCAGAACGCTCTCGCGCGACTACAAGCTCGCCAGTAAGCGGGACGTGTGGTTGGATTCGTGCGGATACCCAAATATTCCTGATTTACATGAACGTCAGCCGAATGAAGTTGGTGGGAGTGGCTCTGGCGATTGTCGCGGCCACGGTCTGGCTGTATTGGCCAAGCACGCACAGTGAATTTCTGAACGTGGACGATTTGGAGTATTTGCGGCAGTCGGTGCAGTGGAACGGCCTGACGTGGAACGCAGTGAAATGGGCGTTTACATCCACGGATTCGTATTATCACCCATTGTCCCGGTTGTCCCACGTTCTGGACTATCAACTGTGGCGAGGCAATGCGGCCGGACACCATGCGACGAGTGTGGTGGTGCACGCGCTCAACGCGGCGCTGGTGTTCGGGTTCCTGTGGACGCTCTTGGGAGTGGCATCCTTGACCGCAGGCCAGCGGCTGGCAGTGGCCTCGTGGGTGGCGGTGGTATTCGCGGTCCATCCATTGCAAACGGAATCGGTAGCCTGGATGTCGGGGCGGACGCAATTGTTATGCACGATGTTCGGCATCGGCAGCCTGTGGGCCTACGCTGGCGGCGCACATCGTTGGGTGGTGTGGGGGTTCTTCGTGCTGGCCGTATTGAGCAAACCGATGGCGGTGTCGCTGCCGTTCGTGATGCTGGCGATGGATTACTATCCACTGCGCCGCCACGAGCAGCTCGGCTGGGGACGGTTGGTGTGGGAGAAGGCTGCAATGATTGCCGTCGCCGGGCTGATGGGGGCGGCGACGATGAACACCTCAGGGCCCGGGAAACCCGATCCGACGGCTCTGTTGGCGGTGTTCCCGCTGTCGGTGCGCGTGTTCCATGTGTTCGAGAGTCTCGCGTTCTATTTGGGGAAACTGGCCTGGCCATCGCATTTGTCGCCCACCTACCCCTTGGACATCCCGGTCGGTCCGTGGACGATTTTCACATCGGTGCTCACCGTTCTCATGATCACCGCGGTGGTTACCCGTGAAAGACGACGCGTGCCGATGCTGGTGGCAGCGTGGGGAGTGTACGTGATGCTGGTTCTCCCCACGTCCGGGCTTATACCAACGGGCAGGCCCGCGGTGGAACTGCGGTATGCCTACGTCGCGATGCTGCCGGCGTTGCTGGTGGTCGGCGCTGCCGGGGTATGGGTGTGGCAGCGGTCGGCGATGGCGGGGCGGGCCGTGCTGCTCGGTCTGCTGGCCGGCCAACTATGCGCCTTCGCCGCAGGCACCCGTCGTCTGATACCGGATTGGCACAACGACGAAACCATGCATCGGGCAACACTGGCGGAGTTCCCGGACTCCGAACAGGCGAATCGGGAACTGGCTACCGAATTGCTTGATCGGGGGCGGGTCAGCGAGGCCCTCGTATACGCGCAACGAAGCGTTGAAATCGCGCCGCGAGTGTGCGAGGCGCACGTAGTATTGGGGCTTGTGCTCTGTCAGTTGGGCCGGTTTCCGGAAGCCATCGCGCAGGACAAGCAAGCGTTGCAAATCGATCCCGACTCCGCCAGGGCCAGTTTCGGCTTTGGAGTGGCCCTGAACGAGATGGGCCGGGAGTCAGAGGCAGTGGAACACTTCGTGCAGGCCTTGCGCATCAAGCCCGATTACGCCGAGGCGCACAACGATCTGGGGCTGGCTTTGGCGCAAACGGGAAAGTCCGCGGAAGCCGTCGCACAGTTCGAGCAGGCCCTGCGGATTAATCCCGATTTCGCCGACGCCCACACTGATTTGGGCGTGGCCCTGGCACAAGCGGGTAAGATCGAGGACGCCATCCAGCACTACAGGCAGGCCGTGCGGATTAAGCCCAACTTCACCCAAGCGCACTACGATCTGGGGCTGGCTTTGGCGCAAACGGGAAAGTCCGCGGAAGCCATCGCGCAGTACGAGCAGGCCCTGCGGATCAAGCCCGATTACGCCGAGGTGCACAACAATCTGGGGATCGCGTTGGCGCGAACGGGTAGGATCGAGGACGCCATCCAGCACTACGAGCAGGCCCTGCGGATCAAGCCTGATTACGCCGACGCGCACTACAATCTGGGGATTGTTTTGGCGCAAACGGGAAAGTCCGGGGACGCCATCCAGCACTACGAGCAGGCCATGAGGATCAAGCCCGATTCCGCCGACGTGCACAACAATCTGGGAACTATCTTGGCGCAAACGGGTAAGACTGAGGATGCCATCAAAAACTTCGAGCAGGCCCTGCGGATTAATCCCAATTATGCCGACGCCCACTATAATCTGGGGATTGCTTTGGCGCAGGCGGGCAGGATACCCGAAGCGATCGCGCATTTACAGCAGGCCCTGCGAATCAAACCTGATTACGCCGACGCGCAGAACGCGCTCGCCCGACTGCAAGCTCGCCAATAATCCGAAGTGCAAGGGCAGCACTGGAGCCGAATCGCATTCCCCTACTCCGATTTCGGCGGCGCCGCGTCCGCGGACGGTGCGACGTTGGATGATGGCGGATCAGCTTGCGAAGCGCCGGGCGGCGACGCTTCCGCCATCGGCTTCGGCTCTTCGCGGCTCAATTCATCGGCCAGTTGCTCGGCCTTCGCCGGGTCGATCCGTTTCATTTCCTGCGCCGCCTCGCCCGCCGCTTCCGTCTCGCGCATGGCGAGATAGGTCTTGACCAGGCCGCCCCACGCCTCGGCGTAATCGGGCTGGAACTTAACCGCCTGCTGGAAGAACACCGCCGCCTCATCGTTACTGCCCTGCCGGCTGTAAACGACGCCAAGATTGAACCACGCCTCGGCAAACTTCGGCTCGTACTTGAGCGCCCGCCGAAACGATTTCACCGCCTCCTCGGATTTGCCCTGGTTCGCGTACGCCGCGCCGAGATTGAAATGGGCATCGGCATAATCCGGCTTCAACTGAATCGCCATCTGGTAGGCGGAAATGGCGTCCGCCTGATGCCCCAGCCTCGCCTGCACGCCGCCCAGGTTGCTCCAGACCTGCGCGTCCTTCGGGCTGAACTTGACCAGTTGTTCGAATACGCCCACCGCCTCGGGAAATTTCCCCGATTGCGTGTACGCCCAGCCGAGATTGTTCCACGCATCGACGTAATCCGGCTTCAGCTTGATCGCCTGCTGAAACGACGACGCCGCGTCCCCGAAGAAACTCATCTTCCCGTACGCCACGCCGAGAATGTAGTGCGCCAGACTGCTGTCGGGATAATCGCTGACCAGTTGCTTCGCGTTCTGGAGCAAGCCCGCGTAATCCTTGCCGTCCTCGTCCGTCTCCGCCGCCACAAAATCAGGGTCCGAATAGATAAAGCCATCCGCGCCGTGCGCGTACCGCCGCAACGGCCCGCGCATATCGAACGGCCACTGGTCAAACCACCACGCCGCCACGCCGCCGCCTACCACGATCAACAACACCGCGCCCGCGAAGACGGAAACACCTCGCCGCCTCCGTCTCGGTGGCGCGCCCAGTGGCTTTACCGTCGGCGCTTCCTCGCGAAAGACGACCGCGGCCTCGGGTGGCCCGCTCGGCCCGACCTTGACCGGTTCGTCCCACAGCGATTCTCTTGGTGGCGTGCCGAGAAGATTCGTCGGGATTTCATTGCCGGCCAGCGCTCCGGCAAACTCCGGGAACTCCGACAATCGTTTCCAGTTGCCCCGCGATTCCGCCGGTACCCAAGTGTGCGGATTCGCGAATCCCTGCTGGATCCATTTCCGCACCATCGAAGCATCCACCGGGCCGTACGTCCGACCGTCCGCGCCGACGATCTTGAACTGCCGATCCTGACCGCGCGCCGATGGAATCGGCTGGGAACGTCCCAAGGGCAACACCGTCGCGGGCGATTCGGTCGGCGCGTCCGATGCGAGGCCCTCGACCTCTTCATACCGCATCTCGATTTCCCCAAACCGCAGGACGTCCCCGTGGCGCAGCACCGCGCCCGACGTCCGTTCGCCGTTGAGATACGTGCCGTTGGTCGAAATCAGGTCGCGGACCTTGAAGTGGTCGCCGATCCGCACCAGCAGCGCATGATGGGAGGAAACCGTGCCGTGATTGATACAAACGACATTAGAGCCGTCACGTCCGATATTGACGCGCTCCTGCGTCAGATCAAACGCGCGGCCCGATCCATTGCCGGAGACAAACAACAGTCTGGCTCGGGCACTCGTCCTCGTCTCGGCACCAGCCATCGCGACTACCCTATTCCACCGCCTAGAATGCCCTGTGCTCCGCCATTTTGCAAGCCGCGACCGCTCCCCGCCAACACTTTTAATTCGGCCGTAACTTCCGCCGTGCCGGGCGCTCCCCCTACGACGGAGGGCGACTCTTGTAGCCGCGAAACCCTTTCGCGGGCAGAACACACCACAAATACGCCCCGCACCGAATACATGCCACACACCACAATCCAGCCACCTCGAACTTGGGTTCGTTTTCCGTAATTCGGGTTTGTTTTTCAGCCGAAACTGTAAAGTATTCCGACATCCACTTTTCGCAACGCGCTTGCTGCTCGCTCCTTACGAAACCCGCCCTCCCCCGAAACTTGGGGGACTATATATTTGCTTTAGTAAACCAGTAAATTCTGGTGCGTCTTTTCACAGGAAGGCGGCAATATGGAAAGCGCGATAGCCGGAAGACGTGATTTATTTTGCCAGCACAAGCTGATAAGCTTGCTGGACATGATTGAATTTTTCCTGAGCGATCTCGTCGTTGCCCGCGACCAACTCAAGGGCATGGCGGAGATGCAAGGGGCAATTCAGCGTCAAGAATGGGACGATAGCTCCTGTCTCCTGCCCGTCTTCCCCCTACTCCTTCGCAATCCTCACCGCCAGGGCCTGATCGTGGTCGAGCAACTTCGTCGCGCGCGCCGAATGTGTGCCGACGGCGCCAGCCGAGCGGAACGCCGCTTGCCAGCCCTCAGCCCTTGATGGTCTCCACACGACAAACTCGTCCGATGAAATGTCTGCCGTTGTCCCACACTTGAAAGCGCCTTCTCAGGCCAGCCCATGCCTCACCAAATATTCCCTGCCCTTTTCTTCCAGTTCATACTCCTTTGGCTGGCCCAAGAAAACGAGGTCATGGAGATAGCCGTCCGATACAAGCTTGTCGGCGATAGATTCGGCCTTGGTTCGGCTGATTTGGAGGAGATGACCGATGAGGCCGGCTCCAATCCCTGTTCTCTGGGACAGCAATTGCAGAACCTTCACTTCCACTTCGTCCAAATCCCCCTGCGCTCCTGATGCCACCACTGGTGGAGACTGAGCTTCCTTGAGTGCCACGATTTGCTGCTTCAAATCCACTACCGCTTTGTTGTGCCTCGCCTCAAGCTGATCATACTTCGCCTTCGTCGTCGAAAGTTCTCCATCCAACGCTTGCGCTTGCTCTCTCAGCGCAAACAGCTTCGGTTTAATTGCCGCTGGCTTCGAACCATTGGTAATCAGGGTGTCGATCTCATCGATCATCTTGAGCAAGCTCATAATCGCGCATCTCCTTCAGACACTGGTATGATTGGGGTCACATCTAAGCATTGCAACATTCTCTACTCTTTCGCGATCCTCACGGCCAGGGCCTGCCCGTGGTCGAGCAACTTCTTCACGCGGACCGCCGTGGATGCCTCGCTGTAAATCCGAATAATCGGTTCGGTGCCGGATGCACGGAACATCAGCCACGAGTCGTCCTTGCACACGTACTTCACGCCGTCGAAATCTTTCATCTGCGCCACCGGCACGCCGAGCAACTCCTTCGGCGGCTTGGTCCGCAGCGTCTCGATAAACTTCTCGCGTTTCGTCAACGGGAAATGCATGTCGATCCGGTCGTAAAAACTCGCGCCGAACTCCTTCTGCAAGTCGCGCGCGAGTTCGCTGAACCGTTTCCCCGTCACGGTCAGCATCTCCAGCAACATCAGGTTGGCCACGATCCCGTCCCGCTCGGGGATGTGACCCTGGAACCCGATCCCGCCGCTCTCTTCCCCGCCGATCAACACGTCCGTCTCGCGCATCTTCTCGCAAATGTATTTGAACCCGACCGGCACCTCGGCCATCCTTAACCCGTTCGCCCGGCAAATCCGGTCGATCAACACCGTGCTGTTCGCCGATTTCACCACCAACCCCGTCTTCTGTCCGCGATGTCGCAGCAGATGCAGCAACAACATCGAAAACACCAGTTGAATGGACACGTACTTGCCCTTGTCGTCCACGATCCCCAGCCGGTCCGCGTCGCCATCCGTCGCCAACCCGATTTGCGCGCGCGTCTTCTTCACCGCGTCGCACAGCGCCCCAAGGTTCTTGCCAATCGGCTCGGGGTTGATCCCGCCAAACAACGGATCGCGCTCGCCGCGGATCGTCTGCACCTTGCAGGCCGACTTCCCCAGGAGCGACTCGAGCAGATGCCCGCCGCATCCGTACATCGAATCGGCAACGATCGGCAATTTCGCGGCGCGAATCTTCTTCAAATCGATGAGTTGTTTCACCGCCGTCGTGTGCGGCGGCTGCGGATCATAGATTTCAATCGTGCCGTTCTTGAGGCCGTCATCGAAGTTGATCGTGCGGAGCAGCGACCGGTCCACCCGCGCCTCGACCTGCGCGCACATCTCGGGATCGGCAGGCCCGGCGTAGTGCGCCTTGAGCTTGTAGCCGTTGAATTGCGGCGGGTTATGGCTGGCGGTGATCATGACCGCGCCGCACAGTTTGCGGTCGCGCACGGCAAACGTCACCGCCGGCGTCGGGGCCGCCGTCGGCGGATACAACGCCTTGATTCCATTCGCCGCGAACACTTCGCACACGAGTTTCGCGTAGGTCTCCGACAAAAACCGGTTGTCGTACCCGACAATCGCCGCCTTGTTCGTCCCCACCAGCGAGTTCCAATAATCCGCCGTCGCCTGCGCCACGCGGCGCACGTTCTCGAACGTGAAATCATCGGCAATCACGCCGCGCCAACCGTCCGTCCCGAATTTGATCTTGCTCAATTGCATGCTTTCCTTAACTCCGTAATCGCCGCGCCCAAATCCAGCGTCTTGTGTCGAAATAGCGAATTGCCCGCCACCATCACATTCGCCCCGGCCTCCGCGCACTGGCGGCCGGTCGACGGATTGATCCCGCCGTCCACGATGATCGGCAATTGTTTCGCCGCCGCCCGTAACGCGCGGACCTTCGTCAGCATGTCCGGCATGAACGCCTGGCCGCCAAATCCCGGGTGCACTGTCATCACCAGCAGTTCGTCGATCTGGCCGAGAAACGGGATCACCTCGTCCGCCGGTGTGCCGGGATTGATCGCCAGGCCCGCCGCCTTCCCGCGTTGCCGAATCAATGCCAGCGTCTTGCCCACGTCATGGTGCGCTTCCAGATGCACGATCACGTGGCTCGCGCCCGCGTCGATGAACCGCTCGGCGTACAGGTCCGGCCGCTCGATCATCAAATGCACGTCCAGCGGCAACTTCGTCGCCTTGCGAAACACCGCGATCGTGTCCGGACCGAACGTGATGTTGTTGACGAAATGGCCGTCCATCACGTCGCAATGCAGCCAGTCTCCCCCGCCCTCTTCCGCACGCTTGGCGTCCCGCGCAAAATTGCCGAAGTCGCCCGCCAGGATCGACGGTGCGATGATGAGTGGTGGTTTGGTGGTCATGGTTTCGTCCGTTCAATGAGTTCGATTTCGTAACCTTCGGGCGCGTCGACGAAGGCAAACACCATGCCCGGGGTCGTCGTCGGCCCGTCGGACAGTTTGACGCCCTTCTTTTCCAGTTGCCGCGCAAACGCCTTCAGATCGTCCACCTCGAACGCCAGATGGGTCAGATCGGCCTGCACGTGGACCGGCCCGGCGGCGGGATATGCGCACAACTCGATTTCCTCGTCGCTCTCGGGTGCTTTCATGAACACCAGCTCGGATCCCCGCGGCGACTTAAACCGGCCCGTCTCGCGCAGCCCGAGCACGTCGCGGTAAAACGCCACCGTCTTTTCCAGGTCGTTCACGCGATACCGTGTATGCAATAATTTTTTGATGCCGGCCATGGTTGCCTCAGTGATAACCGACTGTCGGAGCCTGCCCGCCCGAACCGAATACGCGGTCGTACCAATACACCGCCGCCACCAGCACCAAAATGCCGGCGAGAAACAGCGCGATCGGGAGCAATAGTTTCCTCATTGCCTCCCCACTCTACCGAAAGCCTGGCCGCAGGACAAGTGGCGAGGCGCGGCCATGCTGCGCCGCTTCCAACCTTGCGCCGGGCGGTGAAACCGTTACACTTCGCCCGCCATGTTGATCGATTACCACATGCACACCGAGTTGACCGATGGCACCGGCCGGCCCGTCGACTACGCCCGGGTCGCCGTCGAGCGCGGCCTCGACGAAATCGGCTGCTCGGACCACGCGCCGTTGGCCGACCGTGAAACCGACTGGCACATGAAGAAGTCCGACCTGGAGACCTACGTTGGCTGGGTGCGCGACGCGCAGGCGAAGTTCCCCGAGCTGCCGATCAAGCTCGGGCTCGAAGTCGATTTCATTCCCGGATGCGAAGACTGGGTGCGCGACCTCGCGGCCACGTACCCGTGGGACTTCTTTCTCGGTAGCGTGCATTACCTCGGAGAATTCAACGTCGATCGCCGCGCCGAAGACTGGGCATCCGAAGACGTTGACGCCCGCTGGCGCGAATACTTCGACGTGTGGACGCAGGCCGCCCGCTCGCGTCTGTTCGATTCCCTCGCCCACCCCGACCTGCCGAAGAAATTCAATTTCCGCCCGAAGACCGATTTTGCGACCGTGTTCGAGGACGCGTTGCGCGCCGTCGCGGCGTCCAACGTGGCCATCGAAGTCAGCACCGCCGGCTTGCGCAAACCCTGCAAGGAGATTTACCCGGGCGAACCATTTCTCCGCATCGCCCGCCGCCTGAACGTCCCCATCACCCTCGGCAGCGACGCCCACGTTCCTTATGACGTTGGCGTGAATTTCGGTAAGGCCGTGATGCTGGCGAGAACGTGTGGGTACGACAAGATTTGCCGCTTCACCCTCCGCAAGCAGGACCTGGTGAAACTGTAGGCGCACCCTTGCTTGCGCGTTCCGATGCGCAGGCCAAGGCTTGCGCCTACTTCGCCGCCGCCAAAACCGCGCTGAATACCTTCGGGTCGTTGGTCGCGAGGTCGGAAAGACTCTTGCGATCCAGTGCGATGTTGGCCTTCTTGAGCGCGGCGATGAATTTGCTGTAAGTCATGCCCTCTGCGCGGCAGGCGGCGTTGATGCGCTGGTTCCACAGCATCCGGTAATCCCCCTTCTTGTCCTTGCGATGGGCGAAACTGTAGGTCAGGCCGTGCCAGACGGCGTTTTTGGCGTAGCGAAATTTCTTGCTGCGCCAGCCGCGGTATCCCTTCGCGGCTAAAATCATCCGTTTGCGGCGGGCCTGGCTGGCGACTGCGTTGGTGGCTCTTGGCATGGTGAACTCCTAAAATTTCACAACTGTGATTTCAAATTGTTCGTGCTACCCGCGGTGGCTGAAGGGCATTACATCCGTGATGTGATGCTTGTGCGTGTCGCTGACGGCCTTGGTCAGCCCCAGACGGCGTTTGTGTTTCGACGATTTGTGCGCGTTCAAGTGCCGTTTGCCCGAGCCATAGCGCATCACTTTGCCGGTCGCCGTGATCTTGAACCGTTTCGCCGCGGCCTTTTTCGTCTTCGCTGACTTCCAACGTGGCATGTCCTCGTTCCTTCCTGAAAATTCCTAGTCTTCGCTTGCTGTACTGGCTGCGCTCGTGCGCTGGTCACCGGCCTTCTTGCCGGCGCCGCGGAACGGAGAAATCATCATCGTGATGCTCCGTCCCATCAACTTCGGCATCACTTCGGGCCGACCGCAATCCGTCAGGTCCTCGATGATCTTCTGCATCATCTTGTTGCCGAACTCGGGATGCGCGTTCTCGCGGCCCCGCAACATCATCGTCACTTTCACCTTCATCCCGTCGTTCAAGAAGTCCCGCATGTGGTTGCACTTCGTCACGTAATCATGCGGATCGATGTTCAACCGGATCTTGATTTCCTTGAGCTTCGTCGCGTGCTGGTGCTTGCGCGCCTCGCGATCCCGCTTTTCCTGCTCGTACTTGTACTTCCCGAAATCAACGATCCGGCATACGGGCGGCGTCGCGTTCGGCGCCACTTCCACCAGGTCCATCCCCTGCTGCTGCGCCGCCGACAGCGCCTGGCTGATCGAGATGACCCCGAGTTGTTTTCCGTCTGAGTCTACCACCCGCACTTCGCGGGCGCGAATCTTCTGATTGACACGGACAAATTGTTGAATTGCTGCGATCTCCTGTTGGCCCTTGTCGGGTCAGCTATGTTGACTCCATGAACTCACAATTTTCTGCTCGCGCACGCCCACCCCCGGCTGGCACTCGTTTCGACCCAACCGTCGGGACGGGCGTGAATAGCCCGTTCTTGTACGGCTTTTCCCGCCCCATTGCAACTGTCTTTTTGAGCAGGGTTCGACCTGCCCGCCACCACGCGTGACCTTCGTATAAGCCGGGGCTCAAGACCATTGAATATTGGCCACCGTTCTGATGTCGTCGGCCAATTCTGAATCCGCCGCAATCCTTGCGCCGACGGCTCCATGCCCTTTGGTAATCACATTGTTATACACCCAGTTGTCGTCGTCTCTTCCGTTATTCTGGACCGCCCAGATGTGAGAATCGCCGACCACGAACCAGCGACCTCCGCCGTAGGCGTCCTCTCCTTTGCCAATGGGGATGACTTCGCCTTCCGGCGCATTCTTACCCGCTGGTCTGTCCCCTTCCATGAAGATTTTATCGAAGACCTTCTTGAGTTCTTCACGTGCGACACGCCGTTGCGCGTCACGATTCGCTTCCGCTTGCTCCGACTTTTGCAGCAGACGCTTGACTGGATACGCTCCAACGACAGAAACCAGTAGAAGCATCCCACCGCCGATGCCAACTCCCTTCCAGTGTTGGGCGATCCACGACGGTGGCTCAGGTTGCGGTGGCGGCGGCGGCGGTGGTGCTTCAACCTTTGCGACCACTTGCGTGACGACGGGAAGTGGAGGCGGTGGCGGCCGCGGGGGTGGCGGAGGCGGTGGATTCAACTGGGCGAGAGCAATCGTATAATCCCCTTCGGCCTTTGGAATTTGAAACTGAACACCTTGAATCTTTGCATCCAGGGTTTGCAGCATCTGCTGGCCGGTCGACACCTGCTGTTGATACATGCCAATATCACCCTGTACTGCCGCCCGTTGGGGATTCGGGACTGTCGTGTAGACGGGATTACCCTGCCCGTCACGCACCAGTTGCGACGTGGTTATTGCACTGGGTCCCGATCTGCCGGGGCCATAATGTTGCGGCGTGGTCACATTTTGATAAACGGGTTGCTGCAAATCTTGAAGGCCTGCAAGTTGCTGCTGAGAAGCCGTTAAATTGCCTTGCGTCATTGCGAGTTGGTTTGCCAGCTTTTCTCGCTGCCTCTGAAGTTCTGAAAGTTTCTTCTTGAGCGAGTCCAGGGTGTTCTGAGCCGCCTGGACTTTCATCTGTTTCTGCCAGTGCTCGACAAGGGGCTGTTTATCCTCTGGGGTCATCCATTTGTCATCGAACTTGACCTCGCCAGCGGACACATGCTTGAGCTCTGCCTGCCATGCGTCGAGGCCTTGCTGAACCGCTGGGACTTTGTCACACTTTGGATGGTCTGTGAGGAATTTTTGGAATGCCGCGATCGCCTGGCCGCAGTAATCCGCCGATTGCTCCTGATTTGGATTCAACTGGAATTGTGACAGGGCTTCGTAGTCGGCTCGTTCCGCTATTTGGGCGGCATTCTCGGTCTGGATACTCTGGATGTCAGCGTGGGAAATGTCCCTTTGATATGAAATTGTGCGGCTGGTGTTGTGTGCGTTGATTCGGAGAACGTCGTTGGTATCGGAAACGATGTCCCCTTGCAGAGTTTCACCCGATTTGAGAACGACAGTCGATTCGCCAAACCCGGAAGCAACAAATCCGGCCATTACCAGAGCAACCATCAGGAACCTTGTCACGCGGTTCCCCGGATGGGGCATTCTCGCCGACGCAAGCCGGACCCAAATCCGCCTGTTCATACCCGACGTTCCTCTCTCAGCCGTTGCCTGACTGCGATCAGAACCCGAGCGACTCTCGCCAATCTGGACGCCAGACTAGCCTTCCGACCCTGGCATGTCCAGCCGTTTCCTGCGGCGCCGTGACGCAGCGGTCCACGCTGCGCGCACGGGCCAGAGCAGTGGAAAGCGCATTTTCTTTGTAAGAAAGGGCTCGGTTCGGTCACTATTTAACTGAATGCACCATTCGATGACCATTCAAGAACAAGAATCCATATTCAAGCGATGGCTGGATGAGCATCTCGGGCTGATGTTGAAAGTGGTTCACGGCTGTGCCGCTGCGCCACCAGATCAAGACGATTTGTTTCAAGATGTTCTTTTGCAAGTGTGGTCATCCATCCCGGCCTTTCGTGGTGAGGCCAAAGAGACGACCTGGATTTACCGCGTGGCCTTCAATACCGCGCTGGCGTGGCGGCGCGGGGAGAAGCGGCGCGGGGAGAAGCGGGAAACATTTTTGAAGCTCAACACATCGCTCCAGGTACAGCCGAGTTATGTGGAATCGCTGCTGGAACAGGAAATTGTGGACCGGCTGTACGTTGCCATCCGCCAACTGCCCAAGGTGGACGCTTCGCTGGCGGTCATGCACCTCGACGGCTTGAGTTACCAGGAAATGGCCGAGGTGCTCGGCATTTCCGAAAACTATATCGGCGTGAAACTGAATCGCATCCGCAAACAACTGGCGGATTTATTGAAGGAACCAACCGATGAACTTTGAAGCATTGCAAAAGGCATGGCAAGCCCAGTACCCGGGCGCACAGGTGACGATTGACGCTGACGCGCTGTTGAAGGAAGTCCGGCGCAACCAGCGGCGCTTCGCCTCCCTGATATTTTGGCGCGATGTGCGGGAAGTGAGCGTAGCCCTGCTGCTGGTGCCGTTGTGGATTTACCTGGGCCGTGAAATGCACCGGCCTTGGACTTGGTATCTCGCCATCCCGGTATTGCTGTGGATCGCCGGATTCCACTTGGCGGATCGAATGCGTCAGAAACGACGCCAGCCCAAGCCGGGCGACACGCTCCGGGAATGCATCGAGAGTTCGTTGGCCCAGATCGAACATCAGATTTGGCTGCTTCGAAATGTGTTCTGGTGGAACGTGCTACCAATGGGTGCTGCCGTGACGATCTATTTCGCGCACCGTGCCTGGCTGGCCAGGAATCACGGGCTGGTGGCCCTGTTCCACTGGGGAAGAGAGGCCGGTGTGCTGGCGTTGATTTTCTGGGGCGTTTACTTGTTGAATCAATACGCCGTGCGGAAATATTTGGAGCCGCGCCGGCAGGAAATGGAAGTACTGCTCGAGAGTCTGCAATCCGACTCCAAGTAAATCTTCGCGCCGCTAGCCTTTGGCGACTGGCGATCGCGACGATACGGCGGGAAATGGAACGAAGCCATATGAGCAGCTTGAGAACGGAAACGAGAACCATGAAGAAGAACATCTGGATCGTTGGGCCGCTGGCCTGTGCACGATCCGAAAACAATTGGAGGACCAATCCCATGAACTGGCTGATACGTAGTTCGTTGCTTGTCACTCTGCTGGTATGTGCGGCCCGCGTCGTGCGCGCCGCGGAAGTCCTGCCCTCGGACCAGGAAGTCGCAAGCATCCTGCGCGAGCGCGTTGATGTCGCCACGCAAGCCGTGGGCATTGTTGTGGGCGTTCTGGATGGGAAGGGGCCCAGGGTCATCAGTTACGGGAGGTTGAGCCGCGGCAGTGACCGCATGGTAGACGGAGACACGGTATTTGAGATCGGTTCTGCCACAAAGGTGTTCACCGGGCTTCTCCTGGCGGACGCGGTCGAGCGGGGCGAGGTAAAATTGGACGACCCAATTTCAAAATACCTTCCGCCCTCCGTAAAGGTCCCCACCCGCAATGGCCGCCAAATCACCTTGCTCGATCTGGCCACGCACACCTCCGGCCTCCCACGGATGCCGGACAACTTCACGCCGAAGGACGCTGCCAATCCTTACGCCGACTACGCGGTCGAGCAGATGTATGCGTTCCTTTCCGGCTACACTCTGCCCCGCGATATCGGCGCGACGTACGAGTACTCGAACCTGGGAGTTGGGTTGCTCGGGTACATCCTCGCGCTGAGGGCCGGCACCAATTACGAAACCCTGGTGCTCCAGGGTATTTGCCGTCCGCTGGGCATGACCAATACACAAATCACTCTTTCTTCCGAATTGAAGATGCGTCTGGCAACCGGGCACAACGCGACGGGCGAACCGGTGGCGAATTGGGATTTTTCCGCGCTGGCCGGAGCGGGAGCCCTGCGATCCACCGCCAATGACCTGCTGAAATTCGTCGCGGCCAATCTCGGGCTGACCAGGTCAGGCCTCTGGCCGGCCATGCAACTGGCACAGGCGCCGCGGCGCGACGTCAGTTCGCGGCCACGCCCGATACCCAGATCGGCCTGTGCTGGCACGTCAGCAACAAATTTGGAACCGAGGTGATTTGGCACAACGGCCAAACGATGGGATACCATTCCTTCATCGGCTTCGATCAGAAGAACCGGGGGGGCGTGGTGGTGCTGGCCAACTCAGCCAACTCCATCGACGACATTGGCTTTCACCTTCTGGAGCCGAAGTCTCCACTGGCGCACTTCGAGCCGGCGAAGGAACGCGTGGCAATTCAACTGGAACCGGAGATCCTCGATCGCTATGTCGGGCGATACGAACTGGAAGGGGCACAGGGCATCTTCTTCAATCTGCGACGGGATGGCACCAAGTTAATGGCCCAACTCACGGGCCAGGCTTACATCCGAATCTTCCCGGAATCCGAGACCAACTTTTTCTACAAACGGATCGACGCCCAAATCACCTTCAACGTGGACGCAACCGGCAAGGTGCAAAGCCTAATGAAGCACCAAAACGGCCTCGATTTGACATGGAAGAAGATCTCTGATGAACCTCCCAAAGAACGGCAGGCCGTCAAGTTGGATCCCAAGTTGTACGACGCCTATGTCGGCGAGTACCAACTCGCAAACAAGGTTTTCACAATTCGTCGTGACGGCGACCGGCTGATGGCGCAACTCACCGGTCAAAGCTTTTTAGAAATCTTTCCCGAATCCGAGACCAACTTCTTCTACAAGGTTGTCGATGCGCAAATCACCTTCGTCAAGGACAGCCAGGGCGGAGTAACCGATCTGATCCTCCATCAAGGTGGACTGAATCTCAAGGCCACGAAGACCAAATAGGCTGGCCTCGGCAGGGCAAGCCCTTCTCACTCGGAAAGCGGCTCGTTCTCTCCGCCACCCTTTCATGGATTTGGGCCACAGATACGGTGACCATGAAAACGAACCTGGAAACCGAAACGGTCGGCAGCAATCATGCCCATCCCGAGAGCTGCGAACACGATCAACAAACTAGTTGTAGTTTTCATGGTTCACAGCTTCGCAAACGCATGTTACCACTTTGTTACCTGCGTGTCCGTTGTTTGTCCAAACCGAGCGCTTCCGAGCGGTCAGTGTTTTGGCGTCAGCGGCGTGTAGTAATAAATGACGGTGTAGGTGGCCGGGACTTTGCCGGGATTGTGCAGGCACGTGGTGGCATGGGAGGCGAAGAAAATGACCGAGCCCGGCCCGACGGTTTCGGAATGCCCATCGTAGGTCGCCTCAATGGTGCCTTCCTTGACGACGATCACCTCTTCCTGCAGATGCAGACGCGGCGGGCCGCTCGATTCGCCGGGATTGAGAGTGGTAATGTGACAGTTAAGTTTGTCGAGCGTCGCGGTGGGTCCCTCAAACAAGGTACGGCGGATGCCATTCGACACGACGGTAGGCTGCATTTTGTTCCAATCATAAATGGCGGAAACCAGTTTCGTGGTATTGGTTGGCATGGTTGGCGCGATCTCCTGGGTTTGGGCCGACAACGTTGTGCAATGGGCGGCAACAACTGCGGCGAGACAAAGGAATACTTTTCTGTTCATCATGTCCTTGGGTTGTGCGGTGCGTTCGGCATCCGTGATGGCGAGCTTACGCCCGGCGTTCCTTGATCGACAGCAAAATGTCCGTGACGACATCCGCCCCGGGCACGGTGCGGGTGTGAGTGTCTCTGATTCATGATCGCTTCGGCGTCAGCTTGAAGACAATGGCGAAATCGTTCGGCTGGTTCTTCGGTGGTGCGATGACGAGCGCGTCGGGGGTTTGATGCCACTGGATGGTTTCCGAACTGCCGAGCAGTTCGACGTGATCCACCGGCTTGTCGAGAAGCTTCGCCGATTCACCGAGCGACTGGATGGACACGGCGTTCGTCGGCCAGCCGAGGACAATCGCGTACAGCGTGTCGCCCCTGGCCGTGAACCGCACGTCCGCGGTGGTGAACGGCTTGCCCTTGCCTTCGTTGAACCCTTGCGCCGTGATGGGCGCGCCCGCCGATGCCGGGCCTTCGCCGAAAATTTTCCACGGACGCGTACCAAAGATGCACTCCTTGTTCACGTCCATCCAGTCGGTGATGCCGGCGACCACCGCTTCCTCCTTCTCGTCGATGGTGCCGTCGGCGCGCACGGGAACGTTGAGCAGCAAATTGCCGTTCTTGCTGACGATATCCACCAGCATCTGAATGACCGTCCGCGCGCTCTTGTAGTGATCGCGGTCATAAACGGACCGGTCGTAATGCCAGTGGCCGAGGCAGGTGTCGGTCTGCCAGGCGTAGGGAAAGCTGGTGGCGGGCACGCCGCGCTCGATGTCCCAGACCATGGTCTTCCGCTGGTACTCATCGAGGATCTTGCCAAAGAGCACGGCGTCGAGTTTTCCGCCGTGGGCCTGCATGTTGCTGTTGTAGAAATGCGCGGCGAGCTTCAGGCCGGCGTCGCTCACCGGCCACAGCGGCAACGCCGTATCGTCAAAGTACAACAGGTCCGGATGGTACTTGTTGATGAGATCCATGGTGCGATTGTAAAACTTCTCGCAGTAAGCCGTGTCCGGCACACTGCTGCCCTTGGCCGCGTCCCAATCCCACCCCCGCGATGTGCCGGGCTTGTGGTTCTGCGCATACAGGTCTTGCGGATCGAGGCCGTCCCACCACTGGCCTTTGCCATCCGCCTTGGTGAGCTTGCCGTCGAAGGCTTGGGCCGGCTCGTACCAGCTCCACGCGCGCGCGGCGTGGACGCTGACGCCGAACCGCAGTCCGTTTGCGCGCGCCGCTCTTGCCCAGCCGCCAATCAGGTCTTTCTGCGGGCCCATGCGAACGGAATTCCACGGCTGATATTTGGAATCCCAGTTGTCGAAATTGTCGTGATGGTTTGCCAGGGCGAAGAAGTATTGCGCGCCCGCCCGCTTGTAGAGCGCCACGAGCCGGTCCGGGTCCCATTTCTCCGCCTTCCATTGGTGGATGATGTCCTTGAAACCGAAGATCGACGGATCGCCAAAATGCTCGATGTGCCATTGGTACTGGTGCTGCCCCGGAATGTACATATACCGCGCGTACCAGTCACCTTGCTCCGGCTCGCACTGCGGACCCCAATGCGCCCAGATGCCGAACTTGGCGTCCCGAAACCAATCCGGCGTTTGGTACTGACCGAGGGACGCCCACGTAGGCTGGAACTTGCCGGGCGCGATGGGTTCGGCGCTGGTGCTCACAAGGATGGTCGGGATGGCCGTTTCGGGGATGGGTTCGGCAGCGAACACACCGTGCGTCGCGCCGAGTGCGCCAAGAAGCGCAGTGAGCAGGCAGCGCGTGGGCCTGGCAATGACGTTCACAGCGGGGAAGCTCTTACGCCCGACGTTCTTTGATCGACTGCAAGATGTCGGCGATGACCTCGGCTTTCGGCTTGGCGCCGACGTTGCCTTTGCCGTGGAGACGGACGCTGACCGCACCAGCCTGCATGTCGCGCGGGCCGATGACGAGCATGGTGTGGACCTTGGCCTTCTCGGCGCTCTGGACCTTGCCGTTGATCTTGTCGGCGCTGTAATCGCCCTCGGCGCGCACCTGCTGG
Source organism: uncultured Verrucomicrobiae bacterium (assembly GCA_963712025.1). Taxonomy (GTDB): domain Bacteria; phylum Verrucomicrobiota; class Verrucomicrobiia; order Palsa-1439; family Palsa-1439; genus Palsa-1439. The sequence goes on along the minus strand of CAVQGJ010000011.1, from coordinate 264,622 downwards.
CCGCGCAGTTCGTTGACGATGCCCTTCGCGTACTCCACCAGCGCCGCGTCGTCGCCGATGGTCAGGACGCGCACCTGCTCGGGCGCGAGCCAGAGCGGGAAATTGCCGGCGTAATGTTCGATGAGGAACCCGATAAACCGTTCGTGTGTGCCCAGCGGCGCGCGGTGGATGCACAGCGGCGTCTTGTCGGTGTTGTCCTTGTCGCGATAGATCAGGCCGAACCGTTTCGGCACGGCGAAATCCACCTGGTTGGTCGCGATGGTGAACTCGCGGCCGATGGCGCTCCACACCTGCACGTCGATCTTCGGGCCGTAGAACGCCGCTTCGTTGGCGACCTCGACGAAGTTGATGCCGCTGCTTTTGAGGACCTCGCGCACCATGTCCTCGGTCTGCTTCCACAACTCCGGTTCGTCGACGTATTTCTTGCCCATCCCTTCGGGCGCGCTCGTGCTGAACCGCATCTGGTATTTCTCAAGCCCGAAAATCTTGAAATACTTCAGGTACATCTCGTTGACAGCATTGAACTCGGCGGCGAACTGCTCCGGCGTGCAATAGATGTGCGCGTCGTTCATGTTCAGCGACCGCACCCGCATCAACCCGAACAACTCGCCTGATTGCTCGTACCGGTAGCAGGTGCCGTATTCGGCGAGGCGCAACGGCAAATCGCGATAACTGCGAGGTTCGGCGGCGAAGATGCGATGATGGTGCGGACAATTCATCGCCTTGAGGTAGTAGCGATAATCGTGGAGTAGGGCGTCAATTTTTGATTGATGATGCGCCCAATCGGATCGCAGATTTTCAACATCCCTCGCCGCCTTCTCGATCTGATTCGCACTCAATGGAACGAACGCCCTACCTCGTAGTTCTTCGAGTTCTTTCTCTCTCTTTGCAAGATCAGCACGAAATCCGGCATCGTCACGCTGCATTTGGAGCAAAGTTGCTTGTTGCTCTGGATCTAGCTTCATGTCCATTGGAGGGAACATGGATTCCGCGTAGTAAGGCAAGTGACCGGAGGTCGTGTACATCTTTTCCTGAGCGATATGCGGGGTCTTCACCCGGACGTAGCCGGCGGCGAACTCGGTTTCTTTTGCGAGCTTTTCGAGTTCCTCGACGATCACGGTGCCCTTGGGCAGCCATAGCGGCAGGCCGGGGCCGACGAATTCGGTGTCGATCACGTACAAGCCCATCTCCGCGCCGAGCTTGCGGTGGTCGCGTTTCTTCGCCTCTTCGAGCATCGCGAAATACTCGTCGAGCTGGGTCTTGTTCTTGAACGCGGTGCCGTAAATGCGCTGGAGCTGCGGGTTCTTCTCGTCGCCCTGGTAATACGCGCTGGCGACGCTGGTGAGCTTGAACGCGCCGACGTTGCCGGTGCGCATCACGTGCGGCCCGGCGCACAGGTCGATGAAATCGCCGTTCTTGAAATAGGTGATCTCTTCGCCTTCGGGAATGGCTTCGAGGTTGCCGATCTTGAATTTGCTCGGGTTGCCCGGGCGTTCGCTCAACCCGCCGAGCCGGCCGCTCTGCGCGTCCTGGAGCGCCTGTTCGCGGGTGACGACGACTTTCTCGAAGACATGGTTCGCCTTGATCTCCTTCTTCATCTCCTCTTCGATCTTCGGGAAATCCTCGGGCGAAATGCGGTGCGGCATGTCCAGATCGTAGTAAAACCCGTCCTCGACCGGCGGCCCGGCGGCGAACTGCGCCTCCGGCCAGATCCGCAGGATCGCGGTGGCCATCACGTGGGCCGCGGAGTGCCGCAACCGCTCGAGGTCGGTCATCTGCGCGCGTTGATCTAATGTCTTCCGTTCCATGGGAATTCCAAGTGTCGGGCCTTGGTTTAATACGGCGCGGACGGGGCAAAGTCAATCCTGAGGCGGAAGGCCGATGCCACTCCACATGAAATAGTGCGGGCCGATGCCCGGCAACACGAATTCCTCGCCGCGAACCTGAAACCCGTGCGCTTGATAGAAAGGGATCGCAGGCGTTCGCGCGTTGAACCAGATCATCGTGCCGCCATGCTGTCGCGCGTGATCGACGCAGGCGTGAAGCAGGAGGCTGCCGATTCCTTTGCGGTGCAACTGCGGCGCAACTGCCATCCCACGGAGCCGCCACGCGCCGTCGTTCGTCTCGCCGTGCGGAGGCTCGCGGTAGATGGAACCGATCCCGACGAGGTCGCCGTCGAGAACCGCGCCGAAGTGTGCCGCGTCCGGCGAATCATCGCCCGGATAGACCAATTGCTCCACGGGTTGATGCGGGCGCAGAATCGCCTGCCGCAACGGGCGCGTCTCGGCTGCCGAAATCCGACGGATGACAGGCGGCGATTTCACGGGACCGGCCAGAGGAACCATTTGTGGGCGATGAAATACTCGATTTGCTGGATCGTCTGTCGGGCTTTGCGGTCGACGGCCTCGGCGGTATTGAAGGCGTTGTGCGGCGTGAGGATCACGTTGGGCCGTCCCAACAACGGAAAACCCGATTGGCCCGAACGCAGCGCGACGGCCAGCTTGCTTTCATCCTCGTAGACATCGAGGGCCAGGCCGCCGAGATGACCTTCATCGAGCAGCATCACCATGTCCTCTGTAGGCGTAAACTCGCCGCGGGCGACGTTGACGAATACGACGCCCTTCTTTGCCCGCTTGAGCGTCTCGTAGGAAAAATGGCCGACGTTCTCCTTCGTCAGGTTCATCGCGCAGATGATGATGTCCGCCCAAGCCAGGCCATCGTCGAGTGTCACGTAGGAAATGGAGGCGTGTTTCTCGACGAGATCGACGCCGTGCACCTGCATCCCGAGCGCCTGTCCAATCTTCACGATCTCCGTGCCGATGTTGCCGACGCCGACGACGAGCAGCTTTTTCCCGGCGCACTCGCCGCCGGTCAGCCCGTCCCGGTGAAACGCGGGGAACTGGGCGATTTGCGCCGGTAATTTGCGCAGCAACGCCATCACGAGGAGGATTGCCTGCTCCGCCACCGCGTGGCTGCAGTAATGCGGCAGATAACCGCAGGGAATCCGGCACCCGACCAGATGATCGTAGCCGGTCGTTCGCGAGACGACGCCACTCACCTTCCCCGTCCATGACGGCGGGATGACCGATTGCGTGCGGATGCTGATGAGTTCGGCGAGCGGTTCCGTGTCGCCTGCTTCCTGGATCGTGTCCGACGTGAAGTGGGCGTGGACCTGTGCCGGCAAATGCTGCCGAAGCATCGCGATTTCCTCCTCAAACGCCTCGTAGAAATGGACGTCCATCGTTTGGCGGGGATTGTAGCAAAAATGAGATAAACCGGAAGCTATTTTCGGTAGGGATGAGCTGCCGCTCGTGCGGGGCGGCACCGTCAGAATGGTGGACGATACAGGACTTGAACCTGTGACCTCTTCCATGTCAAGGAAGCGCTCTAGCCAACTGAGCTAATCGTCCCCCACCATCGCACGCATAGTACAAGCCGCCCGAGATAGTGTCAACTGGGCCGGAAATGCGCTGGCGCGCGGAGGGCCACGCTCCGTCGTGGCCGCTTCAGGTTGCTCGACTGAGAACGGACGCGACGAAGCGCGTCCCTCCAAAGATTCAGAGGCTGCGCCTTTGCCTCTCGACATTTTCGGTGACGTTTTGGCATAGTCTGCGGGAACACTATAAAGGAGAACAACCCAATGGCATTAAAAGTTGGCGACAAGGCACCGGATTTTGAACTGACCACGAAATCGGCGGAAGGTCCGAAGAAGATCAAGCTCAGCGGCAATTTCGGCAAGAAGAACACCGTGCTGCTGTTTTTCCCGATGGCGTTCACGGGCGTGTGCACGAAGGAAATGTGCGAAGTGAGCCAGGGCCTGGGCGCTTACGCCAGCCTCAACGCGGACGTGCTCGGCATCAGCGGCGATAATCCGTTTGCGCAAGGCGCGTGGGCGGAAAAGGAAAAGATCACCGTGCCGTTGTTGTCGGATTACGAGCACAAGGTCGCCGGCGCGTACGGCATCGCTTACGACAGTTTCCTACCGCAGAAGAACCTCGGCATGGGCGGCGTTCCCAAGCGTTCGGCGTTCGTGATCGACAAGCAGGGGGTGGTTCGCTACGCCGAATCCAGCGACGATCCCGGCCAATTGCCGAACTTCGACAAGATCAAAGGCGCGCTGGCGCAGTTGAAGTAGCCGAAGCGATCTACGGGGATCGGCGCGGGTCCCCAATTCGTCGAGCTTGACCGCCGATGTTGCGGTTCCTGCCCCACGGCATGAAACTGCTCATCCAATGCATTGCTGTCCGTGCAGAGTCGGATGGGATTGGTCTGAAGGTTAGTTCTTTATCTGGACGATCTTGATTGTCCAGTTTCCAACTGAATTGACTTGCAGATAGTACTGCCCCCCTTTGGCTTGGTAGGAGGCTCCCCTTCCTGATCCCTGTTGGTTGGCAGCGACACCGAGTGTCTCGCCATCCGCTCGGTTGAGAAAAAGCTGGAAGACGTCACCACTTGCATCCCATTGTATCTCCCATCCGTCCTTCACGGTGAAAGGTCTTGTGTTTCTCCCCCCGGACCCCGAAAACACCTGAAGAACTGTATCTTGTGGCGGCATGCTTTGCGGCTGCGATTGTACTGACTCCTCCATGGCTTTCTGTCCCTTACTCGCGTTCTCGGCGTCCCGTCCCCGCTTCGCTACGTCCTCGGCCGGCTGCGGAAGTTCTGCGGCTTCCCGCACCGCCACCGCGTTCGTCAGCAAAACTTCCATGACCTCCTTGTGCCCATTTACCCCCGCCGCGGACAATGGAGTCAACCCGTCCTTGTCCTTTATGGTCACGTCAGCCTTGCTCGCCAGCAAGACTTCCACGACCTCCTTGTACCCCTCTGTCGCGGCCGCAAACAATGGGGTTCGCCCGTCCTTGTCCGCTACGTTCGCATCAGCTTTGTTCGCCAGCAACACTTCCACGACATCTTTGTACCCCTTCAATGCAGCGAAGAACAATGAGGTCCGCCCATCCTTGTCCCGCGCGTTCACGTCGGCCTTGTTCGCCAGTAAAACCTCCACAATTCCCTTGTGTCCCACTGCCGCTGCCAAGTGCAGTGGCGTGAGTAGGTAGTCGCTCTTCGCGTTCACATCCGCCCGATTCGCGAGCAACACTTCCGCGATTTCCTCGTGCCCATTTGCCGCCGCTGCATGTAACGAAGTAGCTCCGTCCTCGTTCTTCGTGTTCACGTCGGCTCCTTTGGCGAGAAGGGCCTTTACCCTGATAACATCGCCTCTTGCCGCTGCCGCGATCAATGGGGACTCCGAACCGTCGGCAAGCGCCACTGAGCCACACAAAAATGTCGCGAAGACTAATCCCGCCCTGACGTATCGCCTGAAAGAAATATTCATGTCTGCTTCTGCCTCTGCTCACGAATAATACAGTTTGCCGGAGTGCGGTGGCAAGACTACAGCAACTATGGGGGTATGTCGGGGCTCCCGGTTGGCTAATCGTGCTTGCTTGAATCACAATATGCAAAACCCGCAAAGCCCGTCTCCCAGAAGATGAAAAGCGTCATTTCCGAGCAGTACGGTCGTCCCTCTAGATCCGAGTATTTGACTTTGATGGGAAACCGAGACTTGTAAATCCACGTGCGCTCGGAGTCCAGTGTACTTCTACCAAAAGCTGTCGAGACCGATTTCCCATTCGCTAAGATAGGAATCGTGTACTGAGGATCAAAACAGTTTTGAATATCGGTTAGAGGTAAAGTGCAGGCAGGGTTCAAAGCAGTTTTCAGGACGGCTGGGTCGACTTCGAGGTGGATATCCTTTGCAGGTCTATTGCCCGTGTTTTCAACCACCAGATTGTACAAAGAGGCTACGTTGCCGGATTGCGCGGTCGCCACCCTTACAGTAATTATTGGCCGGTATGTTTCGCGCCAGGAGCGCCTACTAAACGCGAACGAAACCGCTGATATGCATAATGCAAGAATGCTAACGATTAGAGTTCCAGCCATGTTTAGAGCGTTCTCGCTGCCTTGCACCATTGCGCTGACGAGCATAGGGACTCTGTATTCGGTAGTCAAAGTTGTTTTGTTTCGGTCTGCGACTTCTGCGTCTGGTGGTTGTTTCTGACGCGTCGGCAGGGTTGAAGTTGGGGCGGGATTCCATTAGACTACGGACATGAACTACAAGGTGGTGGTGCATCGCGAACCGAAAGGCGGGTACTGGGCGGAGGTGCCGGCGTTGCCCGGGTGTGTGTCGCAGGGCGACACACTGAAAGAGTTGCAGGATAACGTTCGCGAGGCGATGGCGGGTTATCTGGAAGTGCTGCGCGAAGAAGGACGAAAGCCGGAAGAAATCCAAGTGTTGGAAATCGCCCTTTGAAGGCGTACAGCGGCAAGGAGGTTTGCCGTCTTTTGGAGCAGGCTGGCTGGCAACCCAGGCGCGTCAAGGGCAGCCATCACATCTATGCCAAGCCAGGCGAGCGATTCATCATCACCGTTCCTGTCCATGGCAATCGGTCGCTGAAGCCCGGCCTGCAACGAGCCATCTTCAAAATGGCGCGGCTCTCAGAACATTAAATGAGAGCAAGCAGGTCACATCACGATCACCCTCGGCTTGCCTAACACCCGCCGCGTCGTATAATTCAATAGCGATGAGCGAGCCACATAATTCATTTGGTTCACTGCGGACGTTCGACCTGGGCGGGGGTCGGAAGGGACGGTTGTATTCCCTGCCGGCGCTGGAGGCGGCGGGAGTCGGCAAAATCTCGCGGCTGCCGGTGAGCATTCGGATCGTGCTCGAATCGGTGTTGCGCAACGTCGACGGCAAGAAGGTGACCGAGCGCGACGTGCGGACGCTGGCCAACTGGAACGCGAAATCGCCCGCGCAGGAGGAAATCCCGTTCATCGTCGCCCGCATCGTGTTGCAGGATTTCACGGGCGTGCCGTTGCTGGTCGATCTGGCGGCGATGCGGTCGGTGGTCGCGCGGCTGAAGAAGGACCCGAAAATCGTCGAGCCGCTCGTGCCGGTCGATCTCGTGGTGGACCATTCCGTGCAGGTGGATTTTTTCGGGACCGCCGAGGCGATGAAGCAGAACCTCGAAATGGAATTCAAGCGGAACCGCGAACGCTACGAGCTTCTGAAGTGGGGTCAGCAGGCGTTCAAGACGTTCAAGGTCGTCCCGCCGGGCATCGGCATCGTGCATCAGGTGAACCTGGAATACCTCGCCAAGGGCGTGTTGTCCGCGGATGGCGTGTATTACCCCGACACGCTGGTCGGGACCGATTCGCACACGACGATGATCAACGGGCTGGGCATCGTCGGTTGGGGCGTGGGCGGCATCGAGGCCGAGGCCGGGATGCTCGGCCAACCCGTGTATTTCCTCACGCCCGAGGTTGTCGGCGTGCACATGACGGGCGCGTTGCGGGAGGGCGTGACGGCAACCGACCTCGCGCTGCACGTCACGCAACTGCTGCGCAAAGCGAAGGTGGTGGGCAAATTCGTCGAGTTCTTCGGGGACGGCGCGGCGTCGTTGCCCGTCGCCGACCGCGCGACCATCGCCAACATGGCGCCCGAGTACGGCGCGACGATGGGATTTTTCCCCGTGGACGACGAATCGCTGAACTACCTGCGGGCGACGGGACGGACGGATGAACAGGTCGTTGCGTTCGGCAATTATTTCAAGGCGCAGGAGATGTTCCGCATCCCGCAGAAGGGCGAGATCGACTACAGCGTCGAAGTCGAACTGAATCTCGGCGACGTGCAGCCGAGCGTCGCCGGGCCGAAACGCCCGCAGGACCGGATCGAGCTGCCCAAACTGAAAAAGACGTTTACCGACCTCTTCTCGAAGCCGCTCACGGAAAACGGCTACAACAAACCCGGCGGAGAGTTGAGCAAACGTGTGCCCGTGCACCTGGATTCACTCACGCCGGTGGAGCAATCGCTTCGCGGGGACGGCGGCGAGGACCGCGAGTCGGCCAGCGAATCGGAGATGCGCGAGGACCATCCCACGCCCGATACGGTTGACAACTCGGTGCCGACGCGGAATGGCGATTGGCAGATCGGCCACGGCTCGGTGGTCATTGCCGCGATCACGAGTTGCACGAATACGTCAAATCCGAGCGTCATGTTGGCCGCCGGGCTGCTGGCGAAGAAGGCGGTCGAACGCGGATTGAAAGTTCCCGCGTACGTCAAAAGTTCTCTCGCGCCGGGATCGCGGGTGGTCAGCGATTACCTCGCCAAGACCGGGCTGCAACGTTATCTGGATGCCCTCGGTTTCAATCTCGTCGGCTACGGTTGCACGACGTGCATCGGCAACTCGGGGCCGCTCCCCGCGCCGATCGAAGAAGCGGTGGTGAAGAACGATTTGGTCGCGGCCAGCGTGCTCAGCGGCAACCGCAACTTCGAGGCGCGCGTGCATTCGAGCGTGAAAGCGAATTTCCTGATGTCGCCGCCGTTGGTGGTTGCATTTGCGCTGGCGGGCCGGGTGGATATCGATCTGACGACCGACTCCATCGCGAAGGACAAGACCGGGCGGGACGTATATTTGCGCGATTTGTGGCCGACGACGCAGGAAATTCGTGACGCGATGAAGAGTGCGCTCAAACCCGAGATCTTCCGTGCCTTGTACAAGGATTTCGCCGCGCAAAACCCGGCATGGAACGAAATCCCGTCGTCGGTTGGCGACGTGTATCGGTGGGACGCCAAGAGCACGTACATCCAGGAGCCGCCGTTTTTCGAGGACTTCTCGATGACGCCCGGCTCGATCAGCGATATTCGCGGGGCGCGCGCGCTCGGCATTTTTGGCGATTCGGTGACGACCGACCACATCTCGCCCGCCGGCAGCATCAAGAAGGATTCGCCCGCGGGCAAATACCTGATCGCGCACGGCGTCCAGCCGCCCGATTTCAACAGTTACGGCGCGCGGCGGGGCAACGACCGGGTGATGACGCGCGGCACGTTCGCGAACGTGCGCATCAAGAACCTGATGTTGCCCGGCGTCGAAGGCGGCGTGACGAAATACGAGGGTCAGCCGGCGACGATTTACGACGCGTCGATGAAATACCAGGAGACGGCAGTGCCGCTGGTGGTGTTTGCGGGGCAGGAATACGGCACGGGCAGTTCGCGGGACTGGGCGGCCAAAGGCACGCGGCTGCTCGGTGTGCGGGTGGTGGTCGCCCAAAGTTTCGAGCGGATTCATCGGTCGAATCTGGTCGGGATGGGCGTCCTGCCCTGTCAATTTCAGGAAGGCGTCACGGCCCAGACGCTGAAACTCGACGGTTCGGAGACGTTTGATATCCTCGGTCTGAGCAACAGTCTCGCGCCGCGCCAAGAGTTGAAACTGGTGATCCATCGTCCCGACGGCAGCCGGCAAGAGGTGGCGATCACGGCGCGGATCGACACGTCCATCGAGGTCGAATACTACCGTCACGGTGGCATCTTGCCATTCGTGCTGCGGCAGTTACTGAGCTAGGCCGCGGCGGGGCGGAAGGCGAGCCCGCGAGTGCGGAACTTACGGGGCAATCGGCGTTGGCTGTGGCGATGTGCCGTAAGACTTCAACTTGTTGTAATCCGACTGCAATTTATTGTAATCGGACTGTAGCTTGTCATACTTGGACACCAAAATACGATAATCGCCGTGCTGGTTCAAATAGTGGACCGCCTCTGCGCCGGTTTCGGCTTGATACTGCAAGTTAGCATTATCAGACCTCAACTTTTGAATTTGAACGCCCTGCAGCACCACACTTGTGCTTAAGATGACTATGGCGAAGCTCAGAATGAAAATGATTGTGAGTGTCTTGTTCATAGCGTCTAGCTGATTCCTTTCCAGAGCTATTGCACCACGGAACAAACCGAAGCAAGCCAGCCCCAAAAACACAACGGATGCGTAAAGCGGCCACCAAAGCCACCCGCTGTCAGCACTTCCTGCTACGGAAGAATTTGCCGCCACAATGCTTACTGCCATATATTGCTCGCGTACAGCGAACACAAGCCAGAGGCTTCCGACAACCGCCGCTGTAATGGAGAGGAGTTTTAAGAGTCGCCTTTTCATGGTGTGTTTCTCCTTCGCACATCGTTCAAGTGTGCAAGGCTATTACACGCCGGATAGAGCCCAGAGGAAAGGAGAAAAGGGAGCCGCTGGTCGAACTGGTTTGTCAGTCATCCGTGTGGCCCTCGGTGCGGCGGCTGCACAGGCCGATCAGCAAACCGATGGCGCCCTTCTGGCCAATCGCGGTGCGCAACTCCTGGAGATGGGACGGCGTGCAGCCGATGACGCGGCCCAAGCGGAGGGACGTACCGCCATCGACGAATTTCTGGAGTGAGGATGTCGGGACTCTCAGGCGACTGGAGACGGCCATGGGCACTTTGCCAGAGATCAATTCTTGAACGGCCGTTGGCGTAATTCCCATTCGGCTGGCGATGATTTCAAAGCTCATTTGTTTCCTCCTTGGGCTACCGTTCCGGAACGTAGCCACGCCGGGAGAAAAGGCAAGCCGGCGGATGCGGTACAACAATTAGCCGGACGGACGAATCATCGCGAAGGCCGGGGCCGGGGATTGTTCACTACGAAGGGCGCGAAGGCTGAAGTCTCTGTGTCACATCGTTGAGGGGACGATGCGACACGTGGGGTGCTTCCGCTTCGAAGGACGGGCGGGTGATGAAATGGTGCGAGGTTGAGATGTGGACCCAATTCAGCAACGCATAATTGCATAATAAATAGACCTGACCCCGATTCTCGGATTTTCTCTGGGGAGAGGTGGGGTCAGATTTCGAGGGCGTCGACTTTTTTGAGGGCGAGGGACATGGGGATGACGGTGGCGGCGAGGCTGAGGAGGGCGACGAAGATCCAGGAGAGCACGAGGGCCCAGGGTTGGCCGCGGTCGTTGAAGCCGTTGGCAGCGAAGCTCTGGTACATGGGGAGGACTTCGGAGCCGATGACGAGGACGATGTAGACGAGGCTGAGGAGGAAGCAGAAGGTGCCGCCGAAGCCGGAGACGATGCGGGCGGGGTTGTCGTCGCGGCGGTTGGCGGTGGAGCCGGAGGAGAAGTTGGGGAAGAGCGCGCCGATGCCGACGGCGATGCCGCAGAGGGCGAAGCTCATGACGATGACGGTGGAGGCGAAGAGGAGGGTGAGCCAGCCGGGGATTCGGAGCATGTAACTGGAGGTAAGCATGAGGCAGAGAGTGATGGCGGCGGAGCAGACGCTGCTGAGCCAGAATTTTTCGAGGAGGACGTGTTTGAGGCCGTTGGGGACCATGCCGACGATCCAGAGGCGTTTGCCTTCGAGGCTGAACTGGGGGAAGACGAAGCGGGTGGTGAGGGTGGCGAGGGTCATGCTCGAGGCGCCGAGGTTAAGGAAGCAGACGAAGCTGCCCCAGTATTCGTTGCTCCAATCGTAGGCGACGCTGCGGAGATTGAGGACGTAGAGGCCGAGCAGGCCGAAGAAGATGACGAACTGGCTCCACTGGGAGGTGTCGCGCCAGAAGACGCGGATATCCTTGATGACCAGGGCGCGGGTGGCGTGATGCATGCGCGGCCAGAGGTTGACGAGGCGGTCGGCGAGGGCCGTGCGCGGGAGGTTGATAGGTTTGTCCAGGAGCGGGACGCCCAGTTGGAAATCGCCCTGGGTGTGATTGCGCGACCAACCCTCGTAGAACAACCGGCGGCTGATGGTCACACAAACGAGGGTGGCCATCATGGCGTTGCTCAGGAGAACGAGAAAATAGAACAGCCCCTTCCCCGGCCAGCCTTCACCCCAGGCAATCATGCTCGAAGCGACCCAGTAGCTGGGCAACATCGGCTGCAAGGTGATGTTGCTATTGTGAAGCACTTGCGTGAGCGAAGCCACCATTTGCGCCTGCTCCAGTTGCTCGGCCTGCATGGGCTTTAAAAACGTGACGCCGACGACGATACCCAGGGCGCTGGCGCCAAACAACGCCCACTTGAAGACCCGCCGATGCAGGTACCGGGTGACAATCAGGATCGCGATCGACCCGAGCGCCGCCGGGATGACGGTGAATGGCACAAACAACAGGAAGACCTTCAGATAAAAGCCCGGCGACACATGTCGGGCATTGCCATACGCGGCCATCAACGGGGCCGACAGAAACAGGAACGCCCAACTCGCCAGCAGGGTCGTCTCCACGAGTTTCCAGCGGAACACGTCGAGACTACGGACGGGGAGCGTCAGCATCCACTGGGTTTCCTGGCTCTTGAACAGCGTCGAGTAGCCAATGATCATGTTGGAGAACATCAACATCAGGAACAGGAATGCGAAGAACAGGTAGAGCATCCGGTCCAGCACGATCACCTGCAGACCTGGTACTTCCGCCAGACGGCGGAACCCCATGTAGAAAATCGCGTAACCGGCGAACCAATAGCCGATCACGAACAAGGTGATCACCGACAACATCAGGAGCGATTTCTTCCGTAGCGTGAGGACGTTGCGGCGGACAATCCGCAGGTTGAGCTCGATCAGTAATCGGAAGAACTTCAGGGCGTTCATGGCAGTTCGACCGCTCGCTCCTCTCCGCGTGTCAGCGCAAGAAACGTGTCTTCGAGTTCGCCTTTTTCTCCGCTCAACTCCCGAAGTTCGTCGATCGTTCCCACGGCGATCAACTTGCCGCGGTTCAAAATGCCCACCTGATCGGCCAACTCCTCGGCAAGAGGCAGGATATGCGTGGAAAGAAAGACGGTCACACCCGCGCGCGAACGCGCCTTGAGAACATTTTTGACCACGCGCGCGCTCCGCGGGTCAAAGCCGACCATCGGCTCGTCGATGATGATCACCTTGGGCTGGTGCAACAGCGCCGAGGCAATGACCAGACGCTGTCGTGTACCGAGGGACAGGTCTTCGATCGGCTGCGTGCGGACCTCGTCCAGCCCGAACAAATCAAACAGCTCGTCGCTGGCCCGCACGAGCTCGGCGCGTTCCATTCCATACAGCTGGCCGACGAACAACATAAATTCCATGGGCTCAAGTTTGTCATAGAGAAATGGCATGTCCGGCACATAGCTGATGATCTTGCGAGCCTCGACTGGATCCGACTGAATATCATAGCCCCCGATAAACGCCCGGCCCGAATTGGGCTTGAGTAATCCCGCCAAGAGCTTGATGGTGGTCGTCTTCCCGGCGCCGTTGGGTCCGAGGAACGCGAAGAACTGACCCTGCGGAATATTGAGGTTGAGGTCATTGACGGCGACCAGCCCCCCGTACCGCTTCGTGAGGTGTTCTGTGCGGATCATGGTTTGGTCCCACCGGCCATTCTGTGACCCATTCGATTCGGCTCTTCGCCCAGGCCCAGTGCGACATCGCTTCGCATCTCCAGTCCCATCGAGGTAACCACCTTGAGTACCTGACCCGACTCGTCCACCCAGATCTTCGTCCACATCTGGTCGTCGATCTTGGAATACACGAGGTACACGCGCTGCAGATTGCCGGCGATTTCCAAGCGGTCAAGGGACGTGGTCGTCACGGGCTGTGCGTGGCCGTCCCCGTCTGAGGACACGCCGAGGCCACTCGGAAGTCCCCCGCCCCCGAGGAAGCTGAAGTTGGCCATTCCCGGGCAATCCGAATGTGTTGGCAAAGCCCGCGCCCTTGATTTGATCGAAGTCAAAAAGACGCTCATCGTGGAAGTCGCCAAAATCAAACGCGACCTGCACGGTCTTGGTGTGATCGTCTCCCACAACATTCACGTGACCGTCCCCCAAGCCACTCGCGCCCCTGCGACCTTCGCCGATGACGGTGCTAAACCGAAAGTGTTCCAATTCCAGTTTCCTGTTAAAATCACTTTCGCCAACCAACGTCAGCCGCGATGGCATCCCGAATGCCGATAGCCTGATTTTCAGGTCGCTGGCGACTCTGTACCCGACCACCGTTTGTGTCGCGCCGGGTTCGTCGCCAGATTTGTCACTCATTTGTGGCTGGATTGCGACCGTGCAATGGCCAACGTGATTGCTGGAGTTGTAATACACACCCAAGCTCAGGGGCTCGGGGTTGGAAAACACTTTCCTCATGACCCGTTCGGTCGAAAACGTCTCGATCACCGTCGGCTGAGGGAAGACTTCGACACGCACCAGTGCCGTCATCATGGCCGCCCAAAACGCGATCACCAACCCCGCGAATACCTTGTTCAACATAGCTTTCTCGCCCTATTCGACTCACGGTCCCATCAGGGAATCACCAGTTGCTGCCCGACCTTCAACTGATCTTTGCTCGGCAGGCCGCTCCGATTCGCCTGAAAAATTCTTTCCCACGCCGCTCGTGACCCGTAATACCGTAAGGCCAGCGACTGCAATGTATCGCCTCGCTGCACAATGTACGTGCGAGCCCGCGGCGATTCCGGAGGTGGTGCCTCGGGCGTCGACAGCATGGGGGCCGCCGCCATCACGATTCCGGGAAGCGGCCGCAGGCGCTGGCGGAGAAACCGAAGCGTCTGTACCAGTTGCCGGAGCAATCGCCACGAACTGCGTGACGTTCCCTGTCTTTTCCAATTCCGCCACTCGCATTCGAAGTGCGGCGTTCTCTTGCAGCAACGCCGTCTTCTCGCTCTCCAAACGTGTCAACTCGTTGGGATCCACGATGGGGGACTGAGGTAACTTTGCTGCCAATGACAGCTTGGCCCGTTCGATAAAATCCTCGACCACCTGCTTCTTGTCCGAATCTGGCCGGAGTTCCAAAAACCGCCGGTAATGATAAATGGCCGAGATCGGGTCACCCAATCGGTTCTCGTATAGCAAACCCACCTCCAAATGGGCATTGGCGAACTCGGGGTTCACCACGAGCGCCTTCTTATAAAACTCCGCCGCGCCCGAGAAGTCCTGTTCCTCGCATAAGCGCCTGGCGCGCTGGTAGTTGACCTCTTGTTCTGCCTCGACGTCGGAAATGGAACCGGAACGTTCACAGGCCACGAAACACAGTAAAACGCTGGCAATAACAGACTCCCAACGACCGGTGCAGGGTGCACCCAACCGTCTGGACTGGCTTGGCTCGCGAGAGTAGTGTCCATTCCTTGTGCGCTGCTTTGGTGACGACCAAATACCTCGCGTTTATAATACCATCAGGAGCCGCAAAACACAACCTCGCGTCCTGTGTTATTGGGAGATTTCGTGACAGTTTTGCCCCTTGACGCTTCTTGGCCGCTGCCAGTAAGATGCGCAGCGAGTTTTCCGAGCGAAACTTGAACCGAAGGGGAGGCACGTACCGTGTCAGAAGCGTATTGTGTGAAGTGCAAAGCGAAAAAAGAAATTGCCAAGGCGCAGGAAGTGACCATGAAGAACGGTCGTCCCGCCATCCAGGGCGTCTGCCCGGACTGCGGCACGAAGCTGTTCCGCATCATGGGAGGTAAGAAGTAAACGGGACATCGCCGCTCGGTTCAAATCGAATGCGAGACACGACTCGCGCCGTCCATCAGACGGGCAAGCGCGGTTTGTTTGCACATGTGAGGGGTGCGGCACGTCAATGCGGCAATCCGAATATTATCAACCATGACAGCTGTTAAAGAAGAACTGGCGTACGTATTGATCAATCCGTACACGGTCTACAAGTCACGCACGGGAGGCGTCATCGCCCGGTTATTTACCCGCACCGCCTTGGAATTGGTTGCCGCCCGCATGTTTGCGCCCGAGCGCGAACTGGTCGAGCGCTACGCGGAAATTGCGGTTTCGCCCGAGGACCCGCAAGACCGCAAGATCCAGGAACTCATCCGCCAATACATCCTCGACAATTATTCGCCCGACCCGAAAAGCGGACAGCGGAAACGGGTGATGATGCTCCTGTTTCGCGGCGAAGACGCGGTGCGCAAGGTGCGGAAGGTCGTCGGCAGTTTCCAGGCTGACAAAGGCACTGCGGGTGAAACCATCCGCGACACGTATGGCGACTACATTGTCGGGGCCGATGGTCAGGTGAAATACTTCGAGCCGGCGGTCCTGGCGGCTCCCAACTCGGAAGAGGCCGAGATCAAGCTCAAGCTCTGGGCCAGGTATTCCGAAACCGATGGCGGGTTCCTCGAGAACGTCGTCCACTACCCCAAGAACGCCAAGGTGGAGCAGACGCTCGTGCTGCTGAAGCCCGATAATTTTCGCTTCCCCAGCGCCCGCCCGGGCAACATCGTCGATATGCTCTCGCGCACGGGGTTGTACATCATCACCATCAAAGTGCATCACATGAGCGTCAGCGAGGCGGAGGAGTTTTACGGACCGGTCCGCGCCGTTCTCCGCGAAAAACTCATAGACATCTCCGGCCAGCGCTCACGCCTGGCGCTGGAAAAGGAATTTGGCTTCGGCCTCGACCCGAAAACCGAGGACACGCTCGGGGGAATCATGGGGCCACTGTTTGCCGACCGGCAATTCAGCCAGATTGTCCAATTCATGACCGGCCGCAGGCCGGAAGATTGTTCCGGTCCCGCCAAGGCCCAGCCTGGCTTGGAAAAAATGGTGGCTGTCGTCTACGAAGGCCCGGACGCCGTGGCCAAGATTCGCGGTGTCCTCGGGCCCACGGATCCACGCAAGGCGCCGCCCGGCACGATCCGTCGCGAACTTGGCCAGGACATCATGGTCAACGCCGCGCACGCCAGCGATTCGGCCGAGAATGCCCGGCGTGAAATGAAAATCATCAACGTCCGCGGAAACAATCTCAAGCCGCTCGTCGAAGAGTTTTACCACTGCCAGCTCTAAGCCTGTCGTATTGAAATCTTGAATTAAACCATCACCACCAGAAAGACCACTCATGCAACAACTCGCCCAACGTGCCACCACCCTGACCCCGTCGCTCACGCTCGCCATTGACGCCAAAGCCAAAAAACTCAAAGCCGAAGGAGTTGACGTCTGCGGCTTCGGCGCCGGCGAACCCGATTTCGACACCCCGCAATATATCAAGGACGCGGCCGCACAGGCGCTGGCGGACGGGTTCACCAAGTACACGCCCTCCTCGGGTATACCGGAGTTGCGCGCGGCGATCGCGGAGAAGTTAAAGAATGAGAACGGCCTCGACTACAAACCGTCCCAGGTCATCGTCAACTGCGGCGCGAAGCATTCCTGTTACAACGTGATCCTCGCCACCTGCCAGGCCGGTGACGAAGTGATCATTCCCGCGCCCTATTGGTTGAGCTATCCCGAAATGGTGAAGCTCGCCGACGCCTCGCCGGTGATCGTCGAGACCACCGAAGCCAGCGGTTTCAAGATCACGCCGGACCAGTTCCGCGACGCCATGACTCCGGCGACGAAATTGATCATTCTCAATTCGCCCGGCAATCCGACGGGCTCCGTCTATACGCGCGAAGAACTGGAGGCGCTCGCGGAAGTCGCGCTTGAGGAAGACATCCTCATGTTGTCGGACGAGATTTACGAAAAAATCGTGTACGACGGCGTCCAGCCTGTCAGCCTCGCCTCGCTCAGCAAGAACGTTTACGACCTGACGATCACCGTCAACGGTTTCAGCAAGGCCTATGCAATGACCGGCTGGCGTCTCGGCTACGTCGCGGCCCCGGACCCGATTGCCGCCGCCATCGACTCGATTCAGTCGCACTCGACCTCGAACCCGACCAGCTTCGCCCAGAAAGGCGCGCTCGCGGGTTTGAAGGGCGACCAATCGTTCATCGGCGAGATGGTCAAGGCATTCGCGGAACGCCGCGCGTACATCTACGACCGCTTGGTGAAGATTCCGGGCGTCACCTGTGTGAAACCGATGGGCGCGTTTTACGTACTGCCGAACATTTCCAGTTTCGGCCTCAGCTCGACCGACTTTGCCTCGAAGCTGCTCGACGACCAGAAGGTCGCCGTGGTGCCGGGCATCGCGTTCGGCAGCGATGCCCACGTGCGCCTGAGTTACGCCTGCTCCATGGAGAACATCCAGAAGGGGCTCGATCGTATTGAAGCGTTCTGCGCGGGCTTGAAGTGACATCGGTGGCACGGGCGTCATTGCCCGTGTTCTCATCATGAAAATCGCCCTCATCGGCCTGCCGCAAGTCGGCAAGAAGACCGTGTTTTCCCTGCTGACCGGCGTGGGAATCGACCACTTGCTGGGTCGCGCCGCCGAGTATCACGTCGGCACGGTCAAGGTCGCCGATCCGCGCGTGGACAAGCTCTCGGCGATGTACCAGCCGAAGAAAACCAAGTACGCCGAGATCGAGTGCACGCTCGCCCCCGCCCCGCCCCACGAACCCAAGCCGCGCGAGCAATGGCTGAACAAACTCAAGGACATGGACGCGCTCTGCCAGGTCGTGCGCGCGTTCGAAAATCCGGCGGTGTTTCACGTCGACGGTTCAGTCGATCCGTTGCGGGACATTGACGCGATGAACCTTGAACTCACGATCAGCGACCTGAGCCTGATCGAGACCCGGCTCAACCGCATCGCTCAGGACCAGAAACGCAAGTTCGAGCAGGAACGCGCCGACGAAGCCGCGCAGTTGGAGAAACTCAAGCCGCATTTGGAATCGGGCAAGTCACTCCGCGAATTTCCGTGGCATGAAGGCGAGGAGAAGCGCCTTCGTTCCCTCCAATTCCTTACGGTCAAGGGTCTGGTCACGGCGCTCAACCTCGGCGAGTCCAATTTCCCAAACCCCCAACTGGTCGAGCAGGCGAAAGCCAAACTCACCGGTCCGCGCAGTGAAGTGTGCGAACTGTGCGCCAAAGTCGAAGCGGAAGTGGCGCAAATCGAGAGTCCAACGGAACGCGCGGAATTCCTGGCGGCCCTCGGCGTCACGGAACCGGCCATTCACGTCCTGACGCGCCTGCTCTACCAGGCGCTCGGTTACATTTCCTTCTTCACCACCGGCGAAGACGAAGTCCGCGCCTGGACAATCCGCCACGGCGCCACCGCCGTGGAAGCGGCGCATGCGATCCATTCCGATATCGCTCGCGGGTTCATTCGTGCCGAGGTCATGAAGTACTCCGACCTGACCGGGGCGGGCGACACCGGCCACACGGCGGAAGTGAAACTCAAAGAGACCGGCAAACTCTACCTCAAAGGCAAGGAGTACATCGTCGAAGATGGCGATATTATGCACGTGCGCCATAGCGGGTAGACGGTCGAATGCCTGCCGGCGACCGCCTACTGCGACTCAAGAATTAGTAGCTTCGCCGCGCTTTCCGTTATATGCTCGGGCCGAATCGGAGGCGTAGCCTATGGGTACGAAGATTGCGTTTCGGGATCAGCATAACCAAACTTTAAACGCTGATTTGAATAAGTTGCCAGACAAGTGCCCTCTCTGCCAAAAGCATGGTCGACCTGAGTTCTTGGCTGCCTGCACCATAACCGTGCACCATCAAGTGCCGCTTCACGTGGCATTTCGGTGCCCCGTCTCGACGTGTTTCGGAATATACGTTGCCCTCTATCATTACATGGGTGGCGCATGCGACTATGCTCTCCAAACTACCAGACTCGTGACATTGGTTGAGCCGAAATCATTTCCTCCCAACATTCAAAAGGTATCCGCTCTCTTCTGCGCAGCCTACGATCAATCAGTGATCGCAGAAGCGAACGGGTTGGATCAGGTGTGTGGTCCGGGGTTTCGGAAATCGCTGGAGTTTTTGGTTAAAGACTTCCTAGTTAACTACAAGTACCCAAAGGAGCCAGAAAAACAAGCTGAGGTTCGCAAAGCATTTCTGGGGTCGGTCATCGAAACACATATCGATCAGGATGTGATCAAGCAATGCGCAAAACGGGCTGCGTGGCTCGGAAACGACGAGACCCATTACACTCGAAAATGGGAGACGAAGGATATAAGCGACCTGAAATCGCTCATTATGATGACCGTCAATTATATCGACTTGGTCATTGAATCGGAACGGTACCTTCGGGAAATGCCGAGTGCACACCCCGTGTCCGAAAGTCCTGAAGCTCGGACGGTGAGCTAACAGCGTCGTCTGCCTTGGTCATCCCGGCTTGCTCCAACAGCGGCGGTCCCTCTTGATTTTCCCCTTCTGCGTGTTAGCCTCACGGCATGGCGACTGGCCTCACCACTTCCGCGGCGCAGAAAGTCCGCGGTGATTTTCAGTTTCTCGAAGGGCCGGTCTGGGTGCCAGCGCGGAATGAATTGATCTTCAGTGATATCCCGGCGAGCCGGATTTATCGTTACGTGCCGGCAACGAATTCGTTCAGCGTCTTTCGTGAGCCGAGTGGACAAGCCAACGGCAATGCGCTCGACCCGCAAGGACGGCTGGTCACGTGCGAACACGAGAACCGTCGCACGTCGCGCACGGAACCGGACGGGACGGTCGTACCCCTCGCCACGCATTACGAAGGCAAGCGTCTCAACAGCCCCAACGACATCGTGTGCAAGAGCGACGGGGGCGTGTATTTCAGCGATCCGCCCTACGGCGTGAAAGCGGAACTGCGCGAGCTCGATTTTCAAGGCGTGTTCCGCGTGTCGCCGGACGGAAAGACGCTCACCCTTCTTGTGCGCGATTTCGTCAAGCCCAATGGCCTTGCGTTCTCGCCCGATGAAAAGATTCTGTACATCGCCGACACCGAACTCGGCCACATCCGCGCGTTCGACGTGAACGCCGACGGCACCATTGCCAACAGCCGCGTGTTTTGCCAGGTGGAGCGTCCCGATGGTTTCCGGGTCGACATCCAGGGCAACCTGTACATCTCCGCGATGAAGTCGGTGGAGATCTTCGATCGCACCGGGCAAAAAGTTCGGCGAAATCACCCTGGACCAGCGTCCCGCCAACGTCGCCTTCGGCGATCCGGATCGCAAGACGCTCTACATCTGCGCGCGCACCGGATTTTACAAGGCGCGTGTGGCCATTCCCGGCGTGGCGATGCCCTGAAGCGCGTGGCCGTTTACGCGGGACGATCAACCGTCGCGTTGAACATCCACAGCAGTTCCGTCTCGAAATCGTGAAGGCCGCCGTAATTGGCGAACGTGAGCGAGCGGTTTTCAAGCAGGAGACGCGTGCCGAGGTTCATCTGCGCCGTTGTGCGGCCCACCAATTCGCCGAGGAACGCGCGAAAGTTCGCCGCAGCGTTGATGTGCTTCTTCCCTGCCAACCCGGTGAAATCGAAATGGTCGGGACTGAAGGCGAATTGCTCGCCTCCCGTGGTGACGATCCGTCCAAACGTAATCACGCGGACGGATTTCAGGAGTTTCTCCTCCTTCTTCTTTTTCTTGCCGCCGCCGAACAGCCCCGGAGGGATGCCCGTCACCATGAAGACGCCGACCCCCATCAGCATTCCCGCCATCTTCTGCTGGTCTCCACCCGCCTCGCGCTGGATGATCTCCTCCGAGAACCGGCCCACGGCCACGATGGCGATCTCCGGCCATTTGAGCGGGCGCGGCGGTTCCCGTGACGATTGAAGCTGCAGCGTCACGCCGTTCTCGTCGGATTCGAATCCGGTGATCACCTTCGGGTTGGACACCGCGCGTAGTTGCGCGTTCTCGATGGCCACCGCCCCGCCCGCCAGGTCGCCAATCGTTTCCACAACGCGGCGCGCTTCCTCTTCCGTGGCGTTGCGATCGAGAAACCCCCAGCCCTTGCGAATCTTCGTGCGGGCGTCGTAATCCGGGACGCCATACGCCTCGGCGACGACGGGCGCGAGCGCGTCGAGGTGATCGAGGGGGAACTGACGGAACAGGACCGAGTAATTCACGTCGGCACGATACGTCCGACCGCGCGCGAAGGCAATGCCGATGCATATCGCATGAGGTTGACTGCCCCGACTGCTCTGTTATCATCGCGGCTCGTTACGCGAGGAGACATACGATTCCATGGCAAAGATTTCCGTTCAAGGCGGTAAACTGAACGTTCCCGAGAACCCCACCCTGCCCTTCATCCGCGGCGACGGCACGGGACCCGACATCTGGGCCGCGTCCGAGCGCGTGTTCGACGCGGCAGTGAAGAAAGCCTATGGCGGCAAACGCAAGGTCGAGTGGCTCGAAGTGTTTGCCGGCGAGACGGCGTTCCAGAAATTCAACAACTGGCTGCCCGACGAGACGGTCAAGGCGTTCCAGAATTATCTCGTGGGCATCAAAGGGCCGTTGACCACGCCGGTTGGCAAGGGCATTCGCAGTCTGAATGTCGCGTTGCGCCAGATGCTCGATCTGTACGTCTGCCTGCGTCCCGTGCGGTGGTTCAAGGGCGTCCCCTCGCCCGTCAAGCATCCCGAGAAGGTCGACATGGTCATTTTCCGTGAGAACACCGAGGACATTTATGCGGGGATCGAGTACGCCGGCGGCACGCCCGAAGCGCAAAAGATCCTCGATTTTCTGGAGAAGGAATTTCCCAAGGAATTCAAAAAGATCCGGTTTGGAACCAAAGAGGCGGCGGACCAGTGGCTGAAACAGCTTCAAGCCCTCGGCGCGCCAGTCCGCCCGGCCGTGGTGGATGTCGGCATCGGTATCAAGCCGGTCAGTTATCTCGGGACAATCCGCCTGATTCATGCCGCGATGCTCCATGCCATCGCGAACAAACGCAAGAGCGTGACGCTTGTCCACAAGGGCAACATCATGAAGTTCACCGAGGGCGCGTTCCGCGACTGGGGCTATAAAATCGCGAAGGAGCGATACGGTGCGGTCGAGATCGACGGCGGCCCGTGGTGCAAGATTCCCGAGGGCAAACCCGGCGCGGGCCTGGTCATCAAGGATTCCATCGCCGACATCACGCTCCAGCAGGTGCTAACGCGTCCCGAGGAGTTCGACGTGATCGCCACGCTCAATCTCAATGGCGATTACCTCAGCGACGCGCTGGCGGCGCAGGTCGGCGGGATCGGCATCGCGCCCGGCGGCAACATCAATTACATCAGCGGCCACGCCATCTTCGAGGCCACGCACGGCACCGCGCCGAAGTACGCCAACCAGGACAAGGTCAACCCCGGCTCGGTCATTCTCAGCGGCGAAATGATGTTCCGCTACCTCGGCTGGACCGAGGCCGCCGACCTCATCCTCAAGGGCATGGACGGCGCCATCAACGCCAAGACCGTCACCTACGATTTCGCCCGGCAGATGGACGGCGCCAAAGAAGTGAAGTGCAGCGAGTTCGGTGATGCGGTCATCGACCACATGTGACCTGTCTCTCTCCGCCCCCCTCGCCCCCACTGGCCTGACGCCGCCCGGGGCGTTCTCCCACGCTCTCCTACGTTCACTTCTCTATATCAGCTTATGCCCCTTGCACAAGCCCCCGTGGTGGGCGATAATACCTCGTTATCGGATGCATCAATATCAGAGGTATTAATGGACACACTCCGCCAACTCAAAAAGGGCGTCACCACACTGATCGTCCTCGACGCCCTCGCCCGCGGCCCGCGCTACGCCTACGACCTCCGCCGCGAGACCTTCCATCGTACCCGCGGCGCTTTCCAATTCAGCGAAGGCGCGCTCTATCCCCTGCTCCACTCCCTCGAACGCAAACACTGGCTGAAATCCACCCGCCGCCACGTCGCCCGCCGCGACCGCCGCTACTACGCCATCACCCCCGCCGGCCGCCACGCCCTCGCCCAACTCCGCCGCGACTGGCAATTCCTCACCCGCTCCCTCGCCCGCCTCACCACGAAACACCCCCGCTCCTGACGCACCGATACCCACGCACGCTTGCCCCACACCCCTGCCCGACAATTCCCTCCAACCCCGCTCTCTCCTCGCCGTCGCGCCAACGTTGCCGCACGAAATCGAGCCAACCTTCCGTCGCTCCCGCCATGATACCTCCGATACCGATGCATCACTCTACCGCCGCTGCACCGGAGGATGGGCGGATACATAAGCCACGACGAGATGCCCCCGGTTGTGCGAGGGTCTCCCGACCCCGCACGGATTTCGACCGAAGGTCTCCCGGCCTGCCCGGTTGACGCAGACCGTGCGGTCAAACCAGGCGGCGCGGTCAGGGAGCCGAGCCCGACGAGACCTGCGAAGCAGAAACCTGCGCCGAACAACAGTTTTGTTAGACGCTCTAAGCCACGACGACGAGACGAATGATGCCTCGTATACGGATGTATCATGGCACCGCCAGCATGACAAATGGCGGAAAGCCGCATACGCCACGGGCCGTTCAGGATCACAGGTGGCGGATTCGTACCGTCGAACGGAGAATAACCCCGCGTCGATGATGGCCGACGCGCCCGCTCCCCTGTCCCCCGAAGTTTCTCGCGAAGGAGGATCGCCGCGCCCCCCTTCCGGCTCGACACCCCCATCCATTTGCCTCTTGCGGGGAATGGCGTATGCTCCATTGGGGGGCCATGAATGTAGGGGCGATACAATCGGGTCTGCTGGCAGGTTGCCTCCCGTTTGCCCGGTTTGGAAACGGAGGACGCAGCGTGGTGATCTTTCCCGGACTGGCGGATGCGGCGTGGGATGTCACAAGCCGCAAATGGGATTTGGCCGC
Source organism: uncultured Verrucomicrobiae bacterium (assembly GCA_963712025.1). Classification (GTDB taxonomy): domain Bacteria; phylum Verrucomicrobiota; class Verrucomicrobiia; order Palsa-1439; family Palsa-1439; genus Palsa-1439. The sequence continues at coordinate 240,378 of CAVQGJ010000011.1, read as the reverse complement.
GCAATACGGCCGGCTCGCGGACGAATTCACCGTGACCGTCATCAGCCGCAAGCGCGGTCTGCCCCACGGCTACACGACGCGCGACATGGCGGCAGATTACGCCCGGGCGTTTGAAACCGGCCTCGGACCGTCGGTCGTGCTGGGGATTTCGCTGGGCGGCTACATTGCACAGGATTTTGCGGTCGATTTCCCGCAGTACGTGCAACAACTGGTGATCGCCTGTTCGGCGTATCGGGTCAGCGATGACGGACGCAAAATCCCCGAGCGTTGGCTCGAGCTGGCGCGTCAGCACCGGTGGCGGGAATTCTACTTCGACGTGGCGAAGGTCACGATGCAGGAGTTCCACCAAACGTTCTACCAGTTCCTGCTCCCGGTATTGCGCACGCGGCCAACCAGCCCGGCGGATTTTCTCGTCTCGCTCGAAGCCTGCCTGGCGCATGACGCCTCGGACCTGTTGGGCCGAATCCAGGCGCCAACGCTGGTCATTGGCGGTTCGGACGACGTTTTCTTCCCGCCACTGCTGCTTCAGGAAACGGCGCAGCGCATTACCCATGCGGTCTTTCGGCTGCTCGATGGCGGCCGCCATGGCGCGTATGAACTGAAGCGGGACGAGTTTGAAGACGCCGTTCTCGAGTTTCTGCGCGATCACGAGACGGTCCTTCCCGCGCGGGCGGCGTAGCCACGCGTGTTGCGCCAATGCGCAAGCCCTGTGGCTTTTTGTGTTGTCTTCGGGAGCGAACCCCCTAGCATAGTGGCCGGCTCCATTTGGATCGGGTTGGATGACGCGCCCCATCCCAAGAACAAGCAGCTTATCGGGAGGATTGATCCATGGCAAACGAGACGGCGGATTTGCTTGCGACACTGAAGGCGCGGTATCCCGCCGAGACGGAATTTCATCAAGCCGTGACCGAGGTGGCGAAGTCGGTCTGGCCGTTCATCGAACAGAACCCCAAGTACCGCAAGGCAAAGATCCTGGAGCGCATCGTCGAGCCCGAGCGCGTGGTCATGTTTCGCGTCACCTGGGTGGATCGCCACAGCGAGGTGCAGGTCAACCGCGGGTTTCGCGTGCAGATGAACAGCGCCATCGGCCCGTACAAGGGCGGGTTGCGGTTTCATCCCTCGGTCACGCTGGGGACTCTGAAGTTTCTCGCGTTCGAGCAGGTGTTTAAGAATTCGCTCACCACGCTGCCCATGGGCGGCGGGAAGGGCGGCTCGGATTTCGATCCGAAAGGCAAGACGGACGAGGAAGTGATGTGGTTTTGCCAGAATTTCATGAGTGAGTTGTACCGGCACATCGGGCCGGACACGGACGTGCCCGCCGGGGACATCGGGGTCGGCGGGCGCGAGATCGGCTACCTGTTTGGCCAGTACAAGAAATTGCGCAACGAGTTCAGCGGCGTGCTGACCGGCAAGGGCATCAACTGGAGCGGCAGCCGCGTCCGCGAAGAAGCGACTGGCTACGGGCTGCTGTATTTCGTCGAGGAGATGATGCGCACGCGCGGCAATTCGATCACGGGAAAAACGGTCGTGATCTCCGGCTCGGGCAACGTGGCGCAATACGCCGCGGAGAAGGCGATGGTCATGGGCGCCCGGGTCGTCGCCCTGTCCGATTCGGACGGTTTCATGTATGACTCCCGCGGTTTCGATCATGAGAAGCTGGCGCTGCTGAAAGAGTTCAAGAACGTGCGGCGCGGCCGCATCCGGGACTTCGCCAAGCAATTTCACTGGCAGTACTTCGACAAGCAGCGGCCCTGGGGCATGAAGTGTGACGTGGCGCTGCCCTGCGCGACCCAGAACGAGATCAGCGGTCGCGACGCCGAGAAATTGGTGCGCAACGGTTGCTTGTGCGTCGCCGAAGGCGCGAACATGCCGAGCACGATGGAGGCCATCGATACATTTCTGAAGGCCAAGATCCTGTTTGGCCCCGGCAAGGCCGCCAACGCCGGGGGCGTCTCGGTGAGCGGCCTGGAAATGTCGCAGAACAGTCTGCGGTTGCAATGGAGCAGCGACGAAGTCGACAAGCGGCTCCGGGAAATCATGAAAGCCATCCATAACCAGTGTGTTCGCCACGGCCAGAAGGAGGCCGGATTCATCAATTACGTGGACGGCGCCAATATCGCCGGCTTCCGCAAAGTCGCCGAGGCCATGCTCGATCAGGGAGTCGTTTGACGTGGTGACCGAACCGCATCACCGTCGGATGGAGCAGTTGTTTCAGCGCCGGTTCATGATTTTGCTGGCGGCGCTGTTGCTGCTACTGGCGTTGTACCCGTTTCTCGAACAGGACGTTTCGGAGCGGTTGCTGAGTTTGTTCTTCACGGGGACACTGATCGCGGGCACGTACGCCGTCAGCCGCAAACCGCGGTTCCTGGTGGCGGCCATCATCCTCGCGGTGGGCGCGTTCGGCTCGCAGTGGTTGTCCCACTTCGTCAATAGCCAGGTGGTCTTCATATTCTCGCGCAGCCTGGGTTGCCTGTTTTACCTGCTGATTACCGTGGCCATCCTCGCCAACGTCCTGAAAAGCGAGACGGTGACCGCCGACAAGATTTGCGGGGGAATTTGCGCCTATCTCGTGATGGGGTTGATGTGGGCGTTCTTGTTTGGCCTGATCGAGGTGGTCCATCCGGGATCGTTCCTGGAAAACGGCCAGGTCATCTCGCCTGACCGGGTCACCTCGCACCAGTTTGCCCTGCTCAACTCGATGATCTATTACAGCCTGGCCACGCTGACGACGACGACCTATGGCGATATCGTGGCCAAGACGACGCCCGCCCGCGCCCTGTCGAATCTGGAGGCGATCGCCGGCCAGATGTACGTGGCCGTGCTGATTTCGCGCCTGGTCGCACTCCACATCACCCACAAAGTCAGCGCGTCCGAACACTCGAAGGATTGAACATCATGCCCACACTTATTGAAAAGCCGACACGCATCACGTCCGCGGGAAACAAACCGAAACTCATCGACGAGGTTGTCGGACGGGTCAACACGAAAACCGGGTCCGTGAGCATCGCGCACATGCGCAGTCCGTCAGGATGGGTCGAGCCGGGACAGACGCCGGAGTTCGACGAGTACACGTACGTGCTCAAGGGCGGGTTGCAGGTAAAACACAAGGGCGGGAGCATCGACGTGCGCGCGGGCCAGGCGATGCTCACACGCAAGGGCGAATGGGTGCAATACAGCACGCCCGGCGCGGACGGCGCGGAGTACATCGCGGTGTGTTTGCCGGCGTTTTCGCCGGACACGGTTCACCGGGACGACTCGGCCTAGCCGTCTTCGCAGGCGGCGTTTTCCGGAATTGACAACTCACGGCCCGTTCGCCATAAGGACGCCATGCAAGTCGAACAGTGGCAAAATACCATCGTTACGTTCTTCATCACCTACGGCTTCCAGATGGTCGGCGCGGTCATCATCCTGGTGGTGGGCGGGATCATCGCGCGGTCGCTCGGTAAACTCACCGACAAATGGCTGACCAAACAACATCTCGAACCGCCGATTCGCCTGCTGCTGGTGCGCGTGGTGCGTCTGCTGGTGTTTGGGCTGGCGCTGTTGCTGGCGCTGGACAAGTTTGGCGTGCAGATCACCCCGCTCATCGCGGGCTTGAGCGTGGCGGGCGTCGGCATCGGTTTGGCCGCACAGGGCGTGCTCGGCAACGTGCTGGCCGGATTGACAATTATCTTCACGAAACCATTCCGCGTCGGCGAATACATCGAACTGGCCGGCGTCTACGGACAGGTCGAGACCATTGCGCTATTCTCCACGAAGTTGCTCCATAGCGACGGGTCGCGGGTGATCATCCCCAACCGCAAGATCGTCGGCGAAATCATGCACAACTACGGCGGGACCCGCCAGTTGAGCCTCAGCGTCGGGATCGCTTACGGCGCGAATCTCAAGGAAGCGCTGGCGACGATCCACCAGATTCTCGATGCGAACCCGCGCGTGCTCAAGGACCCAAAAGCCGTGGTGGGCATTTCGGCGCTGGGTGATTCGTCGATTACGATCGGCGTGTCGCCATGGGTGAAGGTGCCGGATTTCTGCGTGGCGCAGTTGGAAATCTACCAGGCCATCGTCGAACAGTTCCGCGGTCGCGGGATCGATATTCCCTTCCCCCAACGCGAAGTGCGGTTGCTCGGCCAGCCGCCGGCCTAACCGGACGTGACGGTCGGCTTCGTTTTCAGGACGTAGAGGTCGAGCACGGCTTTGACGCGGGCGAGGGATTCGCGCAGGTTGGACCGAATCATCCAGCGGAACGGAAGGTCCTGGGGCGCGTAGGCGACGGCGTTGACGCCGTAGTAGCGGCTGAGGAACAGGGCGCGAAAATCGTGGAACCGCTCGGAGATGATGGTGAGGTTGCCGCAGTGGAACACGTCGCGCGCCCGCACCACGGAATCGAGCGTCCGCAAGCCGTAGTTGTCGAGGACGAGCGCCGACTCGGGGACGCCGCGCGCGAGCAGGGCGCGTTTTAATTCCATCGGCTCGTCATGTCCTTTGTCGCCGCTGAGGATCAGGCGCTGGACTTTGCCGGCGCGATACAGGGCCGCCGCGGCGTCCACGCGACGGACGAAATGCTGGTTGATGCGGCCCCGCTCGATGAGTCTTCCCGTGGCAAGAACCAGTCCATCCCGATTGTCCGGCAGGAAAGCGATGTCGTAGAACACCTGGGATTTGGTGGCGGTGATGATCCAGATGTTGCAGGCCAGAATGAACAGCAGCAAGAGAATCGAACCGGCCACCGACACGATGGCGGCGATCTTCTGGAAATGGCGGCGGCGGTCGTTCACGGACTGGTTCATTGGCGGGGGATGCTAACGGCGCAGAAGGCATTCGACAAGACATCACGTTCCGCGCCCGCAAAAAATGTTGGCGCCGAATTTTCTGCTTCGACAAACCGGGCGCGGTGTCGTAACGTGCGTGGCGAATCGAGCAGAGAAAGGGTGGCGCGTGAGCAAGAACGTCATTTCATTTCACTATACATTGACCGATCCGACCGGAAAGACACTCGACTCCTCGGCCGGGAGCGAACCGCTGACGTTCTCTGGAGGAGTCGGGGCAGATCATTCCCGGACTCGAAAGCCAGCTTCGCGGGATGAAGGTCGGCGACAAGAAGCACGTGACGATCAAGGCCAAGGACGCTTATGGCGAACACGACGCCGGCAACGTCATGGAGATGCCCTTGGACAAAATGCCCACGAAAGGCATCAAGGTGGGGGATCGATTTCGTGCCGGGAAAGATTCCCATGCGCCCGTGGTTACCGCAACGAAAGTGACCGAGACGCACGTCACGCTGGACGGCAATCACCCTCTGGCGGGGATGGATTTGACGTTTGATGTCGAAATTACGGAAGTACGTGGTGCCACGGAAGATGAGCTGGCACATGGGCACGTCCACGGGCCTGGCGGCCACCACCATTAGGCCGGCTGATGACGGGGTTGGCGGCCCCGCCGATCAGCACCACCCCTGCCCCCGGCTCTGACCCGATCCGACGAGGGATTGGCCAGAAACGTGCTTTTAGCTTTCCGCGGTGACTACAATGAAATTGTTGCAATGTGCGCGGGTTTTCGCTATATGCCTGCGTCAAGGAGGCTTAGTGATGAAGAATCGTTTCGGAGTACTATTCTCGCTCGTGTGCGTGTGTCTTGTTCGTGGCATTACCCAAATCGGCCCGCGCAACCGATCCCGGCAACCGCTATACGGATGCCGTCGTCCTGATCCAGGAAGCGGAAAACGCCGAGGAGAAGGCCGATTATGCGACCGCTTTCCCGAAGTATCGCGATGCCTTGAACATCTTGCATGAAATCCGCACCGCGTCGCCGGACTGGAAGGCCAACATGGTCGAGTTCCGCGTGAACGATTGCGAATCGCACCTCAGCCAACTGAAAGCGAAGCTGGCCTCGCCGCCGACCATCACGGTCGCGGCCGTCACCGACGCCCGTCATGACCTTGGCGTCCGCGGAACCATCGTCCGCTCCCGAAGCTTCCACACCTGCCTCCGCCCGCGGAGAAAACGGCGATCGATGACGAATCGGCCAAGCTCCGGGCCGAGGTGGACAAACTCACCAAAGAGAACAAGGAGCTTTCGGATCGCTTGGCCTCGATCAGCAAACAGACCGGCGCCGATCAGGGCGAGGTCAAGAATCTGCAGGATCAATTGGCCAAGTCCCAACAGGAACTCGACAGCGCCAAGAAAGATAGCGCCCGCGCCTCGCGATTGGAAAAACAAAACAACGATCTTTCCGCGCAGCTCGCTGCCGCCAAGAAACAAGTCGCGGATACAGCGGACGCCAAGTCAGCGCAGTTGAAGAAACTCCAGGCGGATCTCGACAAGGCCAATGCCCAGGTCGAGTCGGCGAAGAAATCGGCATCACAGGTCGCGGATCTGCAGAAGCAGAACCAGGACCTTAGCGGCCAACTCGCCTCCGCCAAGAAACAAGTTGCGGACGCTACGGACGCCAAGTCAGCGCAGTTAAAGAAATTGCAGGCGGACCTCGACAAGGCCAATGCCCAAGCCGAGTCGGCGAAGAAGTCGGCCTCACAAGTTGCTGACTTGCAGAAACAGAACAAGGATCTTCAAGATCAACTGGCTTCCGCCAAGAAAGAAGCGGCCACCAAGGTTGCCGCGGCCACCCGGTCGATACGGGCGAAGCGAAGAAACTTCGTGCCGACCTCGACAAGGCCCATGCCCAAGTTGACGACCTGAAGAAACAGTTGGCGGCCAAGCCGGCCGTGGACACGACCGAGGTGAAGAACCTTCAAGGCCAGTTGGCGGATGCGCGGAAGCAACTCGATCAGGCAAATAAGTCGGCCGGTCAGGTTGCGGACCTGCAGAAGCAAAACAAGGACCTCAACAGCCAACTCGCCTCCGCCAAGAAACAAGTCGCGGATGCGACGGACGCCAAGTCCGCACAGTTGAAGAAACTCCAGGCGGACCTCGACCAAGCCAACGCTCAAGCTCAGTCGGCAAAGAAGTCGGCCTCTCAGGTTGCCGATCTGCAGAAGCAGAATAAGGACCTTCAGGATCAATTGGCTTCCGCAAAGAAGGAAGCGGCCACCAAAGTTGCCGCAGCCACTCCGGTCGATACGGGCGAAGCGAAGAAACTTCGGGCCGACCTCGACAAGGCCCACGCCCAGGTTGACGACCTGAAGAAACAGTTGGCGGCTAAACCGGCCGTGGACACGACGGAAGTGAAGAACCTGCAAGGCCAGTTGACGGATGCGCGCAAGCAACTCGATCAGGCAAATAAGTCGGCCGGTCAGGTTGCGGACCTGCAGAAGCAGAACCAGGACCTCAACAGCCAACTCGCTTCCGCCAAGAAACAAGTCGCGGATACAGCGGACGCCAAGTCAGCGCAGTTGAAGAAACTCCAGGCGGACCTCGACCAAGCCAACGCTCAAGCTCAGTCAGCAAAGAAGTCGGCCTCTCAGGTTGCCGATCTGCAGAAGCAGAATAAGGACCTTCAGGATCAATTGGCTTCCGCCAAGAAGGAAGCCGCCACCAAGGTTGCCGCAGCACCGGCGGTTGATAACTCGGAATTGAAGAAACTCCGCGCGGAAGCCGACAGCGCCCGCGCTGACGCCGAGAAGGCCCGGAAAGCAGCCGCTGACCTGGATAAGAAGAACGCCGATCTTGGAACCCAGCTCGTGTCGGCGAAGAAGCAGGCCGCCGACGCCGCCAACGCGAAGTCAGCACAGCTAACGAAACTCCAAGCGGACCTCGACAAGGCCAATGCCCAAGCCGAGTCGGCGAAGAAGTCAGCCTCTCAGGTTGCCGATCTGCAGAAGCAAACCAAGGACCTCACCGATCAGTTGGCTTCCGCCAAGAAGGAAGCCGCCACCAAGGTTGCTGCGGTCGCCCCGGTCGATACGGGCGAAGCGAAGAAACTTCGGGCCGACCTCGACAAGGCCCACGCCCAGGTTGACGACCTGAAGAAACAGTTGGCGGCTAAACCGGCCGTGGACACGACGGAAGTGAAGAACCTGCAAGGCCAGTTGACGGATGCGCGGAAGGAACTCGACCAGGCCAAGAAGTCGGCCAGCCAGGTCGCCGACCTGCAGAAGCAGAACAAGGACCTCAACGACCAGCTCGTGGCGACCAAGAAAGAGGCGGCCTCCAAGAACTCGTCGGTCGTAGCCGCCTTGTCCGTTGATAATGCGGAAACGAAAAAATTGCAGTCGGAAATCGACAACGCCCGCGCCGACGCCAAGAACGCGCACAAAGCTGCCGCCGATCTGGAAAAACGGAACGCCGATCTCCGCAAGCAGCTTGCGGCCGCGAAGAAGCAAGCCGGGGAGGAAGAAGAGACGGAAACGGAATCGTCTAACGGCGAGATCTGGTAGCCACTGCGCCGTCGCGACCAAACCGAAGCGTTGGGCGGCAGTCCGTAGCCGCCGACCTGTTTATCACGAAGCCTGTCCCCGATCCGTCGGGGACAGGCTTTTTTTGCTCCTGGTTGCGATCCGAATCTGGCCGGAAACCAAGGACAGATTTCCGCATCGTAAGCAAACGGTAGTGGCGTGAACGGTTGGGCTGCGCCACGAGCGTCTAAATCAATCAACCGGAGGCGGATTTCGTGGCGAAGGACAAGATTGCGCTCGTAACGGGCGCGAACAAGGGCATCGGATTCGAAATTGCGCGGCAACTTGCCGATAAAGGATTTCACATTCTCATCGGGGCGCGGAGAATTCCCGAGGGAGAACAGGCGGCGCAAGCGATTGCGAAGAGCGGCGGGTCGGCGGAATTTGTCGAGATCGACGTAAGCGATCGGGCCAGCATCGAGAACGCGGCGAAGGCGGTCGCGAGCAAGGTGGATCACGTGGATGTTCTCGTAAACAACGCCGGGATACTGCGGGACAGCAAGGGTGTCGCGGAAGTGGACGACGAAACCTTTCTCGCCACGTTGACGACCAATACACTGGGGCCGCTACGTGTCACCCAGGCTTTTCTCCCGCTCGTGCTGAAAAGCGGTCGTGGAACAGTCGTCAATCTATCCAGCGGCCTGGGCCAGTTGAGTGAAATGGGCGAGACCTATCCCGCCTACAGCATCTCGAAGACGGCGCTCAACGCGGTCACGCGCCAGTTCGCCGCGGCGCTCCACGACAAGGGCATCACGGTCAACTCCGTCTGCCCGGGCTGGGTCAAGACCGATATGGGCGGCCCGAACGCGCAACGCACGGTCCAACAGGGCGCGGACACGGTAACGTGGCTGGCGACGGATGCGCCGCGCGAGTTGACGGGCCAATTCTTGCGCGACCGGAAGGTGATCCCGTGGTGATAGGCCAACTGACGTCCGAAGAAAGGAACTCATGACAGATCGCAGACTCGCAGGAAAAACAGCGCTCGTAAGCGGCTCGACCGCGGGAATTGGTTACGCAATTGCGTTGAGCCTGGCACGCGATGGTGCGCGGGTCTGGGTCAACGGCCGCACCCAGGCGCGGGTCGACGCGGCGATCAAGAATATCCGCAAGGAAGTGACGGAGGCGACCCTCGACGGGGTTGCCGAGGATCTGGGAACCGCCGTGGGTTGCGAACGACTGGTGCGCCGGGTGCCATCCGTGGACGTGCTGGTGAACAATCTGGGGGTCTTCGAGCCGAAACCGTTCGAGTCGATCCCCGACGCCGATTGGCTGCGTCTGTTCGAGGTCAACGTGATGTCGGGCGTGCGGCTGAGTCGCGCGTATCTGCCCGGCATGAAGCAGCGCAAGTGGGGCCGCATCGTCTTCATTTCCAGCGAAAGCGCGGTGCACATTCCCGCCGAGATGGTGCATTACGGCATGACGAAGACGGCGCAAGTGGCCGTGGCCAGGGGCATCGCCGAAAGCTGCGTCGGCACCGGCGTGACTGTGAACAGCGTATTGGCGGGTCCAACGGCTTCGGAAGGTGCCATGGTTTTTGTTAACAAACTGGCCAAACAGCAAAAGGTGACGCCTGCCGAGTTCGAAAGGGAATTCTTCCAGAGCGTGAGACCCACGTCGCTCTTGAAGCGGTTCCTGCGTCCCGAAGAGGTCGCCAATGTCGTCGCCTTCGTGTGTTCGCCCGAGGCCGTGGCGATCAATGGCTCAGCCGTTCGCGCCGAGGGCGGCGTGGTGAAAGCCATCTTATAAACCGAAACAAACAGGAGACTCAGACATGAAGCGGAAAGCATCGGCGGTATGGAACGGCGGATTGAAGGACGGCAAGGGCGCGATTTCAACCGAGAGCGGAGTCCTCAAGGACACGCAATACTCGTTCAGTACGCGATTTGAGAACGGGATCGGGACGAATCCCGAGGAATTGATCGCCGCGGCGCACGCGGGCTGTTTTACGATGGCGCTGTCCGCGCAACTCGGGGGCGCAAACCTGAAGCCCGACCGCATCGCGACGACCGCGACGGTGACCCTGGAGAAGCTCGAAGCCGGTTGGACCCTGACAGCGGTCCACCTGGATGTTTCCGCGAAGGTGCCGAACGCGAGCGCCGCAGCATTTGAGACAGCAGCCAAGAACGCCAAGGCCGGCTGTCCCATTTCCCGCGTGTTGAACGCCACGATCACAATGGATGCGAAACTCGAGCCCTGACCCACCGGAAACCCGGGCGTTCCGGTTCGCATCCAAAGCGGCGTTATGATTGCGATACGAAAAGACGGGGAACGAGGGCGAACGGAAATCGACTGGCTGGACAGTAGGCACACGTTTTCGTTTGGTGAATACTACGATCCGGAGCACATGGGTTTTCGTGACCTGCGGGTCATCAATGACGACCGGGTCGCGCCGGGCGGCGGCTTTGGCACGCATCCGCATCGCGACATGGAGATTATTACGATGGTGCTCGACGGGGCGCTGGAGCACAAGGACAGCCTCGGCACCGGGTCCATCATTCGGCCTGGCGATGTCCAACTCATGAGCGCGGGCGCGGGCATACGCCACAGCGAATTCAATCATTCCCAGGAGAAGCCCGTCCATTTCCTGCAAATCTGGATTTTGCCGGAGCGGAACGGTCTTCGACCCGGGTACGAGCAAAAGGCGTTCGCGCCGAACGGGACGCGCGGCACGTGGCGCACGGTCGTTGCTCCCGAGGGCGAGAATGGCACGCTCACGATTCACCAGGATGCCAGTCTGGCTGTTGCCTCGTTGTCGCGCGATGAACAGGCCACGTATTCGCTGAAGCCGGGCCGGTACGCCTGGGTGCAGGTCGCCACGGGTGGGGTGACTTTGAACGGCAACACGCTGCACGCCGGTGATGGCGCCGCTGTCAGCAATGAAACCAAGCTCACCGTCAAAGCGACGGAACCGTCGGAGCTTTTGCTGTTTGATTTGGCGTGACGGCCGTGGCACAGTGGCGCCGAACGGGTTGCAGGGCGGAGCAAACAACAGAACGCAAGAAACCACTGTAGAAGGAGACACGCACCAACCATGAGAATCACTCGCATCATTGCTGTCGCGGCGGCAGCCGTGCTGATCGGCACGTCGGCGCGGGCCTTGGACACGTACAAGGTGGATCCGGCACACAGTTCCATCGGCTTTTCGATCGACCATATGGTCATTGACACCGTGCACGGTCGGTTCCGTCAATTCGAAGGGTCCATCACTGTCGATCCCGACAATGGTAACAAGCTCAAGCAGGCCGGCGCGATTATTCAGACCAAGAGCGTCGATACCGACGTCCAGAAGCGGGACGATCATTTGCGCAGCCCGGATTTCTTCGATGCAGAAAAGTATCCCACCATCACCTTCGAGAGCACGGGCGTCGACGGCCAAACGTTGACGGGCAAGTTCACAATGCACGGTGTGACAAAAGAAATCTCCCTGCCGTTCACGATCAAAGGTCCGATTAAAGATCCCATGGGCAATGTGCACCTGGCGTTGGAAGCCAAGACCAAGCTCGATCGCAAGGATTACGGAATCTCGTGGAACAAGACGCTCGATGCGGGCGGCTTGATGCTTGGCGAAGAAGTCAACATCGAGATCGATGGGTCATTTGTAAAGCCGGCTGCCGACAAGAAGTAATGTGATTCGATGGCCGAGACGGTTGATTTCACGCAACGATACCTCCGGGGAGAAACCCCGTGGGATACGGGAACTCCGAGCGAGGAATTGCTTCGGGTCCTCGGCACGGGGAAACTGACGGGCAAGACGGTGCTGGAATTCGGATGCGGCACGGGGACGAACGCCGTCGAACTCGCCCGGCGGGGATTTCTCGTTACGGCGGTGGACATCGCCGAGCCCGCCATCCGAATCGCCCGGGACAAAGCGCGCACGGCCGCCGTGACCGTGGATTTTCGTGCGGCGGACGTGCTCAAGGACGATCTCGGCGGGCCGTACGACATCCTGTTCGACCGCGGCGTCTATCATTGTGTGCGGACGATCAATCTGAAGCGGTTCCAGGAATTTCTCCGGAAGTCCACTCGACCGGGGAGTTGGTGGTTGAGCATGACCGGCAACGCCAGGGAAGATACCGATCCCGGCCCTCCTGTGGTCAGCGAAGACGAAATTCGCGCCGAGCTGGGGACGCTGTTTGAGATCGTGGAACTGCACGAGTTTCGGTTTGCCCTGAACAAGCGAGGTCTTCGTCCCCTCGCCTGGTCCATCTTGATGCGGCGGAAGTGAGCCGGTGGCGATGCGCCAACTTTCTCGCGCCTTCTACGACCGGGACACGATCCTCGTCGCCCGGGAACTCCTCGGGAAACACCTCGTTCACGTCGGCAAAGGCGGGGATCGCGTCGGGCGGATTGTGGAAGTCGAAGCGTACCTCGGCCCGCACGATCTGGCGGCGCATTCGGCCCGTGGATTGACCGCGCGCACGAAAGTGATGTTCGGTCCGCCCGGTCATGCCTACGTGTACATGATTTATGGCATGTATTATTGCATAAACGTCGTGACCGAACGAGAAGGCCACGCTTCGGCGGTGTTGCTGCGCGCGGTGGAACCCATTGAGAACGTTCGCGGGCGGACACAAGGGCCGGGGCTGCTTTGCAGGGCCATGGGAATCGACAAGCGCCTCAACGCCCACGATCTGTTGAGCGAGGACTTCTATATCACTGCGCCGCGAGGAGGGAAGCCATTCACGGTCGTCAAGCGACCGAGAATTGGCGTCGATTACGCGGGACGATGGGCCAAACGACACCTGCGATTTTACATCAAGGGCAATCCGTACGTCTCACGGCCCTGATCCGGCCGGCAGTCTCAGGCGACGACTTCGGTGGACTGTTGGGACATGGCGGCGCGCTTGCGTTGCGTCGCATTGAGGATCTTCTTGCGCAGGCGGAGGTTTTTGGGCGTCGCCTCGACGTACTCGTCACGGGCGATATACTCGAGGGCGCGCTCGAGGCTCATTTTGAGGGGCGGTTCGAGTTGAATCCCCTTCCCGTCCCCCTGGCTGCGCATGTTGGTCAGGTGCTTGGTCTTGGTCGGGTTGACGGGCATGTCTTCCGCGCGCGGATTCTCGCCGACGATCATCCCTTCGTAGACTTCCTCCTGCGGCCCGACGAACAGGCGACCGCGTTCCTGGATATTGTTGAGCGCCCACGAAGTGGCGATGCCGGTTTCCATGGACACGAGCGTGCCGGTCAGTCGCGTGGTGATTTCGCCGCTGAACGGCTCGTAGCTCTTGAACATATGACTCATCACGCCACGACCGCTGGTGAGGTTGACCATATCAGTCTCCAACCCGATCAGTCCACGGGTCGGGATGGTGCATTCCAGACTGACACCATGCGGGTGATGTTGCATATGGGTGATCTGCGCCTTGCGGCCCGCGAGATTCTGCATGACGTCGCCCAGGCACTCGTTGGGAATCTCGATCCACAACGTCTCGAACGGCTCGAGCGTGCGGCCCTCGGCGTCCTTCTTCAGAATCACTTCGGGGCGCGAGACGAGGACTTCGTACCCTTCCCGGCGCATTTGCTCGACGAGGATCGCGATCTGCATTTCGCCGCGGGCGTTGACGAGGAAAATGTACGCCGCCTCGGTGTCTTCGACTTGCAGCGAAATGTTGGTGCGAATTTCTTTGTACAGCCGTTCGCGGATATGACGCGCGGTGACGAACTTCCCATCCTTGCCGGCGAGCGGACCGTCATTGACGGCGAATTGCATTTGGATTGTGGGCGGATCGAGTTCCGTCCACGGAACGGGCTCGCGCTCTTCGCTGTCGCACAACGTCTCCCCGATCGCGAGTTCCTCGAATCCGGAAATGCCCACGATATTACCCGCCACGCCGTCGACGATTTCACCGGACTTGAGGCCGCTGAACTCCCAGACCTTCGTGACCGACGCGCGTTCGCGCTTGCCGTCCTTGTGGATACAGACGATGGAGTCGCCCACTTTGACGTGGCCGCCCGTGATCTTGCCGATGGCGATGCGTCCGACGTAATCGCTCCAGTCGAGATTGCTGACGAGCATTTGAAACGGGGCCTTGATATTGGCGGCCGGCGCGGGAATATGCTTCACAATGGCCTCGAAGAGCGGGGTCATGCCATTGTGTTTGTCGCCGAGCTTCTTGAGCGCGTAGCCGTCGCGGGCGCTGGCGTAAATGAACGGGGCATTGAACTGTTCTTCAGTGGCGTTGAGTTCCAGAAGCAATTCCAACACCTTGCCGTGCATCTTGTGCGGGTCGGCGTGTTCGCGGTCGATCTTGTTGATGACCACGATGACTTTCAGGCCGTGACCGAGTGCCTTCTTCAACACGAACCGCGTCTGCGCCTGCGGGCCGTCGAACGCGTCCACCAACAGCAGCACGCCGTCCACCATGCCGAGGATGCGCTCAACTTCGCCACCGAAATCGGCGTGGCCGGGCGTGTCGACGATATTGATCGTGTAGCCGCCCCAGTGGACGGAGGCGTTCTTGGCCTTGATGGTGATGCCCTTCTCCTTTTCGAGATCCATCGAATCCATGGCACGTTCTTCCATGGCCTGGTTGGCGCGATACACCCCACCCTCGCGCAGGAGTTTGTCCACGAGCGTCGTCTTGCCGTGGTCAACGTGCGCAATAATGCCGATATTGCGAAATTTGCTGTTCATAATTACATCTGAGCAGAGTATGTACTACTTCAGAAGGCGGGACAATCTAGTGAAATCGGCGAAAAAAGCAAGGCATTTGCGGAAGACGGTTCGCGGCGCGCCGCAAAGCGCGCATCATGGACCCGATGCCACGGGCCACGGCGTCTGAGAAGGGTGATTGATTTGCCTAAGACTGGCCGTTTGATTACGATTTGACGGTACCGACAAATGACCGAAAGCGCACGGCATGGCCAACGTATCGCCCCCGGAAAAGCCTCCTAGAGACAGCCGCGAAACCGTGATGTACGTCTCCGTGTGCCTCCTCGCGGTGGCCGCGCGGGGATTGTACCTGTGGCAGATCCGGCACGCGCCGGTATTCGCGCTGCTTCTGGGCGACGCGGTAATGTACGACGCGTGGGCTCGTCAGATCGCCGGTGGGGATTGGATTGGCAAGGGTGTGTTTTATGTGGGGCCGTTGTATCCGTATTTTTTGGGGTTGGTGTACGCACTGGTTGGCAGGAATCTGCTGGTTGTTCGGCTGATTCAAATTGCGATTGGCGCCGGCTCGTGCGCGTTGTTGACCCGGGTGGGGCAGCGGTTTTTCTCGCGCGCGACTGGCGTTCTGGCTGGTGTCATCCTCGCGTTGCATCCGACAGCGATTTTCTTTGACTGCTCGATCGAAAAATCGGTGCTGGATGTGTTTTTTGTGTGCGCGCTGCTGGTGATCCTGGGGGGACTGTTGGAGGGATCGCGGCGGCAATGGTGGGTGGCGGCGGGCATCGCGCTCGGACTGCTCGGATTAACGCGGGAGAACGCGCTGGTCTTTTTCCCCGTCATTCTCACATGGCTGTTTGTGCACTGGCGCCGCGAACCCTGGACGGCGCGCCTGCGGTGGGCGGGGATGTTCGTGACCGGGGTGGCTCTGGTTTCGCTGCCGGTGGGCTTCCGCAATCTGATGGTTGGCGGCGAGTTTCATCTGACGACGGCGCAGTTCGGCCCGAACTTCTACATGGGGAATGGCAAAGACGCGACGGGTCTTTACCGACCTCTGCGGTGGGGTCGTGGCGACTCACGATTCGAACGCGCCGATGCCACGATCCTGGCGGAGCAGGCCTCCGGACGCAACCTCACCCCGTCCGGCGTTTCACAGTACTGGACAACGAGGACCCTCGACGAAATCCGCGGGGATTTCAACAGGTGGCTGCGACTGATGGGACAGAAGTGGCTGCTGGTGTGGAACATCAGCGAGGTAACTGATAGTGAAGACCAATACACCTGCGGCGACTGGTCTTCGATGCTCCGCGTGCTCAACCGTGTGGTGCATTTCGGGACACTTTGCCCGCTGGCGGCGCTGGGGGTCTGCCTGACGTGGCGCTGCCGCGAGCGCCTGTGGCTGTTGTACGTGATGGCACTCAGCTATGCGATGAGTGTGGCGCTGTTCTACGTGTTTTCGCGGTATCGGTTTCCGCTGGCGCCCATCTTGGTGCTGTTTGCGGCGGCGGGGTTGACCTCCTGGCCGGACTCCATTCGTCAGGCGCGATGGCGGGCCATTGGTACCGGCGTGGGAGCAGCCATCGTTGCAACGGTCGCCTGCAATCGCCCCATGGTGTCCGAGGCTCACATCCGCGCCTCGACGCATTATAACATCGCCGCCTCGCTGGCGGCGCAAGACTTGAACTCGGAACTGGCGCTCACCCATTGCCGGGAGGCGGTCCGATTGCGGCCGGAATTTGTGCAGGCGCGCGTCCAACTCGGCGTGTTGCTCGCACGCAGGGGCCGCACGACGGAGGCGATGGATCTGTATCAGCAGGCGCTGCAGGCTCACCCCGATTATTCGGAAGCGCACAACGACCTCGGCGTGGCGCTCGCGAACGAAGGGAAGTCTGCGGAAGCGGCCAAACACTTCGCCCAGGCCTTGCGGTTGGACCCTGATAACGCCGAAGCACACTATAACCTGGGAAACTCCCTGCTGGACATCGGTAAGGTCAACGATGCCATCGCCGAGTACGAAGAGGCTGTGCGACTCCGGCCTGAGTTTGCCAAGGCCCGGAGCAATCTGGGGGTGGCATTGGTCCGTTCGGGGAGGATTCCAGAGGCGATGACGCAGTATCAGCAGGTCTTGCGGATCAACCCCGACGATGCCGACGCCCACAACAATCTCGGGAATCTCTTGTTGCAGGAGGGCCGGGTCACCGACGCCGTCGTGGAATATCAACGGGCGGTGCAGATCCGACCGGACTTTGCCGCGGCGGAGAGCAATCTGGGGCTGGCGTTGGCGCGGCTCGGTAGAATCCAGGATGCCATTGCCCATTACCAGCAGGCGCTGCGGATCGACCCTAACCGCGCGGAGGCCCATTACAACCTGGGAACCGCGCTTGAACAATCCGGCAATGTTCCCGACGCGATCATGCACTATCAGGAGGCGTTACGGCTCGATCTCAACGATGCCGACGCCCGGAAGCATCTGGCGAGGTTGCAGGCCACGCCTCTGCCGCCGTCAACGTCAGCGACGAGTCCACCAAACCAGTAGCGCCAATTGGTACGACCAAGAGAGATCATTCGACTCTTCGACTCCGCTCACCGCAGGCAAGGCGAGCAAGCTCACGATGAAACACGGTTTGGTTCGTCCCCAATGGACCGGGTTCGATCTGCGCCATGACTCCCGACTGTCCGCCGATACCGGGTGCCCAAGGCGCGCGAAATGTGATAAACCATGCGTTGTCAGCGTGGATTTATGAGATCACTTCGACCAGTTCCGGGGAGCTTGTGATGACACGCAAGGCGCGGTTGCTGGCGGCCGGCTCGGCCCTCATCATTCTGTTGACCGTGATGGTGTACATTCCGGCCCTGCGCAACGGGTTCATCTGGGACGATGACAATCTCGTCGTTCAGAATCCGCTGATCCGGATGTCGGACGGATTGCACCGATTTTGGTTCACCACACAGGCGCCCGACTACTGGCCGTTGACCTCCACAACGTGGTGGCTGGAGTGGCGGCTATGGGGGAAGAATCCGCTGGGATACCACGCCGTCAACGTGCTCCTGCACGCGCTGAGCGCGGTGTTGTGGTGGCGCATTCTGACGAGGCTGAAGATCCCGGGCGCGTGGCTGGCAGCGGCGGTATTTGCGGTACACCCCGTGAATGTGGAATCGGTCGCGTGGATTGCCGAGCGCAAGAACACGCTGGCCATGTTCTTTTTCGCGCTGACATGCCTGTGGTACGTGAAGTTCGACGACGGGAGCCGGAGGGCTTGGTACTGGGCGGCGTTGGGAACGTTTGTGTTGGCGATGCTGAGCAAGGCGGCGGTGGCGACGCTGCCGGTGGCGCTGTTGGGCATCGCGTGGTGGCGTCGGGGGAGAGTCGAGCGACGGGATGTGCTGCAAAGTATACCATTCTTTGTGGTGGCGGGGATCCTGGGTTTCGCAACGGTGTGGTTCCAATCTCATCGGGCCATCGGCGGCGACATCGTGCGGCAGGACGATTTCTGGTCACGGCTGGCGGGAGCGGGCTGGGCGGCATGGTTTTACCTGTATAAGGCCGTGGTCCCCTTGAATCTATGTTTTGTCTATCCGCGATGGCAGATCGACCCGCAGAAATTTGTGTCCTACGTCCCCGGGCTGTTCGTGGTTGTGGGGCTGTTCGTCTGCTGGCGCTACCGACAACGGTGGGGGAAACCCTGCCTGTTGGCGCTGGGTTACTACCTGACCATGTTGGCGCCGGCCCTGGGGTTCGTGAACATCTACTTTATGCGCTACTCGCTGGTTGCCGATCACTGGCAATATTTTTCGGTTATCGGCCTGATCGCTCTGGTGGTCGCCACCGGGACCGTGATTGCCCAACGAGGCGGCGCGCGCGCACGAAATGTTGGGGCGCTTGCTGGCAGCGCCGTGCTGCTGTTGCTGGCGGTGGCGACATGGAATCGGGAGTACGCCTACGCGGATTCGGAAACGCTCTGGCGCGATACGCTGGCGAAAAACCCGGCGTGTTGGATGGCGTATAACAATTTGGGGCTGGCGCTCCATGGCGCGGGCAGTGTTTCGGATGCGATTGCGAACTACCGTCAATCGCTGCGGATCAACCCCGATAACGCCGAGGCCCGTTATAATCTGGGAAATTCCCTGCTGGATATCGGCAAGGTCAACGATGCCATTGCGGAGTATGGACAGGCGCTACGGCTCCAGCCCGATGACGCCAAGGCGCAGAACGGCCTCGCGATGGCGCTGGTCCGTGTGGGGAAACTTCAGGACGCTATTTCCCGCTACCAGCGGTCGTTGGTGACCAATCCAAACCACGCCGAGGCCCACTATGAATTTGGGAATTTCCTCATGCAGATCGGCCGGGTCAATGACGCCATCGCCGAGTACGAACAGGTGGTGCAGCTCAGGCCTGATTTCGCCAAGGCCCGGAACAATTTGGGGGTGGCGTTGGCCCGGTCGGGGAGGATTCCAGAGGCGATGGCGCAGTACCAGCAGGTCTTGCGGATCGACCCCGACGATGCCGAGGCGCAGTACAACTTGGGAAACGCCTCCCAGCTACTCGGCAACGTTCCCGAGGCCATCGGTCACTATCAGGAAGCGGTACGGCTCGATCCCGATCATGCCGACGCGCACAACAATCTGGGAAATCTTTTCTTGCAAGAGGGTCGGGTCAACGATGCCGTCGTGGAATATGAACGGGCGGTGCAAGTCCGACCGGACTTTGCCGCGGCGGAGAGCAATTTGGGGCTGGCATTGGCGCGGCTTGGCAAAGTTCAGGATGCGATTGCCCATTACCAGCAGGCGTTGCGGATCGACCCCAACCGTGCCGAGGCCCACTACAACCTGGGAACCGCACTCGAACAATCCGGCAATGTTCCCGAGGCGATCACGCACTACCAAGAGGCGTTACGGCTCAATCCCAACGACGCTGACGCCCAGAGAAACCTGGCGCGGTTGCAGGCTACGCTACCGCCGCCGTCGACGGGAGCAACCAGTCCGCCAAGTCGGTAACAGCAATGCCGGTGGGTTAGAAATGGCCTGCCATGACGAGCATGGCGGAGGCCCTGTGAGGAATGGCCTGCCATTCGTAGCTCGGCAGACACCGCCCTGCTACGCGAACCGCTTCGCAGGGCACCATCCTTCGCTTGGCCCACGGATGCCGCCGAGCGAAGGATGGTGGTGCTGTTTGGAGAAAGTCCGTACTCATTTTGATCAAAACGGTGGTCTGTAGGGTATCCCCACACCCTTCCCCACGGTGGGGAGGGGTCGCGATGTCGTCTGGCCCTGTGTTCGCAAGGGTTTTGTCGTGATTTACCCTCGTCGGAGACACTCGAACTTCAGTATGTCTTCCGCTCACGCGGATCGGGCTGCGCGCGGCCTCAGGGGCAGGCCGTGCCCGCCCTCAAAACCGCAGGTCGCAGAGGCGACCGACGGGTTCACCCGCAGACGGGTAAATTTCTCGGATTTTTCTGTCCAGCTAGTTTAGGGAAATCTTCGTTATCCAATTTGGAATGGTGACATTGCTTCTGTTGCTGCCCAGATCGTGGCCAAAAAACAGTTGCAACTGAACATTGTACACTCCGGGTATCGGGCGCGGACCGCTATACATCCGTAAGAATCTAACGGTTGCCGAAATTGAATCACTCGGTTTAATCTCCGTGGCTGGGGAGAACGTGTGCAATTCAGAAGCTTCCCCTCTGCTCCAGTGAAGCATTCCGTCACCGCTCGAAATGTCGATCCCGGTCGCCTCATTGCCTCCCCAAGCCTGATATTGAGTTCCATTGGAGTCAGTTAGCACGCTTTTCAAAACCCCTGTATTTTCGCTATCCAGCGCGACCCAAATGCTCTTGTTCGGATTTTGGTTTGCCAAAGTCATGGTCAATAAGAGGACTCCTCCATCTACCAGGCGCAAAGACTGCAATTCGACACGCAAGTCTCCAAACGACTTTGTCGCCTCGGCTTTGTCATCCTGCAATGATCCGGATACGCCCCCAGCGCTGTTTGCGGCGACGGGCTTGGACTCAAGTTGTTGGACGGTGTCGTCGGCCTTGAATTCAGCCCTCGCCGCACCGATGACTTCTGCGGTATCAGTGGTGATGATTTTGGCTGTGAGACTCACAGTGTGTGTGCCCTTGGGGATAACGGTGCCCAATATGAGCGCGTCCACGCCTGCAAACTGACCGAGCTTTTTGGCGTTGTCCGGATCGACGAGCCCCTGTGAGGTCAATTTGTGCTCGGCTAATATATTTCTCAGGTTTGCTCGGTCCAAGACGGAGAAGGCGCGGTTAGTCATGACAAGATCCACGGTCAACTGCTCCGCAATGTATTTGCCGAGTTCGCCCGCCGAACTGCCGTCCAAATTTGTGAAGTCGATCACCGCCACCTTGGTCTTGGCGTGGTCTTTGATCGGTCCGGCGAGTCGTTCGGTGAGATCGGAAAGCTCTTTGTCGATGCTCTGGACTTGTGCAAAGGCATGGCTGCTGACGCTGATGCACAGAATGGCCGTAAGAAGGCGTAGTGGTTTCATGTGATATTGGGAGTTTAAAAGCCTAATGACATTTTGGTGTCCTTGGCTATTTGTTTGATGAGACGTTCCTCGGCCATTTGCCGTGCTTCAGTTTGTTTGAAGCCAGCGCCGTTTGCGACGAACGTCCAAGACTGGCTCTGGCCGTCCGCGATAGAGAAGGCGGCTATTTCAAGCTCCATGTTCGCGGTCATGACGTTTTCCAAAGACGGATCGCTTGAATACTGCACTTGCTCTCGCCCTAGTAACAGCACGTCGAGCGACTTTGACAAATCCAGTTTGTCGAAGATTCCATTAGAGCCTGCGAATGCGTTGGCAAAGAGGCCGTCGCTGACGAATGCGGGCCGGAAAAAGGAAGTCAGAATTGAAGCAGAGTCAGTCTTGAGGTGGCTTGCTACGGCGGAATTAAGTGCAAAATCGAACGCTCCGTTTTCAGACACAACCGCAACGGCAACCGTTTTCATACCCGGTTTACGGTAAGAGCCCGAGTTCAAGTATCGCGCCAAGTACGTCGCACGTGCCGTTGCGGCATCTTCCTCAATTTCACTGACCTGTTGCCCTCGGACGACTGCCGGTGTCCCTAGCTGACGTTCGATCCCGACCCGGGGGACATCGGGCGGGGGTGGCGCGCTCGCCGATGGATTACCTGGGGATGGCACGGTCACCGACGGATTCCCGTTGAAATAATGAAGAAGATCGGGCAGGCTCGAAATGCCGGTAAGAAACACTAGAACGGTTACGACGCCCGCAATGATCGTTAGTATCGAGTCACGTGATTTGATCACAAGATTCTCACCATTGCGATTCCACTGCTCTTCTCCTCAGGGTCATTCTTCACATGCTTGGCCATGTGAGGTATGGCCTGCCATCCGTAGCTCGGCAACCATGGCAGATACCGCCCCGCTTCGCGAAACGCTTCGCAGGGCACCATCCTTCGCCTGATCCACGGATGCTGCCGAGCGAAGGATGGTGGAGACGAAGGGAGTTGAACCCTCGACCTCCTGAATGCCATTCAGGCGCTCTCCCAGCTGAGCTACGTCCCCGACCAGTTCTTTACGGAATGCGGCGTCATGCTAGCGCCCAGGGGCGCGATTGTCAAATTCGGCGTGTGAATTGTAGCCGCGAATCCTATTCGCGGTGTGTTCTTGCCGCGAAAGAGTTTCGCGGCTACAAAAGTCGCCTTCCATCGGTGACAATGCTCAAATACGCCCCCTGTGGCATGGGAAAATGGGCGGTCAAAAACTCCTTTACACCCCCCGCGCGCGTGGCTAAACTCACGGCTGTTTTAACACTGGAAAGGCGCGAGACATTTGGAAATGATTGCGACGGCAAAGAAAACGGAAGTCACGAAACAATTTCAGCTTCATGCGAAGGACACGGGGTCGGCGGACGTGCAGATTGCGTTGCTAACGGCTCGGATCAACGAGCTGACGCAGCACCTGCAGGCGCACGTCAAAGACCACAGTTCGCGGCGCGGGTTGTTGAAGATGGTAGGACAGCGGCGGCGGTTGCTCGATTATTTGAGCACCACCGACACGAAGCGCTACCAGGAATTAATCAAGAAACTGAACCTCAGAAAGTAGAAGAGAAAGGCGATTGCCCCGGCAAGCATTGGGGGATTGATGGATTGATGCCCGCCTACTCCGCGACGCGGCGCGGGTGGACATCATTCCATTAGTCCGATACCTGCCGGGCGGTCGGAACCAACTATGCAGCAGAGTGCCGTACGTATTCCCATTGGCGATAAAGAACTCATCATCGAAACCGGCAAATTGGCCAAGCAGGCGGACGGCGCCGCTGTCGTCACCTTCGGCGAGACCGTCGTCATCGTGACGGCCGTGGCCAGCGGCTCGACCCGCGACGAACTGGATTTCTTCCCGCTCACGGTCGATTACCGCGAGAAAGCCGCGGCGGCGGGCAAGTTCCCCGGCGGCTACTTCAAGCGTGAAGGACGCCCGACGGAGAAGGAAATCCTCAGCGCGCGCATGATCGACCGCCCCTGTCGTCCGCTGTTTCCCGAAGGTTTTTACAATGACACGCAGATCATGGCGATCGTGCTCAGCGCGGACGCGGAGAACGATCCGGACATGTTGGCGATCAACGGCGCATCGGCCGCCCTGGCGATTTCGGATATTCCGTGGCACGGCCCGATCGGCGCGGTGCGCGTGGTCCGCGTCGGCGACCAGTTCATTGCCAATCCGACGCACACGCAACGAAAAGAAAGCAATCTCGACCTGATCTTCGTCGGCAACGGGAACGAACTCGTCATGATCGAAGGCGCCGCCGAGGAGATCTCGGAGGCCGACATTATGAAGGCCATCGAATTCGCCCATGCGGAAGCGAAGAAGATCGTGGCCGCCATTCGCGAGTTGGCCCAGAAAGCCGGCAAACCGAAACGCGAAGTCAAACTGTACACGGCCCGTGCCGAAGTGGTCGCGGCGGCCCGTGATATGGTTGGCGGCGAGGTCCTCAAAGCCCTCCTCACGCCGGGCAAGCTGGCCCGCGAAGCGGCGATTCGGGCCTGCAAAGACAAGGCCACCGAGGGGTTGAAGCAGAAGTTTGCCGACATAACGGATTTCGAGATCA
Organism: uncultured Verrucomicrobiae bacterium; assembly: GCA_963712025.1. Lineage (GTDB taxonomy): Bacteria > Verrucomicrobiota > Verrucomicrobiia > Palsa-1439 > Palsa-1439 > Palsa-1439. The sequence continues at coordinate 216,330 of CAVQGJ010000011.1, read as the reverse complement.
AAGAGTCGCTCCACAAAGTCGAATCCGAGGCGGTCCGCAGTTCGATTCTCAACAGCAACAAGCGGCCAGATGGACGCGGCGCGCGCGATTTGCGCCCGATCTACGGCGAAGTCGGCATCCTGCCCCGCACGCACGGCTCCGCGATCTTCTCGCGTGGCGAAACGCAGGCGCTGGTGATGACCACGCTCGGGTCGAAATCTGACACACAGGATATGGACGCGTGGACGGGCGGCCCGACGGAAAAGAAATTCATCCTGCACTATAATTTCCCGCCCTTCAGCGTCGGCGAGACGGGGCGCACGGGTTCGCCCGGTCGACGAGAGATCGGTCATGGCGCGTTGGCGGAACGCTCCGTCGAACCGATGATTCCTGACGAAGTCGATTTCCCCTACACCATCCGCGTCACCTCGGAAATCATGGAATCGAACGGCTCGACCTCGATGGCGAGCGTGTGCGGGGCGACGCTCTCCCTGATGGATGCCGGGGTGCCGATGAAGGCGCCCGTTGCCGGAATCTCGATTGGTTTGATCACCGACGAGAAGACGGGCAAGACCGTCACGCTCACGGATATTCTCGGGTCGGAAGATCATTTCGGCGACATGGACTTCAAGGTCGCCGGCACCGCCAAGGGCATCACCGGATTCCAGACCGACCTGAAACTGCTCGGGTTGAGCTTCGAGCTGACCAAGCAGGCGTTCGAACAGGCGCGGGAGGCCCGGCTCGTTGATCCTCGGCAAGATGGCCGAAGCCATCAAGTCGCCGCGCGCCGAACTCTCGAAGTACGCGCCGCGGATCACCGCGATCCACATCAACCCGGAGAAGATTGGCGCGGTCATCGGGCCGCAAGGCAAGGTCATCAAGGGAATCGTGGAAGCGACGGGTTGCCAGATCGACATCGAGGACGACGGCACGATTCACATCTTTTCCACGGATGGCGAAGCCGCCGAGCGCGCCATCGAGCAGATCAAAGCCATTACGGCGGAAGTCGAGGTCGGCAGGATCTATCAGGGCAAGGTTGTCGGCATCAAGGAATTCGGGGCGTTCGTGGAAATCCTCCCCGACAAGGACGGCTTGTTGCACATCAGTGAGATCGCGGATCACCGTATCCAACACGTCGAGGATGTGTTGAAGCTGGGTGATGAAGTCTGGGTCAAAGTGCTGGGGATCGACGACCGGGGTCGCGTCAAGCTCAGCCGCAAAGCGGCGATGGCGGAGAAGGACGCGGAAGCGAAGAAGCAGTAGTTTCCCAGTGTGAGTTGTCGGACGTTTGCGACGGATTTTCCCCTCCGATCTGGAGGGGAAAATGGTTGCCATACTTGCCCCAACTTCCTATATATCGACGGGACGATGTCGTCAGCGTCTCTAACAGGAGGTGGGCCGCATGTGTGTCTTGTCGAATCGAATGTCTCGAGTGGTTTCCGGTATCTTCTGGACTGTTGCAGTGGCGGCGGCCATCAGTGACACGGGCCGGGTGTTCGCCCAGGACGGCGGCGCGGCGGATTCGGTCAGGACAAAGACCTTGTGGGATATGCTTCAAGCAGGCGGGCCGATCCTGCTGCTCCTGGCCCTGCTCTCGATCTTCACGGCCACGCTCATCATCGAACGGTTCCTCTATTACCGCAGCGTTGAGGGAAGCGCCGGGCAATTACTCCACAAGATCAAGCAGGGCGCGACATTGTCGGACATGCTTCGGGCGACCGATGATGCACCGAGCGTCGCCGGCCGAGTGATGCGGGCGACAATTCAAGCGGCTCGCGACGGCTATAAACCCGATGAGATCGAAGACCTCGCGCAGAGCGCGGCGACCAAGGAACTTATTTCCCTCGAGAAACACCTGCCCTTGCTCGATTCGATGGTGACCATGTGTCCGCTCATCGGATTGCTCGGTACCACGATTGGGATGATCCATTCGTTCAGCATTGTCGCCGCCCTTGGGATGAGTGACCCCACCAAGCTGGCTGGCGGCATATCCGAGGCGCTGATCAACACCGCTGCGGGCCTCGCGGTGGCGATTCCGGCCCTGTTCGCCTACAATTACTTTTCCGGCAAGAAGGAGGCCATCCTCATGAACATGGAAAAGAGCCTCACCGAATTGCTCGTGCTCCTCAAGTCCTCCATTCCCCAGTAGGCCCGGCCCATGAAGGTCAAGCGTCGCAACATCCGGCGGGCGCGCATCGAGATCATCCCGATGATTGACACGATTGTCATCCTGCTGATCTTTTACATGAGTTTCTCGCGCTTTGCCGAAGCGGAACGCCAGGCCGGGATCAAACTCCCCATCGCGCTTGCCGGTGATTCGTTGGAGAAGCGGCCCAATCAAATCATCGTCAACATGTCTTCGTCCGAGCAACGTGACCATCAACGGCCAATCGTACAAGCTCGATGATCTTCCCGATCTGCTGCGCCGCCTTCAATCCGCGCATCCGCAACTGAACTCGGTGATCCTTCGCGGCAACCGCACGATGACGTATCAGGATCTCAGCGCGTTCATGACGGCGTGCTCCAAGACCGGCATTGCCGATGTCACATTTGCGACGGTCGATAAATGAAACTAAAGCGTCGAACCATCAAGCGGGCGCGTATCGAGATCATCCCGATGATCGACACGATTCTCATGCTGCTGGTGTTCTACATGAGTTTCTCGACGTTCAGCAAGCGCGAGAAACGCTTCAATGCCACTCTGCCCTTGATGACCTCCGCCAGCGCACCCACGCAGGTGCCGCTCGATATCGTCCTCCACGTGAAGAACCGGGACAACATCGTCGTCAACGGCGCCACCACGTATGATATTCCGGGGCTTCGCGACGCGATGATGCAACTGACCGCAGTCGGGCAGGACACCACCATCATTATCGAGGCTGACCCCAACTCCAGTTACCAGGATGTGGTCAGCACATTGGACGCGTGCGCCCAGGCGCACCTGACCAAGGTCGCCTTGCGCCCGCTTCCCGGCAAACTGGCCTCGGCTCAATGATCCCATCGTCCCGCACATATCCCCTCTCGACCTTGTTCGCCGCCCTGCTTGCCGTGGCGTGTCTGACACCGCAAGCGCCCGCGCAAGAACCGGAATCAGCGACGGGGAAAGCCTATCGGGAGGCCCGGACGCTTTACGACAACGGCAGGACCGCCGAAGCACTTGCGGCATTCCAGGCATTTGAAAGCCAGTACCGGTTCAGCGCGGCGGTCCCGCAGGCGATTTATCTTCAGGGTTGGTGCTGGGCCGGGATGCAGAAGTATCACGAGGCCATCAACACCTTCGACCGTCTGCGGAAGGGATACCCGGCCGCCTCGATGATTCCCGACGCCATCTTGAAGGAGGCTGAGTGTTATCGCGAGTTGAACAACTACCCGGCAGCCTTGGAGTTGTATCACGAATTCGAAGCGAAGTATCCGAACCATGAGACTGTTTCCACGAGCCCTGCTCGGTGAGGCGTGGACGCTCTTCAATCAGGGAGACCTTGCATCGGCCCAGGGCATATTGCAGAAGGTCCGCACCCAATTCGCCGGCGACCCGGCCACGATCCTGGATGCGCAGTTTCTCACCGCCCAGATCCTGATTGCCGCGAAACAGTACGATGCCACCTTTCACGTCTACGAGCAGATCCCGCCGGACGCGAATACTGCGCGCGCCTCGGAGGGCTTCTTCCTCGGGGGCGAGACCATGTTCGAGGCGGGGCGCTGGGCGGATGCCATTGCCTGCTATAAACGAGTGCAACCCAAGACCAATCTGGTCGAAGATCTTCGCCGTCAGATCAATGACATTCAATCTCAGCGGGCGAACGACGCACAGCGAGGGGCGCTTCCGACCTATGAGAGACGGTTGAGCGATCTGCGCCAGCTTCAGGCGCGGTGTGAAGCGGAGCCCGATCTGGCGAGCATCGGCGCTGTTTCGCATGGCCAGTTGCTACCAATCGCTGGGGCGTCCCGAGGAGGCGTCTGCCGCGTACCGCGAGTTTCTCGCGCTGTATCCGAATGACAAGCTCGCGGAGCAAGCCCGCGTCGGGTTGATTCGGGAACTGATCGAACAGCATCGATTCGATGAGGCCGAGGGCGCCGCCAGGGAATTTCAGGCCCGCTTTCCAAAGAGTGCATTCGCCGATGACGCCCGGTTACTCGAAGCCGAAGCGCTGTTTGCATTGGGCAAGACTTCCGAAGCTCTCGACCGCCTTCACAAGCTGGTCGCGTCGAATCCTCGATTGTCCGTACTCGAAACCGCGGACTTTCGGATTGCCGACGGCTATTACGCCCTCCACGACTTCGACCATGCGCGCGACGCTCTCCTGGACTTCGTCCACCAGCACCCCGACAGCGCGATGATGCCGGATGCGCTGTTCCGATTGGGACGGTGCTACTTCGAGATCTCTCAGAAGACCAGCGACCCGGCGACGGCTCGCGCCAATCTCGCGGATGCCATCAAGGACTACGAGCAGTTACGCGTGACGTACCCTTCCAACACTTTGATCCCCGAAGTCACCTTCCAGCTTGGTTATCTCAACGCCTGCCTCGCCGCCCGAGAAACCGATCCGGCGGACAAACCGACGGTCACAGCACATTTCGAGAAGGCGGTTGCGCGCTTCCAGGAATTCGTCACTCGCTGGCCTCAGAACCCGCTCGTGGCGGAAGCTCTCTACCAACTCGCTCGCAATCAATATGCCCTGGAGCGTTTCGACGAGGCGGTGAACTCGTACCGGAGACTCGTCGGGAGATTTCCGGATGGCACGTTCGCGCCGCTTGCCACATATGAAATGGCCAACTGTTATGGGGCGGAGAACAAGCGTGAGGAGATGGTGGCGCAGTTCCGTGACTTCGTGGCGCGCTTTCCAGGTCATCCGCGTGTTGGCAGCGCGTTGTACTCGATCGCCTCGCAATTGGAACGCGACAGGAGGACGGATGAGGCTCTCGCGGTCTATCGCGACGTCATCGCGCGGGCCATGGCGGCAACTGACGTGACGGCGGACCTCCGCAACGCGGCGGTGGAGTCCGGAATGCGCATCGCCGCCATTCTGGAAGCCCGTGGCGATGTGGCCAACGCCGTAGCAGACTGCGAAACGCTCGTCGGTAAATTCCGTGACGATCCCGCGGCAGTAAATGCCATGGTTGCCCAGATCGCCGAAGCCTACCGCGCCGCGAGACAATTCAATGAAGCCTACACCCGTCTGGATCGCCTGGCTGCCACGTATCGGCAAAACAACGGTGTCCGCGTTGCGACGATTACGAGCACCATCGAGCTGGCGCTGGCGGAGGGTGATTCGGCGCGCGCGTACGCCGCCGCGCTGAAACTGCTTGGCGAACCCGAGAAAGACCACCTACCGTCGGCCAGCTACATTGCCATTGGCGACGCCCTTCTCCGTCGTGGACATCTCATCCAAGCGAGGCAAGCGTACAAACACTCACTTGCGCTCTATCCGGACGATGTGCTTACCGCGCCACAGGCCCGACTGGGCTTGGGGGAAATCGGGTTGGCGATGAATCAACTCGATAACGCCGAGGAGATCTTTGGCCAGATGGTCTCGAACACTCCACCGGGGGCGCTTCGTGACCGCGCCGAGCTGGGCCTTGCCAGGGTGTGCATCGCCCGTGGCGATGGCGGGAGTCCGCGGGACCCCCACAACGCGAAGGCGATTGAAATTCTCACGGCGGTCATGGCTGGCGCGACGGGTGAAAGCTCGGGCGAAGCTGCGTACCTATTGGGGAATTGCTATTTCTCGTTTGGCGGCGACGAATGGGAAAACAAGAAGGCCGCGTTGGCGTACTATCTGCGCGCGTCGCTCGTGATGAACGGCCCGCATGGCGAAGAGGCGGCATTCCGCAGCGGGCAATGTCACGAGGCGCTTGGGAATCCGCAGGTCGCGCGCCGCGCGTTTGAAGCGTATCTCCGGCGATTTCCCCATGGCCTGTTTGCCGCCGATGCGAAGAAGGAGTTGGAATCCCTCCCCGCCCAACCACAGCAGTCCTGACGGATGAAGGCCATCATAAAATCCCTGGCATGGTTGGCGACAAACACGCGCCTCCTGTACGCCTTCCTCGTCGCTCTGTTGATACACGTCACGTTGATCGCGGCGTTCGGCTGGATCAAAATCAGCGCCAATCGCCCGAGAATTGTTGCGACATTCGACGCGGGTGTGCTCCCGCCATCTGCCGCCGAGAAGGATGCGCAACGCCAGAACGCCCCTGACCGCAACTTCGATTACAATGGCCCAACGCTCGGCGCGGGTGGCGGGACAATGGGGAAAGGTCCCGGTGGAGTTCCGACGGCTGGTGGAGGCACGCCCGAATTCTACGAAGCGCACCTTGCGAGTCTGTCCGCGCAACAAGCGGGTCAGCAGTCCCTAGCCGACGTGATCGGGGTCGTAAGCGACAGCGCGACTGCGATAACGCGACCCGAGGGTGGTCCGACCGGCGTGGGTTTGACGGTCCCGGGCGGCCTCGGTGATACCGCGATTGGCACCGCGGGAATCAAAGGACCCGGCGGCGGGATTTGGGGGGCACGCATGGGTCCACAGCGCGCCAACAATCTTAACCAGTACAATGGCGGCACTGAAACGGAACGCGCAGTCGTAGCCGGGCTGCGATGGCTCAAGGCGCACCAAGAGGCGAATGGTTCGTGGAGATGCGGCGAGAGCACCGCCGCCGGCACGGCATTCGCCACGCTGGCCTTTCTCGGGCACGGAGAGACGCCCGATTCTGTCGAATTCGGTGATACGGTCGGCAGAGCGCTGGATTATTTGTCGCTCCACGTGGGCGGCGATGGTCTCGTTTCCGACACATCGCAAGATTATATCGGCGGCGGCTCACAAGGCCTGGTGGCTCTCGCGCTGGCGGAAGGGTATGCGATGACGCAATCCCCCGTGTTGCGCGAACCGCTGGACCGGGCGTTGAACGCGATCATTCGCGCACAATCTGCCGCCAAGGCCAACGCCCAGCACGTCGGTGGATGGCGCTATCGCCCGTCGTCAGATGATTCGGATGTGTCCGTCACGGGTTGGATGATCATGGCGCTGACCTCGGCGAGGGCGGCTGGGCTGAGTGTGCCGCAGGACGTTTACGACAAGGCCGGCCAATTCCTCTGGAACATGTTTGACACGAAGGACCCCGGCTTCGGTTATCAGACGCCGGAGCGATCACCATCCATGACCGCCATCGGCGTGTTCTGCCAGCAACTCCTGGGCAATGGCAAGGACCGGCGCATTCAGCCCGCCCTCGACTATCTCCGCGGGCAACGGGTCGAGTGGGACAAGACCCAGGGCGATTACGTCCTGTACGGTTGGTATTACATCACACAGGCGATGTTTCAGGGCGGTGGTCCGTACTGGCAATATTGGAACCGGGAGATCCGCGACACGTTGATCAAGAACCAACGCAGTGACGGTTGCTGGATGCCGCCTCCCAACAGCACGATGGAAACCCGGGAACTCGCGGCGACGCCCGCCTACTCCACCGCCCTCGGCGCGTTAATCCTCGAGGTGTATTACCGCTACCCACGGATGGATCAACCGGCCGAACAAGGTCAGGGCACAACGGCAAGAACCGCACCCAATTAAGGCCGACGGTTATTTCGAGAGTTCGCGGAGAGCCGGCCGTGTCGGCTAGGGTTTGCGCGCGCCCGGCTGGCACTCGGGTTTGTCCTTCCCGAGCGGCTCTTTCTTGGCGGTGATGTTGGCCGCGCCCGCGAGCTTGTCGCGGTTTTCCGCAATGAACGGCTTCCACTTCTCGGGCACGTCGCTTTCCGTAAAGATCGCTTCCACCGGGCAGACCGGCACACATGCCGTGCAGTCGATGCATTCGTCGGGATGGATGTACAGCCGATCATCGACTTCGTAAAAACAGTTCACGGGACAAACTTCCACGCAATCGGTGTACTTGCAGCCGACACAGGGTTCACACACAATGTGTGCCATAATCTATCTCCTCTTCTTCGTTGAAATCGCGGCGGTGAAACTGAGCACGTCGTTCTCCATATGCTATACTGCGACTCGTGGACGTTGCCAAGAGCAAATTGATGGCGCGATGTCGCACCATTTTACGACGTTTGCGGGCCGCCTATCCAGAGGCGCGTTGTGCACTGCGTCATCAGAACCCGCTCCAGCTCCTCGTTGCCACCGTTCTCAGCGCGCAATGCACCGATCAGCGCGTCAATCTCGTCACCCCTACCCTGTTTCGGCGGTATCACACCGCCGCCGATTTCGCCGCCGCCCGGCCCGCAGAACTTGAGGCCATCATTCGCAGCACGGGCTTCTTCCGGAACAAGGCGCGCTCAATTCGCAATTGCTGCCGGAGCCTCGTCGCGGAGCACTGCGGTCGGGTGCCCGACACTCTCGACGAACTGATTCTGCTGGACGGCATCGGACGCAAGACCGCCAATGTGGTGCTGGGCGTCGCCTATGGCAAGGCGGAAGGCGTCGTGGTGGATACACATGTTTCACGGCTCGCCCGTCGAATGGGACTGACCCGCCAGACGACGCCGGAAAAGATCGAGCAGGCACTCATGAAGATCGTGCCGCGCCAGGATTGGATCGATTTCTCGCATTTGTTGATCTGGCATGGACGAAATCGTTGCACCGCCCGCAAGCCCGACTGCATCCAATGTGAGGTTGCGGACATTTGTCCAAAAATAGGGGTCAAATTATGAAAGAACTCAGCGAAGGCGACCGCGTGCCGGCATTCAAGGAACTCGGCGAGAACAAGGGCAAGACCGTTGTCCTTTACTTTTACCCCAAGGACGATACGCCGGGGTGCACCACCGAGGCGTGCGAACTGCGGGACGTGCACAAGCAAATCGCCAAGAAAGACACCGTCGTCCTCGGCGTGAGTCCCGACTCGGCCAAGTCACACGAGAAGTTCTCCACGAAATTCGATCTCCCCTTCACACTCGTTCCGGACGAAGATCACAAGATCTGCGAGGCATACGGCGTGTGGAAGGAGAAGTCCATGTACGGCCGCAAATACATGGGCGTCGAGCGCACCACGTTCATCATCGGTGCTGACGGGACCATCACGAAGATATTCCGCAAGGTCAAACCGGCCGGCCATGCCGCAGAAGTGCTGGCCGCCATCTGAGCACGTGCTGTCCACCGCGTCCGACAAGGGCTACGGCAGCCGCCGTGTTTCCCTGATGAGCTTCGCGAACATCTGCGTCTTGTGGAGGAGATGCGGGTCGTTGTCGAGTTCGGCAACGGTTTTCTCCAGGCGATAGGACCAGTTGCCCTCGCTGACGGCGCCGGGAACGTTGAACCGGCCCTCGGTCCCGAACACGTCGGTGATCATGAACACGGCGAGCCACGAATTCGAGGTCAACACGCCGCGCAGGATGAGCTTGTGGACCTCGTCGTTGAAGGCGCGTGGCGGCTCCTGGTGATTCGCGCCGCAATACACCATCCAACGCGCCAAATCCTTTTGCGCCTCTTCCGATTGGTAACGCGCGTTCCCGTCCTGGCCGTTCTTGCCCGCGTCCACCTTCTCCCACAACTCACGCCACATCTTCGCGATCGGATCATGGTCGTGTGTTGCCGGCGTCGCGAGCGAGAGCCGCGGATAGGTCTTGCCGTCCACAAATGAGCCGTCCTTCTCGCGCAGGAAGTGCGGAATCTTGAAACCGGGGATTTTCAAGTGGTCGAGGGCCATCGGTACGTACGGGGGCACGACCCCGAGATCTTCGGCGACAACGGCCGTATCGCCCGCGGCATCCAAAACCATCGCCAGCAGTTCCTCGCCCTGCTTCTGGTTGAACTTCGCGCCTTCGGGTGTGTCGTCAGCGTACGGCTGGAAATGCGGCAGCCGCCCGCCCGTGAGCTTCGCCGCTTCTGGCTCGGTCAGGGGCAGGAATTTGCCGTTGTACTTCGGTTGCCATGGGAACGAGTAAATGCGGAAGAACCCGAGCACGTGATCGACGCGGAACAGATGGAAGATCTTCTGGATGTTGCCGCAACGAATCCGCCACCAATCATGGTTGCGTGCGCGGGACACATCCCATTTGTAGAGCGGGATACCCCAGTTCTGGCCCCACTTTTCCGTGAAAGCATCGACCTTGAAAGTCTTCTCGGGCGGGCAGCCGCCGCTCCAGTCGAGGTCGAAGATGGCGCGGTTGCCCCAGACATCGGAACTGTAGCGGTTGACGCCAAAGGGGATATCGCCCATCAGGTAGACCTTCTGCCTCGTGCCATGTTCCTTGATTTTCGTCCACTGATCGTAGGCGATCCATTGCACGTACGCGCAGAACAGGATCCGCTCGGCGTACTCGTCCCGCTGTTTGGTCGGCAGCGAGAGGAACCATGACCAGGCCCGTTTCGGGTTCTGGCGGTCCTGCGGCCATTCATCCCACGTCGGCCAGTTGTGATAATCCTCCATCAACACGCGGAACATGGCATAGTCGGAAATCCAGTCGCCGTTCTCAGCGAGAAACGCGCGGAAGGCATCGCCGCGCTCGGTCTTCTTGTTCCAGTGCTTGGCGAGGAAGGTATCGAACGCGGCACGCAACAGCGACCGCTTCAGTTCCTTGACTTTCGTGTACTTCACCGGGCCCGCGCGCAGTTCCTTGAGCAACTCGGGCTTCGCGATCTCCTTGAATTTCGCGGTGGACAAATCGGGAATGTGCTCGGGCGAGATGGCGATGGTCGTCGGATCGAGCGCCATCGAGCTGATGGCGTTGTACGGGGAATTATCGTCGCTTGTCTCGTTGATCGGCAACACCTGCAACAGGCCGATCCCGTGCTTGTGACACCAATCGATCATCTGGCGCACACCCTCGGTATCGCCAATGCCGAGATCGTTCTCGGTCCGGATGGAGAAGACGGGGCACAGAATCCCCGCCAGTTTCTTTTCTGGAGAAAGCTTCATCTACAATTTCGCGACCTTCACCTCGAGAATGTCCTGGTCCTTCTTGATTTCGGCGAGGACGTCGTCGCTCGGGGCGCTGTCGAGGTTGAGGACGGTAAGGGCCTGGCCGCCGGCTTTGTCGCGGCCGAGGGACATGCTGGCGATGTTCACGCCGTGTTTGCCCATGATCGAGCCGATCCAGCCGACGATGCCGGGGCGGTCCTTGTTGCGCATCATGAACAGCACGCCGGTCGGCACCGCTTCGACGGGCATGTCGTTGATGCGGACGATGCGCGGATTGTTGGGCGAACCGTAAAATGTCCCCGACAAGCTCGCCGACTGGCCGTCCACGAACACGCGCACGTTGATCAATTCGGCATAATCAATCGGCTCGCTGCTCTTCACTTCCCCAACGCGAATGCCCAGCGTTTGCGCGATCACGGGCGCGTTGACGTAATTCACGTCGCCGCCCTGCGCGTTTTCGAGGAACCCCTTCAACACCGCGCGGCCAATCGGCCCGCTGTCCAATTCACCCGCTTTGCCGCAGAACTCGATGACCAATCGCTCGACGCGCGACGGCGCGATCTGCGCCAGCAACCGCCCCATCTTTTCGCCAAACGTCAGGTACGGCTGCAGCACCGCGAGCACCTTGGCGTCGATGGTCGGCATGTTCACCGCGTTGCGGATGGTCCCGCCCGCCAGCACGTCGGCGACCTGCTCGGCGACTTCGACACCGACCGATTCCTGCGCTTCGGTCGTCGACGCCGCCAAATGCGGGGTCATGACCACCGCGTCCAGTTCGCGCAACGCCAACTCCTTCGGCGGTTCCTGCTCGTACACGTCCAGCGCGGCACCGGCGACCTTACCGCCCTTGATGGCGTCGTACAAATCCTTCTCGTTGATGATCCCGCCGCGGGCGCAGTTGATCAGCCGCACGCCGTCCTTCATCTTGGCGATGGTGTCCTTGTTGATCATGCCCCGGGTCTGGTCGGTCATCGGAACATGGACCGTGATGAAGTCGGACCGGGCATAGATTTCGTCGAGTTCGACGACCTCGACCTGCAACGCCTTCGCGCGGCTGAGGCTCAGAAAGGGATCGTACGCCAGCACGCGCATGCCGAACGCAATCGCGCGGCGGGCCACTTCGGTGCCGATCCGCCCCATGCCGATGACCCCGAGCGTTTTGTTATATAGCTCGACGCCTTCGAAGGATTTCCGATCCCACTTCCCCGCTTTCATCGTGGCATGGGCTTGCGGGATGCTGCGCGCCAGCGCCATCATCATCGAAAACGTGTGTTCGGCGGTGGAAATCGTGTTCCCGCCCGGCGTGTTCATCACGATGATGCCGCGGCGCGTGGCGGCGTCCACATCGACATTATCCACGCCAACGCCGGCGCGACCGATGACGCGCAGTTTCTTGGCGGCCTCGATCACCCGCTTGGTGACCTTCGTCGCGCTGCGGACGATCAGCGCGTCATACTCGCCGATGATCTCGCAGAGTTGGTCTTCCTTGAGGCCCGTCTTCACGTCCACCTGGAACGACGGATTTTTGCGGAGCATGTCCACGCCACGTTCGGATACGGAGTCGGCAACAAGTATTTTCATGGTCGTCACGATGTGAAGCCCGGCGGTTGCGTTTGGTGACCAGTTTGCGACGTTAGCGCCCGATGGACAAGGAAAAATCATGCGCCACGCGAATCTTTACACGCGCAAGTGGTGCGCGGATGCCAAGGAATATTTGAAAGCAAACATGGTCTGGGGGTTGGGCAGGTTCATGGGCGGGGCATCGTAAACCCCAAACGCCATCACAATCTCACCGCGATACGAGACGCTAGCGCTCTCGTGCTCTGGCAACTACGACGTGGACTCCCTTTCTCCCTTCGCATCCCAACCTTCCACAATACGTACAGCTATTGTCCTCCCCGCTTTGAACGATTGGCGAACCTTTGCCGCACTTATTCATCCTCAAAAACTTCTTCGATGGGCATCTTGAACAGCCGCGCCACCTTGAAAGCCAGCGGCAAACTGGGTTCGTATCTTCCCGTTTCAATCGCATTGACGGTTTGACGCGAGACGCCGAGCTTGTCCGCCAGATCGGCTTGCGACCATTCCTTGGCCGCCCGTAATTCACGAAGGCGAGTTTTCATTGGTAGTGGCGCTTGAAGATGGCGTAGCCGACAAAGTAAAATGCCAGCACCAGCGAAATCGGGAAGCTGGCGGCGTGGAAATGTGAGCCCAGGTGCAGTCGGGCCGGCAGCACACCGGCTTGAAAAACGCCCGCCTGATCCAGAAGATGCCAGGCGGTGACTACAAACAGGGTCACGACGGTTCCAAAGAGACACGCTTCCAGCGTCAGGCGGCGATGCATTTCATCCATGCCGAGTACCCAGCGCCTAAAACCCCGCCCCCAAAGCAGGCTGATGAACAACGGGACCATCGCGATCACCGCCCGCTGGGTCACATTCCAATCCCGGGGCTGCGGAAGCAACTGGTCGCCCGCCCAGGACAGGAGCATGGCCACGAAAGCCCAGGTGTTTGCTTTCAGGTTCGCCCGTATCGAATAACTCGGACCGAACATGATTTCTTCCGGAAGATTCGGTTTTGTATTCATGCCGCCAGTGTAAAGTATACTTGTCATATGTCAAGTATGTTTTACATAAAGTTTTGCGACCGTCCCGTGTGATCAAAAGACTCGTCCTCGCTGAGGTCCTTCGGGTATCTTGAAACCATACCGTCATCTTGTGCATTCTATTAGCGAGGAAAGATCATGAGGGAAGTGAAGCTGTACACGCGCAACTGGTGCGGGTGGTGCATCGATGCCAAGGAATATCTGAAGGCGCACGGCATCCCGTTCCAGGAAATCGACGTGGGCCGCGACCCGGCAGCCGACAAGGAAATGCAGCGGTTATCAGGCCAGCGTTACGTGCCGACCATTGTCATCGACGGCCATGTGCTCGCCAATTTCGACACCGGCCAGCTCGAAGGATTTCTCGCGAAGCTCAATGCCTCAGGGAACTGACCAGCCACACAACACCGTGCGTGGTAACGCACGCGGCGGCGGCGGCCAACAGATCATCCAGCACGATACCGATCCCGCCGGAAAAATCCTGCGCGTCCCGAATCGGAGTCGGCTTCCACACGTCGAAGAGCCGGAACATCGCGAATCCCACGGCCACCTGCCACCATCTTGTCCCCAGACCGATCAGCGCGAGCGGCATGGCCACGATCTCGTCGATGACCACCTGGGGCGGATCGGGGTGGTGCATGATGTCGGACGCTTCCCCCGCACACCAGATCGCGAATCCGATGGCCAGCACCAGAATCACCGCGCGCAGCCACAGGTGATGTTCCTGGTTCAAGGCCCACCAGAACCCGACGCCGACGACCGAGCCTGCCGTGCCCGGCGCGACCGGCAGATAGCCGACGCCAAACCCGGTGGCCAAGAATTTGATCAGTCGCTCACGCATCGCGGAAGAAAAATTGACCGTTCTTGAAAAAGTAGATGATGCCAGAGACCAACGTCAGCGTGACGGTGATCAGCATCAGCGTGAATGCCACGCGGGAAAACGTGACATCGAACTGCTGGTAATCGACGCCGAAACAATGCCAGTCTTCACGTGCGGCCAGGCCGAGCAGGATCACAATGATGGCGACCATCTGGGACGCGGTCTTGTGTTTGCCGAATCCTTCCGCCCGCAAGACCACGCCCTGCTGGCTGGCGATCAGCCGCAGCCCCGTCACCAGAAAATCGCGCGCGACGATCACCAGCACCATCCAGGCCTGCACCAGCGGCACTCCCGCCCGGTAACTCGGCTGCTCGATGAAACAAATGAACGCGGCGGTGGTCAGGATCTTGTCGGCGAGCGGGTCCATCAATGCCCCGAATGTCGTTTCCATCCGGTGTCGGCGGGCGTACCAGCCGTCCCACCAATCGGTCAGGCTGGCGATGATGAAAATCACCAGGGCCGTCGTTTTTCCGAACGGGAAGTGCGAACGAATCCAGCCTTCCGGTGGCAGGAGCAGCGCCATGACGAAAACCACCGTCAGACCGATCCGCGCGACGGTGAGCCGGTTGGGCAGGTTCATTGGCGGGGCATTGTAAACCCCTCCCGCCGCAAAACAAGGCTCGAAAAGGATTCGAGCCCGGCTCGCCCTAGGCGGGCAAGCCCGATACGCCGGCTCTGATATGGGCTTGACCGATATTGCGAATTGCGTATAATTCCGCAGGTTGATTAATTGGCGACACGGAACAAGTGGGTCGAAGAACCCACTTTTTTGTTCCCCCGATGGGGTGTGCCGCCCGAGAATAGAGAACGCTTATGAACGGCGAATTGATAGTGGCGGTGGAATATTTCCACCGCGAGAAAGGCATCGACAAGGAAGTCCTGTTCCAAGCCGTCGAGTCGGCGTTATTACAGGCTTCCAAGAGGAGTGTCGGCCCCTCCAACGACCTGCGCATCGAAATCGACCGCAAGACCGGCAACATTCGCGCGCTCGCCAAGCAATTGGTGGTGGAAAACGTTGTCAACAAGCAGGATGAGATCTCGCTGACCGACGCCCGGCGCCGCGCGCCGAACATCCAACTCGGGGAAAGCATCGAGGTCGAGGTCACCCCGCAGAATTTCGGGCGGATTGCCGCCCAGACGGCCAAGCAGGCGATGCTCCAGCGCATCCGGCAGGTCGAGAAGAACATGGTGTTCGAGGAGTTCAAGGGACGCGGTGGCGACATCCTCTCGGGCACCGTGCGCCGGTTCGAGCGCAGCGACGTCATCGTCGACCTGGGCAAGATTGAAGGCATCATGCCCAGCCGCGAGCGCGTCCCGACGGAGGAATACCAGCCCGGTGACCGCATTCGCGCGTATACGCTGAGCGTCGACAACGCGATCCATGGGCCCGAGATCATTCTGTCCCGCAGCCACCCCGATTTTGTCCGCAAGCTCTTTGAACTCGAAGTCTCGGAAATCGCCGACAAAACCGTCGAGATCAAGGCCATCGCCCGCGAAGCGGGCTTTCGCACCAAGATCGCTGTCGTGTCCCATGACGACAAGGTTGATCCCGTTGGCGCGTGCGTGGGCATGCGCGGGATGCGCGTGAAGAACATCGTGCGCGAACTCAGCGGAGAAAAGATCGATATCATTCGCTGGGACCCGAACGTTCGCCAGTTCGTCACCAATGCCCTTGCGCCCGCCAAGTTGAAGAACCTCGTCATTGACGAAGCCCGCCATTCCGTGAAGATTATCGTGGATCCCGACCAATTGTCGCTGGCGATTGGCAAAAAGGGGCAGAACGCGCGCCTGACGGCCAAACTGACCGGATGGAACATCGAGATCGAGAAGGAAGAGTCTACCGAGTTGGGCTTCGAGGAGAAGGTCAAGCGCGCTGTCGAAGAGATGGCAGGCGATCCCCGGGATCGCGCGGGAAGACGCCGAGAGTCTGGTCAAGGGCGGGTTCCATTCGCTGGAGGGACTGCTGTCGGCGGACTTGAACGATTTGACGGATTTAGTGGGTGCCGAAAAGGCCGCGGCGGTACAACAGGCGGCCAACGTGGAGCAGGAGCGTCGCGAGGCCGCCCAAACAGCCGGAAGGTGACAAACCAGCCTCATGAGTATTCGGGTACACGATCTGGCCAAGCGTTGCGGCCTGTCGAACAAGGAAATGATCGACAAGCTGCACACCATGAATTATCCAGTCAAGAGCCACTCGAGTACGGTGGACAAGATCACCGCCGAATCGATCGAGAAGGAGTACGGGTATGTTCCGCCGCCGCCGGCACCCGAACCACTCGTAGCGCCGGCTTCCGCGGCGCCTGAGACTGCCGAAAAGACGGGGGCGGCGACTGCGGTGGCCACTTTGCCACCTCCGCCCGTGGTTATCGAACCGCCCAAGGCGGTTGTCGAAACTCCCAAACCGGCGGTGGCGAAGGTTGCGACAAGCGCGGTGGCTCTGCCGCCACCACCAGTCGTTACGCCCAAGACTCCGCCACCGAGGTTGGTTTCCGCGCCCCTGCCGCAGCCAACGGTGAAGATTACGACGGCCCCACGTCCAACAGCGCCGCTTGCGCCGGCCCCCAAGCCCGCCGTGGCGCCAGTGGGACCGGCACAGCCCGCCTTCATTGTTGATGATAAAGGCAACAAAGTTATCCAGATGAAACCGCCGGTGGTGGTGCGCGACCTGGCGCAGCGCATTGGCATAAGGCCGCACGTGCTGTTGGCCGAAATGATGGCGATGAGCGTCTTCGCCAATCTCACCGAGACCATCGGGGAGGACATCGCCCGCAAGATCTGCGAGCGGCACGGGTTCCTGTTCGAGCTGGAGAAACGCGAACGCGGGGCCGGCACCGTTCACGCCCCGCCGCGGAAGGTCGAACCCCTGGAAGTCGGCGAACAAGCGACTGATTTGATGCCGCGCCCGCCCGTGGTCACGGTGATGGGCCACGTCGACCATGGCAAGACCTCGCTGCTCGACGCGATTCGCAAGACGGATGTTGCCGCCCACGAAAGCGGGGGCATCACCCAGCATATTGGCGCCAGCGTGGTATCGCTTCCGGGCGGCAAGACCATCACGTTTCTGGACACCCCCGGCCACGAGGCATTCACGAAGATGCGGGCGCGGGGCGCCAACGTCACGGACATTGCCGTACTGGTCGTGGCCGCGGACGACGGCATCATGCCCCAGACGCTCGAAGCCATCAGCCACGCCAAGGCGGCACAGGTCCCGATTATCGTCGCGATTAACAAGTGCGACCTGCCGACGGCGAACCCGGACCGCGTCAAGAAACAATTGCAGGAACACGGTTTGAGCGCGGAATCGTGGGGTGGCGACACGATCACCGTCGACGTTTCGGCGACCACGAAGAAGGGCGTCGATACGCTGCTGGAGATGATTTTGCTGCAAGCGGAGATCATGGAATTGAAAGCGAGCCCGAAGGTGCCGGCAAAGGGCAACGTGATCGAGGCGCAAATCGAGCCCGGCATGGGACCAACGGCCACGGTACTGGTGCGCAAGGGAACACTCCACGTGGGGGACGGCATCGTGTGCGGGGCCTTCTGGGCAAAGATTCGGGCATTGGTCAACGACAAAGGGCAACGCATCAAGGAAGCGCCCCCCTCGACCCCCGTCAAGATCGTCGGGCTCTCCGGTCTGCCCGAGGCCGGTCTCGAGTTCAATGTGATGAAGACCGACAAAGAGGCGCGCGCCCTCGGCGAACAACGCCAGCAGGACGCCCGCGGATCGGCCACTGCGCAACCGCGCGGTTCACGGCTCGAGGACATCCTGAGCCAGCTTAAGGATGGCGAGATGAAGAAACTGCATATCGTGCTCAAGGCCGATGTGCAAGGTTCACTCGAAGCCATCGCGGATTCCCTCCGCAAGCTGAAGAGCGAGAAGATCGAACTCGACATTATCCATGGCGCGGTCGGCAGCATCACGGAAAACGACGTCCTGCTCGCCAGCGCCTCGGAAGCCGTCATCATCGGGTTCCGGGTCAAGACCGAGAGTGGAGTCACCGACGCAGCCAAGAACGCGAACGTGCAGATCCGGTTGTACACCATCATCTACGAATTGATCGAACAGGTGGAAGAATCGATGGAAGGCCTGCTGGAGCCTGAATCGAAGGAGGCCGTCGTCGGTCATGCCGAAGTCCGCAAGGTCTTCGAACTTTCCAAGGGGCCGCCGGTGGCCGGCTGTCTGGTCACGGACGGACGCATCGCGCGCAGCGCCCGGGTGAGGTTGTTACGACGCAAAGCTGTCCAGTATGAGGGCCGCATCGCCAGCCTCAAACATTTCCAGGATGACGTGCGCGAGGTCAAGGCCGGCTCTGAATGCGGGTTGCGTCTGGAGAATTTTCCGGGAATCCAGGAAGGCGATGTTCTGGAGTGCTATACGGTCGAGAAGGTCGCAGCGAGTTTGTAACCCAATAACTCAACCGCCCAACGCGGAGGACGAAACACGGAATGATTTCGGACGTGCCGCCCTTTCTATTCTTCCCCTGGGCCATCATCACCATGAGCAGCCATCGAATGGAACGAGTATCAGAATTGGTCAAGCGCGAGGTCAGCGAGGTCGTGCTGGGATTAAACCTGACCGACTGTGGTTTTATTACCATCACGTCGGCGGAGATCAGCCCCGACCTCAAGGATGGCCGGATCTACCTGAGCGTGATCGGTTCGGCGGAGCAGAAGCAGCGCGCCCTGGACGTGCTCGAACGCCAGCACGGCCACATCCAATACGAATTGGCGCACCGCATCGTGCTGAAATATACGCCGCGGTTGAAGTTTGTTCTGGATGAAACCGAGGCGCGGGCCAGTCACATCGAGCATTTGCTCGACGAAATCGAAGGCGAACCGCTCGATGAGTGATGTCCTCCAACAGATCAGCGAACTGTTACGCAGCCAGAATACGTTTCTGGTGCTGACCCACTACCGGCCCGATGGCGACGCCGTGGGTTCGCAACTGGCGCTGCTGTTGATGTTGAAAGATTTGGGCAAGACGGTCGAAGCCTGGAATGACGATGAGGTGCCGACGAAGTTTCGTTTTCTCCCCTCCAGCGAACTCATCACCCGACCACCGGCCGAGCCGAAGGACTTCGATGTGGTCATCGCCATCGACATCTCCACGTGGCAACGAGTTGGCACTGCCGCCCAGCGGATTGGCAAGCGAAAGCACTTCATCAACATCGACCACCACGTCAGCAATGAGAAATTTGCCGAGATCAACTGGATCGTCCCGGAAGCTCCGGCGTCCGGACAGATCGCCTTCGATTTGTTGAAGCGGGGCGGGTTCACACTCACGCGGGACATTGCCACCTGCCTGTTTGCGGCGATCTCGACCGACACGGGTTCGTTCAGTTACAGCAGCACGACGGCCGAATCACTGCGCGTGGCTGCCGAATTGGTCGACACGGGGATCAACGTCGGCGAAATCTGCCGGCATGTGTACGAGAGCTATCCATACGCGCGGCTGATGCTGCTGCAGAAAGCCCTGGCGCAACTCCAGTTGGCCGACCACAAACGCATCGCGTACACGTGGGTCACCACGGAAATGTTCGAGGAATCGGGGGCCAAACGCGAAGACACGGAAGGCTTGATCGATTATGCCCGCGCCATCGAGGGCGTCGTGGTGGCCGTGCTGTTCGAGGAGTTGACCGAGCCGGGCAAGTTCCGCATCAGCCTTCGCTCCAAACATCCGAAGATCGATGTCAACTCCGTCGCCCGCCGTTTCGGTGGCGGTGGCCACCGCGAGGCTGCGGGCGCGCGCCTTTCCGGCGAGCCGCATGAGATCGAGCGCAAAGTGCTGGCGGCCGTGAGCGAAGCGTTGGCGGCGGCGAAGTTGTAGGTTCCCTCATGCAATCGCAACTGACACCGTTCGATGGCGTCCTGTTGGTGGACAAACCACCGGGGATGACCTCCCACGACGTGGTGGACCGGGTGCGACGCCATTTCGGGTTCCGGAAGGTCGGCCATTGCGGCACGTTGGACCCCGCCGCGACGGGCCTGCTGATCCTCGTGCTGGAACGCGCCACCAAGCTGCAGGACCGGCTCATGTCCGACGACAAGGCGTACGAAGGGACGATGCTGCTGGGGGTTTCCACGGATTCGCAGGATGCCGACGGGCAAGTCATTGCCGAGAAGCCGGTGCCGCCTCTTACGGAGAACGACATCGAGGAGGTATTCGCGAAATTCCGGGGCGATATTCAACAGGTGCCGCCGATGGTCAGCGCCGTCAAACATCAGGGCACGCCGCTGTACAAGCTGGCGCGCAAGGGCAAGACGGTGGAGCGCGAACCGCGGCTGGTGCACATCTACGACCTGCGGGTGATCGCGCTCGACCTCCCGCGCATCCAGTTCCGCGTCGCCTGCACGAAGGGGACGTATGTGCGGACGTTGTGCTCGGAGATCGGGGACCTCCTTGGCTGCGGCGCGCACCTCCACGACTTGCGGCGAACGCGATCGGGCAAATTTGACGTCAACGAGGCGCATTCCCTCGACGACGTGTTGAAACAAACGCGCGAACAGTTGACAGACGTTCATCATTCCCATCTTGAAGTTCCTCGGCTCCGATGCGGCGTAATGCAGGTATTCCGCACATTTGAAGAATTCGCCGGGCATCCCCAAAAGGTTTGCCTGGCAATCGGTGTATTCGACGGTGTCCATCTCGGGCATCAACAGGTGATTGGGCAGGCGCGAGACGATGCCCGGGCCGGTGGCGGCATGTCGGTGGTGTTGACGTTCGATCCGCACCCGATGCGCGTGCTCCAGCCGCAGAAGGCGCCGCTGTTGCTGACATCCACCGAGCATAAACTCGCGCTGATGGGAAAACTCGGGGTCGATGCCTGCCTGCTGGTCAAGTTTGACAAGGCATTCTCGCTGACGCCGGCCGAACAGTTTATCGACATGGTCGCGCGCCACACCCATCCGCTCCAGGAGATCTGCGTCGGCACCCGGTTCCGGTTCGGGCGCGATCGCGCCGGTGACGTGCGGCTCATGGAAGCGCTGGCCCCGAAGTACGCGTTCGTGGCGAAGGAAATCAAATCGGTCAAGCTGGGCGACGAGATGATCAGTTCGACGGCGATTCGGCAACATGTCTTGCGCGGCCATCTGGACCGCGCCGCGGCGATGCTGGGACGGCCGTTCTCGATTCTCGGGACGGTCGAGCCGGGCGACCATCGCGGCCGCCAACTCGGTTTCCCAACCGCCAATCTGGATCCGCGCGACGAGGTGTTGCCCCCCGACGGCGTCTATGCCGTGCGGGTGATCATCGGCGCGGAACAACTCGGCGGCGTGGTGAACATCGGCTTCCGCCCCACGTTCGTAGGAGCGCAACCCCGGCGCGTGCTGGAGGTCCACATCCTGGATTTTGCCCGCGACCTGTACGCGCAGGACATCGAGGTCTGTTTCCTGTCGAAATTGCGTGACGAGCAGAAGTTCGTCTCGGTGGACGCGTTGCGGAAACAAATCACGGCGGATATTGAAGCCGCGCGCAAAACCCTTACTTCGTAGCTCTGACACAAGAACCCTGCTACGGCACGAGCAAGCGAAGGAGGTTGATGGCTGGAACAATGGCGGAGCGCCCGCCCGGAAACAGCCATCCGTATCTGCCTGCCCCCACCGTCCTGGCTCCTTGAACTCCCGTCTCCGCAATGTCAAGACTCTCGCGCTTTGATTTTTCCCATGCAGATTCGCTGCGGTAATTGGATTTTGCGAGGGCCAGCACCATGTTTTGCAACTCGTCGGCGTCGAGCCAGAGCTCGGCGCAGGGATCGCAGCGATTGATCTGGATCGCGGCGATGCCCATATACCCGTACTTGTCCATCGTCTGATGGCAATCGGGGCAGCGCAGTGTCGGCTGGTTCTGCCAACCGTCGGGCGCGCGGAACGCCGTGGCCTCAGCGGCCTCTTGCGACACCGCATGCCAACTGTTTTCGAGAATGCCAATCAGATCGGTATGCCCGATGAGCATCCCTTTGCAGTCGCGGCAACAGCGGAAGGCCACTTCGTCCAGTTGCTGGTCTTCGAGCGGTTTCGAGCAGCGGGGACAGTTCGCGCTCATGCTTTCCTGCCGAATTTCTTCTCCAACTCGGCGTAGGACATTTGGATCATGGTCGGGCGACCGTGCGGGCAGGTGTAGGGCAGCTCGCACTGGTGAAGTTGCTGGAGCAACGCGCGCAACTCCTCGCCGCGCAATGGGTCGTGGGCTTTCACCGCGTGACGGCAGACGGTGGTGGCGATCCTGTCCTCGCTCAATCGCCGGGCGTGGACCTCCTCTCCCGTCTGGCGCAACTCGTCGATGATGTTGCGAAACGTCTGGGCGAGGTTGGCGGTCGGAAAATACGGCGGGAGCGCGTCGACCAGGAACGTTTTCTCGCCGAATTCGCTGACGCCGATGCCGAGTTTGTGCAACGTCTTCTGATTCGCGTGAAGGAAGGCCGCATCGCGGGCGTCGAGTTCGAGCGTGAGGGGCAGCAGAAGTTTTTGCGCGGGGGCGGAATCGGTCTGGAGTTCGTGCAGCATCTTCTCGAACAAGACGCGTTCATGCGCTGCGTGTTGATCCATCAAGACCAAACCTTCGGGCGATTCGATGAGCACGTAGAGTTGACCGATCACGCCGAGAATGCGCCAGGTGCCCTCCTCGGTGCGGACCTCGACCTGTGGCTCGGCGGGAGCCTCGCCCTCCACGCGATCCCGGGGCACGTCCAGCAGCTTGGATTGTTGCGCGGACGGCGACGATGGCGGTTCGCCGCGCAATGCCAATGGCGGCGCGGGCGACCAATGCGGGCGCGGGCCGACAATGCGCTGCTGGAACTGGGGCCAGCCTTCGCGCTGGACGGGATGGAGTCCCGCCGTTTCCGGTTCGAGGGCGGCGCGGGCGGCATCGATCACGCACTGGCGCACGGCGGATTCATCCCGAAAGCGCACTTCGCGTTTGGCGGGATGAATATTGACGTCCACCAGCTCGGGGTTGATGTCGATGAACAGGAACGTCACCGGGAATTTCCCTTTCATCAGGGCGGTGTGATAGCCTTCGAGCAGCGCGTAATTGA
Organism: uncultured Verrucomicrobiae bacterium; assembly: GCA_963712025.1. Lineage (GTDB taxonomy): Bacteria > Verrucomicrobiota > Verrucomicrobiia > Palsa-1439 > Palsa-1439 > Palsa-1439. The sequence goes on along the minus strand of CAVQGJ010000011.1, from coordinate 192,980 downwards.
TGCCCTTGCTTTCGACGGGGCGCTGATTGACGAAGAGATGCTGTTGACGGCGATCCGCGCGGCTGACGCCGGGTTTGCCGATGAAACCCGTGACGCGGACATCGCCCTGGGACAACTCGACGGCAAGAAGTTCCTCGACGAGTTGCGCTCCGTAGAGTTCCCGGAGACGACCGGCGAGATCGTTGGTCGGCGCGAGATTGAAGACTTCGCGGCCATCGACGACGAGCGTGAACGCCACGTTGGGATGCGCCAGCGCGCAGAGGGTCACGATGTGCTCGATGTGCGCGGTCTCGGTCGGGATCGAGCGGAGGAATTTGCGGCGGGCGGGCAGATTGAAGAACAGGTTGCGCACCTCGACAACGGTCCCCTCCGCCGCGCCGATATCGGCGACGGACAGGATTTTCCCGCCGGCGATTTCGATTTGCGTCCCGCTCAGGGTGCCCCGTTCGCGGCTGGTGAGCGTGAATCGCGAGACGGCGGCGATGCTGGGAATGGCTTCGCCGCGAAACCCGAGCGAAGTGATGCTGTGCAGGTCTTCGGCCCGGGAAATTTTGCTGGTGGCATGACGTTCGAGGGCGAGAAGCGCGTCGTCGCGGCTCATGCCAAAACCGTCGTCGGCGACATTGACGAGCGAACGTCCGCCGTTTTTGATCGTGACCGTGACGCGGCGGGCTTCGGCGTCGAGGGAGTTCTCGACCAACTCCTTCACGACGGAGGCGGGCCGCTCGATCACTTCGCCGGCGGCGATCTGGTTGGCGACCTGCTCGGACAGGAGACGAATCCGGTTCACGGACGGATTATAGCGGACGGCGGAGCCGGTGAAAGCGGGAAAACGGGTGTGGCCGTCGATGACCCGAGATGGCCAACGTCCGATTCGGCGAGCAACAAACCGAACGCGGTGGTCAGCGGCGCTCGCTGGCCGTGTTGATCATGTAGTCGATGACCTTCTCGTTGACGCCGCTTTTCTTGAGGTCGATGATCTCGGCGGTGGTCAAGTGGAACACCGCCTGGGAATTGCGGATGTGGCTGAGAATAACGTCGTCGCTGAGGCCCGCGGCTGCGAGCGCCTTTATATCCGCGACCGCAATCGATTGATCCCGGCCAGCGGGCGGTGGCGGAGGCGGCGGTAGCGGCGGAGGCGAAGACGAATTATCATCCCGGTCCACGGCTGTCGGTGACAGCGGACGGTCAACCGACTGTTGTTGCGGGCTCTGCGTCGCGGATGACGGAGGCGGTGAATTGTAGTCGTAAGTTGATTGTGAGCTGTAGACCGTCGGAGGCGGGTAGTAGTAGGCGCTGGGCGGGTAATAGTACCCATTGTAGTAGTAGCCGCCGTTATAATAGCCGTTATAGTAGTACGGGTAGGGCGCGTAGGCGTAGGAGAACCCCCAATACGGGTAGTACCAGCCACCCCAGCCCCAGCCCCAACCCCGGCCCCAACCGCCTCCCCAGTGTCCACCGTAATATCCCCCGCCATGGTATCCGCCGCCGCCGCCGTGATAACGAGCGTCGAGGGAACTGATATGGGATCCAGCGCTCCCCATGCGATACGATCCGGCGAAGCTTGTGGATACACAAACGCTGGTGGTGACGGCGACCGCCGCCACCATGACGAGGAATTTGACCGCCTGTTTCATGGCACACTCCAAATCTGCTGACGTATTAGACTACTCCCGATGGAGAATAGTTCAAGTGTCAGATGGGCATGAGGACGGAATTCAGGAGTCAGAATTCAGGAGACAGGAGGAAAGCGGTGAGCCACAGATTCACACGGATGGGCGTCCGCCGACGCAATGCTGCGGCGGCCCGTCTTTCGGGATTGCGAGGTCGTCAGAGGAGGCCGCCATGGAAGCGTCCGAAGGCGCGAGCGAGCAGGATGGCCATGATGAGCGCGCCGAGGCCGAAGGGGACCACGTGCCGGGTCTGCCGCAGCTCGAATTTCCCCGTGCGCACCACTAGCAGGTAGGCCACCAGGAGATTAAACATCCCCCAAAGCGCGTTGACCGTGGACGACGACAGCCCCTGGCCCGGAGGCGACGCGAACGGTGTTTGGAACGGGCTCCCCGAGACACCGGCGACGAGGTGCGGAACGCTGTTCATCAGGAATGCGCCGCCGAAGAAGTAGGCGATGAAATGATGCCACCGGGTTTGGGTCATGAGTGGAAGGATACCGGGTTTTGGAGTCCGCACAAGCGTTTCTTTGGTTGGACGCTACCGTGATCGCGGCGGGGGGGCTGTTTTCCTGATATATCGCTAGGCGACATATCATCTGGCGTTGTGCGTGACGCTTGCTGGTGAGCAGCGTCTTGTGTGACCGGCCGGCCGCGAACCGTGCTGGGCTCGGATATCCGGCTTCATTATTTCATCACTGAACCCCAGATGGGTAAACTCCGATCAACTGGTCATTGAGTGACACAAGTATAGGGGAACCGTAAGTCGGGTTTTTGGGATTCTTCGCGATCTGCAGCATTGTCCAGCTAATGTAGCGGGCGACCTCCGCCTCGGACTCAAACTCCGCGCGCACGTAGGGACCGGGGCTGCCATTCTTCTCCAAGCAAACCAATCGGTCGCTCTTGGGAATGCAGATGAAGGCATGGTCTGCAAAGAGCCTGTCCCTGTCCACGAAAAATCCCAGGCCGAGCTTGAAGTTTCGTGGAAAGACGAAGCCGCTTTCCTTCAGACCGTTGACAAATGTCGCAAACGCCGCACGCCAAGCCATTTCGTTCGTCGGGTCAGGGCCGGGGACGTGGCGCCCCGCTCTCACACTAAGCACCAATTGGGTTTCCTTTTCGCTCCTCGGCCTGCCAACGAGGCGCTCGTATGCCCGTTCAGGGAACAGTGCCCAGTGATAATCTGAACGAAACGTCTTGAGGTCGTCTTTCGAGAAAAGCTGGAAAGGCCAATTCGCGGAAACTATGCCTTTCGAATTGAGGTCTTTCTCAAAATCAGGGGATTCACAACCCGCGCCTCGCAGTAAAAGACAGGCCGCGTCGAAACACGTGAATGTATTCTCCTGGCCCAGCGAATAATCGCGCGGGGTCAAGTAAAGCAGGGTCTGCAGGCGGTTGGCGAAATCACCGAGATCACGGAATTCATAATAGCCCGCTTGTGGAGCCGGGAACTTCGTTCTGTCAACACCATTGCCCTTCTTGTTGTGGTGCTCGACGAGCTTCTTGAACGTGGCTACCGAATCTTCCGAAAATCCGCTTTGCCTCAATAGTTGGCAAGTGTCCGTGAGCACCGGCTCCTGATCCAGAAAACTCAGCCGGAATGCGGCCCCCGATGCGGTCCCCATCACCAACCCGACGAGCAGCGCCAGCATAAAGATAGCCCTGACGATTGATTTTTTGACCCGTGCGGGCGGGTTCACTTTTCTGTACCACTTCACGCGTTAGTCCAAGGACTGGGTTCATGTTAGTTTTTAGTTCTGGTTTTGTCGATCCTTGGAAGAGGGAGGGCGTGGGGACGGCCCGGAGCGCGCCGATTCAGCCCGAAAGCCACGTGAAACGTCGTAAACGTTCGGGGCAGGCCCTTCGACGGATTCGACTTCGCTCGGTTCGACAGGCTCACCGCAGGCACCGCGGGCAAGCTCCCTTCGAGGCTCAGGGCGAGCAGGGTAAACAGGGCAGGCAGGGGGGCGGGGCCAGAAACGACCGCAAGCAGGGACGCTCGCGCTACCAACGGAAGGACGGCTCACCGGGAGGTTCGCCCTCCCATGCGGAACGGCGCCCGCACCTGGCGCACGATCTCTTGACCCTCGCGGCGCGGCAATGCTACATTCGCACGCTTCCGATGTGACAGATGCATCTATGGACGGTGGCCGTAGCTCAGCCTGGTAGAGCTCCAGATTGTGGATCTGGCTGTCGCGGGTTCAAATCCCGTCGGTCACCCCATCCTTCACAAGCGGGCTTGCATTCGCGACGGGGCTGGTTTAGGAAACTGGCTCCTGAAAGCTGAAAGGGGAGCATTCATCAGATGGAATCGGACATACTACAGAATCTCTACGTGTTTTTGCTGGCGACGTTTCTGGGGCTGGAAATCATCCGGCGCGTGTCGCCGATGTTGCATACGCCGTTGATGTCGCTGACCAACGCCATCTCGGCGATTGCCGTGGTGGGCTCGATCGTCATTGCCGGCGAACAGAAGACGACCTTGAGCGCCGTGCTCGGAACGGTCGCCGTCGCCGCCTCGATGACCAACATCGTCGGCGGTTACATGATTACCTACCGCATGCTGGTGATGTTCAAGAAACGCGAACCCAAGAAATCCTAATGGAACACCTGATTCAATTTGTGTACATGGCGTCCGCGGCGTGTTTCATACTCGCCCTGAAATGGATGAGCGCGGTGCCCACGGCCCGGCGCGGGGTCATCACCGGCATCCTCGGAATGACGCTCGCCGTCGGCGGCACGTTACTGCTGCTGGGACCCGAAGCGCACGCCCACGGCTGGTTCGAAACGTACCGCTGGATTTTGGTCGCGTTCGTGGTCGGCGCGATCATCGGCGTGCCCATGGCGATGATGCCGATGACGGCTGTGCCGCAACGAACCGCGTTGTCGCACGCCTTCGGCGCGCTGGCGGCCGCATTGGTCGGCACGGCAGAGTATTACCTGCGTGGGGCCAGTCTCACCCATTTCACGATGACGGCTCTCGGCGTGGAAGTGTTGCTTGGGTATCTGACGTTCACGGCGAGCTTGATGGCCACCGGAAAGCTTCAGGAAATTCTTCCCACTCGTCCCATCACCTACCGCGGGCAGAATTTCGTGAACTTCTTGCTTATTGGCGTCGCGGCCCTGGTCACCGTTCTGCTCATCGTGGATCCGTCCAAATCGTTTTTGTTTCCCGTCATGGCGGTGTTGGCGCTCATCTTCGGCGTATCGCTGATCATCCCGATCGGCGGCGCGGACATGCCGACGGTGATTTCGCTGTTGAACTCCTACGCCGGGCTGTCGGCCTGCGCGATGGGCTTCGTGCTCAACAACAAACTGCTCATCATCGCCGGCGCGCTCGACGGTTCTTCGGGCTTCATCCTTTCGGTCATCATGTGCAAAGCCATGAACCGCTCGTTCACCAACGTCCTGTTCGGCGCGTTCGGACAGGTGCAGGTTGCCGCGGCGGCCACGGAAAAACGCCCCGTGCGCAGCGCCGCGCCCGAGGAAGCGGCGGCGTTGCTGGAATCAGCGAACGCGGTGATGATCGTGCCCGGTTACGGCATGGCTGTCGCGCAGGCCCAGCACAGCGTCCGCGATCTGTTTGACGCGTTAACCAAGCAGGGTGTGAACGTCCGGTTCGCGATCCATCCCGTGGCGGGGCGGATGCCCGGTCACATGAACGTGTTGCTGGCCGAAGCCGACATTCCGTACGACAAATTGCTGGATATGGACGAAGCGAACTCCGAGATGCCGCAGACCGATGTCGCGCTGGTCATCGGCGCCAACGACGTGACCAACCCCGCGGCACGCACGAACAAGGCCAGCCCGATCTATGGGATGCCGATCCTCGACGTGGACAAGGCGCGCACGGTCATGGTCATCAAGCGCAGCATGAACCCCGGGTTCGCGGGCATCGACAATGAGCTCTATTACCAGGACAAGACTCTCATGCTGTTTGGCGACGCCAAGAGTTTCACGGCGCAGATCCTGAAGAATCTGACCAGCGCCAACGGCGGCGGCATGCACTGAGGAGCGGACCGGACCGGCCTACGCCGGCTTGCTTCCGTTGTGGGTGACGCACGCGCCCTTGATGATCTCGTCGGTGAAATCGAGGTTGAGCTTGCCGTCTTTGACGAGCAGCTTGAGCAACTCGACGACGTTCCGCCCGTACAATTGGCTCGCGTGCACCGGCAAGGTGCTGGGCAGATTGGTTGGCCCGATGATCGTGACGCCGTGTTTGACGACTTCTTTGTCGGCCTCTGTCAATTCGCAATTGCCGCCGGTCTCGGCCGCAAGATCGACGATGACGGAACCCGGCTTCATGGCGGCGACCGTTTCCTTGGTGATCAGGCGAGGCGCGGGCCGGCCGGGAATCAATGCCGTGGTGATGACCACGTCGAACTCTTTGGTCTTGTCGGCGAGCATCTGCTGCTGCTTGCGTTTCGCTTCGTCGGCCAACTCCTTCGCGTAACCGCCCTTGTCTTGCGTGTCCTGGACGCCGAGATCGAATTCCAGAAATTTCGCGCCGAGACTTTCGACCTGCTCCTTTACGACCGGCCGCACGTCGTAGCCCCACACAACCGCGCCGAGCCGTCGCGCCGTCGCGATGGCCTGCAATCCCGCCACACCCGCGCCGAGCACGAGCAGTTTGGCGGGCCGGATCGTGCCCGCGGCCGTCGTCATCATCGGCAAATACTTGCCGAGGGCGGCGGCAGCAATCAACACGGCCTTGTAGCCCGCCACGTTCGCCTGGGAGGAAAGCGCGTCCATGCTTTGCGCGCGGCTGATGCGCGGAATGGCGTCCATGCTGAAGGCCGTAATCCGTCGCGCCGCCAGACGTTTCACGAGGTCAGGATTGACCGCTGCGTAGAGGAACGCAATCAACACCGCGCCTTCACGCAACGCGTCGGCCTCATGCTTGCCGAGCCGCGGATGATCGAGCGGCTTGTGGATTTTGACGACGATGTCAGATTCGCTGAACAGAACGTTCGCGTTGACGATCCTGGCTTTCGCCCGCTCATAATCAGCGTTGGAGAAGAAGGCGCCCTCACCGGCGCCGTCCTCGACAAGCACTTCCAGGCCGGCCTTGGTGAGCGCGCCCAGAGAGTCCGGCGTGAGGCTGACGCGACGTTCGTTCGGCACAATTTCTTTTGGAATTCCAATTTTCATGGGTAAGTTGGAGTGTTCCTATACCAGAGCCAGGCGCCGTTGTCATTCCCTTTCCGGGCGTTGTCCCAGTTTCAACTGACATGCCGGACCGGCTGGCGTCCCGGCAAAAAAGAAATCTCGCCAAGCGGTGATGGACCGGGTACCATGCGTCCACGGGTCTTTAAGGATGAAGGGTCAGTCAACCAACCTCACCGCAGCCGAGCTCAAGGCAATCGAGGAGCACAAGTACTATCTCTCGCAACAGCGCGGCGCCGAAGTGAGCATCGACGAGGCCATCGATGATTTTGTCCAGCACGTCGCCGAGGACTGGCGCCGAGAGAAGTTGAGACGGGACAACCTCGAGCAGCGCGACGAAATCGAGAAACACAAGTACCTTCGTTCCCTGGCGGAGGGCCGGGACATTGGCGGGTCGTCTGCTGCGGAGGAATGGTGCCAGAAATATGCCCACATCTGGCGCACGGAACGCGAGTCACTCGAACGAAACGGTTTCCAGAAGATCCTCGTGACGGTCCGCAACAAGGATGGACTGCATCTGCGACCGGTTTCGGCGGTTGCCGGCCTGGCGGCCCAGTTTGACTGCGATATCTACGTGCACAAGGACGGCATGACGTACTACAACTTCCTGTTGGACGGACGCCCGTACATGAACGTGCGATCCATTCTTGGGCTGTTGTCCGTGGGGGCACTGATGGGTGACGCGTTGGAGTTTATCGCCACCGGCTCCCAGGCCACGGACGCGCTGAAGGAGCTGGCCAATCTGCTCACCCAGGAGCCGCCCGAGGTAAGCGCCGTCGATCGGTAGGACACTCTCCCCGGAGCGATTCACCTTCCCGGGCGCGCGAATCCGCGCGACGGAAGGAGCGAGCCGGGTTTGCGTTTGCAAAGCGGCGCGGGGTTCGTTACCGTTGCGGCCAGATGATTGGCTCGACTTTTGCGGATTTCACCGTGCTGGATAAGATCAACCACGGTGGAATGGCGACCATTTTCCTGGTGGCGGATCGACAAGGTCAGCGGCTTATCCTGCGCATGTTGCTTCCCGAGCACCGCTTTCATTGGACCCGCCTCCGGCAATTCAAATGGGGCTGCAAGGTCATGGAACATCTCGACCACCCAAATATCGCGCGATATTTCGGGAGCGGGAAGTTCAACGGCCTGCGCTACGCGATCATTGAATACGTGGAAGGACCGAACCTGAAGGAAGCCATCGTGCGCAACGACCCAAACCTGCGATTGAATCAGCTCAAGATGTTGACCGGCATGGCCTTGGCCCTGGCCCACGTCCACGAGCGCGGGTTTCTCCATCTCGACTTCAAGCCGGAAAACGTGCTGGTGCCCAAGTCATACGACTCGAAGCTGATCGATTTTGATCTCTCGGTCCCGCGGCCCGCAAGGCCAAGGCGGGAACCGAAACTGTCCGGTACGCCCTTGTATCTGGCGCCCGAACAGATCGCGCGCCAGCCCGTCGATGAGCGCGCGGACATCTTTTCGTTTGGCGTTACCGCGTACGAGATGATCACCGGCAAGAAGCCGATTGCGGGAAACACTCGCGAAGAAATCCTGCAGAAGTACTCGGACTTCAACGAGCACCTGCGACCGCCGCGCACGTTGGTCCCGGACATCCCCCATTCCATCGAGCGGGTCATTCTTAAATGTCTTGAAAGGGAGCCAGCCGCCCGGTACCCTGCCATGAGTCTGGTGGTTCGCGACTTGCAGACATGAAACTTTGGCTCAGTTTGGTCGTGCTGACATTCTGGCTTGCGGGTTGTGACCGACTCCCAAGTTCGTCGCCGTCCGCGCCCGCAGCCGGATCGTCAACCTCGACTGTCGCCGCCGCTCCACTCACGGACACTGTGGCCGCAGTCAGTCGCCCGCCGGCGCCCGCCGAAACCGACGTTGACCAATACCAGCACGCACAGGTACTCCAGGGCGAAGGCAAGCTGTCCGATGCTCGCGCATTGTTGCAGCCGTTGGCGGACGACGGCAGCGCCTCGGACAAAACCCTGGATTTGTTGGGCGAGATTGACACGAAGATCCTGCTCACACCCGCACCGGCGGACGGAAAAACCGATTACACGATTGTGGCCGGAGATTCGCTCGGCAAACTCGCCCAGCGGTTCGGCACGACCGTCGACATGATCAAGAAGTCTAACAACCTGTCCCGCGACCTGATCCGCGTGGGCGACCGACTACGCATTTATCAGGGCCATTTTGCCGTCAATGTCAACAAAACCACGAATGAGCTTCGATTGACCGACAACGGCAAGTTTTTCAAGCGGTACCACGTCGGCACGGGCCAATACAGCAAAACGCCCGTCGGTGAATTCAAAATCACGACGCGGATCCCGAACCCGCCATGGTGGCGGCCCGATGGCAAGACGATTCCCTTCGGCGATCCCGAAAATATTCTGGGCACCCACTGGCTCGGGCTGAATGTGCCCGGCTATGGCATCCATGGCACCTGGGACACCAACTCGATCGGCAAACAAGCCACCGCGGGTTGCATTCGCCTCCTGAACGATGATATTGGGGAGTTGTACACAATCTTGCCGGTCGGCACCACGGTGGTCATTCACGAGTAGGAAGGAGCCGGATCACGGATGAAAATCTATACACTGGAATTCGAGAAGCCGATCACCGAGCTCGAGCAAACGCTCGAGGCCCTGCGGAAACAGGCGGCGGAACAGAAGATCGATCTCTCGGCGCAGATTCATGCGATTGAGGAAAAGCTCGAAGCCACCAAGAAGGAGGTCTTCACCAATCTGAATCCGTGGCAGCGTGTCCAACTCGCCCGGCATCCGAAACGGCCCTACATGCTGGATTACCTGCAGCGCATTGCCACCAATTTTATCGAACTGCACGGCGACCGCCGTTTTGCCGACGACCACGCGATCGTCGGCGGGCTGGCGGAGATCGATGAGCGGCGGGTGATGGTCATTGGCCAGCAAAAAGGCCGCGACACCAAGGAGAATTTGATGCGCAACTTCGGCAGCCCGCATCCCGAAGGCTACCGCAAAGCGCTGCGACTCATGCAACTGGCCGAAAAGTTCGACGTACCGGTCATCTGCTTCATTGATACGCCGGGCGCTTATCCGGGCGTCGGCGCCGAGGAACGCCACATTGCGGAGGCGATTGCCGTCAACTTGCGGGAAATGATGACACTCAAGACACCGTTGCTGGCGGTGGTCATCGGCGAGGGCGGATCGGGCGGCGCGCTCGGCATCGGTGTGTGCGACCGCATCCTCATTCTCGAAAACGCCTACTACTCGGTGATCTCACCCGAAGGTTGCGCCGCGATCCTCTGGAAGGACCGCGCCAACGCCGCCCAGGCTGCCGCGGCCCTCAAACTCACGGCCAAGGACCTGCTGGAATTGGATGTCGTCGATGAGGTCATTCCCGAACCGCTGGGGGGCGCGCACAAGGAATACGATGAAACCGCCGCCTCGCTTAAGAAAGCGATTCTGAAGAACCTCGACAAGCTTTGGGAAATGAAGATATCGGATTTGCTCGAAGCGCGGTACAAGAAATTCCGCCGGATGGGCGTCTTCACCCGTGTCGAACCGAAGAAGCGAGGACGTACCAAGAAGGATGCGGTCGTGGTCACTCCCGCTCCGACCACCGCTTGAAATGGTAACCGCGCCGCTCACGCGCAACCACTTTCTGCTTCCCAAGCCGCGTCGGCTTGTGTTACAGACTCGGCATACGGTGCGCGTAACGTTGGCGGTAAACACGCGCCACCAAATCTTAGGGGAGAATACATGAAACGATGGCTGTGTGTGATCGGATTGGCGCTGTCCCTCGGTTGTGCGTCCGCAGTCGTCCGTCCCTACATTGGCGATCAACAGGCGTGGCCCACAGGCAGCGGCAGCATCGTCAGCACCAACTACAGTCTGCCTGTATTCACATCCCTGCCACCGGTTTCCTACGATGTGCTTGCCGAGCTGCGCATCAGCAGCCCGTTCTACGCCCAACCCGAAGAACACCACCTGCCATTGCTCGTGCAGAAGGCGAAGCAACTCGGGGCCGATGCATTGTTATTTGTCCAGGGCAAGATCTTCTTCAGCACCAATTATGGCCCGCGCAGTGGTGCGGGGCAGGACAACGGAGAACAGAAGGTGCCGACCTTGACAACCGTCAACACGTTCAACCCCGATTCGTTCGCGACCGACGTCAATGTCCTGGCCATTCGTTGGACGAGTGACGCGCCATCCGGATTGCCATCGCACCCCAAAGCGGCGCCGATCGTGGCAACACCGCCGGTGGAAGCGCCTCCTGCTACTGCGACACCGGCCCCGGCTACCGAGCCTCCCAAGACAGATTCCACAGCGCCTGCCCCTGCTCCAACTCCGGCTCCGCGGCGACTCCGTCGGCTCAATAGCGACAAGGCGGTAGATTGGTCGGTGGCTTCTGATCGCTGCGGTCAACCGGCGTCTTCAACGTCCAGCTTGATGTGCAGGTCGCGCAACTGCTTCGATTCGACCTCACTCGGTGAACTCGTCATCAAGTCCACCGCTTTCGCCGTCTTCGGGAATGCAATCACGTCGCGAATATTGGCAGAGCCGCACAGGATCGCGCACAAACGATCGAAGCCCAATGCGATGCCGCCGTGCGGGGGCGCGCCGTACTTGAACGCCTGGAGCATGTAGCCAAATCGCGATTCCGCGACTTCCGCGGGTATCTTGAGAACGTCGTGGAACATCTTCTTCTGCACCGCTGGCTGATGGATACGAATCGAGCCGCCGGCCATCTCCTGGCCGTTCAACACGAGGTCGTATTGGAGTCCACGAACCTTCAATGGTTCCGTTTCCAGCATCGGCACATCTTCAGGCACCGCCGCCGTGAACGGATGTTGCCGCGCGAAATATTTCTGGTCCTCCGCGCGGTATTCCAGCAACGGGAAATCGATCACCCAAAGGAAATTCCACTGGTCGTCACGCACCGTGAGTTTGCCGTCCTTCTTGAGAATGTCCGCGACGATAAGCCGCAACCGGCCCAGCACTTCCCACACTGTCTCCCGCTTGTCCGCGCCAAACAGAATCAGGTCGCCCTCGTCAATCTTCAGTTTCTCGACGAGGGCCTTCTTCTCGGCATCGCTAAAGAACTTCACAATCGGCGATTTCCATTCACCGCCTTCGACCTTGATGTACGCCAGTCCCTTCGCGCCAAAGCTCTTTGCCGTCTCCGTTAATGTCTCGATTTGGCCCTGTGTGACCGAGGCCAGTCCCTTCGCGTTAATCGCCTTGACCACGCCACCAGAGTCGACGGCCCCGCGAAACACCTTGAACTTGCTCTGCGCGAAATCATTTGTCAGATCAACCAACTCGACCCCAAATCGAGTATCCGGCTTGTCGCTACCGAATCGCTCCATGGCTTCCGGGTAGGCCATCCGGGGAAAGGGTGTCGGCAAGGTCTCGTTGCGCGCCACTTTCCAGATGTGCGCCACGAGTCCCTCGATCATCGTCAGCACGTCTTCGCGCGTGACGAACGACATCTCCACGTCGATCTGCGTGAACTCCGGCTGCCGGTCCGCCCGCAAGTCTTCGTCACGGAAACATCTTGCGATTTGGAAATAGCGGTCCACGCCAGCCACCATGAGCATTTGCTTGAATTGTTGGGGTGATTGCGGCAACGCGTAAAACTTCCCCGGGTTCACCCGCGACGGCACGAGATACTCGCGCGCCCCTTCGGGTGTACTCTTGAACAAGATCGGCGTCTCGACTTCCAGAAAGCCGTTGGCGTCGAAATAATCGCGTACACCTTTGGCAATGCGATGCCGCAGCACGAGGTTGCGCGCCATCGACGGCCGGCGCAAGTCGAGGTAGCGATACTGCAATCGCAAATCTTCACCCGCCTGCGCGCCGCCTGATTCGTCGATCTGGAATGGCGGCGTTTCGCTGGGGTTGAGAATTTCCAGGTGATGGACCAATACCTCGACCTCGCCCGTCACCATCTTCGGGTTTTCGGTGCCGGCGGGACGTTGCCGCACTGTGCCTTCGACGGCGACGACGAATTCACTCCGCAGTGACTGGGCCAGTTCCCACGACGGCTTGTTGTGCTGCGGGTCGAACACAACCTGCGTGTTGCCGCCGCGATCGCGCAGCTCGATGAAAACAATGCCGCCCAGATCACGCCGTACGTGCACCCAACCCGTCAGCGTGACGCTTTGTCCAACCTGCGCCGCGCGCAATTCCCCGCAATGATGTGTACGTTTCATGAAACCTTCCGCAAAATCTCCGTCGCCATCGAAATACTGACGCGCTCTTCCGTTTCCGCCATGAGGTTCTTAAGCTTCACTTCGCCGGATTTCCACTCGTCCGGTCCGATCACAAGCGCGTAACGCGCTCCGGCCGCCGAAGCCGACTGGAACTGCTTGCCCACCTTCGTTTCAGTGAGCGCGTAGTCTACCGCAATTCCCGCGTCGCGCAACTGGTGAATCAGCTGGAGCGCCTCCGCCCGCAACGCCTCGTCGGCAATCACAACGTAGCAATCCAGTCCCCAATCAACTTTCGGAAGCAGCCCGCGATCTTTCAACAACTCTCCCAACACAACATCGCCCATGCCGAACCCCAGCGCGGGCAAATCGACCCCGCTGACTTGCTTCAGCAGACTGTCGTAACGACCGCCGCCCGCTATGGCGCGTAGCTCGCCCTTCCGATCGTGGATCTCCCAAACGATCCCGGTGTAATACGCCAGGCCGCGCACAATTTTGAAATCCGCCTGGCAATACGCCGCCAAATCACCAAGCTCCGCAAGCGCCTCTTGCAGTTCGGGCGCGTCGGCTTTGGATTTTCCCTCGGCGATCGCCAGAATCTCTTCGACCCTTTCCGCAGAAAATCCGGTTGCCGACAGTTTCTCTTTCGTCTTCTCCAGTGACTCGCGCTCCAACTTATCAATCGCTTGGAATGTTGCGTATTGTTTGTCCTCAGCGAGACCCGCCGCCGACAGGTACCGTTGCCATGCCCGACGATCCGAGACGCGCACCACGAAATCTTTTTCAGTCAGTCCAAAGCTCCGCAGCGTGTCAATCGCCAGCGCGATCAATTCCGCATCGGCGCTGACGTCGCTCTCACCGATAATGTCAGCATTGAATTGAAAGTGCTCGCGCAAACGCCCGCGCTGCTGCTTTTCGTAGCGGAACAGTTGCGGGATGGCAAACCACTTGATCGGTTTTTTGTAGTCGCGGTGATGCGCACCCACCATCCGGGCCAGTGTCGGCGTCATTTCCGGCCTCAATGCCACGGCCCGTTCGCCTTTATCCACGAAATTGAAAAGTTGTCCGACGATCTCGTCGCCACTCTTCTTGGTGAACAATTCGAGCGGTTCCAGCGGCGGGCCGTCGTACTCCCGAAAGCCGTAACGCCGCGCGACATCACGCCATTTCTCGAAGATATAGCGGCGAACGGCGAGCGTCTCGGGATAAAAATCGCGAAAACCGGGTAACGGATTCATCGGATTCGTTCCAAAAATCGCCAGACGCGAGGCCCGTTGCGGTTCGCGCCGTCGATATCATTGGCGGGAACCCTCCGGGAGCCCGCCTGGCAAGCGGTTCAGGCCTGTGGCGGTGCGCTCTGCGGGCCGTTGTATTTTTCGGTCAGCCGCAACACCTGCTCGCGCATTTCCTTGCCGGGCTTGAACTTGACGACGGCGCGCGCGGGAATCTCCACGTCCTTGCCGGGGTCGTTCGGATTGCGGCCCACGCGTGGCTTGCGCAATTTGACCTCGAAGACGCCGAAGTTGCGCAGCTCGACGGTCTCGCCCTTGATGAGCGCCTCCGTAATGTAGTCGAGCGTCTTTTGCACAACCGTCAGCACGTCCTGTTGGATGAGGTTCGTGTCATTGCTGATCCGAATCACCAGGTCTCGCTTCGTCATTATCTCTTCTCCATTTGTTCCTTTAGCTGCGTCAATTTTGGAATCCACTCTTCCGCAAATCGGTACACCCCGTACGCCGCGGCGATCATGACCAGCAAAATCACAATCGGGTTGGCGAACACGTTTCGCACCGCGACGGCAAACGTGCTGATGCTCCGCAACTGCGCCTGCCGCCCCCGGAGCCGTCCCAGCAGCGCCTGCAGCCCCATGTACGTCCCGTGCCACTCCGTTGCCAGCTTCTTGGACATGCCCTCCGGCAGTTCCTTGAACGACGACAAGCTCGGCACGCCGTTCAGCAGCCGCAACGCCCGATCGTCCCGCTCCGCTTCCGATGCCAGCATAACCATCAACGCCTCATACTCTTGCGCGATCTGGCTTTTCAGGTCCAGAAACGCCCCCTCCTCCTCACCCGTAAACGGGTCGCCCTTGAACCCCCGATCCAGGAACTGGCTCAACCGCTTCCACGACTCCACGAATGCCTCGACTCTCTGAATGTTTCTCTCCAGATTCCGGTCGCGCATCGATCTTCTTCTTTACCTTCCTTGCCCGCAATTGCTTACGAGTCTTTCCTCTCCGACACCTTTCCGTGTCAATCTAGTGTCAGACTTGCCTGCCGTCAAGCCAAATGGCTTGTGTACCAACGACTTCAGCAATTACCGCGCCGATTGCCCCAAAATTCCTCAATTGCACCCAGCACTCCGGCCACGTCATTGTCGCAAAACCGCACCACGCGCACACGTTCGCCATGCGGTTCCCAGATCGGCGGCGACTCACTCCCAAACATCGCCACCACAGGAACTCCCACCGCCGCGGCGACGTGCGTGATGCCGGAATCGTTCCCCAGAAACAATGCACACCGCTCCAATACCGCCGCCAGCTCCACCAACTTCAACCGGCTGGCCACCGTAACCGGGCGCGGCTCCAGCAGCCTCGTCAGCTTCCCCACCGCGCGTTCATCCGCCTCGCCCTCGACCACGAGCAGTTGCGCCGCCCACTCGTCGGATACCCACCGCGCCACCGCCGCAAAATTTTCCACCGGCCAGTTCTTCTTCTCGCTGCCGCTGCCGGGATGGATCGCCACGATCGGCTCGCGCCCCACCATCTTCAAAAATCTCGACGCCATCTCGCGGTCCGAGTCGCTCGGATGAATCTTCGCCCGCGGCTCCTCCACGTAAATCGCCAGCGCCTCCAGCGGCCGGCAATAATGTTTCGCCGCGTGCATGTCCTTGGGTCGCGGCGAGGCCTCGATCACCTGTTTGACCCCGCACCGTCGCACGTTGTTGGCGAACAAACTGTCGGGATCGAACAAATACGAAATCACCACATTGAAACTGCCGAAATACTCCATCAGGTCGGGATCAAGCACCGAGTTGGGAATGAAAAAGCCCGCCATCGCCTTGGCGTCAATCGACCGGGTCGCATCCGCGTAATACCGTCCCCGCGCCAGCTCGATAATGTGCGGATACCCAAGGATCTCGATCCGCGCGTCCGGCCAGTGCTCCCGTAGCGCCCCGACCGCAGGCAACGTCATGATGAAATCCCCAATCGCCCCGCCCCGCACCACCAGTATTCGCGGCGTCTTCATCTCAACATCTGTCCCTTGCATCCAGTCCTCGTAAACCGACGGGCTGCCATCAGTATCAGCATGTAGAGCAGCGCAACGGGCGCAGCGAAGAGCAAGCAGATCGGCCAAATGTTGCTCTGCTGAACGAATCCGTAGGCTGTCAAGCCGAACACGGGGATCATCAGTAGTAGTGGCACTGCCGCGGCGATTCTCCAGCCTCCCTTCCAGCGCACCAGCATATACACCTGCGCCACGAAGTACCCCGCAACAGCGAGCCACATCGCGTCGACAATATCCATCAGCACCTCGCTCAATACACGCACAGCCCCAGCACGACCAGCAGCGCGCCGACGAGACTCCCCAGAAAACACGCGGCGCGGCAGCGGGTGTTGTTGGCGGTGATGAAACCGACCAAGTCACGCACCTGATGTGGCGCGCTCGCCATCCACACGGCCACGCAGACCCAGAGGTACGCCAGCACGGTGACGATCAGCCGCATCGGCTGCTCGCTCTGGTCGGCCGCGTCCACCATGAGCTTGGCGATCAGGAGCATCAGCGCCGCCAGGCCGCGCAACGCCAGGAATTGGTCGGCAAATTGAATCACCAGGAAATACGCAATCGGCACGCCGATCACCACCAGCGGCCGCGCCCACGCCCAGTCGTCCGTCGCGGCGTTGAACATGACGATTCCCGCCCACACGGCGCACACGCCCATGAGGATCCGCCCCCACAACACCGAGCGGGGGAATTTCCGCGCGCATTCGCCGAATTTTTCCGGCGCCACAATGCCGGGCACCCGCCCGGCAATGCTCGCCACGCCGATGATGGTCGATGTGATGGCTAGTCGTGTCATAAATTGTGAATGGCAATGTCGCCGTACAGTGTGATCGTGGTCGCGCGCTCAATGCGCACGGGCAGCAGTTCGCCCTTGTGACGCTCGTTGCCGTCAAAAAAAACAATCTTGTTGGTGCGCGTTCGTCCGAACATCCGTTTGCCGGCCTTCTCGCTGCGGCCTTCGACGAGAATCTCGACCGTCTGGCCGACGAGTCTCTGGTGCATCCGCGCCATGCCCGTATTGAGTATCTCCAGCAGTGCCTGGTTGCGGCGTTCCTTTTCCTTTTCGGTCACTTGCTCCGCCATATCCGCCGCGGGCGTATCCTGTCGCTTCGAATACTTGAAAATGTACGCCTGGTCGAATTGCACGTCCCGCATCAGCGACGCTGTCTCCTCGAAATCTTCTTCCATCTCACCGGGGAAACCCGCGATGATGTCCGTGCTGATGGCGATCCTCGGGTTGCGCCGCGCGCAGCTTGTCCACGATGCGCAAATACCACTCGCGCGTATACCCGCGGTTCATCGCCTTCAAGATGCGATTCGACCCGCTCTGCACGGGCAAATGCGCGTGCTCGCACAGTTTCGGCAAGTCCGCATACGCCCGCACGAGATCGTCCCCAAACCCCTTCGGGTGCGGCGCGGTGAACCGGATCCGCTCCAACCCCTCCACCTCATGCACCGCTTCGAGGAGTTGCACGAACGCCGATTTCCCGTTCTTCTTGCGAATCTCCTTCCGCCCGTAGCTGGTGACGATCTGCCCGAGCAACGTCACTTCCTTCACGCCGTCCTCGACCAATCGCCCGACTTCCTCGACGATTTCCGCGATGGGCCGGCTCCGTTCGCTCCCGCGCGTGTACGGCACGATGCAAAACGTGCAATACATCTCGCATCCCTGCATGATGCTGACGAATCCCGCCACCTGCCGGTCGCCATTCGTCCCCAACACGTGGTCCTTGATCGTCGATTCGCTACCAGATTCCTCCGCGATGTCTACAATCGCATCGCCACCGTCCCGCGCGAAAATCTCATCGAGGTATTCCGGCACGCGATGAAATCGCTGGGTGCCGACCACGAGATTGACCGCCGATTGTTTCTCGGCGAGCGACGCGCCCCGGCTTTGCGCCATGCAACCCATGTATCCCAGCACGAGTTCGGGCTTGCGCTTCTTGAGATGCCCGAGCAGGTCCATCTTGCCGACCGCTTTCCGTTCAGCCAGATCGCGCACGCTGCACGTGTTCAGCAGCACCACGTCCGCGTCGCGCTCCGATGGCGCAATGTCGTACCCGCGCGCCCGCAGCATGGCCGCCACCGCTTCGCTGTCGCGCTCGTTCATCTGGCAACCGTAGGTCTTGATGTAGACGCGTTTCATCAGACGTTCGGCCGGCCACAAATCAGGGCCATGATCTCCGTGCGGCTGGTGACGTTCTTCTCGAACGCCCCCCGCATCGCCGAGGTAATCACCGACGACCCCGGCTTCTTCACCCCGCGCATGGTCATGCACGTGTGCACGGCCTCGCACACGACCGCCACGCCCTTCGGTTGGAGTTCGGCATTGATGATGTCCGCAATCTGGCTGGTCATCCGCTCCTGCACCTGCGGCCGACGCGCGAACGATTCCACCACCCGCGCCAGCTTCGAGATGCCGACGATAGCGCCGTTGGGAATGTAGGCGACGTGCGCCTGGCCGAAGAACGGCATCAGATGATGCTCGCACATCGAGAAAAACGGGATGTCCTTGACGAGCACGACCTCGTGGTGTTGCTCGTCAAATTTCTTGCTCAGCGCCGCGTGCGGTTCCTGCTCGCCGTGCCCGAAAATCTCCTCGTACATCCGCGCCACGCGATCCGGCGTCTCGATCAATCCCTCGCGGTCGGGGTCCTCCCCGATCCCTTCGAGCAACAGCCGCACCGCTTCCCGAATCTTCTTCTTGTTAATTATTGGATGATGATCTGCCATCGCGACCTCTTTAGCCTCCGCGAGCATAGCCCACGCACGGGGATTGGTCAATGCGCGTACAAACCGAGGATTGTAGGCCGCGTGCCCTCACGCGGCGTCTTTCCGCATGGGAGGGCGAGCCTCCCGGCGAGCCGCGTACATTCAACCGCAGCGTGTCCCCTAAGACCTTCGGGGCTTGTCGAAGCGCTTCGCCGTCACTACAATCCAGCCTGTGAGCGACAACGTCATCATCTTCGGTGCCGGGGCCTCAAGGGACGCTGGCATTCCGCTACTCGCGGAGTTTGTCGAGAAGATGTTGGATTTTCACCAGCGAGGAACCAACAGGCTCAAACCATTGTCCGAGGACGATAGGGCGATTTTTCAGAGCGCGATAGATGTAATCAATGAGCTAGACGGTTATCACGGACGCGCCGCGTTTGACGACAGAAACATCGAAGACATACTCTCGATTCTGTCATTTGACGTGATGGGTGGCGAGGAGGCGCAACGCACCAAGTGGAACGCGATCATTAAGGCGATCGCTCGGACAATCGAACTCACTTGCGTTGCGAAGCACGACGGCACCATTCCAGAGAAAGCCGGCCTCGGCCTCGTTCCCTACACAGAGTTTTGGGCACGACTGTTTCAGAAGTCCGCCCCCGTTGGCACGCTGCCCACGATTATCAACTTCAACTACGACCTTGTGTTGGAACGCACATTGTTCCAACTCCTGAACAGTTGTGAATATGGACCGAGCGTAGAGGCAACTTTCCCTTCGAGGGAATCAAACTGAAATATCATTACGAGGGCATTCAGGATTATGCTTATCTGGTCCAATCTCGGACCTACCAGCATATGGGCTACTCCAATCCTGTTCTGGGGACCGCCCTTGTCACTGCCAGATTCGATCAGGTGAAGAAGCCTCTGGAGATAGAAATACTCAAGCTTCATGGCTCTCTGAATTTCCCCACCCCATCAAGAAGCCCCACCAATGCGCCAGCACAACAACTTAGCAACCTCGATCATCCAACCAACCCGGTTGCCGATCCATATATACTCCCTCCGATATTCAACAAGCTCTCCATGACAGACGCTGCATCAATGTGGAGGACCGCTCTCTCAAGGCTCCGAACCGCAAAGAAAATCTTCATCGTTGGCTACAGTCTCCCGCGTACCGACGTCTACATGCAGTACTTTTTTAAGACGGCGCTCGGTCCCAACCGTGATCTTAGGAAGGTCGTTGTATTTAACCCTGTCCTCTTTCGCGAGGACGCAGACGCTGAGGATATGAAGAGACGATACGGCGAATGCTTCGCCCCGCAATTTCAAAAGCTGATCGAGTTCCAGCCTCGTTGGCATTGGATGTCTAGTCCGATAGCCGGCGGAACTTTTCAGCATTTTTCCGACGCCATTGAAAAGGACGGTGACCTATTCTTCTAGTCGGAGTGGGCGATTCACGGCTCGTGCGGCCGCATGGCCGTAAGGCCCCGACACCGCAACTTTCAACCCGATGCTGCACCCGCAAGCGCCCTCCCCTCGCTGACCTCCCCACTCATTTCTCTTTACATATTCGCCTAAGCGAATATATTGCCTCCGTGAATTTGCAACCGAGTGAACCATGAACAAGCAACGCGTCCTGTTCCTGTGCACCGGCAATTCCTGCCGGAGTCACATGGCCGAGGGATGGCTTCGAAAGCTGGGTGGCGTTGACTTCGATGTCTTCAGCGCCGGCTCGAAGCCCGCCGGTTACGTGCATCCGCTGGCCATCGAAGCCATGCAGGAAGTCGGTGTGGACATCTCCAAGCACCGGTCGAAGTCGCTCGACGAATTCACGGGCAAAACGTTCGATTACGTCATCACCGTGTGCGACAACGCCCGGGACGCCTGCCCGGCCTTTCCGGGCGCCGCACACCAGTTGCATTGGGGGTTCGACGATCCCGCCCACGCGCCGGGCACCGATGACGAGAAACGCCGCGTGTTTCGCCGCGTCCGCGATGAAATTCAAAACCGAATTCGTCTGTTTCTCTCCGTTCAGAGGAAACATGGATAAACCCAACCAACTCTTCAAAGCCTTCTCCGACGAGACTCGCCTCCGCATCCTGAACCTGCTGGCGCAACGCGACCATTGCGTGTGCGAGTTCCAGGCGATCCTGCGCGTGCCGCAGCCACGGATTTCGCGTCACCTCGCCTACCTGCGCCGGAGCGGCTTGGTCGAGGTGGAACGGCATGGCAAGATGATCATGTACTCGCTCGCCGAACCCGCCAACGAGGTTCATGCGGCGCTGCTACGGTGTGTGCGCGGCTGTTTCCAGAAGATTGATTTCCTTCAACGCGACGTCGAGCGTCACAAGAAAACCAAGCCGATCGTCTGCAAGGAGAACCGTTGCTGAACCGGGGGATGGCTCCGGTTCGGATTACCGAAATCGAGGATGAACTGATGAAAAAGAAAATGTTGTTCATTTGCATTCACAACAGCGCCCGCAGCCAGATGGCCGAGGCGTGGCTGAACCATTTGTGCGGAGAAAGTTTCGAGGCCGAAAGTGCCGGATTGGAACCGGGCAAACTCAATCCTCTGGCGGTCGCCGTGATGCGCGAGGTGGGAATCGATATCTCCCGCAAACAGACACGGAGCGTCTTCGACGTATTCAAGAGCGGTGAGATGTTCGCCTACGTCATCACGGTATGCGATGAGACCAGCGCGGAACGGTGCCCGATTTTCCCGGGCATCACGACACGGCTGCATTGGGGATTTCCCGATCCGGCCGCGGTGACCGGTACCGAGGAGGAACGGTTGGCGAAAGTGCGCACCATCCGCGATTCGATTCGCGATAAGATCACCGCTTGGTGCGAGGAAACCTGCGGAACACCCTGCGTCGGATGAGCCTCAACGACAACGATTCAACTGAAGAAGGAATGACGACTATGACCAAGGGAATCACCGGCAAACTTTCATTTCTGGACCGCTACCTGACGCTGTGGATTTTTCTGGCGATGGGCACGGGCGTGGCGCTCGGGTATTCCGTCCCGGGGACGCAGTCGTTCATCAACAAATTCCAAGTCGGCACGACCAACATCCCCATCGCCGTCGGCCTGATCCTGATGATGTACCCGCCGTTAGCGAAAGTGAAATACGAGGAACTCGGCGACGTGTTTCGCAACTGGAAAATCCTCGGTCTGTCGCTGGTGCAGAATTGGGTGATCGGCCCCGTGCTGATGTTCGCGCTGGCGATCCTCTTCCTCCACAATTACCCCGAGTACATGGTCGGCCTGATCCTGATCGGTCTCGCCCGGTGCATCGCGATGGTCATCGTCTGGAACGAACTCGCCAAAGGCGACACCGAATACTGCGCCGGGCTGGTCGCGTTCAACAGCGTGTTTCAGGTGCTGTTCTACAGTTTGTTCGCGTGGGTATTCATCACCAAACTGCCGCCGCTGTTTGGCCTGCACGGCAGCGTGGTCGATGTGAGCATGGGCCAGATCGCCCGTAGCGTCTTCGTCTATCTCGGCATACCGTTCCTGGCCGGCATGATCAGCCGGTTCGTCGGCCTGAACACCAAAGGCCGCGAATGGTACGAGAAATCGTTCATCCCCCGCATCAGCCCCATCACGCTCATCGCGCTGCTGTTCACCATCCTCGTGATGTTCAGCCTCAAAGGTGATCGGATTGTCCGCATCCCGCTCGACGTGCTGCGCATCGCCGTGCCGCTCCTGATTTACTTCGTCGTGATGTTTCTCGTGAGCTTCTGGCTCGGTAAGAAGATCGGCGCCGATTATTCCAAGACCGCCACCTTGTCCTTCACCGCCGCCAGCAACAACTTCGAACTGGCCATCGCCGTGGCCGTGGCCGTGTTTGGGATCAATTCCGGCGTGGCGTTCGCGGCGGTGATCGGCCCGTTGATCGAGGTGCCCGCGCTCATCGTATTGGTGAACGTCGCCCTCTACTTCCAGCGACGCTATTTCGGTGAGTCAGTCGAAGTGACGACGCCGGCGTGCCAGACTAGTTGCTCTTGTGGGCGGCCTGACCCGACTCCCAGAGGTCGAGAAACGACGGCTCCGAAGATTGCACAATCGTGACGTGCTTGCCGTCGCGATGGATGCGCAGGTTCGCCGCGAACGGTCCGCCCCGCGCTTCCTCCGCCTTCTTGTACGCGTCGGCGAACTCGCCCGCCTGTTGTTCGTCCGCCCATGCGGTCGCCCAGACCAGCGCGGTGGGCCCGTTCGTCCCCTGCTCGTACACGTGATAGCGGTCGCCGTTCCAACCCTGCGCCAGGACCTGGGCGTCGTACGCGCCCATCCCCTGCTTCAACAGGAAGCCCGTGCCGAATTCGCCGAGGTTGTTGCTGCCGATCAACCGCCAATCCTTCGACTCCCACGCCGGCGGCTCGATGTGCTCGGGCGTGGCGCGATGTTGCAGGAAGAGTTCGGGATGAAGAATGTCCTTCGTGGTCGTCGGCGGATTGCGAAACGCCGCGTCGATGGCCGCCGTCCCGCCGGACTCATACAGCGACATGGCAAACTGTTGCCCCTGCTGGTACGGGAACATCAGCAATTCCTGCAAATACGGCGGCGCGGCGCGCAGCGCGATGGTGTTCTGGCCGAGCATCGCCCCCAGATCGCCGAGCATCTTGCTCGGGTCGATGTTCTCGACGTACCACCGCGTCATCAGCACCGTCGCGTCGCCCTCGACGAGCGCCGACGTGGCCAGCGCCAGATCGTCGTTGTCCTTGATCTTGAGCGGAAACTTCTGGAGATCGAAGTTCTGGTCCTGGAGCGCGTGGGTCAATTCATGCGAGAGCAGCATCTTGTCGAGATTGCTGGAAAACACGAGGTCCTTGAACGTGTACAGCGCCCGCTCTTCCGGCACGTAGAACGCCGCCACCTGTTCGCCGTACAAACTCACCAGCACCTTCAGCAGGTCCGTCCCCTCGGGGATCAATCCGAATGCCGCCAGCGACCGGCTGTAGTCGCGCAATTGCTGCTCGGTGTATTGCTCCTTGACCTTGCCGGCGAGGACCTGCCGCAGTTCGCGGCGCTCGATGATCTTGTAGGTCACGGGGCTTTTGAACGACAGACCGCGCAATTCGCTGGTCTGCCGCTCGATCTGCTGGCGGTCCACCGTGCCCTCTTCGGGTTTCGAGCCGCGTTGGGTGGACGACACCTGGCGCTGCAGGTCGCGCCGCTGTTGTTCGAGTTGCGCAATCTCACCGCGCAACTCGGCCTCGTTCTGCCGCAACCGGAAATTGTCCCAACCAGCCAGACCGAGCGCGACGAGCGACGCCAGGAATATCAGCGTGGGAAAAGACTTTTTCATTGGTGGGCCAACCGGCCCATGGTACCGTGCCGCGAACAATAATGGACATCCGCCAGAAAATCCAGACGCTTCTCGCCACGCCGAACTATCATCCGCTCCGCCGCGATGAACTCGCCGCCAAACTCCGCCTGAACGCCGCCGAACGGCGCGATTTCCGGCGCGTGCTCGCCGAAATGCTGGAAAAAGGCGAAGTCGTCCGCGTCCGCACCGACCGGTTTGTCCTCCCACAGGATGCCGATCTCGTCGTGGGCACAATCGAGTTTCATCCGAACGGGTTTGCGTTTGTGCGGCCCGAACCCCGCGCCGACGCGGCGCCGGACGCCGAGCCGCCGCCCGACGTGTACGTCGCGGGTGAAGACACCTCGGTGGCCTTGAACAACGACAAGGTCGTCGTCCGCCTCCACCGCGACCGCAGGAAGTTCAAGTCGGTCGACAAGCCGTCGGGCCAGGTGATCCGGATTCTGGAGCGGGCCAGCGACACGATTGTCGGCACCCTGCAAAAGGGCCGCCACGTCCACTACGTCATTCCCGACGATCCGCGCATGCCGCACGACGTGTACACCAAGCCCGCGCGCAACGCCCAGATCGGCGACAAAGTCGTCGTCAAACTGGCCGAATGGACCTCGCGCCACATCAACCCCGAAGGCGAAATCGTCGAAGTCCTCGGCAAAGCCGACGCCCCCGGCGTGGATATCCTCGCCATCATCCGCACCTACCACCTGCCAACGAAGTTTTCCGACGCGACGGTGGCGGAAGCCACCCGCATCCCCGAGAAGATCTCCGCGACGGAGTATCAGCACCGCCTCGACCTGCGCAAGTCGTTCGTCGTCACCATCGATCCCGACGACGCGAAGGATTTCGATGACGCGGTGAGCGTCGAGGAATTGCCCGGCGGCGGTTGGCGGCTCGGGGTGCACATTGCCGATGCTTCGCACTACGTCCAGCCCGACGGCGCCCTCGACCGCGAAGCGCGCGCCCGCGGCAACAGCGTCTACCTCGTGGATCGGGTGCTGCCGATGTTGCCGGAAAAGTTGTCCAACAACCTGTGCAGCCTGCGGCCCGACGAGGATCGTCTCACCCAGTCGGTCTTTATCGAATTCACTCCCAAACTGGTCACGCGCAAGACCGAGTTCGCGCTCAGCGTCATTCGCTCGCGCCATCGGCTGACGTACAAGGAAGCGTTCGCCCACCTGCAATCGAAAGATGACAAGGACGAGCTGACGCGCGAGTTGAAGAAGATGTGGCGGCTGGCGTCGCAGTTGCGTCAGCAACGGTTCGCCCATGGTTCGCTGAACCTGGAGTTCCCGGAGGTGAAGGTCCGCCTCGACAAGCACGGCCGGCCCACGCATATCGAGAAAATTTATTACGATATTTCCCATCAGCTCATCGAGGAGTTCATGCTCGCCGCCAACGAGGCTGTCGCCCGCCATATCTGCCAGTTGCAGGTCCCGTGCGTGTATCGGATCCATGAGGACCCCGATCTGGAGAAACTGCGCGACTTCCGCGTGTACGCCCAGAGTTTCGGCTACAAGGTCGGGGACGTGACGCATCGCCAGGAACTCCAGAAGATCCTGAAGCAGGTCGAAGGCAAACCGGAAGAGTACGCCATCAACCTCAACCTGCTGCGGTCGTTGAAGCAGGCTCGGTACTCCGTCAAACCCGTCGGACACTACGGCCTGGCCAAGAAATTCTATACGCATTTCACGTCACCCATCCGCCGCTATGCGGACTTGATGGTGCACCGAACGTTGTTCTCCCTGATGCAGTCGGGCGGGGCCAATCCTCGCCGCTACAGCATCCAGGAGTTGACCAGCGTCGCCGACCACATTTCGAAGACCGAACGGGTCGCCGCCGACGCGGAAAAGGAATCGGTCGAACTCAAGAAGCTGGAGTATTTCCAGTTGAAGCTCGCGCGCGGGGAAGCGGAAGACATGGAGGCCGTGGTTTGCACCGTGAGGAACTTCGGGTTCTTCGTGGAACTCCCCGAAAGCCTGATGCAGGGGCTCGTCCACATCTCCAGGCTCGGGGACGATTTTTACACCTACGACGAGCGTCGGGAATGCCTTGTTGGCCGCCGCAACAAGCGTGTGATCAAGGTCGGCGACCGACTTGTCGTCCAACTCGAACGTGTCGACCTCATCAAAAGACAAATCGATTTTCGGGTCGTTCCGAGGCGGTAACCGTGCTTCCCGGCCCTTTCTGGCTGTCTTCGTGTGCGGCGTTCTCGACGGAAGTGGCTGACTTGCAATCGGTACTATTTGCAACTAAGTACTTGACTTCAAGTGTGCGGCTTACTAGAATGTACGCACGGTGTGAACTAACCCTCATGTAGGGGTAGCGAGTGGGATTTTGACGTAGTGGGCGAGTAGATTTCTGCGGAAGGTGATAATTTATGGGCGCAATCAGGGGCACGGCGAGCAAACAATTGGGCAGGATCGTGTTGGTTGTGCTGCTGGGAGCACTATCCCCTTCCGTTCAAGCGATCGTTGCAGTCACCAATCTCACCGACGGCGGCTCGATTAATTTCTCTAATGTTGTTGCCCCCAGCACGCTCCACGTCCTGGTCGGCGACAAGCTCTTCGGGAAGTTTGGGTTCCAGTACATTAGTACAAGCGGAAATACCAACAGTTATCTTACTGCCTCTGATCTTGTGCTGTCTGGGCTCAACAATGGGGTCGGATATGGCCTTTCCTTCCAGTTGGCGGGTTTCTCTGCTCAGAACCTGGACTCGAATGACATCAAACTGAGCTTCAGTGTTCAGGTCAACAACCCCTTCAACTTGATATCGGGTGTGGACCTGACCATCAACGGGGGCGCCACCGGGATGGGAGAAGCGTCCGTTTCGGAGAATATCTACACGAACGGATTTGGAGTTGGATCCATCGCGAATCTATTCGCCACCATCAATGCCAGCACTGCCACCAATCTTGAGGACTTCGTGACGTTCAGCACGCCTCAGTCCATGATCTGGATCGAGAAAGATTTGTCGGTTTCTGGTGATCCTGGTGGGATTGCTTGCGGCAATCCGGCGTCCAATTACGCGTTTCTTTCAATCGTCGACCAATCCTTCGCCCAGATTCCCGAACCCAGCACGATGGCCCTTTTGGGAGCGGCAATGGCGGGACTCGTGATCTTGAGACGCCGCAAATAGACCGGCACGACTTCTTATCGACGCCCGGCCAATCACGTTGGCCGGGTGTTTCGTTTCTGGCAATCACTCTTCATCCGCGAGAGCCACGCCTGCGGTTGGCTTGACCCCCACCGCCGCCTGCGGCAGTATACGAGCACATGTGGCAATGGACTGAAAGCGTCGAGCAATACGTTCTCGATGTCATTTTTGAGCGCCGCCGGGACCTGTCTGCGCGCATCACCAGCGCGATTTTACTCGGCCTCTCCAAGATTTACCAACTGTGCGTCCAAATCCGCTTGCGCCTCTGGCAACACCGCATCTTCCGCGACCACACCCTTGGCTGCCAGGTCGTCAGCATCGGCAACCTCAGTGTCGGCGGAACCGGCAAGACTCCCGTGGTGGAAGTCTTTGCTCGCGCCCTCCAACAGCGCGGCCGTCGCGTGGCCATCCTCTCGCGGGGCTACAAGAGCGTGCCGCGACCGCTCTGGCAACGGTTGCTCTCCAAACTCGCCTTCCGCGAAGACAAGGTTCCACCCAAGATTGTGTCCGACGGCCGGTCCTTGTTGCTCGATAGCGAGCAAGCCGGCGATGAACCCTACATGCTCGCTTCCAATCTCCGGGATGTCGTCGTCCTCGTCGACAAAGACCGTGTCAAGAGCGGCCGCTACGCCATTTCGAAATTCGGCTGCGATACACTTCTCCTCGATGACGGGTTTCAGTACCTCGCCCTGAAGAGCCGCCTCGATATCTGCCTCATCGACCGCAACAACCCGTTTGGCAATCATTATCTCCTTCCCCGGGGCACCCTTCGCGAGCCGATCCGCAACCTCAAGCGCGCCCATTACATTTTCATCACGAAATCGAGCGAACTCGGGGCCAAGAAACTCCGCAAGGCCATCCGCCAGTTCAACCAGCAGGCCGAGATCATCGAGTGCGCACACCAGCCGCTGTACTTGCAGGACGTATTCACCGGGGAACGCCATCCGTTGGAAACACTGCGGGACATGCCCATCGCCGCCATCTCCGGCATCGCGGTTCCCGAGAGTTTTGAGGAAGGGCTCCAGGGCCTGGGCGCCAACCTCGTCTACGCCAAGCGGTATGCCGATCATCACCGCTACAGCCAGCAGGAAATCATCAATATGATCAACCGCAGCCTCAAACGCGGGGCCGCAGCCATCCTCACCACGGAAAAGGATGCCGTGCGCTTCCCCAAGATTGACCGCCGCGACATTCCCGTCTACTACTTGCGGGTTGAAATTCGGATCATCTCCGGCGCCAAGGACTTTGATGACGCAGTCGCCAACATTTGTCACGGATAACCAGAACACGCGCATCCTCATCCGCGCGACCAACTGGATTGGCGATTCAGTCATGACCATGCCGGCCGTTCAGCGCCTTCGCGAACTCGCGCCGACCGCCTACATCGCCATGCTCTGCCCCGGCAAACTCACCGATCTCTGGCGTCACAATCCCTACCTCAACGACCTGATCCCGTTTGGCCGCAAGCTCGACCTCGACGGGTTGCGCCGACGCCAGTTCGATTTGGCCGTCATTTTCCCCAATTCGTTCCGCTCGGCCTGGGAATGCAAACGCGCCGGTATCCCCCGCCGGATCGGTTTCGGCGGGCACTGGCGCCGGTTCCTGCTCACGGATATCGTCCACGAACCCCGCGCCGAGCGTGCCCGGTACGAGAACCGGTCGGTGGACGGCAAGACTTTCCGGGTGAAAGTGTTTCGCTCGACCCGACATCAGTCGGAGCGGTACCTCGACATCGTCGCTTATCTCGGCGGCAATCGTGACCCCGCCCCGCCGCGTGTCCGTCTGGCCATCGAAGAGATGCCGGCGCTCAATAAATTCCTCCGCGATGACGGCCGGCCCGTTGTCGCCATCAACGCTGGCGCCGAATACGGCCCCGCCAAACGCTGGCCCGCGGAACGCTTCGCCCAGGCCGCCATCAAGGTCACCGAACTTACCGATGTCCGCTGGCTCATTGTTGGCGGCCGTGACGACGTTGACATCTCGCGTGAGATCGAAACCCGTCTGCGCGAGGCCCAATTGGCCGAGAGTTCCGTGGTCAACGTCGTCGGCCAGACCACGTTGCTCGACTTGTGCGCGCTCCTGCGGTTCTGCAAGGTGCTCCTGACCAACGACACGGGTCCGATGCACCTGGGCGCCGCGTTGGGTACGCCCACCGTCAGTATTTGGGGTTCGACCTCACCGGAACTCACGGGGCCGCTGTCTCCACGCAGCGTCATCGTCCGCGAGCCGGTGGAATGCAGCCCGTGCTTCCTGCGGAAGTGTCCGATTGATTTTCGCTGCATGGACCGCATTCAGGTGGGCGCGGTCGTCAAGGCGGTCCTGAAACAGTTGGGCGTGGAGGACAAGACCGCCCTGAAACCATGAGCGAGCGTTACAGCGTCACCCGCTCGGCGCGCACGGTCAGCCTCGCGGTATTGGGGAGCCGTGTCCTCGGGCTCGTCCGCGAACAGGTGCTGGCAGCTCTCTTTGGCGCCAACCGCGAATTCGACGCGTTTGTCACAGCGTTCCGTATCCCCAATCTGTTGCGCGATCTCTTCGCCGAAGGCGCCTTGTCGGCGGCGTTCGTCACCACGCTGTCCCAGAAGCTTTCCAAGGAAGGCGATCAGGCGGCCTGGCGCCTGGCGAATCTCGTCCTGAACGCGTTGATTATCGTCCTCGGACTCATCACGATCGCCGGTGTCCTCCTCTCGCCGTGGTTGGTGCGAATCATTGCGCCCGGGTTCGCCCAAATCCCCGGGCAAAACCGAACTCACCACCACCCTGACGCGGATTATGTTCCCGTTCCTACCCATGGTCGCCCTGGCGGCGCTGGCGATGGGGATGTTGAATGCCAAACATCGGTTCGGCGTTCCGGCCAGCGCCTCGATGATGTTCAATGTCGGGTCGATCGTCGGCGGACTGGCCTTTGCGTTCCTGCTCGCGCCGGGGTTTCTTCACAATCCATCCCTCGCCGGGCGCGCCATGATCGGCATGAGCATCGGCACCCTCATCGGCGGCGCGATGCAATGGATGATCCAGATTCCGAGCCTGCGCGGCGTCGGTTATCATTACCAACCCATTCTCGATTGGCACGATCCGGGGTTTCGTCAGGTCTTGCGGTTGCTCGGGCCATCCGTCATCGGCACCGCCGTGGTACCCATCAACATCTTTGTTGACCAGTGGTTCGCCTCATTTTTCGGGAATGGCGCCGTCACCTGGCTCAATTGCGCGTTCCGGCTGATGCAATTCCCCATCGGCCTGTTCGGCGTCGCCATTGGCGTGGCGACTCTGCCCAGCGTCAGCGCCCATGCCGGGCGCGGAGACATGGTCGCGTTCCGCAAGATCCTCGCCCGGTCCGATCCGTCTCGCGTTCTTCCTGTGCGTCCCCGCCGCCTGCGGGCTGTCGGTACTGGCGATGCCCATCATCTCGACGATTTACCAGCACGGGAAATTCGACGCGTTCGCCACGGAACAGACCGTCGCATGCGTGCGCGCGTTCTCCGCCGGCCTGGTCGCCTATGCCGCGATCAAAATTATCGCGCCGACGTTTTATGCGTTGGGTGACTCGCGGACCCCGATGTACGTCGGGTTCGTGTCCGTTGTCGTCAATGCCAGCACGGACTACCTCTTTGCAATCGTGTGTCACATGAAGACCGCCGGGCTGGCGCTCTCAACGTCGACGGTCGCGCTCTTCAACTTCTTCCTGTTACTCGCCCTGATGCGACGCAAGATCGGACGTATCGAAGCCAGCACGCTCCTGCGGTCCTTCCTGAGAGTGGCCCTCGCGTCGGGGATCATGACTGCGGCCGCGTACGGCACCCATCGGTTCTGCGAGTTCAATCGCTACCTCGACATGGCCGCTTCCATGACCGTCGCGGTGATCATCTTCGGCGCCGCGTGTCAGGTATTGGGTGTGGAGGAACTTGCCGAACTGCTCGCCGTGTTGAAGTTTGGCTCGCGTACCGTCCCCGACAGTTCGGTGTAGAGATCAACCGTCGCCCGCATGGGATGAATACCAATCTCAAAGCCAAAGTCCGCGACCTGCCGAACAAGCCGGGCGTGTATTTGATGCGCGACCAGCTCGGGCGGGTGATCTACGTCGGCAAGGCCCGGTCGTTGCGCAAACGCGTGGGCCAGTATTTTCATCCGTCGCGCGCGATGCGGTGGGACCCGAAGACCCGCGCGCTCATCGAGTCCATCGCGGATTTCGAGACGTTCGTCGTCAAGAGCGAACCCGAGGCGCTGCTTCTCGAAGGCAAGCTGATCAAGGAATACAAGCCGCGTTACAACGCAATGTTCAAGGACGACAAACGGTTCCTCATGGTGAAGATCAGCTTGAACGAGACCTACCCGCGTTTCAAGTTCGCCCGCCTGAAGAAGGACGATGGCGCGCGCTATTTTGGCCCGTTCGCGCACGCCGGTGCGGTGCGTCAGGTCATGCAATGGATGCGCAAGAAATACGGCGTGCTCGTGCAGGGCACCGGCGAGCCGAAGGAGAAGGACCTCAAGTACTCGACCTATCTGGTGCCAGTCCCGCTCGCCGAGATGTCGCACGACGAGTACCTGCGCCGGGTCGAGATGGCCTGCGAATTCCTCGAAGGCCGAAGCAAGGAGGCCATCCAACAACTCGAGGAGGCGATGCGCGACGCGGCGAAGGCGATGAAATTCGAGGCCGCTGCCGGGTTCCGCGATGTCATCAACAGCCTCCGCGAGATCGGGCGGGCCGCGCACGAGCGGAAGTTTGCCCGTGATTTCGCCCCGAATCTCGCACCCCAACAGGAAATGGACGAACTCCAGCAAGTGCTCGGACTGCTGCAATCACCCCGGCACGTCGAAGGCTTCGACATCTCGAACATCAGCGGGACGCTGTCGGTCGCCTCAGCCGTTTGCTTTCGAGACGGCAGACCCCACAAGGAGCATTACCGTCACTATCGGATCAAGACCGTCGAGGGCAGCGACGACTTTGCGTCGATGGCCGAGGTGGTCGGTCGCCGGTACGCCCGCGTTCGCGCGGAAGGCGGCGCGCTGCCCGATCTGGTGATGGTGGATGGCGGCAAAGGCCAGCTCATGGCGGCGCTACGGGCGCTCTGGAAACTGGAGATCCGCGATCTGCCCGTGATCGGACTCGCCAAACAGATGGAAGAGATTCACGTTCCCGACCAGACTTTGCCGATCCGCCTGCCGCGCAATTCCCCTGCTCTGCATCTGATTCAACGGCTGCGGGACGAAGCCCATCGTTTTGCCAACGCCTATCACCAAAAGCTCCGGAAGCGTCGCGTCCAGGAATCCGTCCTCGACGAATTCCCCGGCCTCGGCGAGAAGCGCAAGTTGGCCCTGTTGCAGCATTTCGGTTCCATCCAGCGGCTTCGCGAGGCCGGCGCCGAGGCCATTGCGAATGTCCCCGGCATCGGGCCGAAAATGGCCGCGGCGTTACAAGAATTCCTCGCCAACCGCTGAGAGACGCCGCATACGGCGCACCACGTACGCTCAACCTGCCGACACGAGCCTCCCAGCCCGGCCAGCGCATTGACACGAACCGCCACAGCTGGTATGATGCGTGGCTATTGCAGGGACGCTGAGAGTTTTCATTCCCCGTCTTCCGGAGATCGGGGTGAGAAGCGTATGAGAGGGGTGTGAATCGAGATTGTCGGAAGTCAGACTGAAAAAAGGTGAGCCCGTGGAAAAAGCATTGCGCCGGCTGAAGAAGAAGCTGGATCGCGAAGGCACATTGCGCGAAGCGCGGGCGCATCGCCACTACGAAAAGCCGAGCGAAAAGCGACGGCGGAAGGCGCGAGGACCGCGTACCTTCATAGGTTTCTAAACACGCACGAACCAATCCCGGGGCCAGCGGTCGCGTTGCGGCGCTGGCCCCGAACGCATTCGGGGCTGACCCCCGTTTTCATGTTTGCATTCTCGACCTGCTGGAATTCGGAGCGCCACATCGACGGGCGCGCGATGGTCAATGAGGTGCGCGCGCTCGGCTTCGAGTACGTGGAGCTGGGTCACGGCACGCGATTGTCCCTCATGACGGGAGTGCAGGAAGCCGTGGCCGCCGGTGAGATTAAGATCAGTTCGCTCCACAATTTTTGCCCGACTCCCATCGGGGTCATGGGCCCGGCCCCCAATTACTACCTGCCCAGTTCGCGGGATGAAGAGGAGCGCAAATATGCCGTGCGCCACACGTTGCGGACGATCGATTGCGCGGCGGCGCTCGGCGCGAAGGCCGTGGTGATGCATCTCGGGCAGGTCCCGATGCGCCATTACACAGCGCGTCTGTTGGATCTTCAATTTGAAGAGCGCGCTGACAGCCCCAAATACCACCGGCTAGCCGAGAAAGCCATCGCCGTCCGCGACAAGAAACGCCAGACGGCCTCTCGATCAGGTGTACCGCACACTGGATGAGGTGCTGCCCCGGGCGAAGGAAATGGGCGTGAAGATCGGGATGGAGACGCGTCTCAGCATCGAAGAGATCCCCAACGAGGAGGAGGCCGAGCAGATTCTCACGCATTTCGGGACGGAGACGATCATGTATTGGCACGACGTCGGCCATGCCGCCGTGAAAGAAGTTCTCGGACTGATGAGCGTCGACGGCATCTTGAATCGATTTCGCGGCCGCACCGCCGGAATGCATCTGCAGGATTTTAAGCCGCCCGCTCGGGATCACCTCCCGCCGGGTCTTGGGACGTACGACTTTGGGCGGCTGGCGCCGTTTATCACGGACAGCATGGTGCTCGCCTGGGAAATTCATCCCCACTGGAAGGCCGAGGAAATCATCGACGGCGCAAAACGGGTGCACGACCTGCTACGGAAGACGGTCGCGGTATGAAAAAACACCTGGGCGCGTTATTGCGGGTACTCGTTAGCGTGGGCCTCCTGGCTTACTTGTTCAACGGCATTTTTCACAAGGAGGCGCTGGAGTACTTTCAGGCCCACAACATCGACCCCGATGCTTTGGACTGGGCGGCGCGCGCGCGGATCGTGTGGAGCGTGGGCCCGCAGACGTTATGGCACGAATTTCAGAAAATTGACGCGACCTGGCTCGTCGCCGCCGTCCTTTCCGCCGGCATACCGGCCATTCTCGGAATCACCCGCTGGCGGTGGATTCTGCATGTCCAGGGATTGGACGTAAAATATCTCGCGGCTCTTTTCGATTTCCTTCATTGGCCTGTTTTTTAACGCGTTCATGCTCGGGTCAACCGGCGGAGACGTTATGAAGGCGTTGTACGTGGCGCAGGAGACGCATCACAAAAAGGCCGAGGCCATCGCCACGGTCGTCGTGGATCGCTTGATCGGTCTGCTGGCGTTGTTCATCATCGCCCTGGTCATGATGGCGATCTATCACACCCGTGTCCTGCGCGACCCCAAGTTGTTCTGGTTTTCGATGGCGACGCTCGCGGTGATCGTCTTCACCATCGTGGGGACGTTCGTTGGCTTGTGGCGGGGCTTTGTCGACAAATTTCCTGGCCTGCGCCCCTGGCTCCAACGGATGCCGAAGTACGACGCCTTGCGACGGATGGTGGAAGCCTACCGGGTCTACGCCTCTCATCCCGTGATCCTGACCAAAACGATGTTGATTTCATTTGCCGTTCACTTCTTCGCGATGTTCAGCATCTGGTGCGTCGGGATGGGATTGGCGGTTCGTTCCGCGACGTTCTTGGATTATTTTCTGTACCTGCCGATCATCAACTCGGTGACATCCGTGCCCATCACCATCTCGGGCTTTGGCGTCCGCGAAGGGATGTACGTCAAGATGTTCCATGAAGTCGGCGTGGCCGGGTCGGTCGCGCTGGTCATGTCACTGGTGGGCTACCTCGCCGCGCTGTTCTGGAGCATTATCGGTGGCGGGTTCTTCCTCACCCATCGCAAGGAACTTCCACCAACTGACCAGATGGCCTCGGGCGAAACCGAGTAAGCCGCGGCCGTCACGACAAAACGGTCAATGTCCCGCTGGTAACGCCCAACTGTTTCACCACATTTAAGCCGCGGAATCGAGTGGATGAATCGGCCGTGGTTCCCTCGATCAAATCCCGGTATGCCTGCAGGATCGCGCGCGTTTTCGCGGCGTCTTCGTCGAGCAATTCCACGCGAAAGATGCGGGTGCCGGCCTCGACAAATGATCGCACGAAATCACCGCCGCTCTGGGCCTTTGCGTGGTACACGGTGTTGCGGCAGCCCACGTCCGCTTTGAGGGGATGTTCCGCGCCCACGCGATCGCGCAATTTCACGTTATGGCGGTCGCAGGGTCGCCCGCAATTCGTGGCATCAGTCCCATTGGACATAAACGCTGCAAACACGCAGTGCTCCATGTGAAACATCGGCATGTGCTGGTGGACCGTCAACTCGAACCAATGCGGCGGCGCCGCGTGTAACAAATCGATCACCTGCTGCGCGTTCAGGTCGTAGGAAACCGTCAGGCGTTCCAATCCCTCGCCGCATCAGAAGCTCGGCGGACAACGGATTGGCCACATTGAGCGAAAAATCGCCGACCTTTCGCAGCGTACTGCTCCGGAAATAATCCAGACCGCCGAGGTTGCGAATGAGAACTCCATCCGGCTTGGCCGATTCGATCAGCTTGAAGAACCCCTGCTCGCCGGCTTTTTGAATTCGCGGCGTGGCCAGATAGATTTCTGCCCCGCCCCGCTCTCGCACCTGCGCGACAGCCTCGTGATACCGCCGGATGTCCTCGAAATCCACGTAGACGGTGGCGCAACCGGATTCCAGCGCGGCGGAGAGCTGATCCATCGTTCGACAGAGCGCAACCAGTTGCCGGGGACGATCAACCGTTTCTCTCGGAACGTTCGCCAACAACTCCGAAAGAACCGACGTAACAGCGGGTGACGGTTGCGCCTCATTATTCCCATCCTGTCGTGGTGAATGAATCTTCTCGACGAGTTCTCGACGCAACCGGTTCAATTCGCTTACGGGCAGAATGGTTTGTCCAACGAGCTTGTTATGGATCTCCCCCAACACGAAATCCGTTTCCCCGAGACGGCCGAGTTGGTCCCGCAACGCTTTCTCCGTCAGCGGCCGCTTGAACGCCGTCTGCAATGGCATCGACGAATTGACGCGCACCCCATTCGCTTCCACCGTCAGGAGTGTGCCGACGGCTCCACTCACCGCGAGGTCGATCCTCGTCTTCGGCAACGGAATGTCGCCCTTGTACGTTCGCCTCAACTCGCGTTCGAGTTGCGGGTCGCTCGTCTTCCACACCCGGTCACCCGGCTTCAACCGGCCAAAGTCCACATGGCCACGCTCGAAAAACAGGCAATTCTCGCGCACCTGCCAGATGCGTCCGCCTTGTTCGTGGTCCGGATCGCCACCCGTGTCGAACACCACGCCGTCGCCGGCGGACAACGGCGTCTGCGCGTCCACCTCGACGTGATCCGCCCCGACCTGTCGGATCGCTCCGACAAACGGCCCGCGTTTCTTGCCGAACCGTGCCCGCACCAATTCCTGATGGTTCACGCCATGCAACCAACCGGAATACAGACCGCGAGAGAAGGTCATCTCCAGCTTGTACTTGTCGGCGCCGTCAACGGCAGCGGATTGCTCCGCGAGCGCCGCGTCAATCGCCTTGCGGTACACCTGGCACGTCGCCGCCACGTACTCGGGAGATTTTAGCCGCCCCTCGATCTTGAAACCGCTCACGCCGAGACGAATCAGTTCCGGAATCTCCTGCACCGCCATCAGGTCCTGCGGCGACAGCAGGTATCGACGGTCGCCCAACTCTTTCACGACGCCGTCGACGATCAGTTCGTACGGCAACCGGCACGCCTGCGCGCACTCCCCGCGGTTGGCGCTCCGTTGCCCCAACGCCTCACTCGTCAGGCACTGGCCCGAATACGCCACGCACAACGCGCCGTGCACAAACACCTCCAGTGACGGCAGACCCTCGGCGGCTCCGCCAAACTTCGCCATCTCCGGCATCGATGCCTCGCGCGCCAACACGACCCGCTTGATGCCAAGCCGGGCCGCAAACTTCGCGCCCTCCGGTGACGTGATCGTCATTTGCGTCGACGCATGAACATCCATCTTCGTGCCCAATTCGCGCGCGAGCACCGCCAATCCGAGGTCCTGGACGATCACCACATCCACGCCCGCCGCGTCGAGCAGCATCAACTCGCGTTCGGCGTCGGTGAGTTCGTCGGTGAAAATGAGCGTGTTGACCGTGCAAAATGCCCGGACACGATGCGCGTGCAGAAACCGAACCAACTCCGGCAACTGCTCCTCCGTAAAATTGTCCGCCCGCATCCGGGCGTTGAAGCGCGGCAGACCGAAATACACCGCGTCCGCGCCGTTGGCCACAGCCGCGCGCGCGCATTCCATGTTCCCCGCAGGGGCGATCAACTCCGGCTTCGTTCTCACGCGGGCCAAGGATAGCAGAACCCCGCCCCCAAAGCCATACAGTCCATTTAGTGCCGTTCTCGCTCTGGAATTTGGCGACCCATCGCGCGCTTTGCCCCACCTCATACGAGTGCCCGCCCGCCCACCACTCCCCTCTTGGTGCACGACAAGCAACTGTGCTCAACCGCCAACCTGTCGGATCCAGTCTCGAATACTCATCCCGACTCGTTCAATGTCATCGACAGCCAACTGACCACTATGCATGATGACATTTCTTGACCGCTCAATTGTCCGAATCAAATGTCGCACCCAGTCCACATCACGAAGGAGTGCCTCGAACGAAGGCCAATTCTGTTGAATTATTGAGGTCAAATCCTTGAGTTCTGTAAAATAGATCGGGCTTAGCCCTCTCGCTTGATGCCAACGAATTTGCTGCTCCTCTTTAATTTTCAGGTCCGCGCGCCGACGGATATCCGCCGACACACATGCACTCCACCAATCCGCGCCTTTGTCTTCCAACAATCGACTTGAGATGAGTTCCCTAACAGCATTTTCAAAACTCGCGATCGCGATATATACGGCGGACATCTTAGTGGCGTCATTCACGGCTTCCTCATCAAGCAGCTTCATTGACACCTTGTTTGCTATATCATTGAAACCCAACCCGTCCGCCCTGTCCTTGGTCACGTGAAGCAGGTCCAGAGACTCTGACGCCAAGAGACCACGCATTATGAAGCCCGCGAGCTTTGTGTCCTCTCGGTTAAGGATATTCATAGAAGATGATCCTTCAGGGAGCGAAAAATCGCATCGTAAATTGCCTGATCTCTAGTCGCTGGCAATTCGATATGAATGTTGTATGCGAGATCAAAACCGTGCTCGCGTGCCTTCTTCTCCTTGGGTTGCTCACCCCCGTCAGCATTCGTTTGCGTCTGCTCAGCTACGGTTGCCTTCTCCTGTTTCGCCGTCCCAGCGACCTTCGAAAAATCTGCGAGACCGCAAAGTGCGTCGAAAGTCATCGCCATCAAAGCCAGCACCTTGTCGCTCTTCGCTCCCTGGGTCAGGGTCTTTAACTTATTCTTTACCTCCTTCTGCTCCAATTGTTCCGCCTTGTTATTCACGCGAAATAAGTCGGCATACGCCTCACGGATGCCCTGGGCAAGTACCACTTTATACTGTGTTTCATCGAGGAACTCAAAATACCGTTGCGTCGGGACGCTCGCCTCGTCCAGAAAACCCATCGCTTTCAACACTCCGATGATCAGTCTGTCGCTAGTACTCGTGAACCCCAACGATTCCAAGAATTTAATGGTGAACTTTTCAGGTGCTTGCGCGTTACGAATTGACGCCAACATCTTTTCGAGGTTCTTCGTCGTCATCAAATATGCATTGGACAGAGCCATTGGACACCCTCCTATTTCAGGGAATCCAACCACGATTCCCCTTAACTGACAAGCTCACTCTCGACCTTTCTCACGGATCTGTTGTATTAGTTTCACCCATTCAGTCGCTAGTGAACCACTAGTACGCCGGATCAACACCTGACTCTTGACGATTTCGCCGTTGGCGCACATTTGTTCCCCGAGCCGAACGAACTAATCATTCCCCTGCTTGCACGCACCGACGTGCTCCAGTAGTGTCTGTTCGGGATGAAGGAAACCGCGACGAACATTGTCCAACGGCTGCGGAAGGCGGGCCACACGGCGTATTTTGTCGGCGGATGCGTGCGCGACATGGTGCAGGGCATCGAGCCGCATGACTTCGATATCGCCACGAGCGCCACGCCGGAGGATGTCCAGGCGCTCTTTGCCAGGACCGTCCCCGTCGGCGCCGCGTTCGGCGTCGTGTTGGTCCTGGACGGCGAACACCAATTCGAGGTCGCCACCTTTCGCAGCGACGACGCCTATATCGATGGGCGGCGTCCCACGGGCGTTCATTACGGATCGCCACAAGAAGACGCCCAGCGCCGTGATTTCACGGTCAACGGATTGTTTTATGATCCGTTGGCATCTGAGACACAAAACGGCGCTCGCGGCGCGAGCGCCCTACCTCAACAGACGGACGGCGCGTTGAGCCCTTCGACTCCGCTCAGGACAGGCCAGCGTGCCCTACCCACGGCAACAGATGCCCTACCGGGGATAATTGATTATGTTGGTGGTCGGGCCGACATCGAGCGAAAGCTGGTGCGCACAATTGGCGATCCGCGGCAGCGGTTCGCTGAAGACAAACTGCGAATGCTGCGCGCCGTCCGATTTGCAGCAAATTTGGAATTTGCCATCGACCCCGCGACGTTCGACGCGGTCAAGGAGATGGCGTCCCAAATCAACGTTGTCAGCGCGGAGCGTGTCCGAGACGAGTTGATCAAGATTCTCACGCGGCCGCACGCGGGTCGCGGCCTGGAATTGCTTGATGCCAGCGGGTTGTTGCCGGAAATTCTGCCCGAAATCGCCGCGATGAAAGGGGTCGAGCAACCACCCGAGTTTCACCCCGAAGGGGATGTGTTCCAACATACGAGACTGATGCTGGAGACGATGAGTGAAACGGCGTGCTCGGCGAGCGCGCCCTACCACAACCCGGTGGTGCTCGCGTTCGCCGTCCTGTTGCACGACGTGGGCAAGCCGCCCACGTTCCAGCGCGCCCCGGACCGGATCCGGTTCAACGACCATGACCGTATCGGCGCGGAGATGGCGGAAACGATTCTGCGCCGGCTCCGCTTCCCCAACGAGGAGATCGACAAGATCGTCCTTTGCGTTCGCGAACACATGCGATTTCAATTCGTCAGGGAAATGCGTCCGGCGAAACTCAAGCGCATCCTCGCCCGCGACACGTTTCCCGAAGAACTTGAACTCCATCGGATCGATTGCGCATCGAGCCACCGGAACCTGGAGAACTACGAATTCCTCAAAGCCAAGGCCGCGGAGTTGCCACCGGAAGCAGTCAAACCCGCGCCGCTCTTGAACGGCAACGATTTGCTGGCTCTCGGGCTTACACCAGGCCCGATGGTGGGACAGATCCTGCGCGAGGTGGAGGAACTGCAATTGGAGGACCGCCTGAAATCACGCGCGGAGGCACTGGACTTTGCGAAGTCACGAGTAACGGCGGCACTCCCCTCACCCGGCGACGGCGCGGCGACTTGAGACTCGATTGCAGCAACAGGTAGCGATTGATATTTTCGGGCGAAACCATGCCGACCAGCTGCCCGTCATCCACGACGAGGACGGCGTTCGTGTTTGTGCCGTTGATAATCTCTTCGCACGCCTGCGCCAACCCGTCTCGCGGCGACGCCAGCGTCACCCTGGCCTGCATAATCGTCACCACCGGCGTGTTGGCTCCCTGCGCATTCATCGCTTCGACGAGGTCCGGCCGCGTCACGATGCCCACGAGCCTTTCTTCTTGGAGCACGGGAAAATCGTCCTGCCCGGTTTGATAGATCAACTCGATCCCGCGCCACACGGGATCCGATGGCGAAAGCGTCGCGACCGGCCGGCTCATCACATCTTCCACAGCCAGTTTACGCAATACGCTTCGCATCCGCACGACACGTTCCTCGCCTTCGGCGCCCAGGAAGATAAACACGCCGATCAGGACGAGCCAGATAGAGAATTTCAATCCGGCCACCACGAACAGGATGGCCAACCCCTGCCCCACCATGGCGGCGATCGTCGTGGCTTGCCGGTACGGGAGGACAAGGGCCAACACTGCGCGCAGCAGCCGCCCGCCGTCCATCGGAAACGCGGGAATAAAGTTAAACACGAAGAGCGTGATATTCGCCTGGGTGAGACTCAGCAACAGACCATGAATGTCCTGGGGCATGGCCACGATCAGCCAATGTGACGGCGTGCCTGTGAATGGGATCAACGCGCACGCGATGGCGGCATTGACCATCGGCCCCGCCACGGTGATGGCGATCTCGTGCCAGGGATTTTCCGGGATGCTCCGGAGCGCCGCCACGCCACCGATTGGCAGAAGTGTAATGCTTCTCACTTGGACGCCAAGTTGTTGGGCTACAACACTATGCCCAAGCTCGTGGAGGGCGATACAGGCAAATACCGAGCCGAACATTGCTACGGCCCAACCGGCGCCGTTGAGGCCTGCATCCACGAAGCCTCCGTAGGCAATGAAGGCAAGAAATAGAAGAAATGTAAAATGCAGCCGCAGGCTGATGCCGAATACACGCCCGATTGGAAGCGACCATTTCATTGTTGTATCCCTAACACTGAAGGGCGAGTGCCGCAAGTAGTGATCCCCGGCCGATTGTTTGCCACAGGCGGGCTTGCCCTGTGGGGACGGTGTGACTATGATGCGAACCCTATGGACAAGATCCTGGTTGTCGATGACGAGGCGGACATCCGGCGCGCGTTCCACCGTAACCTCGCCAGCGATTCGTTGCAGGTCGTGGATGCGGCCAACGGCGAAGAGGCGATCCGCATGGTCGCCAAAGAGCGCCCGAACCTGGTGGTGATGGACATTCGCATGGGCGCCACCAGCGGGCTCGATACGTTGCGGAAGCTGCGCGAACTCGACCCGAAACTCCTCATCATCATGATGACCGCCTACGGCACGACCCAGACAGCGATCGAGGCCATGAAGTTGGGCGCGTATGACTACGTGCTCAAACCCCTTGAAGTGCCCAAGCTCAAGACACTGATCGAGTCCGCCCTCAAGGCCGCGCGCGACATGCGCGAGGTGGTCAGCTATCAGCCGTTGTTGAGCAGTGAAGACCATGCCGAGGGCATCGTCGGCAAAAGCGAGGCGATGCAACAGGTCTTCAAGCTCATCGGCCAGGTATCACAATCCGAGGCCACGGTGCTGATCACCGGTGAAAGCGGGACCGGGCAAGGAGCTGGTGGCCCGCGCGATTTATCACCACAGCCGCCGCGCCGAGAAGGCCTTCCTGGCGATCAACTGCGCCGCGATTCCCGAGAATCTTCTGGAGAGCGAACTGTTCGGTCACGAGAAAGGCGCGTTCACCGGCGCGGCCGACCGGCGGATCGGCAAGTTCGAGCAATGCGACCAGGGGACGATTTTCCTCGACGAAATCGGCGACATGCCCCTGTCGACGCAAACGAAAATCCTCCGCGTGCTGCAGAACGGCGAATTCCAGCGCGTCGGCGGCAACCAGACGTTCCACGTGGACGTGCGGGTGATCGCCGCGACCAATAAGGCCCCCGAACAACTCGTGTCCGCCAAGAAGTTTCGCGAAGACCTGTATTACCGGCTCAACGTGGTCCGCATTCACCTCCCGCCGCTCCGCGAACGCCGCGAGGACGTGCGCCTGCTGGTGCATTACTTCCTGCAACGACTGGCCAAATCAGGCACGACGGCCG
The DNA here is from genome assembly GCA_963712025.1 of uncultured Verrucomicrobiae bacterium. Taxonomy (GTDB): domain Bacteria; phylum Verrucomicrobiota; class Verrucomicrobiia; order Palsa-1439; family Palsa-1439; genus Palsa-1439. The sequence goes on along the minus strand of CAVQGJ010000011.1, from coordinate 149,831 downwards.
GCCGGGTCACCAAGATTTCCTCGGAGGCACTGAAGATACTGGATCGGTCTCCGTGGCCCGGCAACGTGCGCGAACTGGAAAACGTGATCGAGAGGTCGGCAGTCGTCGCCCGCGGCGATTCGATCCTGCCCAAGGATTTGCCCGCGGAAGTGCGCGAATCGCGGGCGGTCGCGGTTCCGGCGGAGGACCTGACGGCGGCCATTGATGCGGCGGTTCGTCCGCTCTACGCGTTGGCCAAGAAAGACCCGAGCCTGAAAATCATGGCGCTGGTGGAACGCGAATTGATCGCGCGAGCCCTGATTGAAACCAACGGAAACCAAGTGCAGGCCGCCAAGCTGCTGGGGATCACCCGCGCGACGTTGCGCAAGCGCATCGAAAAATTCCGCATCGCCAAGCGGCTGGAAGTGTCCTGAAACCACTGCGTGAGGTCGCGTTCCGCGCCCAACGCGGTCACGCGACGGTCACGGCCACGTGAGTGGCGTTGCCACAACGTGGCTCACGCCAGCTACGAGTTACTGGATCGTGATGCCCTTTCGCTCCATCTCGTCAACTTGTTCCTTCGTCAGTTTCCCAAAGCACCCCGGAAGCTTGCCTTGAGAAATGAGGTTGCGGAGGTATTCCGCCTGGCGGTGAACGTCTTTCTGACGCTCAACCGGATCGTGGGCCGCGGCGGCCCTCGCGGCCGCAGCCTCCTGGGCAGCGAACGGGTCCACTCGGGTAGCCGCAGCTTCAGAGCCTCTGTCCCGCTTGGGCGGCACCCCAATCCGGCTCACTCCTCGTCACCGGTTCCTCGGTGGGTGCCGGGGTCGGTTTCTGTGGCGCCACCACGCTCGGTTCCGATGGCGACAGCGTCTGGACGACCGAGTAGGCCACGAAAATGACCGAAGCGGCAGCCGTCGCCGCCAGAACCGCGAGCCAGCGTTTCGAACCATTATCTATCGACCGAGGAATCGCGTTCATATCCAACTAGTGTCCCTCCTGCCATTGACTGAAATTGACCTGGCCGGAAATCACCGGGTAGTCCGGCGGCGGTTTCGTCAGGAACCGCGAGTCGAAATTGTAACTCTTGGCGTAGCCGGTTTCGACGCCTCCCCACTGGTTAGCCGTGCCCACTGGGCCGCGTACCGCCTGCACAATCCCGCCGTACACCGTGAGCGTGCCGGTGGGGTTCATCGTGGCGTAATTGATCACGCCAAAGCTGCCGGTACCTCCACTGCTGGTGCCAGCGGCGATCATCGCCGCGTCAATCGTCAGCGCAGCGGGCGCACCCGTGTCCACCCAAATATTGTCCTGCGAAATCAATCCCAGCGCATCGGTGGTTGTCGGGGTGGTCACCGGGTTGTGCGTATACGTGATGTTGTTCTCGATGTACATGCTGGCCTCGCTGGCAACCGTCAGCGGTCCGGTCACCTTCCCGCCTTCCAGATAGATCGTGCCGGAGACGGGTTCCGTTGTTCGCCACATAAATTATCCCGCCGCTGGCAGGGATTGTGTACGTCTGGGTGCCGCTCGATCTTTTGACCGTGACCGTACCGCCGTTGAACGTGAGCGTCGTGGTACCGCTGACTTCCAGGCCACTGCTGGTGGCGATGCTTTTCAGCGACAAGGAGCCTGTGTTGAAGTTCACGTCGGCCATCGACCCCTCAGACGTATTCAATGTCAGACCATCTGCCAGGGTGGCTCCGGAGATGCTCCCGGAATACGTTCCAGCGTCGGACTCAAGCGTAGAATAGAATACCGGGTCGCCGTCAAAGTACAGTTCTGTATAGGAGTAAACGGGCCCGTAAAGCACGTCCCCCGTGGCGAAGGAGACGGCGTTGTTGTTACTGCTCCAGAGGGCGAACGACGCGTACGTCGGCTGGTACACGTCCAACAGACTGACGACCCGCGCGATGGGCTGGTTCGACCCGCTTCCATTGGAAACGCCACTGACCGTTCCCGTCGAGATAATGCAGTACGTGCTGGTGTTGGTCCGATAAATGAAATAGTTGTAGGTTCCCGATCCCACGCTCCCGCTGCCGTTGGTCTTGCCGGTGGACGAATTGACCATGACGGTGAGATTCGACTCCATGAACCGAGCGCCAACTTCGACCCCGGCCTCGGCCACGTACATGGCCTGATCCAGATTGACCTGCCGCACCGAAATCGCCCGATGGTCACTGGCGACGTCGAGAATGGTGATCACCAAACCGACCACGATAAACAGCAGGCACAACGTTACAATGAGGACCGACCCCTTCAGATCTTCGCGACTTTGTTTGGCTCTATTCATACGCCAACTTCCTTATAAATGATTTCGTCGATGCTCGTGTTCACGGCTAGTTCCTGAATTCCACAAATGTCGCCATCGTGTTCGTCAACGTCCGCCCGCCACAACTCTGCGCGACGGAGACAGAAATCTGAACGCCGTTCGTCGTGTTCGTCAGCGTCGAGGCAACCAGATTCGAGACAACAAGGTCGCCGGATTGGTCAACGATGGTGTGGTTGGTTGCGGAGTAGGTGAACGAGAGCCCGCTGTCATACGAAAACACCCAATTGCTGCTCGTGGACGTCGTGGTGACGGTGCTGGCTTGCGCTTCCCGCAGCCCGGCGTTTGTGCCGATACCGATCACCATGCGATCCAGTGCAAAGCTCGCCTGCACGGCGGTAGTGCTCATCAAACTCGTCTCGTTATAGGTCTTGAGGACCTGCCAGAACACGTTGAAAATGCCGACGGTAAGAAGGGTCAGGATGGCCATCGACATGGACATTTCGACGAGCGTGAAACCGCCAGCCGATCGGCGTGCCGTTGTCTTGCGGACGTTCATGGGTGCAGTGTCGACGCCAGTGTCGTCACCAACGTATTCGTGGCGATATTGTTGGTAAGGCCATGGTTGATGTAGTTCATGTACGTGACGTTCACGGTCAGATTCTTCGTACAGGAATTGAGATTGGTCACCGTGTACGTGCCGACGATGCCGTTGTTTGTAAACGAATGCGTGCCCGAGTTCAGTGAGGAGGAATTGGTCAGACTCAACGTCCGCAAGGTTTCCAGTTCGTAGCGGACGGAGTGCAATGCGGCCATTTGATTGGCCGCCGTCTTGACCGCCTGCATCGACATGGTGAAACTGATGACGCAGGCGCTGAGGGAGAAGCCGAGGATCATGATGGCGAGCACCGACTCCACCAGCGTGAACCCCGCATCCCCCTGACATGGCTTCCTACTCATCATTTCTCCTGTGCTCGACGGCACACTGCTCACCTTCCATGCAGCAAGTGACATACCGGTAACGCCTTCCGAGGGAACGATGGCAAAGACCTGCGGTTCTGCTGGGATTGCCAATCACGCCTTCACCTGTCGCCCATGCAGAAGCTGAGAATCATTCGCAACGGTGCGAGGGGCGTCCCGCGGGGGACGCCCCTCCCCACCCCGCGCTCCCGCCCTCACCTCTCGGGAGCATGGATCTTCAGCGGGCCGATTAGTTCGACCCGAAACCCTGTGGTTGCCACGACGTTGTTGGTCGTGACCCCGGTGGTCTTGGCTCTCGCGTGGCCACCCAATCCAAAAAAGCTTCGAGGCTCCGCAGTTGTCTTTCGGCATCCACTTGTCGTTCGTGTACACGGGTTCGTTCGGCAAGCCGTTGGCGTACTTCTCGTAGCCTGTCTGCTGGTCCGGATGCACGATCGTTGGCGTCAGGAAAATCAACAACTCGCGCCTGGTCTTGCTCAGACTCTTGTTGCGGAACAACGGCCCGAGCAGGGGCGCATCGCCCATCAGGGGCACCTTGTTGTAGTTGTCGCTGACGTCTACGCGCATCAACCCGCCGATGGCCAGGGTATTGCCACTCTTGATGACAACGGTTGTCTGCGCCGTGCGCGTCTGGATGATGGGAATCAACACCGCATTGCCACCACCGCTCTGCAACGTCGCGTTTGCCGACGAGCTGCTCGCCTCCGGCTGTACGTCCAACGTCACGTAGTCGTTCCGATTGACGCGGGGCGTTACCGTCAAGATGATGCCGATATCCTTGTACTCGAACCCGGATATTTGCAACGACGCCGTTTGCTCGCTGAAGGAAAAGTTCGGAATCGGATATTGCTCAGCGATGGAGATGCGGGTCTTGACATTGTCCGTCGCGACCACGCGCGGGTTGGCGAGCAATTCCGAGTCCGTATCCTGGTTGAGGTAGTTAAAGACAATCGCCGCGTTGCCCGGGTTCAGCAAGGCGTACGGTGCGGACCATGCCCCGCCGCTGAGACTCTTTTCCATGCTGAAGCCGGTCAGGTTGCCGCCGCTCACCGGATCGGTGGCGTAGGACGTTGGTTGTGTCGGGTCGGTGCCCGGGGCGGTACGAAAACCCGTCGCCGATAACGAATGCGAGAGCAGCGTGCCGCTCCAATCGATCCCCAGATTTTTTGTCGGATTTTTTTGCGTCTCGACGAATTTCGCTTCGATCAATACCTGCGGCGTTTCCGTGTCGAGCGATTTGATCAGCGGGACAAGCTTCGACAAGCTGGACGGTGTATCCGAAAGCACCAGCGTGTTGCTCCGGGCGTCCACCTCGATCTTGCCCTGTTTGGTCAGTACCGGATCGAGCGTCTTCTTCACATCTTCCGCCTTGGCATACGCCAGGGTGCACACTCGCAACTCGATCGGCTCCACGTCCAGCGATTCTCGCGACTTGATCTTGACCACGTTATTGTCCTTAACGTACGCGTAGCCCTTGGATTCGGCGATCAACTGCATCGCCTGCTCGTAGGAGATCCCCTTCAAATTGACCGTGACCTTGCCGGTCACTTCGTCGCCCAGTATCAAATTGACACCAGCCTTGGCGGCAAGGGTGCGCAGCACGTTCTGGATGTCCGCTTCGATGTAGCCAATTTCGATCGGCTCATCGGCCAGCGGTTGGGGCGCGTTCGTCACCGTGGCGACGGCGGGAGCCGTCACCGCTGCCGTCGTCGGCGCCGCGACGGCCACCGGTGCTGTTGCCACCTCAATGGCGGTCGATGGCACCGGCCCTGCCGCATAAACCACGGAGCAGAGCAGGGCGCCCGACAGGCAAAGGGTCAGCAGTCGTCGCGTCTTCATGTTATCCTCCTACTTATCTTCCTACGAAACAGCAGCATCTGGGCCAGCCCGAGCACGTTCGGGACCGGCGTCCTTGTTGGATTACCTGGCTTCCTGATCGTGCGCGGCGCCACCGAGCCGCAATTCCATCGTTTGTCCCCCCACCTGCAGCACCACCAGCTCGCGCGTGATCTTCAGCGCCTTGACGTCCACTTCCCCTTGCGCGGTTTGCATTTTCACCGGCTGGTTTAACTCCAGGAGTTGGTCATTGACCAGAGCAGCGGGATGCGCCGCGTCGTACAAAATGCCCATTAATTTCAACGCGCCGGCATCAACGGACGCGACCGTCCCGGCGCGATTCGTTTCCGCCGAACCAGGCAGTTGCGCTCCAAACGGATCGCGTGAGTTTTGCGTCGCATATATCGAGGGGGTCAACTCAAGGCTGTGTCCGGACTTGCTCTCCGTCGCCGCCCCAGCTCGCGCGCAGAGAAACAGAAACAGCACGAGGAAAATAATCGCCTGGCAAAACGCCAGTACCCCGACCACCCTCATGGGCGCGGACAGATCAGGACTCAGTGATGGGCGACAATCCGCTAACCGGGCCTGGGCCGGCCGAGCACGGCCCGGCTCACGGACGGCCGTGCCCGTATCGATCACGACACCGCCATTCGAGCTGGCGCGGTGTATCCAGGGGACGGAATGAGCGTGAGATTTCATGTTGACTTCTTGGCCTCCGTTTTCTTGGACGGTTCCGGCGGGAGCACGCGCAGGGTGATGGTCAGCGTCGCCCCGTGCTGGCCCTTGTCATCCGCGTTGCCGCCCATCAAGAAGGATCGAATCTCGGCCGTGGAAAATTTATTCTCCAGGTCCCGAACAAATGCACCCAACTGGTCGTACGTACCCGAGACCTCAATGCCGGACGTGTAGGTACGACCTTTGGATTCCCCGGCTGCTTCCGATTTGATGCCGGGATGCAGCGCCGTGATCCGTACAGGATGTTGTTCGGCCAACAGGCTGACCTCACGCACCACCCAGGCAAACGGATCACCGGAAATCATGGCCGCGTGTTGTGCTTCCACAAACGCTTTTACCTCCGCACGATGAGCGACGTCCTGCTGCGCTCCACGGGCCTGCTTCTCGCCCTCACGGATTTGGTCGGTGAGCTTGGCAATACTGGCGTCGGCCTCGGTCAGCGCGGCCCAGTTTTTCAGCACGTAGAACTCCACCGCACCGACGACGGCCGCCAATGTGACAATGCAGACGAACACCACCTTTTGCAACTTATCCTTCGGCATCTTTTTCAGGAAAGCGATCTTCACTTTGTTGACTTCTCCTTGAACCAACATTCGATGGAAAAACTGGCCGCATCCCTCGTGGCGCCGGCTTTGTCAGTCTCCGCCACACGGCCGATCGAGCGCAATTGGATGTCCTCGACCAGCGCGCTGAAGCGTGCGTCGCTTCGCAGCAACTGGAGAAATCGGTCCACCTCCAGCTCCGGCTGGCCGCCAAAGGCCTTTCCATCCAATCGCACGACGAGCCGCTGGGACTTCTTGGGATGCCGACCGTGCTGGCCCTCCCCGCCGTCATTGCCTCCGCCGTCCGCGCCCGGACTATCCTCACTCATGGCGAACGCAAGCTGCGTTAACTCGACCGATGAGGGAATGAGGTCTTTCACCAGGGCGATCTGCGGGGCAATCAACACCCGTGAGTGATTCAGCGCCACGATCTCACTGGCGGCGTTGTTGAGTTTTTGAAAATCGCTTTCTTCCGCCCCCCCGTCGTTCATCTTGTCCCACTTCGATTGGAGCCCTGCCAACTCGGAGCGTTTTTGCATCAGGATCGCCGATAGGGTGCCGCCCAATGCCACCACGATGGTTAATACTCCCAGACCAACGGCAATGAACAGTTTGACCGGGTCCCGAGCGCGCGCCTCTTGCGCCAATTGCTCTTCGGCCAGTAGGTTGAGGGTAATCGCCGTCATCGTTCTCACTTGCCGGTCAGGACAAACGGCCTGCCGCCACTCCCACGACGGCGGCGAGCGATGGCCCGATGGAAAGGACCCGCCGCGTTCCTCCGTTGAACTGGCTCACATCCAGACTCTCCACCGCGTTCCAGCATTCCACCGGCGTGCCGACCGCTTCGCCGAGGATTGCCAGCATCTGGGGGGAACTGGCCGAGCCTCCGCACGCGTAGATTCGCTGGACGTGCAAATCATTCTGCCGCTCGAAGAAATCGATGGAGGAGCGAATCTCCCGGGCGAGCGGCGAGATCGCCGTCTTCACCAATTCCTGAACGGGCGGGGACATCTTGCGCTTTTCCTCCTCCGCTTCCTGGGGTTTGAGCATGAGAACCTGGCCGATGTATTCGCTGATTTGCGCGCCGCCAAAATGCATGATGCGCGTGATCAACGGCAGGCCGCCCTGTAGAAAATTGACGCTCGTCATTCGCGCGCCAATGTCCACCAGCACCACGACATCGTCCTTGATCTCGGGGTGGCTGAAGTGAAAGGCATTGATGACGGAGACCGCCGCCAACTCGATCACCTGGGGTTTGATCTTGGCCGCGGTGAGCGCTTCCCGGCACGCGTCCACTTCTTCCTTGTTCGCGCCGCCGACCAGGATGATTGTCTTGGCGCCATCCTTGCCCTTGTCATTCGGCTTGTCCTCTTTGTCCTTCGTCTTGGCCGCGTCCTTGGTCTTGGACGGTTCGGCAGGCTTGGCCGCACCTTTTGCTTTGGCTTTGGGATCCTGCGATCCTTTTTTCAATTCGAATGCGTCGAGATAGTAGGACGAAAAATCACGCCGCAGATATCCCGCGCTGTTGAGTTTGAGCGCGCTCTTGATTTCCTCGATCGGAACCGGCGGAAACTCGGCCTGACAGACCATCGCCGAACTGCAGCTGATCGTCACATAGGCGCGCCGCTCGGAAGTCTTGAGAGTGTCGACGGTCTTCTGGAGTTCGGCCACGAATTCCGGCCCACGGTACGCCTTGGCTGGCGTGGTGGGCAGGGCATGCACCGCGTACTCCAAGAGCTCAAACGTGTCTCGTTGCCGCCGAATCAGCGCCGCCTTTATCTGGCTCGCTCCGATGTCGATCCCGAGCGCCAAATCGGGCTTGCGCCGTTTATTGACGTGAAAAAACATGGTCTTCTACCACCCTCCGTTATCTAGCACTATCAACTAGCATCTGATGTGCCATCACTTGTCTCCCTCCCCCCAAGACTGACGGGCAAAACCCCCAGATCTAGCACGATCCCCAGTTGATATTCACTGCGGCGAGAGCGAATTCTATCCCCGTGGAGACCTCCAATTGGTTGCTCCCAACCGGGCCGATAGCGTACGGGCTCCCCAGCAGATCCGTGGCGCTGATGGTACCCTGCTATGCGTACTGGCCGGTTGCCGTGAGATCCACAGGGGGGTGCCGCTTACTGCTCCGGCCTCCAACGCCCAACCATTGACACCGGCGTCGTTCACGATGTATCGCCCTCGCGACATAGGAGAGAGGCAGGAGGGATGGCCCTCCTGCCTCTGGCAAGCTCAAACATCAAGCGCGCGTGCGCTCGTGCCTGGGGCTCCGACTTAGTACGGACCCCAGTCAATACCAACGTTGGCCAACGAACTCTTGGTCGCGGTGGAAATGAGGATTTGCCCGGTTCCCACCAGCATGGTGGTCGGCCCGAAGGCGTTCCCGAGCAAGTCCTGCGTCTTCCACGCTGTCTTCAAGTACGAGGCCGCGCCAGTCGTGTTAACCGTAGCACCGTCCGTCTGGCCTGTCTCGAGAGCCCACTGATCAATGGCGGCGTCCTGTTGACGGCAGTCATTGAGCGTGCGGCGACCTTGAGACTGTTTGCGGGCTTTGACGAAGCCCGGGACCGCGAGAGCGGCGAGCAACCCAATGATGGCAACCACTATCATGATTTCAACCAGGGTGAACGCCGAACGGTCATTGCGGATCTTGTTGATCATCTGATTCACCTCCCTTTTTTGGTGATTTCTGCTTCCACGCCATGCTTTTCCAGCAGCATTGGTGCCAGCCGGTGCGTTGAGCGCGGACGCCCGTTCTCGCCCGCTCATTTTTGAAGCTTGGCGGTTTTTCCTACCCAGACCTGAGAATTCTTGCAGTTCTGCAAGTCTCGGCCGGGTATACAGCCTGTGCCCATACACAATTGTGCCGATGCGTGAACAAGCCTGTTCGCGGCCTCCAGCACCGCACAAGGTCCTGTCAGCAAGGGCGCACACTCCCAAAACGGGTCGTCCCCGGGCCGTCGCGTGGGCGCGGAGCGCATCCTCACGCGGATGGCTGAACCTTCTCCGCCTCAACCTCGTCTTCCATGGATGGGGCGGCGAGCTTGCGATAGAGTGTCGCCATGCTGATTCCGAGCATCTCGGCGGCCTTCTCCTTGTCCCCGCCCGCTGCCTGAATCACCTGTTCGATGTAATCAACTTCTTGGCGATGCAGAAACTCCTTGAGCTGCATGGGTGGCAATCCCCGGCTCCACTGGGCCGCGCCCGCGGCCTTGTCGGCAAGCAACGAATCGATGCTCGGGCTCGTCTCGGGAGTCGTCATTACCGTTGGCGGGCCGTATTGTGGAGGATCTCGTGGCGCCACCGCACCGACCCCGGCCACGGCTTCGAGCACGCGCTCGGGCAGGTCTTTGAGCAATACCACGCCGCCGTCACAGAGGGCGCTCGCCCGTTCCACGGCGTTTTGCAATTCGCGCACGTTGCCGGGCCAGCGATAGCTCTTCAACACGCCCATCACCTCGTCGGAGAAACGTGGCGGCGTGATTCCCTGTCGTTGGGAAATCTGCTGGATGAAATGCGTCACCAACAGCGGGATGTCTTCGGTGCGCTCGCGTAACGCCGGGAGCTGGACCGGGATGACGCTGATGCGGTAATAGAGATCTTCCCGAAACGACTTGTCGATCATCTTCTGCTGGAGCGGTTCGTTGGTCGACGCCAGAACGCGGACGTCGACTTTGATGGTGTCGGTGTCCCCGACCCGCCGCAGTTCCTTGTCCTGAAGAAAGCGCAGCAGCTTGCTCTGCAGACTCGGCGCCATGGACCCGATTTCATCCAGAAGAATCGTGCCGCCATCGGCATGCTGGAACAACCCCAACTTGTCGAAGGCCGCCCCGGTAAACGCGCCCTTGCGATGACCGAACAGTTCCGATTCGAGCAGGTGCTCGGGGAGGGCGCTGCAATTGACCGCCACGAACGGCATGGCCGCGCGGCGGCTGTTGTAGTGCAGCGCGCGGGCGACCAGTTCCTTGCCCGTGCCACTTTCGCCGAGAATGAGCACCGTCGAATCAGTGTTGGCAATACGCTCGATGAGGCGATACACCGACTCCATCCGGGGCGTGGTGCCAATCATCGAGTCAAAACGAAACTTCTCCTGCAGTTGACGGCGAAGTTCGACGTTCTCCTCGAGGGCATGCACCGCCTTCTGGTGAACGAGCGCGTTATCGACGCGCTTGACCAACTCGTCGATTTGGAATGGTTTCTCGATGAAATCCTGCGCACCGGCCCGAAGCGCCTGCACCGCGCGCTCCTTGGTGCCCTGTCCTGTGATCATGACCACGGGAATGGAGCGATTGTATTCCTTCACCTGTTGCAACAGCTTCAACCCCAGCGGCTTGCCTTCTGGCATCTCGACGTCCGCCAACACGAGATCCGGAGATTCATCCCTCGTCAGTTGCAAGGCCCGTTCCGGGCTGCTCGCCGGGATCACCTCATGGCGATGCTCCCGCAAGACCTCTGAGAGCACGGCCACCATCGCCGGGTCATCGTCAACTATAATTATCTTGGCCATCTGATTCCTCCAGTCACTTTCCCGCGCAGTCATTCACCCGTTTCGCGCGCCCTCCGGCCGCTCCAGGCTGCCGGGTTCTAAAATTGAACGGCTTGGCTCAGTTTGAATATCGGCAGAAACATGCAAATGACGATGCTGCCGACCACCACGCCGAGAAAGACGATCAGTAAGGGCTCGATCAACGACGTCAACCCCGCCAACGTCGCTTCGATTTCTTCGTCATAGAAATCCGAAATTTTTTCCAGCATGACGTCCACCTTGCCGGTTTGCTCACCCGCGGAAATCATCCTCACCAACATGGGCGGAAAAATCGAATGCTGTCCCAGGGCCGCGGCCAGATTGTCTCCATGCTCGATGCTGGTGGCGGCCTTGGCGACCGCGGTTTCCACAACGGTGTTGCCCGAAGATTGACCGACAATGTGCAGGGTCTCCAAAATCGGCACGCCGCTGCGCAGCAGGGCGGCAAACGTCCGTGAAAACCGCGAGATGCAGATCTTGTGGACGAGTTTCCCAATCACGGGCAACCGCAGCTTTGTGCGGTCCCACAGCGCGGTTCCTCGGCGGGTGCGTTTGAATTTGACAACGCCAAAGACGAGCCCCGCCATCGTGCCCGCCGCGAGAATGAAGTACGTTCGGATGAAATCGCTGAGATCGATGAGGAGTTGCGTGGGACCCGGCAATTGGGCGCCGAAGTCCTTGTAGATGTTGCCGAAAATCGGGATCACTTTGATGATCAGAAACAGGGCGATGCTCAGGGAGATGAAACACACGATCACCGGATAGGTCATCGCCGATTTCACCTTTTTCTTCAGGCGAGAAGTCGACTCAAGGTAACTCGCGAGCCGATCGAGGATTTCCGCCAGTAGGCCGCCCGTTTCCCCGGCTTCCACCATGCTCACGTACAACCGGTTGAACACTTTGGGATGCTCTGCCAACGCCTCCGAGAACGCATGCCCTTGCTCCACTTGTTCGGTCGCCTGGCGCAGCACGGGCTTGAATGTCGGGCTCTCCGTCTGTTCTTCCAGCGCGTTCAACGACTGCACGAGCGGCAATCCCGCGTCGATCATCGTCGCCAACTGCCGGGTGAACACGACCAAATCCTGGGCCTTCACCTTGCCCTGACGGCGCTTTCGTCCCGTCTTGCGTCCCGCCCCCCCCGCGCGTATGGAAACGACCATCAGGCCGCGATCCATCAGCGATGACGCCGCCCGTTGTGCGTCCACCGCCTCGATGTCGCCATTGATCGGACGCCCGGAGGCATCGCGCGCTTGATATATGAACCTCGCCATCGCCCGCTCGTCAGTTCCTTGTTGCCATCGAACAAAATCCTGCTCTGTATCGAGCAGCTAACATGCCACCGCGACGGATAAGATGGGGGGTCAAGTTTTTTCTTGCGGCGTCGCTTATTCACTGAAACAATTCATCAGGCTTGCACCAGGAATTCCCCTCGCGCAGGCTGGAGGAACGCAAGAAATGATGAAACCAACCCTCGATTGCCGCCGCTCCCACGACAAGATTACCTCCGCGGAAAACTTGCATTCACGCTGGCTGTTGCCCATTTTTGTCGCCATCACCTGGACGAATTTGGTTGGCGTCGTCCCCGCCATTTCGGCAGGAGAAACCCTCACCGCGATTGCGAGCATTAACCTGTCGTTGACGAATCATGCTATTGCCGTTCAAGCCGTCATCTCGGCGATACGCGAGCCGTCCAGCGAGCGTGCTCCCTATATCGTCAGCCTCACGGAGGACAAGGCCACGGTCCCGCTGGTCTACTGGTCCGACATGCAGCCCCAACTCGCCGCGAAAGTAAAAGTCGGCAACCTGATCCATGCCAAGGTCACGGTGAAACTCTATCGGGATCATCCCGAATTGCAGATTTCCGGGCCCGACGCCATCGACCTCGTGAGTGCAGCCTCTCCCACCGATGGTTCCACCAACTCACCCGCGGCAGCCACACCTCCTCCGGCCCCTGTTGTGGACGCCACTCCGTCTTCCCCGCCAGTGCAAACCGTTATTGGTAAGATCAAGGAGGATTGGGTGGGACGGGCAGTGGTTATTTCCGGGACCATCTCTGACAGCGATAACGGCAACAAGACCCGTCGGTTGAGCGTTCAAGACGCCACCGGTGCAATTCAGGTCGTGCTGGGCGAAAGCGAGTTGACCAGCCTACCCGTCAATGAATGGCTGCTGGGACGCGTGGTGACAATTACCGGCCCGGTGAAGCTGGTTGACGGGAAACTGACCGTCGTCCCCCAGTCAGCCAGCGCCGTCACACTGGCTCACTAGTGACCAACCGGATTTGACGCGCCGCCCGATTCCGGTCTTCGCCGGAGCCTCCACCACTCCCTCAGCACCGGTGTGATCGCGGCGCGCTTGCCGGCCCGAGTGGAAGTGATACCATGGCCAACCGTCATGCTGACGGCCAACTTGATGGCCGAGATTGCCTCCGACGCCGTGCTGGAGGAGGCCTACGAGTGGCTGTGCGTGCGCCGCCAACGCTACGCGCCCAACAACGATGTCTGGACACTGCGCTGGCGCTGGGCGCAGGTCAAAGCGCAAGTGCAAACCCTCCTCTTGACCGGCCAGTATCGGTTTGACGCGATGGACATGATACCTGCCAGCGAGGATCAGGTGGCGCTGTGGTCGTCGCGGGATGCGCTGGTGCTGAAAGCCCTCGCCCTCGTGCTGACGCGCCACCTGGGGCCGCTGCTGCCCAAGAGTTGCTGCCATGTGATCAACAACGGCGGCTCCAAAGCGGCGGTGCGGCTGGTCGCCAGTCGGCTGCACGGACAGCACTTCGTCTTTCGCACCGACGTGAAATGGTATTACTCCAGCGTTGACCACGAGATCCTGTATGCCCAGCTACAGGAATACATCGCCGACGCCAAGGTTCTCGACTTGCTGTGGCAATACATGCACCGCCGCATCTATAACGACGGACTGTATGAGGACGTAACGCGGGGCATCCCGATGGGCTGTCCCCTCTCGCCGCTGATGGCGGCGGTCTACCTCAAACCGCTGGACGAGCGCATGGAGCGCTGGTGTAGCCGCGCCTTTTACCCCGATTCCCAGATCGGGGCTGTGAGGCGCGTTGGCCCAGGCCGCACGGCTCGCAGAGCCGTGGCTACACCGACCGCGTTCTATATCCGGTTCATGGACGACTGGGTCGTGCTGGCCCCCACGCGCTGGCAACTGCGCGCGGCGGTGCGGTGCGTCAACCAAACGATGGCGGAACTGAAACTGGAGCAACATCCCGACAAGACCTTCGTGGGGCGAATCAGCCGAGGGTTTGACTTTCTTGGATACCGATTTTCACCGGAAGGAATCGTCGGAGTAGCGTACGCAAGCGTCCAATCCTGCGTGCAACGTATCGACCGGCTTTATGAGCAAGGTGCGGATGCCCTCCGCATTGGCAAATACGTGGAACGCTGGTGGACGTGGGTTCGTAGCGGGACGGGGATCGTCCTGCCGCTGGAAGTAGCCCCGGCCGTAGCCCAAGCTTATGAGCGTCTGCGGTATCGCCAGCCGATACCACCGAGAGCCAGAGCGACGATCGAGAGCGCCAGAGACGAAGGTTCTGGCACGTCGATGGAGATGCCCTCGTAGGATTGGAAGTCGCTCAACGGCTGAGGCACAGAAGCATCGGTCGGTCCAACAACTAAAAATTCCGAACTCGGAGTTCCCTGAAAGAAGAACCCTCCAAAGATCGGGTTGCTGGGGAAGATCGGGCTGATGGGGTAACTCACTGTCTGCGCCCCTGAGTTCCAAATGTAACTGTCGAAATACCCATTCACCTTGATCGGGATGCTGGGGAATGCCTGATTCCATGTCATGCCGGTGTACTGCTGCCAGGAGAGATTCCCGGCGATGTCGAGGCCCATGGGAACCGACGACCATGTATTAGAGTCCAGAGCCTGAGCGATCCAGCCGGCGTTGGAGGTGGTCGGGGTATTCCCGGTGGTGGTGATCGCGAATGCCGCAATGTCAAATTGGGACATCACGCCGATGCCCGTGCTCCCTCCCATAGAAAGAACCGTCGCGATTCCGCCCCTTACCTCTGTCCCGGCGCGACCTTCCACCAGCCGCCAATCGTCGGGCCGATCTTCCCTTGCTTGCGAATGTAGTTGATCACGGCCTCCCGCGTTTGGAAGTCGTATTCCACCAGTTTCGACGCGGGTTGGTCCGCCAGTTCGCGCAGCCGTTTCCACCGTTGCCCGCCGCCGGCCAGATCGTAGCTGTTGAACGCCACCGCCAACCGTTGCGTTTCATCCAATGCCGCACCATCCGCACGAAGCAGACCAACGGTACGCTCACCCTTTTTCGCGGCGGGATCGAAACTCCACTTCAGTCCCCAGATTCCCCGAAAGGCGGGGTTGTTGAACATGTCACAGTCCTCATCCAATACTTCGCGCAATTCCGCCGGGGTCAATTGGACGACTCCAATGGTGTTTTCATACGGCAGAACGTTCCAGACATCGCCCACGGTGACGGCGCCCTTTTTCAACCCGATACGGTTTTCGACGATCCCGTGTACGATTGCGTCCACCTTCACGCCCCGTTCGCGCAACGCATCGTCAATCGACTCGAAAATCAGGTCGTGAATTGGCGTTTCCTTGTGCGGCAGGGCTCGCACCCAAAAATCATCGGTCGCCTCGCCAATCGTGGCATTGGACATCTTCTCGGCCCGGTCGATTTCGCCGCCCGTGAGCTTCAAGATCGCCGGATCAAACGCGATGTGCTCGTCCATCAACAATGTGTTGGACTGCCGATGGACGACCCGTCCTCTTTCCGTGTCAAATACCAGGTCCACGCGACCCAGATAAATCCCATAATAGTCCGCCTGGCTGTAGAGGATGTCGCTCACCTTGAACTCCGGGAAGTTGCGATGCGTGTGCGCGCCAACGATCACGTCCAATTCGGGGAAGTCGCGGGCAATCGCGTTGATCTGATTGGCGTGGTCATCTCCCGCTTCCCGGTATCCCTGATGGCACACCAGCACGAGGACCTGCGCACCGGCGGCGCGGACCTCGGGAACAATCCTCCGTAGCGTCTCCACGGAATCCAGAAACTCCAGCCCCGGAATCAGCCGCGGACGACTCCAACTCGGGACACCGGGTGTGTCCAAGCCGATAATCCCGACTTTGACGCCATCGATCTCCTTCACGAGATACGGCTTCAACCGCGACACGATCCGCCGGGAAAGAGGATTGCCTCCGTCCCTGGCCTCGCGGATATTGGCGACGACGATGGGCATCTCGGCGCGCTCGGCGTTGGCCGCCAGTTTTTCCAACCCCCAATCGAACTCATGATTGCCCCACGTCCATGAATCGTAGTGCAGTTGGTTGAGGCACGTCACCATCACCTGACCGCCCGTGAGGAAACTGACCGGCGTGCCCTGCATCGTATCGCCGGCATCGACCAACAAAACGTTCTTCTCATGCTCGCGGATTTGGCGAATCACCGTGGCGCAACGCGCGATGCCGCCCACGTTGGTCTGGCCTTCGTAGCTCTCTGTCGGCAGGATATTCCCATGCAGGTCGCAGGTGTGCAGGATGACAATCGGCACCTCACGCGCCGACACCGTCGCGTGCCACGCGACAGCGACAAGCGTGGCTCTGATAATGACCGACCGTAACATGGTTTCGGGTTCAATCCTTTTGCCGACGCGGAGGGCTCGCCCAGCCTTGCGCCATCAACCCGAGCAACTGCTGAAGAGCCGATTCATAGGAGACTCCCCTTCGCGCCGCGTCCATCCGCGCCCGCCGGTCGAGTTGCGCCGCCATCGCCGCGCACTTCTCCGACGGACAACCCAACCGCTCCAACGCGACCGCGATTTCCTGCACCGTCATGCGCCACAACCCACTCCACTACTTCTTGAGCGCCTCCGCTCGAGTCGTGATGGACACTTTCATCGCCACCGGATCATTCGGATTGTCGCGTTCGTCGCGCGCAACGTTCGCGATCTTGTCCGCGACATCCATTCCGGCGATCACGTTCCCAAACACCGTGTAACCCCCGTTGAGAAAACCGTTGTCCTTGACGTTGATGAAAAACTGGCTGCCGCTCGACCGCTTGTCCGGGTTGACCTGGTCGCCGAGCCGCGCCGTGGCCACCGCGCCGCGTGTGTGATCGCGCTTGATCTCCGCCTCAACCGTATAACCGGGCCCGCCCGTGCCATGCGTGCTGCGGTCCGCGCTCTTGCTGTTGGGATCTCCTCCCTGGATCATGAAGCCGGGGATCACCCGGTGGAACGTCGTGCCGTCGTAGAAACCCTGTTTCGCGAGCTTGCTAAAGTTGGCCACCGTCTTCGGCGCATCCTTGTCATAAAACTCGATCACGATCTTTCCAAACTTCGTTTCCACCACTGCGACCTGATCTGTATCCGCTGCCATAACATTGGGTCCTTTCAAAAGAAGTCCGACTGCCACCACACCGACCAACCACATCATTCGCCGCATACTCGACAAACCTCCACTGGTTGATTGTTCCATTTGAGCGTGACGCCCGCCATCGCGAACTCGCGTCGAACATATCCAAGCGCGAGTGATTTGCCAAGTCGCGAGAAGAACATCGCGCTCGTCACCTGCCCCACTTCGCGCACGTCCGCAAAAATCTTGTCGCCCCGCGCCGGCACATCTTGTCCTGTGAACGCCATTTGCACGAGTTGACGGTTCACATGACCGTACGTCTTGATTCGGGCGATGGTTTCCTGCCCGATATAACATCCTTTATCGTAGTTGATGGCCCGTTTCTCCAAGCCCGCTTCGTTGGGAATCGTGTTCTCATCCATATCCATGCCCCAACGCGGCACGCCGGCCTCAATGCGCAGTGCTTCCAGCGCCTCGGCGTCAATTGTTCCCGTCGTCCGTCCACCGGTGATGACACCCAACCCAAGCGGATGCTGGAACGTCACCGCGTCGGCCGGCAACTGCACTGGCGCGCTACCAATTGCCAGCCACTCCCCCAGTGCTGCGCTGACATCCTCAATCATCACGTCTTCCGTGATGATAAACTTCTCCAGCGACGGCGCCAGTCCGGGGCTTGTCTCCAGTAGAAACGCGTCCGCTTGGCAAATGATGTAGCCTTCTCCCCGCATTTTCCCTTTCGCGTTCAGAAACGCAGCGTAACAGATTTCTCCCACGTCCAACCCCTTGATATCATTCGTGCACTGGCCATGCAGAAATTCCGCGCGGTCCGCGCCGGTGACGCGTACTCGATTTCGCGTCGCCGAAAGATCGGCAATCAATGGGCCATCGCTCATCGGCCAGATTCTGTACTCGCCGTCCTTATCCGGCAAATGAATCTTTTCCCAAGCCTCGGTTGGCGCTTGTCGACGCCTCCGTATTTGTGCTAAGAGCATCTCGATGACGCGGCAACAAACTCGAGCTGGAGGCGGGCCGATGAGAATGCGGCAATCGCGAATCGTCGAATACAAGATCGTCATCGCGTCGAGCCCGGAAGTCCTGGCGGCCGAAGTGAACAAGCTTATCCAGGACCAGTGGCAACCGTTCGGCGGACTGGTGGTGACTCGGGAAGCTCTCTCGGGACTCATGCAATCGTTCATGCAGCCCATGGTTCGGGAACCGAAGAAGAGAGCGGGAAACCTCAAGGCCCACGCGAGCGCTCCACCCAACCTGGTTTGAGTGCTGCGACGGCCACTCCATCCAGCCAAATCGCTTGCCGGTGCCCACCGGACCCGCTAGCTTCGCTTTGTGATTCAGCCCGGACAACCCGAAGGAACGTCCAAGGCCATCGACCTGGCCAGCGACGATTATTTCATGGGCGAGGCGTTGCGGCTCGCGCGCATGGCCTATGAAACCAACGAGGTGCCCGTCGGCGCCGTCATCGTCCGCAACGCAACCATTATCGCCCGCGCCCACAATCAGGTGGAACTGCTCAAGGACGCCACCGCCCACGCCGAAATTCTCGCCATCACGCAGGCTGCCAACGCTCTTGGCGACTGGCGACTCGAAGGGTGCACGCTCTTTGTCACCAAAGAACCCTGTCCCATGTGCGCGGGCGCCATCATGCTCGCGCGCCTGAAGCGGCTGGTGTTCGGGGTTCGGGACGAGCGCGCCGGTGGCGCCGGCTCGGTGTTCCCTATCACCTCGGCCACCGGATTGAACCATGTCCTCGAACGTCCAATCCGGCGTCAAGGAAGCGGAAGCCCGCGCTTTGCTGAAAAATTTCTTCCGCGCCCGGCGCACGGATCCGTGATTCAATCCCGCACCGCGAACTGATTCATGCGCGTGTGTTCGCGGCGTCCAAGGCGCGCTGCGCTTCCGTCGAACCCGGCTCCAGTTCCAGTGTGCGCCGCAACTCCTGGATGCCCTCCACCCGTCGCCTGGTTCGCAACAGCGCCATGCCCAGCCCGTAATGCGCTGCCGCGTAGTCGGGATTCAACCGCACCGCCGCTTGATAATGTGGAATCGCGTGCGCGAAGTCGTCCTGTCTGGCAAGGGCAAATCCCCAGTCGTACTCCGCGTTGGCCGACTCGGGTTGGTATCGGACAACCTCGGCAAATTGTTGGCACGCTTCAACGATTCGCCCCTGTTTGGCCAATGTGATTCCGAGGTTGTAATGGGCATCGACTTCGTCCGGTTTCATCTCGACCACGATCCGGTATTGATTGATCGCCTCATTCACCCGACCCAACCGACCCAGCGCGTTCGCCAAATTGGCCCGCGCGCGCACGTACCCGGGCTCGATCCGCAACGCCTCCCCGTACTCAGCGACAGCGTTCGCCGGTTGCGACTCCTCCATCAAAAGGTTCCCCAGGTTGTTGTGGGACTCATACGAATCGGGACTCAACCGCAACGCTTCCCGGTACTCCGCCCGCGCCCCCGCCACATCGCCGCGGTGCGCCAACAGAATCCCAAGATTATTGTGCGCCATCCAACAACCCGGATTCTTTGCCAACGTATCCCGCCACAGCGTTTCAGCGCTCGCATACGCGCGCCCCTGCTCCCACGTCAATACCGCCAATACCATCACCACCGCCGCGCCCACTGCCGTTCTCAACACCCGCTCCCGGATTATCCTCGCCCCACCCTCCACCGCCGCCACGATCAGTCCGATACTCGCCAGATATTGAAAATGATCCGCCACGAACGAGTACCGCATCGGATAGACGTTCACGAACCCCAACGCCGGCCCCAGCGTGATCAGAAAAAACGCCATGGCCACGACCGGCCCCCGTCCCATCCTCCCCCGTCCAAACCACAGCGCCACCACGACCACCGCCGCCGCCAGCGGAAACACCCACTGCCACCACTGTTCCGCATCGATGTTCCACCGCGGATACACGAACGCCAGATTCACGGGCCACACCAGCTTCGCCGCGTAAAACCACGCCGCCCGCCCCGCGATCAGCACCCGATCCACCATCGTAAACGACCAACCCGCACCCCGCGCCCCCGTGCAGTAGGTCTCCACCCACACCGTCGTCAACCCCAACACCGCCCCCATCGCGACAAACGGTGCCATCAGCCACGCATCCCGCCGCCCGATCCATCCGCGTTTCCACCACGTCAATAACAAGATCGCCAACGGCCACGTGCACGCCACCGTCTTACTCAGCATCGCGCCCACAAAGAAAGCAAATGCCAGGAAAAAGTATCGCCAACGCCCCTTCCCCGCCGTCAGTTCCACGTCCAATGGACAAAACCGCATGTACGCCAGGACCGCTGCCAGGTAGAACGCGCCCGACAGCAGATTCTTCTGCTCCGAAATCCACGCCACCGACTCGACCTGCACCGGATGAATCGCGAACACCGCCGCTGCCAGCCAGCCGCCGGCAATCTCCAGCCGCTCCAGAACCAGCCACAACAGAATCGCGTTGCCCGCCTGCAGCAACACGTTCACCAGATGGTACCCGAACGGGTTCAACTGCCAGAGATGGTATTGCACCCAAAAACTCGTGTGCACCAGCGGATAGTATTGCATCACCGCGCCCGGCTTCGTCCAGATCGTCACCAGCCCGTGCAGCGTCCGCAACGCCGCGCTGTCGGTCACGTGCGCATCATCGTCCCAGATAAACCCGCCGTGCAGCGCCGGCACATACGCCAGCAGCGTGATCAACACAATCACGCCGCCAGCCACCAATCGTCGTTCTCTCCACGTCTGGTTCATTGGTCATGGGGTACGCGAAGGCGCCCCGTCCGGGCAAATTCCTTCTCCCCCACCCCTCACCGCAGCAAATGCCTTGCCAGTAAGGCCTTCGCAACGCGGTTCCCCCATTCCGCCTCTGCGGCGCATGCCGACCGCTGTCGTACTGCCGCTGTAGAGCATCCAGTTGACGGAGCACGCATGTTGAGGTCGGCATTGCTGCCGCTCCCTTGGTGAAGCCGTAACGTCCCCGAACACGGCCTACGAAATCTTTCCCTCTTGGGCCAACCCTGGAAATCCTGAATTCGTTGGACAGGAGGATTGACACGGTGATAAATCTCCCCATGTCAGAAACTTCGGGTTGGCGCCCTGTAAGCGCCAGTCCGTTTCGGGTTGCTGGCACAAACGCAATCATGCGAAGGTTGATTCTCTGGCTCAACAGCCGATCCAAGCTCTGGGTGGTTGGAGCGGGTCTGATTGGCGCCGTGATTGTGGGTCTGATTGACTACCTGACGGGGCCCAGGGCTCAGGTTTCCATCCTCTACGTGCTCGTGATCTTCTTCGTCGCTTGGTTCGCAGGCGCGGCGCGTGCAGTTTTCGTCGCCGCCGCTGCTGTCGTGACGGCTTTCGTAGCCAACCTGTACTCGCCGGTCACTGCTTCCGAGATTCTGGTTGCCTATTGGAACTCGGCAATGGACTTTGCGGTACTTCTGGCAGTCACTTTCCTGGTGGCGGGCGTCAAGAAGGCGGGCGCGGAGCGCCGGCGGGCAGAGGACGTGGCGCAGACCAGCCAGACGCTGCTCGGCGCTTACGTTGACGCCGCGCTGGATGGTATCGTAACGATCAACGATCAAGCCATTATTGATTCGTTCAACCCGGCCGCCGAGCGCATCTTTGGATACCGAGCAGATGAAGTCATTGGTCAAAACGTACGCCTCCTGCTGCCCCCTCCCAGGGACGATGAACACGACCGCTATATCCGCGACTACTTCCGGACTGACCAACGGAAGCTTGTTGGAGTCAGTCGTGAAATTTTCGGCCGGCGCAAGGACGGCTCGGTCTTCCCGATGGAACTTGCCGTCGGCGAAGTTCAGTTGGGTGGCCGTCGGCTGTTTTCCGCCACCGTACGCGACATTACGCAGCGCAGACAACTCGAGAGGCAAGTACTCGAGATATCCGATCAGGAACGACGGCGGATCGCGCAGGACCTGCACGACGGGTTGTGCCAGCACCTGGCCGCCACCGAGTTCGCGACCCAGCTACTGACGGATAACCTGGCACAACAATCGTTGCCACAAGCAACCGAGGCCAGGCAGATTGTGGAATTCATCCAGCGAGCCATGACTCAGGCGCACGAAATCGCCCACGGGCTTCACCCCGTCGAAATCGGGCCCGGCGGTCTGGTGGACGCCTTGTACGATTTGTCGGCATCGGTACAAGACTTGTTCCGCATCGACTGTGTCGTAACGGCAAACGGGGCGGCCGACCTGTTTGATGACAAGGAAGCGACCCAAATTTACCGGATCGTGCAAGAGGCGGTCGCGAACGCGATCAAGCACGGCAAGCCCTCACGCATCCTGATCGAACTGTACGCCGGGGGTGAGCGAATCGTCCTGGCGGTGAACGACAATGGCCGCGGCTTTCCGGAAGAGCCCGGACAGAACAAAGGCATGGGGATCAACTCCATGAACTACCGCGCGCGCATGATTGGGGCGACTCTCGCCGTGCGCCGCGACCCGAACGGAGGCACCGCCGTCGTCCTGTCGGTACCCAGGGACTTTCACGCCCGAATGAGGAATGACTTATGAACGAACCAGCACCCAAGACACGCGTTCTCATTGCGGACGATCACCCGATGGTGCGCGAATGGCTGGCCCAACTGATCAACCGAGAGCCGAATCTCATCGTCTGCGGGGAAGCCGCCGACGCGGCCCAGACGCTGCAGGCCATCCAGACCTTGCGACCCGACATGGCGGTTGTCGATCTTTCCATGGAAGGCAGTCACGGCACGGACCTGATCAAAGACATCACGACCCGTTACGAAGGTTTGCCGGTGCTGGTTCTGTCCATGCACGATGAACCGCTGTATGCCGAGCGCGCCCTCCGAGCGGGCGCGCGCGGGTACGTCACCAAACGCGAAGGAGCGGAGAAAATCCGGCAGGCCATCCTCCGCGTGCGGGACGGTGAGATCCACGTCAGCAAGACGGTGGACGCACGGATCCTCAAGGAAGCCAGCGCCGGCCATTCCCTCGCGGCGGGGTTGTCCGTGGACAACCTCAGCGACCGCGAATTGGTGGTCTTCCAACTTCTTGGAACCGGCTACGGCCCGAGCCAGATCGCGGACGAATTGCACCTGAGTGTGAAAACGGTGGAAGGCTATATGGCGCGCATCAAGGAGAAGCTGCTTCTGAAAGACGCGCGGCAACTGCTCCAGCAAGCGATTCAGTGGAACAGGCTCAGCGGGACCGGTGCGTCCACGGAATCTTCGCGACAACCGCCCCCGGCTCCCTCCAGCCGTCGCCCACGAAGACAGCGGCCCGGCGATTGTTGATCTCGACCGGCTCCGGATTGACCATATCAACCGGCGTGTCAGGGTTTTCCCCCTCAGAAGAAACAGGGGTTCCCCTCACAGACGCAACTCCTCGTTCGGGCTAGAAGTACACGCATGCAGAAGGCTTTGCAAAAGGCTGCCATCAGCGGGAGCACTGCCGCAACGGTGGCTCCCTTTACCGGCCTCAGCCAGCGCGAACGGGAAATCTTTCAGCTTCTCGGCTGCGGGTATGGCCCGAGCCAGACTGCCGAGGAACTACAGGTCAGCGTCAAAACGGTCGAAGGCTACCTGGCCCGCATCAAGAAGAAGCTGCGCATCGGTGACGCCAGGACGCTCCGGCAGTACGCCATCCAGCAAGGGCGGTTCGCGACGAAGTGATGGTCAATCAACATGTGCCCCTGAACCGCGTCGTTGATCAACGCGAACCTGCCGTAAGGTTCCGCCGCAAGCGCGACTACAACAAGGCCATTGCCGACTGCGAAGACGTAATCAGGCTGAACCCAAACCATATATTGGCCTGCAACAACCTCGCTTGGCTGCTGGCTGTGCACCCCGATGCCAATGGTCGGAATGGTGCGAAGGCCGTCAAATACGCGACGAAGGCCTGTGAACTGTCAGAATGGAAAACGCCGCCCTATTTCGATACCTTGGCGGCGGCCTACGCCGAGGCTGGGGACTTTGGCAACGCCGTCAAATGGCAGACCAGGTATCTGGAGTCCGACCATCTGAAATCCAACCCGTCGAAGGATGCGTCGGAAAAAGCCCGCCAGCGGCTCAGTCTCTACGAACAGAAGCAGCCGTATCACGAAGAGGAGCCGATTGTAGACTGAGCGTCTACGGCAGTCCCTTATTCCTCACGGTTGGTGTCCCGCCGAGTTGTCAGGGGTTGCCCTGACACCAAGAACAGGGGTTTCCCCCACAGACAGCCTGCGCCGCTTGCGCTACAAGTCGCCGGCAGTGGCAGTTTGCCCCGATGCCAATATTCGGAACCGGAAAAAAACCGTCGAATGGGCGAAGAAGGCCTGTGAACTGTGCGAGTGAATGGCCCGCGATGGTTGCGGGACTCAAGTCATACGGGAGACATCGGTGAAGAAGAAAATCGTTTATATCTTGTGCACGAATTGTTCGGGTTCGCATTTTCTCTCGCTGATGCTGGGCAGCAACTCACGGGCCCGTCACGCGGGTGAATTGTTTCAACTGGGCAGACCCCCGCAGAGGCGCAAACTCAACGAGGTCTTTCTGAAAGAGAATCCCGTGTTCGCGGGGATCGACCCGGACAACATCGAGCAAGTCCATGACAGGATCTTCCAGCGAAGCGACCCGAATACGAAAGTGCTGGTGGACAACTCCAAGTTCGTGCGCGGGTGGGCGGATCGATTTGTGGACAATGACCGGTACGAGCAGCTTTACATTCACCTGATTCGAGATCCGCGGGCGATGGTGCGCCGCTTCCTGATGCTCCGGGGGCTCAGGAATCAGCTCCACTACCGCTGGAAGTTGATGCGCTCCTGGCGGCTGCTCGGGCCGTTTGCGGAATGGTGCTCGACACCCACGCTCTGGCTATACCGATGGCTGCTGGAGAACCGACGGGTCGCGAACTTCATTTATGGTCGCCGACTGCACGCTACGTTGGTGACGTATTGCGATCTGGCGAAGGACAGTGGGGCCGAGGTTCGCCGACTGACGGAATGGATGGGGCTGACGTACGAACCAAGCCAGTTGGACTACTGGAATTTCCAGCACATCGGGACGGAGAAACGGGCCTATGAATGGGTCAAAGAACGCAAGGTGCGTCACTTCGATTTGCGATGGAAAACCGAACTCCCGCTCGAATTGCAGGAACAGATTCGCCAGGATCGCCTGGTCAACGAGTATTTGCGGCAGTCCGGGTTGGCTTTTACCGATGAGGGGTTAACACGGTTGCGTGACCCCTACTCGAATCGATCCGCACCGTGCCAGCCGGATTATTCAGCAGAGAACCCCGAGGCTTGCGAGTATGCGCTACATTTTGGGGCTGTCGCTAGGTCACGTCGTCCGGACATACCATCAGACTGAAGAAGCCAGATAGTCGTGGCCTCAGGCCATTTGGGAGAGGTCGATCGATCGCTTTGTGCGTCGGTGTAGCTTAACGGCAGAGCGGCTGAACAGTAATCAGCAGATGGAGTGTTCAATTCCTCCCGCCGGCTCCAGATCTTGCTTCGCGTTCGACTCATCGTCTAATTGGGCATCGGTAGCTAACGCCGCCAGACGTCCCCAATTCCTGCCGTTGGTGTCCCGCCGCGCGAGAGGGGTTTCCCCGGCGATAAGAACAGGGGTTTCCCCCGCAGACAGCCCGCGCCGCCTGCACTACTCATAGAGTGCGGTATTTGTTCGGAAATACGCCTTGAAGAGGGCGAATCCACGTATGAAGAGGCCTCGGCAAGCGCATCAACAACATCTTGTCATCGATCAACGCGAGCCTGCCGTGAGGTGCGCGGAGATCGAGTTGCGCAACCCAGACTCGGGGCACTCGGAAGGCGTGAACCGTTTTATCTTCACCAGGCTCCTGATTTGCCCGAATGTCAGCCGAACTGTGTTGGTGGGAGTGGCGCTGACGATTTTTGCCGGCGCACTGTGGTTGTATTGGCCGAGCACGCACGGGGGGTTTCTCAAAGTGGACGATGCCGAGTATGTGCGTCAGTCGATGCACTGCGACGGCCTTACATGGAACGCCGTGAAATGGGCGTTCACGTCCACCGACGCGTACTATCAACCCTTGGTGCGGTTGTCCCACTTTCTGGATTACCAGATCTGGGGAATAAATGCGGCGGGTCACCACGCAACCAGTGTGTTCTTGCACGCCCTCAATGCCGCGCTCGTGTTCGGGTTCCTGTGGACGCTCTTGGGCGCAACATTCTTGACCACTGGCGAGCGGCTGTCCGTGGCCGTGTGGGCGGCGATCGTGTTCGCGATTCATCCGCTGCAAACGGAATCGGTGGCCTGGATGGCGGTGCGGACGCAACTACTGTGCACGATGTTCGGGATCAGTAGCCTGTGGGCCTATACGGTTGGCCTGCGACGACGGGTGGTGTGGGGGCTGTACGTGGCGGCGCTGTTGTGCAAACCGACGGCCGTATCGCTGCCGTTTGTCATGCTGGCCATCGATTACTTTCCACTGCGGCGCCACGAACGGCTTGGCTGGGAACGGTTGGTGCGGGAGAAGGTGGTGATGATTGCCCTCGCGGGAATGATGGCCGTGGCGACGGTGACCACCGAGTCACGGGAGGACGGTCCGATGGCCCCGGTGGTGGCCGTCCCGCTGTCGGCGCGCGTGTTCCGCGCGTTCGAGAGTCTGACGTTTTATCCATGGAAACTGGACTGGCCGTCTCATCTGTCGCCCAACTACGTTTCGGACGTGCCGCTCGGTCCGTGGACGATGTTGGCGTCCGTGCTCACGGTTGTCATCGTCTCGGCGACGACCGTCATGGAAAGACGACGCCTGCCAATGCTGGCGGCGGCTTGGGGGGCATACCTGGTGCTGGCTCTTCCCATGTCTCCCCTGATGCCGAAGGGTCGGCAAGTGGTGGCGATGCGATATGCCTACGAGGCGATGCTGCCGCTGTTGCTGTTGGTTGGCGCGGCGGGAGTGTGGTTGTGGCGGCGTTCGACGCCGGCGGTTCGGGGCCTGCTCGTCGGGTTGCTGGCGTGTGAACTATGCGCCTTCGCCATAGCCACTCGTCGCCTGATTCCGGACTGGCATGACGACGAAACCATGCACCGAGCCACCTTGGTGGAGTTCCCGGACTCCGAAGAGGCGAATCGGGTGCTCGCGACGGAGTTATCGGACCAGGAGAGGGCTGGCGAGGCCCTCGACTACGCACAACGAGGCGTCGACATTGCGCCGCAAGTGTGCGAGGCGCACGTGATCCTGGGGTTTGTGCTCTGTCAGTTGGGCCGCTTTCCGGAGGCCATCCGGCAGGAGGAACAAGCGTTGCAAATCGATCCCTATTCCGCCAGCGCGAATTTCGATCTCGGATGGATCCTGATGAAGTTGGGCAAGGTGCCGGAAGCGGTGGAACACTACGAGCAAGCACTGCGGCTCAAACCCGATTACGCCGAGGCGCACAACGATCTGGGAAATATCTTCTTGCGTGAGGGGAAACTCAACGATGCCATCGGGCATTATCAGCAGGCGTTGCGGATCACACCCGATTCCGCCCGGGCGCAGGACAATCTGGGGCTGGCTTTGGCGCGTACGGACAAGATCGAGGAAGCCGTCGCCCACTTCGAACTGGCCCTGCGGATCAACCCCGATTACGCCGAGGCGCGCTACAATCTGGGAAATGCCCTCTTGCGGGAAGGGAAAGTCAGCGATGCCATCGGGCATTATAAACGGGCGTTGCGGACCAAGCCCAATGACGCCAGGACGCACAATAATCTGGGGCTGGCGTTGGCGCGTACGGGCAAGATCGGGGAAGCCATCGCCCATTTCGAACTGGCCCTGCGGATCAACCCCGATTATGCCGAGGCGCACGACAATCTGGGGCTCGCGCTGGAGAAGCTCGGCCGCACGACGGAGGCAATCGGGCACTACGAGCAAGCGCTGAAACTCCGGCCGGATTTTGCCTCGACGAGAAACGCACTGGCGCGATTGCAGGGCCGTCTATAAGCGAGAAGCGAGGCGGTGTCTTTGCGGAGTCTCCCAGCCCTGCAAATCTTCGTATCCGGTTGACGGAACTCTGAATTGTGTCCTCGTTGCACTCATCGTCTGATTCAGCATTGGAAGCGGAGCGCCGACTGCTGTCCCGGATTCCTGCCGGTGGGTGTCCCGCCGCTGTGTAGGGGGTTCCCCCTACAGCACAAACAGGGGTTTCCCCCACAGACGGCCCGCATCACCTGCGCTACAGTGTCGGTGACGTAGTCTATGAAGAGGACAATTCAGAAACTGTACAGAGCACTCCGATCACGAAAGGCCCAAAGCCTGGTCGAATACTCGCTGATTCTGGCTCTGATTGCCATCGTCGCGATTACCGTATTAAGAGGCCTCGGCAAGCACATCAACAACACGTTGTCATCGGTCAACGCGAACCTGCCGTGAGGTGGTAGAGTGAAAACGGAAATCGGGGTCACGTCAAACCGTCGTGGGGATTGAAGGGCTACACTTGCTCTTCGGGCCCGGATCAGGCCAAACGTTGCCCGCTCCCATGCGATACATGGCAGGAAAACGACGAGGGATCGCTTGCGTGCCTTCATTTTATTGCCTTGCGCGGCTGTCATATCGGTGATACTGTACTAACAGGAAAGGGTTTGGGTGTGTTTGCTAGGAAACACGCCCGAAAGGGTCGGGTATGGTTATGAAGAAAACAATTCAGAAGATCTGTCGAGCGCTTCGATCACGAAAGGGCCAAAGTCTGGTCGAATACTCGCTGGTGCTGGCTCTTATTGCCGTCGTGGCCGTCACCGTATTGCGGGGCCTCGGCAGGAACATAAACAACACGTTGTCATCGGTCAACACGAACCTGCCGTGAGGTGGTCGAGGGGTTCGTTCCGCGCCCATTTGCGCCCATGCGTGGCACGCCCCTCCGCGTTTGCGCTGCCCGATTCTGGGAGACGTTCCTGTCTGTCCGTCGCGGACTGCGGGAAGCAGCCACCATCTTCTTCTTGCTGTGGATATCCTCGCCTGTTGGTTTACCCATCTGCCGAAGCATTTGGAGGGCTGGCTCTAGTTGTTTGGTCGTGAACTCCAGATGCAATCCAAGTTAATGGATGATACTACCTATTAATCAGACTCTTACCGTCTCTTGCCTTGACTGCAAACTAGGAACTTGCTAGCCTTCGCCCTGGTTGGTGACTGGGAGACCGCAGAGTCAGCCGGGTCGCGCAAGGACGAAAGATTAACAGACGGGAGAACCGCAGACGAAGCCGGTTGGCCTGCAGCCTGTTTCTTTGGCTCGCGCTGGCCAGGCTGGCCTGTGCCGATCCGGCCCTGCCAACCATCCCCCCGGGAAACTTTAACGTCACCGACTACGGCGCGTTGGGCGACGGCGTATCCGACAACACCGCCGCAATTCAAAACACCATCGATGCCGCCGGCGCATCCGGCGGCGGCACGGTCGAAATACCGGGGGGCACCTACCTGTGCGGCCCGCTCACGTTGACCAACAACATCAACCTGCAGATCGACAGCGGCGCGACCCTGCAAGCGCTTCCGCTCGCCGCCTTCATAAATTATCCGCCGCAGAATCAAGTTTACGGCAACCTGATTTACGCCAAAAACATAACCGACATCGAAATCAGCGGGTCGGGCACGATTGACGGTCAGGGCGCGGATTGGTGGGCGTCGTCGGGTTCCCTGTTCAGCAACCGACCCTACATGATCTTCTTCAACGGCGGCTGCCAGCGGGTGTGGATTCAAGGCGTCACCTTGCAGAACCCGCCGAAGATGCACATTGTCTTCAAGGGCGTGGATAGCGACCTCACGGTGGATGGCATTACCATCAATACGCCGCCGTCACCCAACACCGACGGGATCGACCTGGTCGGGACACACTGTCTTGTCCGGAACTCCACGATCAATGCCGGCGACGACAACATCGCCATCGGCAGCAGCAGCAGTACCGCCGTTTCCACCGACATCCTGATCACCAACTGCGTCTTTGGCATCGGACACGGCGTGTCGATTGGCAGCAATACCAGGGGCGGGGTATCGAACATGACGGTCGCAAGCTGCTCGTTCAACGGCACCGACTACGGCATCCGCATGAAGTCGAACGATTCCTCCAGCAGTGGCGGCGACGGTGGTATCACCGAGAGCATCAGCTATCGCAACATCACGATGACCAATATCGTCTATGGCGCAATTGTGATTTACAGCTACTACGGCAGCGGCGGTATCTACGGCACGCCCACCACCGTCACCCCGTATGGGGCCTCGACGCAGCAAGTGGATGCCACGACTGTCCCCGTCTGGCGCAACATCACCATCAGCAACGTCAGCGCCGTGGTCACCGGTCAGATCGCCGGTATCATTTGGGGACGCATCGAGACGCCCGTCACCAACGTCGTCCTCCAGAACGTCAATATTACCGCCCCCTCGACCTTCGACGTCTATAACGCGCAGGGCGTCCAGTTCATCGATTCGCAAATCACCGCGCCCGCCACCAACACGTTCAACCTCTACAACGCCCAGGTCACCGTCACCAACACCGTGGCCAACACCAATCTGATGACCTTGGGCGGATTGGCCACGCCGCCGACGAACATCGTGCTGGCCTTCTTCAACACCACCGCGGCCGTCACCGACACCAACATGCTCGGCACCGGCTCCATCACCCTGGGCGATAGCGCGCTCACGTTCGCCCAGGACTCGGTCAGTTTCTCCAATAATCTTACCGTCGTCGTTGCGAGCACGCTGGGCTTCACCAGCGGCACCAACTCGTTCAGCGGCGCGCTCACCGGCTCCGGTTCGCTCGCGCTCACGTTGCCGGCGAACAGCCTCCTGACCCTGCCAAACGATTCGTCGGCCTTCAGTGGCGGCGTCACGGTGAGCAACGGGACGGTATTGGTCAACAACCCCACCGGCAGCGCGACCGGCAGCGGCGCGGTCACCGTCCTCGGCGCCGCGACACTGGCAGGCGGTGGTTTCATCGGCGGACCGGTCACGGTGGATGGGACGTTCGCGCCGGGCCTGGCATTGGACAACAGCACCGGCACATTGACCATCGATAACGATCTGGCTCTGGACACCGGCACGACGCTCAATTATGCCCTGGGCATCAACAGCGATCTGGCCGTGGTCACCGGCGATCTGACCCTTGCGGGCACGCTCAACGTTACCGACGCCGGCGGCTTCACCAGCGCGACCTACACGTTGTTCACCTACGGCGGCGCGCTCATCGACAACGGTGTCACCGTCGGCGCTGCGCCCGCGGGCTACAATTATCTGATCGACACCAACACGCCGGGACAGGTGAACCTGATCGTCACATCGTCCTTGCCATCACCTCCCTCCGCTCTGACGGCGACGGCAGTCTCCACCAGCCAGATCAACCTGGCTTGGACGGACAACTCCACCAACGAGGATGGCTTCCTGATCGAGCGGGCGACGGACAATGGCGGTAGCCCGGGAACATGGGCGCAAGTGGCGACTGTGGGCGCGAATGTCACCACCTACAACGACACCGGACTGTCGATCAACACGACGTATTGGTACCGGGTGCGAGCGTACAATTCTGGGGGCGATTCAGACTACACCACCCCAGCCAGCGCCACCACACTGCCGCTGCCGCCGCTGGCGCCTACGAATTTGACGGCGACGACGGTCTCCACCAGCCAGATCAACCTGGCGTGGACGGACAATTCGGACAACGAGGACGGATTCTATATCGAGCGGGCGCCGGACAATGGCGGCGTTCCGGGCGCGTGGGCGCAAATCGCCGCCGTGGGCGCGAATACCACCACCTACAACGACAGCGGACTGTCGATCAACACGACGTATTGGTACCAGGTGCGGGCGTACAACTCGGGGGGTGATTCGGACTACAGCAACCAGGGGAGCGCCACCACCCTGCTTCTCATGGCCCCCTCGGGTCTGACGGCAACGCCAGTGTCGACCAATCAGATCAATCTATCTTGGACAGACAACTCCAATAACGAGGACGGATTCGAGATCGACCGGGCGCCGGACAATGGCGGTAGCCCGGGAACATGGGCGCAAGTGGCGACAGTGGGTACGGATGTCACCACGTACAGCGATACCGGACTCTCGCCCAACACGACGTACTGGTACCGCGTGCGAGCGTACAACACCGCTGGCGATTCAGACTATAGCAATCAGGCCAGCGCCACCACCCTGCCGCCGCCCCCACAGGCGCCGTCGAGTTTGACGGCCACAACGGTATCCAGCAGCCAGATCAACTTGTCCTGGGCCGACAACTCCAACAACGAGAACGGCTTCAAGATCGAGCGTTCGACCGATGGCATCAACTTTACCCAGATCGCGCAGGTGTTGCCCAACACGACAAGCTATCGAAACACCGGGCTGGCGCTGGGTACGACGTATTTCTACCGCGTGCGGGCCTACAATTCCACAGGCAACTCCGGTTTCTCCAACGTGGCCAATGCCACGACGTTGACGTTGTGCTCCTCCTCGGCCGTGTTTGCCTGGGGCACCTATTCCTATTCGGTAACAAACGTGCCGCCAGATCTGACCAATGTGGTGGCCATCGCCGCCGGGTACGGGCACAGTCTGGCGTTACGGAGCAATGGCACCGTCGTCGGCTGGGGCAACAACAGCAACGGCCAGACAAATTCACCGGCCGGGCTGACCAATGCCGTGGCTGTCGCTGCCGGTGGCTACCACAGCCTGGCGTTGAGAAGCAACGGCACCGTCGTCGGCTGGGGCTATAACAGCAATGGCCAGACGAATTCACCAGCCGGACTGACCAATGCCGTGGCCATCGCCGCCGGTGGCTACCACAGCCTGGCGCTGAAGAGCGACGGCACCGTCGTCGGTTGGGGTTGGAACATCTACGGCCAGACGAACGTGCCGCCCGGGTTGATCGGAGTCGTCGCCATCGCCGCCGGCAATTACCACAGTCTGGCGCTTAAGAGCGATGGCACCGTCGTCGGCTGGGGAAGCTATACTCAGCCGCCTCCGGGTCTGAGCAATGTGGTGGCCATTGCCGCCGGTTATTCTTTCAGTCTGGCGTTAAAGAGCGACGGAACTGCCGTCGGTTGGGGACAAAACTCCTTCGGACAAGTGAACGTGCCGCCGGCTCTGAGCAATCTGGTGGCCATTGCGGCGGGGTACAGCCACAGTCTGGGCTTAAAGAGCGACGGAACCGTCGTCGGTTGGGGAGAGAACTACGTCGGGGAAACGAACGTCCCGCCGGGTGTGGCCGGGGTGGCGGCCATTGGTGCCGGCGACGAATACAGTCTGGTGCTGATGTGCGGCGCCGGTACGCCATCCGCCCTCGTCGCCACCGCCGTCTCGGCGACTCGGATTGATTTGAGTTGGGCGGACAACCGCCTCGGGAATGGTTTCAAGATCGAGCGCTCAACCGATGGGATCAACTTTGCCCAGATCGCGCAGGTGTTGACCAACACGACCACGTATCGAAATACCGGGCTTGCGCCTGGTAGTACGTATTACTATCGGGTGTGCGCCTACACGTCGGGAGGCAACTCCGATTACTCCAACGTGGCCAATGCCAGCACGCCGGCTCTGTGTGTGATCTCGGTGGCGGGCTGGGGAGACAACAACTATGGCGAAGCGACGCCACCGACAAATCTGGCTAATGTGGTGGCCATCGCCGGCGGCAATTCCCACAGCTTGGCGTTGATCGGCAACGGCACCGTCGTCGGTTGGGGCTCGAACAGCAACGGCCAGACGAATTCGCCGGCCGGGCTGACCAATGCCGTGGCTGTCGCCGCCGGTGGCCTCCACAGTCTGGCATTGAAGAGCGATGGCACTGTCGTCGGTTGGGGCTCGAACAGCAACGGCCAGACGAATTCGCCGGCCGGGCTGACCAATGCCGTGGCCGTCGCCGCCGGCCTCTACCACAGTCTGGCGTTGAAGAGCGACGGCACCGTCATCGGCTGGGGCTACAACAATTTCGGTCAGACGAACGTGCCGCCCGGGTTGATCGGAGTCGTCGCCATCGCCGCCGGCTATTACCACAGTCTGGCGCTCAAGAGCGATGGCACCGTCGTCGGTTGGGGATTCAACAATGCGGGTCAGACAAATGTGCCTTCGAGTGTGACCAACGCGGTGGCCATTGCCGCCGGCTTTTATTCCAGTCTGGCGTTGAGGAACAACGGCACCATCGTCGGCTGGGGAGGCTATGCACCGCCGCCTCCGGGGCTGACCAATCTGGTGGCCATCGCCGCCGGCGCTTACGATATGGCGCTGGGGAGCGACGGCACCGTCGTCGGCTGGGGCGGCGCTCCCACTCCCCCGACAGGGCTGACCAACGTGGTGGCCATCGCCGCCGGCTATTACCACAGTCTGGCGATGACGTGCGGCCCGAATGCCCCGTCGGCCCTCGTCGCCACTGCTGTCTTCACGAATCAAATCAATTTGAGTTGGACGGACAACTCCGGTGACGAGAATCGATTTGGCATCGAACGAGCGACTTCGCCAGCAGGTCCGTGGACCGAGGTCGGCAGTGTGGACTCCACTGTCACGACGTATTCGGATACGGGAGTGGGTTGCGGTCAGCCGTATTACTACTGCATCTGCGCCTACAATGCGGTCGCCGGTTCGCCCTACTCGAACATTGCTACCGCCGATACCTCAACCGTTGACACCGATGGTGACGGCATACCGGACTGCTGGATGCTGCAGTACTTTGGTCATCCCACGGGCCAATCCAACGACAACTCACTGGCGACGGACGATCCCGACGGCGCCGGGTTTACTGTTTTGCAAGACTATCTGGCCGGCACCGACCCGACCAATCCCGCCGCCGCTTTCCGCATCACGTCGGTCGTGCCCAGCGGCATCGACTTGCTGGTGACATGGACGATGGGCAGCGGCAAGACCAACGCCCTGCAAGCCGCTGCTGGCGACGCGGACGGCAGCTATGACACCAATAATTTCACCGACATCTTCACCGTCACCAACACCGTCGGCACGGTGACCAACTACCTCGACACCGGCGCGACGACCAACTTCCCGTCACGCTACTACCGCGTGCGCCTCGTACCGTAGAAGCGTACTCCCTTGTGCCCGGTCGATACTCTGTGGCTCGCCACTTACCGGTGACGCTGCCAGTTGCATTTCGGACGGCGAGGCGTAAGTTCCACCGGAGAGTCGAGCAACCCTCTCAGTACGTTGTTTAGGGGGCCACCCCCCCTTGCATCGTCTGAAGATGCACGAACTGCTGATGACAAGCCTCGACTCTCCTCTTTTTTGACCCCAGTGGCCACGCCGCTTCGTCACGGTCCAACGCCGCGAACACGATCCAGCGCCCGCCGCACGTTCGCCTGCCTGGGATCGAGCCGAACCGCCGTTTCCCAGTGACGCACGGCTTCCTCAATGCGGCCCAATTGCGCCAGCGCGAACCCCAGATTCGCCTGCGCCTCGGCATTATCCGGCTGCAGCTGCACCGCCTTGCCAAATTCTTTCTCCGCTTCGGCAGGGTTGCTCTGACGCGCCAGAACGATGCCCATCGCATTGTGCGCCACGGCATTTCGCGGATCGAATCGGAGTGATTCGCTCAAATGCCTCGACGCGCCCGCGAGGTCGCCTTTCTCGGCGAGCACCATGCCGAGATTGCACTGGGCAAGGGCGCTGTGCGGCACCAATCGCACCGCCTCGTTCAAGTGGACCAGCGCGCCGTCCAGGTCATTGCGCCCGGCCAGTGTCAGCCCGAGATTGAACTGCGCGTCGGAATTGCCCGGGTCGAGTTGTATGGCTTCGTTGTAACGCGCGAGCGCTTCGTCTACTCGGCCATCCCTCACCAATACGGTGCCGAGATTGACCAGGGCGCGTGTGTTATGCGGGCGTTGCGCGACCACGTCGGACCAAATGGCCACGTCGC
Source organism: uncultured Verrucomicrobiae bacterium (assembly GCA_963712025.1). Taxonomy (GTDB): domain Bacteria; phylum Verrucomicrobiota; class Verrucomicrobiia; order Palsa-1439; family Palsa-1439; genus Palsa-1439. Next base: position 113,791 of record CAVQGJ010000011.1, on the reverse strand, counting down.
TGCGATAAACCTCGTTACGCCGTACGGTCAGCCAGCCGAGTGTCAATACAGCGGTGCCAAGAGTCACGGCTCCCAATCGTCGCGACGTGCGCGGGTCGGACCGATTCCCAAGCAAACCTTCCAGGATTCGCCATCCCCCGCCCACGGCCAGGGTCACGACCGCCGCCAACGGCAGGTACATCCGCCGTTCCGCCGCCACTTCGCCCAGGCTCGGCATGACACTCGATGTCGGCGCCAGGATCAGGAAAAACCACGCACCCAAAAATCCCGCCCATGGCCGCCAGCGAAACGCCCCGAGGGTTGCGGCCAGCAAGCCGAGCACGACGATGCCGGGAACCAACGCGTCTTTCCATGACCGCGTAATCGGCCAGTCGAAATAGTCGATGAGCAACGGGTGCGGCCAGAAGCAGAGACGCAGGTAGTGCACCAGCACGCCGGCCTCGGTCCTCAGGTAGTCCCATGGCGTAATCTCCTGCATCCCCAACCCGGTCATTTCGCGCGTGGTCAGCACCACCAAGCCCGCCAGGATCAGCCAGGTCGCGGCCAGGCCCGTGTACAAGATCGCGCGCCGCCGCCACAATTCGCGAAACGATGGCGCGAGAAACACGCGGTCGTACAGCAGGACAATTAACGGCCCGACAACCATCACTTCTTTGCTTCCCATTCCCAACGCGCACGACACGATCGCCGCCCACTGCCAACCGCGCGGGCGGTCGGACTGGTCGCTACAAATCACGCAATACAACGTCAGCAATAGGAACAAGCCAACCAGCAATTCGGTGCGCTGGACGACGTACGTGACGCTCTCCGTTTGCAGGGGATGGACCTCCCACACGAGCGCGATTGCTGCCGCCAACCACGTGGCATGCGCCCCGAATCGATCCCGAAGCGGCTCACTCTCACACGTCCTCCGAACGATCCCAAACAACACCAGCGCAGATATCAAATGGATCGCCAGATTGAATGCGTGATACCCCCAGGCGCTCAATCCGCCCAACGCGTAGTTCAGTGCCAACGTCAGGCAAACCACCGGCCGACCCGTCACCGTCGTCCCGGGCGGCGCCGTCATCGACGAGCCGAGGGGCCACAGGTGGTGAAGGTGCCGGTTCTCCACAATCGAGGGGATGTCGTCGAAAATGAACGGCCCGTGCAGGCTGTTGTGGTACGCCCACAGACCGGCCATGATGATCACCAGGGCCGCCAGCTTTTGCTGGTCCATGCCAAACGGGGATCGCGCGTCGCCGGTCAATTCAGACCCGTGAACTTCGGCAAGAGCGCTATCAGCTTCCGCCACCGCTGGTCCTCCCCAACGAACGCCTCCCAAATCGCCGGCGGCACCGGTTGCTCCAACAGCGCGGTGTGCGGACGGCACACCACCCACGAGTGCTCGCCCAGTTCCCGCTCCAGTTGTCCTTCGCCCCACCCGGCATATCCCGCGAACGCCCGCACCCAGCCACGCCGGCGGGGTTCCAACAGTTCGAATGGATCGGCGACGATTTGACAACGCAGTTCCTCATCTGTCTTCCCCCGCTGGAACCGTGCCAGGAGCAATGCGGTCGGCCTCACCGGCCCTCCCTGAAATACCGGCGTCCCGCGCAAGGCATCGGGCAATTCGGGCGACTCCGCGACTTCGCCCAGCGTCTTGTTGACCGGCCGGTTCATCACCAAACCCACCGCGCCCGACGGGCCGTGTTCGGCGATGTACACCAATGTCCGGTGAAAATTCGGGTCGAGCAGACCGGTCGACGCCGCCAACACCAGCCCGGTTAGTGATTCGCCATGTTGAAACGCGAATGGCATCCCAGGTATCTTACCACAATCCCACGTCGCGTGCGTACACCACCAGCCCGCCACGGAACGGCGGAAAGCCAGTGCCGAAAATCATTCCCGCGTCGATATCGTCCTCCGACGCCACGACGCCTTCGCTGAGGCACAGTTTGGCTTCCTGGATCATCACGCCCAGCAACCGCCTCTGAATGTCCCGTGCCGACCGTGGTTCCTTCCCGGCGTTCCTCGACTCGGTGTCTCGCCGGATCGCCTTGGCCAGCCGTCGATTCACCTTCTCCGCTTTCTTCTTCTTGTAGACGTAGAATCCCACCCCGCCCTTTCGACCCTTCAGCCCTTGCTCGTGCACCTGCCGCAGAATCCGCGCCACCGCCATTCGTTCCTTGAATGCTTCGCCCAATTCGGCCGCCACATCGTACGCGACGTCAATCCCCACTTCATCGATCAGCCGCAACGGCCCCATCGGCATCCCGAAATCCACCATCGCTTCGTCAATCGACTCGATGGTCTCGCCTTCCCCGAGTAACACGCCCGCCTCGTTCAAATAGGGCATCAACAGCCGGTTCACCAGGAAACCGGGTGTGCCTTTCACAACCACCGGAATCTTCTTCAGTCGCTTCGCGAATTCCACCGCCGCCGCGACGACCTCGGGCGCCGTCTTCGACCCGCGGACGATTTCCACCAGCGGCATCTTGTGCACCGGATTGAAGAAATGAATTCCCACGAACCGTTTCGGGCGACCGCTCGCCTCAGCCAGGTCGTCGATCGGGATCGCCGACGTGTTCGACGCGATGATGCAATCGTTCCGCAACGCCTCTGCCAGTTCGCTGTACGCCTGGCGCTTGACCTCGATCTTTTCCAACACCGCCTCGATCACCAGGTCGCAATCGCCAAACCCCGTGTACTCGGTCGTCGGATGCACCTGCGTCAGCCCGTGCTGCGCGTCCAGTTCGGACATCTTCCGCCGCTTGACGCCCTCGCGATACGCGTCGGCGATCCGTTTGATGCCGGCCGCGACGAACTCCGGCTTGATGTCCTTCAACCGCACGGTCAACCCGCGCGCGCTACACCATTGCGCGATCCCCGCGCCCATCACGCCCGCGCCGAGCACACCCACTTTTTCCACGGGCGACGTCATGACTTTCGCCGAGATCGGCCCGGTCCGTTCCACCGTCTCGGGTTTGAACACCAGTTTCGCGTACGTCTCGCGGAGGAAGAACAGGCGGATCAGGTTGCGACACTGCGGCGTGACGCTCACTTCGCCAAAAATCTTCGCCTCGCCCTCCAGCCCCTCGGCCAACGAGCCACTCAGTCCTTCCTCTATCGCGTCAATCGCCCGCAACGGAGCGGGGTATCGGCCTTCGGTGCGCAGCAGCACGCGCTTGCGCGCCACGCGGCAGATCAACCGCCGCATCGGCCACCAGTTCTGTATCCACACGGACTTCCGCTTCACGCGCTGTCCGGCCCAGCGCCAGCCGCGTCGCTGTCTCGCGCAACACCACGCTCGGCACCGCGGCATCCACCAGACCGATGCGCCGCGCCTTGTCCGGAGTAATACTCTTGCCCGCGCAAATAATGTCCAGTGCCGCTCCCAACCCGATCAGGCGCGGGAGACGTTGCGATCCGCCCCACCCGGGGATGATGCCCAGTTGTGTTTCCGGCAACCCGATCTGGGTTTTGGGCCCGTCCGCCGCCACGCGGTAACGGCACGCCAGCGCGAGTTCACACCCGCCTCCCAGGCACGCGCCGTCGATGGCCGCCACGGTCGGCACGCCGATCCGCTCGATTTTCGCGAATATTCTGTGCCCCGCCCGGGAAAGGTCTGCGCCAAGGCTGGCATCGTGGATTCTCTGCAATTCTTTGATGTCCGCGCCGGCGATGAAGATGTCCGGCTTGGCGCTGATGAACACCACCGCTTTCGGTTTGCGTTTGTACAACTCGTCCAGAATCGCGTCGAGTTGCTGCATCTGCTCGGTGCCGAGAACGTTGACCTTCGACTCCGGGTCGTCGAACACCACCCAGGCGATGCCCTCGGCGTCATATTCCACTCGCGGTGATTGCATCATGCCCGCTCCAAAATCAGCGCGCCGCCCTGCCCCCCGCCCACGCAGGCGGACACAATGCCCGTCTTCAGATTGCGACGCTTCATTTCCTTCAACAAGGTCAGCACCAGCCGCGCCCCGCTCGCTCCGACCGGGTGTCCGAGCGCGATCGCTCCACCGTTGACATTGAGCAGGTCGTGGTTGATTTCCATGCCGAATTCCTTGCGCAACACCAACTCCGCCGCCAGCACCTGCACCGCAAACGCCTCGTTGATCTCGATCAGTTGCACTTCGTTCCAGCGCACCCGCGATTCTTCCAGCACTTTCGGGATCGCGTACGCCGGCCCCAACCCCATGCGTTTCGGGTCCACGCCGACGTAGGCGTACCCCCGCAAAAAGCCGAGTGGCGTGAAATCCTGCCGACGCGCCTTCTCTTCCTCCATGACCAGCAGCGCCACGGCGCCGTCGGTGACCTGCGAGGAATTACCGGCGGTCACCGTCCCATTGCGCTTGTCGAACACGGGCCGCAGCTTGGCGAGCGCTTCCATTGTCTGGTTCTCGCGCACGCCGTTGTCCTTGTCCACGTACTTGCCGTTCGGCAGATACACCGTGCAAATTTCCTCGGCGAGTTTCGCCCGCGCCTTCACCGTCTTCTGGTGCGATTCGAGCGCGAACGCGTCCTGTCGCTCGCGCGGGATGCCGTAATCGCGATACAGCACCTCCGCGGTCTGTCCCATGTTCAGTCCGCACACGGGATCGGTCAGCCCCATCATCACGCCGATGCGCGGCTTGAAATCGCCCGGGCGAAACGCGAGCATCGCGCCGAGCTTCTTCGGGAATGATTTCGCCCGCGCCAGCGCGGCAAACTTGTCCGCCGCCGCCGTCGAAAACAGCAACGGAATGTTCGACATGCTCTCGGTGCCGCCGACCACAAACGCGTCACCCTGGCCGGCCACCATTTTCTCGTAGGCGCTCGTGATCGATTCGAATCCGCTGGCGCAATTCCGGTGCACGGTGTAGGCGGGGACCTCCTGGGGAATGCCGGCATTCAGGGCGATGACCCGCGCGACGTTGGCGGCCTCGGCCGGCTGCGCCACGCAGCCAAAAATCACCTGCGAAATCTTGTGGGGATCGACCCCGGTGCGTTCCAACAATTCGCTCACCACGACGCGCCCGAGGTCCTGCGCGGGAAGCGACTTCAACTCCGTCCCCGCTTTCGAGAACGGCGTCCGTATTCCGTCAATGATGGCCAGTCGCGTCATCGTTCGCACAAACTTATGATGCGCGCCTGCCCGGAACGACGCGCCGCCCGCTGTAGGAGCAGCTTTCCTGCCGCAACCAGACCCTAATCGCGGGTCGTTACCCGCTTGCTGACAACCAGATAGCTATCCAATGAAAGCGTGCCAATCGAGCCGGCATCCGCCTCATTTGAATATCTCGCCAAAGAACTCCTTCATCGCTTCCCACGACCGTTTATCGGCCTTTTCATTGTAGGCCGCGCCCTTGGAGTTGTCGTTGCCCGCATCGGGCCGCGTGAAGCTGTGCACCGCGCCGCTGTAGTAAATCATCTGCCAATCCACCCCCGCCTTGCGCAACTCGTCCTGCAACGCCGCCACGTCCGTCGCGGGCACATACGGATCGTCCGCGCCGTGGCAGATCAACACTTTGCACTTGATGTTCTTCGCGTCGCGGGTTGGCGTGTCGAGTCCGCCATGGAACGTCACGATGCCGGCAATGTCCGCCCCGCTCCGCGCGAGTTCCAGAACCGTCGTGCCGCCGAAACAATAGCCGATGGCCGCCACCCGTTTCGTGTCGCATTGCGGCTGCTTCTCCAGCACGTCCAACGCCGCGTTCACGCGCGCCCGAAGCAATTCGCGGTCGCCCTTGTACTTGCCCGCCTGCGCGCCGGCTTCCTGCCGGTTCGCCGGGCGCACGCCCTTGCCGTAAATGTCGGCGGCGAACGCGACGTAACCGAGTTTCGCCAGCATGTCCGCGCGCATCTTGGCGTACCCCTCGAGCCCCATCCAGTCGTGCACGACGAGCACGCCGGGCCGCGGCCCTTTCACCGCGTCGTCGTACGCGAGATACCCCTCACACGTCGTGTCCCCCTGTTTGTACTCGATCATCTCGGTGTGCAATGCGCGTATGAGTTCATCCCGCAAAGCAGACCGACCGCCGTAGCAGCCCAAAAACGTATTCTCATCGTCATGTCCTCCTCATTCCGGCGACAAGCTACCACGCACCCCCAGCCAAAGCAACGTGTTAGCCACGACTGGGCAAGGACATCCCCGAAGGGCCGATGCTCGCGACGGCCCGCTCGCCGATTTGGGTAGGTCGCCGCATCAAAATAGCTACCCGCATCGATCGACAAACATGGATGACCCCGTAACATGCCCGTACAGCTCAACGGAATTGAAATGTACATGAAATTGCGACTCACTCCTTCGGCCGGGCGTCCAAAATCCGCACTTCCTTCAATGAACTTTCCAGCTTGATGCGCTTGAGCATGTCGTCGATGGAATGGACCTCGATGCGATTGGGGGTCAATTCGACTTCGGTCTGAAAGCGTGTGCGGATTCTCTCCTGGAGCTGTTCCATGTTGGCGCCATTGGCGGGCGCGAGGTGTAAGATCAACTCGTCCACGTCGTTCGGGTCGTCATGGGCCTTGCGAATCTCCAACTGCCATTCGCCGATCTCGGTCGTGTTGTCGAGGATCTGTTGCAACGTGTCGAAATTCACGATCGTGCCCTTCAATTTCCCGAACTGAAGCTCCTTCGTATTCGACGCCCGTCCGATATTGCCCATAATCCGCGGCACGGTGCGGCCACAATGCGGGCAAGGTTCCCACGTTACGCCGCCATCGACGTAGTCCCCCGTCCGATACCGCAACACCACCGTCCCCCGCGCATCGAGCGGGGTGTACACCAACTCGCCCGGCTCGCCCTCGCCCTTCACCTCACCGGTCTCGGGATCGATCACCTCGAACACCCCGAAATCGGGGAACAGATGATAACCGCTCGATTCTTCGGGAAGCGTCGGGCATTCGCCCCACGCGACCCGCGCCTCGGTAAACCCGTAGGTGCCGCACACCCGGACATCGCCCGCGCCCATTTCCTGCAGGAGCGTCACCATCTTGCGGCGAATACCCGTGTGGACTCTTCTCGCCGCCGAGCACGACTTTCGTGACCTGCGGCCATTTGCGCCCTTGCGCCTGCGCCTCCCGAATCACGTGATACACGAACGTCGGAATGCCAATGAGCGCCTCGGGCTTGATCTTCTCGATGAGATTGATGTTGCCGTCGGTGCCCATGACTTTCCCGCCTCCCGAACTCACCAGCAACATGCCGAACTCCAGCCCGGCGAACACCACCTGCCAGAACGCCAGGTGCGGCGCGTAGGGAAACATGTTCACCCCGCGCATCTTCGTCGTCGCCGCGAACGTCTGGATGAGCCGCGCGCCGGATATGCGGAGATTGCGCATATCGTGGTCGGTGTACGTAAACGCGACCGGCAGCGAGCTTCGCCCCGTCGTGGCCGTCAGGAAAATCGGGCGATATTCGCGCTCGAACCGGCGTTCGACCACGCTCCGACCACGCCACAGCGCCTCGGCAAGCACGCGAGGCCGGTGCTTCAGCACCGACAGGTCCGGCGTGATGATGAACTCGCGGAATTTCTCCGGTTGTTCGGAGGTCGACAGCAGATCGGCTTTGCTCGTGAACGGCATCTGGCGAAGGTCGTCGACCGTCTTGATGAGCCGGGGATCGATGTGATGCTCGGCAAACAACCGTTTGTAATACGGACTGAACGGCGCGATGACTTCGGTCAGGTACCGGTGCAGTTTTTCGTTCTGGATGCGGCGCTGCTCGGCAACGGTCAGGCGATCCCAGTTCATGCGCGCACCAGTTCCTTCAACTGCGGCAGGGCGGCCTCCGCCGCCTCTTCCCCGCAACGAATGTACCGTTCGGGATGATAAAAATCGTACCACACGCTGCCCGCCAACAAGGGGCGGATCACCACGTCGGCGTTGTTGCAGGCCATCTCCGCCATCCGCGACTGCATCGCGTGCATCGAGCGCATGTAGATGTTGATGATGCTGGTCGGCGTGTCCACCAACGGCCCGGTCTCGTGCAAGACACCCTTTCGTTCCTTCTTCGTGCGCGGCCGACATCTCATGCCGATTGCGCTCGCGCTGCTTCATCTCATCGGGGTTGGGAATCGTGTTGACCGCGATAATCTTCGACACCCCGGCCCACGTCAGCACCTGCACGGGCACGGGATCGGTAATGCCGCCATCGATCAACGTGTGTCCGTCATTGACCACGGGCCGGAAGATGCCGGGAATCGTGATGCTGGCGCGAATGGCATCGATAAGTTTGCCCTCCTCGTACACCACTTCTTCGAGCGTGTTCAGGTCGCTGGCGACGATCTTCAGGGGAATGAGCGTATCGGCGAACGTCAACCCGTTCACGATTGAATGAAGGAAGTTGTAGACCTTGATGCCGCGGAACACACCCGCGCCGGGAAACATCGGATCGAGCAGCTTCAAGAACGTCCGCTTGCTGCGAATCTGTTTGGCAATCTCCTCCATCTCGTCGGCGGACTTGCCCACTGCCCACGCCGCCGCGATCAACGAACCCATCGAGCTGCCCGCGACCACGTCGATGCCAATTCCTTCACGTTCCAGCACGCGGATGACGCCGATGTGCGCCAGACCGCGCGCCCCGCCGGTGCCCAGCGCCAGACCGACCAGCACGTTCCCCAATTCGCGGGCCATGCGCCTCACGACCAGACTGTACGGGCTCATCGGTTGGCGGATCACGAACGGCGTCCCATCCACCCCTTCCACCACTTCGGTTTCCGGAATCCACCGCAGCAGGTACGAAATCGGCTGGCCGACCTTGCGTTCACCTTCCTCGACGTAGGGCGCGCTGGCCTCGCCGACGGCCGTGAGAATGACACGTACTTCCGGCTCACGCGCCGTCGCATGCGAACGAAAATCCTCCAGCAACAACCGCGTCCGGTACAAATGCTCGTCGTCATACCTGGAAATGACGAAGACCTTGTCCGATTGGACCAGGCAGGCGAACACCGACGCGGACACCTGGTTGGGGAGATCGCAGATGACGTAATCGTATTGTTTGACAAGATGGCCGAAGATCGGGGCGATCAATGGGATCTCCCGTTCGTCCCCCACCAGATCGAGGTTCAAGCGGTCATACCCCAGCGGCGAACGAACCACGATGTCCTGCAACCCGAGGCCGCTGCGGAAATCAAGTCGCTCGCACTTCAATAGCTGGCACGCCGCGCTGTTTGCCGCTGAGGTCGAGAAGCAACACGGGTTCGCCCGTTTCGTGGGCCAGGCTGGCGACGAGATTGTGCGCGAGCGTCGTTTTGCCGGTCCCGGGAAGTGAGCCGTACAACGAAATGATCGTGCTCCATTTCGCGCGATGTTTCTCCTCCCGAAGCTCCTTCATGCGATGCCCCATCCGCTGGCTGAAGCTGACCGCCACGCGTGGGTCGCGATTCACGAGGGCATCGAAGTCCTCACGCGGGATCTTCAGGAGCATCGAATCGTTCAGCGCGCGGACATTGGCCCAGTGCGTCTCGCCGCTGAGCAACGGCATTTCACCAAAGCATTCGCCATCGCAGTACGTGGCGAAGACCCGATCCCGTCCGCTCTTCAAGCTCGTGTAGGCCTGCAGCCGGCCCGAAACGACCACGTACAGGGCGTCGCCCGGGTCATTCTCGCGCACCACGAGGTCGCCCTTCCTGACCGCGACGAACTCCGCGCGCTCCGCCAGACCCTTCAACAGCTCCTCGCCAAGGCTGGCTAGAACCGGCACGCTTTCAAGTACTTGTAGCTTGTCCTCCATGCGGCAGTTCCAATCGTCGACCCGTCGATTCCACGCGAGCTATCGTGCTCACCGCGATCATAGCTAAAGGTAAAGCAAGCTGCGGGCCGAATCAATGGCCAGCCGCTTGATTCTGAAGGAGTTCGATGAGCCGCAAGGTCGTTTGACCGACAATCTCCAGGCTATGCGGCGCGATCTTGTCGAGCGTGTCTCGCTCGGTATGCCAGTATTCCCGTGGGCCAGGCGGATTTCCGTAGTTGAATTTGATGAGATCGGCGTCGATGAGGTCAACCGCCGGGATCCCCGCCCGCTCGAATGGCACGTGGTCATCGAGAATCGCATTGGCGCCGTAAGTAAAATAGTCCCGGAAACCCCGCCGCGCGGGCTGCCTCGAACACCTCCTGCCCAATCGTCCCCGCGACCGTGACCTTCAGGTTCTTGTCGCCGACCATGTCGAGCAGGATCATCGCCTTGATGTCCTTCACCTGGTCCTTGCTCTTGAGATTGTCGACGAAGAACTTGCTCCCCCACAGCCCGTCCGTGTCCGTGAACTGCACCATCGCCTCTTCCCCGTCGAAAAACACAAACCACAGGTTCGGCTGGTCAGCGGCCACGCGGGCGATCTCCAGCAGCGTTCCCGTGCTCGAGCCGCCGTCGTTCGCGCCGACGAACGTGACGTTGGTGAATAGTTTCGTGTCGTAATGCGACGCGATGATAATCACGCGATTCGGTCCGCCCTGCTGGACACGCGTCTTGGCAATCACGTTGCGAAACTGTTTGGGGCCGTACGGCGTTTGCGCCACAAACACCTGTTCCTCGGCCGTCAATCCGTAATCCTGCAACTGCGTGGTGATATACGACGCGGCGCGTCCCAAGGCTTCGCTCCCGCTCGGGTGCGGGCCGTAGCCGACGAGTTTGGCGACGTGTTCGTAGGCCCGTTCGCCATTGCACTGTTGCCACGGGATGGGTTGGGGCGCCGACGACCCGCCGCAGCCGGCCATCAACAGCAGAATGCACCCCAGGATCAGCTTCCTTGCCATTGTTCGGCCCAGGCGATGCGACGCGCCAGCGAGGGGTGATCGTGCAACAGGAATTCCACTGCCGGATGCGGCGACAGATCCGCGAGGTTTTGCTCGCCGAGCTTGCGCATGGCGCGGATGAACGCGTCGCGATTCGCCGTGAGTTCCAGCGCCGCGGCGTCGGCTTTCCATTCCCGCGAACGCGAGAACGCGTTGTTGAGCGGCATCACCACCAACCCGAATACGAACAGGCACAAGGCCAACAGAGGGAACGCCTCGATGTCCCACAGGTTGCTGAATTGAAATACGTGGTGCATACCCCAGTTCAACCCAATGTCGGCTACTTTCAGCCCGATAAACGTTGTCATCGCACCCCAAGCGATCATTTTCGTGATGTCACCATGTTGGTAATGCGCCATCTCGTGCGCCATGACCACCTCGATCTCGTCCTCCGAAAACTTGTCCAGCAGCGTATCGCCCAGGATGATCCGCTTCGTGCTGCCCAGCCCCGCAAACGCCGCGTTGGCTTTCTTCGTCTTCTCGCTCATGTCCATCCGGTAAACCCCCAGCACCTTCGCGCCAACTCGTTGCGCCAGCACAGTGAGCTTGAGCCGCAGGGATTCGTTTTCCAGTGGGTGGAGCTTGTAGAACAGCGGCAGAATCAGCACGGGGAACAGCGCCGACATGACCACCCCGAACAGCAGGAAGAAGAACCCCGCGCCAACCCACCACCATTGCCCGGCGTGGCGCAGGAAAAAGTACAGGACGTCCAGGATCACCACGCTCAGCGCCAGATTCAGTCCCAGCGTCTTCAATTCATCGAACGCCCATGCGCCAAACGTCTCGTTCGAAAGGCCAAACCGGTGTTCGAGGTAGTAATCACCGAAGAAATTCAGTGGCAGGAAAAGCAGCTTGGTTGCGACCACGACCACCGCCCCGTAAATCGCCACGTAGATCCACGGGTTGGACGATTTCGACCGCGCAAAATCAGCCAGCGAGTCCGAGCCTTCCGAAAAGAGAAAGGCGAGCAGCAAGAGGATGGTGTAAACGGTCTCCACAACGAAGATGCCGTTGTGAATCGCTTCGTAGCGTTTGGCGCGGTGCTGCCGGTCGCGTTCGTCGATGTCGGCGCTCATAAAGCGCCGCTACAGTTGCCCAACCCGCTACAGGTTGTCAATGCCGAGGATGTCGAGCAACCGCGCCAGATCGTCATTGCCGTAATACTCGATCTCGATGCGGCCCTTCTTCTTGCCATGATGAACGTTGACGTGCGTGCCAAATTTCTGCTGCAACCGCTCTTCGATGGCCAGAACATGCGCCGATTTCACCGTCGCGGTCAGGACGCGCGACCGCACCTTGCCTTCGCCCTTGAGTTGCTCCACGAGTTGCTCGGTCTCGCGCACCGTCAGGCTGCGCTTGAGCACCCGTTCCGCGACGAGTCGTTGCTCGGTGGGAGCTGGCCAGACCCAGAATCGCCTTGGCGTGGCCGACACTGAGCCGGTTATCGGCAACCCACGATTGCACTTCCGTCGGCAAACCGAGCAGACGCGTCGAATTGGCCACGGCCGCGCGACTGCGGCCCACTTTTTCGGCAATCTGTTCCTGGGTGAGCTTGAATTGCGTGGCCAACTGGTCGTAGGCCCGCGCTTCTTCAATCGCGTTGAGGTCTTCACGCTGCAGGTTTTCGATCAGAGCGATCTCGAGTGCTTCCTCGTCGCTGACCTCCCGAACGATGGCGGGAATGGTCGTCAACCCTGCTTCGCGCGCGGCGCGCCACCGGCGTTCCCCGGCAATCAACTCATAACGGCGAGTGTCTCCCGCGCCGCTCAACGGCCTTACCAACAACGGCTGGATCACGCCGCGTTGCTTGATGGAATCGGCCAGTTCGCGGAGTTGTTCGGGGTCGAAGTCAGTGCGGGGCTGAAACGGGCTGCGCTCGATGGCGTCGACGCCGAGATGGCGGACGCCATTGGCAATACCGGCGGGCGGAACCGCGCCCAACGGCTGCGCGACGGTCGTGGTTGGTGTGGGAGGCGCGATAGCGACTTCGACATGGGGCGGCTCGACCGCCACGCTGCGGACGACTCCGCCGTTGATGAGTGCATCCAGTCCCCTGCCCAACGCCTTCTTTGTCATGGTGGGATTTCCACCTCCTTATGACCGCCGTATTTAGCTGGAAACACGCGGTTTGTCGAGGAAAGAATCGCAGGTTTTCCGAGCATCGCTGTCGCCCCTCGGGCACGTTGAGCTTGTCGAAGTATCTCGCAGTCGCTACACTCGCCGGATAAGAGAGGCGTTCGAAAATGCTCGTTCTCCTACATCAACAATCAGGGCGAGAATTCACCGAAAGATTGGATCGCCTCCACTCTTGAGTCTGTGGGCGTGGTCGCTCCCGGGTCCTAAAACAAATGAGTGCCGGCAAGACATTGCAGAAGATTTTGTCGGGGTCGAAGAACGTCCGATTCGCGGAGATGATTGGGCTTGTGCGGGCCTTTGGATTTCAGCAGGCGCGAATCAGCGGCAGTCACCATATCTTCACGCATCCCCGCATCCCAGAACTTGTGAACCTGCAAAACGTGCACGGGCAAGCCAAGCCATATCAGGTTCGACAATTCATGAAACTTGTGGAAAAGTACAATCTGTCGCTCGGAGAGTGAACCGTGAAGGACTATCATATCAACATTTTCTACAGCGAAGATGACAGCGGTTGGATCGCTGACATTCCCGACTTGGAGGCGTGCTCCGCGTTTGGCGAAACGCCGGAAGAGGCGCTACGGCAGTTGGCGCAGGCCAAAGCAGCCTGGCTGCAAGCTGCGCACGAGGAAGGCAAACCAATCCCGGCTCCCCGTTATCGTCCGGCAATTTACCAACTTGAGGCCCGGTCCGTGAGCGAAACCAAGGCAGCCTATACGACGAATGAGGCGAAGCGGAAGCCCCGATCCAGATAGCTCGGGCCTGATACTGCGCGGTGGGGCTGGGCTTTACAGCACGGCCGCCCGCACTGAAGTTCTATTTCGTGATGCAACCAGAGAAGCAAGGAGGTCTTGTTAATGATTACCCGAAGAGACGTTGTTGTAGCCGCGATCATCGCGGGCGCCACGCTCGCTGCCGTCGCCCTCGCCCAAACGGCCGCCAAGCCCGCGATGAGTTCATCCGCTTGGGATTGGAATTCACTCAAGGTGGTGCCCCAGCCGTACGGGGCGCGGCGCGATGTCTTCCTGGCGCGCACGCCGATGCTGGACCAATTGGACTGTCATATCACCACGCTCAACCCGGGCGAGGCGCCCCATCCCGCGAAACCGCATGACGGAGAGGAATTGATCATCATCAAAGAGGGCACAATCGACGCGCTGCAAAACGGCAAGACCAACCGGATTGGCGCCGGCTCGATCCTCTTTGGGCTGCCGAACGAAATTCAGGGCCTGCGCAACGCTGGGGACACGCCCGCGACGTACTTCGTGGTCCGGTGGTTCGCGCCGGGGACGCTGAAGACGACCAACTGATCGCCGAACCTAGTCGCCCTTTTCCTCGGGAGCGGGTGTGCCGGACCTCGGACGCCGACGCGCCGTCAAGCCGTCGAGGATCGGGGAATTGCGAATGACCAAACCGTCCACGCCGTCGAACCGCGCTGCGGGAACACCTTTCGCCATCTGCGCCTTGAAATTGTCGATCTCCAGACCGTCCACGTCGTTGAACGCGGCTGGCGGCCGCAAGTCTTCTTTGTCGTAACTGACGCGGAAATCGGCGATCTCCAGGTCGCGGACATGCCGCGCGAACAGACCATACGTCGGCATGACGCCGGATCGCTTCGGTTCGGGATACCCCGTTTCCAATTCGGGCGGGACGCGTTTGGCGTCGTCCTTCGTGCCGCCGCCGTTGAACTGCAGCCGTATGTTCTGTAATCGCACGCCTTCGATATCGTACCCGGGCAACCCCACGATCTGCACCCCGCTCTTGGCGTCAATGCCCGTGGCAATCACATTCGAGATAAACACATTGCGCAACGCGCCGACCTTGGTGCCAGCTGGTCCGCGATTGCGCCGGCCCAACCGTATGTAAATCGGATAATCCGCCACATCCATCATCGTGATGTTCTCGATCGTAATGTTTTCGAGGATTCCACCATCGACTTCCTCCAAGGCCAGGCCGCGGCACTGGCGGAACGTGCAATTGGCCACGGTAATGTTGCGGAACCCACCGTTGGATTCGGTGCCGAACTTGATTCGGCCCGTTCGCGAGCGGCTCGGCAGCATCCGACCGTCCAGCAGAGTCCCCTCCTCGAAGCCGGAAACCTGGCAGTTGACGATGGTCATGTTTTCCGTCGCGCGCGCCTCGCCCAGTCCGTAGGAACTCTTCGGACACAAGCCGTCATCGGTTGGCGAATTGATCCGGCAATTTGATACCATCGTGTTGCGACAACAATCCAGGTCGAGACCGTCGCGATTGGTGTCGATGGTCACGTTGTCGATCGTCATATTGTCGCAGCCGGTGACAATGATGGCGAAGTGTCCGCCGTGGAAAATCGTGATGTCGCGGATCAACACGTTCCGGCACCGCCGCAACGCGATGGCTTTGTCCCCCAGGCCAATCGGCCCTTTTCCGACTTCCTTGTCGCTTCGCGTGAGGCCGCCGCCGTTAATCATGCCCAAGCCTGTGATCCAGACGTTGGTGAGGTCCTCGCCCCAAATCAGGCTGTTGTGGAAATACGTGTGGCCACCGTCCTGGTACGCCGTTCCCGCGAACGGCTCGGCCGGATCGTATGCGTTCATCTCTTGCGGCGCGCCCAGGATCGTCGCCCCCGCCTCAATGTGCAGGTGAATGTTGCTCTTCACCCGAATCGACCCGCACAGGTATGTTCCCGGCGGAACGTACACCGTCCCGCCACCGGCCTGCGCGCACGCGTCAATGGCTCGGTTGATGGCGGGACTGTCCAGGTTCTTCCCATCGCCCAGCGCGCCAAATGCCCGGACGTTGTAGTGTTGCTCGGCGCCGGGCGACGAAGAAACCGCCGGCGTGGTCGCGGCGACCGGAGCTGGACTCTTCGCCTCGGTGCTCGCGTCAGTCTGCGCCTGCAGCAGTTGCCCGGAGCAGACGCACAGGAAAACTATTGTGAAACATCGGAAGCATTTCGAACGAGATTGAGTATTCATGGCGTCGGTAAATCGAGAGGCTAGAACGCGCCCGCCCAACTCGCAAGGCCTTTCTCAAATCGCGATCGCACGAAAACCAGCGCGCAATCCGTCCGCGTTCGATTCTGCTACCTCCACCGCCGATTCATTCGATATCGCACGCCATGTCCTTGACAGCCATTCTTGCGTTCCGCGCGGCGAACCCCTACCCTCCAGCATTCATTGGTCATGGCAAAGGCTGACAATTCGATTCGTTGCGATTGGTGTCTCGATCATCCGCTGATGATGGAGTATCATGACACCGAATGGGGCGTGCCCCTGCATGACGACCGCAAGCTCTTCGAATTCCTCGTCCTCGATGCGGCGCAAGCCGGATTGAGTTGGCGAACGGTCTTGTTGAAACGGGAAAACTACCGCCGGGCCTTCGACAATTTCGACGCCGAGAAAGTGGCGCGCTACACCGACCGCCGCCTCGCCAAACTCCTCCTCGACCCCGGCATCGTCCGCAACCGCCTCAAGGTTCGCTCCGCCGTCATCAACGCCCGCGCCTTTCTCCACGTCCGCGACGAGTTCGGCTCGTTCGACCGCTACATCTGGCAATTCGTCGGCGGCAAACCGTTGGTCAATCGCCTCCAGTCTCTCAAGCAAATCCCCGCCACGTCGAAAGAATCCGATGCGATGAGCAAGGACATGAAACGGCGCGGGTTCACCTTCTGCGGCTCGACGATCTGTTACGCGTTCATGCAAGCCGCCGGGTTGGTCAACGACCATCTCGTCACGTGCTTCCGCCACCGCGAAGTGCAAGGTCGCTGATAGTTGCCCGCGTCACCCTCGCATCGCAAGCTTGGAACGTGGCTTCGGCGTGGCTGTTTGGTTGCCGTTCAGCCATCGCCGCGGCATTCCTCGAAGGATTACGGCAGCAGCACGCGGACGCGGTAGTACCGCGACGGTGTGTTGGTCGCGCCGCCGGGATCGACCATGTTGGTCACGATGCCGAGTCCGCTCCCGCCACTGAGAATGTTGCGTCTGGCCGGTGCTCGCGAAGTTGTTCGATGTAACTGCCATTGGCCGTGCCCGCCGTGAACTCCAACACATTGGTTCGCGACACGATCCCCGGGCACGTAGTTCGTGTCGCCATTGGCCCCCAGATAGATCACGTTGATGTCCGTGGTGTTCGTGGCGGCGATGCTGATGACGTGCAGGTACGCCGCCGCGTTGGTGGGATTGAAGCCCGCCAGGAACTGGTTGGTGTTGCTCATGCCCTTGCCGTACGGATCCGCGTTTGGCTGCGCCGTGTGCGCAGTTGGTGCAGCCGAAGTAGTTGACTGTTGCCACCATGCGAACGGGGCGTAAACATTGATCAGGTTCGCCACGGTGTTGGTGCTTGACCCACCACGGCCGCTGACGATCAGGCTTACGGTGTACACGCCGGCCGTGTAAGTGTGCGTCGGGTTGGTCGCATCGGCAAAACTCGCTGTGCCACCATCTCCAAACTTCCAGGACCGATTGGTAATCGGGCCGGTGGAACTGTCCGTGAACGTCACTGACAAGGGTGCGGCCCCATTGGTGGGACTGGCGCTGAAAACGGCTGTGGGCGCGTTGGTGAGGACGCTGTTGATCCACGATATGCGTGCCGAGACGCGGGTGCAGTAAAACTGCTGCGCATAATCTCCCGTGAAGTACACCCACGAGCCGTTATCGTAGATAATACAAACCATTATAATCCATCAACGCGGCGTTGAACGAATTGGAGCCATCGGCATTGGTGCTGACCAGCGGCTGGTCAATCGTCATAGTTGATACCGGCCAGCTTCCACGTTGCACCGCTCTCGATGAACATCCCCCCGCTTGAATCATAACCCGCCAACATCGCATTCGTTGCTGCCTGCACCCGGCTGAAGGCCGCATACAACAACTGCGCGCCCGGGTGCGTGTCCGTGGCTCCGGCTGTGTAATGCCCCAAAACGCTGTTCTACCCCCCAACGCTGGACACCGCGTGGGTTTGTCCACTGCCACCCGTTGATCACGTTGTCCCACCGTTGACAACGACCACCGCCGGACCGCGCTCGTAGCCCCGTCCGATCACCACGCATGTCTTGCCCATTTCGCTCGATCCGGTATACAGTGGCGCGTAATTGGAGAAACGTCTGCCCCACCTGCCAGATCCGCAGATCGGTACTCGGATCATCAAAGTTTGTCACCGTCGTGTAGGTGACACCGTTGAAAACAAATGGCGTGCCGGATGACGCCGCCGACGTGCTGCGCCGCCAGAAAGAACGTCGGGGCGATGGGCGTACCCAGAAAACTCCGCCGCCTGTGAGTTCCACTGTGCCTTCGTATTGCCAGCCGCTGTTGGTCAGGGAACCGGTCGGGGCATTCGTGTTATACGACGGATCGCCGGTCCCTTCCAAAATCACCGCGCGCACGCAGGGAACGAATACCAGCGCGAGCAGAAGCCCCAGCCACCAGTCCTTTTTCCCTGTTCTCCCTTCATGCCAAACCGGCGTCGATTGTATCCACGAATAACGTCCGGAAACAAGCCAAATCATATGGCGTTTTGCCCGCACCGGCGACACACAAACCGCAATCTATTCCACACACGCCAGTGGCAACGCTTGTCACCCACCGCCGTTCTGCTACACTGCGTCCGATGAATCCGGGTGGTACGGCATGAAGATTCGCACGTTGGGGGTCATTCCCGCGCGGTTCGGGGCGCAACGGTTTCCGGGCAAACCGCTGGCAATGATCGCGGGCAAATCACTCGTGCAACGCGTCTACGAGCAGGCGGCCAAAGCCGAACGGCTCGATAAGGTCATCGTCGCCACCGAAGACACCCGCATCCTCGAAGCCGTCGAGGCCTTTGGCGGCGATGCCATGCTCACCTCGCCCGATTGCGCCACCGGCACGGACCGCGTCGCCGAGGTCGCCCGCACCTACGATTGCGACCTCGTGCTGAATATCCAGGGCGATGAACCGCTGATGCGGCCCGGAGATGATCGATCAGCTCGTCACCGGGATGCAGTCCGACCCGAAATGCGTCATGGGCACGCTGGCGCGCAAACTCGAATCCGCCGCCAATCTCGATAATCCCAACGTCGTGAAAGTCGCGCTCGCGCAAAACGGCGCGGCGTTGTATTTTACCCGCAGTCGGGTGCCGTTCGTGCGCGATGCGAAGACCAGCGACGCGCTCGGAGTGGTTGACACTGGCGAAATTCTACAAGCACCTTGGGATCTACGCGTTTCGGCGCGAGTTCCTGTTGAAATTCGTGCAACTGCCCCAGAGCGAACTGGAAAGGACCGAGAAGTTGGAACAGTTGCGCGCCCTGGAAAATGGCGTTTCGATCAAGGTGTGGATCACGCCCCATGATTCCATCGGCGTGGACCGGCCCGAGGATGTGGAGTTGGTCGAGGAGATTTTGAAGAGTCAGGCATGAAATACATCTTTGTCACCGGCGGCGTCATCAGTTCCCTCGGCAAAGGCCTTTCGGCGGCCTCCCTGGGCACGTTGCTGGAAAACCGCGGCCTCAAGGTCACCCTCGCCAAATTCGACCCGTACCTGAACGTCGACCCGGGCACCATGAACCCCTTCCAGCACGGCGAGGTCTACGTGACCGATGACGGCGCGGAAACCGATCTCGATCTCGGGCATTACGAACGGTTCACGCACGCCAAACTCTCGCGCCTCAACAACCTCACCAGCGGCCAGGTGTACGCGCGCATCATCGAAAAAGAGCGGCGCGGCGATTATCTCGGGAAAACCGTCCAGGTCATTCCGCACGTGACCAACGAGATCAAGGATCGCATTCGCGAAGTCGGCAAGAAAAGCGGGGCGGATGTCGTCATCATCGAAATCGGCGGCACGATCGGCGACATCGAAGGACTGCCGTTCCTCGAAGGGATCCGCCAGTTCGCCCTCGAAGCCGGCCCGCAGAATTCCCTGTTCATCCACGTCACGCTCGTGCCGTTCATTCGCGTGGCGGGCGAGATCAAGACGAAACCGACCCAGCAAAGCGTCGCCAAGCTCCGCGAAATCGGCATCGTGCCGCAGATCCTGATTTGCCGCAGCGAACGAACGCTCGGCAAGGAAGTGCGCCAGAAAATTTCCTTGTTCTGCAATGTTCCCGTCGAATGCGTGATCGAGGAACTCGATGTCGCGCACTCCATCTACGAGGTCCCGCTGGACCTGCGCGCCGAGAACGTGGACGAACTCGTCTGCCGCTACCTCGGTCTCGATGCGCCCGCCAAACCGTTGACCGAGTGGGAACAAATGCTCCAGCGCATGATCAATCCGTCGCGCAAGGTGCACATCGCGGTTGTCGGCAAGTACATCCAGCTCATCGACGCCTACAAGAGCATGTACGAGGCGCTCAAACACGCGGGCGCCGCCAATGATTGCGCGGTCGACATCCTGCGGGTCGATGCGGAGCATATCGAGAAGGACGGCGCGGAGAAACACCTCCAGGGCGTGGCCGGGATCCTCGTGCCCGGCGGCTTCGGCAATCGCGGCATCGAAGGCAAGATTCTCGCGGCGCAGTACGCCCGGGAAAACAAGATCCCCTACCTCGGCCTGTGCCTCGGCATGCAAATCGCCGTCATCGAATTCGCCCGCAACGTCTGCGCATTAAAAGACGCCAATTCCACCGAGTTCGATCCGAAATCACCCCACCCCGTCATTTGCCTGCTGGAGGAACAGAAGGGTATCGAGGCGAAAGGCGGGACCATGCGGCTCGGAGCCCAACCGTGCGAGTTGGTAGCGGGCACCAAGTCACGCGACCTTGTATGGGACCGAGGAGATTTCCGAGCGCCACCGCCATCGCTATGAGTTTAATAACACCTACCGCGATCAGTTGATGAAGGCGGGCATGATCGTCGCCGGCCGATACAAGAAGCTCGACCTCGTCGAACTCATCGAACTGCGCGACCATCCGTGGTTCATCGCCTGCCAGTTCCATCCCGAATTCCTGTCCAAACCAAACAAACCCCACCCGCTCTTCCGCGGCTTCATTGAAGCGGCCTTGAAGCAAAAGGGGGCATGAACACCGTCCGCATTGGGAAACTCACTCTCGGCGGCGAACGCGCGCCGCTGTTCGTCATCGCCGGGCCGTGCGTCATCGAAAACGAGAGGATGACGTTGCTGATCGCCGAGACGCTGACCGAAATTTGCGATGACCTCGATCTCCCGCTCATCTTCAAAGCCAGCTACGACAAGGCCAATCGAACTGCGCGCGATAGCTTTCGCGGCCCCGGCCTGAAACGCGGGCTGGCCGTTCTGGCCAAGGTGAAGCGCAGTTTCGGCTTGCCGATTCTCACGGACGTCCACGAAATCGCGCACTGCAAACCGGCGGCGGAAGTCGCCGACGTGCTGCAGATTCCCGCGTTCCTCTGCCGCCAGACGGATTTGATCCAGGCCGCCGCGCGCACCAAGCGCTGCGTCAATGTGAAGAAGGGACAGTTTCTCGCGCCGTGGGACATGCGCAACATCATCGACAAAATCACGGCGGTTGGCGGACATAACATTCTCCTGACCGAGCGCGGCTCGTCGTTCGGATACAACAATCTCGTCGCCGACATGCGGTCCCTGGCGATCATGCGGGAATTCGGTTGGCCCGTCGTGTTCGACGCCACCCACAGCGTTCAAATGCCCGGCGGCGGACAGGGCGGCAAGTTCACCGGCGGGGACCGTCGCATGGCCCTGGTGTTGGCGCGCGCGGCTGTTGCCGCCGGCTGCGACGGCGTGTTCCTGGAAGCCCATCCCAACCCCGACC
Source organism: uncultured Verrucomicrobiae bacterium (assembly GCA_963712025.1). Classification (GTDB taxonomy): domain Bacteria; phylum Verrucomicrobiota; class Verrucomicrobiia; order Palsa-1439; family Palsa-1439; genus Palsa-1439. Next base: position 92,199 of record CAVQGJ010000011.1, on the reverse strand, counting down.
GCGCCCTCAGCGATGCCGCCAGTCAATTGCCTCTGCGCGAGGTCGCGAAGCTCCTGCGAACGCTCCGCGATATTCGTGCGGTTGTGAGCCACGGCTGATCGGTCGTGCTTGCTTGAAAGCCGCGGCAGTTTAGGTTAATAAGCGAACCATGAAGAAGCTGCTTTGGGGGATCCTGGCCACTCTCGTCGTGCTGGCCGCCATTCTGTTCCTGGCGCGCAATGTCATCGCACGCAAATCCGTCGAGTACGGCGCGAAGAAAATCACGGGGTTTCCGTTGACCATTGGCTCCGTCAATCTGGAGCTGTTTTCCAGCAAAGTGGACGTACATGACCTCAAACTGATGAACCCGCCGGAGTTTACCGAGCCGATGTTCGTTGACATGCCGGAGCTTTACGTCGATTACCGACTCCCCTCGATGTTCCATGGCGTGCCGCACGTGAATGACATGCTCATCAACATCAAGCAACTCGTCATCGTCAAGACCAAGACGGATTCCAACGTCCAGAAACTCAAAGGCGTCGTGTCGCCGCCGGGCAGTACCAGTTCCACCAAGTACGCCGTGGACAAGCTGCGGATCCATGTCGGCACCGTCACCATCAAGGATTTCAGCCGTCCCAAGCCGTCCGAGCGCGACATCAAGCTCAACCTCGATCGCACCTACAACAACATCACCGATTCCACGGACATCTCGCGACTCGTGCTCCTCACCGTCTTGGGCCAGGTGCACATTCCCGACATCGGCATCAATGCGAATGACTTGAAGAAGAACCTCACGAATGTGACCAACCAGGCCGGTCAGGCTCTTCAGGGCGCAGGCGAAGCCATTGGCGGCTTCATCGACAACCTGCAAAAGGGATCGTCACCAGAGAAAAACAAGTGACGACGCCTGTGTCGCCATCCGCCGCGCCGAACCGGCTTAGAATCCCTTCACCTGCCGCACCGCTTCGTACAACACGATGCCGACCGCAGTGGCCAGATTCAGACTGCGCGCCTGGGGATGGAACATGGGGATTGTGATCGTCGTGTCGGGGTTCGCATCCAGAAGCGCCTTCGGCAATCCCGCCGTCTCCCGGCCAAACACTAGATAGTCGCGCATTTGTGTATCTCGGCTGTGTGTATGGCCGCTTCGACTTCGTGGTGACGTAGTAGAACCTGGCGTCCTTCGTCGCTCCACTCCGTAACGCGTCCAACGACTCCCAATACTTCCAGGTCACATGTTCCCAATAATCCATGCCCGCCCGCTTCAGCGTCTTGTCGTCGAGACGAAAACCGAGCGGGCCGACCAAATGCAACGTTGCCTGCGTCGCCGCGCACAGCCGCGCCACGTTTCCCGTGTTCGGCGGTATCTCCGGTTCAACGAGGACGACATTCATCTCAGTAAAACACCCGCCACAAGAAATAACCCATGGGCCGGCGCGGTTTCCACCTGCGCGTTGCGCTTCTTCGCCTTCACCAACTTCTGCAGCTGCTCAACCGTCATCCGTCCTTCGCCGATCTTCACCAACGCGCCGACAATCGACCGCACCATTTTGTAGAGAAATCCATCGGCCACAACCGCGATGGTCAACAAATTTCCGTGCTTCGTTACCGACAATCTCGACACCGTCCGCACGGTTGTTTCCACCGGACGCATGGGGTTCGCCGATAACGCCGCGAAATCGTGACGCCCCTTCAACAACCGTGCCGCCCGGCGCATCGCCGCGACATTCAACGGTCTCGGGTGATGCCACGCGTACGCGCGCAAAAAGGGATCGGCGACCGCTCCGCAGTCGATTTGGTAACGGTATTCCTTCCCCTTCGCCAAGAAGCGGGCGTGAAATCGCACCTCCACTTCCTGCACCCGCTGCACGCGAATGTCCACGGGAAGATTCGCGTTCAGTGCTCGCACGAGCGTCGCCGTCGTCAGTCGGGTGCGAAAGGAGCAGTTGGCGACCTGCGCTCTCGCGTGGACTCCTGCGTCGGTTCGACCCGAGCCATGGATCCGCACCGCGCCGCCCGCCATCTTCGCCAGATGCGCCTTCGACGAACTCCTGGATCGTGCGGCCGCTCGGTTGCAACTGCCAACCCGCGTAATTTGTCCCGTCGTACGCGATGGTCAGCTTGAAATGCCTACGGTTCGGCTGGAGGCGGGTTCGTGGCATCGAGGTAGCTCTGCAACATGATTTGCGCGGCCAGCTTGTCGATCTTCTGCTTGCGTACGCTGCGCCGTACGTTTCCTTCCAGCAACGCGCGCTCGGCCTGCACGCTCGTCAGCCGCTCGTCCCATTGCGCCACGGGAATCGCCGTCGCCCGCCGCAATTCCGCAATGAACGCCAGCGTCCGCTCCGTCTGCTCGCTCGGCTTCCCGTCCAGCCGCAACGGCACACCCACCACAATCTTGCCAACCTTGCGCTCGTCACACAGCCGCGCCAGTTCAACACTGACTTTTGCTATCGCGCCGCCATCGATGTAATCGAGCGGCTGCGCGATCGTGCCGGTCTCATCGCTGAGCGCCAGCCCGATGCGCTTGTGGCCATAATCGACGCCGAGGATCCGCATTCCGTCACAACAATCGCTTGTACTTCTTCTCCGCCGCGAGTTTCTTGACGATCTCGCGCACCTTTTGCGCGTCATTCTTGTGGCAAACCAGCGTGGCATCCGCCGTGTGCACAATCACCAAATCCCGCACACCGACCGCCGCGACGAGGTGTTTGTTGTCGCCCACGACAATGCATCCCGACGCGTCGAGCCCGACGAATGCACCGCGCGCGACGTTTCCGCTGCTCGTCCTTCTCATAGTGACGGCCAATCGCCGGCCAATCACCCACGTCGTCCCAGTCAAAATCACCGTTGGCGACCACGACATTGTCCGCCTTCTCCATGATGGCGTAATCGACCGAAATCTTCTCCATCTTCGGGTATTCGCGGGCCAGGACACGCGCGAAGGTTTTCGTGCCCGCCGTTGCCTGAATTCGCAAACACGCCTCCCACAACGTCGGCTGATACTTCCGATATGCTTCCGCTATCGCGCGGAACGACCAGACGAACATCCCCGCGTTCCACCGATAATCGCCGCTGGCGAGAAATTCTTCCGCAGTCTTGCGGTCCGGCTTTTCGACAAACCGTCGCGCCTTCCAGAATTTCGTCATCCATTTGGCCGGAAGCTCCTCGCCCACCTGAATGTAACCATACCCTGTGTGCGGCGACGTTGGCTTGATCCCGATGGTCAGCAGAACTGTCCTGCGCCGCCGCCACCTTTAACGCGTCGCCGACGACACGCCGATAGTCTGCCGTATCACGAATGTAGGAATCCGCCGGCAGAACCGCCATCACCGCGTCAGGGTCCCGCGCGCCGATAATGGCCGCCGCCAACCCGATGCACGGCGCGGTGTTCCGCCCGATCGGTTCGCCAATCACGTGCTTGACCCGTGGAAGCTGCTTGCGCACCAGCGATACCTGCTCGTGGTTGGTCACCACGACAATCCGCGCGTCACCCACCAAGGGGCGCACACGCTCGACCGTCTGCTGGATCATCGTCTTGTCGCCGACGATCGGCAGCAATTGCTTCGGCTGTTTCCGCCGGCTCTTCGGCCAGAAACGTTCGCCGTACCCACCGGCCATGATGATCGCCCAGTTCATTTCACCTTGCCCCCTTCACACCGCGCACCATCGCGCCGACAAACCGCGCCACCTTGGGCGCCATCTGGCGGTCCTTGCCGTGTTTCGCGATCTGGTTCACAATCGCACTGCCGACCACCACCGCATCCGCCGCTCGCGCCGCCGCTCGCGCTTGCGATGGATTCGAGATTCCAAAGCCGATCGCCACGGGCAGTTTCGAGTATTTTCGAATCGTCGCGACGTGCGCCGTCACCGCCGGAGCCATCGACTTCTGCATGCCGGTCACCCCTTCGCGCGAGACGTAGTAAATGAACCCGCTGGCGTGCCGCGCGATTTTACGAATGCGCTCAGCGGGCGTTGTCGGCGCGACGAGATAAATCGGATGCAACCCCGCGCGCTTCATGAGCTTCTCGTACGCATCCGCCTCCTCGGGTGGCAGATCCAACGCCAGCGCGCCATCGACCCCCGCCGCTGCTGCATCGCGCACGAACTTTTTCAGGCCGTAATGGTGCAGGACGTTGTAGTACACGTAGAAAACAATCGGGACTCGAAGACCGCTGCGCCGCAGGGATGCCACCGTCCTCAGCACACCACGCAACGTCGTCCCGGCCCGCAATGCCCGCTCGGACGCCAACTGGTTCACCACGCCATCCGCAAGCGGATCGCTGAACGGCACGCCCAGTTCCAGCACGTCCACGCCCACCCGCTCGAACGCGCGCGCCAGTTGCGCCGTCGCCCGCAAATTCGGGTCGCCCGCGCAGATGTACGCGATAAAGCCCTTTTGCCCGGTGGCGCGCAACGCGCGAAATTTCGCATCGATTCGGTTCATGGTGACTCGCCGAAGCCCGCTTTCAGTGGGGCCGGTTGCGGAGGTAGATAAACCGCAGCCCCTCCAGGGTCAACAACGGATTTACGTGCTCGATCTCGGGAATCTTCTTCGCCATGAGGTCGCCATAACCGCCGGTCGCCACGATGACCGCCCGCTTCATGCCGCGCTCGCGTTTCAGGGCGCGGAGAATCTCTCGCACCAGTCCGCGATACCCAATCACGGCGCCCACCCGCATCGCGTCGACCGTGCTCTTGCCGATCGCGGATTTCGGTTCGGCCAGTGTGATGCGCGGCAACAACGCGGTGCGCTGGTAAAGATATTCCGTGACCGATGCCAGGCCCGGGGCGATCACGCCGCCCACGTATTCGCCGCGCCCGTTGACGATGTCGAATGTCACTGCCGTCCCAAAATCGACGACGATTGCGGGCGCGCCATGCAGTTCAACGACCGCGACAGCGTTGGCGAGGCGGTCCGCCCCGATTTGTTTCTTGCGCGGGTAGCGCACGCCGATCCCGAGGTCGATGTCCGCGCTCACCACCAGCGGCCGCGTCGGCAACAGGCGCCGCACGCGCTTCGCCACCACCGGCACGACGGACGACAGTACGATCCCGGAGAAACCCGCTCGCCCGAACGGGATCTTCCGCACCGATGCCGTCGGCACCTTGATGACACGCAGGATGCGCCGGGTATTCGCCAGCGCGAAACTGGTGTTCGTGTTGTTGATATTGACAAGCAAAAATGGACGCTCGCGCTTCATGTGCGTTCCACCACCAGATCGCCCCCGAGGATTCGTTCCATTTGTCCGCTGTCACATCGGACGACCAGCGCGCCATCGCCGTCCAGCGCCTGCGCGAAGCCTTCGATGCGGCGCTGGCCCATGGTCACCACAATTTGACGGCCCAGCGTCGTGCACAGCCTGGCCCATTCGTCCGCGACGGCCTCGAAATCCGTCAGGGCCAACTGATACCACTCGTCCAACCCAGCCAGCACTCGTCCCGCCAGCGCGACGCGATCCTGGGCGCTTCCCGTCTCCAGCTTGAGGGACGTGGCAATCCGGGCCAGATCGTTCGGGAAATCTTCCGGTTCACAATTCACGTCGATGCCAATGCCGAGAATCGCCATCAGGATCTCATCGGCTTCCACCCGCAACTCCGTCAGGATCCCCGCCAGTTTCTTGTCAGCGACAATCACGTCATTCGGCCATTTGATGCGCGCATCCACGCGGCCCGTGTCTCGAATCGCTCGCGCCACGGCCACGCCCGCTGCCACGGTGATGCGGCTGGCGGCGGACGGCGGCAGGGTCGGCCGCAGCAACACGGAAAACCACAGCCCTTTTCCACGTGGCGACGCCCACGCGCGCCCGCGTCGGCCCCGTCCGCGTGTTTGCGATTCGGCAAACACCACCAATCCCTCGCACGCTCCCGATTTCGCGAGATGTTCGACCACGTCGTTCGTCGATGCCGTCTCTTCGAATACCAAAATCTCCGAGCCGATCAACCCCGTCTTCAGCCGGGCTTTGATGTCGTCCGCCGTCAGCCGGTCGGGAATACCAAGCAGGCGATAACCGAAATGCGGATGCGACTCGATCGTGTACCCCAGCTTTTCCAGTTCGGCGACCTCTGTCGTCACCGCCGTCGTGGGCAGTTTCAATTGACGTCCCAGATCGTCGGCCCGCACGAACTGCCCCGCCGCCTGGTAAAACGCCTCCAAAATCGCCGTACCGGTGTTCATCGGCGCGTGCTCTGCTGCGCTCTGCTTGCTTCCGCTACGAGCATAGTTTCGAGACCTTTGGTTATTACTTCGTGAAATAGCCTGATTCGCCCGGCAATTTTATCTCGTTCTTTAGTCTTGGTAGATTCCGATAAGCTTCGAGCCTGTACCAACACTTTGAAATTCTCAACGTCTTCCGGCAAAAGAACAGGGTTATGTAGGAGTTCTTCATGGCACTCGTAACAAAAGCAGCCATACTGAGACTCCTCCCCCCAAGGACATTCCGGGAAGATTCTGTCACGCTGTGTCCCTCGTCTGTTCTTCGACCGCCCAAAAAATCGCTCTGCGACATAGTGATGCCGCGTGGCGTGAGACCGGCCCTTGATTGTTGGTCGTGCGTACTCGCCTCCATGATGGAGGACACAACCACAAATACCGCATGTTTCAGGCATAAAATCCTCCGACATCTCGCAGCTACAGCCCCTAACTATCTCAGTCCTCAATCAGTTCCATTGAAAAATCCACTGCCCGGGCCGAATGCGTGAGAGCACCGACGGAGACGTAATCGACACCGGTTTGGGCGATGGCGCGGACGGTCTTGAGTGTGACCCCGCCACTGGCTTCCGTCTTGGCACGACCGCCGACCAGCCGCACGGCGTCACGCAATTCGTCCAGGGTCATATTGTCGAGCAAGATATGGTTGGCACCGGTCGCCAGCGCCTCCTCCACCTGCTCCAGCGTGTCCGCTTCGACGATGATGGGAACAGTCGGATGATTCTCCCGCGCCGCGGCGACCGCATCACCAAGGGCCTTCGGACCAAGCCGGGCGAGAATGACGCGATGATTGTCCTTGATCATAACGGCGTCGTAGAGACCCAGGCGATGATTCGTGCCGCCTCCCATCGCTACCGCGTATTTCTCCGACACACGTAGCGTGGGCGTGGTTTTGCGTGTGTCCAGAATTCTGGCCTTTGTGCCGGCGATTTCATCAACAAACTGGCGCGTTAGTGTTGCGATGCCCGAAAGTCGCTGGAGAAAATTCAGCGCCGTGCGCTCGCCGGTCAGGATTCCCCGAGCGGGACCGCGCAGGATACATACACGCGTCCCCTTCCCCGCAAAGTCGCCGTCAGCGACCAGCAATCTGACTGCAACCTCCGGGTCGATTTGCGCAAACACCGCTTCCACCAACGGCAAACCCGCCACGACACAGGGCTCCTTGGCGACGAGGCACGCTTCCGCACCCTCGTCAGCGGAGATCGCGGCCTCGGTCGTGATGTCGCCCGCACCGACGTCCTCGGCGAGCGCCGCGCGCACAATGTTCTGGATGAATTCTCGTGGCAGAGCAGTCATCAGGTCCTTGCCGGTCGAGACTTCTTTACCACATTCACCTTCAACTTGCGGTCGTATTTCACCTGCCGTTTCGCAACCGGCCCGGTCGCGCCAGAGCGTTCCGGCTTTGCACCGTCCCCGCCTTTCTTCAACTCGGCAATCTGGTCGCGCAAGATGGCGGCCTTCTCAAACTGGAGGTCCTCGGCGGCTTCGAGCATCTCCGCCTCCAACTCGCGTAACAATTCGGCGGTCTGGTAATTGCCACCCGACTCGCGCACCACGGAGGCCTCGACCTCGCGGGCCTTCGTCAATTCGGCGAGGCTGAGCTGCAACTCCCGCTTCACGCTCTTCGGCGTGATGTTGTGCTCCTGATTGTACGCGAGCTGTTTGCCACGACGATATTCCGTCGTTGCGATAAATTTCTTGATCGAATCGGTCATCACGTCCGCGTAGAGGATGACCTCGGCATTGATATGGCGGGCAGCGCGGCCAGCGGTCTGGATGAGCGACGTGGCGCTGCGCAGGAACCCTTCCTTGTCGGCATCGAGGATGGCCACGAGCGACACTTCGGGCAGGTCGAGCCCCTCGCGCAACAGATTGATCCCGACCAGCACGTCAAAATCGGCGGCCCGTAGTCCGCGCAGCACCTCGACACGCTCGATGGTGTCGATTTCGCTGTGCAGGTATTTCACGCGGATGCCGACTTCGCGCAAGTAATCCGCCAGATCCTCGGCGGTGCGTTTGGTCAACGTAGTCACGAGGACGCGCTCGTGTTTCTCGGCCCGGGCGCGGCTTTGCTCGATCAGATCGTCGATCTGGCCCTTGAGCGGCTTGACGGTCACCGGTGGATCGACAAGCCCGGTCGGACGGATAATCTGCTCGGCGACCACCGCGCTGCGCTGCAGTTCGTATGGTCCCGGCGTGGCGGACATGTACACGCATTGCCGAATCAGGCTGTCGAACTCCACCCCGTTCAAGGGGCGATTGTCCAGCGCCGATGGCAGACGGAATCCGTGTTCGACCAGCGTGGTCTTGCGCGACCGGTCGCCCGCGTACATCCCGCCGACTTGCGGCACCGTGACGTGCGATTCGTCGATCAGCAGCAGGTAGTCCTTCGGAAAGAAATCCATGAGCGTGAATGGCCGCTCCCCGGCCGCGCGCGCGCTGAGGTGCCGCGAGTAATTCTCGATGCCACCGCAAAAGCCCATCTCCTTGAGCATTTCGAGGTCGTACGTGGTCCGCGAGTAAATCCGCTGGGCCTCGACGAGCTTGTTCTGCGACTCGAACCACGCGACGCGGTCTTTCATTTCGGCCTTGATCGCGTCGAGCGCCCGCGCGATTTTCGAGTACGGCATGACCCAATGCTTGGCGGGATAGATCGAGAAGGTCGTGACCGACTCGATCTTGTGACCGGTGAGCGGGTCAAACCGGGTGATTTGCTCGACGCGGTCGCCGAAAAACTCGACCCGCACCGCCTCTTCAGTGTAGCTCGGGCAGACCTCCACGGTGTCGCCGCGGACGCGAAAATTGCCGCGGCTGAAATCGACGTCATTCCGGTTGTACTGCATGTCCACGAGCTTGCGGAGCAGGTCGTCCCGCGACATTTCGTTGCCGACCGTGATCAGCGCCATCATTTCAAAGTAATCTTCGGGCGAACCCAGGCCGTAGATGCACGAGACGCTGGCGACGACCAGCACGTCGCGGCGCGACAACAGCGAACTCGTCGCCGACAGGCGGAGCTTCTCGATTTGCTCGTTGATGCTGGCGTCCTTCTCGATGTACGTGTCGGTCTGCGGAATGTAGGCTTCGGGCTGGTAGTAATCGTAGTAACTCACGAAATACTCGACCGCGTTGCGCGGGAAGAATTGCTTGAACTCGCTGAACAATTGGGCGGCGAGCGTCTTGTTGTGCGAGATCACCAGCGTGGGCCGATCCAGTTGCTGGATGACGTTGGCCATCGTGAACGTCTTGCCACTGCCGGTGACGCCGAGGAGCGTCTGATAGCGATTCCCCGCCGCCAGCGAGTCCGTCAACGCCCGGATCGCCTGCGGCTGGTCCCCGCGCGGCTTGTATTTGCTGACGAGTTCGAATGGCACAAGGAGTGAATTTAGCACACTCGAAACCCTGCCCGCCACACGATATGTCGCACTTGACCCAACCGCCGGTTCCTGGGCATCATGAACCATTGAGACAGGCGGAGCGGAACTTGGACGAGCAAACCTACATCACTTTCTCCTGCCCGAAATGTGGCAATTCCGTGGAGTATTTGGAAGAATACGCGGGCAGCGCACAACCCTGCCCATACTGCGGCGAGGACGTTATCGTCCCGCGTAGCGGCGACCAGGAAAGTGTCGCCCTGCCACTCCCGATCGAAACCCCTCGATTGGTTTTGCGCAAGTTTCAAGGGGAGGATTTCCCCGACGCGGTAGAAATCCTGTCAGACCCGGAGACATTTCGTTACGAAGAACGCCCTCCCATGGACGAACCCGAGGTCAAGCTCTGGCTCGAGCGCGTGGTGAAGGAAAAACTCTCGGACACTTCGGGTGAACTAGCCCTCGGCATCGTGTTGCGGGACAGCCACAAGCTGATCGGCTTGTTGTGGATTAAATATGCAGACAGGAATCGTCAACAAGCGTCCCTTGGAATCCAGATCAACAACAGTTTCAAACGCCAGAGCTTCGGCTTCGAAGCTTTTCACGCAGCGCTTTCGTTTTGCCTGCAAGACATCGGGCTGCACCGGGTCACCGCCACCTGCGACAGCCGGAACACAGCCGCGGTACGCCTGTTCACAAAGCTTCACATGCGAAATGAAGCCGAGTGTCTCCGCGATCGTTTCATCGAGGGCGAATGGGCGGACTCGTTGTGGTTCGCGATGACGGAGGAAGAGCTCCCCCAAGGATCATAAGTTGCGTACAGGTGACCCCGCTACATCGTCTCGCCGAGCCAGTCGACGGTTTCGGTGATGACGCGGGATTCCCAGATGTGCCCGTTGAAGGTGTGGTCCGCACCGGGGATGATAACTTTCTTGACGACGCGCTTGTGAGTTTGCAGCGCGTGTTCGTACATGTCGGTATGGTGCGCGGGGACAGTCTGGTCTTTCCCTCCGTGAATCAGCAGCACGGGACACTGGCATTTCACCACCTCGCGCAACGGTTTCATGTCGGCGAATTGGCGGATAAACCCGACCCCCACCAGATTACCGTCGTGATCCGTGATACCTGTCTCCGCCAGCGAGGAAACCGCGTCGGGGGTCGACAACTCGTCGAGAATGCCCTCGCCTTCGGCCACCGGCGCCAGCAGCACCAACGATTGGATGCGGTGTTTCTCGCGGGCAACGACGTGCGCCGCGACCGCGCCGCCCATGCTCATGCCGATGAGCGCGAGGCGCCGCGAATTGACGCGCTTGTGTCGCGCCAGAAACCGAATCGCTTCGAGGGAATCCGCCACCTCCGAGCGGATCGTCATGTCCTCGAAATCGCCGGCGCTGTCGCCCGATCCGCGGAAATCGAACCGCACACTGGCAATGCCATGCTGGGCGAGAGCCCGGGAAATTTTCACGAACATGCGATGGGGTTCGACCCTCGTGGCGGTAAAACCGTGCAACAGCAACGCCGCCGGACAACGGCCGTGTCCCTCGGGCAAATGCAACATGCCGACGATCTGTTGACCCTTGGACTCGAAGACAATGGGGGTTTCCATGCGGCGCGCATAGTAGAAGCCGCCAAAGTCATTGTCAACGCGGCGCTGCGCCGTTACAGTGCACAGCCATGTCCATCCAGTGCGATTATCACATGCACACGCCGTTGTGCCAGCACGCCGCGGGGCCGATGGAAGATTACGTCCAGCGCGGGATCGACCTCGGCCTGCGCGAGGTCGGGTTTTCCGACCACAATCCCCTCCCCGGCGGCCGTAGCGCCAACGTGCGCATGACCGAGGCGGAACTGGACTACTACGTCGAACGCGTGACCGAACTGCGATTCCGTTACCGGGGCAAAATCGACGTGATGCTGGGGTTGGAAATGGATTACCTCGAGGGGCTCGAAGACTACCTGGAACAACAACTGGCCCGGTATCCCTGGGACTACGTGATCGGGTCAATCCACTTCCTCGACAACGAATGCCGCGAGAGTTCCTGGCCGCGCCAATACGACGGAGACGCGCACCAGCTCTACGCGCGCTATTTCGATCGGATGCGGCGGATGGCGCGGAGCGGGCTGTGCGACGTCGTCGCCCACTTTGACGTGACCAAACGTTCGGGGTGCTTGCCCGGCGAGCGCGAGGCCGAGGACATCACGCGCACGTTGGAGGAGATCAAGGCCGCGGACATTTGCTTGGAAATCAACACGTCGGGCTATCGGCATCCTGAACTTCCCGAACCACAGCCGTATCCCGCCCTCCCGGTCGCCGAACAAGCGCTGGCGCTTGGCATCCCGCTGACCGTCAACTCCGATGCGCACGCGCCCGACCAGGTCGGACTGAAGTTCGCCGAGGTGGAAGCGTTTCTGAAACGGAAAGGCTGCTGTCAGTTGGTGAAATTCGACCGGCGGAAGCGGACTGTGTACGATTTGTAGGGGGCAACGAGCGCCGCCCTATGAGGAGATCGCGGCGTGGTGCTTCTCCGTGGACCCGCCCGCCCGCCACGACAGGATGATGTACAACCCCACACCGACACAGATTGAACTGTCCGCGACGTTGAACGCGGGCCAGTGGTATTGCCCGACCGAGAAATACAGAAAGTCGATTACGGAGCCGACGCGAACGCGGTCGATGAGGTTGCCGATGATCCCCCCGCCAATCAGCCCGAGCGCCAGCCGCGGGCCCGGACGCCCCAGCGGAAAGGAATGCCGGAACAGCCAGAGCACGAGCACCGTCAGCAGCGAGACCGCCGTCAGCAGGAGATTATAATGCTGAAAAATGCCCCACGCGGCGCCGGTGTTGCGCCAGTTGACCAGACTGAAGAAGCCTCCGATGACGACGCGCGTTTCTTCCGGGCTGATGAACCGCACAACCAGCCACTTGCTGAACTGGTCGAGTGCGGCAATCGCGATGGCGATGAGTGCGACCCATTGCATGGGGGCGCCTCGCGTCCTACTCCTCGGCTTCCTCCGCCTCGCCGCCTTCTTCTTCCGCGGACTCGGTGAACATCGGTCCCTGCACGACGGGCCGGCGGGGATCCTTCTCGACCGTGGACTGGCAGTTTACGCACAGGCGCGCAAAGGGCACCGCCTCGAGCCGCGCCTTCAGAATGGGCTTTTCGCAATTGCCGCAGATTCCGTACGTGCTATGTTCCAGCCGCTTGAGGGCCTCCTCGATCTCATACAGCGCCTCTTGCTCGTTCGAGACCAGGCTCAACGCAAATTCGCGGTCGAAATTGTCCGTGCCCGCGTCGGCCATATGCAGGCTGTACCCGCTCAATTCACCGGACGCATCGCGATGCGACCGCTTGAGGTTGTCGCTGGCCAGAAAATTGACGCCGTCGATCAGATGATCGCGCAGATCGAGCAGCAGTTTCTTGAACTTCGCCGCGTCTTCCTTGGAAAGCTTCAACGTTTTCGGCGGACGGTTTAGCTCCGCTTCCGCCACCGCGACTTCGGCCTCCACGCCGCTCGTCTCCGCCCGCGCTGCCTTCGATTTGGTTGCCGCCACGACTTTGGATTTGTGACCTGTTTTCCCTGTCCCCATTGTTCCCTTCCCTGAACTGACTTTTGGTTTACCCGACCCCGTTTTCTTGGACTGCTTCTTCATAAAGTTTCCCATCCTGCTGCAATTTTCACGCCAGCGATTTGATAACGTCCGCGCACCGCCCGCACAGCCCGGGATGCGCCGCGTCCGTCCCGACGTCCTCCGTCCATCGCCAGCAACGCACGCACTTCCCACCTGTCGCATGGCTGACCTTCACGCCCAGATCGCCGCCCGTCGGCTGACCGACCCGAGCTTGCGACACGATCAACACCGTCTCCAACGTCGGCCCCAGCGCTCTCAGCAACCCGTAGGTAGCTTCGTTATCTGGCCCGATCTCCACCTGTGCCTCGAGCGACTTGCCGATCCGACCTGCCTGGCGCTCCTTTTCCAATTCGAAATCCACGCGCGCCCGCACGGCACGCACTCCTCTCCAACGCTGCTCCAACTTTTCGTCCCGCAGACCCTGGTCCACCTTCGGAAAACCGGCCAAGTGCACCGACTCCGTCTCTCGCCCCGGCAGGAAGTTCCACACTTCGTCCGCCGTGAACGGCATGATCGGGGCCAGCAGCTTCGCCAGCGTCGCCACGGTTTCAAAAATCGCCGTCTGCGCGGACCGCCGCTCCGCCGAATTGGGCGCAAGCGTATACAACGGGTCTTTCATTACGTCAACGTAAAAGGACGAAATCTCGGTCGTGCAAAACGCGTTGATCACATGATAGACCGCGTGGAAGTTGTAGTGTTCGTACGCATCCTGAACGCTGGCCACCACTCCCTGCAAACAGGACAGCAACCAGCGGTCGATCTCCGCCAGTTTCTCATGCGGCACCGCGTGCTTCGCCGGATCGAAATCATGAACGTTCGCCAGCAAGATGCGCAGCGTGTTGCGCACCTTGCGGTACGTCTCCGAGACGCGCTCGAAAATCTCGTCCGACAACGGCACGTCCGTCTGGTAATCTTCCGAAATCACCCACAGCCGCAATACGTCGGCCCCGTATCGTTTCACGTAGTCGTCGGACTTCGCCGGCTTGCCGGCCGACTTCGAGACCTTCTGCTTCTTGCCCGTCTCTTCCACCTGCACCACCAGAAACCCGTGCGTCACCACCGTCTGGAACGGCGCGCGTTTCTCCGTCGCCACCGCCGTCAGCAACGCCGATTGGAACCAACCGCGGTGCTGGTCGCTTCCCTCCAAATACACGTCCGCCGGATACGCCAGATCGGGTCGCATCCGCAACACCGCGCGATGGCTCACGCCCGACTCGAACCACACGTCCACGATATCAGGACTCTTCTTCAAGTTGGCCGAACCGCACGCCGGGCATTTCACGTCGCCGAACAATTCTGCCACGCTCTGCTCGAACCAGATATCCACGCCGTCCTTCAGGACCTTCTCGCGGAATTTCCGGATCAATCCCGTGTCGAGAATCGATTGGCGGCAATCGACGCACTCCAGGAACGGCAGCGGCACACCCCACGCGCGCTGGCGCGAGATGCACCAATCGGGCCGCTGCTCGATGGTGCCGGTGATCCGGTTCTCGCCCCATGTGGGGACCCACTTGACCTTGTGCACTTCGTCCAGCGCCTTCCGGCGCAGATCACAGTGATCAACCGCGATGAACCATTGTTCCACCGCCCGAAAAATGATCGGGTTCTTGCACCGCCAGCAATGCGGATACGAGTGCTTGATCTCGGCCCGCCCCGCCAGCGCCCCCGTCGCTTGCAGGTGATTGACAATCGCCCCGTTGGCCTTGAACACAAATTGTCCCGCAAACGGCCCGGCGTCCTTGGTGAACACACCGCCGTCATCGACAGGCGCCAGCGTCTCAAGCCCGTACTTCTGCCCGATTTCGTAGTCCTCGGCGCCGTGCCCGGGCGCGGTGTGCACCAAACCCGTCCCCTGCTCCAACGTCACGTAGGGCGAAAAGATGATCGGGGAATCGCGGTCCATAAATGGATGACGCGCGACCGTCCCTTCGAGGTCCCGGCCCAACATCTTTTCCTGAACGGTCAGTTCCACGCCGCACGCTTTCGCGACCTGTTCGACCAGTCCTTCGGCCAGAATCCACGTTTCGCCCGCCGACGTTTTCGCGCGGACATAGATCAACTCCGGCTTGACCGCGATCGCCAGGTTCGCCGGCAACGTCCACGGCGTCGTGGTCCAAATCACCGCAAACTCGTTCTCGCGGCCCTTGACGGGGAATTTCACATACACGGACTGCGATACGTGGTCGGCATATTCCACTTCCGCCTCGGCCAGCGCCGTGCGGCAGGTCGCGCACCAATACACCGGTTTCTTCCCGCGATACACAAAACCGTCGGCCACCATATCCGCCAGCGCGCCAATGACCTCGGCCTCATACGACGGGCTCATCGTGAGATACGGATGCTCCCAATCGCCGAACACCCCCAGTCGCTTGAACTGTTGGCGCTGGATATCCACATACTTCTCCGCGTAGGCCCGGCAGCGCTTGCGCACCTCCGTCTGCGACAGTTGGTCCGCCTCCTTGCCGAGTTCCTTCTTCACCTTGTATTCGATGGGCTGACCGTGGCAATCCCAGCCCGGCACGTACGGCGCCCGGAACCCACGCATGGTCTTGTACTTGATCACCACGTCCTTTAGGGTCTTGTTCAGTACGTGGCCGATGTGCACGTCGCCGTTGGCGAACGGCGGGCCGTCGTGCAGGACGAACAGGGGCGCGTCGCGTCGGGCGGCCAGGATTCTCTCGTACAGGTTGTCCCGTTCCCAGCGCGCCAACATCTCCGGCTCGCGCTGCGGCAGATTGGCCTTCATCGGGAAGTCCGTCTGCGGCAGGTTCAATGTATCTTTATAATTTGCCTGGGTCTCCGTCATGTCCGCCCCGCCAAGAGCGGGCAAAAGTATCACGCACAGGGGGGTGTGTCAACGGCAGGACGATATTGGTGCTACGTCGGTCAGACTCGGGACTGCAATTCCTCCAACGGCACTTCGGACATGGGCACAAGCTTGTACCGGCGCATTTCGACGATCTTGATTTCGTCCGGGTGCGATGCCGGTGTGAATTCAATTAGGACCAGCGAACCATCCTTCATTTCCTGAATCCCGACCGGTCTGAGAATGAGGTTTGGATACCGGTCCCGGGCGAAATCGATGCCCTGCATAATCTGAGTCTTTGAGATGTGATCTTTCGCGCTCTTAGCTTCGACGGGCATGACCGCTAAACGCCGCTTGGATAAACGTGGTGTTCCGGGACCGTAAATCTTTCACCTTTGATGAGACCACTCACGCGTGCGCCACGATCCAGGGGAAATGCTTCCAGCCTCTTGGTTTGCTCGTCAAGCGTCTCGAAGCTAAACCGCGCAGCCTTCCGCAAGACCCAGTTCAATCAGCGCCCACTGCATCTTTGAGTGCATTGCATCTGCCTTAAGAATTCTTGGAGAATCACCGTCCGTCGTGGCAGCTTCTGTGTCTATCCGCTTTGGAAAGCTATTGAGGAACTCCGTAACATTGAGTTTCGGGTGCTTCGTTGTCTGGAGAATGTAAGCGCCATCTTCCAAGAACACGTCAATCTTGCGCGTCGGCACCCTGGTCAGCATCTCGGTCACTACCGAGCGCGGCAGAACAAGAACGCTCTCCGCTGAGCCGCATACCAAGAGGACGAAATCGCCGAACTTCGTTTGGGGATAGGCGAAGGTAGCGCTGACGACCTCTTGCGAGAGTCCAAAGAAGTATTTGTGCCCGCCGAGAAGCTTGGAGTAGTTGATGGAACAACTGAAGGCCGTGCCGAATTGAAACACGCGACTCCTGCCGACTAGCGTGGCCTTACCGTAACGGCTTTGCAGTTTGCTAACAACTTCCTGAACGATGAAGGGGGCGTTCATTGTTCTGTGGAGTCGAGCGTGAAGCTTTCACCGCAGCTAAAGCAGATGAAGTGATCGGTGACGGCTTCGATTAGCCTGATGTAGTCCCTGTTGCCGTTCACGATGTGGGCTTCAGATTCCAGCACTTCGATAAACCGTTCATGGCCGCCGCACGCCGGACAAACAAGCTTGTTCGAAGATGAATCACTCGTTTTCGTCAATGAAGGTTTCATAGTATTCACCTCACAAGAGTTAGACCGTGGCGAATCATTTGCACTTCCGCGTCGGCGAGAATCCGCCGCAATAAGGTGGAAAGAAGGTCTGTGTCCAATGACCAGTTTGTTTTTGTGCGGGAAACCAAGAACGCGAAAGGGTGTGCATCGCAGCCGACGCTGCGAACACCGGATTTCTTTGCCTCCACCAGGGTTGTGCCCGTTCCGCAAAACGGGTCACACAGCAGATCCCGTCCATGAATGCCGAACTGCTCTATGTATTGGCGCACCAAGTGCGGCGGATATGATAGGACAAAGCGATACCAATGATGGATCGGAATATCCGCCTTCTGGATTACATTGATGCCAGCGAGGTATTTCACAGCCATTCTTCTACCACAATCGTCATCGGTATGTTAAGTGATTCCGATCAGCACGCGCCCGGCCAAAACAGATCAATGAAACCCCAATCGCCGGAGACCTTCCTGACCGGCTCCTCGGGAGTGGCAACCGTACGATGGCGGACGCCGAAGACGTTGAAGAAATCCCTCAAGAAATGTAGTCGGCGAAGACCGGTTCGACAAGCTCACGGTAGCCCATGCCCGATCCCTCACCTGCCAACCGGGCAGTGGCTGCCCACCAGCGCATCCTAGGCGGCGCCCCCGGCCATTTTCCGGAGGCGATCATTCGCGAAATACTGCGCCTGCACGGCCCACACCCTCAGGAGAGGCTCCCCGCCTCGGACGACTGGCGAACCTTGCGGTTTGAACTTCCGAGGGCAGCCGTTGCGCCGTCGGCACACACTCGGCTCCGTCAGACTCGGTTGACGACGCTCACGCCCGTTCGCGTCGCCCTTCGGGTGCCGCAACGACACGGCCTCGTCTCAGCGCTACCCTCGCGCTTCGGCTTACCGGCGGGCCTGCAGTCGCGCGAGCGCACTCTGCGCCTGGGCGAAATCAGGCTCGATCCGCAACGCCTGTTTTAAATGCTCGATCGCTTCCGGTGTCCTGCCCGCTTGCCCCAGGGCGATCCCCAGATTGTAGTGCGCCTCGGCATAATCGGGTTTGATCCGCAGGGCCTGCTCGAAGTGCTGGATGGCTTCCTCGATCTTACCTGTTTGTGCCAAAGAGATCGCCAGATCGTCGTGCGCCTCGGCGTAATCGGGCTTGATGCGCAGGGCCTGCTCGAAGTGCTGGATAGCTTCCTTGATCTTGCCTGACCGCGCCAAAGCGGTCCCGAGATTGTAGTGCGCCTCGGCGTAATTGGGTTTGATCCGCAGGGCCTGCTCGAAGTGCTGGATGGCTTCCTCGGTCTTTCCCGTTTGCGCCAAAGCGATCCCCAGATTGTACTGCGCGTCGGCGAAATCGGGCTTGATCCGCAGGACCTGCTCGAAGTGCCGGATGGCTTCCCTGGTCTTTCCCGTTTGCGCCAAAGCGTTCCCCAGATTGAAGTGTGCCTCGACGGAATCGGGATGAATGCGCAGGGCTTGCTCGTAGTGGAGGATGGCTTCCCCGATTCTTCCCGTTTGCGCCAACGCCGCCCCCAGATCGGTGTGCGCCTCGGCGTTCTCGGGATGAATGCGCAGGGCCTGTTCGTAGTGCGGAATAGCCTCCGCGATCTTTCCCGTTTGCGCCAGAGCCACTCCCAGATCGGTGTGCGCCTGGGCGAAATCGGGATCAATCCGCAGGGCCTGCTCGTAGTGCTGGATGGCTTCCTCGATCTTTCCCGTTTGCGCCAAAGCGATCCCCAGATCGCAGTGCGCCTCCGCGTCATCCCGGTCGATCTGCAGCGCGCGCTCATACTGTTCGATCGCCTGCGGTTGTCTGCCCGCAGCTACCAACTCCTCCCCGCGAATGCAGTGCGCCTCGGCATAATGACCGGCGGTCGCGAGCAAATTCAACGCCACCGAGAAGCCCAAGAGCACGCCCCACCCACAGCGCGCGGCGTGCCGCCAGACCGGCCGGTCCGCCCGCCCCGACTCCGAGGTCGGGGTCGGGGCCAGCGCGCGCTCCAGTCCGAGGATGCCAATCACGGCCAACAGCATCAGCGACGGCAGGAAATCCACCTCATAGTTGAAGCTCGACGCATAGAAAAGTCCCAGCGTGAGCGCGCACATCCCAAACACCAGCACGATGGCCGTCACAAACCGCCGCAAGATCAATCCGGTCTGACCTGACCGCCCCCGCCACGCGAGCGGCGCCGCCAGCGCCAGCCACGTCAAGGGAAAGTTGGCCAGCACGCCCAGGGGTTGATGCGTCAACAGCGTATCATAGCCCGCCGGCATGGGTGGCACGGGGGCTCCGCGCACGAAGGGGAAGTGAGCGCTCCACCGCGCCGGTTCCAGAAAGTAGCCACGGAAATTAAACCAGAGAAAACGCGGACTGAAGCACTGCCGGGCGATCTGCCGGTCCCCAGCCAACTGGTAGCGCACGCCGAACTCGAACGGATTATCGAAGCGCAGTTGGTTGTAGAGCATCAGCCCCAACCCAATCAGCGTGATCGGGACAATCGCCGCCGCCAGCACCGGCCAAATTCGTTGCCGCTCACGCCACGCCTGGACGACCGGCACCAACAGGGCCACCGCGCCGAACAACAGGTTTTGTCGCGCCGCCACCGCCAGTCCGTACGCCGCACTCGCACCGGCCAGCCATCGCCACGCCCGCTCCGTCTCGTGTAACGCGCGCCAAATGCCTCCCAAGGCCAACATCGTCAGCATATACGCGCAGGTGCGCGCCACCTCGTAAAAGCTCGCTTGTGTCAACTGCGTCAGCGTGCCCGCCGCCAATCCGAGCGCGAGCGCGCAGGCCACCACCACGCCGACGCTCACGTCCGCAAAATACCGCCGCCACACCGCGCGCAGCAACCCCACGCTGGCCAGGAAGCCGATCGCGCAAAATACCACCACGGCCAGCCGATGAGAAAGATAGTGGCCGGTCAGTGCGGCGAACGGCCAGAACAATATCAACGCGGGTGTCGCCCCGAAGTAGAGGTAGAGCCGGCCGTTGTAGTAGCTCAGGTCATGCAGAAGGTAGGGCGGGGAAAACCGGTAGACTTCATTGGCGACGGGATCGTAGGGATCGGCGAGTTGTCGGAGGCCAACCGGCACCTCCTTCTTGAGGTTGAGCTGACCGGCGCGAAACCCCTGCACCAACAAATTGTAGGAAGAATCAGCGGCATTCTGCAGGCCAAACTTTTCCCAGTCGCCCGGCAGGCTCATGTACGCGTAAGACCCGACGACCAGCGCGGACACTGCGACCAGTGGGATCCAGGCGGTTTTCATCGTCCCCGCGAGCCGTTGGTCACGATTCTTCCCTCATTCGGATGAATAAGCTCTACCCGTCCGTCAAACGTCAAGCCGAGAATCGGCAGTTGGGTTTCCCTCCCCGCTTTGGACGGTTGGCGAACCTTGCGGTTTGAACTTCCGAGGGCAGCCCCTTACCGGCGAGCTTGCAGTCGAGCGAGCGCGTTTCGCGCGTCGGCGTAATCGGGCTTGATTCGCAAGGCCTGCTGGTAGTGTCCGATGGCGTCTTGGAGTCGGCCGGCTTGTTCGAGGGCGACCCCCAGGTTGCAGTGGGCCTCGGCGAGATCGGGGTTAACCCGCAGCGCTTGCTCGTAGTGCCAGATCGCGTCGTCGATCCTGCCGTCTTGCAGCAGGGCATTCCCCAGGTTGTTGTGCGGCTCGGCGAAATCCGTCTTGGTCCGTAGCGCCTGCTCCCAATGTCCCATCGCCTCTTGCCGCCGGCCCAATGTGACCAAGGCCAACCCCAGATTGTTCTGCGCCACGGCGTAATCGGGCTTGATCTGTAGCGCCTGCTCGTAGTGCTCCTTGGCCTCCTCCACCTTGCCACGTTTGGCGAGGGCCAGCCCGAGATTGTTGTGCGCCAGCCAATTGTCCCGGGTCACGTCCAGGGCACGCCGAAACAGTGTCTCCGAGTCCTTCCAGTACCCGACCTGAACTCGGCACAGCGCCGCGCAAACCACCACCACTGCCGCGGCACCGACGCAGGTAATTACCTTCAGGTTCCGCTCCCCCATCGCCCGGGACGGCACGCTCCAGCACAGCATGATCAACAACCCGATCAACGGCAGATATGTATACCGATCCGCCATGGACTGGCTCCCGACTTGCACCAATCCGATCGCGGGCACCAACGTCCCCAAAAACCAGAACCACCCCACGACCAGATGTGGTTGGCGCCGCGCTCCCCGAATCACCAAGCCCGACACCGCCACCAAAATCGCCCCCGCGATGATCACCGCCCCCGGCGACCACGCCCGATACGGGTAAAAAGCCGCCAGCCCACTCGGCCACACGGCCTTCTCGATGTACCGCGCATACGACACCACCACGTTGGCCATTCGCGGCCCCAACGGCAGCCAGTCCAGCGAACTGATCGCCCCGCCACTGCCCTGCGCCCGGATCGTCACCGCACACGACACCGCCGCCAGCGCAAAAAACGGGATCTTTTCCCGGATCAATTCGCCGAAGCCCAACGGAGCGTTGGTCCCGACCACTGACGGCATCCACCGCGTCCTGCCCAACGGCCAATAATCCAGCAACAGCAGCGCGCACGGCAGCGTCACCACCATCGGCTTGGCCATTAATCCCATGGCGTACAGCCCGACCACCATCGCATACCGCCCCCGCGTCGGCCGCTCGACATAGCGCACGTACGCCCCCATCGCCAACAGCCAGAACAACCCGCTCAACACATCCTTCCGCTCCGCCACCCACGCCACCGACTCCACATGCAACGGATGCACCCCGAACAATGCCGCCACCCACGCACTCCGCCACGTCGCCCCCGTCATCCGCCGCCACACCCAGAACAACAGCACCGTATTCGCCACGTGCAACAACACACTCACCGCATGATGTCCGCCCGCGTTCATCCCGAAGCTCTCGCAGTCCAGCGCGTGCGACAGCCACGTCAGCGGATGCCAGTTCGCGGCGTGACACGCGGTGAACGCCCACACCACCCCCGGAACCGTCAATCCCCCCAGCACATGCGGGTTCGCGGTCACATACCGGTCGTCATCGTAGTTGAGGAACCCGGCGTGCACCACCGGCCGGTACACGGCGGTAATCAACACCGCCAAACACACGCCGATCAGGATGGCCTGCTGCCGTTGACGAGATGGACTCATCAGGTCGGCTGGCTTCTTCTCGCTCACGAGGCCAGTCTACCGACAATGAGAGAGTGTTGACAATCCTGGCGACGCGACGAGGCTGCCCGCCGTACGCGGTTCCACACACATATCCGCGATACGTCGTGCCTGACGTCTCGCCTACAAGCTGGGCGATGGCTGGCCGACATCCTCGTCGTTATGCCGAAACGTGTAGTTGCCGCGGTATTTGGCGGTCTGCGTGTACTTGCCGGAAGCGGTGCTGGCACTGACGTCAAGGTGGAGATACGCCTCGATCTTGCCCGCCGTGATTTTCTTGATGATGAGATAACCGCTGTAGGTCCCGCCTTTCGAAGTCGGCCCAAACCGGCGGGCGGTAAAATCAGGCGTGACGCTGTCCGAGGGGATCACGAGGCGCTGATTGAGACGATAACCGTGCACCTGCAGGATGAGCGTTTGGTCTTCTTCGTTGTCGGGTCCGCTGATGACCGTGTCGAGGTGCCGGTTGATCTGCAAGACCAGCGGGCCGACCTGGCTTTCGAGCGAACCGGCGCCTACCGGCGGCGCGGGACGACTGAATATCCCGCTCTCCGGCCCGATATGGCTGTAGCTGCACGCCGAAGCCAGCATCACCAGGACGGCTGCGATAACTCGTTTCATGACGTCTCCCCTCTACGGCGAATCCACCGTCTTCTTGTACGTGAGTATACCATCGGCAATGGCTCGGGCCAGAGTGTCGCGATAGTCACTGTGCAAAATCCGCCGTTCTTCCGTCGGACTCGAGAGAAAGCCGGCTTCGATCAGTATCGCAGGACAGTCGGCGTACCGAAGCACGTAGAACCGCGAACGCCGCACCCCGCGGTCCAACGCGCCCGTGGCCTGTAGCAACGATCTCTGCGCGCAATGCGCCAGCCAGACATTTTGGCCGTCGACGCGATTGTTCGTCTCCGCGCTGCGGTCGCCGCCGGAATCGCGGTCGTCGCCGCTGCCGTTGAAGTTCGCGGTCGAACTCGCTCCAGCCGGCGCCGTGCAATAGGTCTCGATCCCCTCCGCCGATCCGCCCGAATTGAAATGGATGCTCACGTACAGGTCGGCCCCCTTCGCGTGGGCAAATTCCACGCGATCTTCCAACGACACGGTTTCGTCCGTCGTGCGTGTGAGCCAGACGCGTAGACCGCTTCCCGCCAGGTCGCGATTGACCCGTTTGGCCACGTCGATCGTCATTTCCTTCTCCAAACTATAACGCCCGCGCGTGCCCCGGTCGCTGCCGCCATGACCGGGGTCGATGACCACGGTGCGGATCGACGTTCCGACTTTCCGCAATCGTCCGGGCCGCAACACCGGGTCCAGTGTCTTGAGTATGTCCATCTCGGAAATCCAAAGCCGGCCGCGCTCGGCCATGATCGGCTCCGACAACCAATGGATCACGCCGTTGACCAGTACGTCGCGATGATCCGCTTCCACCTCCAGGTGCCCGAAGCTGGTCTTGAATTCCGCCCGATTCACCAGCTCGCGGTCATCGCGACCGAGCCCGTAATAACTGGCAACATCGTTCACCGGGACGTAGTACGTGCTTCCGAACCGGTAGGCCTTGAGCGCGCCCGGCTGTGCCCATGCGGTGCCCGCCAGAGCGAGCACGGCAACACAGATGATAAACGATGAAGATCGTGACAACAGACGCAAACCAGTTCCTCCTTGTTTCGTCAGGCAACGTCGCACGAAACGAC
Organism: uncultured Verrucomicrobiae bacterium; assembly: GCA_963712025.1. Taxonomy (GTDB): domain Bacteria; phylum Verrucomicrobiota; class Verrucomicrobiia; order Palsa-1439; family Palsa-1439; genus Palsa-1439. The sequence goes on along the minus strand of CAVQGJ010000011.1, from coordinate 68,152 downwards.
CGGCGATTTCAAGGCAAATGGAAGCGGGGCGGTGCGGACCGTCCGACTTTTCCGTTGACGCTGCGCGCGCCCGTCCATAAATTAGCCGTGCGGTGCGTGAGACGCGCGGCTGTCGTTGCGAATCGGAGCGAGATTGGTTCCGTTGGTTGGTTTGGTGCATATGAATATCCACGAATATCAAGCCAAAGAGATTTTCCGCCGCTTCGGCGTCCCCGTCGCCGATGGCAGCGTCGCGTCCACCCCCGAGGAAGCCGAATCGATCGCCCGCAAGCTGACGACAGATATCATCGCGGTCAAGTCGCAGATTCACGCGGGCGGACGCGGCAAGGCCGGCGGCATCAAGCTGGTCAAGACGCCCGGGGAGGCGGCGAAAGCGGCGCGCGAGTTGATCGGCAAAGTGCTGGTCACGCACCAGACCGGGCCGCTCGGCAAGCAGGTGCGCAAGGTGTTGGTCGAAGCGGGCACCACCCCGAAACGCGAGTTCTACCTGAGTATCTTGATCGACCGTTCGCTGGCGCGTCCGTCGTTTCTGGCCAGCACCGAGGGCGGCGTCGACATCGAAGCCGTCGCGGCGAAGACCCCGGAGAAAATCCTGAAAGAGCCGGTGGACCCGGCCATCGGCGTGCAACCGTACCAGGCGCGCAAGATTGCCTACGCGCTCGGCCTCGGCGGCCCGCATCTGCAGGCCACGGTGAATTTGATTCTCAACGTCTATCGCGCGTTCATCGAGACCGACGCGTCGCTCATCGAGATCAACCCGCTGGTCATCGACCCGCGTGACCGGGTCTTCGCGCTCGATGCCAAGATGAATTTCGACGACAACGCCCTGTACCGCCACAAGGACATCCAGGCCATGCGCGATCTCAACGAGGAAGACCCGCGCGAGGTCGACGCGAGCAAGTTCGGCCTCAATTACATCGGTCTGGACGGCAACATCGCTTGCATGGTCAACGGCGCAGGCCTGGCCATGGCCACCATGGACATTATCAAGTTCTACGGCGGTTCGCCCGCCAACTTCCTCGATGTCGGCGGCGGCGCGACCACCGAACAGGTCACTGAGGCGTTCAAGATCCTGTGCGCCGACAAGAACGTGCGCGGCATCCTGGTCAACATCTTCGGCGGCATCATGAAATGCGACGTGATCGCCAATGGCATTCTGACCGCCGTCAAGCAGGTGAACGTCGCCGTCCCGCTCGTCGTGCGCCTCGAAGGCACCAATGTCGAACTGGGCAAGAAGATCCTCAAGGAAAGCGGTCTGGCCATCATCCCCGCGGATTCCATGGCGGACGCCGCGCAAAAGATCGTCCAAGCCGCGAAGAAATCATCATGAAACTCTATTTGTATTACGAAAACGTGGACCGCCCGCTGGTGGTCGAGATACCGGACAACGAAGTCGACGGGTTCCTGCAGGAGTACGAGGAAGCGCTGCACGACACCTCCGTCGAGACGTTCCAGTGGAAGAACTCCGGCTTCCGCATCGCTGGACTGATGGCCGTGGTCCACGAGAAGCACGCCCCGGTGCGCCCATGAGCATTTTGGTCGACGCCAACACCCGGCTGATCGTCCAGGGCATCACCGGTTCCGCCGGCAAATTCCACGCCGAGCAATGCCTCAAGTACGGGACGAAACTCGTCGGCGGCGTCACCCCGGGTCGCGGCGGCGAAATCGTTGACCTCGATTCGCAGAAGATTCCCGTGTTCAATACCGTCGGCGAAGCCGTGCGCGAGACCGCCGCCAACGTCTCCTGCATCTTCGTGCCCGCGGCGTTCGCGGCGGATGCGATTCTCGAAGCGGCGGATGCCGGTATCGAACTGATCGTCGCGATCACGGAAGGCATTCCCGTGATCGACATGGTGCGCGTGAAACGCGCGCTCGAGGGGACCGGCGTCAGGCTCATTGGCCCGAATTGTCCCGGCGTGATCACGCCCGGCGCCTGCAAGATCGGCATCATGCCCGGCTACATCCACAAGACCGGCCCCGTCGGGGTCATCTCGCGTAGCGGCACGCTCACCTACGAGGCCGTGTGGCAACTCAGTTCGCGCGGCATCGGGCAATCCACCTGCATCGGCATCGGCGGCGACCCGGTTAAGGGGCTCGATTTCATCGATCTGTTGGAAATGTTCGAGACCGACCCGCAAACCGAAGCCGTCATCGTCATCGGCGAGATCGGCGGAAACGCGGAAGAAGAGGCGGCGCGCTGGATCAAGGATAACTTCACCAAGCCTGTCGCCGCGTTCATCGCCGGCGCGACCGCGCCGAAGGGCCGCCGCATGGGACACGCCGGCGCGATCATCAGCGGCGGCAGCGGTTCCGCCGCCGACAAAATCAAGGCGCTCGAATCCTGCGGCATCGCCGTGGCCAAAACCCCCGCCGAAATGGGTGAGACAATCATTGCCCTGATGAAGTAGGTTGCTCGGTATCCGCCTGACGGAGCACCTAACGTCCATCGAGGCTGGGGCCGCACGAAGCGGATGGGGCAAGTGCGGCGCGCGCAGGTTCTGGAAGCCAGATTTTTCTTGATCTTCGGGCGATCTTTTGCGACGCTGAGGCCCGCTTTGGAGAAAGGTGAGGCTGGCGTCTCGTTTGAGTTTCCTCCTCCGTGTCCTCCAGAGTCGCGGGGTACAGTGACGTTACGATACGCGCTACGCGGGTCGCACCGTAAAGCGGTTTATTTAGTACGCAACGCTACCCCCCTGCCCACACAATCAACCCAGGCTCGTGCCGACATCGAAGGAGAACCCACTATGAACAGAATCATCGTTGTCCTGCTAGTTGTCGGAGGCTTTCAGGTGTCGGCCTTCGCCCAAGGGCCACTCAGCCCGACGGCCGCACCGGCCCCGACGATGAAGACCTTGCAGCAGGTCGAGCCGCGCACCCCGATCACCAATGCGACGGCGGTCACCATCAACAGTCCGGGCTCGTATTACCTGACCACCAACATGACGGTCAGCGCCAGTCATGTCATCTCCATCACCGTCAGCGGTGTGACGCTCGACCTCAACGGGTTCACCCTCTCGTCGACCGCTGCCAGCCCCAGCGGCAATGGCATCTTGCTGGCGAGTGGACTCTCCGACATCACCATCCTCAACGGCCATATCACGAGTGGCGTCACCTATAGCGGCGGGAGCTACAGCGGCACGGGCTTTCTCGGTGGCATCAATTTCAATGGCACGTCGCCTTTCAATGTCCGTGTGTCCGGTATTACGGTCTCGGGGGTCCAGAATTCGGGCATTTTTCTTGGCGGCAATTCGACCGTAGTGGACTCCTGCACGGTGAATACGGTCGGAAGCTATGGGATTCAGGCCAGCAGCGTGACCCATTCGACGGCGTATCAATGCGGGAACACCGCCATTGATGCGAACACAGCTTCCGATTGCTACGGCTACGGCACTGGCAGTGGCGACGGGGTGCGTGCCAACCAAACGGCCACCGGCTCGCTTCGGCCAAAGCAGCACTGGCTACGGTCTCTACGCCAACACCGCCTTGAACTGCTCCGGAGTCAGCAGCAATGGCGGCGGAATTCACGCCGTGGTCACAGCCGAGAACTGTTACGGCGTCAGTTCCTCGACCAGCGGCTATTCCGGGCTCTATGCCAACACGGCCCTGAACTGCAACGGCGTAAACTCCGGTAGTGGTGACGGCCTCGACGCCGTCCAAAACGCCACTGGCTGCTACGGCCAAAGCGTCGGCGGCAACGGGTTGTCTGCCAACAACGCCGCAAACTGCTCCGGCCAAAGCAGCAACAATGGCATCGGGTTGAATGCCAACCAAACGGCGACCGGCTGCTCCGGCATCAGCAGCAACGGCGTCGGGTTGCTGGCCAACAACGCCGAAAACTGTTCCGGCATCAGCTATTTCGAGTACGGGTTGCAAGCCAACCAAACGGCTACCGGTTGCTACGGTTCAAGTTACGGCGACTACGGATTGCTTGCCAACACCGCCAATAACTGCTCCGGCGTCTCCACCAATGGCGGCTTTGGGGTGTACGCCTACTTCATTGCCAATAGCTGTTACGGCTGGACCGGCCTTCCAACCGTCGGGGTGGTTGCCACCATAACCATCGGCTGTTACGGTGGCGGTACGAACGGTGGTGGGGGAGTATCAGCCGTTTACCACTATAACGAGCCCTGAGTCTGCCATGCGCTCCGCCCACAACCTTCGACTGCTTCTCCCCATCTTGGGGTGCATCGCCGCCCTGACCACAACCGCCCTTGCCTTCGAGGGCCGGATCAACGCCGTGATGGTTCGGGGCAACGAAACGAACGCCTTGTTGTACACGGTGGGAACGGACTCGTTGCGGGTGGAAAACACGGCGACGAATTGGCCGAATCCCGTGGACATTCTGGACATCAACTCCGGCACGCTTACCTTGCTCTTTCCGAACAACCACAGCTTCGTGCATTTGAAGCCCATCACAGAAGCCGTAGGGGCTCCCGGTATGCCCGGTATGCCGATGCCGCCCGGTGGTTTGCCGCAGGGCATTGGCTCTCAATCCGCCCCAGCCACTCCGCCGATGCCGACTATTCCCAACATGCCAGCATTGCCTCCGGGAGTTGGCCCTCAAACGCAAGGGACTCCAAACATGCCTCCAATGCCTCCCCGACCCGTCATGCCGAATTTGCCGAGCACTCCGGGCATGCCCCCGATGCCCAATATGCAAAATATGGCAGGTGCATCGGGAATGCCGTCCATGCCTGCAATGCCGATGCCCATGATGCCGGGCATGGCGGAGAAGATGGAACTTCAAGCCACGGGACAGAAAACCAACCTCCTCGGCTTTGCCTGCCAGCAATACCAACTCAAGCAGCGTGGGGAGACGCTGGAAGTCTGGGCGACAGACGTGTTGTTCCCGTACCAGCCCTATCTGCAAAACCAGCCGCACCGGTTCGGCCCGCAACGGATTGAGGAGCAATGGCCGGGGATGCTCACCAGCCGCAAACTGTTTCCGTTGCAGGCCAGCCTGCGCTACAACAACGGTGCGGAACGCTTCCGGTTCGAGGTGCAATCCGTCACCCCGCAAAAACTCACCGACAAAGACGCCAAACTGTTTCAGCCGCCCGAGGGCTGGTTCGAGATTCAACCGCTGCCTTTCTAGGAGACCAATATAAAACACATCACCGTCCTGCTGCTTTCAGCCTTCATCCTCCTCAACTCGCTGGCTTCCGTCCGAGCCTCCACCACCATCGACACCAACAACGCCTATGCCTACGGCGCGAACATCGGCTGGATCAACGCCTTCGCCGACGGCACCAATGGGGCAGTCATGGGACAGTTCTATTGCACGGGCTACATCTACTCCGCCAACGTGGGCTGGATTTGCCTCGGTGCCAGCAGCGGACCGGTCAACGGCTACGCCTACGGCAACATTGCGAGCAACGACTGGGGCGTCAACAACATCGGCGGCGGTCAACTTGCTGGTATGGCTTATGGAGCCAACATCGGCTGGATTACGTTCGAGCAGACCTACGGCATGCCAGCGGTCAATCTGCTCAACGGCCAACTGACGGGTTATGCCTACAGCGCCAATGTCGGCTGGATCGGCCTCAGCAACTCCTTTGCTGTCTTGCAAACCGACACCTTATCGCCTGGTCCAGTCTCCCCCAACGGCCTTCCCGTCGCGTGGGAGTTGGAGAACTTCGGCACCAGCAACGTCAACGCCAACGCTGACTCGGATGGCGACGGCATGTCCAATTTGCAGGAATATCTGGCGGGCACCAACCCGAACAATCCGAATAGCTATCTGCACATCACGGCGATCAGCGCCCACGCCACCGGCAATTCCACCACCCTTACATGGACGAGCGTGCCTTCGCGCCTGTATTACGTCGAGGAGCGAACCAACCTCACGTTCGGTGCCTGGGCCACCAACGCCACACTAGGCGTGGTCGCTCCCGATCCCGGCGCCACGACGACCCGCAACGTGACTGACACCCCGGTCTTGAACCGCTTCTTCCGCGTCCAAGCCATTGTCCCGTTGTCGCCATAACGAAGTCGACGACCGTAACCGCAAGAACGAAACGGCATAGAAACAATACCGAAGCCGCGTTCACGACTCGGTGAACTGACCTGCGGCTGCGCTTCCTTTTCCTGCGTGGGGGGCAAGTTCAGGCCGCCGGTGCGAGCCGAGTGGACAGCGCCTTGGCCCACGCTGCTGGTGTGAACTCTTTGATCTGGGTAATTTTTGCTGCTGGCAAGCGTGAGAACAAATCTTTCAAATAATCGAACGGATTTATTACGTGCCGACGGCAACTGCCCAGCAGGGTGCAGATCACCGCACTGGGTCGAGTCGCATTCGTCGATTACGAGGATTACCGCCTCGCAGCCTGTTAAAGAACCCGGACGACGCGCCGCGTGAGGGCACGTGGCCTACAACTTCCTTCGATCTCGGCGGCCTCCTGTAGGCCCGCTGCCCCCAGCGGGCGTATTTTCAACGGGCTGCTAGCACAGCAGACGGTCTCTCGGCGGTCATCCCGAAATACTTCGGGACAGGTAGACCGCCGCTACCGTGCGGAGGATATTTTTCGATTGACAGAAGCAATCGATTTGCGATAGGTTGTTCGGGTTGTTCTTTGACAAGCGGGGCGTTCGAGGTTCGGAGATCATGGCTCCGGGTACGCGGTGCACAAACAGGGCGCACATGGGGCCGGGAAAAAGGTATTTGCGACCCAGGCACAACATGGTCGCTTCAAAAAAACATGATTTCGGAAAACGAACCCAAATTCAATCAAGCCGGCGTGGAAAAGTTACCGGAACAAAGCCAAAAACGAACCCAAATTCGGCTGGACGATGAAACAGTAGTCCGAGCGTCAATGTAAATGCTACAAGCGGCTCTTTGGCATAGCGTTGCGGGTCTGGTGGCGCGACGCCGTTGGTTATCCGTGCGGGGAAATCCGCTCGACGGTTATTGGCAATTTGAAGTACCGTTACATGGTTGCCAATGACCGACGACAAACATCATCCGCCTGCCAAACGCGACGAGTCCGGGCCGCGACGAACGATTCCTCATGAAGAACTGATGGCGCTGCCGGTCGTCCGTTACCGTGGTCCGATCCGGTCGCCGTCCACGGAGGAGGAGTTGCAGCGCGCGGTGCAGGAAATCCGCGCCGAGCGTGTGGTGGGGTTCGACACGGAATCGCGTCCGTCGTTTCGCAAGGGCAAGTCGCACGCGCCCAGCCTCGTGCAGATCGCCACCAGCCACGCCGTGCATTTGTTCCAGCTGGCGCGACTCGATTGCTCGCGGGCGCTCGCCGATGTGCTCGGCAATGCGACGATCATCAAGGCCGGGGTCGCGTTGACGCGCGATCTGGCGGACCTGCAGAAGCTCTTCCCGTTCACGCCCGCCAACGTGGTGGATCTCGGCGACATCGCCAAACGCCGCGGTCTGGAGCAGACCGGCCTGAGGAATCTGACCGGGTTGTTCCTCGGCGGGCGCATCACCAAAGGGCCGCAAACGTCCAACTGGGCGCGCGTCAATCTCTCGCCGAACCAACTCTGCTATGCGGCGACCGATGCCTGGGCCTGCCGCGAATTATACCTGCGCTTCGAGAACCTCGGCCTGTTCTCGCACGACGTTCGGCCCGTTACTTGACGAACCCCTGCGATTTGAGCCAGAACAGGCAATCCTGCGTCCACGGATGACCGCCCGCCAGCCCCATGCCATGCTTCCCATGTTGGTAGATATGCAGGTCAAACGGCACGCCCGCTCGTCGCAGTGCCTCGGCAAACATCAGGCTGTTCTCGACCGGCACCGTCGCATCCTCGTACGTGGCCCAGATGAAGCACGGCGGTGTCTGCGGCTTGACGTGCCGTTCGTTCGACAGCAACTCCACCAATTCGGGCGACGGATTATCACCGAGCAAAAGCTTCCTCGACGTGGCATGCGCGTTGTCCCCCATGGTAATGACCGCGTAGCAGAGCACGCCCAGGTCCGGGCGGGAACTCTCCCGTTCGATGGGATCGGCAGCGTCCGCCTGGCCCGCGTCGAAGTGCGTCATTAATGTCGCCGCGAGATGCCCGCCCGCGGACGACCCCATGATCCCCACGCGCTTGGAATCAATCCCCCACTCTTTCGCCCGTGATCGGGTCAGTCGCACCGCCCGGGCCGCGTCTTCCAACATCCGCGGATGGCGATATCCGTGAGTGCCGAGTCGGTACTTCAGCACAAACCCGCTGACACCATGCTCGTTCAACCACAACGCGTAATCTTTTCCTTCGTGATCGGCCAGATGACCGTAACCGCCCCCCGGGCAGATCACCATGGCCGCGCCCGTGGCGATTTTTGGATCGGCGAGATACGGGGTAAGAGTCGGGACATCCCAGTCATTTGTCCCCAGAGCGCCCGGCGCGCCTTCGGGCCAGAGCACAACTGCTGTAAGGGCGTCCGCGCGCGCTTTCACGGTGAGGACCAGAAACACGCTGCCGACCGCAGCCATCGAAGATTTCCAATGCATACCGCCACTCCTCTCATCCACAACCTCCGTTTCAGGACACTGTCGCCCGCCGAACCATCCGGCCTCTCGTCCTTATCCAATCCGACTTTCTGTAGTCAAGCTTCATCAACCTCGGCCGTCTGGCTTCTGGGTCGGGCTCCTTCGTATGATCCGCCTGAAACCAAACTCACGATCTGCGCATCGAAGCTCCCAGAGGAATTATGAAATCCAAAAACGTCCATGCACCGGATCTAACCCAACGTCCGCCACGCAGTCCGCGCGTGACGCTGGGAGGCTACGCGATCTTGCCGCGCTGCCTCGACAAAGGCCGAGCCACCATCGCCGGCAAGAACGGCGAGTACCATTTCGCCTGTCCACTCGACCAGAGATTCTTCGAGTTCGTGGGCATCAAGGCCGATGACCTCAAAAAGCAGTTGGCTCTCGGCAAGGGCGACGAGGAAATTCTGGAGTGGGTCGCCGCCCACTCTAAGAACAAGCGTGAGCCATGGGAAATCGCCCAGTGGACCGCCCTCCAAGGGCAACGCGGCCCGGCTGATTTGGAGTCACGGGAGTATTTCAACGGGATGCTGGCGAAGCTCAGCAAGGAGCGGGAAGACATTGTCTCGTGGGCCGACCTGCTCGATCTCGACGACTACGTCAGCTTTGGCGGAAAGGCCTGACCGCCGGGGCAACCAGCGGGTAAGACCCCGATTTCAGCCCTCGCCGGCCTGTCGGGTTTTCCTCCTTTCGTGCCACGCCCGCATTGCCAGCGCGAGATTCTCACGATGTTCAGTAGAAAACGGACGCCGCCGTTTCGCGGATACCGTCCTGGAAGCGACATTCACCGCGGCCCGTCCGGCTTGATCGAATTCGTTCAAGCTGGTCGCCCACAAGTGATCCTTCCACGCGCGGTAATGGCGGTCCTGCCATTCGGTGACCGCCTGCTCCCAACCAATATCGCGCCCGTTCTTCTCGCTCTCAATCCACTTGTAGGTTTCGATTTCCTCCTGTTGGGACCACAGGATTTCAAACAGAGACGGTTCCAAACCGCGCTCGCGGATGTTGCGCTTCCAGCCCGAGAAATGCCTCTGCTTCCATTCCTCGCTGGCCCGCTTCCATCCGATATCACGACCCGCCTTTTCGCTTTCGATCCAACGATACCTTTCAATTTCCTCTCGCTGGGATCGAATCAACTCATCAGCGAGGAGGTTGTTGGTGTCCAATCGACTCTTCATCTCGCGCCCCCCTCCTTTGAAGGGCCAAGAACCGTTTTCCTCTTTAGCACGAATCAAACCGAACGTGCACAAGCGAAGACTTGCGTGCTCGTGTAACACATTATCGCCACATAAGTTACGAGACAGTGACTTCAATAATCGCGAGAGCCGATAGCGCAGGCTGGAATGCTCTGCCGTGCCCAATGTGCACAAACATCAACAGCGCGGGCAACAAGAACGGACTGCATGGTGACGATTCAACGATTTCACTCAAGTTCGCTCGTGGCGCCGGCGCACGCTCGTAAAAAGGGGTTGAGATTTGGCGGGAAACGCTATACTCATTGGCTCGCCCCGTTTGAGACGAGAAATGAGAGGAAGACGCCCATGACCAAGCCCCATGTGAAATTGTTTATCCCCGGCCCCGTGGAGGTTGGCGAGGACACGTTCGCGGCCATGAGCCAGCCCATGATCGGGCATCGGGGAACCGGTTTCCAAGACCTGTACGCTGCGATCCAGCCGAAATTGCAGGCGATTCTCTACACGAAGAACCCCGTCTTCATTTCCACGTCCTCGGCTTGGGGGGTCATGGAGGCCGCCGTCCGTAATCTCGTCGGCAAGAGAGTGCTCAACTGTTGCTGCGGCGCATTCTCCGACAAGTGGTTCGACGTGAGCAAGCGATGCGGCAAGGAAGCCGAGGCGCTCAAGGTCGAATGGGGCCAGCCGATCCTGCCGGAGATGATCGACGCGAAATTGAAGACCGGCCAGTTCGATGCCCTCACACTCATCCACAATGAAACGTCCACGGGATTGATGAACCCGATTGCCGACATCGCGAAGGTGATGCGCAAATATCCCGAGGTAATGTTCATCGTCGATAGCGTCAGCTCCATGACCGCCGTGAAGATCGAGATGGATGCTCTCGGCATCGACGTGTTGCTCGCGGGCACGCAGAAGGCGTGGGCGATGCCGCCGGGTCTCGCCGTGCTCGCCGTGAGCGAACGCGCGTTGAAGAGAGCCGAGACGATTCCCGGTCGAGGCTACTATTTCGACTTCCTCGAGTTCAAGGCGAACCATGACAAGAACATGACGCCGTCGACCCCGAGCATCGCGCACATCTACGGATTACAATTCAAGCTCGGCCAGTTCGAGAAGGAAGGCATCGAGAACCGCTACGCCCGCCACGCCGCGATGGCGCGGAAGACCCACGAATGGGCGAAGTCGCGCGGGTTCGAGCTTTTCCCGAAAGCGGGTTATGAATCCCTCACGCTCACCTGCGTGAAGAACAACAAAAACATCGACGTGGCCAAATTGCAAAAGGCGCTCAAGGACAAATACAAGGTGCTCATCGACGGCGGGTACGGCCAGATCAAGGGCAAGACGTTCCGCCTCGCGCACATGGGCGATGAGACGCTCGACACCGTGTCGCAATTGCACGTCATGCTCGATGATTGCCTGAAGTCGTTGTGACGATCACGAAAAACGCTGTCCTCGACGCCGTCGCATCGCTGATGCGGCGGCGTTTCAACGTGGATGCCGAACGCGACAAAGCGTTCGTTTGGGGCGACACGACGATTACCGCCGACCTGTATTTTCCTGATCCACTCCATTGCATCGTGCAATTCGACGACGCCACCCATTGCTCATGCGAACGCGCCAAGACCTTCGCGAATTATCCGTCCGACGCGCCGCTCAATTTCGATGTGCGCCGTTATCTCGCCGACCAAACGGCCGGCGATGCCGCCCTCGCCCAATCCGACGTGCTCGCCGATCTTATTCCACCCAGGCACGGACTCAACCCAACTGTCCGCATCCGGTTCGATGAAATTGGCGAGCTCAGCGGCCCCTTGGCCGATCGCATCGAATCCCTCCTCTCCAAGCGCTTCGCCTTCCATGCTGGCACCACCTTCCACCTCATGGTCGACAACGCCGGCGCCAAACCGCATTCGCAAACGATGCACCGGAATTTGTCGGACTAGGCCTTATATGTATATCGAGCTCTTGATTGACAATCTTCCTCAAATACCACACATTTGTGTGGTATGCCAGCGCGACACCAACGAATCCTTCATATTGACGGCGATTCGTTCTTCGCCTCGTGCGAGATCGCGCTTGATACATCGCTGAAAAAAAAGCCTGTCTTCGTCGGCGGGGGACGGCGCGGTGACGGCATCGTGATCGCCGCCAACTACCTCGCGAAAGCCTACGGCATCATTACCGGCATGGCGTGTTTCGAGGCCAAACACAAATGTCCCGATGGCGTGCTGGTGCGTCCGCATTACGACGAGTATCGCCGTCTGTCGCTGGAAATCTTCCGCCGCGTGCGCCACTACACTCCCCTGCTCGTGCCCACCTCCATCGACGAAGGGTTCCTCGATTTCACCGATTCGCCTACCGTGTTCCGCTGCCGCACACCGGCGCAACTGATCACCCGCATGCGGAACGAATTGAGCGAGGAAGTTGGCGTGCCGGTGTCGATGGGCCTCGGTTCCTCACGCTGGTTGGCGAAGTTGGCGACCGAACATTGCAAACCCGACAATTTCCACGAAGTGCCCGAGGACAGGGAACGCGAGTTCGTCCGCGATATACCCGTCCAAAAACTGGCGGGGATCGCCAAACGTCGCGCGTTGTCGCTCCGCGCACTCGGCATCTGGACACTCGGCGACGTGGCGCACCTGCCGTTGGGATTGCTGGAGAAACGCTACGGATTTTTCGGACTCGAACTCTGGCTGCTGGCCACCGGACAATTTCGCGAACGGTTGTCGCTGGCCAACAAACCCCGCACCTGTATCGGCAGCGCCACCACCCTGCCCGACGACGAGCCCGACTACGAAACCGCGCTGCTGTTCCTGCTCGACCAGACCGAGCGGACCGTGACGACGTTCTTTCGCGAAAATCTCAAGGCCCGCGAGATGGGGTTGTACGTGCGTTTCAAAAATATGGACGGCAACGGCGCGAGCGTGAAATTTCCGTCGGCGCAATTCGAGCCGCGCCGGATCAATCCGTACGTGGAACAATTGTTCCGTCAGCTTGTCGCCCACCAGGAACAGCCGATCCGCCAGGTCTGCATCAATTTCTGGAACATGCAGCCGCTGGAACTCGAACCCGACATGTTCAACAACGATGTGGAATACAAGCGCCGCGAATTGCATCATGCCTTGGAAACCATCGAGGCGCATTACGGCAAACGCAGCGTCAAAACCGGTACGCGCCTGCTGCTGGAACGGGAGGCGGCGTATCTGGTGGGCGAGAAAGCCAAATGTCCGTTCATTCCCCAACGCGAAATGGAAATCAAGATGGACAATATCCCCGAGCCGATGCTCGATTTGGTTTACGAGGACGAATGGACGCCACTGGAGGGCGAGGTTCCCGCCGAGCCGCTACCCCTGCCCCGCACCTGGGGCCGTTCCACCAGCCGCACATCGAAGTTTCGCTGACTACAACTTCCCTTTTGTGCTCGGCACGCCTTTCACGCGCGGGTCGCGTTGGCAGGCGAGATCGAGGGCTTTTGCCAGCGCTTTGAAGATCGCCTCGACGACGTGATGCGGCTCGTCGCCGCGTAGTACATCGACGTGCAGATTGCACCGCGCTTCGTTGGTAAAGCCCTGCAGAAATTCCTTCACCAAACCGACACGGAACTCTTTCTTTCGACCAAGCGACACGTTGGCGATGCGATTCCAGTTCTTCGCTTTAAACACAAGGAATGGTCGGTTGCTGAAATCCAATGCGATCTGCGCCTCGGCCAGCGCCTCGTCCATCGGCACCACGGCCCAGCCATAACGCCGAATCCCGCGTTTGTCGCCAAGCGCCTGCACGAACGCCTGCCCCAGCGCGATACCAATGTCCTCGACCGTGTGATGCGCGTCCACGTCGAGGTCGCCCTTCGCCTTGACCGTCAAATCACACAACGAATGTTTCGCCAGCAACGTCAGCATGTGGTCGAAAAACGGCACGCCCGTCGACACGTTCGCCCTGCCCTTGCCGTCAATCGTTAGGGCCAGGGAAATTTTCGTTTCCGCCGTATCGCGTCGAACTCTAGCGGTGCGCTTTTTCATGGAGTTTGCCGTGGTCTCTGTTTTTCGCTTCAACGCCCCCCGCGATTCTGGGGAAGCAAGCCTTGAATCCCTGACGGAACAAGGTTCAGCACGAACCGCTCTATTTCTTCTCGTTTGCGCTGGTACCCCACACCCAAAGCGATGATCAGAATGCCGAGAAAAGTCAACGCGAACGGAAACATCATCGAATTCTCAAATACCTCATAAGAGAGGTACCCCAGGTAACCAAAAACACCCAATGCCCCGAACACAATGAAGACACGCCGCTGCAGAAGAACCGACAGCAGCATCAGCGCGACGTTGATCAGACAATAAAGGAACTTGTTCCATTGGTTGCCACTCTCCATCAGCGACAGGCCACCCCAAAACGCCAGCAAGCCAAACAGATATCCCCAAGACGAATAGTCTTCGCTCGTCCTCTGATCGATCCAATACGCAACAACCAACATTGCGAGCCCAAACCACGCGCTCACCCAGAGTCGCTCGTTCCAGGCGAATTCCTCTTTACCGAACAGTAGGGGCGTCAAATCCATCGACATATACCACAGGGCAAACGCAATGGGAAAAGTCAGAAACGGAAAGCGCATGAATCGCAAGGCGACTACGCCGACGATGATCGTGCCCGCTTCCATCAAGAACCAACTCCCCTTCACCCAGATGTGAAAGTCTCGAAAGGTTCCCGGGTCGCCTCGTGGCCAGATCCCACTCAGCCGCTCCAATCCATAGATGACCAGAGGTGTCATCCACACCGCCAGCGTGACCAGCAAACCCCCGGGCACTTTCAACTTCTTTTGCCACAGGTTTCGGCCCGTGAGAAGAAAACACAATGCATACACCGCTGCGATTGCGCAGATCCCTCCGCCGCTATAATTTTCCCAAGCCAATGTCATAAACCAGCCCATGGCCGACATCACGATGAGCGCGCCGAAATAGAACGCCACATGGGCCAGGTCAAACCGCGGGCGAACGTCGCTCCGTCCCTCCAGCGCCTGCCACAGCGCATCCGCTTGGGCTTCCGTGATGACACCCGAGGAAGCAGCCCAACTGAGATCTTCTCGAACGATTTTCATGAGTCGCCTCACTCTCGATCAGTCTGGCAGATCCCTTTCGTGGCTTCCAAAAACCTGTCCATTTCTTCGTCCGTCCCAATCGTCACTCGTGCGAAATCGCGGATCCGATCAACGTCCCACCACCGCACGAGAATTTTCCGCGCGCGCAAGCCATCAAACCACTGTTTCGCGGTCACTGGCGACGGCGGATGCGCGAACAGGAAATTCGTTTGCGAAGGATAAACGAAGAAACCCAGCTTGGCGAGCGCCGAGACGGTGCGTTCCCGCGTGGCGCAAATCTTCTTCACGTTTCCCTGAAAATAGTCCCACTCCTCCAACGTGGCTTCCGCGCCGAGTTGGCTGAGACGGCTGACATTGTAGCTGTCCTTCACCTTGGCAAGCGCCGCGATCAACTCGCGCGACCCAATGGCCCAGCCGACGCGCATCCCGGCAAACGAAAACGCCTTTGAGAACGTTCGCGCCACGATCACATTGTCGTATTCCCGTGCAAAGTCGAGGCAGTCCCCGGCGGAGAAATCGACATACGCCTCGTCGATCACGACCACGCCTTCGATCTCTTCGATGACGCGCTGCAATTCGACGCGCTGCAGCCACACGCCGCTCGGCGCATTCGGTTGGGTGATAAACACCAGTTTCACGCCGGCGAGCTTCGCCAGTAACGGCGGATGCGCTGTGATCTGAAAGTTCTCGTCCAACGGCAATTCCACCTGCGTTGCGCCCTGGATGTTTGCCAGCACGGGATACAGTGAATAACTCGGCCAGAAGTACGCGAGCTTCTCGCACTCCCCGCAAAACGCGCGCACGCAGAGATTCAAGATATCATCGCATCCGTTGCCGATGACGATCTCGTCCGGATCGAAGCCGTGAATCTTCCCGAGCTTCGTTCGCAACGCGGACGATGTCGGATCGGGATACAACCGCAACTTGCCGTCGATTGCCTCGCGCAGCGTTTCCAGCACCTTCGGCGACGGCGGGTACGGGTTCTCGTTGGTATTGAGCTTGATGAGACCCGCGATTTTCGGCTGCTCGCCGGGGACATACGCGCTCATCCGCTCGACCTGACGGCGGATCAAGCTCATAAGAACCGAATCCGCGCTGATGCCACATGCGCATCCAACCCCTCGACGTTCCCAAACGCTTCGAGCACCGGCAACGATTTCTTGAGTGCTTCGGGGGACAATTCAATGACGCTGGTGCGCCGTTGGAATTGATCGACGGTCAGTCCGGCGAACGTCGTCCCGGTGCCGCCCGTCGGCAACTCGTGACTCGGACCCGCAAGGTAATCGCCCACCACGGTCGGCGTGTAGGGGCCGAGAAAGATGGCGCCCGCAGTGTTGATCGCTTTCAACGCTTTCCGATTGTTCTTCGTCATCAACTCGCAATGCTCGGGAGCAAATTGGTTGGTGATCGCGATGGCCTGCTGGATGTCTTTCGCCAGAACGAACACGCCGCCATTCGTCAGCGCGCGCTGAACAAATTCACGTCGCTTGAGATCACCCGCCTGTTTCTGAATCTCGGCTTGCGTCGCATCCAATACCCGCTTCGACGTCGTTACGAGCCAGAGGCGCTCGTAACCGCTGCCGTGCTCCGCTTGGGCCAACATGTCCGCCGCAATAAATGCCGGCTCCGCCGAATCATCCGCCACCACCAGTAATTCACTCGGCCCCGAAAGCAAATCGATGCCAACGTAACCAAAGAGCAGCTTCTTCGCAGCGGTCACATAGGCATTGCCCGGGCCGAAAATCTTCACGACACGCCGGATTGATTGGGTCCCCAACGCCATCGCCGCGATGGCCTGCGCTCCACCGAGTTGATAAACTTCCGTCGCGCCTGCGATGTGGGCCGCGTAAAGCAGCGATGGATTAACCGTCGGCGGCGAACAAACGACGATCTCCGGGCAACCGGCCACTTTCGCGAGCGTGACCGTCATGAGCGCGGTCGACACCAACGGCGCTGTCCCACCCGGCACATAAATGCCGACGCGTTGAAGCGGATCAAACTTCTCGCCGACGGCGCCGCCCTGGGCGTTACGCATCCGCCAATCCTTGCGCAACGACCGCTTGGCAAAAGCGGCGATATTCTTGTGCGCTGCATCAATCGCCCGAGCCAAACGCGTTTCCGGTTTTACCGGCTTTCCCGTGATGCGCAATTCGGATGGTCGGAGCCGGACTTGATCAAAGCGCTCCGTCAATTCCACCAGCGCATCGTCACCACGACTCCGTACATCGCTAATGACCCCGCGCACACGCTCCTCGATTTGTGGATCAAACAGGCTCGATGCCGCGCATGCCTCGGCGACAGCGCGAGCGAAATCCGGTTGATCGTACCGCAGGGTTTTCATGTAACGGGGATGTTACCCGACGGTGAGTTACAGGGCAAGCACCCGGCTCGACGCACCATCCGCGACTATTCCCACTCGATGGTGCTCGGGGGCTTGCTGGAGATGTCGAAACAGACGCGGTTGACGCCCTTGACTTCATTGATAATGCGGGTGGATAGCCGCGCCAGAAGATCGTACGGCAGCCGCGCCCAATCGGCGGTCATCCCATCGACGCTTTCCACGGCGCGGATGGCGACGACGTTGTCGTAGGTGCGTTCGTCGCCCATCACGCCCACGGTCTTTACCGGCAGCAACACGGCGAAAGTCTGCCAGATCTTGTAATAGAGGTCGGCCTTCTTCATTTCGTCGATGACCACCCAGTCGGCCTCGCGAAGGATTTGGAGGCGTTGCGGGGTGACGGCGCCCAGGATGCGCACGGCAAGGCCCGGGCCGGGGAATGGCTGACGCCAGACGACTTCGCGCGGCAGGCCGAGTTGCGCGCCAACTTCGCGAACTTCATCCTTGAACAGCGCCCGAAGCGGTTCGAGCAACTCGAATTTCATGTTCTTGGGCAGGCCGCCGACATTGTGATGGGACTTGATCATGGCCGCTGGATTGCCCGCGATAGAGACACTCTCGATCACGTCGGGATACGTCGTGCCTTGGGCCAGGAACCGCGCCGCCCCGGCCTTCTTCGTCGCCCGCTGGAACACCTCGACGAACGTGCGGCCGATGATCTTGCGTTTCCGTTCAGGATCGGTCACGCCGCGCAGCTTGCGCAGAAACACGCCGGTCGCGTCCTCATAGTGCAATTTGATGTGCAGATTGCGGCCAAACACCTGCCGCACGCCGTCCGCTTCGGCTTTGCGAAGCAGCCCGTTGTTGACGAAGACGCAGGTGAGTTGATTGCCGATGGCTTTGTGAATGAGCGCCGCCGCCACGCTGGAATCCACCCCGCCGGACAGGCCGAGAATCACCCGGTCTGCGCCCACCGTGGTGCGAATCTCTTCGACAGCGTGGTCGATGAACGATTTCATCGTCCAGTTCCGGCCACAACCACAGACGCCGTGAACAAAATTCGAGATGATCCGCTTCCCGTTAGGCGTGTGATGGACTTCGGGATGGAATTGCAGGCCGAAGAGTCCGCGCGTCGGATGGGCGATCGCCGCGTAGGGCGAGTTCTGGCTGTGCGCGACGGAAACGAAACCTTCGGGCACCTTCGTCATCTTGTCGCCATGGCTCATCCACACCTGTTGGCGGGAATCCATCGTCGCAAACAGCGGGGAATCTCCCGTGATCTCGACCTCCGCGTGGCCGTACTCGCGTTTCTCACCCTTCTCAACCCGACCACCGAGCTGATGCGCCATCAATTGCATTCCGTAGCAAATACCGAGAACCGGAATGCCCAGATTCCAGATCGCCGGGTCGCCATGCGGCGCGCCCTTGCCATAGACGCTGGCCGGTCCGCCGCTGAGGATCAAGCCGCGCGGCTTGAGGGCCGCGAGTTTTGCCGCCGAGGTGTCAAACCGCAGGATTTGTGAGAAGACCCCGCACTCCCGAATCCGCCGGGCAATCATCTGGGTGTATTGCGACCCGAAATCGAGAATGACGATTTGCTCGATCACTTGCTGCCCATGCCCACGCCCTGTACGGTCTGGAAAACCTTGCCTTCGGTCTTGATGGCGGGGGCAATGATGATTTCGGTCTCCTGAAACTCGCGGATACTGCGCGCCCCCACGTTGCCCATGCAGGTCGCCAGCGCGCCGACGAGATTTTGTGAGCCATCATCGAGGTCGGCGGGGCCGAAGAGGATTTGCTTGAGCGTCCCCGTCACGCCGACGCGGATGCGCGTTCCGCGGGGCAGGTTGGCATGGGGCGTGGCCATCCCCCAGTGGAACCCCTTGCCGGGTGCTTCCTTGGCGCGGGCGAACGCGCTGCCAATCATGACGGCGTCCGCGCCGCAGGCGAAGGCCTTACAGATGTCGCCGCCCTTGCTCATGCCGCCATCGGTAATGATCGGCACGTATTTCCCGTTATTCTTGAAATGGTAATCACGCGCCGCGGCGCAATCGACCGTCGCCGTAACCTGCGGCACGCCCAGCCCGAGCACACCGCGGGTCGTGCAGGCCGCGCCCGGGCCAACGCCAATGAGGAGGCCCGCGGGCCCGCACTGCATCAATTCCAACGTCACATCGTAGGTCACGCAATTGCCGATGATAACGGGGATTCGCATGGCCTTGCAGAACGCGGCGAGATCAAGCGTCTTGTACTCACTGGAAATATGCCGCGCCGTGGAAACGGTCGATTGCACCACGAAGATGTCGGCACCGGCTTCCTGGGCAATCGCGCCGAAACGCTCGGCGCGTTGCGGGATCGAACTGACCGCACACAATACGCCGGCGTCCTTGATTTCTTTGACCCGGGCGGCCACGAGCTCTTCCTGAATCGGCTCGGTGTAGATCCGCTGAAGCAGGTGCGTCGCCTCTTCCTTGCCCGTGTTGACGATCTTGTCGAGGACTTCCACGGGGTTTTTGTAGCGCGTTTGCACGCCTTCGAGGTTGAGCACGGCGACGCCGCCGAGTTTGCCCATCGCAATAGCGAAGCTCACGTCTACAACGCCGTCCATCGCGCTTGCCATGATCGGCACGTTGATCTTGTGCGGGCCGAGTTGGAAGCTCGTGTCCACTTCGTTGGGGTTGATGGTGAACGACCCCGGTACCAACGCGATCTCGTCGAATCCGTAGGTGACGCGGGCTTTACGATTTCTTCCAATCCACATGCCCATGGTGGAAAACCTCCATGCTTTTCAGATGGTCAACTGCCTTGTCTTTCGGTTTTGGCGGGCGTATCCGCTGGCCCCGGTAAAACTCGGGACCGCGCCCTCCTCGCACCCTCATTCATACAGACCGGCGGGAACCAAGACAATCCTCAAGTGAGCAAGAGATTGGGAAAAAAGACTGGCCAGAGTCGAGGCACTTCAATGCGATGACGCCGCTGGGTCGCTATTGGTCACTGACGGCGTTTGGGTCGCCCAGAGAAACCGCAGGACACCCCATGTCAGCGGAGGCGTACTGTTAACGTGTTCGGCTTCGAAGCGAAACTGTCGCGCGATGTCCAGAGCTTGAGCGTCCACACCATCATCCCCGCTGGATCGATCCAACAGTGTGTAGAGAACCAGACCATCCGGGTTGACACCGACACGAACCTGGGCGGGAGTGAGCGCCACGGCGCTATTGATCGTCGGCAGGGACGGTTCCGACGCGACACTTCGATTCTCCAACGCCCCGAGGACCCGGTAGACGGATCGATTGACCGAGATGGGCAATCCAAGTGGCTCGTTGTCGTTCGACTCCTCGGAAAGCGCCGGGGTCTTCTCGGCTGCCGTCAGTACGGCAGCATCCACCGGCACCGGCAGCAGCAGCGGCGGCGGCTCACCTGGAGCCGTGGCACCGAGAAACGCCGGCTGTTGATTCCAACCCAAATCGCGCTGACTGGCCTCGATTCTCCGCGCCCACAGGTGCTGGGAAAAACCATGGGAACTGGGCAACGACATCAGGCTCGGGTCGAACACGTCGGCAGCGACATAAGCGGGTTCGGACGCCAACAAAGGATCCTGACGGGGCGTCGGCATGAAATTGATACGAGGAACTTCGCGGGCGGCCGTGGTCAGTGAAACGCCGGAAACACGGAAGAACAGAAACATCGCTCCGAACGCCACGATGGACCCGGCCAGAATCCACAGCATCAGTTGCCCTTGCGCGAAGGACAGCTTGGGGACGCGCCTCATGCCCACTCAGTTCGCCGGGCTTGCCGCTGACCCTTCCGGGCGCGCGGCCATGTTAACCGTCGTAATGCCCGCCCGATTCGCGGCGCTCATGATCTCGGTCTCGGTTCCGATGGAGACCTGCTTGTCGGCCTTGATGATCAGACTCGCGCACTCGCGTTTGTTGGACGGCCTCGCGTAACGCCTGCTCCAATTTATCGATGGAGATCGGTTGATCGTTGAAAAACAGCAGATCGTCCCGGGCCGCGGTGACAACGAGCGTTTGGAAATTGCCGGTCAGCGGCGTCATCCCCGCCGCCGGCAGTGATACGCCGAAGCCGGATTGCATCACGAGGGACGAGTTGAGGACGAAAAACAGCAGAAGCAAGAACACCACGTTTACCAACGGCGCAGCATCCACCATCCCTTTGGACATTTGGCAGTGCGTTTTGAACGTCATTGCATCTCCACGACTTTCGCCGACTGTTCGCCGCCTTCTTCCTTGCGGGCGAGATACTGGACCGTCTCGTTGGCGGCTTTCTCCATGTCGAGCACCAGATTCTGCACGCGACTGACAAGATAGTTATACGCGATGTAACTGGGAATCGCCACGACCAGCCCGCCGGCCGTTGTGAGCAATGCCTGCCAGACGCCGCCCGCGAGTTGTCCGGCCGTGGTCGCCTGGGTTATCTCAATCACCATGAACACTCGAATCATGCCCCACACCGTGCCGAGGAACCCGATCAGCGGCGCGACCTGGGCAATGGTCACCAGAACGGGCAGGTGGCGCTCGAGGCGCGTCACTTCCGTGCGGGCCGTGTCTTGAACGGCTTCGCGAATCTCATCGCGTGATCGATCGTGGTTGAGCACCGCCGCCATGACCACCTGCGCCACGGGGCCGGCTGTGTCCCGGCAGGTGTCGATGGCTTCTTTGACATTGCCGTGTTTGAGCGAGTTCAGGATGCCATTCACGAAATCGTTCGTATGAATCTGCGCGCGGTGGTAATGAAACAGCCGCTCAAAGAATACCGCAATGGCCCCGATCGCGCAGATGAGGATGAACCACATCAACGGCCCGCCTTTTGTCATAATCGTCAGCATGTCTTGCCTTTGCTTACCCTAGTTATGCCACAGTTTCAACGCCAAACCGAGCAAGTTGCGTGCTCAGAACAGGATCAAATGCTCGACGCGCAGCTTGCGAACGCGCTCGTCGAGCAACGGTTTCATATCGGGACACAGTCCCGCGAGTTTTTGGTAGAGAATGATGGCATCGCGCCATTGTTGGCGCTGCTCCTTGATTCCACCAGCGGCCAGGCCCGCTTTGCACATCCAGAAACGCTCGGGCGGCGCGTTCGGCTCCGGCGCGGCAGCCTCTTCATACACCGCCTTGCTGTACCACTCAAACGCATCCTCCAGTTTCGTCGCCTTTTCGAACGACCGGCCAATGTCGTAGTACAACTGGTTGCGTAGCGCCGGGTCGCCCTCCCGCGCGGCGTCCAATGCCCGGCGATAACTCGGGATGGCCTCCTCAAAGCGCCCCAGCGTGAATTGCATGTCTCCCTTGCGTCCATACGCCTCGGACAGGAGATAGCAATCGGGAAAATCCTTGGTCAAGGCATCGAATACGAGCAGTGCGTCGCCAAACTTGTTGAGTTCACTCAGTGCGTCGCCTTCCCCGAACCGGGCGTCGCAGCGCCACCCGGAGTCGGGAAAATTCTTCAGGAGCGTATCGTACAATTCAATGGCCGCCGTGTAGTCCTGGCGGAGATAGGCGGCGCGCCCGGCCATGTACTGCGCGGTGTCGGCCCCCTGGCT
Organism: uncultured Verrucomicrobiae bacterium; assembly: GCA_963712025.1. Taxonomy (GTDB): domain Bacteria; phylum Verrucomicrobiota; class Verrucomicrobiia; order Palsa-1439; family Palsa-1439; genus Palsa-1439. Next base: position 45,489 of record CAVQGJ010000011.1, on the reverse strand, counting down.
GCTGGCGTAGTTCTTGACGAGCAATTGGAACTGCTCCTGCGCCTTGATGTAGTCCTTTTGCTTCATGTAGTAACTGGCCACCCAAAACTGGATATCCGGCGCGAGCGCGGATTGGGGAAATTTCTTCAGGAACTCATTGAAGTCCGCGAGCGTTTTCTCCGGCTGCCCTTTCAGTGCGTAGCACCAGCCGCGATTGTAAAACGCCCGCTGTCCCAACTCGGTATCGGGCGCGGTGGCGATCAGTTTTTCGAATTCGACCGCCGCGTCGTCATATTTGCCCTCGCGTTTGAACGATTCGCCGATCGCCAGACCGGCCTTGGCGGCCCATTCAGTCTGGGGATAGTTCGTCACCACCACTCCAAATGCGGCCCGGGCATCCGATTCCTTGCCGAGACCGCCCTCGATCACCCCGATGCTAAACTGCGATTCGGCGGCGTGCGCGCTGTTGGGGAACTGTTGCACGAGCGACTCGAACACATGGACCGCCGCCTCGCCGTTATGCGTGCGTTGGTACGACTGACCGAGTTGGAACATGGCGCGGTCGAGCAGTTTGGTTTCGGGATACGTGCTGATCAGCCGCTGGTAATCCCCGATCGCTTCGGTGTACTGGCCCAGGGCGAATTCGGCGTCGCCCGTCTTGAACAGCGCCTCGGCCGCAATGGCCGGGTCCGTGGCGACCGTGGCCGCTTGGCGGAGATACGGAAGCGCATCGGACATCTTGTCGAGTTTCCACGCGCACCAGCCTGCATCGAGATTGGCTTTGGCCACCAGCGCGCTCTGCGGATATTTGTCGATCAGGTTGGTATATTCCGGCAGGGCATTGGTGAAATCGTTGCTGGTGAACAGCAGATCCCCAATCGTCATCTGGATTTCGTCGGCCAGGGGATCGTTCGGCGTCGATTGCAGGTACGCCTTCAATTTCGCCACGCCATCCGCCAACTGTCCGGCCCGGACGTAGGATTCGCCGAGCTTGAGCATCGCCTCACGTTTCAGCCCGCGGTCCTGCGTCAGCGCCAGCGCCTGGGCAAACGACTGGGCGGCATCGTTGAATTTCTGCTCCCCCCAATACACCCACCCCTCGCCGCGCCAGGCCTTGGCGGCCAGTTCGCCCGTCACGGGCTTGCTGGGGCTGGACTTGTACGAATCGATGACCGCCCCGTAGCGCTTCAGCGCTTCGTCCGCCTGCTTCCGTTGCGAGAGGGATTCCCCCAGCCAGATGTCGGCGCGAAACGCCGCACGCGTATTCGGATACTTCTTGACGACGCCGGCGAGCACGGCTTCCGCCTTGTCGAACTGCTGGAGCGCGAGATGGACCTGGCCGCGGAGGAGTTCCCCTTCCTGCGCGAGGTCCACTTTGGGGCCGAGCTTGTCGAACTCATCCAGCGCCTGCATCGCCGGGTTGAAATGACCGAGCTTGAACCGGCTGAACGCGAGGCCGTACAGAGCCTGTGGCCGATAGGCGCTGTGGGGATATTTTTCGATGACCTCCGAATATCGCTGCTCGGCCTCGATGTAGCGTTCGCCCCGTGACAGCGCTTCCGCGAGCCAGAACCGAAAACCATCGGGACGTTTCTCGGTGGGCCACTTGGCCAACGCATCCTGCAGTGTCTTGACTGCGGCCTCCCATTTGCCCTGATTCAACTGCGCCTGCGCCAGGTCCAGCACCACGCCATCGGCGCGGTCCGAATCAGGGAATTGCGCCAGGTATTCGGCAAATTGTCGTTCGGCCAGGTCGTTAAGCCCGTCTTTGAACGCGGCTTCGGCGACGCGGTACACCCGCGCTTCGTCCGGCGTTGCCGCCGCGGCGCGACACATCTCGCCGCCGGCCAACAACACCGCCAGAATGATGTATCCCCTCCTCATGCCACTCCTTGGACTCCAGTTATGACAGAATGTTCACGCCGCCGCAAGAATGGAAGTCGGCGGCGGAACAAAAGACGATCCTCCTTGTCATGCCGCGCTGCTACCCTGAGTTAAACACCAGCGACCGCCTTCGGTTGCGTCGTCTCCCCATCAACCATCTTCCTGCTTGCCCTGAACTTTATCCAGCGCACGAGGGCCTTTCGGGGTTGCTTGCCAAACCAGCCGCTTGTAGACTACGCGCCATGGCTTCAACGGTCTTTTCCCATACGAAGCTCGGGCGAATCGTCCTGGGTGATTCACTGGGTTTTATGCGTGCTGAAATAGCTGAAGCGTCCGTGGATCTCATAATGACCAGCCCGCCTTTTGGCCTAGTCCGAAAGAAGACGTACGGCAACGTTGACGCACACAAGTACGTTGAATGGTTCCGTCCCTTTGGCGCCGAGTTCCGACGCATCTTGAAACCCAGCGGGTCGCTCGTCATCGACATCGGCGGCGCGTGGATTCCGGGGCAGCCGACGAGAAGTTTGTACCACTATGAATTACTCCTGATGTTGTGCAAAGAAATCGGATTTCACTTGGCCCAGGAGTTTTTCTGGTGGAGTCCGTCAAAACTGCCAACACCTGCCGAATGGGTGACTGTGCGCCGCATCCGGGTTAAGGATGCTGTCAATTGCGTGTGGTGGTTGTCCTCGACGCCCTGGCCGAAGGCGAGCAACCGACGCGTGCTTGCGCCCTACAGTGATGCAATGAAGAATCTTTTGAAGAACGGCTACAAAGCGAAGCTGCGACCAAGCGGTCATGACATCAGCAAGAAGTTCTCCATCGACAACAAGGCCTCGATTCCGCCGAATCTAATCGCCGTCCCCAACACGGAGAGCAATTCGTATTACTTGCGCTACTGCAAGGAGCACAATTTGCCGCAACATCCAGCGCGCTTTCCGGCCGAGCTGCCGGAGTACTTCATCCGAATGCTCACAGATGTTGGAGACATTGTGCTTGATCCTTTCGCGGGCAGCTGTGTCACTGGAGAGGTGGCCGAACGCCTTAAACGCCGTTGGGTCTGCTGCGACTTGGTCGAAGACTATTTGAAGGGGGCGTTGGGACGCTTCGAACGCCGTGACACTTTGTTCCCCGAGCTTTCCAAATCAAAGGGTATTCACTACAAGCTCTATCATCCGTCAACGATGTGGAACGGCTTGGACGACGATCATCTGTCGCCCGACGGCGGCAGGAGCCGAAAGATCAAGAAGCCAGCAACGTATCCCATAGTCGAAAAGGCTGGAGATACAACTGTACGGGAGCGGTCAGGGAAACAGAAACGCAGGCGCGATCCCCGCACAGCGAAGAAACAAGGCCATTTACCGGCGGGGAGTTGAGCGATGCCGGCGATTAGACCAAGTGAGTTAGTCGACGCAATTCTTGACGCGTTCCAGGATTCCGGCACGTCTGGCCTACTCCTTTCCTCGCCTTCAAGACATCCCCGCAGGTTTCTTGTGCAAACGGAGAAAGGCAATTTTGAGGTTTGGGTTTACGCATGGACGTTGACGCATGGCGGGCGACCGAGTCTACCTGACGAGTACCGGATTCAGATGACGACCGTCGCGTCCCCCCTGCCTCTCAACCCAACCGGGTACACAGTTCTGCTGGGCTACGAGCCGAACCTGAAGATGTTTGGTGGTTTTGATTTGCGTCGCCACTGCACGTTCACGACCGGCTCTCCGTCCGTCCAAATCGACATCAAGAAAATCCACAAGGCCATGCAGGACGGTCTGGCGTTTGACCGAAAGGACAATGACGAAATTGCCGTCGGAATCCGACCTGACCAGCTCGTGAATTACATCGCGAACGCCGAGGAATTGCACCGCCTTGGATCGAGTGCGTCCATGCACCGTCTGCTCACCCGAGCATCGTCGCAGGAGGAAATTTCGACTCGTGAGCTGGCACAACTGCCATAGGAGCGCCAGAGAATTGTTTCAACCGTTAATCGACTGTCGCGAATGGCGTCATTCAGGCAGCAAGTTCTAACTGCCTACGCGAACCGTTGTGCTGTTACGAGAATGCAACTGCGGCTCGTGGATGCGGCCCACATCTTGCCTGTGGGCACCCAAGACAGCACGGACGACGTTCGAAATGGACTGGCCTTGTCGCCGACGTATCATCGGGCTTTCGACAACGCCCTGATTTTCTTGGACGAAGATTTCGTAATGAGAGTCAACCCGGTAAGAGAGCTGCAACTTGCCACACTTCGGCTTGATGGGGGACTACCCGACTTCAAAAGCTACCTCGGAAAGAGAATCCATCTGCCGCCCGATAGGCGACAGTGGCCCGAACCGGCCATGATCCGTAGAGCAAACACATACCGCCGCATCCCCAGCTAAGAACTAGCTGGACAAAGGGTCGGTCATTGCCTATTGACAGTCGCGCTCTGGTCGGGTCCGCGATCGTCATGGCCCGCCGAATTCGCCCTTAATGCAGTTCGCGTGAATCATGTATTTCCCTTTCACGCCGGGGCGAATTCTCGTGTCAGTAACTTTTTGAGAAACTCTCCGGTGTACGATTGCTTGTTGGCCGCCACCTGCTCGGGGGTGCCTTCGGCAACGATGCGACCGCCCGCGCCGCCGCCTTCGGGGCCGAGATCGACAATCCAATCGGCGGACTTGATGACGTTGAGGTTGTGTTCGATGACGAGGACGGTGTTGCCGGCGTCGCGGAGTTTGTTGAGCACTTCGAGCAGCTTGGCGATATCGGCAAAATGCAGGCCTGTGGTCGGCTCGTCCAGAATGTAGAGCGTGCGGCCGGTGGCCCTCTTGGCCAGTTCCGTGGACAGCTTGACGCGTTGGGCTTCGCCGCCGCTGAGCGTGGTCGCCTGCTGCCCGATTTTCAGATAACCCAGCCCGACTTCCTGGAACGTCTGAAGAATGTCGCGAACCTTCGGCACCGCCCGGAAGAATTCCTCGGCTTCATCGACCGTCAGGTCGAGAACGTCGGCGATGTTGCGGCCCTTGTACGTAATCTCGAGCGTCTCGCGGTTGTAGCGTTTGCCGCCGCACTGTTCGCACGTGACATACACGTCCGGCAAAAAGTGCATTTCGATTTTGATGATCCCGTCGCCCTGGCAGGTCTCGCAGCGCCCGCCTTTCACGTTGAAACTGAATCGGCCCGGGCCGTACCCGCGGACGCGAGCGTTCGGCAATTGCGCGAATAGCGTGCGGATGTGGTTGAACGCGCCCGTGTACGTGGCGGGATTCGAGCGCGGGGTGCGACCGATGGGCGATTGGTCGATCACGATGACCTTGTCGAGTTCTTCCAGGCCGAGGATCGCCTCGTGCGCGCCGGGCCGGTCTTTGGCGCGATAGAACTTTCGGAATAACGCCTTCCGCAGGATGTCGTCCACCAAGGTGCTCTTGCCCGAACCGCTCACGCCGGTCACGCACGTGAACAATCCAAGTGGAAATCGCGCGTCGATCTTCTTCAGGTTGTTCTCGCGCGCGCCTCGGACGGTGAGCCAACCGCGCTTCGGCGCGTGGCGCGTCTTCGGCACGGGAATTTGCAGTTCGCCACGCAGGTAGCGCCCCGTGAGCGACTTCGGCGAGTCGAGGATGTTCTGGAGCGGACCCGCCGCCACGACGTACCCGCCATGCAATCCCGCTCCCGGACCGAGATCGACGATGTAATCCGCCGCGCGAATCGTGTCTTCATCGTGCTCGACCACAATCACCGTGTTGCCAAGATCGCGCAACCCTTTCAGCGTATCGAGCAGACGATGGTTGTCGCGCTGATGCAGCCCGATGCTCGGTTCGTCGAGCACATACAACACGCCGACCAGACCCGCGCCGACCTGCGTGGCCAGCCGAATCCGTTGCGCCTCGCCTCCCGACAGCGTATCGCTCTGGCGTTCGAGGGTGAGATACGACAGGCCGACGTTTTGCAGGAATGTCAGCCGCGAGCGCACTTCCTTCACGATTTCGCCCGCAACCGTCTCTTCAAATTCCGACAACGGCAGCGATCCGAGGAACCCGAGGGCTTCCCCGATGCTCAGGCGCGTCATGTCGATGATGGATTTGCCGCCGACCGTGACCGCCAGGCTTTCCGGGCGGAGCCGCGCCCCCTTGCAGTCGGGACACTGCATCGCGACCATGAATTGTTGCAACCGGGTTTTGGTAAACTCGCTATCGGTTTCCTCGTACAGCCGCTCCAGATTCGGAATGACGCCCTCGAACACTTTGGTCATCTTGCGCCACGCGCCCTTGCGCCAGTAGGTGAACTCGATTTCCTCGCCGCCGGAGCCGTGGAGCAATTCCTTCTGCACCTTTTCCGGCAAATCCTTGAACGGGACCTCGAAATCCACGCGATAGTGCTTCGCGAGGCCCCGCAAGAGCATCTTATAGTAGATGAGCAGGCGCCGACCGCCGCGCCGCCACGCCACGATGGCGCCATCGGCCACGGACTTGTTGCGGTCGGGCACGACCAAATCGGGATCAAGGAACAGTTTGGTGCCCAGCCCGTGGCATGTCCGGCACGCGCCGTCCGGCGAGTTAAAGGAGAAATGGCGCGGCGTGAATTCCCCGTAACTGATCCCGCACTCGGGACAGGCGTTCTGGCTGCTGAAGAGCCGCTCCGACCACGGCACGGTCACGGGTGTGGTCGCCGCGCGGTACAATACCATCAGCAGACCTGAACCCCATTTCAGCGTCGTCTCCACGGAGTCCGCAAGTCGCGCCCGCGTTTTGGGGGCGGCGGTAAGACGGTCAACGACCAACTCGATGCTGTGGTTGCGGCGCTTGTCGAGTTTGACCGGCTCGGTCACGTCGAGGATCTCGCCATCGACCCGCGCCCGTACGAACCCCTCGCGTTTGATACGGGCGAACACATCGCGAAATTCGCCCTTGCGTCCGCGAACAAGCGGGGCGAGCAGCATGAGCTGGGTGCCCTCGCCCAACCCGAGGATCTGATCGACGATCTGGCTGGTGGTTTGGGTGGTGATTGGCCGCCCGCAGCGGTAGCAGTGGGGCTTGCCGATGTTGGCAAAGAGCAATCGCAAATACTCGTAGATTTCGGTGGTGGTGGCGATGGTGGACCGTGGATTGTTGCCGGCAGACCGCTGTTCGATGGCGATGGCGGGAGACAGGCCCTCAATGTAATCGACATCGGGCTTCTGGAGTTGCTCCAGGAATTGGCGGGCATAGGCGGAGAGGCTTTCGACGTACTTCCGCTGGCCTTCGGCGTAAATCGTGTCAAAAGCGAGACTGGACTTTCCCGACCCACTCAACCCCGTCACCACAATCAACTTCTCACGGGGGAGATCGAGACGGATGTTCTTGAGGTTGTGCTCGCGCGCGCCGGCTATAATGATGCTGTCTTTGGACATGGCCCAAACCCCCGAAATCTGGAGGTTCTCAAAGTTTCCAATATACCACGGGCAATTGCCTTATTCCTAGCGAAATTCCACTAGAAACTCGCTGGCATATCACCTGCTCAAGGTATGGGAGACGTGGTTAACGCCACGCAAGAAAACAATGAACCCAAGGGATACAGGGAACCATGGATGCCTCGGCAGCAGAATTTGAACAGGGTGTCATGAAGCAAAACGGTAAACAGTCGGAACAGGTGCAAAAGCAGATGGAAGCACTGTACCAGAACCTGCGCACGGTCCGCCATTCGATCAATAACAACGTCGCCGTCATCATGGCGATGGCGGAATTGACCCAGCGCAACCCGGCCCAGTGCCAAAAACTCAGCCAGCTCTGCCTCGAAAAGGCCCCACAGATCGCGGCGACCATCGGCGGCTTTACCGAGCTGTTTGAGGGCGCCGTCAGCCTTCAGGAAGAACTCGAAAGCCAGGTCCCGACTCCGCAAGAGTCGTAGCCAATGTGGCCGAGGCCGCGCGGTTGCCGATCGGGCACGCCGACAGGGGCCACAAACGCGGTGGGACAGTAGCTCCGTGAGCACAGCGAAAGGCAAATCCAGGGACAAAGCGCACGAGCAGTCGCCCGATTGGGAAAAGGTGAACCGGCTCAAAGCCGAGTTTCTGGCCAACGTCAGCCACGAACTTCGCACCCCGATCCATGCGATTATCGGTTACACCGAGTTGTTGCTCGACAGCGTGTACGGCCAGATCACCGACGAGCAGGAAGACGCCGTTGGCTTCATCCGCGAGAGCGCCCAGGACCTCCTCAGTCTCGTCAACAATCTTCTCGATCTTTCCCGCATCGAAAGCGGCCGCGCCGACCTGATTCTTGAATCATTCGACCTGCGCGACCTCGTCAGTGAGGTGATCGGCCAGCTCAAGCCCATCGCCGACGGCAAACACAACACGCTGACTTCGGTCGTGCTCATCGACCATCCCGTCATCCGCTCCGACCGCGGCAAACTGAAACAAATCCTCATCAATCTCGTCGGCAACGCGATCAAATTTACCGACCACGGGAAGGTGACCATCGCCATCGCCGCCGACCCGAATACCAAGTCGGGCGACACCAACGCGGTCCCCCGGGTCTCCATCTCGGTACAGGATACTGGCGTCGGCATTCCCGCCGACAAACTGGGACGGATTTTTGAGAAATTCTATCAGGTGGACAGCTCGGCGAACCGCTCGCATGAGGGCACCGGCCTCGGTCTCTACATCAGCAAGCAGTTGGTTAATCTTCTCGCAGGACGCGTGGATATCCAAAGCTCACCCGCCAAGGGAACGACCGTCACGATCTCCCTTCCCCACAATTTCGAGGAAATCGAGGGCATCCAGCGCCTGCGCTCACGGATTGCCGCCGCCGGCTCCGCTGTGCCATCGGCAAGCGGTGACCAGAAACGCCTCGTGCTTGTCGTCAGCGAGCAACCGGACATTGCGCGCATCCTGGCGGCGGGACTCGGTTCTCGTGAATATCATGTCCGCACCGCGCGCGACGGCGAAGAGGCGGTGGCGCTCGCCGTCAAGCTGCGTCCGTTGGTGGTTCTCCTCGACGCGCACGCCTCTTCGGCGCAACTCTGGTCGGTGTTCCAGGAGTTGAAGACCAAACCCGAGACCAACAACATCCCCATCATTTTCCTGTCCAGCGACGCCACCAGAGGCGTCGGGACGCCCGCGACCGTGGCCACCGCGCCCAGCCCGCGCGACGTATTGCGCAGTGTGCGCGCCGCGGCGATCAACGGCCGGAAAAACGTGTTGATCGTGGATGACGAAGAGAGCTTTCGTGACGTGCTCAAGTGCGTCCTGGATGGAGAAGGTTACCGGCTCTATGAAGCGGCCACGGGTCGGGAAGCCATCGCCCGGTTGGAGGCCGAGAAGCCTGATCTGGTGCTTCTGGATTTGAACCTGCCCGACACGGATGGCTGGGGTGTTATGAAATACATGACGCAACGCCCCAAGTTCAAGGACGTGGAAGTGTTGATCATTTCCGGCCTGATGCTCGACGAGCGCGAGACCGCCGAGATCGAGACGCGGGAGTACGAATACATTTACAAGGGCGAGTTCAAGGTGGACCACGTGCTGGAAAGGGTCGCGGATCTCCTGGAGGTAAACTGACCATGCCGACCCTGTTGCTGGTGGAAGACAATCTCCACATTCAACGAATTTTCCGGGACAAGCTTCAGCGCGAGGGTTTCCGGGTCACGACGGCTGACGATGGCGTGGCGGGCCTGGAACGCGCCGCGGACATTCATCCCGACGTGATCTTGCTCGACATCATGCTCCCGAAGCTGGACGGATTCCAGGTGCTCGCGAAACTGCGTGAGGACCCGGTGCTCGGCAACATCCCCGTGTTCATTCTGTCGAACCGCGCGACCAGCGACGACGTCCAGCATGCCGCGTCACTCGGCGCACGCCATTTCTTCGCCAAGGGTACCTCCAAACTTCAGGACATCGTCCTCCACCTGCGGGCGGCATGCGGACTGAAGAAGATTCTCCTGTTCACCAGCAGCCCCCAGGCCGCTGAGCCCATCACGACTGCGGTCAATCACCCCCAGGTACTCTGCTCCGTTGTCACCGTGCTGCTGGAAACCGTCGGCGCCGCCGAGCGCGGCGCTCCCGACGTCATCATCCTTGACGGGCGCGCGCCGAACGCGTTCACCCTTCTCCAGCAACTCAAGACGAATCCGCAAATCAAGGCCGTGCCGCTCATCGCGATCCGGGACCACACCCAGACACAGCATCGCCTCGACGAATTCATCGACAGCGATCGCATCGATACCGACCTCCGTCCTCTCGTGTTGAAACGATTGGGACTGACAGAACCAACCGTAGCGGCCCCGTCCCAACCTGTGCCGTCCATCGCGGCGGCGTAAACGTCAGACCGGCATACCTTTCACCGTCTACTCAGATCTCTTTGTCTATTGCCCAGTGGTGAGGACGACCCGGAACCGGGCCTTGCCGCTCATCATCCGCTCGTACGCTTCCGCAGCCCGCTCCAGCGGAAAAACTTCGTTCATCGACCGCACGCCGCTGAACGCACTGAACGCCAGCGCATCTTGCGAATCAATCGATGTGCCCGAATACCAGCCCTTCACCGACCGCTTGCCCGCAATCAGGGCAAACGCCGACACTTCCAGGGACGGCGGCGCTCCGACGACCAGCAACGTCCCGTTCGCCGCCAGACCGCCCACGGTCGCGGTCATCGCCTCGCCGTTGGTCACGGTCGCCAGACACAACCTTCGCGCCGCCCAGCTTCGCCAGTTCCGCCGCCGGATCCTGCGTCTGGCTGTCGATGTAATGCCACGCGCCCAGTTTCCGCGCCAACGGTTCCTTGTCCTTGCCCGCGCGCGATGCCCACCGTCTTGAACCCCATCTTCGCCGCGAACTGCACGCCCAGATGGCCGAGCCCGCCCAGCCCGAGAATGGCCACGACATCGCCCGCCTCGCGCGCCGCTGTTCCGCAACGCGTTGAACGTCGTGACTCCCGCGCACATCAATGGCGCCGCTTCCACGTTCGACAACTCATCGGGCACCGCCGCCACCGCTTCGACGGGCGCGACCATGTAATCGGCGTACCCGCCATCGAACGAGATCCCCGTAACCTTCAGGGCCAACTGGCACGCAAAGAAATCGCCGCGCCGGCACGAATCGCACCGCCCGCAGTGTCCGCCGTGCCAGCCCACTCCCACCCGCTGGCCAACCGTCCAGCCCGCCACGCCCGGCCCGACCGCATCCACCACCCCGACCACTTCATGCCCCGGCACGCGCGGGTACTGAATGCCCGGGCAAAAGGCCCTCCTTCGCCACCGAATCACTGTGGCACACGCCGCACGCCTGCACCTTGATCCGCACCGTTCCCGCGCCCGGCGCCGGTATCTCGCGTTCCACCAGTTCCAACGGCCCGCCCGCCCGCGCCACGTGTACCGCTCTCATCTTCGCCATGATTCGCCTCCAATCCTAGCGCGCTGCCGCATCCACTTCCAACTCATCCAGCCGTTCTTCAATCGTCACCGCGGTGGACTGCACCCGGCACAAGCTCGCATACAATCCGCCCAGCGCCATCAATTCTTCGTGCGTGCCGCGTTCGATGATGTGGCCGGCCTTCAACACCAGAATCTGGTCGGCATTGCGCACGGTCGAGAGCCGGTGGGCGATGACGAAGCTCGTGCGATGCGCCATCAGGCGTTCCAGCGCTTCCTGAATCAGTTTCTCCGTCGCGGTGTCCACGCTCGCGGTCGCCTCGTCCAGAATCAGAATCGGCGGGTCTTTCAGCAGCGCCCGCGCGATGCTCACGCGCTGTTTCTCGCCGACGCTGAGTTTCACGCCGCGCTCGCCCACGCGCGAATCGTATTTCTCGGGCAACCGCATGATGAACTCGTGGCAGTTCGCCGCCTGCGCCGCCGCGATCATCTCCGCCTCGCTCGCGTCGAGCCGGCCATACAAAATGTTCTCGCGAATCGTACCGTTGAACAGAAACGCCTCCTGCGACACGATGCCGATCTGTCGCCGCAACGATTCGAGCGTCACCTCGCGAATGTCCTGTCCATCGATGAAAATCTGTCCCTGCGTCACGTCGTAGAACCGGGGCAGCAGATTCACAATCGTGCTCTTGCCCGCGCCCGTCGGGCCGACCAACGCGACCGTTTCGCCGGGCCGGGCGTGAATGTTGATCGTCGCCCAGCACCGTGAGTTTCGCACGATACTCGAACCCGACATGCCGGAATTCGACCTCGCCGCGCACGCGCCCGCTCAAGGCGATCGCGCTTTGTTTTTCCCCGACCTCGACCGGCGCGTCGAGAATATCGAAGACGCGTTCGCCCGCCGCCCGCCCCGCCTGGAACATCTGGTTCAAGCCCGTGCAAGGACCGGATCGGATCGTAGAACATGCCGAGATACACCAGGAACCCAACAAACTGCCCAGGGTCAGCCGGTCGGCGATCACCGCGCGCCCGCCGAACCACAACACGATGACGTATCCCAACGCGCCCGCAAACGTCATCGCCGGCGAATAAATCGACCACGCGCGTCATCACCTTGAGCGTGGCGGTGCGCAGGTCGCCCGCCTTGCGCTCGAATCGCGCCAGCTCGTGCGTCTCGCGCCCAAATCCCTTGATCTGGCGAATCCCCTGCAGGTTGTCCAGCAGCAGCGCGTTCAAGGCCGAGGTCGCCTGCCGCACGAGCCGGTAACGTTTGTGCGCCGTCAACGTGTACAGCAATCCGCCCGCCGCCAGCAACGGGATCGGCAGGATCGCCAGCGCGGCCAGATGCGGGTTGAACCGAAACATCATGTAACCCACGCCGACAATCCCCAGCAGCGCGACCGTGCCCTGCTCGATGCCGTCAATCAGCACGCGCTCGACGGCGTTGACATCGTCGATCACGCGCGTCATCAGGTCCCCCGAGGCGCGTTGGTCGTAATACTGGACCGACAACCGCTGGAGTTTTTCGTACAGGTCCCGCCGCAGATCGAAGATCACCCGTTGCTCGAAGCGGTTGTTGAGCTGGAGCCGCAACACGTTGAACAGATCGCGCAGGAAAAACGACAGGAGCACGAGCCCGGTGTACAGCGCCAGCAACCCGCCCCGCTTGGCGCGGATCACCTCGTCGATCACCAGTTGCGTCAATTTCGGGAAGGCCAGCGTGGACAGGGTCGTCACCACCGCGCACGCCATTGTTCCGATCGCGTACCACGGATAGCGGCGGACGTATGCGGACACGCGTGTGAAAATCTCGCGCGCGCTGCGCCGCCGCGCCACCATCGTCTCGTCGTTGACCGTATTGTGCCGGTGCATCTCGGTTTAGAGTAGCCGAGACGGCCAACGGTTGCACGGAGTTTCAGGTTTTTCGCGGCACAGCCCGGCCCTCGGGACGTTGCCGACGACTGCCCGGATCGCCGCCAAGCCAACAGACCCCTCGGTGAATCATTTCACTGCGGCGACCGCTGGCGCCCTATTTCTCGTTCAGCCAGTCGACCACCTTGCTCGCCTCGCCGCCGAACAGGACGCGGACGGCGATGCGGATTTCGTCGCGAGTTCCGGGGGAACGATGCCACCGGTGCTTGAGCGAACGGAACCAGGGGTCGTATGGCCTGACGGTGTGAAACACCGCGCGTCGTTCGGAGGCCTTGGGCCCGCTGCCCGAAAGGAGCTTGTGCATCCGCTCGGCGGGATCGGCCCGGAGGTAAACGGCTCGGCGGGAATCCCGAGACGATACGCGAGGGATTCGATTCCCTTGGTGGACGGCACGCGGTTGCCGGAGCTGAAGTCGCTGACGGACCCCTGGCTGATGCCGAGTTGCTCGGCGGCTTCGACCTGCTTCCACCCCGTGGCCGCCATCAGCGTGCGGAAGTTGGTCGTGAAAGTTCGGCGGCTATCGGATTTGGATGTTGACATGTCTATCGCCTTTCGATACTAGGTTTTACCGATATGGCGTACTTGTGTTTGTATAGGTTCATCGTGGAGACAACCACAACCCCACCTCAAACACAAGCAAGAAACGACGGTAATGCAAATTCCGATAGTTTCCTACCCCAATACGACGGATCGGCAGCGCAATAATGAGAGCACAGTACGGGAAATCTCCCCGATCGGGAACGTCTGTTTTTCGACAGTTGTGGTTCGTCCAGATGCACCCCTCGCCCAACCCTGGCGAAGTTCATGTGCGGATGGAGCGGCCAGCGGCATGGGTGTGTGTCGCCGACGCGTCCGAATTGATCACCTGCTCCGTCCAAAAGGTCCACAATCTCTGCGAGGAAGGAGCCCTGGAATGGCGATGGCTCGACCACAAAGGGTCAGGCGGCAAAAAGCTTGTTCTCGTCGACTCGATCCAGCACTATATTACCAAGCAATCCCGGACCGGACCGTCTCGCAAATAGCTCGCGCTTGGACACCGGTTCGACAAACTGTCCCCGTCGAGTGCTTGCTTGTGCCATCGTGTCAGTCGCCCCGACAACACGACCGCACGTATTCCTCGCGCAATCCCCTTCGCCGGAAGGCGTTGCGGCTCCATGCATAACATATCCATCGCGCTGGCACTTCCCATGCAGTATCATCCGGTGCCGTAATATTTATGATGAAGGGTGAAGTCCATGGGCCAACATGTGTTGAAAATCTCCACTCCGGTGTTCCGTGTGCTGCGTCAACGAGCTCCCCTGTTTGTCGACTGGTCTGACGAAAAGCCGGGTTCCACGCAACAAATTGTTGTCGAGGACGACATCTACAACGAGATCATCGACCGCGCCATCGCCAAGCGAAAGACGATCGACGACGTTTTCCTGGAAGCTTGCGCGAGAAATTGCGGGCGGTCCTGACCCGGGCAATCGGCCCGGACAGTGATGTAAAGTCGCCCCTTCCAGCACGACATTGACGGAACCGTCAATCGTTGGTACAAGTGCGCCGTCGCCGCCGTGGCGGAACTGGCAGACGCGCTGGACTCAAAAGACATTTTTCACGATTTTCGCTCCAATTAGCCACGGTATGCTTGAAGCCTCTATGCTTGCACACGCCAATATTTACAAGGCTTTTAAGATGGTTGGTTCGTATGCTCGGCTTAGCACGAGTTCTCCCATGTTTTGTTGATCGGGTTGCAACCACGGGTTGCAACCAAGGAGTGTAACGATGTTTGCTGCGAGTAAGGAATGCAGCGTGGGTGATCAAGACGATGGCCGTTGACATCTGGTAGCATTATGCTACCTTTTCTGCATGAGTCAACCAGTGAAGCTTTCAGATGCGTTGGTCTTGGACGCCCGTCTGGCCGGGAAAACGGTTGAGCGCTCCATTGCGGGACAAGTGGAATTCTGGGCCAGAATCGGCAGGGCTATCGAGCCGTTGCTTCAGGGCACGCAGGTGCTCACCTTGTGCCGTAATGCCGCGACGCGCCCGTTGTCCGAGTGCCTGAAATCCGTGGATTCGCCCGCTGGTCGCCGCCGCGTGACTGAATTTCTCCAAGGTCAGCCGTATCCCCACTACGAACCCCACCCAGACCAACCCGGCGTGCTTATCCGCATTGAAGCGAACGGGAAGCGCGCGGTCGGGCGATTCGTCAACCGCCAGTT
The DNA here is from genome assembly GCA_963712025.1 of uncultured Verrucomicrobiae bacterium. Classification (GTDB taxonomy): domain Bacteria; phylum Verrucomicrobiota; class Verrucomicrobiia; order Palsa-1439; family Palsa-1439; genus Palsa-1439. The sequence goes on along the minus strand of CAVQGJ010000011.1, from coordinate 30,169 downwards.
CCAGCCGGTCAAGGTGAAAGCCGCGCGGTGATGAGCCTGCCGCTCGACCGCCGCCCAGTCATCGTTGCACTCGCGGGGCCGAATGGCGCAGGCAAAACCACTTTCTACCATGCCCATCTCCAGCCTGCCGGGCTGCGTCTTGTTAACGCCGACGTACTGGCGCGGGAACTGAACCTCGATCCCTACGCAGCCGCGGACTTGGCCGAGGCGCTCCGGCGGCAACTGGTGGAACAACGCGAAAGTTTCGTGTTTGAAACCGTGTTCTCTGACCCGGTCGGCGACAAGCTGACTTTCCTGAAAGAAGCGGCGGCAACCGGCTACAACGTCGTTCTGTGCTTCATTGGAATTTTCGGCCCGGAAGTTTCCGAAGAGCGCGTCGCGATGCGCGTCTCGCAAGGCGGACATGATGTACCCGCCGAAAAGTTGGTCTCGCGATTTCCTCGCACGCTGGCGAACCTCAAGACCGCCATCCGAGAGCTTCCGCATGTGTGGATTTTCGACAACGACGATTTGCGGACTCCATTCCGTCAAGTGGCTGTTTTTGAAAACGGCCAGCGGGTGAGCCTGAATGAGCCGGTGCCTGCGTGGCTTACGCCGTTGCTGGCGTAGGGTTGTGCACTGCGAATTTTACGGCCAGGAGCTGCGCGTGCCTGACGCCGGCCTGTCATTACGCTTAGACAAACAGTGATACGCACACCGACTCCGGGTGGCGATGATCCAGCCGCAACCGGCAGCCAAACACAGCAGACATGCTTTCTTCTGTAAGTACCTCAACAGGTCGCCCTGCCATTGCCAAGCGGCCTTGAGCGAGCAGAAAGGCATGGTCCACAAACATTGGTGCAAATAACAAATCGTGGCAGACCATCAGCACCGTACAACCTCCCGCTGCCAAGGTTTGGGCCAACCGGTACACTTCGAGTTGGTGAGCGATGTCGAGGTGGCTGGACGGCTCGTCCAACAACAATACCGGCGTTGCTTGCGCTAACGCCCGTGCGATCACCACGCGCTGCCGTTCACCACCACTCAACTCGTCGAAGGGACGCTCCGACAATTCCGCCGCACCCACGCGCGTCAGGCTTGCCTCGATCACGGCTGCATCCTCGTCGCCGAGCGCGAACCGTCCTAATGCGACCATCTCCCGTGCCGTCAACGGCACGCCACGTGGCGTCTCCTGTGGCACGACGGCGATCCGCCGAGCCACCTCGCGCGGCGTGAGCGCATCAACCTGCTGGTCATCACACCACGCCGTGCCCGACTGCGGCCGCAACGCGCCGGTCAGGCATCGCAACAACGTGCTCTTGCCGCTTCCGTTCGGCCCGAACAAGCCGGTGACCTTGCCGGTTGCGATTTCAAGATTCAACTCCCGCAACACCGGCGTGCCGGTTCGGTAGGCGAAACTCAGATTCTCGACGCGCAAGTTCACAGCGTTATCTTCCTCCGCAGCAGCCACAGAAAGACCGGCGCGCCGACCAGCGCCGTGAGAATGCCGACCGGGATTTCCGCTGGGGCGGCGAGCGTCCGTGCCAGTGTGTCGGCTACCAACAACAGCAACGCGCCCCCGAGGGCCGTGGCTGGCACGAGACGGCGATGGTCACCGCCAACCGCCAGCCGCAGCAGGTGCGGCACGATCAGGCCAATGAATCCGATCACGCCGGTCAGACTCACCGCCGCCGAGGCCGTGATGGCGATGAGCAGCAGCAACGCGTATTGAAGCCGTGGGACGTTCACGCCGAGGTCGCGCGCCGACGTTTCGCCGACGAGCGCGACGTTGAGCGAGCGGGCGAGCATTACCATTGTGACGAACGCGCCGAGCGCGACCGGCAACATCACCAGCACGGCCCGGCCATTGGCTTGCCAAAGACCACCCATCAACCAGAAGATGACCGCCGGCAGGCGTTCACCCGCAAGGTAGAGCGCGCCGGTGGTCAGCGCCGAGCAGAGTGCCGCGATGGCGATGCCGGCCAGTAGCAGGCTTTGACCGAAGAACGTTCCGCGCCGGCCCAGCGTGAACACGAGAGCGGTCACAGCCAGCCCGGCAGCGAAACTACCGATCGGCACCGCGACACCGGCCAGCATTGCGGCAACCGCGCCGAGGGCTGCGCCGTTGGAGACACCGATGATCGAGGGCGTGGCGAGCGGATTGCGAAAGAGCGTCTGAGCGGCGAGCCCGCTCAATGCCAGCGCGGCACCGACACTACTGGCCAGCACAATGCGCGGCAGCCGGACAGTTAGCAGGATTTGGTCGGCGGTGTCGCCTTTGGCCCGACCGCATGCGGCGCGGAATAGCCGTCCGGCCACTTCGCCTGCCGGGATGTAGACGCTGCCGACCCCGAACGCGATGACGGCAACGCCGAGCAAAGCGATGAACAGGCCGAGTTGTAACGTGTTGCGGTTCATGCGATCTGACGCACGGCGAAGCGGTCGTCGCGCGGCACGAGGTTCAACGCTTCTTCAACGGTGAGATGCGAGGCGTCCACCTTGTCCAGATGCTGACGGCAAACCGTCACAGCTTGCTCCATCTGCGCCGCGGTCGGACGCGGGAACGGTTGGCCGGGCACGGGGATGTACCCCATGATGTGAAAGGGAATAGTCCGGTCGAGCGCTGCCACCCACGCGGCGACGGCTTCGACTTGATCGAGGTCCACGAAGCGGGGAATGAATACGATGTTGGCGCGCATCTCCAGACCACCGCGATAAGCGGCAGCGAAGTTGTCGAAGAACGGCTGGCGTTCGCGACCGGTGTAGCGGCGGTGAACCTCGTCGTCCCACGCCTTGAGGCCAACGTTGGCGCCATCGAGATTCGGCAATGGCAACCGCAAACCAATCGTGTGACCGAGAAAGGTGCGAACGCCGAGTTCCTGCTTGCAGAACGCGAGCGCTTCCGGCAGTTCGGTGGCGACCGTAGGTTCGCCGCCCATAAAGTTTACTTTCTCGACTGGCACGCTGCGCAGGGCGCGGCGCACCTCGTCCATGCTGAGGAACCGGGTCGGACGCGGCGTGATCTGGCCGGGACGTCCGTTCGGGCCACTGCGAAGTTTGTAACTGCAGGTGGGACAACGCAGCGTGCAGCCGAAGTTGTGGACGGTGGCGAACTGGTGTTTCTCATTGTACGTGATTCTGTGGAAAGACACGGTCAGTTCTCCTTTCCGTCGGCGCGATGGATAATCGCGCGCAATTGCTCTACGGAGGCGGACAACTGGCTGCCAGCCACCAAACAATTGCGGCCGACGCCGTAAACGGCACCGCGACGGACGGCGCGCAGTTTGGCGAAGCCGGGACGTTGGCTGATGGCGTCGGCAGTGGTAAAGCCGTTGACGAAAAGAATTACATCCGGTTCGGCGGCAATGAGTTGCTCCGGCGAAAACACAACGCTGCCGCGCGCCACGCCCGCGGCGATGTTCGTGCCGCCGGCCAGGGTGATGAGGTCGTTGACATAGCTGTCACCGCCTACGGTCTTGAAGGCACCGTAGAGTTCGAGATACACGCGCGGCGGATTGGCGGGCGCGTTGGTGTGCAAGTATAGGAACGCGACAAGGTCATCCGCAAGCCGGTCGGTGAGAGCTTCGCGTCCGACGCGTTGGCCAATGAGCCGAATGGTGCCCGGTAACTCGGCGACGTGACCGGCACGGATGCGCACTACTGGAACCGACAGTTCCCCGAGCAGCTTCGCCGCGTCGTCCTGATACCACCAGATAAACGCGAGGTCCATGCGCCGTGCGAGAACTTCTTCGCGCGAGAGCGCGCTGCCTTTGGCAATGACTGGTATGTTGGTCGCGCCGGGTACGACGCGACTGTACTCATCGATGGCCGCCAACTGGTCGCGCGCGCCGACAGCCAGCAGCACGTCCGTGGCGGTGGTGCAGAGGCTGAGGATACGTCGTGGCGGCTCGGCCAAGCCATTGGGAGAAAAAACGAAACCAAGCAATACGAGACCAAATGTCGAAAGAAACAACCGCCCGATTGAAGTGAGAGCGCGCATCATGGCACCAACAGGCGAACGCGATAGTAGCGGGCTGGACCGTTCGTGGCCCCCCCACGATCAGTTGCGTTAGTCAGGACGTTGCCGAGCGTGGTAATGATATTGGTGAGACCCGTGCTCGCGAAATTATCCGTGAAACCTTCCCGGGCGTCGCCCGCAGCGTATTCCAATATGTTGGTCTTGCCCTGCCCAAACAAACCACTTGGATCCCCACCGGATGTCTTCCACGTGATTTGAACGTCGTTGCCTTGGGGGACCTCGCTTGTGATAGCGAACACGGACGCTGGATTGGTCGGGTTCAACCCGAGTAGGAATTGGTTGGTATTGCTGATGCCCTTGCCGTAAGGGTCGGCATTGGCTTGGGCCCGGGGGCAGTTCGTGCAGTTGAAGTAGAGCATCTGCCACTGCTGCCACGGCGTCAGCACCGTTGGTCCCGTGATGGTCAGCACGGCAATTTGCGGTCGCAATCTGGATGCCACCGGCGACGGCACGTCAGCAGAGCACACGGAGAAGGTGATGTTGTTGCTGAAACTGGCCACGCAGGAGGTGACATTGAAGTCCACGATGCTCGGTCCGTAGTCCAAGCCGGTGGCCGACGGGTCCCACTCAGCGACACCGTCTCCTCCAAATTGAGTGCCGTTGAAATAGAGACGGTTGTTTTGACCGTCGGGAGCGTATGTATATAGCGCCTGCAATGCAGCAGAATTCACTTGGGCGATGTTGAGGCTACCGAAGGCCACTGTGCGGCTGCAAACTTCACCGCTGGTCGGCACATTATAGATGTCGCCGCTACCCTCAGCGATGGCGTACTGAAATTGGTTGCTCAGCGCGCTCTGTTGATAGATGGATAGAAGCGACACTTGCATGATACGGCCATCGAATGAGTTGGATGTCGTAACCGTGATGGCGACCAAGTTGGAGGACCCGTCGGTATGCAGGTAGTTGGTATTGACCGGCAACCCGACGAGCCAGACGCCGTACCCGCTACCGTACACAGACGGTTGGGTCGCGCTGAAGGAAGCATTGGTGTCGCTCGTCGAACCGAAATTCAGGCCACCGGACGCAAGAGCATTGCTGTTAACAGAGACGCTGAGGTTGGCGGTGTAATCGGGGGTGCCGCCCCAAAGAGTGAGAACGAGACGGCCGGTAACAACGTTGTCACAGGGTGGCAGGGCAAAGCTTACCGGCACGTTGTACGGCTGGCCAACCGCCGGGTTCCAGGCCATGTTTGTCCAAGTCGCCGAGGTCCCCATGTAAAGCGAGGCGTTGGCAACCGTGCCGCTGAGCACGGTCTGCATCCCTTGCCCGGCGAAATTGTACGTCGCGTTGCAGTGCGGTGCAGCCAACACAAACACCCCGACAGCAAGCGCGTCGATGAAGCCGCGTCGCCGACGATTCGGTCGTATTCGCCACGGCCGACAGCCACTCTTGCTTGCATGAAGCGAAATCATTGTGAGGCATCCCAATCTTGCTTTGTGGTCGTGGTTCTTCGCTCGACGTGTCCGTCGAAAAACAAAGCGTCGAAACTGTTCCCCGCGTGCCGGTAATTCACATCCACGACTGGATCGCTGAAAATGCCACCGCCTCCGCAGTAGTACTTCCCCGGGGTACAATCGGCGATGAAGATCGTCCCGGAAGGTCGGGCGATGTTCCGCTCCTTGACGCCGTACCATAAGCAGTATGGTATGCCCGCGAAATTGAAAGAGTTGATTCCATAGCTGAGCGTGATCTGTAAGTCCCAAGTGCAAGGAATTGCTTTCAGATCTGCAGGACAACGAAACACGCCGGATTGCTTTGGAATCAACGGTTTGATCAGGTCCATCCACCGACATGAGGCGTTGATATACGCGGGCGGCGTCACCCCGCAGTCATCCAGGTACAGGCGCATCGCCAGTCCAATCTGATGCAGGTTGCTCAAGCAAGCGGCCCCCTGCGCTGTGCGCTTCGCGCGACCGAGAGCTGGAACAAGCATTCCCGCCAGCACTGTGATGATCGCAATCACCACGAGCAACTCGATGAGGGTAAACCCGGGTTGACCGTTCTTTGCACACCCTCCGTTGGGGAAAGGGCGCATGCGGCCCGGTTTCTGAAGAAGACCTTTGTCAAGCGAGATGCCGAAGCGGGTGACTCCTTTCATCGTGTGACGAGTATTATGATACGTAACACCACCGTCAAGCCCATTCGCGCTCATTGCACCACAACAACGCGGGCGTTTCCGGTGACAACCCGACGATTTCCGGAGCTATGCACAATCAACCGCTCCGGGGCTATGCAATTCGCGCTTGACAGATGTTACGACCATTTATACACGTAACACCAAAACAAATCGTCGCACATCAATATCGAAGGAAACCACTGTTATGAAGAAACAACAAACCTACTTCACCGTACTCGCAACCACGCTGTTTCTATTCAGCGGGGGTGCCGCCCGGGCCCAGTTCACCTTGATCGAGTCGTTTAGCGGCACGAGTGGGGCCAGTCCTGGAGCGAATCCATATTACGGCGCGCCGGCCATTTCCGGATCAACTCTCTACGGAGTGACCGACTACGGCGGCAGCACCGGCAAGGGCGTGGTCTATTCGATGAACACCGATGGCAGCGACTACACAATCCTGCATACGTTTACCGGCTCTACGTCCGACGGTTATGGTCCTCTCGGTTCGGTGGTGCTGAGCGGCTCGACCCTCTACGGGACGACCTACTACGGTGGCAGTGCCAACGACGGCGTTATCTACTCGGTCAATACCGATGGCTCCGGGTACCAAACGTTGTACAGTTTTACGACCGGTGCTGGCTACAAGCCATACAGTACTTTGCTGATGAACGGCTCGACCGTCTACGGGACGACCTACTACAGTAATGGCGGCCTCGGCTCGATCTTCTCGTTCAGCACCTCCAGTTCCAGTTATAGCAATCTTTACACCTTTACCGGCGGTCCTGGGAGTGGCTCCAGTCCTCTTGGTGGTGGGTTGATAATGAACGGTTCGACGCTCTACGGAATGGCCACACACGGAGGCTCCAGTACCGTCAGCAGCAAGGATGGGGTTGTCTTCCAAATCAACCCGAACGGCAGCGGGTACACCAACCTAGTCAACTTCGCCGGCGGATCGGATGGCGCCAATCCCTACGGCGGGCTGACGCTGGCCGGCTCGACTCTCTATGGAATGACCCGGATCGGCGGCAGCGCCAACGATGGCACGATATTCTCGGTCAATCTCGATGGCACCGGTTACACCAATCTGTACAGCTTCAGCGGCGGCGCACCGAGTGGCGCCAACCCCAACGGTTCGCTGACGTTGGCTGGCTCGACTCTCTATGGAACGACCAAGAGCGGTGGCAGCGCGAATGATGGCACAGTGTTCGGGATCAATCTTGATGGCACTGGTTACACCAATCTGTACAGCTTCGCCGGCGGAGCGGATGGCAAGAATCCGGACGGTGATCTCTCGGCGGTCGGCAACACCCTCTATGGATGGACTTCCGCGGGTGGCAGCGCGGGTGACGGCACGGTCTTCGCAATAACGATTCCGGAGCCGTCCAGCTACTCATTGCTCGGTTGCGGGTTGGCAATCTTGTTGTTCCTTCGCCGCCGATAGCGCCAGTGCCAGAGCGTAGCGGTGCATCATCCCGGCAAATCTTTTCCGGTGCCGGTGATGGTGAGCTTGCCGTGTTTGACGCCCTTGGCGGCGATGAGTTCGTCGGCCAGTCTTTTGATGTCAACGGCCTTGCCGCGCACCGCGAGGATTTCAAGGCAGTTGTCGTGGTCGAGATGACAGTGCAGCGCGGAGATAATCACCTCGCGGTGCTCGTGCTGGAGGTCGGTTAGCAAGTCCTGCAAGTGGTGCTTGTGATGGTCATACACGAGGGTAATGCTGCCCGCGATCTCGCCCCGGCCCAACTGTTGCCGGTGTTCGACCAGATGGGCGCGGATCATGTCCGCAATAGCCAGCGACCGATTGTCGTAGCCTTTCTCGCCGCACATGCGATCAAGTTCGTGCAGGAGTTTCTTGTCGAGCGAAACGCTGAAACGGGTGACCTTTTCCATAGTGTTACGGTTTCTCATGAGTAGTATTATTATGAGCGCCTGCGTCAAGCGTTTTTTGCGGCGTGACGTTTTCGTGGGAAGAACCTGTGCAGGACCAGTCCGTTCTCCGTCGGCGAAATTCGGACGCCACCGAAGTCTGCGCTGCAACCCCCGCCGCGCGCGCCAGCAGCGGGCAACTGCCTTGCCGCCCATTCTGTGTCTCGGCGGCGGCGGTGCCAGATGCTCGGAGTTCCCTGTCGACGCGTCCGCGATAGGCGATTGTTGGCTATGTCACTGCTGATTATTCGACGGCGCAACCCACCCGAAAACCGTGAATGTCCTTCTGGTCATGCGGTGCATCGCCATCTCGATAGGCGGAGCATATGCGGTAGAACGGATGCATCCATCCATCCCCTTTGTTCGACCGACAACCGCCCGTAGGCGGCCCAACGGGATCGACCACGGCATCACGCGTGAACGGTGCATACCAGTCGGCCACCCATTCACGTGCATTTCCGATCATGTCGTACAATCCCCATGGATTCGGCGGGAACGAGCCAATCGGTGCCGTGTATTCATAACCGTCGTCTGCCCAGTGAAGATGAGTCTTCTCACTGCTGCGGGGTCCGCCAATGTTCGCCTTGGTGCGATCCTCAACGTTGTCACCCCAGTACGTTAGGTTCGTGGTGCCGGCGCGGCAGGCATATTCCCACTGCGCCTCGGTAGGCAGGCCGTACAGATGGCCCTCTTTCTCCGACAACCAGCGGCAGAATAGTTGCGCCTCTTGCCACGTAACGGGCTGTACCGGGTGGTTGTCGCCATCGGTCCCCTCTTGATAAAACGGGCGGCGATGTTTGTGCTGTGTGTCGTACAGCTCGAATTGCTTGTTCGACACTTCAAATGCACCGATGATATACGGCTTGGTCAGCGTCACTTGATGCTGCAGGTACATCGGACCGTCCTGACGCTCAGGGCCTCCACCCCGTGGGGCGGTCGGTCCGACGGAGTTGGTCATATTGTCCGGCAGCCCCATCAGGAATGTGCCGGGTTCGATGCGCACCAGCTTCATGCCGATGGAATTGACGAAGTACGTGACCTTGGCCGGTTTCATCCCCTCCGGCGCAGCGGTTTGGACCTCAACGGTTTCGTTTGACCACGCAACAGGCGGGTTGGGCCATTGCGAACGATCCACCGGCGGCAAGTCTTGCATCGTCAGATCGACATGCCACTGCTGACGATACCAAAAATTCACCCGATCAATGGCTCTCCACACAGCCGCGATCACGACCAACGCTATGACAATCTGGAGGATCCATTTCTTGGCCTTGCTTGGTGTGGACATTTGCAATTGAGAATAGTCGTGCTCTTGCATTTGGGTCAAGCATGTCCAGCGGGGGAGAGCACACAACCGTCACGGCGCGGAGGTTGAAAATGGGAGGCCCAGGTTAGGCGGCTTCCAACTTACTCAAGCTGCCAGAGCGCCCCAGGGGGCTCGACGTGACGGTCCACGTCGAGCCCCTTCCCCCAGTTCGGAAACAACCAGTATGGTCCGCCTAGAAGTGATAGCTCACGTAGGTCTTCAAGAGCCACCGCGCGACCAACTGATCGCCACGAAAATCCATGAACACGGGCACTTCGACATCCGTGTAGAAGCTGATCGGATGAACATCCACCTCGATACCAGGGGATACCAGAATCCGCTGGTAGCCGGAGGCCACGGGGTGGGCGGACTCTGCACCGTGGTCGCTGGTGCGTTCGGAAGCAATTACCTGGGCCAACGGCGTGACATGCGCGTTGTGGATCATCCAGCCTTTTGGGTAGAGGCCAGCGGCAACATCGAGTTCGGTTCCCGGTGCGTACTGATTTCGTGTAATGATCGGCTGGTCCAACAACGCCTGTGCGAACCAGGTCAGACCGATGTCACCCGGGAGATTCCCTTGATGATAGCCGCCAAGAAGAATATCGGTGCTCCCCGTCCCGAGTTCCGAGTCACGATCGATGTCCCCAAATGCGTCGTTGTGGGTATAGTCGCCGGTCGGCAGTTTGAAACCGAAGTTTATGCCGGTGGACATATCCGGGGAAAACCCCGTGTAGATGCCTTCGACCCGAATGTCGCCAAGACTCGCCCAGTTGAGAGATACGATGTCACTCCCGGAGGCACCGCCGGTTGTCTTGAAGTATCGTTCGTCATACGGCACCTCGACCTGAAATCCCCAACTGCGGTCGAACATGTACTGGAAGCCGGCGGTAACGAAGTGGGTGCGTATTTCCTTGTCATCATTATCGCCTCCTGGCGCCGGCGAGGTTCCATGCCAATTCTGATGCTGATCCTGGTAGTCATAATTGACATAGGCCATTCCACCTGCGCCTTGAGGAAGCATCAAGCCTGTGCCCACGTCGAAAACACCACATCCACACGCACACGCCCAGCCAACTCGGGGCGTCAGAGCCACTCCCAACAACAATGCCAGACCAATCACCTTATTCACTGCACCGAAGCTTGTCTTCCGGTTGTTCATCTGTGTAACAACCGACATCGAAACAATTGTGTTCTTCATTTTCATTCTTGAATTCAAAGTTGCGAGAAACCGCAATGCGCGGCCCTCAGTTTACAGAGTCAAAACCATGCCTGCGCGACAACACACCACAAGCAACGACACAACAACAGTTTTAGGCGCAGCTCGCGCGCGGTGGGGGCGTCGGCGGTTGTTGGGAGAGAGACTCAACAAACTCGCTGCCGATCGACACAAGTTGAAAACGTGTGGGTGCAACCAACAGCAACAATTGCGTCGTAAGAGGAAATTCGAGCTTCGTCAATGGCTGGGGAAATTCCATGCGCTTCTCGGACCTCTTCGCACTGGCGATGACTTTGCAAAGGGAGCATGGATGTTGGCCGTCAAACGTTCGCGAGACAGCGTCGGCAAAGGAAGAGCTGCGGAGGTTTTCGGCGAGCATCCGGGTCCACGCCACGGATTGCAACGCACCCCAGTGTGCGCCGGTCCCCGCCAGCAGCACGAGGATCAATAAAACGTTGCGCACCCGATTCGTCACCGTTAGACTTCTCGCAGATTAGCCACGTCGAGTCAAGGGCGTTTGGTTGGCCGGTAGAAAGGTCGGGAAGCTTTGGGACACAATCTTCGAATGGAGTCAGACCCGCGTTCACGACCAATCCATCCCGCGATGCAAACATGACCCAAGTTCGACCGGGCCGGCATTGAAAACAATCTAAGTTCGAGTGTCCTAGCGCGGCAACAATCTGGCACCCTACGACTGCTCTCTGCTGATCGTGGTGATGCTGATGGACGCGACAAAGGGTCTGACGCGGTCGAAATCGGCGTAGCGTTTGGGTAGCACGTGAACCGTGGCGAGGTCGTTTTCGCGGAGCAAATCCGCCAGCCGACCGAGACGCCAGCCTAGGATCACCACATCAGCGGTGGAGAAAGCCAGCGCAAGTTTTTGCGGTGGCGCATGCTTATCCTCGCCGCCGTCCGGGTTGGGTTCCAGGGTGTAATCAATCAACTGACTCGTGTGGAAGCCACGCCGGCGCTCCTCGTCGAGATGGAACTCGATGCAGGGGCAATACTTGCCGGCGGTGGTGTAGCAGGAATCTTCTTTCGTGAGTGGCATGGTGGTTGAGGGGTTGAGGGTTCAGACACCAATGCCACGAGAGTTGCCGATGCTTCCAGGCGGGGTGATGCCCCGACGCAGCTTGCGGCTGGTGGACTGCTCTTGCTGCAGAGCTTCTTTGACCGTGCGAGATCGTTTGAGGCCGCTGGTTCGTTTGACGGAGTCAGCCAGTTTGACGGATTCAGCCTGTTTTATGGACTCGGTTTGCTCAAACTTGGTCGTGACAGTTTCCTTTTGCTCAATGACGGACCGTTCGCGAAGCCATCGCTGCACATCTTCGGCCACCTGTGCAAGCCGTTGCACCGGAGACAAACGCGTGGCGCGGAAAACTCGCGGCGACTGACGCATCGGGCGCACCGTGCGAAAATCTTGGTGCACCACGCTCGCCGGGGTGCCGATATCCTGCTCTTGCTGCGGTTGTCGCAGGAAACCGAGCTTGGCCAGGTCATCGCGCAGGCCTTGGAGTTCGACGGCAGCCTTGCGTTCGCGCGAATCGGTCACGCGACGCGCGAGCAACTCGACATCATCGGTAAAGACCTGGACGTGTTTACGCCCGCGAGAAATGGAAACGTAGAACTGTTCACGGTTGACGGCGGCGAACGAACGCGACGATGCGACCAGGAGCACGTCATCAACGGTCTTGCTTTGTGATGAGTGCGAGGTGACGGCGTAGCCGTGGGTGAAGGTGTTGAATGTGCCGGGTAGCACCCGGCCATCGGTGAGACTGATACGGTCACCGCTGATCTCCCGCACCTGAACGCGCTCGCCGTTAATGAACTCTTTCCCGTGGTTGGCCTGCAGCAACAGCCAATCACCAGCGGCGACTTTCAACTTGCGGGACACGCCCACGTCGAACGAGGCGGTAGCACTGGCCGGGATAAAATCCACTTCCATTCCATCGGGACGGCGAACGCGCAGTCCGTTTTTGAGAACGGCTCGGATTTCGACCGTCTCGCCCCGATCAAAGTCGCGCGTTTTTCTGACAAAGCGCAGGCGTTGACCCGGTTCGTACTGGTTCGTATTCTTCTTTTGCGCTTGCGTCCACGAGAGCGAATCGAAAACGCACATTGTCTGCTCATCCAGGCTTACGACACCCTCAACTTTCAGCGCCTCGCGCACCTTCTCCGTGACCGCTTCAATCTCGCCCCAAATGGGTGAGACCAACAGTGCGGACCGTCCTTGTTTGGTCGCCGACAGGTATGCCTCAGCCGCCCGCTGGTAAAGCTGCCCATCCTCCGTAGCCGCCTCCGTGACCGCGCCAAGTTCCACGAGCTTCGCAAACGCCTTGTCGGTCTGTTTGGCGGCAGCCAGTTCGACCACCTGACGGAAGGCGGCGGGTTTCTGGCGACGGATGGTGGTCAATTCGCTGAAGCGGTAGGAGGAATACTGTTCGAGGATGCGGAGCGCATCCCCACGAGCAACGGAAGCGTGCTGGCCGGTGTCGCCGGAGAGCACCACACGAGCGCCGTTACTAACGGCCAGATCGAATAGTTTCACCATGTCATCGAGGCCAACAGCGCCGGCTTCATCCACGACAATCACGCTGCGGGCGGAAAGTGTTCGCCGCATGGCCCAATCCGTCAGCAGCCTGGCGAGAGTGACCGATTCCAGCTTGTCCTTGCGCAGCGTATCGGCAGCGGCAGCAGTCGGAGCGCAGAACAGAGCCTCGAAACCTTCATTGTCGAGAATGCGGTTCAGTTCGACCAGAACCGTGCTTTTACCGGTGCCGGCCAAGCCACGAAACCCCGTGAAGCGGTCCGGGCTGGTGACAACATGTTCCAACGCCTTGCGCTGATCCGGACCGAGATGAGACGCCGGTTCATAACGGCTGGTGATCGGGGCGATACTGTCGATGGCGGCGTTGACAGCGCGAATCAACGAAAGCTCCTTGGTGAGGATGTCGCGGGTCGAGAACTCTGAACCGACGCGCACCAGTTCGGAGCGTTCCGCCAGCGCGTTCTTGAGCAGCGGCAGGTCCAGTTGGCCGCAGCCGTTGACCAGGGCGGCTTCCAGAATCTTGTGTTGTGGCGCGACCGAGGTGCGCTCGAAAACGTGCGCGATGCCGTGGTCAACAGCCTTGCGCTTTGTGACCAAGTGGGCGAAATCCTCCGACTGACCATTGGCCGCTTCGACCACTTTGCGTAGCGCCCGTTTCTCGAAGAAACCGATCTCACCAAGCTGCTGGCGGCGCACCTGATCATCAGACGCGCCCTTGAGCTTCTTGGGGCGGGACTGGTGGACGACGTAAGCGATCTCCTGCTTGGTCAGTTTGCGACCGAGCCTCGCCTCCTGACGTTTGACGGCCAAGTCCCGTTGCTGCGACCGTTTCGAGAACCGGTCAATCAACTCAGGCGCGACGCCCTCGATCTCGAACCCGTTGGCGGCCTTCCGGGTCTGGTAGCCTAGCCGGTGGAGCCGCTTGGCCAGTTCGTTGCGATAGACGGCTGTGCCGTAGTTGAGTGCGCCGAACATATCGCCGGTTTGCAGCGCCTTCCACCGCCTCTCGGTGTTGTCCCAGGTGCAGTTGAACAGGACGAAATGCGTGTGCAGTTGCGGGTCCATGGCGCGGGAAGACGTGTGCAGGAACGCTGCGCCGACCAAGTTGCCGGTGGTGCGATCCTGATCCTCGATGCCGCCCTTGCGAATCCGCGTGGCGGCGAACTGCTCAAGCTCGCGCAAGGCCATCGTGGAAGCCTCTTGGTGTGCTTCGATGATGCGATGGTCATTCATCGTGACCGCAAGAATCGACACCGACTTGGGCGGCGAGCAGACGAAGTCGAAGTAGAGCCGTCGGTCCCGGAATTGCTGCGGCGTGAGTCGTTCACCGGTCATCGGGTCCAAATTGTCGCAGAGGCGCAGGAACACTTCGCGGGTGACAGGCTCACCTGGCCGTAAACCCAACCGTTCCGCGCCGATGCCAATCCAATGACCACCTTGATCGTGGGCCAAGACTTCGCCCTGGGTGTAGTAATCGTTGTGCGACAGGTGCTCGTCGAAATACGTCGTGGCGGCGACTCGATTCTTTTGTGGAATGGCGCTGAACATGGTCGGGGAGCTTACCGAAACCGTGCTGCAAAGTTGTTCCGAAATGGGAACAACATTCCGAGGGTCCGTGTGGTGATATAGGCGGCGATGAAAGCATCGTTTGTCATCGCTGGAGTCTGGCACGAAAGCCGGCTTGTGTTGTGTATGTCGTACACAAGCTCGCGAGACCCAAGGGCTATAACGCCACCGATGTCAGCTGGTTTCATGCGACTCACTGTAACCAGAAACAGTGGATAGATTGTTCGCTAGCGCGTTCAAACTGAGCAGGCCAAGTGTGGCATAGAAAAGGGAAAAATGAGCAGGACACTTACCCCTCCTAGCCCGAGTGGCGGGCTGCTGGAGGCCGGTGCGCTTGGCTGCTCGCCGCCAAGTGCCAAGGCTGCTTGGACAAACATTCAACGGCGAGTCAAACGTTGTCGGTGAAATCATCAATCGCCGACGGCAGAAAAGTGGAAGGAATTCAGTATGAGCACACGCATGGATTACACGCAGATCGCCGCGAAGCTGGATTACGTGGCGTTGGAGAAAAAACTGGAACAGTTGACGCAACGCGAGCCGCCGAGGAAGCGCAAGACTGCTGCCGACGTGCTGGAGCCGCTGCGCGAACGGTTGCTGGCGTTGCGCGGCAAAGGCTGGAAGATTGGCGAATTGGCAGAGGAGTTGAAGGTGGCCGGTGTGCCGGTAAGTCCGGCGTGCTTGCGCGAGTGCCTGAGCCGCTGGACTGCGGGCGGAGACGCCGCCACCAAGTCGCGCACGCGCCGCCGACCGAAATACGCTCCGTCAAACACCCAGCCGACGATTCCAACGGGTCATGCCGGACGGAGCAATGACAGTCAGACCGGTCAGCGGGTGACGACGCGGTGAACGCATCCACGTGGAATCTTTGCCGGTCATTCACCGGCAGAATGCTGTCAGACCCGGCGTGGCGGTCGCTCATAGCGCGTACCGCTCGCCGCGTCTGCCGTGCTGTCAAGGCGCATCGATTATGCGACACTGTCCGTGGCTGCGCGGTGCTTGCCACCGACAGCCAAAAATTGACCTTCAGTTGCCGGTCACGCTATCCACACGCAATCCGTAGTCACGGTCATACTCTGTCCACGCAGTATCCGCTCACACACTCCAATCATTGCACTCGCCGTCTACGGGGCCGGTCGCCGGGCAGTGCTCCAAACAATTTGTGTACTTGCTACACAATCAGGCGACTTCCCTGTGCTATCGGTGGTCGAATGATTGCGCCTTATCAGTCATCAACTTTGCGTGACGTGCCATCTCGATTGTACGGCTCGCGGCGCGCTGTCAATGTATTGCTCGAAAACTGCGCTCCACATTGCACCGCGCTTGCTGCGCCGCCGGCCCTGCTCGTATGGCTTCACGCAGGAGTAATCGTAGTCAAGAGGTTCTTGAGACATGAAGGGTTGTAACGCAGAAACAGGAGATCACCATGCAGACAAACAATAAGGAAATTCGACTCGCGCTGACACGACAGGAAACGGCGAGAGCCTTGGGCGTGACACCGATAACGGTTGACCGCTTGGTTGCTCGCGGACTGCTGCGGCCTTGCCGCGCATTGCGGCGACCGCTATTTCCACTCCCCGAGATCGAACGATTTCTGAAAGAAACGACTGTTGAATAGCGGTGTGCCAACCAAGCCGCACTGTTCGCCATGCGGCCAGCCATGCGACTGACGGCGAACTCAGAATGACCCGGCTACCACCGGCCGTCAGGCGTTCGCCTTCGCCGCTCGCATCGGCACTACGTTATCGGCCTCAACCTTCACGGCGAGATTGATCTTACTTGCCATTTCCAAGGAGTGTTTGTCCTGGTGCGCGGCGTAGGTTCGCAGAAGAAGTGCGCCGCCATCCTTGTGCCGCAACCAGCCAGCCAGGGTGCGAATCGGAACGCCTTGCTCCATGCAACGGGTAGTGAAGTATCGGCGCATATCGTGATGCGTGAAAGTCCGGCGCAGCTTGGCCTCGCGGCATGCGGTTTTAAGTGCATCCCTGCAACGGTTGACGCGCATGATACGGTCGCCGGGTTTGATACCCTCGATTTTTCCTGTCTGGCGCGCTTGACGGATTTTCAAGAGCAGTTCGCGCATGGCTGGGAATAGCGGCACAACGTCCCGTTCGGTTTCATCGTGGCCCTTGCCGGCGATGTAGAACATGCCCCTGTCAAAGTCCACGTCTTGCCACTTCAACCCGCAAGCCTCCGACACGCGCAGCCCCGAGTAAGCCATGAGTTCGACGAGATCGCCAGCGTCGCGGTCACGGTGACTGCGGAGGGTGACAACCAGCCGTCGAAACTCGTCTGCCGTGGGCGGATCCGGGTTCGGGCGGGGAATCTTGTGACGCTTCAGCTTGGCCGTGGGGTCGTGCATCATCCAACCGTTATCACGGGCATAACCCAGGAGGTCACGCAGAGTGCCGATTTCGTTGTTCATACGCTGGGGGTGAAGCATGGCGGTACGACGGCTGTGCCACACCTCGACCTTCTCCCGGCTGATCGACCGTAACGGGTCCTTGGTAAAGCCGCTGTGTTTGAGCAGCGCCTTGACGCGCCATCTGTAATCAGCCAAAGCCGTCGGTCTAAGATCGCGGCCGGGAAGACAGTTGCTCTCAAACCGAGCGGCCAATTCAGCGAAACTGCGGGGCGGTTTTTGGTTGGCCTGATCAATTCCACCATCCTGGAAACTCTTCTCCAAATCGCGCAGCTTCCGTTTGGCAATGGCATAATCGTCGGTCTTGAGGCTTTGCTTAACCTGGTGTCCGCGCACCTTGATGACGGCGTAGTAGCGACCGCTCTCTTGACTCTTGTACAGGTTTTGCGATACTCGACTCAATGTTTGACGCATGGCTATTGGACTCCTGTGATGGTTGGAATATACTGGTTACAACTTCGGGTTGCAACCAGTATTTTTGGCCTTGCGTTGTACTGGTCGTAAGTGCTTGTAGATAAGCATGTTGCCGCCGTGGCGGAACTGGCAGACGCGCTGGACTCAAAATCCAGTACCAGCAATGGTGTGTGGGTTCGACTCCCTCCGGCGGTACCATCTCAAAAGCCCCTGCAAGAACAGGGGTTTTTGATTCCATGCTGAATTGCATAACCGAGCCACTGCTAAGGGGTGGGCTGCTTTTGGTGCTTCCCTCGCGGTTCAATCAGAGGTTTAATGGGTTCGCGTGATTGTTTGGCGGGAAGGAAATATGCGAAACGCTCTCATGGTTGCGCTCGCCGTGTTGCTCATTTGCGGCACTGGATGCGGAAGCGTCATGTATCACTAATGCCATGGGACTGGCATTTCAGGGGCATGGAATTCGGTTACGTCAGGCCCGTAGCGCCTGGGTTCAGACGACGGTCGCACTTTGCGCATTTACGGTGGCTTTCACCTTGCTCACCGTCGGCAGCTACACGCAGGAATCCGCGACGATGGACGAGCCGCTGCACCTGACCTCTGGTTATGCGGAACTGCGGCTCGGCGACTACCGCATCGACCCGGAACATCCACCCTTCTTGCGCAGGTGGGCTGCGCTACCGCTGCTGGCGATGCCCAATGTCCGTATCGATACGAACAACGCCGACTGGAAGACGGCTGAATTAGTCGGATTCAGCCACCGCTTCCTTTACGAACTCAACGACGCGGACCACTTGTTGTATCGCGCCCGGTTCATGACGGTCTTGCTCGGGATCCTGCTGGGAGGATTGGTCTTCTGTTGGGCACGCGAGCTCTTCGGATTTTGGACGGCGGCAACGATTCTTGCGCTCTACTGTGTCGAACCAAACATCCTTGCCCATTCGAGTCTCGTCACCACAGATTTCGGGGTGGCGTGTTTCATCTTCGGCGCGTTGTACTTTCTGTGGCGCGCGACACGAAAACTCACTTGCGGCAACGTTGTCGGGGTTGTCGGGTTCTTCGCGCTCGCCCAGGTGTCCAAATTCTCCGCGCTGATCCTCGGACCGATTGTGCTGGTGTTGCTGGTAGTGCACGTCCTTCACGCGAGTCCCTGGGCCTGCCGCTTTACCGAGGCAGGTGACCTGCGATCACGGCGCGCGAAAATGCTTGGTGCACTTGCGCTCGTCGGGATTCTGACTCTCGCATCATACACGGCGGTGTGGGCCGCATACGGCTTCAAGTTTGGGCCGATTACGCCCAGCGACGATCTCTTGCTGGTGCGTCAAAACCCGCAGTTGCTGCAATCGGCACGCACGGTCGCGCGCGTCGCCGATTGGCTGGACAAACACAAGTTGGTGCCAGACGCGTACGCGCAAGGTTTTATTCTCAGCCAGGTAAAGGCGCAGCACCGCACAGCGTATTTGGCAGGCAGAGTCAGTCATACCGGCTGGTGGTATTATTTCCCCGCGGCATTTCTGGTCAAAACGCCATTGACCATCTTGTTGCTTCTGTTCTGTGGCTTGGCACTCCTCGTGAAGGAACGCGCGCGGTGGAAAACTGACGCTGCGTTTCTCGTGCTTCCGCCAGCCATCTTTTTCGGCACGGCCATGATGGCGCACATCAACATCGGCCTGCGCCACATCCTGCCGATCTACCCGTTCGTTCTCCTCATCGCGGGAATCATGTTGGACGCGATGCGTAGGAACTGGCGCGCGCTCGTGTTGCTGGCGCCGGTCGCGCTGGCAGGCATCGAGCTTGCCACCGCGTACCCGCATTGCCTCGCGTTCTTCAACCAGATCATCGGCGGGCCACGCAACGGTCATTGGTTCCTCCTGGACTCGAATCTCGATTGGGGCCAGGACCTCAAACCGCTCAAACGATGGATGGACACACACCATGTTGAGGAGATCAATCTCAGCTATTTCGGCACGGCGGATCCAAATTATTACAGAATGTCCTGGGCGGCTCTCCCTGGTATGTTGATACATGAAACGCCGACTGTCCGAGAGTTGCGCCTTCCGGGCTACGTTGCCGTGAGCGTGGAAAACCTGCACTCCAACTTTAGCGACGCACCCGTGCCTGGGTTCTACGCCCCCCTCTTGGAGCGCAAGCCGTCTGCCGTCATCGGCTACTCGATTCACATCTACTGGGTTGAAACCAATTGGTGGTCTACTCCGCACCTATGAAACTGTCCGAACGACACCGGCGGTCCCCAAAAGTTGAGTTGTGCGTCCAGGAGGTGAGAGGGTTTTTTTGCATCTGTTGGTAAGTAGTAGAAGATCTTCAATTGGACGGCGGGCAAGGGTAACGTATTATCTTGGTATTGTGGAGAGGTTGTCGCTTGAGCTAACTTGCGGCGGCTTTCTGAAATTCTCACGCAGCACGCTATCATCGGCGTTGGAGATTGCCAGAAGCGTGAAACAGACCAGCCGCCTTTTGTCATCTTCCGACCAGAGGGACGACAGAACGATGTTGGAGAACAATTTCGTGAATCCGCTCATGGTCGCGCCCCGCGATGAGAGCCTCCGGCTCCCCGCATCTTAGGAGGCGGGGCCGAGGTCGAGGTGCTGCGGCGGATTCGGCGGGAGCTTCCAGACAATCTCACCGTGCTTGGTCGCGGCATGCATCTGGTTGGCCAGATCAATCCCCTCCCGGTAGGCCGATTCAAACCCGGCAAAATCCTTCGCCGCCACGTGCTGGTCGAGCGGGTCGAGTATCTTCTTGGTGTACTCCTCGACCATCCCCTTGTATTTCGGCCGGGTCAGGTTGCCCTTCTGGAATAGACTGCGGACGCCGCGAAGTTGATACGCCGCCAGCTCCCAGTTGCCGCCTTTCGCCGCGTAGTAGGCGATCCAGTAACGGTCGCTCACGTCGCGCATCAACGTGCCCAGCCCCGGCTGCAGCTCCGCGATCTGGTCCAGCGTCAGCTCGCCGTGTTTCGTCCGCCCAACAATCGGTTTCTCATTCGCCATAACCGCGATCTCCCTTCCCTCTCAGGGTGACAAAACCGTCCCGCAAATCAACCCAAAACAAAACCCCGACATTTTCATGCCGGGGTTTGTCGATCCAAAATCTGACCCGTGACGGCTACGTCTTGTCCGTCTTCGAGGCGGTCGAATTCATGAACGGGCAGCCGCCGCTCTTCGGCGCCTTGTCGCTCATCGCTTTCCATTGCGCCAATTGATCAGGCGTCAAAATCTTCTCCAAGCCGCTGCTGAACTGCTGGTGGAACTCCGAGGTCGAGGTCGCCTTGTGGCACTCGGCCATCAATGTGTTCACTTTCGTCTTTTGATCGGGCGTGAGGTTCAATTTGCTGAACAGATCGCTACCGCAGGACGCGCCCTTGGCCGACATCCCGCTGCAACAACCTTCGCCCGCGTACACCGCCGCCGCGCTCATCACGACAACAGCCGCCACCGCCAATGCCACAAATCTCTTCATCTGCTCTCCTTCATGTTTGGTTGCCCGTTTCGACACAACAGTAGCACGCACCGTTCAAACTGCAACCACGGACCAGGCTTGCAGCCTTCTCTCCGCCGGGTTACTGTATTGGCGTGACAGCCGCGAAAATCATCGAGGAAATCAAGCGTTTGTCTCCGGATGAGCAGGTCAAGGTGGTCGAATACCTTCAGAGCCTTGAGGCGAAGGACATTCCCGAATCCTTTCACGAAGGAATGAAAGACGTCAAGGCAGGGCGCGTTGTCGACATGAAACGGGCGCTTTTCGAGCCGTATCCGGGCGATAAGAAGTGAGCTATCGCTTCAAGGCGACGCACCGCTTCTGGAAGTCATTTGATCGCTTACCCGACCGACAAAAGCAGTCGGCACGCAAAGCGTGGGAGGCCTTCGAACACGATCCCTTCGACCCGCGACTCCGTCCCCACAAAATCCATGGCCTCTCCGCTGAATACGGAGTGACGATCTACTCGACGTCGATCGAAGGTGACTTGCGCGTTGTCTTCTATGTCGAGGGCGACACCGTCTGGAGCGTGGATATCGGCACCCACGCGATTTACCGGTGAGTGCCCATTGTTGTTAGCGTCGTCACCCTGAGCTTGTCGAAGGGTCTCTGTCGTTCGACGATCAAGCATCATGATAATGAGAATCGCCAGCGCAGGAAGCGACGGTCGCGCGACGCCCCCATAGGTGCGGGTGTTTGACCATAGGATTCCAAACGCGTGTCTATGCGAACCGTCTTATTCATCATCTGCCAAGGAGCCTAGCCTAACTCTGCTGGCATCACAGGTCTGCAGGCACATGCCTGTTTTTTCGCCATCAACGCCGCTAACACGCGTTCGGGGGTGAACGGCGCTTTTTTCATGCGAACGCCGCAGGCATCGTAGATGCCATTGGCGACGGTGCGCAGCGTGTCGGTGGGCTGGCAGATGAACTCCCTCGCCTCGTTGTTGATCGGTACGCGCGGATTCATGCCCGTTTCCTTCGCGGAGCGGAATTCAGAGGAACCGACGGCAGCGGCGCTCCATATGCCGCGCGCCGTTCGCGGACGCCGAAACCGATTGCCTGGCGCGGCGTCACGGTCGGCGGACTCACCATGTGGCGGATCGCCTCGAACACAATCTTGAATTGCGCGTCGCAGTTCTTCTCCATCTCTTCCACTTTGGCAGCGAGATCGGCACGGGACGCCAGCAGTTGGCGCAGACGCACAAACGTCCGCATGATCTCGACGTTCACCCGAACGGCGCGCTTGCCATGCAGCACGCTCGACAGCATCGCCACGCCCTGCTCGCTGAACGCGTAGGGCAGATACTTGATATTCCCGCCGCGCTTCAAGGTCACAACTTGTGACCTCGAACGCATCGCCTCCGCGCGCGTAAGCTGAAACATGAAATCGGACGGGAAGCGCCCGGCATTCCGTTTGACTGCCTGCATCAACACCTTCGGCCCGACTCGGAACAGTTCCGCCAAGTGCGGGCTGAGCATCACCTTCTGGCCGCGCAGCAGAAAAATCCGCTGCTCGACGCGCTCGATCGGAATCACGGAAGACCCGCTCATAACTTGTACCTCATACCAAGTTGATCAAACAGAAACGCGAACACATCGGCTTCCTGGGCGATGCGTTCATCGAGGGCCGTGCCCATTCCGTGGCCGGCCGCGGACGTGGTGCGCAACAGGATTGGATACGCTGATTTGTTCGCCGCCTGCAATCGCGCAACCATCTTGCGTGAATGAAACGGATTGACTCGACCGTCGTGATCGCCGGTGAGCAACAACACGGCGGGATACCGGGTCCCATCCACCACGCGGTGGTACGGCGAATAGGCATACAGAGCCCGGAATTGGTCTTCGTTCTTCACCGTGCCGAACTCCGTAATGTTGAATTCTCCATTCGGTTCCAGTTCCGTGCGCAGCGAATCGTAAATACCGACGTGCGACACAACCGCACGGAACAAATCGGGTCGCTGGGTGAGCACCGCGCCCATTAACAGTCCTCCGTTACTGCCGCCTTCAATGGCCAGCTTGCTGGGATTGGTGTAGCCGTTCCTGACCAGCCACTCGGCGCACGCGATAAAATCGTCAAAGACATTCTGTTTTTTGGTCAAATTGCCGCCGGTGTGCCATTCTTCGCCGAACTCGCCGCCACCGCGAATGTTCGCAATCACGTATACGCCGCCCTGGTCGAGCCAGATTCGGCGGGGCATGCTGAAGTTCGGTGAAAGGCTGATCCCATAACCGCCGTAGCCGTACAGAAGCGTCGGGTTCTTTCCGTCGAGTTTGGTCCCTTTGCGGCGAATGATGTTCATGGGGACCTTGGTGCCGTCCTTGGACGTTGCGAATTCACGGACTACTTCGGCGTCGCTGAAGTCGGCAGGCGACGTGCCCGCCAACGCGGTCGGCTGCGCTTGTTGCTGCGTGGGATCGAACATCATCCAGACGAATGGCTTGAGGTAACTGATGTTGCGGAACAAAAGCTGGTCGCCTTCCAGCGATACCATTTGTTGAACGGCAGAAACCGGCATGATCGGAACGATTCGGGGCGATGGCCCGGTCCGCGGGAAGAAGCGGATCTGCGACGGCCCGCCCACGAGATCCTCCACATACAGACCGTTGGCGGAAGGACAAATGTCTTCAATGACAGCGGAACTTTCCGGAACGACGACGGTGGTTTTCGCCAGTTCCGGTGCGGCCAATGGGAGGCGAAGGACTTTCCAGTGAGGCGCATCCTGATGAGACCGAAGGTACAGCGCGTCATCGCGGCCAAACACGGCCTGCCGGATCCGGTCGCTGAACCGGGTGATTTGGTTCCACTGACCGCCCGTCGCGAGGAGGTAATGCGCATACTCACCGCCATCCCCATTGGCCACGGTGGCGAGCAGATACCGCCCATCCCGGCTGGATTCGAGTTCGATTTCGGCGATGCGCGGCAGTTCCTTGCCCAGTTCGTAGTGGTCCCGTTCCACCGGCGTGCCCAACCGATGAGAGTACACCTGCTGATAGAAATTCAGGTCTTCCGCCGGTCGTTCGCCCGGGTGCGGATAACGCGTGTAATAGATGCCGGTTCCATCCGCATTCCAAGCCACGCTCCCTCCGCCGGTCGGATATTGCACGCGCGGGATCTTGTCGGGGAGCGGTTTCCCGGTGGCGACATCGTAAACGAATAGTGTGCCGTCCTCGCTCCCGTTCTCGGATAACGACACGGCGACCAGCTTGCCGTCGAGCGACGGCACCGCGAAGTCGATCGCGGTCGTCCCATTGGTATTGAGTTGATTGGGATCGAGCACCACCCGCTCGGACGCCAGATCGTCCGCCGATTTCAGCGTGACCAGCCACGGTTGTTGTTTGGGCGGTTTGAATTTCATGGCGAAGAGCGCACCGCGGCGGTACTGGAGGTCGAAGTAGTTCGCCGAAGTGGCCGAATACAGCTTCTTCAGCCGCTCGGCCACGGGCGCTCGCGCGGCAAGCTTGTCGAGGTAGGCGCGGCTGACTTTGTTCTCGGCTTCGTTCCATTTCTTGACGGCGGGATCATCGAAGTTTTCCAGCCAGATGTATTTGTCGACGACCACGGTCCCGTAGTACGTGTTGGTGACCGGCAGCCGGGGCGTCAGCGGCAGATCCAGCGCGGAAGCGGACGCCGCCGCCAGTGCCCACGCGACCAGACCGGTTTCGAGATGGATGACGAAGCGATTCGTTGTCATGACGGGCATTCCATGCTCGTTGGGGGCTCGGGCGAATTAACTTGCCTGCCATGCGAACGCGGGCAAAATAGATACCGGATGACTTGCATCAAACCAGATTTGCCTGGGCGTTTCGCCCCGGGCGATTTTTGCTCGCGTTGGCCCGCGCTCACATGGACAGTATCATGTGGTAGTATCAGATTGATCAACTGCGAAGTTTTTGCGGTTCGCAACCGCTTGTTCTCGACCAGGATGGGCCTGTAGCTCAGTTGGTTAGAGCAGGGGACTCATAATCCCTTGGTCGCAGGTTCGAGTCCTGCCGGGCCCACCAACTTTTCAGCGCGTCCCCTGCCCTCTCGCAGCCGGACGACGACCGGTGCCACCTATCCCGCAAGCCAGTGAATTCCTGTTTCAGGCGGAAAACGCCAGCTCGAATAAGGCTGGACTTGGGGCGGCTGGTTTGGTAACAGAATGCCCAGATCGGGCAGGGTTGCAAGCTGTCAAGCGAGTGGCAGCGGTTGCAAGGCGTACAACGTCTTTTGGAATTCAGTTGCTTCCTCCCGTCGTGCGGTCGTTTGGATAAGGGAACACACTTCATGGGTACGGGTGCCAGTAAAGACCGGGGAAAAAGGCCGTGAAGATTCTTCGCATTCTCATCTCCATCGCCGCTCTTGGTCTGGCCGGGCATCCCAGCCGCACGGCCGGTCAAACTCTGGCGAATCTCTGGGTATTCGGCAGCGGCGGGGGCCAAGCGTACTTTCCGTTCGAGTCGCTCGTTCAGGCCACGGATGGCAATTTTTACGGGACGCTCGGTTCCGGCGGCGCAAGCAACGATGGCGCGGTCTTTCGGATCACCCCGTCCGGCACCCTGACCAACCTGCACTCGTTCACCGGCTCCGACGGGGCCTTCCCTGCCGCCGAGCTCGTGCAGGGCAGTGACGGGAATTTTTACGGGACAGCCGCTGCCGGGGGCACAAGCACCAATTGCGGCGGCGGATGCGGCACGGTGTTTCAGATCACTCCGACCGGCACCCTGACCAACCTGCACTCGTTCACCGGTCTCGATGGGTACAATCCACAAGCGGCACTGGTGGAAGGCAGCAACGGCAATTTCTACGGGACGACCTACTCGGGCGGGGCCAACGGTTCGGGCACCGTTTTCATGATCAGCACCACCGGTGCCCTGACCAATCTCTACTCGTTCAGCGGTCCGGATGGGGCGCACCCCTACGCGGGCCTCCTGCTGGCCAGTGACGGTAATTTCTACGGGACGACCTACTCGGGCGGGGCCAGCGGCGCCGGCACCGTTTTCCGAGTCACTCCCACGGGGACGACCAATCTGCACTCGTTCACCGGTCCCGACGGAGCCCGTCCACAAGCCGCTCTGGTCGAGGGAACCGATAGCAATTTCTACGGCACGACCTATGGCGGCGGGACCATTGGATCCGGCACAGTCTTTCGGATCACGACGAGCGGCACCCTGACCAATCTGCACTCGTTCAGCGGTCCCGATGGAGCCAATCCATGGGCCGCGCTCGTGCAGGGTAGCGATGGCAATTTTTACGGGACGACCTACAAAGGAGGAGCGAACAGCGACGGCGCCATTTTCCGGATCACTCCGTCGGGCAGCCTGACCAACCTCCACACGTTCACGGACGGCACCGACGGCGCGTTCCCGCAGGACTCTCTCATCCAGGGCACTGACGGCAATTTCTACGGCACAACCGTCTTTGGCGGGACCAACGACGTCGGCACGGTCTTCAAACTCAGGCTTCCCCTCTCCCCGCCAGCCAACCAGATTTCGGTCATCCAGTTTTTTACCGTCTCCAATACAACGAATATCGCGGTGTCGATCCCCTCCGTCGCCGGCGAGACATATCAATTGCAGTACACGGCCACGATGTCTCCCGCCAACTGGATCGACACCGGCGATCCGGCCCTCAGCATCGGCGGCCCGTTGATCCTCGCCGACACCATGGGCGCCCGGCCGTCCCAGCGGTTCTATCGCGTCATGATCACCCCGTAGGGCCAGCCGGAACCCTTGACGGACACGCCTTCCTCTCTCCCATTTGCTTGCCACGAGCCGCGAAACTGGCATAGTACCCGTGATCGCGCCGCTTCGATGTGCGCCCGTAGCTCAATTGGATAGAGCATCGGTCTTCGGAAGCGCCCAATGCCACTTTCGACAGCCTCGTGTTTTTCTCACATAATCCACCAAAGCCTTGTAATATAAGGCGTGCATGACGTATGGCACTTTTGCGCCAACTGGCGAGAAAATGCGCTCAAAGGAGGAACGATTGCCAATTATTGCCAAGTGGAATCCACTGAGAAACTCGCTGTAGTGCGCTGTTCTGGGTGTGCACCTCGGCAACGTGAGCGTGCCCTTGGGCGCATCTGTCGAAGTGCGGCGACCTTTGGTGATGAGGCCGTCGGTTGAAACGGCATCGAGAGCAAAGCGGGTCGGGAACGAGATCGCGGCTACGGCGTCAACGTCGAAACGGGCAACAGCATCGTAGAGCTTCTGGCGGTTGTGATTGCCCAGGCGGTTGATTTACGGTGTGACCAACTCGGCCACTATGCGCTGCATGCGGCGTTTGCGTCTTGGCGGCTCGACGGAGTTGGTCGGAACTCGTGCGGTGATCGCGCTGGCATCAACATGCGGTTGCCGCGGTTTCGGCTCGCCGACGGGCGTGATACGGTAACGGTCAATCGCCGTTTGGATGTCTGAAATGGAAAATAGTACCGTGCGACCAATCCGGCGAAACCCGATGACGCGGGCAGATTGCCACTCCGAGAGGGTGCGCCGACTGATACCGATGACACGCGCGGCTTCGTCCGGGCGCAGGTACAAACGCGGCAACGCCGCCCCTGTGCCCCTGTCGTCAATTGTTGCCGTGCGATTCATACGTCTGCACCAGTCGTGTTTACCCTTGCAGCTCGCTGACGGTAATGTTGGTGATCCAAACACAGTTGTCGCTTGAATCGAGTTCGTAGCGCGCCGGCGCTGCCTTCACCCAACCGACCTCGAACTTTTGCAGCGCAGATTCCAACCGCCCCAGGTTCTTGCCGACGATCCGGATTTCGTGGGTGTCGGAGCGCAGACAAAGCGTGCTGTGATCCGCGCCGGACTCGCAGTCCACAAAGGCGATGCGGCTGTAGGGGACCAGACAGGAATGTCCGTCGCCCAACTCCACTCGCAGAGCCTGGGCCTTGGTGTCGCCTTCCCAACAGGGGGAAGTCCGCCGGCCCTCGTCTTGTCCGGTCCTTATCATGCTACCCTCATTCCCTGTGTTTGTTGGATTGCCCGTCTTCGCAGCTTGGTATAGCTATCGAGCCTGCGCTGCCGAAACCCTTCGGCATAGGATGGGTTGCGCAAGCAACGAGGCATTAGCCAACGCGGAATGCCCAGGCTTTGAAAATACCGCTGCTTCGCCAAGTCCAGTGCCAAGGGCCGGTCCCCGGACCGCAGGATATTCTCGACCAGTTGCGCCTTGTCGCTGGTGAAGATGGTGATTCCTTTGCGCCCGCGAGAAATGGTCACATACCACTGTTGCTGGTTCGTGGCCCCCTTAACGGCGGAATCAGAGAACAAGACGTGATCGACCGTCTTGCCTTGGGACGCATAGGAGGTGATGGCGAAGCCACGCACGAATTCCCGGTAATCCTTTTCCAGAACCCTGCCATCCGTCAGCGTGATCCGGCCGTCGGCACCCACCTTCTTCACCGTGACCAGTTCTCCATTGGCGAGACGCCGACCGGCGCACGTGCGGGCGTTGGCCTTCAGTTGCAGACGGTCGCCAGCCGCCAACGTGAGTTCTCTGGGCTGGCATACGGTGAGCCGATCCGAGAACCCGAACGGCACGGTGCGGGTCTTGTCCGTGCTTTCCAGAACTAAGCCTCTGTCGGTGATGGCCACGAGTCGACAGGTCTGCCCCTTCTGGAATCCGCGCGCGTTGCGGTTCAACACCAGCACGGTGTCCTCTTGGTAGAAGCGACGATCACGCTTTTGCGCCTCAGTGAGGTCGACGGTCTCCAGCGCCGTCACAGTCCGTTCTTGTGTGCCGAGAAGGCCACGCGACTTCAATGCAGCCCGCACCTGCTCATTGACCCGGTGAATCTCCGACCAGGTTTGAGATACCACGACGACGGACTGGTGTTGTTCAACGAGGGACGGGTAGTCCCGGGCAAGACGCTCGGCTTGTTCCTGTGGAGAACAGACCACGACCGCCCCTTGTCGATCCAGCCGACGAAACGAGGCATCAAGGTTGCCTTCGGAAGCTTCTTGCACAGCCTGCCTGTACTGGGCAATCCGCTCCCGTTCGGCTCGTGTCTTCCCGCGGGCCGGGTCTTGACGCCGAATCTCGGTGAGTTCGATGGCCTGGAGCGTGGAATACTTCTCGACAGCGCGCAGCGCATCGGAAGCTTCCACGGCACTGTGTTGGCGGGTGTCGCCCGAGAGAATTACCCGGCCTTCGTTGGCTTTCGCCAGGCTCATGAGCTGGTGCATCTGCTGGCCGCCGATTTGTCCGGCCTCATCAACCAGCAGCACGCCGCCGCGAGGTAGGGCACCGTGAGCCAGAACCGCGCTGACGGTTTGCACGCCTAGAAAACCGTCCTGTTCCATGTCCGCGACCTGTTGCCGCTGCGGGGCGGCAACCGTGACCGTTCGCCCGGTCTGTTGCAAGGCGATGTACACTTCCCGAAGCGTGTAGCTCTTGCCGGTGCCGCCCCACCGCGAAACAGGGTGACAAAATCACGTGATTGCAGGATACGCGCGACGGCTTGACGCTGGCCCGCATCTAGGCTGGCATTGCAAATCGAATGACCGGACAGTGCGGGCCGAACCGGCCAATCCCATCGCGCGCCATGCACACAATCTCCCATTCCCGGTGCAGCACTTCGCGCGTGGTGATCCGGCCAGGATGTTCTTTGTAACGCAAGTAGCCGCGCCGGGCCGTGGCAGCCTGAATGTCGGCTAACGCCACGTTCTGCCCGCGCACATGCTCCAGTGCGTGCCGCCACAACTCGTGTTCCGGCACCACTGAGCGTCGTTCAAACAGATGTTCCTCAGCCCACGCGACGGCCTGTTGCGCCAGTGCCCCACTGGAGATCGTAGTTGCCGGGGCTCAGTGGCCAGCCCGCCAGCGATGCTTTTTCTTCTGCAGTTAGTTGTTGGCCCCAACTGGTCTGTAATTCGGCAAGGGTGATGCCCTTGATCTTGCGAGGCCGATCCTGGTGAGCGATATGCTCGCGGATGACGGCGAGGTTCCCATCGGCCTTCTCCGGCTGGTGTTCCAGAAATTGGCGGGTTCTTCGATCAATCTCTTGGTGGCGCTTGGAATACTTTTCGACGACGCCGGGGAAATGCCCTTGATTTCAAAATCCCCCCGCCGCTTGTTCTCGATGCCGTAGCCGTATTGCCGCAGCGAGCGGGACAACTCGTGGTAATAGACGTTCTCGACGAACTTGTGAGCC
>CAVQGJ010000010.1:0-808842 GCA_963712025.1 uncultured Verrucomicrobiae bacterium | reverse complement strand
TGTCCAGCTTGACCTGCTCGAAGCGGGTGAAAATCAGGGGACAGGATCTTGAACTCGATAGCCCGTCGAGATTCGGATCCCTTACACCTCGGATAGTGGGAACACCCCCAGAACTCACTGCCAGCGTGAGCGCCTCGCTTTGCGCGTCTCAGCACCATGGAACTCCCGCACACCGGGCACACAGGATTTGAAGGAGTCCCGACCGACAGTGACGCAATCGAACTTCCTCCAACAGAGGCTTTCCCCCTTACCCAACCTGCCGCCTGCCGTCGACGCGTGATCCACCCCCCCACACCTCCTGCCAACCAGACGATTGCCCAAATCCCACCAATCACCCATCCAAATATCTCAACTACAGACCTGAATTCCGGAGTCTTAAACCGCGTGGTCATCAGGGCGGGAATCAGGAAAAGGCCAACAATTGCGACCGGATGGAAAACCACGGCGAGATATGGCTGAAGAGCCACGACAGCATCTCCAGCACATCCTCAAGGTGCTCGTTCTTCGTCTTCGAGCCATGGCGTCTCTCAGCACAATGCAGTTAGGCGCTTGGAGCAAGCCAAATCCGTTTCCCTTTCGGTCAGGATGATTGGGAACCTTCCTATAGGCTTCCCTTTTGCGGTATAACCCAAGTCATGGACATCAGCTTCGAATGTCACCAATGCGGCCAATCCCTGGTGATCGACGAGGCTGGTGCCAATCTCACGATCAGATGTCCTAAGTGTAATCAGAACCTCACGGTACCCAGCCTGCCCGCGCAGAGCCTGACATGGGAGGAAGTCAGGAAAGTCGTGCTTGGCCCGTGACCACAATCGCTGCGTTTCCTGTGGTGAGGTTTGTCAACGAGGTGAGGCAGACATTCATCATCTCATTCCTCGCTTCCTCGGCGGTACCGATGAACCATCGAACTTGGTCACTTTGTGCGACGGATGCCACGGCGCACACCACCCGAATCTGCAAGCTTCTCTGTCGCGTCGTTTCATCGAGCGGTGGGCGATGCGGCTCGCAAGATGGTTGGACAGTCAACGCGAATTACCGGAGGCCACCCCGAGCTTGGGCGGCGCACTCAGACTGCTTGGGCTGGAGAAGTTCCGAGAGAACCAACTGGAGGTGGTACTTGCGGCTCTGAAAGGCGAATCGGTGTTGCTGGTCAGTCCTACGGGTTCGGGCAAGACGCTCTGCTTCCAACTGCCCACCCTCCTGCGCAGCGGAACTGCGTTCATCATCTCGCCGTTGAAGGCACTGATGAGTGACCAGGTGTCTGGATTGCAGAAAAAGAAGATTCCCAGTTCGTTCATCAATGGAGATCTGAGTCCAAACGAGAAACATCTTCGGTATGAGTTGCTCGAACAACAGGCACTCAAATTCTTATACTGCACTCCTGAGCGATTCGACACAGAGATGGTGCGTGCTGAGGAAGTCAAGAGGATCTCCCGTGCCAAACCCAATTTCCTCGTCGTTGATGAGGCCCACTGCATTGACCGCTGGGGTGGAGATTTCCGCCCCAACTACAGTCGCCTGGGGGCAGTAAAACAGTTGCTGGGAAACCCGCCGATTCTGGCGTTCACGGCAACGGCGGGAATCAAAACTCAGAAACGCATCCTGCAATCTCTGGGAATACCTAACGCACGGGTGGTGGTCAGTGGCGTCGACCGGCCCAACATCGCCCTGTTGCGGCTACCCATGCCCAACGACGAAGCGAGGTTTCGAGTTATCAAGTGGTTGTACGAGGTCATGCCGGCTGGTCGCGCCATGGCCTTTGTGCCGACTGTCAAAGTCGGAGAGCATTTGCAGGAGGGGCTCAAGATCCTTGGGTCTGACCGTGCCGTTTTACCATTCCAAGTGTGGAACCCCGAACGAGCGGGACATGCTTCTTGGTCAATTCACCGGCCGCATTCAACCAGCGGTGCGAATCATCATTTGTACCAACGCCTTCGGCATGGGGCTCGATGTGCCCGATGTGAGGCTCGTGGTGCATTGGCAGCATCCTGCCTCCGTGGAGGATTATCTCCAGGAGTTTGGACGCGCGGGACGAGATGGAAAACCATCCCTGGCGGTTCTATTCACCGACGACAAGAAGGACACGGGGCTTCTGGAATACATGGCAAAATTGACCGTCCGAGAAGCAGAATTGGACGACACGCAGAAGGAAGCCGTCCTCAAAGGCAAGCTGTCACAAATCCAGGACATACACACCTTGGCTACAGCACGAACCCATTGTTTTCGCCAAGGGATTGTTCGGTATTTCCTAGAGCAGAAGCCAGCGCCCCGAAAATCACTAGCACTCCGCATCGTACAATGGCTTTTCTCGACCAAGGAGAAGCCAGCTCGATCAAAGCAGTGTTGTGATAAATGCGATTCGGTCACGCCGAACAATTACGCATTGTGGGTGAAATCGGTTTTCAGTCAGCGGTGATTGCCAACGGCGGACTAAGTGTGAGTTTCCAACGTCCAGCCTACCGCGCCGCGTCCAGATCGTGCTGCAAATCGAATTCTACGACGCCGTTTTGCCCGTTACACGGGCCCGAGCGGTTTTCTGCAGGAATACTCTCAATCCGTCGTCGCAATCGGCGCACCGGCGGGTCGTATAAGCACGACGCGGGCAACCGAGCCGTAATGGTGGGTTGTCGGTGCGCGGTCTCGCAGAGTCGATTTTGTTCCCAAATGGGAACAACTTACCAGCCAGCGACGGATTACACTCCCGGCAATGTCAGGGAACAACGAAGCAGTGAATACCGCGCCGCAGGCACCCGCACCAACGCTGCCGGATTCAGAACGCCTTGCGTATTCCGTCGAGGAAGCGGCGCAGCTATTGGGTGTGCACTACTTCAGTGTCTACCGGATGATCCAGCGCGGGAAACTTCGCCCCTGCCGTGTGCTGCGCGGCAAACTACTCGTGCCTCGGTCGGAACTGCTCAAACTCTTGAAGACTGAATGAGGGCACGGAAAGGAGACGCATGCTCAAGAGAAATGGCCAACCGCGACAGGGCGTGACGCCGCCCTCTCTGAAAAGGATGAGCGACACGGAGTACGCGGCATACTTTGAGGCATTCGGCGTTATCAAGGGCGATTACCAGGCCCTCTGTTTGATCGGCGACAAGCTGCGCGAGGTGGAGGCAAACGCACGTGGACTTGGTTCTCTTGATTCTCAAGCTCAGGGCGGGCCTGCGGAGTTGCCCGACTCGGCCGGCGGCCGAAGTCCATGGGAGGTTTGCGCTTCGTTGATGAGGCTGACACAACAACGAAGTTGTCCTCTGCAAGCGAGTTTGTGAGTACGGCTTGGAATATGCCGTGATTGACCAGGCATCGGTTGCTTCGGCTTACGCCAAGGCGCGTGGACCACTGGATGTCTTGCGCACGGGAGACAACCCGCGCCAAGTGCTTCGCGACTACCTGCGCGGCGAAAGCGAGACTCTGCAACTGATGGTCAACGACATCAGCGCCAATGTCCGACTGGTCATTGCGGAGCGTTTTCCGAAGCAGGATTTGCGGCGCGTGGTCAACGAGATCACACGCATGTGCAAGAAAGTCGCCCGCCTCGGTTTCTCCGAATCACTCGAAGAACACGCCTCTCATACACAGAACCAAGGGCGCGGCATGCGAATCTAATCTCACCACTGCCCGCTCATGCAGAACGAGAGACAGAAGCGCGAGGTTGACCGGCTGGCGTTGACCCGTGAAGAGGCCGCAGTCGCTTTGGGCATAAGCATCCCGACATTGGACCGGCTCGTTCAACGCGGACTACTGCGACCCAGTCGCGCACTCCGTCGTCCCCTATTCCCTGTCCCCGAAATTGAACGATTCCTCCGCGAGACTTCCAACTCAGTCGAGTTTTAGAGCGCGCAATTGTTAAAGGACTTAACGACCTGCGAGTCTTGACCGGCTCCCGCATTCGCGTTTACGTCCACAGCTTCCACGAATTCGCACAAGATCGCGCCGGAAAAAGTTGTAACCCTAAGTTGTAACCCTGTGGTCGATTTTGGGAGTTTTCGTGATTTCACCTGATAGCAGGCAAAAGCCGTGTAACCCTTGTAACGATTGGGCTGGCAGGCGATAGCTAAAAATGTGCAAACGTGGCTAAAATGCCCGTTTCGAATTAAAAGGCCGTTGCTCTACCAACTGAGCTACCGGCTCGCCGATGGCGCGTCAGGCGCGGGGACGGGAGCGGCGCGACTCTGCCATAGCGATTTGCCTGTGTCAAAAACCAAATCGCCCCGTCACTTCCCGCTTTCCTTCCACCTCGGATGTGCTACCCTTCCCGTATCATGAATGCAACAGCACGCTGTTTTTCTCTCGTGTTTGCCTTCGGGTCGATCTTCACGACGGGGCTCTTCGCGCAAACACCCAAAGTCGACTTCCCCGCGGCCAGCCCCACCGCGACTCTGAAGCAGCACATCGGTCTCACTAACATCGAACTCGTATATTCCCGGCCCAGCGTAAAGGGGCGAGTGATCTACGGCGGCATCGTTCCGTACAATGTGGTCTGGCGCACCGGCGCGAACGCTTCCACCAAGATTTCCTTTTCGACAGCTGTGAAGCTCAACGGCACCGAGGTTCCCGCGGGCAAATATGCGCTCTTCACGATCCCCGGTGAAACTGAGTGGATGGTCATCATCTCCAAGGACACAAACTCTTTTGGAGCGTTCGGTTACAAGCAGGACAGCGATCTGGCGCGGTTCAAGGCCACTCCCGTGAAACTGGCCGAGCCCGTCGAGACATTTACGGTCGATTTCAACGATATCCGTGATGAGTCGGCCACGCTCAATCTTGTTTGGGAAAAGACCCGCGTTCCCATCAAGCTTGAAGTCGAGGTTGTCAGCAAGGTGGTGCCACAAGTCGAAGCGGCCATGGCGTCACCGGACAAGAAGCAGCCACAATTTTACTTCCAAGCTGCCACATTCTATTTCAACCACGATCTGGACCTGAAGAAGGCCCTCGCGTGGTTGGACACCGGACTGGCTGACAAACCCAGGATCGCGTACGAACTGCTGAACCTAAAGGCCAGGATTCTGGCGAAACAGGGAGACAAAGAAGCCGCGATCGCTGCCGCCAAACAGTCCAGCGAGTTGGCAGTCCAGGCGGAAGGCCCCAACAGCTCATTCGTGAAGATGAATCAGGATCTGATCTCCAGCCTCCATTGATAATGGCAGTGGTTTTCGTCGAGGCGAGATTTCAACCCAGGATAACCTCAACGCACGGGAGATAGCATGAACCAGTTCAAATCCATGCTCGTTATTGCCGCAATCATCCTCAGTTCATCGCCGCTCATGGCCCAGCAAAAACGCGTCAGCCCGCACGAGACGATCAGCGCGGTCATCGACGGCAATCGGGTCACAGTTGTTTACGGGCGTCCATACACCAAGGATCCCAAGACTTTTGAGACCCGGAAGATCTGGGGAGGCCTGGTGCCGTACGGCAAGATCTGGCGCACCGGGGCCGACGAGGCCACGCTCCTCATCACGCAGAAGCCCATTGTCACTGGCGAGACAACGATCCCGGCGGGCGCCTTCACGCTCTGGACCCTGCCGAATGAAGACGGCACGGCCAAACTGATCATCAACAAACAAATCGGCCAGTGGGGAGTCAGCCCGCGTGATCCAAAGCAGGCGTACGACGAGGGTCTGGACGTGGCGCGGATTGATTTGAAGAAAGACGCCTTGGATAAGCCGGTGGACCAATTCACAATCGCCATCGAGAAGAACCCGTCCGGAGGCGGTCTGCTGAAGATGATGTGGGAAAACACACAGTTCTCCGTGCCGCTTACCATCAAGAAATAGCGGCCGGTACGGGTCGTTCCCCAGCGCAAAATGCAGTCGTGTTCGCGGATTGTTTTTCGGGTCGCTCTTGTGAAGTTCTCAGACAAGTACGTATAGCGTATGAATGCCAGAATTCGATTGAAGAGGTCTGCCTCCGGCCACATCTGCTGGCTCCTCATCTTCCTCGCCGCGACCGTCTGTGCGCTGGCTGTTTTTCCCATCGACATCCGTGCTACCGAACCCCAGTCGGCGTCGGTGATCCTGGAGGAACTCCGTGGTTTTCGCGAGATGGGCAGCGTGCTTTACATCGCCGCGCATCCTGACGACGAGAACACCCGTCTTATTGCCTACCTGTCCCGCGGTCGAGGGTACCGCACCGGGTATCTCTCGCTGACCCGTGGCGATGGCGGCCAAAATTTGATCGGTCCCGAGTTGGGCGAAGAACTGGGCGTGATCCGCACCCAAGAACTACTGGCCGCCCGGCGCATTGACGGCGGCCAGCAGTTTTTCACGCGGGCCATCGACTTCGGATTTTCCAAAGATTACCGTGAAACATTCCGCATCTGGGATCGCAATCAAGTGCTGGCCGATGTTGTGCGTGTCATCCGTGAGTTTCGACCGGATGTGCTTATTACGCGCTTTTCCACCGTGCCCGGCGGAACTCACGGTCACCATACGGCGTCGGCAATCCTCGCGGTCGAAGCTTTCAAGCTCGCCGGAGACACGAACGCCTTTCCCGAACAACTCAGCGAGTTGAAGCCGTGGCAACCCAAACGCATCCTCTGGAATGGCTTCCCGAGAGGATTCGGGCGCGGCCCGGACAGCGAGACAAACGCACCGAGCCTGCAGATCGACATCGGTGGTTACAACCCGGTACTCGGCGAATCCTACGGCGAAATTGCCGCGCGCAGTCGAAGCATGCACAAGACACAAGGCTTTGGCAGCGTCGGTACCCGTGGTGCGGCAAACGAAACCTTCCAACTCCTCGGTGGCGAGCCCGCCACCAAAGACATTCTCGATGGTGTCGATACGACCTGGGGGCGCGTACCCGGTGGCGCCGAGATCGGGCGGTTGGCCGACGAGGTCATTGCGCAGTTCAATCCGCAAAATCCAGCCGCCAGTGTGCCGGCATTGCTGACACTGCGGAGTCGCCTTGCTGCCCTGCCCGCAGACAGCGTGGTCGCGGAAAAGCGCCGACATCTCGATCACATTTTACAGGGCTGCCTCGGGTTGTATGTCGAAACGACCATACCGCTGGCCGAGGCCGTGCCGGGTGAAACGCTCAAGATGCATCATACCGCCGTTGTGCGGGCCGATTTCCCGGTGCACTGGACTGCCGTGCGATACCCGGCAGGCGGAGAAGAGCTTGAGATAAGCGCCGATCTGAAGTCGAACCAGGGCGTGACTCGCGAATCGTCCCGGATACTGCCCGCCACCACGCCGTTAACCCAGCCCTATTGGCTCCGCGAAGAGGGCACGATCGGAACGTTCCGAGTCGACGATCCATCGCTGATCGGTCGTCCCGAGAATCCGCCGGCTTTTCCGGTTGAGTTCGTGTTCGAGGTCGGCGGCCAAACGTTGGTCATCTCCGACGAACCCGTGCAAGTCATCGGCGATCGGGTGAAGGGCGAGATTCGTCAACGTCTGGACGTGACTCCACCGGTTTCCCTCAATTTTCCCGAAAACCTGGAGTTGTTCGCCCCGGGTACCACCCGTCCCATAGAGGTCGAAGTCACTTCGGCACGTGCGGGAGCAACCGGCACACTGCATCTGGATGCGCCTGCTGACTGGAAAATAACACCCGCAACGTACGCTTTTTCCCTGACCAACTACAATGAGCTTGCGCGTTTCACCTTCACCATCACCGCCCCGACAAACACGACGACCGCGAGAATTCTGGCCACTGCCGAGATCGACGGCAAGAGCTACCACAATCGACACATCGAGATCCGTCACGATCACATCCCGCTGATCTTGTTGCAGCCCCCCGCGCGCTTGAAGGCCCTGAGTGTCGATCTGGCGATTCGCGGTCATCAGATCGGGTATCTGCCGGGTGCCGGCGACTCGGTCGCCGAGTGCCTGCAACGGATGGGTTATGCGGTCACGTTTCTTACCGACACCGACCTGACGGCGGACCACCTGCGCAGCTTTGACGCGGTCGTGCTTGGCATTCGGGCCTTCAATACCCGCGCGGACCTCACCCAGAATTTGCCGGGGCTTTTCGCCTACGTCGAAGCGGGCGGCACCGTCATCGTCCAATACAACACATCCGACGGGCTGCAGAACACGCGCCTCGCTCCCTACGGTTTGAAGCTCTCGCACGACCGCGTCACGGACGAAACCGCGCCGGTGACGCTGCTCGTGCCGGACCATCCAGCCTTTACGACTCCCAACCACATTGTGCCCGCCGATTTTGATGGCTGGGTCCAGGAGCGCGGACTGTATTTCCCCAGCGAATGGGATGACCATTTCACGCCACTCCTCGCGTGCCACGACCCCGGGGAGCCGCCCAAGACTGGAGGCCTCTTGGTGGCCCGTTACGGCCGCGGGTATTTCGTTTATACCGGGCTATCATGGTTCCGTGAGTTACCCGAGGGCGTGCCCGGCGCCTATCGGTTGTTTGCCAACCTGATTTCGCTGGGAAAATGAAGCCGCAGAACGACACCACCAATTCTCACGCTGGAACGCCCGAGCCAATGTGTGCCGACGGCGACCAAGCAACCGGATTGCCCGGGCCTTGACACCTGGCGCGGTGTCTACGTCTTCGTGTTCGTCTCCTTTGTCATTTGGGTCGGGCTGCTCGTCGCATTGACGGTTATCTTTTCATGAGCCCGCTCGATTTCGTAGTTTTGATCGGCAGCATGGTCGGAATCGCCGTCTACGGCATGTGGCGCACGCGCGGCCAACGGGACCTGAACGCCTATCTAAAGGGCGACCCGAACGTGAGGTGGGCCGCCATCGGTATTTCGGTCATGGCGACCCAGGCGAGCGCCATCACCTTTATTTCCACTCCCGGTCAGGGTTATCAGGACGGGCTGGGTTTCGTGCAAAACTACTTCGGGATGCCGCTGGCGCTGATCATCATCGCGGCGGTGTTCCTGCCGATGTACCGCCGGCTGAACGTCTACACCGCCTATGAGTTCCTGGGTCACCGGTTTGATAACAAAACCCGCCTGCTCGGGGCGGCGCTGTTCCTCCTGCAGCGCGGGCTCGCTGCGGGAATTACCATTTACGCGCCCGCCATCATCCTCTCCACCATGCTGGGTTGGCGGTTGGATCTCACCATTGTCCTCAGCGGGCTGCTGGTCATCATTTACACTGTGGCCGGCGGCAGCGAGGCGGTGACCCTCACCCAAAAATACCAGTTGGCCGTCATCTTCGGTGGAATGGTGACCGCGTTTGTCGTTCTGTTGATGAGGTTGCCGGCGAATTTCTCGTTGACCGATGCCCTCACCGTGGCGGGCGGCTTCCAAAAACTGCAGGCGGTGGATTTTTCGCTCGATGTCAAGCGGCGCTATACGTTCTGGTCGGGTTTGCTCGGCGGCTTGTTCCTGTCGCTGTCGTACTTCGGCACGGACCAATCCCAGGTGCAGCGCTATATTTCCGGGGCCTCGTTGCGCGAAAGCCGGCTCGGCCTTATGTTCAATGCCGTGTTCAAAATCCCGATGCAGTTCTTTATTCTCCTGCTCGGTGTGCTGGTCTTTGTGTTCTACCAGTTCGAACGGCCGCCGGTGTTCTTCAACAAGGCCGCCTGGAACCTGGCGGCCCAACACGACCCGGGCGGACAACTCCGTTCCATCGAGCAGAAATTCACCGCGATCCACGAGCAAAAGGAACAACTGATTCACACGTGGATCGATGCCAAACACGCGGGCAACCGCACGGCCGAGGCCGAGGCCCACGCCCAAGCACAGGCGGCGCTCAACCGCAGCGAGGCCGTGCGCACCGAGGCTAGAACGGCACTGTTGGCTGCGGACCCGGTGGCGAAGGCCAACGACGCCGATTACGTGTTCATTACTTTCGTGCTGGATCATCTGCCGCATGGGTTGATCGGGCTGTTGGTCGCCGCGTTCTTCGCCGCCGCGCTGTCATCGAAAGCCGCCGAACTTAACGCGCTCGGGTCGACGACCACCATCGATTTCTACCGGCACGTGCTCAAACGGGAAGCGACCGACGCGCATTACGTGGCCGCGTCGAAGTGGTTCACGTTCCTCTGGGGTCTGGTGGCGCTCGCCTTTGCTCTGTTCGCGAATCTGGTGGAGAACCTGATTCAGGCTGTCAATATCGTGGGGTCTGTTTTTTACGGGGTCGTGCTGGCGCTGTTCCTCGTGGCGTTCTTTATTCGCCGGGTGGGCGGCACCGCTGTTTTCTGGGCGGCGCTGGCGGCCCAGGCGCTGGTTTTCATCCTCTATTTTTCCCTCAACATCAGCTATCTCTGGTACAACTTCATCGGGTGCGCCGCCTGCGTGTTGTTCAGTCTGCTCATCCAGGCCGCTGTCGGCCCCACCATCAAGCCCGCCAAGGCGTTGTCCACTCCATGACCGTCGCGCCTGTCATCTGTTTCGGCCAGCAACCGTGCGGGTTTTTCCCGAGACGATTCCTTGTCGCGAAGATCCGGACAGCCCGCCGTCTGCAAGCCGAGATTGGCGGCCAGATTGTGTTCTTCTATCACGACAGCGATCACGACCCGCGCGAAACGAAGACCATCCTGCGCCATCGCAAGACCGGCGAACCGGCAGCGCTCAACTTTACGTTCGAGAACAGGCTCCAGCGAAAATTCTGTCCGCTCTACCTCAAACGCATTCCCGCTGATTGGCATGCTCGAACCGCGCTCCAATTGCCCAACTATGTCGAGCGCCGTTGTCTCGAGGTCTTCCAGAAGACTTCCGCCGGCACTGTGGCCGACTTTTGCCTGGCGATGTACCGCCACATGGGCCTGCTCGACGGAATCTCCGTGGCGCGCTCCAGCGACCCTGCGTTCCGCCGCGCGGCTTGCGATGTCGAAGACTTCTTCGTCGATGTCCCGCATGAGGGCGAAATCGTGCGGGCCCGCCACAGCAACGGCGTTCTGACGCTGCACGAGGGCGGGGACCGCTTCGTGACTCTGACGGGAAAGACCTTTACCAAGGAGCAAATCAGTCCGACGCGGGACACGCGGCTCCGGTGGATGCAGTCCGTCGTGCATTGTACCCATTACGTCGTTGGCGCCGGCGAGCAGGCGTACCTGCACAAGGAACAAGCACCCGAGATTACCTGCGTGAATCGTGATATAATTGATCGTTCCGATGAAGCCTACACCGAAATCCCTTCGTAAACTCGCGACGCTGCTCGCCTTTGGCGCGCATCCCGATGACATTGAGTTCGGGTGCGGCGGCGTTGTTGCGCGTGAGGTCCGCGCCGGCCGGAAGGCGCACTTTGTTGTCTGCTCCCGCGGCGAAGCGGCCACACACGGCTCGCCCGCGCAACGGGTGGCCGAGGCGAAAAAATCGGCTGCACTCCTCGGCGCGTCGGTGGAGTTTATCGAACTCGACGGTGATGCACACCTGGAGGTCCGCGTGGCTCACGCCATTCACTTGGCCGGCATTCTCCGGCGCGTGCGGCCGGGTATCGTGCTCGCGCCGAGCCTGGTGGAAAATCAGCACCCCGACCACGCGCGCCTCGGACAACTGGTGCGGGACGCGGCACGGCTGGCCCGTTACGGTGGGCTGAAGGAATTGCGCACCTCGCCTCCGCATGGGATCGACCAGCTCTTTTTCTACGCGGTAACACCCGAAGCTGAACCGTCCGGCGCCATGCCGGTGCTGATCGACGTCTCCGCGCCGGAAATCGTCGCCGCGTGGACTGCCGCGATGGAAACATACGCATCGCAATCTCGCACCCGCAACTACGTCGAACTGCAACTGACGCGCGCGCGTTTGTGGGGACTGCGCGCTGGCATTGGTCATGCCATGGCCCTGTTCCCGAACGATCCGCTCGTTCTCGATTCGCTCGCGCAGGTGGGCCGGGGTGCGCGCCGCTTTTGAGTCGCCATGACGACCGTCGGCCCATTGAAGATCGGCATCACCTGTTATCCCTCGGTGGGAGGGAGCGGCATCCTCGCCACCGCATTGGGCGAGGAGTTGGCGCGTCGCGGCCACGAGGTGCATTTCATAAGCTACGAGCGTCCATTCCGTCTACCGGTGGACGCGCCGCGGATTCATTTCCACCCGGTGATCATCAACGATTACGATTTATTCAAATACCCCGACTACACGCTGCCGCTCTCCGTCAAGATGGCGGAAGTAAGCCGCGACCACCGGCTCGATGTTCTCCATGTTCACTACGCCGTGCCCCACGCGACTGCGGCCATCCTCGCGCGGGCGATGCTCCCACCAGAGCAACAGCCGCGGGTCGTCACGACGCTGCACGGCACGGACACCACGTTGCTGGGCCGTGATCCGGGGTACGGGCCGGCGATCCGCCACGCTCTCGCCCGTTCGGATGCCGTTACGACGGTGTCCGCGTTCCTGCAACAGGAAACACGGCGGTTGCTCGCGGTGGATCGTCCCATCGAAGTGATTCACAACTTCTTTGCGCCGCGCCCGCCACGGCGCACGCGGGAAGAGGTTCGGCGCGACCTGGGCGTACACGATGAAGTGGTCGTACTTCATTCCTCCAATCTTCGTCCGTTGAAACGCATCGATTTACTGCTCGAGACCGTCGCCCGCATCCGTCCGCGCGCCGCGTTCAAACTCGTTATTCTCGCCGGCGGGGATTTCGCGCCGTTTGCCGCTGATGTGCGTCGGCTCGGCCTTGAGGACCGCGTGATCGTGCGCGAACGGGTCAATGACATCGAAGATTATCTGCAGGCAGCCGACCTCGGATTGTTCACTTCCGAATCGGAAAGCTTTTGTCTGAGCATTCTCGAGGCGATGTGTTTTGGTTGTCCCAGTGTCGCCCGGCGCGTCGGCGGCATCCCGGAAGTGGTCGAAGACGGCGCAACGGGAGTGCTGGTGGCCTCGGGAGATGCCGACGTCCTTGCCCGTGCGGTCGAGAGCCTGATCAACGACCCCGTCCGTCGGGCCACGCTGGGTCGGGCGGCGCAACAGCGCGCCCGCGAGCTCTTTTCCGCGGAGGCCATCGTGCCCCGCTATGAAGCGTTGTATCGTCGCGTCTGCGCGCAGGATTGAAGACCTGCCGCTACTTGATTCATTCATTGCATGACGTCACAGCGAAGCAACAAGCGCCAAAGCCAATTCCGTCAACGGGTAGGGGCACCTTTGATGGAAGACATGCGTCCGCAATACGCTTGTGGTGGGCCACGACTATGTTATAACCGCGCCGTGACTTTTGCTTCGATGACGGACGGGCCCTTGTGCGGGGATCAGAACAAATGATGCCGACCCGTCAGGGTTCCATCCGCCTCTTCCAGGTGGCGGGCATCACCGTGTTCCTGCACTGGTCGTGGTTCATCGTGGCCGCATACGAGATCAGCAACCGCGGGCATGACTACTCCTCGCTGCTGTGGAACGGCCTGGAATATCTGGCGCTGTTCGTGATCGTCACGATGCACGAGTTCGGCCACGCGCTGGCCTGCCGCAGCGTTGGCGGGCGCGCCAACCAAATCGTGCTCTGGCCCCTTGGAGGCGTGGCGTACGTGGATCCCCCGCCTCGTCCCGGCGCGGTTCTGTGGAGCATCGCCGCCGGGCCGCTGGTCAACGTCGCGCTGTTCCCGGTGCTCACGATCGGGCGTGTCGCGGCGACCTCTTGGGGCTGGCCGAGTTCCGCGCCCGACGTGTATGGATTGCTCTACGCCGTCTGGGTCATCAATCTCGTGCTCTTGATCTTCAATGTGTTGCCGGTATATCCGCTCGATGGCGGGCAGATTCTGCGCGCGTTGCTATGGTTTGTCATGGGCCGGGCGCGCAGTCTGATGCTGGCGGTGATCATTGGCTTCATCGGCGTGGCGGGATTGGTGGTGTTGGCGTTGTGGGCTCAATCGATTTGGTTCGGCATTATGGCGGCGTTTATCCTCATGAATTGTTGGCGAGGCCTGCAACAGGCCCGCGTGCTCGCCCGGCTGGCCGCAATGCCCCGTCACGAAGGGTTTGCCTGCCCGGCCTGCCACGCCGCTCCACCAGAGGGCGCGCTTTGGAAGTGCGGCCAGTGCGGGACCGCATTCGACACGTTTGTGACCCATGCCACGTGTCCCCGATGCGGGGCGCGGTTCGATGTCACTCGTTGCGTCGATTGCGGGCAAGTGAACCCCATCGACGCGTGGTCAGTCAACGCGCCGTCGCCACCGGCCCTTCCCCGGGTTTGACCCGCTCAGGGTGCTGGGGTCACGAGTACGCGGTAGAAACGCGCGGGAAGGTTTGTCGCCCCGCCAAGATCGACGAACGTGAGGGTATTGCCCAACTGCGTTGGCGTTACGCCGCTAGTGACCCAGTTGGCGGGTGTAAGTGACTTGCTGGTTTGCAACTGGTAGTTGTGGCCGCCCACCAAGGGAATTTGCACATTCACGTTGCTGCCCGTGACAAACACGCCCGAAATGGCCACGCCGCTGGCGGTCAACATCGTGCCGTTATTAATGAACCCGCCGTGGAAGTTTGTGACGCCGCCGTTGATGATGTCAATCGTGCCATTGTTGACAACCGTGCCATAGGCCTCCAACACATTGCCGTTGGCCGCCCGTATTGTGCCATTGTTGGTGACGACCCCGGAGAAC
This sequence comes from uncultured Verrucomicrobiae bacterium, assembly GCA_963712025.1. GTDB lineage: Bacteria > Verrucomicrobiota > Verrucomicrobiia > Palsa-1439 > Palsa-1439 > Palsa-1439. The sequence goes on along the minus strand of CAVQGJ010000010.1, from coordinate 794,379 downwards.
GTCAGCGTCGTCCCGCAATTGGCCAGAATGGTGCCGTTGTTCAATACCGTCGTCCAGTTGCTGAACGTGCCGCAGCCTTCGATGACACCCGACTCGCCATTCACGTACAACCGGTTCGTCGATGTCGTCGTGGCGTCGTCGGCGCGCAGGACGCCGCCTTGCATGAACACCGTGCCGAGATTGGTCGGGTAACTCGTTGCCGGGTTGTCCCACGCATCCTCGGTGCGCTGAATCGACAGTGTGCTGGTACTGGCGACAACAACGGTGGATGTGTTCTGGACGCCGCCGAAGTCGAAAGCGTCACCTGGGTCCAACACGAGCGTGCCGCCGCTGAGCGTGGCGATTGTACCCTGATTCAGGATGGCATAACTGTTCGGTCCGAAGCTGCCCGTGAAACTGCCGGAACCGGTGATAACGTAGTCGTTCGTCAAGTCGGCGCCGACCTGGCCGTAATTGATGGCGTTGCCCCCGACCACGGCCAGCGTGCCGGCATTGTTGGCGAACGCCGGGTTGCTCAGGAAAACGGATCGAAGCGCCCCGCTGTTGCTGGAGATGACCGAGCCGCCGCTGGCCCCGCCGCCGTACGCGATGGCGGAGACGAGCGTCCACGAATCGGTTCCCGACAGTAACAGCACGCTCCCATTGGTGATGGTAATGGAACCCGCGAGCGCATCATTTGTCCCGATGTTGAGCCCGAAGAACTCCAGCGTTCCCCCACTGGCTTGGATGACGCCGGCGTTGCTGACCGGGCCCGCGATCACACTCGACCCGTTCACCGTCAATACACCGCCGCTGCCGACGGTCAAACCGTTCAGAACCTGGAGCGGCGTCAAGGCGCCGGCATTACTCAGGAACAGCGTATTCGTCGAGCCCAACGGCGCCGAGATGACCAGATTGCTGATGGTCATGACGCCCGGCGTGTTGGTTGTGACCGCGTCGATGGTCACCGACTTGGTGTTGGCATTGGTGATCGTATCGGCCGAGTCGGAAAGTGAGGGTGCCGTGCCGAATAACCAGTTGGTGCTTGTCTCCCACTTGCCGCCGCTGGCGCTGGTCCAGGTGTTCGTGGGAATGGGGATAAGGGCAAAACCCTGGGGATTCCCGTTGATGATCCCGTAACCGACAATTTCCCCGGAGTCATTAATGGCATAAGAGGAAGCCAATACCCAACCGGAATTCGTGGGGATGAGGGTGTTGAGGTCGACCGCCGGACTGGAATCATTCATCCAGAGGACGGCGTGAGAGGTGCTGTTGCTCAGGTATGCCCAGCCGACCATCTGACCGGAGGCATTGATGCCGTTCGCCTGGCTGTACGTACCCCCCAAGGTGCCAAGATCGATGGGCGGGCTGCTGCTGTTGGTCCAGACACATGCGTGGTTGGCAGCATCACCGGTCACATCGGCTTGACCCGCGATCCACCCCGAGTCATTAATTCCATTTGCCTGGCTGCTCGATCCGCCGAGCGTACCGAGATCAATGCCCGGACTGCTGCCGTTGGTCCACAGGGCTGCGTGTGACGTCGCGTCGCCGGTGACGTTCGCAGCGCCGACGACCTGTCCGAAAGAATTGATGCCATTGGCCTGACTGCTCGTGCCGCCAAGCGTACCCAAGTCAATGGCGCCGCTGGTGGCATTGGTCCAGAGGGCGGCGTGCGCCACAGTGTCGCCCGTCAGATTGGCCATACCGACAACCTCCCCGGAAGAATTGACGTCTTTGGCCTGACTGGAAGTGCCCCCAAGTGTGCCCAGGTCAATGGCTCCGCTGGTGACGTTGGTCCAGAGAGCCGCGTGCGCCACCGTGTCGCCCGTCAGATTGGCCGTGCCGACGACCTGACCGGAAGAATTGATGCCATAGGCCTGACTGGACGTGCCGCCAAGAGTGCCAAGGTCAACGGCTCCGCTGGCAGCGTTGGTCCACAAGGCCGTGTGATAGGCAGAATTGCCCGTTACATCGGCCACGCCCGTAATTTCACCGGAGTCATTGACGGCCCTCGCCTGGGAGAAGCTCCCGCCCAAGCTACCCAAATCGACAACGTTATAAATCGTGGATGCGCGGACACGCCCAACGTGCCCGGCCAAAAGCATCCATACAGCCGCAGTGATGCACCGTGCGATTCTCATGGAGTTCCGGGCATGAACAAGCGTGGCGCGGTTGGGTATGGGAGTAATCGCACAGACTTCCACGGGACGCGGCCTGAAACGGCGGTCGGTGGCCCACTGACACCACAATAGTTTCTTGTGCTTCATCACCCTTTTTTCACCCCAAACTGCACGCGAAGCAGTCTTCTATGGTAATAGAGGTGCCATTCGCTGTCCAGTGATTTGTCCTGCCTGTGACGACCAATCTCAATATCCTCCTTAATACGACTCCAGCCAGGCCGTGCCCGCCTTGCTTTCAACCCCTCGAAGGGTGGTAACCCATGGAAAGCCAGACTTGTGCCATTACGCCTTGCGACATGCGCTTCCTGGCCGCCGGGACAGCAGGGCGGACGGGCCGTCCGCACCCGAGAGAATCAGCCCACTCAGTAAAGAGAAACGGATATCTATCCTACGAAAGATTGCCCTCGCTTGAGAACCATTGGACCAGATTTTCCATATCAGGCTGCCAGAAAGACCCCCGGGCCGCTACTGGTACGTTAGCTGCTCAAACCCACTCTCGATGTTGAAATATGTTGTTCTCTCGGTTGCTCATAAGTCTCACTCCCGCCACTCTCCCACCCCATTCCGGATTGTGGTGCCTGAGACCGAATATGCCAGCAGGTTGGCACCGGATGCGCCGGGACGCTCGGCTATCACGATGTAGTTGAATCTCGCCAGTCGATGATTCATTCGGGCGAAAGTAACGTAGTGAAAGGAGTTGCGCAGTGAATGTCAAGAAGTGGATTGTTCTGGGAGTGGGATCCCTCGTGGTGGCTGCGGCCTCTGTGTGGGGCGGATCATCGGGCTTCCTCTCGTTTGGCTCGGCGGCCTACACAATCGCGGTCTCGCAGACAAGTGACAACGGTATTCCCCGGTATAACTTTCAGTCCTGGTGGGGATCAGACATCGTCGGATACGCCTTGGGCACACAGCCTACATCCAATCAGGTACTCGCCCTCGCTGTAAACTGCGACAGCTCGATGGGGCTCCTGGTTGTCTACGACACGATCACCTCGAACATAACGACGATCGCCGAAACCACCAGCTTCGACACCGTGCAGGAGGCAAACCTCACGACGGGAACGACGAATCTGGAGCGCTTTGTGGCCATTTTTGATGTTCAACCGGTCGGGAATCTGGCAGGAGGTTATCTGACGGTTGCCGGTCGTCTGCATCTGGACACCAATGGCTGCGCCACGGCTGTGTTGGCAGCCCAGGATCGCGATCCCCTCGATAAATCGATGGGGGACGAGGACGTTGTGAAGGTGACTCCGGGGAGCCACAAAGGCATTACCCAGCGCTCGGGACAAGCGCATTTCATGGGTGTGCTTGACGTGATCTCAAATGGTCAAACGAACACCGTGCTGGTTCCCACGGGCCATCTCACATTCACCGGCCCGCTCAGCTAATCCGCGGCAAAACTCCGAGAGAAACCTCCGGGCGCTGTCCGCTGCCACGGCCGCCCCTCATACGTTAAGGCGGTTCCGACTGGATATCGCCGAGTCAGAACCGCCCCGCGCGAGGTGCGCTGCTGAATCTGCTCTTACTTCGAGCGGAGTTTACGGCTCGCAAGGCCCAGTGTGGTGAGGGCCGCGCCGAGCAACGCCAATGTCGATGTCCCTTCCGGCACTTCAGAAGGTGGCGCGATTGGATAAAACAACCCTTGGGACCCGCAAATCACGCCGTCCAAGCCGGTCGGAGCCAGCCAATCGCCATTCGGGGCCGCGGGAAGAATGCTCAAATCGTTCAGCCAAGCCGTGGCGTCATTCACCGCCGAGGCAGTCTGCCCTGAATCGGAAGATGTAATATAAAAGCCGCCATTCGACGAATTGAAGAAGCTGCTGCTCGTGTAGGTAGCCTGGTTGTTATACAAGGCTTCCCAGATTGCGAGCTGGAGTCCCGCCTCCTTCACGCCGCTCGGGTCCGCCCCTGCGGACGCGCTGAAGGCGTACCAGATCGCGGCGGCGTCCTGAATACCGCCCGAAACCCACTTCGGATCCACCCCGGTCGCTTGCGGGGCCGTAAACGCGTACGCGGTGTAGTTGTACTGCGCGGCGAGGTTCGCGGCGACATCGGTGCAATATGTGTACAACGTCGGTTGCCAGCCGGAGTCCGTAGTGGTCATGACGAATTGACCGACCAACGCATTCTCATCGCCGCCGGACGTCTGGATCCCCATCCATAACCCGCCGGCAGTTTCGCCTTGGAAGGTGTATTCAACACCCCTGGCTGATGTGGTGATAATGGCCAGCCCGACGGCTGCCAAGCAGAGCCCCACCCGGGGCGAGAACAACATTTTCCCTTTCATCCCTATACCCTTTCTTCCCCTTCTGCTTGCCGTCGAACCAAACGACGACACACATTGCAGAATCAATCACTTACCTAGCAGTACCCGTGCCGCGGCGACAAAATTTAGGCGCGGTTACCACGCTAAGTGCCTAGTAATACGGTTCTTATAAATCGCGCTCTCATTCACGAGATTCCGAGACTTTGCCAATAAGTGTAAGGTATTCCGACGCCCATTTACACAATGCTGGCGGTTGTGGACTGTGCGTGGTTTGACCCGTCATATGGCCTACCATTGTGTCGCCATACTGAGGCCGGAAGCCCGGCTTTGATGTTGTCGCCGTGACTGCGCACGAATACAATGACCAGCGCATGAGAGGCACGGGACTTGCCCCACATTCCCGTACGAGCCGCATATAACATCCGAAGGAGACTGACGAATGACCAAGGGTTCAACGATTCGAAACGATCTCGACCGCTTGCCAAACAACCGAGGCGCGTTCGTTGGCGGCCGTTCACGAACGATGCTCGCGACCCTCATGGTCGCCATCCTGACCGCCGTGGCCGGCTGTCAGAGCACCCAGACGAACGCCCCCGTCGAGACCGCCGCCCAACGGTCGGATGCGATCATCCTGCGCGAGGGCGACGTGTTGAAGATCACGTTCCCCGGCGCCCCGAATCTCAATGACTCGCAGCAGATCCGAAGAGACGGCAAGATTGCCCTGTCCATGGTCGGCGAAGTCGTCGCCGCCGGGCTGACACCGGCCGATTTGGAGAAAGAGATTCTCAAACTCTACTCGTCCCAATTGGTCACAAAAGAAGTCACGGTGACCGTGACTTCTTCCTCGTTTCCCATTTTCGTGACCGGGGCCGTGATCCGGCCGGGCAAAGTCCTGTCCGATCACCCGATCACCGCGCTGGAAGCCATCATGGAAGCCGGCGGTTTCGACTACTCGAAGGCCGACCTCGGTCATGTCCGGGTGGTCCGCAACGAGAAGAACGGGACGAAGAACTACACGCTGAACCTGAAAGAGGCCCTGGAGGCCAAGCAGAGCACGCCGTTCTACCTGAAGCCTTCCGACATCGTGTACGTGCCGGAAAAATTCAACTGGTTCTAATGGCGGACGGCGGCGCTTGCCCGTCGTGATGGGCGGTGGGCCTGAAGATGGTATTACTGCGGCTCTTGCGCGGGCCGTTGTATGTTCAGCCTCTCCATCAACTCGTACAACGTGGGTCGGCTCACACCGAGTTCGGCGGCCGCGGCGGCGATCTTCCAGGAATGTTTTCGCAAGCCCTGAAGAATCATCTCTCGCTCCAGATTCTCCCGGGCTTCCTTCAATGTGGCGGCGCGTGTGGAGTCCTTGGATTCAGCCAACTCGATGTCTTGGACGGTCAACCGCTTGCCCTCGGCCATAATCACCGCTCGCTTGATGCGGTTTTCCAATTCCCGCACGTTGCCCGGCCACGCGTGAGCGCGCAACGCTGACACCGCTTCGCGATCGAAGGCCAGACCCTGCTTTCCGATTTCCCGCGTAAACCGCTGCAGGAACGACTGCGCCAGCAGGTGAATGTCCCCTTCCCGGTCACGAAGCGGCGGCAAGGTCATCTGGACCACGGCCAACCGGTAGTACAGGTCTTCCCGAAAGCTGCCATCGGCCATCCCCTTTTTGAGATCGGAGTTGGTCGCGGCAATGATGCGCGCATCCACCTGAATCTCCTGCCGGCCACCGACCCGTTCAATGCGCTGTTCCTGCAAAAATCGAAGCAATTTCACCTGCAACGGCAACGGAATCTCTCCAATCTCATCCAAAAACAGGGTGCCGCCGCTGGCGCTTTCGATCCGCCCTTTCCGTTGCATGTGCGCGCCGGTGAACGCGCCTTTCTCATGCCCGAACAGTTCGCTCTCCAGAAGCGTTTCCGGGATTGCGCTGCAATTGATCGCAATGAATGGGCCGTCCCTTCGATCGCTCCGCCGGTGGATCGCCATCGCGGCCATTTCCTTTCCCGTTCCACTTTCCCCCAGAATCAGGACGGGGGCTTCCGTCACGGCCACCTTGCGAATCGAAGTGAACACGGTCTGCATCGAGGGACTCGTGCCCAACATGCCCTCGAAAGCCTCCCCCTGAAACTGTTGCTGCATCTCGCGGTACTCCCGCTCCAGTCGCGAGACGTGGAAACAACGCTTCAGCAGAAGCTTCAGTTCCTCCGAGTCCACCGGCTTGCAGAGAAAATCGTAGGCCCCGGCCCCCACCGCATTCAATGCCACTTCCTTCTCTTCCTGTCCCGTAATGACCACGACCTTGACCAGCCGATCCAGCGCGACCAACTCGGCCATCGCCGCCAACCCCTCCTCGGGACTGTTCGGCTGCGGCGGCAGGCCCAGATCCATCAACACCACCGGTGGTCGATCGAACTTGAAACATTCGACCGCGCTGGCCCGGTCCTCGGCCAGCAATACCTCGTAATCCTGCGCCAGCGCCCACTTCATCTGGGTGCGGATTTCTTCGTCGTCGTCAACGATCAGTAATTTCGGGTTCATTCACCTGGCCTCTGGACGGGCAACAATACACGAAACGTCGTGCCCTTGCCCAGTTCACTTTCCACCTCAATCCTCCCCCCGTGCGCCTCCACGATCATCTTGCTCTGGAACACGCCGATACCCAACCCGGTTTTCTTGGTGGTTTGGAACGGGCGAAACAGCGATCGACTTAGAAACTCCGCGCTCATGCCGCAGCCGTTGTCCGCCACCGCGAGCACCACCCAGCCATTCCGGTGGGTCGTCTCGATGCTCACCCGACCCTTGCCGGACACGGCTTGCGTCGCGTTCAGCACCAAATTCGTTACCACTTTGAGTATTTGCTCCCGATCCAGCGACAACCTTGGTAGCGGATGCAGGTCTTGTACCAGATCAACGTCGCCGGTTTTGGCCCAACCGGTCACGGCCTGGGAAACCACCTCGTTCAGGTCAGTTTCCGTCGGCTGCATTTCCAATTCGTGGCGCAACAGGCTCAACCGTTCGATCAGTTGATTGATGTGATCCACGCTCTTGGAAATCCCGCGCAACGCGTCCTCGCGAAAGGCGGGCTTGTCAAAATGGATGGGCAGGTTGCGCAGCATCAGGTTCAGCGTCGACGCCGTGTTCTTCAGATCGTGGATGAAAAACACCGACATCGTCTGAAACGCCTCGAGTTCCTTCGCCTGGAGAAGCCTTTGGGACAACTGGACATTGCGCAGGCTGGCGGCTGCCTGGTCGCCCATGCACTTGAGCAAATCGAAATCCTGTTGCGAGAAGGGCACCCCGCCCACGCGGTCGCCCAGCGTGATCAACCCGAGCAGTTCTCCATTGGTGGTCATGGGCACGGCAACGCGATGCCCTCCCGTGCTGAATTCGTCCGGATGCCACTGCCTCAGCAGCGCGGCCCACGGTTCCTTCGATGTGTCGATGTCCACGGGCACTGACTGCCCGAGCAAGCCACGAACGACTTCCACCACCTCCGCGCCTCGCGGGCTGAGATTCGTGCCCGTGGCATCCGACAACGACGTGGATGCCGCAAATGTCAGGCGCTCTTTGGTATCGTCGACGAGCCAGATGGTCACGGAGAGCGTCTGGAAGATTTCGGCGATCAGTTTGACCGTCGCTCGGCACAGTTCCGTCTGGTCGACGCGGGAGGCAATACCCTCGGTGAACTTTTGCCAGACCAGACGATAGTCATGCAGGGGCCGTTGCAGGTGACGGCTGACGAACCGCTTGGTCAGGAGCCGCACCCGGTCGGACAGCAACAGGACCGTCAGCAACACCAGCGCGAGCAGGATCACGAACGCCTTGACGGTAAACGTCGCGTCGCCGCCAAGAAACGTGACCACTTTGGCGAACACCGCGACCACAAACAGGTAAATCCCCGCCAACAGCACGGTCAGCGAATTGTACAGGACCGACTGCGACGGATATACGCTGACGTCGAAATGTCCCGCCCGCAACAGCGAGCGCACAATCAGCAGGCAGGCCACGAGGAGTGCCCCCGAGTTCACGCCCTCCAGGGACAGGTCAATTCCGAAGAACAGCAGCGCCTGGCTGCTGGTGTACACGCGGACGGCGAATAGTACACCCAGGCCCACGATCATGAACTTGATGCGCCATCGCATCGTTCCCACGGACGCGCGAAGGGTGCGCTCGATATTCGTCAGGATCAGGATGCAGCCCAGCAAAATCAGAAGGGTCAACGCCACCCCCGGCCAGCCCAGGTGGAGTATCCAATGGTCCGGGGGAGACGCCTGACGCGCGACCGTAATCAGGTCCCCACGAAATAGCACCGCCAGGCCGATCGGCAGCACAAACGCCCCGACGAACAACCACCACCATTTGACCAGGGTGTCTCGAACATCACCCCGCGAATAGCTCGCACTGAACAACAGCCAGATGCCCGGAAGAATGGAGGTCGCGACAAGTTTCCATTCTTCCCAGTAGACCATTTCGTCCGGCACGGTCGCCTGTGCGGCCAGTCCGGCCAGCACGCCTTCAGCGGCCAGCACGGTCATCCCGGCGAAAAACGTCCAGGACGCCAGCGAGATTCGCTCCCGGATGGCGACAGTCACCCCCATCCCAAACGCCAGGATCGCGCTAATGAGGGCCAGTATGATGGCCAAGCCCATGGTCTATCGCTGGTTCACGATCGGAATCACGTCGAGCCGCGCCTTTCAGGGCTGTTCACAATTCGTCGGCTGGCAAATAGCTTACTACATTCTCCCCGCAGGGAAAATGCCAGAGTGGCAGGGATTCAACCGGTAGATGCCGCGGGAAAGGACTATTTCGGAGGTCTCGCACAGAAGAAGAAACTCCGGCTAGCGTTAGCCAGCCGGAGTCTCCTGAAGCTGTCTGGTAAATTAACTTACGCGCGAAGGGACTTGCTGAATCGACCGAAGGCCCACAGGGCAATCAAGCTCGATCCGAGAAGAACCAGCGTCATTCCACCTTCGGGAACAGTCGGGCCGCCCCCCGAAGGATCACCGAGCGTCGCACTAAAATCAGTTCCTCCCGGCCCAACCTGCGTGATGGTCACTTCCTGCATCAACGAGTATTGGAACGGCAACACTTCGCTTCCCGTCGTCTGAGAATCCGAAAATGGCGCCAGAACGCCCACGAGCGGTCCGGACGAATACGAGGTCAACGCCAAGCTCTTTCCAAACAGCGTGTTCCCCAAATCGGCGTACGTATTGTAATTGACCGATCCAAGACCAGTGACATGTCCGTTAATTGCCGCGAGAAAGCTCCCGCTCGTCGGGCCAAGATTAATATCACCGAACTGAACGTGAAGGACGAATGGCGCATTACCAGCCGCACCCCCGATGGTTGCCTCCACTGACTCAAGGTCGAAGTTGGGAGAGATCCCGCTGCCGCTCGAAGTTCCCTTGCTCAAGTCAACCGCAAGACCCCAAGCACCCAGCTGCCCGCTCCACTGCACCACATTAGCGGCCGAACTCTGATCCAAGGCTGAACCGTCTGCGATAAGAATCGAATCACCGGCATTATCTGAGATTAACAAAGTCGGTATCGCGTAAGTTGATGTCCCCACAGTGACCAAACCCACGGTCACCGCCATCGCCAACAAGCTTTTAACGCTTTTCATTTTGTCTGCCTATTCTCCTATCGCCATTCCCTCAAACCATAAAAGCCGACGCACAAATTCTCAAAGTTTGGAATAGCTAGCGCCATGCCAGTCATCCGCACAACTTCCTCAGCGCATCCACAAGCACCTATTCTGCAATATCTTACCTGCCTTTAAAAACTGCCAGGACAATACTATTTGGCTGCCAATCGACTTAGATCTGTAAAGAATCCCGACACCTTAATTCTTCTGCACTTCCAATCAAGCCGAGTCTGTTCGCATAACTCTCTGATGTGGTGCCCATTACGATATGTCATAGAACTGTAAACATACCTGACCTTATATAACATATTGTTCATAAGCATGTTGCGACCACATCCCGAAATGCCGCAACCAGTTCACGTTTGACCCACTAGCGCGATCTGTCCCGCTCCTAAACCCCAGTTGTTTCGCTTGTCACTTCAATCCCGCCAGTGTTTGTTTCGCCGTCGAACTCAATTCATCGTTCAACTTCAACTCAAGGGCTCGTTGCAGCGACAGCTTGCTGCCCGCCGGGTCGTTATTCCGATATTGCGCCATTCCCAGATAGTACATCAAGGTCGCGTCCGCCGTCAGACTGTTGGCGCTCTCTTTCAAAAGTCCGGCTGCCCTCGCGTAGTCCCCTTGTCGATACGCCGCGATTCCCAAAGCCTTCGCGACTTCTGGATCGACTGGATACGCCTCTCGGGCCTGCATCGCGAGTTGCAACGCCCTCTGATTGTCAGCGGATTGGTCCGCCGCGTACAGGATGGCCAGTCGCCTCTTCGCCGGTCCGAAGTCGGGATACAGCGACAGCACTTTTTCATAGACCTGCTCCGCCGCGCGAAGATCCGCTTTTTGGTCCTCAATCGCCCCCATGGCCATGAGCGCGGGCACATGGTCGGGTTGCGATTTCAATATCTCCTGAACTCGGAACGACGACGCAACCGCCTGCCGCGGGTCGCCCGCCAGCGCGACCATGTCGAGAAAACGTGTCGCGGCATCCGCGCGCGAGAACCCGTCCCCCGCCTGCAAGGCGCTCTTCGCATGGGATGCGGCCTCCGTTACCTGCCCAATGCTGTACGAGGCCAGCGCGAAATCAAAGAGCACTTCGGGATTCTGGGGCTGTTGGCTCGATGCTTGTTGGAGCAGGCTCGCCGACCATTTGTAATCGCCGGTTTGGTACGCCAGCCGACCAAGGAGCGCGATGATGGCAGGATCGCTCGGCGCGATTTTATACGCGCTCTTGGCAAATTCGATGGCTTTGTGTGGGTCGTTCCCATGCGCCGAGTAAAGTCGTGCGAGATTGACCAACGCCCCGACGTTGTCGGGATTGGCGGTCAATATCGCCTGATACCCCTCCGTCGCCTTGTCAAAATTCCCCTCGCGCTCGTCAATGGCCGCCAACCGTGCCCGGGCCACCGGGTCATCCGGCGTGGCCGCCAGTCGTTTGTTCAGCATGGCCCGCGCCTCGGGCCCGGCGGACGCGGGTTCGATCGCCAGGATGGCCAGGCATCGATCGGCTTCCTCGCGGTCCGTAACGTCCTTGTTCAATTCCTCAGCGTGCTGCAATGCCGCCCGGGCTGGTCCTTCTTCGTCCAACTTGTAATACGTCAGCCCCAAATGAAGCTGGACGTCGGCCTGCTTGCCGATCTTGCCGGCGCTTTCCTGCAACAAACTCAGGGCTTTCGGGTACTGCTTCATCCGATAGAGGATCCAACCCATCGTATCCGCGGCAAACGGGTCGTAGGGCTGCAATTCCCTGGCTTTGCTGGCGATCTCATATGCTTTGTCCGTCTGTCCGAGATGTTCCGCATACAACCACGCCAGATTGTTCATCGCCGGCGTGTACTGCGGATTGGCGGCCAGCAATTTCTCGTAGGTGTCGCGGGCGACATTGTAATCCTTCTGCTGTTCCTCGATCATGCCGATGAACATCCACGCCCCGGCGTCCTTGGGATTTTTCTCCACGAACGACTGGAGATCGTCCAATGCCTTCTGTTCCTGATGGGTGTCGACGTACAACCGCGCGAGCATGAGATGGGCCGTCCGAGATTCCGGCTTCAACTCGATGGCCTTCAACAGCGCGGCTTCCGCCCCTTTCGCGTCTTGTTGCGCCAGGAAAATCTTGGCCTGGACCAGCCGCGCCTCCGCCGACCTGGGATTTCGACCAAGAAGCGGCTGGACCCGATTCAGGGCCGTTTCATACTGCTTGTCCGCGATATCCATGTCCACCAACTGCTCCACCGCGGCCAGGTAATCGGGAGATAATTCCACGGCCCTGCCGAATGCCGCGCGGGCTTCGTCCCGCTTCTTCTCCTGGAGAAGCGTCATTCCGATGAGGAGCGGCGCATCGGGATTCTTCGGAGCCAACTTCTCCATGGCGCGGTAGATCTCGATCGCGGACTCGAAATCGCCCTGGGCGCGGTACCCGTCGGCCAGAAGCAACTGGGCCTGGACAAACTGCGGTCGCTTTTCCACCAGCGGCTTCAGTGACGCGATGGCCGCACCCACTTCGCCGGTTCTCATTTTGATTCCCGCCAACAACACCGTGGCCTCCGCAAAATTCGGCGCCAGACTCAACGCCTGATTCAGGCTGATCACCGCCTGACCGACTTCATTTTTCGCCAGATAGCCGATGGCAAGTTGATAATGTGGCTCGGGCACTTGTGGATACGCCGTCACCGCCTTCTTGAACTCTCCGATCGCCCTGTCCGTGTCTGCCCTCGCCAGATAGATCCGGCCATTCAACAGCAGCGCGTCGTAGTTGAGCGGATCCCGCGCCAACATTTTGCCGACAAGATCCGCGCTCTCGTCATAGTTCGTCTCGGCGAGAGCAATTTCGGCCAGCCATCTCCACGCGGGCAAATAGTCCGGGGTCTTCTGGGTGATTTCTTGCAAAAGTTGTTTACCGGCCGTCAGATCCCCTGCCCGGATTTTGTACTCGGCATATCGCAACCGCCTCGGAGATCGGGGAGGAGATAACTCGGCCGCCGTCTGGAATGCCTGCGCGGCCTGCTTCTGGTCGTTTTGCGCGAAGTACAAGTTCCCGTACGCCCAAAACACCGAACTCGATTTTGGATCCAGGGCTTTGGCCCGTTGCAGATCGGCTGCTGCTGCCTGAAAATCTCCCCGGTTCTGTTCCAAATGCGCCAGGGCCACATCCAATGCCGCGGTCTCGCCCACCTTCTGCACCGCCGCCTTCAATCTCGCCTGCGCCTCGGCCACAGTGTTTGTGGCTGCGGACGCCTCAGCCAGTAACAGCGGCGCCTCATCATCCCGCGGATTTCGGTCGAGAACGAAAACGGCCTCATCCCGTGCATACTTTGTCTTGCCCGCTGACAGATAAACAGCAGCCAGCTTCCGTCGCAGTTCCAGGTCTTCCGGCGCGAGTTCCTTCCCCTTGATCAGGAACGGAATCGCCCGCCCATATCGCCCCTGTTCGTAATAGATGATACCGAGCCGACCGATGGCCTGGGGATTCGCCTGATCCGTTTTGAGGACGATCAAGTACTCGATCTCCGCCTTGTCCAGCTCGCCGGAATCGAAGTACTGATTGGCACGAGCCAAGTGCCGCGCCCGTCTGGCGGCTTGTGTGCAACCGCTTCCGGCCATGACGGTTAGAAACAACGCCGCCAACGCAAGAATCCTAAGAGTAAAGTGTCGCATGAAATGCCCTCATCTGTTTGCGGTGCCGGATTCCCCCCGCGTAACGGAATGCATGCACGCCCGCGACCAGCGGGGAATCACATCGTGCATAGTGCCATGGCCATGTCAGACGCGTCAAACCATCCCCATCCGTCTTCTGGATCGCGGCGCCGTCGCGGATGCATCTAGCCATTGTCGTCTTTGAACAAGCGATCCTTCGCCTTCTCCGCTGCGGCCAGCAGCCGGTCGCTCTTTGACAAATAGTTATCCCTCATGTCGGACAACATCCTTCTGGCAAAAACACGCGAGCGAAAGTTCCACGAGCGCCGGTGGTGATTGTTCCTCTGCGCCGCGGCGCGGTATAATACTTTCACGTCACGCTCCTCCCCGGTGCCAAGATGAACGTCGCATTTCAAGAATCCAGATTGCCATTCGAACGGTACGCTCTCGCCGTCCACCATCACCGCTTCCACCAGTCCGGGCTCCTCGGGCTTCGTCAGCGAGTAGAGACACGGCTCGCCATCGGTATTCCGCAACCTCAACAGGGGAGTGAAGAACCTGGCAGCGTAATGACCGGGCCCCGCCCGCTTGACGACAAAGGTCGACGTCAGCGCTTCATGAAGCGGCATCCATACTGGCGGCGTATCGAGCGTCGCCAGTTCGCGCATGACCTGCCGTAGCGGCTCAAACCCGGATTTGAAGAATGTATGGTGTTCCGCGACCAGCAGCGGTTTCTGGAAAAAGGCGTCAACCGCCAACTCGAAACCATTATCGTACGGATATCTCCGACCGAAGATCGCAAAGCTGTCATACCTCGTGACCGCGACATCGAAAACATCCCGAAGCGTCACCGGGCTTTCCGCGGAATCCACGGGCCACGGGCTCATGTTCGCCGCCGCCAGGTACCCGCACTCCTTCAACGCGCGAATGGCCTTCGTCGAGAATCGCTCATGCGGAAACATCATGACGCGGTCGTAAGGCATTTGGGTCAGCTTGGTGTGGATGTCCATGCGTTCCAGTGCCAATCGGGCCCTTTGCTTCAGCAGCATTTCGTCCAAACTGGCAAACTCGCCCCTCGTGTGGTCGCAACCGTGGACCGTGATGGAAAAGCGATCCCGTTGGCCGCGCAACATGTTCGTGACGCGCCGGTCGCTGCGCCAATAATTGTACGGGATGAACCCCACCGTCAGGGAACAGCCCGTTTGCTGGAGTTCGCGGACCAGCGTTTTGTAACGGAGAAAACCGTATCGCTTTTTCAGATAAGGATCATCAATCACAATCGTCGCTGCTCGGACGGGGGCGGTCCAGCACCACCGGCCGAATACCGAACGGAGGAAAATGGACAAACTCAGCAGTTCGGCATACCACTGCCGCGCCTGGCAATTCGGCGGGAATGGATCGTCAATGTCCACCAGCGTGGCGCTGGACAACAGATAGAGCGTGCCCCGGCCCCTCGGCACTGATACGAAGCAGGGCTGGCCGTTCACCGAGATCAGGGTGTCAACGCCGTCCTGAGCGGACGCGGAACCAAACGCCAGGGGAACGGTCGGCGGTTCGACCGTGTACGACCTGCCGGAAATCGGAAACGCCCTGTGTTTGCCGCCCCCATGAATGTGATACTCGACTTTTTTCGCCTCGACCGCGACCACGGAAGCCAGTGCTCCCTGCGTCAACTCTTTCAACTCACCGCAGTCAGTTCCTGTGACGCCAACTCCATAGACCAGAATGGCCTTCGCCTGCGGCAACAGTCCCGGAAACCATGCCTGTGATTTGAGCATTCCGAAAGTTGCCAGACTCAGCGCCAGACAGCGTTCGCGCTCGGGCTCCGTCAGAACTTCCGGTGGAGGCCCGGCAAGTCCGGCGTGGACTGGTGCCAGTTGCGCTGTCACACCCAAAAACCCGGCAAACTTCGCCAGTGCCCGGTCCGAAACCGCTGAGGGTTCGGACGAGAGCACAACCAGACGGGGCTCTTTGGTAAATCCTTCCATGGGGATATTCAGGCGGGCTACGACAGCGGCCGAAGACTCGTAGAGAACGCCTTGAGGCTCGTGCTCGGGGTCAACATCCGCCCGAGTTTGGCGATGGGTTTGGCGGGGTTGCCCTGCACCATTGTCATCGGCGGCACCGACCGGGTCACCACGCTGCCGGCGGCCACCACCGCGCCCTTGCCGACGGTGACCCCCGGCAACACGATCACTCCCGGCCCGAGCACCGCGCCCTCCTCGATGACGACCCCTTTCGATTCCCGAAAATGGGCGATGATGGTCGCCCGAATTCCCACCACGGCGTCGTCCCGGATCTCGACCAGATACGGATGTTCGGTTTCGATGATCGCATCGTATCCGATCCACACGCGCTTGCCTATTTTCACGCCGCGCCACCGATGGAGCCAGACACGAGTGCTGCTCGCCCCCGGCGATACTCTCGCGAGGACCTGCAAGATTCGATTCTTCAACGCCGATAGCAGCGCAACTCTCATCGTGAAACCTTCACCCCTTTGCGGCCGAGCGCTTCCCCAATCCGCGAGTAGCTGGTGAGTTGGTCAATTTCGTCCACGTCAAATTCCACTTCGAACACAGTCTGTAATTCCACGATCAACTGCACCATGGCCAGCGAGTCCCATTTCGTAATCCGCTCCTGCACGATGTCCGACGCCATCGTATCCGGGGGAAGCTCAAAAAATTCGATCAGCAGGTCCCGCAATCGATCTGTCTCCGCGTTCATTGTCCTCCGTTGCCGGCCAACCAGACCGGTGGCTCGACCGGTGTCAGCGGTTCCATCAGGTACCGGGTCACCGACGCGCTTTCTTCAACCCGCGCAAATCCCAGCTTGTCATAGAATCCCTTCGCCAGGCTGTTCTTCGCCGTCGGAATATATTCGCCCATGACTCCGTGAATCTTGTGATCCAGCGCCTGTTTCGCCAGTTCGGCCCAGAGAAACTCCTCCACCCCGCGGCCCAACGCCCGGCAACTGACCAGATAGCTGTCGATCCGCAGGCGCCGGCCGTCGTCGGCGGGGACTGCCAGCAACACGCCAACGATCCCCTGGTCGCCGAATTTGTCGGACAACCGCAGTGTCAGGCTGATGCTGCCGGGTATCGCCACCAGCACTTTCAATTCTTCCAGTCGGTGTCTTCGCGTGGTCAGGTTGAACTGGTTCGTCTTCGACAACATCTGGACCACGCGATCCACATTTCCGTCGTGGATGGATTCGATCGTCGCCTGGAGATGCAGGGAGCGGAAAAACTCTTCCAGATTCGTTTCGCGTCCCTGCGGGCGGCGCATTTCTCGCAACTCGTATTCCCGGTGTCGTCCCCGGTCTTCCGTGGTCACCGCGTAGGCGTCGAAGGCGTCAGTGGATTGCAGCGCCTGCAGCATATGGAGCGGGTCGCTCCGCTGGTTAATAACCAGCACGTCCGGGTGAAACATGCGAATCTGTTCCCGTTCGTAGTCGGAATCGTCCAATACCGCGAAACTGTCGATCGCCAACCCCAGTTCTTCCGCCATCTCGCGGAGGTTCTCGTGCTTGTGGTTGAAGTTGACCCGTCGACTGACGAAATCGTCCCACTTCAGCTCCATATCCGGCAATTCCCGGAACGCCTGCCGCACCTCGGCCTCGTCATTCCTGGACAGCAACGCCAGGAGCACACCCTGGCTCTTGAGTTCGCGAGCCTCTCGCTGGATCCGCCGGAAAATGTTCCCGGGAAATTCGTGCCCCAGTTTGAGATGATGAATGCCGTCCTCGCCGAGGATCCCGCCCCACAAGGTATTGTCCAGGTCCAATGCCAGCACTTTTCGTCGCGGCGCCAGCAGCGGCCGCAGGTGGCGCGCCACGAACAATCCCAACGACAGCGCTCCTCGCAGGCTCAATGGTTGCCGGGCCATGTACCCCATCAACGGGTCGAAGCCGCCGGCCCCTTCCTGCCCGGCCCACCAGTTCAAGTCCAACACATGAATTCCCGGCATCGACGCGGCCAGCTCATAGAGTTTACGATTGAGGTCCGCGATCGCGCTCGCGGGCCCCGGAACCGACTGGGAATTCAACACCAACCCGGAAATCACACGCGGCGACGGAAACGTCGACACAAACAAGGGCGATTTCCCCACCTCCCGATGGGTGTGGCATACTTGCTCGATCCTCGACCACAGAAGTTCGACCTGACCTTTCAGAACGTTGGCGCCACCGGACGAGTACGGAAGCAATACCTGTGGCAGCAGTTCCTCGATCCGCCACAGGACCACCGTGGCCAGACTGCTCTCCTGATAGATCGGCGACCCCTTGTCGAGAAGGGTTTGTTCGACGGTGTTCAGGGGCGCAACCCGTAATTGCGGCTGGCAGGGAATACACTGCAATCCCAAACGCAATGCGGGCTCGATCGGTTCCAGGTTGAAACTGGCCAGAAGATTGACGGCCAGCTCGGGTCCCCGAAGCCCGGCGTCCGCCCCCTCCAGCGCGGCACTTGCCCGACGCACTTTCACCCATGTCGGCGTCTCCCCCAACGCTTCCGACACCGCCGGACGGGCCGACTCAGGCACCCGCGAGAGTATGATGTCAATCGGCGTGTGCATCTTCCTTGACCTCTTTCAAAATGCAAACTCCCAGATGCACCCCGCTGCCGAAATTCACCACCACGTGGAGTCGATCCTCTTTGCCGGAGTGAAGTTTTCCCAAGGAGATGACCGAATCCGAACTCAGGCAGTGGGCTCGCTCGGCGAACTGGTCGAGAACATGCCGCTCGGGGCTGACCTTGAGGTAGCCGCTGACCATCTCCCAGGCCTGCGGGAAAATATTCGGGTAATGAACCACGGCTTCGCCGAGCCGCCCGCCCGCCCCCACTTGATCCGCCAACTCCCGGGTCATGTGCACGGCGCGCTTGACGATTTCCACCAGCGGAACCACCCGCCGTCCCGTCGAATAGTGATTGACCCCGAGAACCTGGAAACCTTTTCTCTCCCGGCCCATGAGAAAACCCGACGCCGCATCCGATGTCAGGATTTTCTCCCGTTGCGCGTCAAACCGCATTCCCTTGGGCCGCACATCGGCCGTGAGACAGATAACCGGCGGGTCATTGGCCGAACCCAACAGTCCGGCCCCCATCGTAATCAGCGACAAAAAGCCGGCGCAGCCGCTGGCAAACGACCCGAAGTACGGGACGTCATCCACATCAAATTGCCGGAGCAGGAGCGCGGGGAAATACGTTGCCCGAGACATCAAATCCTGGTCTTCCGATTCCCTGGACAGCGATGCGTTCTCGCCGTACGAATGGTGAACGACAACCGCACCCGGGTTCGTACAGCTCTTCAACAGAAACCCGAATGGCCCCGCTGCCAGGGACAGCAAGTCCTCGGTCTTCCCGGCCCCGCGGTTGAACTGGTAGCCGTTTTTCGCCAGCTCTTCGACCGGGTTGCCGATCAGATCGGCCGCCTTCAATTCGGACAAATCCCGACGGACCGATCCGAGCTTCTGGGTCAGTCCCCAGAGGAACACACCGGGAGTTTGATACCTGACAATCATTCAGTGATACCCCGTCCGCCCGGGCGCGCCTCACCCTTGCTGTCACTGCCGACCGCTTCGGCCACATACCGGCTGAGCGGGCCGAGCACGGTCAATTGCTCCGGATCCAAACGGCTCATATCCAGCTCAATTCGAAATTTCTTCTCCAGTTCGCCGACCATCTGGAGCACGCCCAACGAATCGATGACTCCTGTCAACAAGAAATCGAAATCGTCCGGCAAGACGTCGGGATCGAGCCCTTTTCCCCGGATCTGGTCGGCATATTGCCCCACCAGAAACGCCCGCACGTGTTCGGAACGGATCTCAGCCATTGATCGTCTCCAACACGTTCCGGAGAGCCTGGCGGTCGATCTTGCCGTTCGGGTTCAACGGAAACTCCGCCAAGCAATGAATCCTCCGCGGGACCATGTATGGCGGAAGCCGCAAGCTGACCTTCTTCAGGAGTTCGTCCGCCGCCACGCTCTCGGCTTGCACAAACGCTTCAATTCCGCCGACCCCGCCCGAAACCAGCGGCCATCCAAATGCCGCCACGCCATCGATACCCGACAGCTCGCGCAACGCGGCCTCCACCTCGCCCAACTCGACGCGATGGCCCAGCACCTTGATCTGGTTATCCACCCGCCCCAGGTACACCATCGGGTCGCCATCCACGGGCCGGCGAACGCGATCGCCAGTCCGGTAATACACCTCACTCCGGCCCGGCGGCGTGACAAAGCTGGCCGCGGTTCTTTCCGGATCGCGCCAGTATCCTAGTGACATCTGTGGACCGGTCATGAGCAATTCGCCGTCCTCGCCTGGCGCGACTTCGCGACAGGTCTCATCAGCCACCAGCGCGACCATGCCGGGGAACGGTTCGCCGATGGGCACGATTCCGTTTTCCGCCTCGGAGGCCGACCGCGACGGGTCCCATCGGTAGAACATGCAGGCGATGGCCAGTTCCGTCGGGCCATACAGATTTTCCACGATCGAATGGGGAGCGGCATCCGACCAGGCCCGTGCCACCTCCGCCGATAGCGCCTCGCCGCAAAACAGGCTGGCCCGCAACCGCGGGTACAGGCCCGGTTTCAACGTCCCCAACCGTTTCATGAACACGGCGGTGGACGGAACGGAAAACCAAACAGTCAGGCGCGAATCGCTGATGAAACGTCCGGGGTTTATGAGCGTCTTCTCTGACGGGCAACACACACAGGCTCCCCGTTCCCAAGCCACGAACATGTCTGCCACCGACAGGTCGAACGTCATGTCGAACGTCTGCGAGAACCGGTCCTCGTGAGTGATCGAAAAGCGGTTGGCGATGAAATCCACATAGCGATTCGCGTTGCGGTGCGCGACCATGACTCCCTTGGGCACACCGGTGCTGCCCGAAGTGAACAGGAGATACGCAATGGAATTCGAGGACGTTTCCACCGGGCGCCACTGATCGCTTGGCGCCAATTGACCGGCACCAATGAATTGGTGGTTTGGCCAGCGCGCGGCCAGCGCGCGCACGTCGTCCCGTTCCGGCAGCACGATGACCAGGGTCTGGTCAATTCCCTCCAACACCCGGGTCAACTGGCTCTCCGAGGCTGCGTCGACGATCATGGCCTGGCAACCGGAGCGTTGCAGCATGGTTCGGGTGCGGTCCGGGGGAAAGGTGCGATTGAGAGGCACGTATCCATGGCCCCGCAGTAACGCGCCCAACACACCAGCGAATGCCGTCACCGACCGATACGCGAAGACGGCGGTCAACGGCGGGTTTTGTGCGGTGTCGAGCGCGGCCAGTGTGGCCGCCAGCGACGCGGCCTTGTGGAACAGTTGCGCGTAGGTCAGGCACTGGCCGGAGACCTCCAGGGCCGGGCGGTCCGAGAACCTCTCGACCGACCGCAAGAAACCAGAACAAAGCGCGCTGGGGTGTGTCATGGTCATGGACAAATGCGGGTCACGAAGGACATTCCGTCATTGGTCCGCGGGCGCCGTCTGCACCTGTTCGGACCGCCACAGGAGAATCAAGAGAAGGAAGAACGGCACCAGAGACAACGCAAAAAAAACGGGGCCACCCTCCCGGTGAATCATGGAATGAATCATCTGGGGACCGATATGAATGCATAGTTGGCCGATCACGAAAATGCGGAATCCGTTTCGCAACAGTCCGAGCGGAAGCACGGCCAGCGCCAGGATTCCGCGTTTCCATGGTGATCGCAAGAACAGGTGGCCTGCGATCAGGCTGGTCAGGAACAACACCATGCTGGAATGGATGCCGCTGCATTCCGGGGCGACCTGCAGCGCAAAGCCCGGCAATTGGAAATCCAGATTACGGCAAAAGACCGGCGTCCCGGACAGCTGAAAGAACCCGTAGGCCGTCAGCGCCGAGCCTCGCTGGAGAAAACCTTCCAACCAGTTATGCACCACCATCGGAAACGGGACCATGAACACCAGGAAACACAGTGGAAACCGCATGGCCCGAAGTCTTTCCCGGCCGGCGAACCAGCCGCACACGCCGAAAAAAAGGCAGACGAACGCGGAGGTCGTCCAAGCCAGGCTATCCTGATTGGTGACGGGCCACCGGGACCAGACCGCCAGCCAGTATCCGGCCAGCAAAACCGATCCGGCGCACCACGCGAACGCGGCGAATTGGCGGTTCGGCCCGGAAGAACGCCCCACGTTGCCCCGGTTTAGCCAAGCCAGATACGCGCTCACGAACGGCACCAACAAGCACTGGGAATACAGATCGCTGGTTGCCGCGAACCACACCAGACGCAATAGCGGCACGCTGAAACAAGCCACGAGAATGATCGTCGCCCAGAGAAAATGCTTCGGCCATCCCGGACGGTCGACCGCCATCGCGTTTTGCCCAGCCGCCGGCGCTGGTTGCAGGGACGGAACCACTTTAGTATTGGAATCCAAGCTGGAACCCGTATTGGTTGCTGCTGTATCCGAAACCGGCCTGCGACGACCAGTTCTCGCTGTGCTGGTACGTTGCCGCCGCCGTGCCGTGTTTGAGGAATACGCAGGTTAGACTGGCATTGATGGAATAATTCTGGTCACGACGACTCGTGCTCAGAGCGCTCGACGTGGACACATACGTGTCCCAATGGTACCCGCCGCCGGCGCTCAAGAAGAGCTTCTTCAAGAGTCGCTGACTCAAACTCGCCGTCACATCGGTAGTTTCGACGATCTGATTCTGAAGCGGAGACGAGGACACGATGCGATCGGCATCGAGGAGGAGCGCCGTAGCCTTGAACGGCGCGTATTTGACCTCGGCATCGAAGATGGGATTGATCAGATCGCCCAAGCCGGAACCGAGGAATTGCCGGTCTTCCAAGCCGCCATGGATCATGAAGCTGGTTACGTCCGTCGCCCGCCAGTTCACCCGTGCCTGATATTGTTCGAATGCGGAATCAACGCCCATGCTCACGCCGTCGTAGCCGCCACCAAAGCCCAGGCTCCCATCCAGCCGGGGCCAGAACTGGTAATTCAACCAATCGAGCGTCGACCACTCGCGTGAGTTGGTCAGCTTGTCGGTGTACGTAAAGTTTTGGTTGGCGCTCAGATCCATGGACATGACCGTGTTGAACCGATACGACCCCGTCAAGCCGGTGCCAAACGTCTCTTGCACGGTCTGACCGCCGGTCACGATCAGCGGCGTATCCGATCGGATGTACGTTTGGTTGAATCCGAGCAGCCAGTCGCCGTACGCCAGCCCACCATTCAATGTGGCCGCGTGGTCGAGGGTGTTGTGAAACTCGTTGGTGCCATGAAACTGGTCGTCGGAATAGAACGTCCATGTCGGCGTGTAATCCAAGGTCCAGTGTTTCCCGAGATCCACCAACAAGCCCGGGGAAACGTCCTCGCTGATCGTATCATGAGGCTGACCGGGCGCGGACTGGACACCGGTCGCGTACAGAAACCGGTAGAACGCGTGCGGATGGAGGTCCAACGGGCCCACTTGAAACGGTTGCTGTTGAAGAGCGCTGGCGGGAACCGCGTTGCCGAAGTCGACGAACCCCGCGCTGTTGGTCTGGATCTCCTCAACCGCCGGCGGTGTCGTTGGGATCACCGGGAGCGGGGCCAATACCCCTTGACCTTGTGCGGCACCAACGAGGGCCAACTGGCAAACCAACGCTCCACCGAACCACGCGGCCAAAACCCATCTCTTGCCAACCATGATAATCCGTTCCAATCGTAATTCAGTCATCGATTCTCTCACTTTGTGTTAGCGGTGAACATGTTGGGGGCGAACAGGTTGTAACGAACGATGAGCCGGCCACGTTGCGAGGCCGCCGACACGCCACCTGCGCAGAGATTCTTCAAGGGCCTCGTGCACGGACCGCATCCGCACCCCGGTGGCCTGGACTTTCGAGACATCCAAGATGCAATTGGAGCGAGGCGCTGTGGCGCCGTCGCGGTAGAATTCGTCGTCATCCTTCCAAAACGAGAACGTTCGGTCGGGTTTCAAGACCCGCTCAATCAAAGCGACCACCTGGCGCGTCGTGACCGCACCGGGGTTGGTCACGTTGTAAATGCCGAACGGTGCCCCCCGCTCCCAGAGATTCAAACAGGTTTGCGCGAAATCGTCCAGATGCGACAGCGAGTTCACGCTGTCGTGGACCTTCGGATAATACTGGATTTTCGACAGAAAGTTCCGCGGCTGATCGTCTTCGTTGAACGGGATGCGACAGCGCCAGACATAGCACTCCCTGACCGTCCGCAACGCTTCTTCCGCCAGGGCGATGGTGCCGCTGTAGAAACTGCAGGGCGGCCGTAAGAACGAACAATTCGGTTCATCCAACTCCGTAAACCCGGAGAACCTCTCGGGGTGCTGTTCGAACAGCCAGCGGATTTCCTGCCGGCTCAGATCGCTTTCGATCCGGGTGCCTGCGTTATCGAGCACCTTGGCCCCGTTGTAAATCGATCCCGAGGACACGTGCCCCCACGGCGTATTCGTCACCAGGCAAACGCGCGCAATGGTTTGGGGAAGCAGCGCGTTGGCCGCCAGCGTCTCGGCCCGGGCGGACTCGCACCCGTCGACATTCGGTTTGCCGGTGTATCCCGCCGTGTTGATGATGAAGCTCGGCTTCATCTTGCGCACGTAGTCGAACAGGATGTCGAACTGTGTGTAATCGATCGCCATCCGCGTGAGCGGGACGAACGGATAGCGCCGCCGCCTCAGCTCCGCAGCAAACGCCTGCCCGATATAACCGCTGGCTCCCAGTAGCAGTATCATGAAGGTTTGTCGCTCGTTACTTGAACGGGTGCGCTAACAATTCGGTGTGATCTCGGGAATTGCCCGTAGTTCTTCTGTGATGGCCTACGATGAAGCTATTTCGCCAATGACGATTCGCCGGAGCTCACCGGGTCCGGCTCCGGCCCGTTCTGGTCGCCACGCAAACGCGCGTATTGGCCCCAAAACAGGCTGCGCAACAGCAGCTTGCTGGCGGGATTTAACCACATGAACGCGGGCTTGGTCACCAACCGGCACCCGCGCCGCATCGAAAATTCGTCGATCCCGTGCGCGTCGGATGTCTTGGGCATTCCCGTGTACACCTGGGTGATAGCTCCATCGTCCCTCGCCCTGCCTCTTACGGTATGCAACAAGAGACTCGATACGTGATCCCGCAACGCCTCGGCGGTGGCAAAGATGGTCGAGTAAATCAAGGTGTTCTCAACCGCCTGCGCAATGCTGACCGCGCAAAGTTGCGGCCCTCGATACGCTCCAAGAATGAGCGAAGACTTGTAGTCGTAAATTGCGTCGGCCCAGCGGTCGAAATTCTCCCGTCTCAACCGTTCCGCCAGGTAATAGTATTGAGTCCGGGCATAGAATTCCGTGTACACTGGAAAGGCTCGCCGTTTGAATTCGTCACGGTCGGCGAGATCGTGGACGACAAACTTTCCTTCGGCCCAGCGCACCTGTTGGCGCGGCTTCTTTCGAAGCGCGTCGATGGAATAATCCGCGCCATCGATGAACATCAGAAAACTCATCGTCGAGTTGGCTTGTTGGCCGCACGGCACGACGTGCTGTACCCCGCCCAACCAGGCCGCCCACGGCATCGCTCGTGATCTGGCCGGGAATTCTTGAAACGGCAGCAAGGGCCGATAGAAACACGCCCGCACCCGCCGCCACCAGTGCCCATCCACGCAGACGAGTGTTTCGCCGACCGCCTGCTGCAAACCCGCATACTCATCCACCGACATTCGATAGAGCCGGCCCGTCCCTTCCGCGCGCGCTTTGGGTTGAACAACACTGCTCTCCAGCGCTGCCGGGAATTCGTATTGGCAGCGATAACGTCCGTCCGCAAGCTGATAAGGAAACGCTGTCGGCGATTGATCGAGCAGCGGGGCAGTCGCCTGTTCCACGGCGCTTCTGTCCACCCGTTTCAACCAGGATTGTTTCCAGCACAGGATGCATGCTTTCGCACATGCGTCGTGGCCGGATCCGTCGCAGCGCGCGTTGCGCAGGAGAACCACATCCCGAATGGCTTGTGAGCCGCCGAATGCGCTCTCGTAGGCGCCGGTGATTCGTTTACTGACCACGAATCGTTGACCGCAATGCTTCAACATCTCCGGCATGAACGCGAGCCCCTCGCGCATGCCATTCTCGTCCAGCGTCGCCTGGATCTCCGCCCAGGACCGGACTTCAACCATGTCGCCACGACGCAGTTTGTCTGGTGAATTGCTCATGACCTCGCTACCCCAGTTTCCCTGTGTTATGTTTTCTGGTCACGAGGCGCGCGCACGGGGCGGCCGGCCCCGCGTACGCGCCTCCAAACTTTCCCGAGCGCGCCCGCGGCGATCATCGGGCTGCAGTGGAGCATGTATTTGCCGACAATGCGCGCCTGACGGTCCGCCAGCGCATACTTGAACCAACACCATGCAACTCCACCAATGCACGCGTAGCGGGCAAATCGCCGTGATGAACCACCCGGGTATTGCCCTGGCCGTTCCGCACGAATAATCGGGAACACACCGTTGGCCACTCCCGAGATGTCACGGATCGAATTGGTCTGGTGCACCCGATAGGCAAAGGTCGCAGGTCCTTTCACCACCACACACGGACCGTAAGTCCCGATGCGAAGCATGGTGTCCAGCAAGTGCATATGAAAGGTGGTGGCGGTGCTCTGGCGCAGGCCTCCCGCCTGTTCCACAACCGATTTCTTCACCACGATGTTGCTGCCGTACAAACCCACCGACACACCCTTCGCCAGATAGTCGCGATACTGGAAAATCTCAATGCCGTCCGCGCCGCCGCCATTCGGCAGCGTACTCCTCAACGGTCATTCTTTGCCATGGGAATCTCACGTTTTGCCCCGACTCTGAATCCCTGTGAATGTCTTCATTTCAACGCGTTCCCCACCAGCGCCCGAAGCCATGCGTTAGCGCCTACAGTCTTATAGGCGAATCGGGCGAAGGAATTGTCGATGCAGACCTCTGATTTCGAGAATAACACCGGCTTGCCCCCGTAACCAAGATGAAAGAAGTCACCGCTATTCTTTTGGCTTTCTGAAAGAGGTTCACCACGCGACAGTGCCACGGCGATCTCACGGTTTAGTCCGCCAAAATCGAATAACTTGTAGCCATGACGATGGGACCACTCAATCGCTTCAAACATCAATAGTTGGTTGGGACGCCGCTCGCGATACTCTCCGGACCATCCTCTTTTCCAAGCGACAACCCTCTGACCAAAGCAGAGACAAAGCACACCGGCAACAGACTTTCCTTCGAACTGAGCGAAAGAAAGCCTGACACAATCATGGGGGTGAAACGCCTTCCAAATCTCCAGTAAGGCCGATTCTGTCGCCGGAGAGGGCCTGGTCCGCTGCCGTTCGCACGTCGCGGCCATCAACGAGAAGAATGTCCCGATATCCTGTTCACCGCCCTCACGTATCGTGATCCCTCTCTCCTCGGCTTGTCTGATCTGCGACCAAGTGGCTCGACGTATTCGCCCTTTGATCTCGTCCAGCCCACCAGAGAGATCCACAACCAGCGTGGCTGAAATGACACTGACAAGATAGTTGGGCAAAAACCGATGGTACGCCGACCGCGCCCCTTCAATCGTGCTCTCGTCCGCAGGTTGGACTATCAGCGCCCGCAGATGGTTGGTTTTGGAGGCCGAGGCAACAAGTTCGATCAGAAAATCAAGCAAAGCGGGTTCTTCGGGCGCAACCACAGGCCCCTTATAAATGTGCCCAACACCGCCAAAGCCAGTGCCCCGCGCCAGTATTTGGAAGCCCCCTGCAATTTGGTCATCCAACGTGAGTATCATCCGAATGGGCCGCCAGCCTTCGATGCGCTTGGCTCGTGCCCACCAGCTCGACTGCTCAAAATGCCCCAGTGGAGTCCCCTGAAGAAAGTTGTCCCAGACGGAGTCTTCCAGATCATGCGACATCCAACCGGCAGCCACGCGTCCATCAATCTTCCGAGAGGACACCAACACATACCGACTCTTCAGGTTCGATTGCATCAATTCCACGCCCGAGACAGTCATGTTTGCGGAGGACGTTGTCATTGGCAGCCGCAACACCGAGCCGGTTTGGCGAAGTGGACACCATAATTTTTTCATTCCGCCGGCCAAGATCATCGGGCTGTTCCGGAGAAGGACTCCAAACCCCAATCTGGGACGACGGCTATTCAGCGCATGTCTGAACAAACTCCAAGACATGCCACCAAGGCAGGCATATCGGACAAACCTGCGGGATCGCCCGCCCGGGTATTGTCCTCTCCGCTCGGCCTCGATCAAGCACGAGATGCCTTTGACCATCGCTTCCACGTTGCGAACGGCGTTCGTGTTGTGAACCCGATAAGCAACCGTCGCCGGCCGTCTCACCAACACGCAAGGTCCGTAGGTTCCCAAGCGAAGCATCATATCCCAGATATCTAAATAAAACGTCGTGGGCGTGCTAGTTCGCAATCCGCCTGCTTGGTCGAGAATGGACCTCTTTATCACTACATTGCTGCCGTACAGACTGATGGCCACATCTTTGGCCAAGTAGTCACGGAATCGCAGCAACTCGATGGCGTTGGTAGTGCTGGCGTCCGCATGCCCGGCCTGCCCATCCTTGAAATGGGTCACGGTTCCAATCATCAATGGTGGCGAACCTAACTCCCGGATGACGCGCTCGTAGGTTGCCAAGGCGCAGGGAAGCAGAAGGTCGTCGCTGTCCAGAAACGCGAGGTATTCGCCATTCGCCGCGGAGACTCCCGTGTTGCGGGCGACTTCCGGCCCCTGATTTGCTTGCCGGATGACGCTGATTTTCGCCCCGTAGGATCGAAGCACTTCGGCCGTGCCGTCCGTCGATCCATCGTCCACCACGATCAGTTCGTAATCCCTAAACGTCTGCGCTAGCACGGAATCAATCGTTGCACCGACGAGCTTCTGCCGGTTGTAGGCCGGGATCACCACACTGAACCGTGGTTTCATTGCCTTGTCCTATCTGGGCTCACTCTTTGCATCGGAATCGCCGATGTTCATGTCCTAGGGACGATTTGTAGTCATAAATCGCATCCACCCACCGGTCGAAGTTCTCCTTCTTCAATCGTTCCTTCAGGATTTCCGGCATAAACGTCAGGCCCTCGGACAGGCCATTCTCGTCCAGCGTCGCGCGAATTTCCGGCCACGGCCGCACTTCGACCATGTCGCCGGGACGCAATTTTTCTGATGAGCTGCCCATAACTTCGCTGACCCCAATCTTCCTGTCCTATGTTTCCCGGTCACCGAGGCACACACACGGGGCGACTGGCCCCGCGTACCCGCCCCCAGAGCTTCTTGAGCGCACCCGCGGCGATCATCGGGCTGCAGTGGAGCATGTATTTGCCGACAATCCGCATCTGGCGGTCCGCCAGCGCGTACTTGAACCAACACCAAGCGACGCCACCGATGCACGCGTACCGCTCAAACCGCCGGGACGGACCGCCCGGGTACTGTCCCTGCCGCTCGGCGTCAATGATCGGGAAGACGCCATTGGCCACTCCCCGGATGTCGCGGATGGAATTCGTCTTGTGCACCCGATACGCGATGGTCGCGGGCCGTTTCACCACCACGCACGGACCGTAAACCCCGATGCGCAGCATGGTATCCAGCATGTCCATGTGAAACGTCGTGGGCGTGCTCTGGCGCAGACCACCCGCCTGTTCGAAGACCGACTTCTTCGTCACCACGTTGCTGCCGTACAGGCCGACGGGCACGTCCTTCGCCAGGTAGTCACGGTACTGGAAGACCTCGATATCGCCGGTTCCGTCGCCGTCGGGCTGCGGGGTCTGTCCATCTTCGAAGTACGTCGTGGCGCCCAGGATCAATCCCGGCGAATGACAGGCGCGGATGATTCGATCATAGGTCTCCAACGCGTGGGGCCAGAGAAGGTCGTCGCTATCCAGCAACGCCACATACTCTCCCGTTGCCAGGGCGATGCCCCGGTCGCGGGCGACTTCCGGTCCCTGGTTCGCCTGACGAACGGCCTTGATCTTCGTTCCATACGATCGCAGCACCTCGGGCGTGCGGTCGGTCGATCCGTCGTCAACCACGATCAGTTCGTAATCCGTGAACGTCTGCGCCAGCACCGAATCAATGGTTGGACCGACAAGCCGCTCGCGGTTGTACGCGGGAACGACCACGCTAAACTGGGGTCTCATTACCCTGTCTTCCTCTTGTTGTCGCTGGCTCGATTGTTGGCCGAAGGTATCGGCGACCGGCCTCACTCCCGGCGACCCCCGGCCCCCAAATGGCCGGGAGCAATCCCTTCCAAAATGAGAGTTCGCAAACACGCGCTGGCTCTCTGCATGCGCAGCCGACTGTCTGACGCCGAGCACCCCAAGAGCCTCGACGCGACCGCTGAGAGGTATCTCAGGATTAGTCCGCAACACAGGATGACCCCGATGAACAAGCGGCCGACGATACCGTGATGTTTTCGCCAGTACCGCAACAGGGCGCGATATTGTTCCACCGCAAACCGGACCGGGTCGTTCACCGAGCTGCCACCCCGGTGATGAATGGCCTGCGCTTCCGGGCAGAAAACGACCTGCCAGCCCGCGTTCCAACAGCGTCGGCACCAGTCCAGGTCTTCGGCGTAAATGTAAAAACCCTCGTCCAGCAGTCCGACCGTCCCGATTGCCTCGCGCCTCATGAGCCAGAAGCACCCGGCAAGAACGTCGACGGAGCGGACCTGATCGCGATCGAAATCCAGCATTGGTTCTCCGCTGAAGAGCCGGTACCGGCCCGGAAGCCGCGCCAGACCCGTCGCCGAACAGAAGTTGTTCCAGAGACTGGGGAATCGCCGGCAATTGGACTGCAACGTCAAATCCGTGTTGAGAATCCGCGGGCCCACCAGCCCGGTTTTCGGATTCTGATCCAGAAACGCCGCCAGCGTATCCAGGCACCGGCCCAGGACCTTCACATCCGAGTTGACCAAGGCGATGTACCGGCCCTGGCACAGTTTGATCCCGATGTTATTGGCTTTGGCAAACCCGAGGTTTTCCCGGCATCGGATCAGCTTGACGTCCTTGAACCGGTTTTCCACCATGTCCGGCGATCCATCCGTGGAGGCGTTGTCCACCACGATGACCTCGGGACGATCCGGACCCATGGATTCATACACGCTCGCCAGGCATTCCTCCAGATACCGTCGGGCGTTCCAACTCACGATTACAACCGATATCTTCATCGTCGAACCACTGAAGACGCCTGACTTTTCATTGTTTCAAACGCGTGAAAGAGCCAGCCGGTTCTGGATCAGCTTCCACATGTCAAAAAACACTGTGAGACGCAATACCGCGGACCCGATGGCGTACACGGCCGCGCCCACCCCGACTTGCAGGGACAACAGAACCGCCGGGCTTTTGATCCCCAGCAAATTCGTCCCCATCACGGCCAGACCCATGAGGATTGCCACGGTCAGATACGGAAACAAATCCTGGAACTGCTCCCGCCACGAGTAGGAAACGAACCGGACGCTATAGTACGCGTTGATGAAATAGCCAATCACCGCCGCGCACGCCTGCCCGAAGACCAATCCCCGGACGCCAAGGCGATACGTCACGACAATGGCCACGATGATCAGGCTTTTCTTGATCAATTCCAGGCGGAGAAACAGGTCGGATCTGCCGAGCGCCATCAGCGCGTTGAGATGAATCCCATCCAACGGAGAGATGGCGGCGACGACGCAGAGTATCTGAAGCAGTCCGGCGGCGGGCAACCATTTGTCCGTGATCAGCACCCGAATCAACGGCACCGCGACGCACCCCAAACCGACCACGGCGGGGAACCCAATGAACGCGACGGAAACGAGAACCTTTCGCACGGCCCGCTTCAAGCCCGCCACGTCATGTTGCAGGGCCGCAAACAACGGGAAGGAAACACGTCCCACCACGTTCGTCAGGTTTGACGACAACAACTCGGGCATCGAACTGGCGCGGGTGTAGAAGCCCAGGGCGGACGCCGCATAGACCCGTCCAATTGTAAACGGGTACAAGTTGTAGAACACCACATACAGCAGCCCTGACCCGAAAATGCGGGATCCAAAGGAGAACATCCGGCGCACGGAACTCAGGCTGAACGTGAGTGATGGCAGCCACGAATGCACGCTCCAGAGCAAGATGGTCCGTAGCGCATCGCCAATCAGCACCTGGGCCACAAGACTGATCACACCCATTCCGCGCCTCGCCATGACCACGGCGATGATCCCGGAGACGAAGTTGGAGGCCAGGCTCACCTTGAGCTGCGTCTTGAAGTCCATCTTCTTGGTCAACAAGGCCGTCTGCACCACGCTGGCGGAAACGATCAGCACGTCCACCGCCATAATCCGGGTCAACAGGATCAACTGAGGTTGATGGTACAACCGGGCGATCCACGGCGCGGCCAGAACCAGGCAGACCGCCGCCAATAACCCGAGGAGCACGTTCACGTAAAACACGGAGCTTTCGTCCAGTTGGGTGGCGTCCTGCCTTTGGATCAGGGCCTGCCCAAAACCGCAACTCGCAAAGACTTGGGCGACACCGAGGAACACGCCGAGCATTCCCAGCAGGCCGAATTGCTCGGGGAGCAGAAGCCGGGCGAGCATGATCCCGATGACAAAGCGCACGCCTTGCGAGCTGAACTGTTCCGCCGCGCTCCACACCACCGCGCCGAGCGCCTTTGATTTGAGTGTTTCGCTCAATGACTTCCATTCTCTGGACTATGGATCTTCCGGCTTCTCACTGGACGTGTTCCCATGACCGGGCATTTCGGTTGCGCGGTTTCATCACCCGGGCCGGTGTACCGGCGGCCATGGAGAAATCGCGGATTGACGATCTGGGCATGAAATTGAATGTTGCGCCACCAGGTACCAAGGTCCCGCTGGCCCGAGGCTGGACGGGGAGTGCCGTCTTTGTCGATGTTGGGTTCCTGCGGGTTCAGACCAGCCAGGTCCGTGCTTGCGCCGTCCATGAGCCCGGCGCGCGCCCCGGCTTGCCAATCGGCGGTTTACTTACTCCGGTTCAGGGATCTGGGCGGAGGCGAGGACGTTGTTGTTGGTATCCGTGGCGTAAAGGAATGTGCCCGCCTGGTTTCCGTTGAACCTGAGGGTCAGCCTGATCCTGGTCGTTTCATTTTCGCGGAGGGCTTTCACTTTCTTCGTTACGGGCCGCGGGTTCATGCTCGGATCAAAGACACTTCCCTGGCTCGTCCAAAACAGGACATGGAACGCGGGGAAATTCGTCGCCCCGTTATTGCTGGCCACCATCTCGAAGCTTGCCCGGCACGTGGTAACGTAGTTGGTGGTGCCGGTTGTGTGGTCGATTTTCGTTTTGGTCTTGCAGGTCTGCACGACATTCGTGAATTCGAGCGCAACCGCCGGAAGGGCAAACCTCTCCGGTGGCGGCACCGAGTTTGTGTTGTACTCATAGGCGCCGATGTCCCACGGGCCCGATGTCGGCCGCGGGTTGCCCTGGATGTCGGCATTCAATCCCGGCAGGTTCAGGCTGCTCAGGTTGGCGCCGGCACTGATGCAGGGCGAGCCGGACGTCAGTGCGTAATTGTTTTGCCAGGAACCCGTGCCGCCGGAATTAACGAGGCTGACGAACTGCGGATCGTTGCTCTGGCCATTGCTCTCCCACCCGATCGCCTGGAGGCCGCCGAGATTCAGGCCGGAGTTCACGCCCGATATTTGAAACAGCGCCGGCAACACCGTGGAATAGTCGTTGTAGTCGAACGTCCACCCATTCGGGCCGCTGGTCATCGGGTCCGTGCCGACAAGATCGGTGCCGTAGATGGAGGTGCGGAAATCGTAGAAGATGTTGTTCTCGACGATCAGCGTGTCTTTCGCCGGCCACGTCTCGCTGCCGTCGCATCCCATGTACAGGGCTTCCGTGCTCTGGCCGTTATCGAGATCGGCGGCCGTGTTGACGATGATGGTGTTGTTCAGGACGCGCATCAGCGACGGCGATTTCGAAGGCGCATCGGCTCCCGCCGAACAGTCGATGGGCAGCGTTCCTGAATAATCGCCATTGGCCAGGGAGTTGCAGTTGACAATCAGGTTGTTGTAAATGTTCGCGCTGCTGGAGGCCGCCCAAATTGCCGCTGTCCCTGAAGCGTTGGTGTGCGTGCCCCAGAACGTGTTGTTGTAGATGTCGATATTGCTTCCGGCGTCCGCTGATTGCGGACGCAGATAGATTCCGTCGTGATGCGGTGGGCCACCGTAGCCCGCCCAGTAGAACGGCGCATACGACCAGTCAAAGTCGTGGAATTGGTTTGCGCTGATGAACACGTTGTTGAGACTGATCCCGCTGCCACCCGTGATCGGACCGGCCAGGTCGATGGACCACACGATGTAATCGTGGAAGTTACAACCCGCCACAGCCAGGTTGCTGGACGTGGCCCCGTACAGGATCTCCACGCCCGTGTGCATCTGGGTAAATTCGCAGTTGGTGACGACCAAGCCGTTCAGGTCGGCCTGGCAGGTAATGCCCCCGGAGGAGATGCAGCCGCCCTGGATCGAGTCCGAACTCATCGGTTGCTGGTTGAACCAGTAACCGAGGCTGTGGAAATAGCAATTCTCGATCGTCACGTTGTCCACGCTGCCGTCGAAGTACATGCCCCACGCGGGATTGGCCGGCACGCTCGTCCCCCGATCCACCGGCAACGCCGCCGCGCCGCCCATCGGCCCGATTTCGAGGTTGTTGAACACGAGGTTGCTCGCCCCGTAATAGTTCCAGAATGCCACGTAATCGTTCGCTGCGTAATTGTCGGTGAAGATCGCCCGTGACCCGTCGCCCCAGGTGTTCGTGCTGGCATAGGTGATCGGCGCGCCGCTCGTCCCGTTCCAGTACAGTTGGATGCCCGGCGTCACACATGGCCCGGTGTACGGAGCCGTAAAGACATACCGCACACCGCCTTTGAAGTATACTGTGTCGCCGGGATTCAATGGCGTGGAGGCCGCGACGCCTGTGGCGACCGCATCGCCTGGACAATGCTGCCAGGCTGTCGCCGGGTTTGTGCCCACATTGCTGTCTGCGCCACCAACGTAATCCACATAATAACCGATAGCTATGGCTTGGGTGCCTGAGGCGAATATGGAAACGGTGGCTGCAACAATTCCTAGAAAATCTCGTAAACTTGACATAGAACCTGCTCGACCGGTTTAGAGCAGGCCACATGCCAAAAGCGATCCGGCAATTGCAACTCCGCCTCCTGGCCATCCCACCCGTTGCCAGTTTCCATTTGCGGCAGCATCTTCACTTGCAACACAAAAATCGTCACGCTTCTTTCCCCCAACTACTCTCGGCACTTCTGCGAACAGGCCTTCTCTTGCCTTGGCTCGATGACCGCCATCAAACTACTTTCCCAGTGTCAAATTACTTTCTACAGCACGACGGACACGTCAGTCGCGCCGCGCGGCATCATACGCGGAGCAGAACGCAGCCGCCAGCACAATTTCTCTCGGACCCGGAAACATCGAAACAAAGATTTGCCTGCCAATTTGGTCACTGGAACAGTCGAGTCAACTTAATACGCGGTCAGGAATCGCCACTGGTAATGGCCGCCCGCCTGCGGGACGCCGTTGGTGTCGCCACCTGACTGTGAAGTTGGGTCGACAATGATCAGGTTACCCTGCAAGCCGACACCCGTGCCTCCCGGACCACTGACAATCAACTGCACGGTATCGGTACCCGGTGTCGTGTATTGGTGCGCCATCGTGGTACCCAACGTGTTGGCCGAAGTCCCGTCACCAAAAAGCCACAGACGGTTGGTGATCGTGCCGGTCGACGTGTCCGTGAACGTCACCATCAATGGAGCCGTACCACTGGTCGGCGCGGCAGTGAACGACGCCATCGGCGGCGGAACGCTATTCGTGCTGCTGGCCGGATTGACTGTAATCAGATTCGCCTGCACGTTCGTACTGGAGCCGCCCGGGCCGCTCACGATTAACTGAACGGCGTCCGTACCGGGCCCGGTGTACTGGTAGACCACCGTTGTCGCCATCGTGTCCATTACATTGCCGTCGCCAAACTGCCAAGAGCGATCGGTGATGCTGCCGGTTGATGTGTCCGTGAACGTCACCATCAATGGAGCCGTACCACTGGTCGGCGCGGCAGTGAACGACGCCACCGGTGGCGGAACGCTATTCGTGGTGCTGGCCGGATTGACTGTAATCAGGTTCGCCTGCACGTTTGTATCGAGCCGCCCGGGCCGCTCACGATCAACTGGACCGTGTCCGTACCGGGTGCGGTGTACTGGTAGATCACCGTTGTCGCCGTCGTGTTCATTACATTACCGTCGCCGAACTGCCAGGTGCGATTGCTGATACTACCCGTGGATGCGTCCGTAAACGTCACCGTCAGTGGAGCCGTACCGCCTGTTGGTGCGGCACTGAACGCGGCCACCGGTGGCGGAACGCTATTCGTACTGACGGCTGAACCGACCGTAATCAGACTCGCTTGCACGTTTGTACTCGAGCCGCCCGGGCCGCTCACGATCAACTGGACCGTGTCCGTACCGGGCGCGGCGTACTGGTAGACCACCGTTGTCGCCATCGTGTTCGTTATATTACCGTCGCCGAATTGCCAAGCGCGACTAGTGATGCTGCCGGTGGATGTATCGGTAAACGTCACCGTCAACGGAGCCGTACCGTTGGTTGGCGTCGCGCCGAACGCGGCCACCGGGCCAGGTATGCCCGTCACGTTGTTGGTGTTGTATTCGTACGCGCCGATGTCCCACGGACCCGATACAGGACGGGGGTTACCCTGGATATCGGCGTTCAATCCCGGTAGGTTCAAGCTGCCCAGGTTGGCGCCGGCGCCGATGCACGGCGAGTTGCTAAGGATCCCGTAATTGTTTTGGCCGGAGCTCGTCCCGCTGCCGTACGGCAGGCTGACGAAGAGCGGGTTGCTGGCCTGGCCGTTCGCTTCCCAGCCGGCAATGCGCAGGCCGGCCAGATTGAGGCTCTCGCCCAGCCCGCTGATCTGGAA
The DNA here is from genome assembly GCA_963712025.1 of uncultured Verrucomicrobiae bacterium. Lineage (GTDB taxonomy): Bacteria > Verrucomicrobiota > Verrucomicrobiia > Palsa-1439 > Palsa-1439 > Palsa-1439. The sequence goes on along the minus strand of CAVQGJ010000010.1, from coordinate 757,763 downwards.
GAACGACGCCAGCACCGTCGAGTAATCGTTGTAATTGAACGTCCAAACGGTCGTGCCGACCGTGATCGGGTCGGTATCCACGAGTGCGTCCCCGTAACTCGATGTGCGGAAGTCGTAGAAGATGTTGTTCTCCACCAGCAGCGGATTGTTCGCGGGCCACGTCTCGCTGCCGTCGCATCCCAGATGCAGCGCCTCGGTGCTCGCTCCGCCATCCAGATCCGCTGTGGTATTGATGATGATCGTGTTGTTCAGCACGCGCATCACCGCGTTGTTCGGCGTGCCCGCCCCGGCCGAACAATTGATCGGCTCCGTGCCGCCGTAATCGCCGCTGGCGAGCGAACTGCAATTGACGATCAGATTGTTGTAGATATTCGCGCTGGAGGAAGCCGCCCAGATGGCCGCCGTCGCCGACGCGTTCGTGTGCGTCTCGTAAAACACATTCGCGTAGATGTCGATGTTGCTCCCCGCGCCTTCAGACGCCGGCCGCAGGTAGATACCATCGTGGTGCGGCGGATCACCGTACGCGGCCCAGTAATACGGCGCGTAACTCCAATCCCAATCGTGGAACGTATTGCCGTGGATAAACACGTTGTTGATGCTCACGCCGCTGCCGCCGCCCTGGCCCGCGATGTCAATGCTCCAGACCGTGTAATCGTGGAAGTCGCATCCGGCGATCGTCAGGTTGTAGCTCAATGCCTGGTACCCAATATCGACAGCGTTGCAGACCTTCGTGAACTCGCAATTGGTGATTGTCAGTCCGTTCAATCCCGCCCCGCTCCCCGCGACCGCGATGCCCGCCGACGATTCCCCGTCGCGTCCCGTGCCCTGGATCGAGTTCGAGTTCAACGGCTCTTGATTCTGCCAGTAACCGATATTGTGGAAATAACAGTTCTCGACCGTCACGTTCGACACAATGCATTCGTCGAAGAAAATTCCCCACCCCGGGTTTGGCGGCACGCCATTGACGTTCGAGCCCGTGTTCGACGGCAGGCTGTTCGACCCGCCCAACGGGCCAAATTCCAGGTTGTTAAACACAATGTTGCTCTCGCCGTAATGGTTCCAGAATACTGCGTACCCAAAGCCCTGCGCGTAGTTGTCGGTGAATACCGCCCGATTCGTCGTCACGCCCCATGCGCTCGTGCTGGCATAGGTGATCGGCGCGGATTTCGAGCCGCTCCAGTACAACTGGATGCCGGCCGTGACCTGATTGCCGGCGTAGGTGGACGGCGAAGTGAGAACGTAATTCACGCCCTGCTTGAACCAGACGGTGTCGCCCGGCATCAACGTCGCGCTGGCCGGCACGGCGGTCGCCGCCGCATCGCCCGGACAATGCTTCCATGCCGACGACGGGCTTGTGCCGACATTGGAGTCCAGACCACTTGAATAGTCCACATAGTAGCTCGCTGCTTTGCTCTGGGGTGCCGAGGCGAACATGCAAACGGTGGCTACAACAACTGCTAGAAGAACATCTCGCAACTTTGACATAGAACCTGCTCGCCCGTTTGTGAGCAGGGTACATGCCCGAGGCGATGATCGCGCGTTTTACGTGCCTGACCCCGTCGCCAGTGGCGATTTGGGGCGGTACGTTGACTTCTGACATAAGAATAGCCATGCTTTTCCTTAACTATGCGCCTTCAGATCATCATCACCGCGAACGGATGTTCGTCATGTCTGAGAAGAGGCCTTCTTATTTCCAAGCTGGAACCGCGCTCGATCAGGTTTCGCGATGGCAGCGTTCTTCCCGCGCAAATCAGTCCATATCCAGGGTCGCGCCCGAGCCCGTCACACGGGTCGCGTCATCATCCGCGGGTACGACGGCAGCCGCGCATACAATTTCTCACGCGCCCTAAGAAGACACAGCAGCACTGCGCCGAATGACCGAGACACAGGACTCGACTGGGTCGATAAACGCAGGACGCTGGTCCCCTGTTTCAGGAATCGCAGGCGCTGGCGCAACAAGGCCTCTGGGAATAACGGGCCAAAGAGAGCGGAACGGCTCAGATCGTTGAGAATCCGGAATGTGTGGGTGGATATATCCACTTCGCTGTGGGTTCGTGAAATGTTGTTGGCGTGCTCGTGCCATACCACCAGGGGATCGGCGATAAACGCCCATGGGCCGATGAGTGAAAGTCGGACGGCGAGATCGTAGTCATCATTCAACCCATACGGCAAATCCTCGCGGAAATAGCCCACCCGCTCAAGGGCTTCGCGTCGAACCGCCACGCTCTGGTTGAAAAGAAGGAAGCGGGTAACAAGCACCTCGGCCGGATTGGTCCAGATTCCTTCCCGGCACCCGGGGTGCAGACGCGCTGACGTGAAGGAGGTTGTTCCTCGCGTGGTAAATTGCATCCGGCAATCGCACACGCAGCACTTGACTCCCAACGATTCCGTGGCTTGGAGCAGTCTTACCTGGCGTTCGGTCTTGTCGGGCAACCACTCGTCGTCCGAGTCCAAAAAGGAGATTATCTCTCCTGTGGCGGCGCGGATGCCGGTGTTCCTGGCGGCGCTCGGCCCCCGGTTCTTCTGATGGATCACCCGGATCTTGTCACCATATCCCGCCAACACATCCGCCGTGTGGTCCGTCGAACCATCGTCGACCACAATGACCTCGATTGGTTCCCACGTTTGCGCGAGCACGCTGTTCACGGTGCGCTCAATGGTCCCCGCGCGATTGTACGTGGGTATAACAACACTAACCAACATGGGTGTCACTCGGCCGCCTGGTTCACAAACACCTGTCACTTCTGACGGAATACAAGGAGTCGCCTTTGCGAGCCTTGGAACGCTCGATCTTCCAACACTTGAAAATTGGCCCGAATCATCGACAGGATCGCCGCGTACCGGTCCGGTTGCGAGATGGTCACAATGAAGCAGCCATCCGGCGTCAAATGCCGGCTCAACCTCGTCAACAGCGGCATCCGCTGGCTCTTTCGCGCGTAATTCAACGACTCGGAAAACAGAATGACACTGCACTTCTGTTTCGGCTCGTACGTCAGCATGTCGCCGACTTCGAAACGCACCTTTCCGGTCGCGTACCGCATGGCTTCCGAGATCGCTACGGGTGAAAGATCGAGGCCAAGAATGGATTCATACGTCGCCGGATCGAGGCTGCCGGTGATGGACGCGACGCCACATCCGAGGATCAAGATGTTCCCCTGACCGGCATGTTTCCCGAGTTCGGACGCAAGTTCCGATTCGTTATCACCCGCGAAGTTCCACCGTCCGCTGCGATACTTCTCGTCAAAGCTCAAACTGCGAATGTGACCGCCAAACACGCGTGTGGCCAGATAGTGCACGCCCGGGAGGGCCAGCAACCGCCGCAGTGAACGATGGAGTGCGCTTGACATAGCAGGACTCGGCGCGGTCACACGATTGTCTATCCTGGCAAATCTACCGGTTCGGCTGTGGGGAAGCGCCGCCCGCATTGAGTGGCACACCCGGTTCGACGACATCATCCAGCCATAATGCGTCCGGCTCTGACGAAACCGCCGTCTCTGCCGCCATTCGCTCGTTGTCAGCATACTGCTCGGAAAGGTTCGTAATGGCCGCCAGTTGCATGAACCAGAGCACATACGTCTGGTCCCAATAGCTTATGCCGAACCAATTGGTGACGTGGGCTGCCAGCATGACGCCCATGCCCCACACAAGCAGCTCGGTCCTGTTCGTCTCGGAAGAGTGCGAGCGAATATTGGCCAAGGCCTTGCCGAGGGCACTGAACGCGCGGCTCAGCAGACAGACAAACAAACCCAGCGCCCCCACCCCGGCGATGATGCCGAAGGAGATGAATTGGTTCGTAAGGTCCGCTCCACCCGTCGACGCCAGGGTGTACGGGAACCAGTCAACGGTCGCTTCGGTGGGGATACCGTCAAACCACCATTCCCGAAGATGACGGAACGCGACATCGATGAGATAAGACCGATGCCAACCGTCGCCTCCGGTGAACGAGCTCAGGCGGGCCAGCAGGTACCACACGGGCGCCTTCATCAGCAGGGCCGCCAACACGATCAACCCCACGATTGACAGCCGGACGAGGCGCATCCTTCTTCGCATGATCCAGAGCACCCACCCAGCCGCCCCGGTAGCAACCATCCCGAGCGGCCCGCCGGAGGTCGAGGCCCAGACGATTGTCAGACTGAGACCGACACCAATCCACCCCACCATGCGGTCGGTCTCTGCCAACGCGAGCGCGATATACAACGGGAAGAAACTCGCCCCGAGTGTGCCCAGCAGCGATGGATGCCGGAAGCTGCCGTGGCACCGGACGCTGCCTTCTCGGAACCATGGTTCGTCCGGCATTCCACTCATGACCGTGAAAAGATTGTGGGCCGTCAGCGCTTCGATCAGGACCAAACATACAAAGGGCACCAGAAGCACAACAAAGGCGCGCAAGAACCACCGAAAGTCCTCCATCTCCCCGATCAAACCGCGAAATGTGAAATAACACAGACACGCGTCCATGGTCAAACCAATCGCGTAGGCCTGCCCCTCCGTCGCTCGCAGTAGATAGACGATGGTCGTGTAACTGTAGAGCAGCAGTAACGTCCGATCGATCTTGCCCAACCTCGAGAACGAGAACTCTCCGCGCCCCATGACCCGGGTAAATCCGGCCAATTCCAGAAACCGGATCGCGAACATCTTGAATCCCAGCACGTACGTCTGTTGTGCCTGGGTCAGATACAAGACTCCGGCGATCATCCCCAGCAACGCCCAGCGTCGTGGCGCAGCCAAAACCACGAGAATCAGGACCACCAATATGAGAATTCCGGCCGGTGTCATTTGTCGTATAACGGCGAACGCAAGTACATCTTCCCGCCTGTCGATTCCCGGACACTCGGCGGCCACGCGGGTTGGAATGCCGCCGGGAGCAAACTGAGAAACCACAATGCCAGTGATTTTGACCTCGAAACGGGATTGCTCGAATTCCTTGTGGACTCTCTGAACTGCCTTCTCGCTTCCGCCGATTTGCCTGCGCCCATCAGGATCTTGCCGTAAGCCCGCCGTTTCGTCGCAAACGCCAGCCGAAACGCCCGCCGCAGCTCTGGATCACCCTGCTTCTCGTAGCGTTCCTCGAGGAGTTCAAATACGTTTACCCACGAGCCGAAAGATTTCAGGCGGTCGACGGATTGGGCTTGTTCGGTGAGCCGGTAGGCGACCAACGGCACCGGCGCATAGACCACCGGACCGTACAGCGGCAACACGGTGCACAGGTACGAGTCGTCCACGCCGCTGATCCGGAACGGTTCACTGCCGATTCGGTTCAACACCTGTTTTGGAACGCAGCAATAGCTCATCGAGGCGAAATAACCCGTGGTCGTGTTGTACCGACGAAGAAAACTCAATGGATCGATCCGTTCGACTTGTCCCGGATCGCTGACGCGACCACTGTTCCATTCATAATTGCCATAACCGCGGAAATCGACATGCCCGGTGAAAAATGCGACGGCGTCGGGATGCTCCCGGAACAGCCGGCGCTGGACCTCCAAATAACCGGGATGCCAGAGGTCGTCGTGATCGAGGAACGCGACGAGATCGCCTTGCGCCCGCTCGCACAGCGCGTTGCGCGCCGAAGCGACTCCCTGGTTTTTCTGCGGAACGATCGTGACCCGCGGCCGGTACGAGCCCAAGATGGAAACCGTCTGGTCGGTGCTTCCGTCGTCCAGGACCAGAATTTCATCAGGAGGAATTGTCTGGTGCATGACCGAGTCCAACGTCGCTCGAATGACGGACGCGCAATTGTGCGTGGGAATCACCGCGCTGATCTTCATCGAGCCACCGTGGCTGTGCTGCTGTTAATTTCCCTGCCCCGCGTCATCGGCTTCGCGCCCGCGTGGGTCTGCGCCGATTGTCCGGCTACCACATCGCCATAGGCCTGAAGCAACTTCACACCCGCGGCGGTCCACGTCACCTCAGGCGCGAGACGCAATCCCGCGGAGCGCAACCTCTCCAGCAGCGCGCGGTCCTCGTGCACCATCGTGATGTGCTGCGTCAGGGCCGCGACATCGCCGACGCGATGCACCATGGCGTTTTCCATGTGGCGGCAGATATCGGTGCACGCTTCCGAAACCAGAGGGACGCAGCCGCTGGCCATCGCCTCGGTACAGACCAGGCCGAATCCCTCCTCGATGCTCGGAAGGACAAGTATATCGCTGTTGCGCACGAGTTCGGGCACGTCATTACGATGGCCGAGCAACTTGACGCTCGGATGGGCCAGCATGGCTGAAAGTTTTCGCTGGTAGGCCGGAAGGAATTCACCGGCAATCAGGAACTGGCCCTCACGGGACGCGGGAGATTGGAGCCAGGCTTCCAAGGCGTAGTGCAGGCCCTTTCTCACCGCGCACACGCCGACGGACAACATCGTCAAGCCGCGCCTCGGCTCCCGCGGTTTGTCATGCGGATAAAAGATTTTCTCGTCGAACCCGTAAATGGTCCGAACCAATTTGTCCCTTGAAAATCCCTGGTCGAGGAAGGTTTTGACCACAAAATCCGAAGGACAGAGGATTCGGTATGCCAGCCGATATTCCTCTTCCTCTCTCTGCAGAAGCTCCGCGTTGTACGCATGTTCGTGGCCCGGCGGCAGGGGCACGCCCAGCCGCTCGCATTCTCGCTGCACGACTTCATACGCGAACCGCGTATGCGCGTTGCATCGTTCCAGGACGGTCGGAATGCCCAGCCTTGCCGCCGTCTTCAGCGTATGCAGCGACCCGATCGGCCACGTGTGAATGATGTCAATTTCTCCCGCCATTTGCTCGATCCATCGCGACACGATCCAGTCGTGCAAACCCGTGTAATTCATCCGCCCCAACAATCGATTGGGCACACGGAACCGTCCCCGCGCCAGCGTCGGCCGTACCTTGACCACCGGGGAAAACGGCAGGCAAATGCTGGCCGGGAACACCGTGACCTGCGCTCCAGCCGCCGCCAGGCCATCAACCTGGTACCAAGCCGTGGTAGCGACCCTCCCGGCGCCGATCCGGAGCGGGAAACTGTACAGGACCCGCATTGGTTTGCCTTCGCGATTCATCTGGCGATCCGCTTCATCAGACGGCACGGCCACCGTCCACAAACGCTTGATGCCATAACTCGACCACCAACAGCGAAAAAATCTCTTTGCTGAACCGGCCGGATCGCGAATCCGCCTGCAACAGGCGGTTGATCTCGCCTTTCCGGAAATAGCCCCGGGACGCCGCGCGATCCGACAGCAGGATGTCCTCCACCCGGCCTTTGAGTCCGTTGCGCAGCCACGTGCCGTACGGCACCGGAAATCCCGCCTTCTTTCGTTTCAAGACTTCTTCCGGCAGCAATTTGGCGAATGTGGCCTTGAGCACGCGCTTCGTGTCCCCCCCGCCCACCTTGAAATGGGGAGGAAGAGACGCCGCAAATTCCATCACCACATGATCCAGCAGCGGCACCCGCAATTCCACGGAATTGGCCATGGTCATTTTGTCCGCTTTCACGAGGAGATCGTCCGGCAGCCACGTCTTGGTGTCGACGTACAACATCTGGTCGAGCAGGCCCCAGTTGGCCGCGGGCTTCAACAAATCCGCGATTTCCCGGGCCGGAGCGAGACCGGCTTGTCGTCAGGAACTCCGGCGTGAAGAATTCGTTTGCCTGCTGTTGGAAAAAGCCCGTCGGCCCCGAGGTGCGGCTGTAGTAGCAGTCGGCCAATGGACGCCCCAGCGCGTTCCCGTATCGGTGCGCTCGCTCGTTTCCCAACCACACGCCCGCGCGGGCGGCCATGCCGCCGACGGGTCGTGCCAGGGGCCCCAGCGCCGCCCGGATGCGGTCCAGTTTCAGCATGTTGGGATAATTCGGGTATCCCGCGAACGCTTCATCGCCGCCCTCGCCGGACAACAACACCTTGACGTGTTGACGTGCGAGCTTGGAGACGTAATACAGCGCGACGGCGGGCGGCTCACAGACGGGATCTTCCATGTGCCACACATACGACGGAAGAAAATCCCAAAAATCGCCTTCCGAGATGCTGATGTCATAGTGGTCGGTGCCGAACCTGTCGGCGACCATTCGGGCGAACGGGCGTTCATCAACCACCTGAGTGCCATCAAAGCCGACGGTGAACGTCTTGATTTGCTTGTCCGTTGCCTGAACCGCCAGGCTGGTGATGGCGGACGAATCAACCCCGCCGCTCAGCAAGACCCCCACCGGCACGTCCGCAATCATATGGTCGCGCACGGTCGTGCGCAGCAGGTCGTGAAGTTGGTCGACGGCCTCGTCGAAGGACATCGACGGGCGTGACTCGGGAAAACGAAGATCCCAATACCGATGGGTGGTGACACCCGACGCCTCGGCGACCAGATAGTGGCCGGGCAGGAGTTTGCGCAGGCCCTGAAACAGCGTTTCCTCTCCCGGCAGGTAGTTGAACGCCAGAAACTTTCGAATCGCCGTCACGTTCACCTCTCGGCGAACGGATGGATCAGCCAGGATGGCCTTCAATTCCGAGGCAAACCACAACGCACGGCCGTCGTCGAAATAGTACAGCGGTTTGATGCCCACCCGGTCGCGCGCCACGAACAAGCGGCGTCGTTTCGTGTCCCAAATGGCGAAGGCAAACATCCCGCGGAGCTGCTGGACGCACTCGGGACCCTCGTCCTCGTACAGATGAACAATGACTTCCGTGTCGGACTTCGTGCGAAATACGTGGCCCCGCTTGACCAGCCGCTCCCGAAGCTCGTGGAAGTTGTAAATCTCGCCATTGAACACAATCCAGACCGTATCGTCCTCATTCGCGAGGGGCTGGCCTCCCGTGCTCAAGTCAATGATGGAGAGCCGACGATGTCCCAGACCGACGTTTCCCTGGACGTAATGCCCGTCCCCGTCCGGACCCCGGTGGGCCAGAAGGCGAGTCATCCGTTGCATCAACCCGGCGTCAACGCTGGCGCTCTCGCGATAGATAAATTTCCCAGAAATGCCGCACATACGCGCCTTCGCCTATTTCTGCGCCCAGATGCTTTCGCGAAGGAATAGTCGCCGCATCTGCTCGCGTCGGACATAACGGATCACGTTCTGCTCGCGAATCCGTTCCGTGCTGGAGAAGTATCCCGACAGGTAGCCGTACCACAGGCCAACCGCGACCACGCTGTACGGCCGTTCCAGCAGCCGTCGCGCGCACTTGCAAAACATGAACAGCGGGTGATAACCCACGACGTAATTGGCGCGTCCGTTCTTGACCGAGGTCTTCCAGGCTCCATCCACAGATCCGGTCCCCCGATGCTGGAACAGATGCAGGTCGCGGAACGATCGCGTCTTCCACCCGAGCATATTCGCCTTGAGTTCATCGAGGCTGTCCCAGCCGGGCGCCTGGATCAGACCGCCAATGGCGTCCCAGGTCGCCCGCCGATAAATCTTGGTGGCGCCTCGAACGTGAAACGATGGATCGCCCGGCGAATCCTCGACCGTGATTCCGTCAATGTGGGAATAGATGCTCCCTCCCCCAACCCCCAGTTTCGGGTCGTCGGCGAATTGGCTCAGACATTTCTCGAAATAATCACGGTCGAATGAAAGGTCTCCGTCCAGTTTGACCAAGAAATCCCACGATTCCCGCGCGACCAGCTTGAAGCCGTCGTAGAAGGTTTCAATGACTCCACCCCCTTGTTTCCGAAACCCGCGGTCCGGCCGGTGGACGGCCTTGATCCAGGAATGCTGTTGCGCCGCCGCGTCGATGAGTTTGCCCGTGTTATCCGTGGATCCGTCATCGACAATGACCCATGTTCGTGGTCTCAGGGTCTGGGCGACCATGGAATCAATTGTGGTCTGGAGATACTGCCCCTCGTTGCGCGCGGGGGTGATAACGATATAGCTGGGAGTCACGCCGATCATCCGCTCCTAATTCAGCGAGCCTCCCGTGGAGTCCGTGGAACCGTTTCTCCGCGTCCCGGAATCCGGGAACTGCAGCTTCCAGCTCTTGAACGCGCGTTGCGGCACCCCCAGCCAATCGTAACAGCCTTCCAGTTTGGCCCGGAACAACGCCGCGTCGTCGGAGGAATTGGCCGGCAGCCGCTTCAAACAATAGTCGTTGTCGCCGGGTCTCACGCACCCCAGTGCCGTGGTCACACAATAGCGGTAGCCCGTCTGCGCCACCACGTCGCCGAATGACCGCACAAACGACCGGTCCGCGACAGGAAATGCGTACGGATACGAGAATGAGACGACCGCGCTACCGAGCTTGTCCTCAATCGCCGCCTTCGAATTCGCCAGTTCCGCGCGGATTTCGTCAGACCCAAGTTCGTAGAGCCGGGGATGACTGACGGTGTGGGACCCGATCTCGATTCCCGCCTTGTGCAGTTCCCGGGCCTCAGTCCACGTCATGCATTCCTGGCCCTTGAAATGACCCGGCTGATCTCCAATATACGCCGTTGGCAGAAAGACCGAGGCGGTCTGTCCATGTTCCTGCAAGATGGGAAAGGCGCTGGTGTAGAAATCGCGCAGGCCGTCGTCGAACGTCAGGACCACCGTTTTCGCGCCATCGCTGCAACCGGAACGAAACTGCTCCAACCCGACCTGCAAACTCACCACCCGATAACCTTCGGCGCGCAACAGCGCCATGTGTTGCGCGAAAATCGCCGGACGAGTCGCGGTGCGATAGTAGGGCGAGACAGTGTCTTCCGCACCCTCGGAAATGCTGTGATACATGAGGATTGGCAATTGGGCGCGCGGTGGTCCCGAAATCACCCGATGAATCGGCTGGATGAGGCCCAAGGTAATAAGACGGTCAAGGCGCATACTACCGCCACACGGGGAAATCTGAGGGATTGATTGCCAAACCGACCGACGTTTCCAGCCGCGCCGGCAAGATCACGCGGCTCCGGGTTTGTGGCCACGCTGCCTGACCGCCATCCGCTCTACCGACCGACGGACTGCTTGCGTTACTTCTCCGCACACAAGCCGTCCACCAGCTTCAGGTATTCCACCTTCGCAGTTACCCAGTCGTTGCGGGCCGCGTATGCGGATGCCCGCTTCACCATTTGCTGACGCAACTCGTGGTTGCGCAGCACTTCGCAAACGGCGTCGGCGAGCGCGTCCGGATTGCCGGATTCGAAAAAGCGCACTCCCGAGTCATCGAAATAATACCGATCAATCTTGGTGTTCGATACCACGACGGGCACTTGCAGGGACATGAACTCCATGATCTTCGTGCTGTAGGCTTCGTTGCCGAATGAATCCGCTCGTTTGGGGACCACGCCGACGTTGGCCCTGGCCATGATCCCGGCAATCTCGCGCACCGGCAACGGATTGAAAAAGCGGACATGCCCATTCAACTCCAATTCCTGGGCGAGCGCCACCAAGCCGTCCTTCATGTTGCCATCACCGTAAATGTGCAGTTCGGCCTGGGGTATCCGGGCGCTGATCTTGGGCATGGCGCGGATGGCGATATCCAATCCCTGGTGCCATTGCAGGCCGCCGGGAAACAAAATTACCTGCTTGCCGTCGTGCCGCGACTGGGGACAAGGCGGGAACATCCGCGTGTCTACGTAGTTGATAAAAACGGTGCATTTGCCGTTGGCGCCGGTCCGCGTGCGTACTTGTCGAGCCACAGGTGGTTGGCGATGATCACATGGTCGGCGTACCGGGCCGACAGCCGTTCCATCCATTTCAGCACTCGGACAGCCGCCGTGTCCTCCTGCTTGCCGAATTTGCTGCCGTAAAACTCGGGCACAATATCGTGAATATCCAGAACTACCTTCGCCCCTGTCAACTTGGGACACCACGCGGCAAACACCAGGAAATCGGGCACGTTATGAACGTGGATCAGGTCGTACCGACGTTTCAGGTGTTTCCACGTCAACGACACCGTGGAGTTGAACCAGAACCGGAGAAGCGGCAGCAGGTAGGATGTCTGGCCCTTGGCGCGCTTGCTGGATCGACGCAGGACGCGGTGCACCTGGACCCGGTTGATGGTCTCGGTATCCGGCTGGTTGCGGTCCCGCTTCACGCACAAGACGTCGACCTCGTCACCCCTTTCCGCCAATGCCTCCGCATAGCGCATCACGCGGTTGTCACTCTCATAAATCGAGTGGGTCAGCATGCACACCCGACGGCTGGATGCCCTCGGTCTCTCGGGTCGGAGAACCTCGCAGAATTTGGCCACGTCGCGCGGGAGAGCGTGCCAGTAGAGACCCGCGTACTTTTCCTGGATGTATTGCAGGAACCCTTGATAATGGGTGTGGGGAAAGCTCCGGCTCATCTTTGTGGACTCGTCGAAGTTGATGTAATCGGGATGCACGTTCACCAAGGCCATGCCACCGCACTCGACGATCCAATCGAGTTTCTTTTTCCAGATCTCAGGGGACGATTCCTTCAACAGCAGGAACAGCGTGGAGTCCTGGGGCAAGGTGTAGGGCAACTCCACATATCCCCGGCCCGCCGCGCCCGGCATCCAGAACGGAAAGATCGTGTTCACGCCGTCCGGCTGTGGTTCAAACGGGTCGGTATCGAACGTGGACGCATCATAGAGGATTTCCAGGTCGTGGACCCAATCGAGATTGTGGTGCATGAACCCCGAGCGGAACCCGCAGGAACCCCACTCACCCAGGTAGGAGTTGACGCGCTTGGCAATCCGGGCAAACTCCGCACGATCCCAGTACAGTTTGCCGTCGTGGTGAAGATCATGCACCCCCACCTCAAAACCCTCCCGAACCAATTCCGCGCGCAGTTCCCGCGGGATGCCGTATTCGCCTTCCGGAACGAAGTTGAACGACGACCGGAACCCGAGTTTCATCTCGAGCGCCATCAGTTGGCGGACCTTGCTCATCCCCCGACCGTCTTCCACATCGTGCGTGAGTACCAGCGCGAATTTCTTGCCGTCCGGCCAGCCGGGCCAGTTTTTGGGCGGTTGGGCGGCGGCGGGGTTGATCGGCCACACATCCTTGTGGGTCCGCAACGTTCGCCGGGCAAAGACCCGCCGCAGCCCCATCCGAAAACGCCACGGGAGATAGGGCTTCACCCGATAGTAAATTTGGGTCTTCAGCATGGGCGATTGGCCAGCCAGTATTCGTTCAACGGATTCACCACGCGTCCCGACGGACACGACAGCACACGCGATCACGTCCTCAGGAGTCGCTCAGGAATTCCTGGTGTAGTCGCTTCGGGACGTAGGTGCGGGTCTTGTTCAAAACCGCGGAGACATTCGTTTTCGATTCCGCGAGCAACGCGCAGCTTTGTTGAACGAGGTGGGAATCGGTCTTTTCGGACTCGATAACGAGCAACACCATGTCCATGAATCCGGCCAGGCGCGGTGTCACGCTTGTCTGCGTAATCGCCGGCATGTCGAAAATGATATAGTCGTAATCGCTCACCTTGAGTTTCGGCACCAGGTTCGTGAACCGCTTCGGCAGAATCCGGGGGAGCTTGCTGCCGTTCGCCGCCTCGGTCTCGGTCACGACATACAACTTGTCCTGCACCAGGGCGCTGTCCTTCTTGTACAATGCTTCCTCGAGCTTGGCCACGGGCCGTCCCTGGCAGAACTGTTGAGCCGATCCCTGCTCCTGGTTCATGTCTACCAGCAGGACATTGCCATCCCCCGTCTCCGAGAGGGTGGCGGCCAGGCCAGCGGCCGTGGTGGTGACACCCGCACCGCGGCCGGCACTCGTGACCGCGATGAGCTTGGGTTTGTGCGTGATACCGCGCACCTCGAAATACATGACCAACCGATCCCGCAGCGCCTCGTAGAACGGACGCAATGGCAGCTTCGGATTCCACGTCTCGATCCCCTGACTCCCGTTGTCCGGGGACGGGCCGTTGACGGCGGGTTCGGGCACCGCAGCGCCGTCGCCCGGCTTCAGCGCGCGTACCGCATCCTTGTTCGCCCGCGCGAGCCGCCGGTGTCCGTTACGGTTGACGTCGGGAATGACCAGAAACAGCGGCAATCGCAACTTCGTCTGCACGTCGACCGGCCGTTTCACCGAGCGATCGAGGAACAACTCGATCAGAAACGCCCATCCCAAACCCAGGCCCACGCCACCGACGACCATCATCGCGAGCTTCTTGGCCAAACCGCGCGGCGCGCGGAACGGCGGTGACGGCGCCTGAATCTTGCTGATGTTGGAAAGCTTTCCGTGATTCACCGCCTCGTCGATGCGAGCCTGTTCCAAACTCGAGGAGAAATACTGATAGTTCGCTTCGTCGAGTTTCTTCTTGCGCTGCAGTTCCGAGATGGTGGAGTCCATCTGGTCCATGGTGCCAGCCTCCTGGCGAATCTGGTCGAGCTGCCCGCTCAGGACCTTGATCTTCGACTGGATGGCCATTACCTGGGCGGTTTCCGTTGCGACATCCATCGTGTTTCCGGTGCGCGGGCGCCCGGGTTCGAGACGGGGACGCCGAGCCGGGTCAACGCGGGATACTTTTCTTCCAGCGTCCTCTTGGACTGTTCCGCTTCCGCGATCTGCTCGCGGATGCCCTTGACGAGCGCGTTCTCATCGGTGAATTGGGCGGCCAATTCCTGTTCTTTCTTCCACAACTCGTCGACACGCGAAGAAATGCTCCGGTATTCGTCGATGGGCAGCGAGGCCGCGGCGGGCTCGGCGTTCGTCGGTCCCGCGCTGACGGGCGCGGCGGGGGCGATCGCCTTCAGCGCCGCCTGGTGCTCGGCCAATTCGGCCTCGGCATCAAACATCTCCTGACGTATCCTGGCAATCTGGTCGGTGTAGTCCTTCTTGCTGTCTTCGAGAGAAATCACCCCGGCCTTGTTTCGCGCCTGGCGAAGCTCCTCCTCGGTCTGGGCCAACTGGGCGCGCAACTGATCCGTCTCCTGCGACAGGTAATCGTCCACCACGCCGAACGCCTGGTGGATTTCCGCGTGCTTCTTGAAGTAACTGTCGATCAACACCGTCAGCACCGGTTGCACGATGTCGGGATCCGGATGCTGAAAGAGAATTCGCATTACGTTGCTCTTGGTGGGCACCTCGACCACCAACCCTTTGCGGACAATATTGGCGGCCCGAATGCGATCCGCGCCTCCACCGACCTTGGCGAGGATCTTGTCGGCCCCGATCGTGTCCACCACCTGCTCGGCGAGATCCAGACTGTTCAGGATTTCGATTTCGGAGTTGATGACGCTCTGCCCGTCATAGGAGGAGATCATCCTCGAGTCATCCGGTGTGGGCGAGGGAGACTTGCTATCGAGCACGTAGCGGATGAACAGCTTGGCTTCCGATTGATACACCGGCGGCCGGAACGCCACCAGCGCGACGGCTCCCAACAGGCCCGCAGCCGAACAGATAATGATTTTCCACTTGTGCTTGAACAGCACGTAATACACGTCATCAATGGTCAACCGCGACCGTTGGTTCATGGACTGTCGATCATTCATTCACATCACCTTCCACACCATAACGCCTACGCCATGTGTCTGTAAAGCCCCGCACCGATGCACCGTGAAATCGGGCCGGGGAGCATCCGAAACACGCGATTATGCCAGCCGAAAGCTTCATCTGGTATGGTCACAAAACCGCCGCGCCGCCGGTCATACCGCGCATATTCGATGCGGCGCTCCTGGGTGCCCCAGCCCAGCTTGAAACTCCGCAAACCCTCGTTATCCAGAGACGTGCGGCCAAAATCCAACTCGTCAAACCCGTGTGTGGCACACCAGCGGATCGCTTCCCACATGACCAGATTGTTGGCTCGCAAGTGCTGAACTCGATCGTCGGACGCGCCGTATTTAAAGATCGCCTTTTTCCCGATATGGAAGAACACGGCACCAGCCACGGCCGTCCGCTCGTTCCGGGCCAGCACAACAAATCCCCGATCACGGGACAGGATGTGTTGGTGGATGCTTTGGAAGAAGCGAAACGGTTGGGGTGGAAGGCCGTGTTTCCTTCGTGTCGTGCAGTGGAGGCCATAAAACGTGCGTATTGCGGCCAGGTCCTGCCCGATTTCCACGGTGACCCCGCTCTTGCCAGCTTTCCGGATCGCGCGACGCACAGCGCCATCGACGTTCGCGAACAGGAGATCCTCGTTATCGACAAGGCCGAGTCGGTGGCCGTAGTAACAGGTCGAAGCCGTTGCGCCAGGCCACAGCGTTCTCCCGCCATGGCATTCCATGTATTTCCAGTCCCGCGCCTCGGCGTGGCGCATGGCTTCTTCAACCAGGCTGTGGAATGCCGCGGGATCCGTACATACGGGGTCGCAATCATCCGTGAACGGGAGCGATACCCCGCGTCGGCCCGTGAGCCAACTGTCCACCTCCATCATGGGCAACAGACACTGGAGACGTCCGGCATCGCGGGCGACGAAATACACGGGGGTATACCCATACACGTCGTGCAGCACTCTGGCCCAAGCGGAGCTGTGGAAGAAAGATGGGTGGGGGCCGCCCAACAGCCCGTCATCCCAGCCGGAATCTTCGAGGGGATTTACCAACTGCACAAGACCGCCGTTCGGGCACGTCTCCGCTGGTGACTGCGGGCCGCGGGCAGACCACGGCACACTCAGACAGCACACGCATGCGCGCTTTTGGCAAGCGACAGGTGGGAGTTGATCTCCCGCACAACAGTCTCGATCTGCTCCGCCGTCAATTCTGGAAACATCGGGAGCGAAAGAAACTCTTCCGCACATCGTTCCACAACCGGAAACGAACCGCGGCCCAACTTCAAATGTCCGTACGCTTCCTGAAGGTGGATCGGAATCGGATAATGAATTCCACTGGCGATCCCCTGATCGGCCAGCGCGCGCTGAAGTTGATCCCGACCTTTGACTCGCACCGCGTACACGTGATACACATGCGTGCCGTACCCCGCTTCCTTGGGTGTGATCAAGTCTTCGCGGTTGCCCAAATGAGTCTCGTAGAATCGGGCATGCGACCGTCGGGCCGCGTTGCTGCGGTCCAGGGTTTTCAGTTTTACCCGCAGGATCGCTGCCTGGATGCCGTCCATCCGCGCGTTCCAACCAATGTGTGAATGCTGGTATTTGGCCCGCTGGCCGTGATCGCGCAATACCTGAATTTTCTCGTGGATGGATGGGTCGTTGGTGACCACCGCCCCCGCTTCTCCCATGGCTCCGAGATTCTTTCCGGGATAAAAACTGAAACAGCCGGCATGGCCAATGGAGCCCGCCCGCCGTCCCTTGTATTCCGCGCCGTGGGCCTGACAAGCATCCTCGATCACCACCAGTTTATGCCGACGCGCCGTCTCCATGATCGGGTCCATGTCGGTCATCTGGCCGAACAGGTGTACGGGTATGATGGCCTTCGTGCGCGGGGTGATGGCCGCTTCCAACAATTCCGGGTCCATCGTGTACGTCTGTGGAGCAACGTCGACAAACACAGGCGCGGCCCCGCTCACGCTGATGGCTTCGGCCGTTGCCAGGAACGAATTGGGGACCGTGATCACCTCGTCGCCGGCGCCAATCCCGCAGGCCAGCAACGCGAGCCACAGCGCCTCGGTGCCACTGCCCACCCCCGCCGCAAAACGCGTATGACAGTAGGCGGCGAAATCTTTTTCGAATTTCGCGACGAACGGCCCGCCGGCAAAGGCGCTGCTCTCGATCACCTCCCGAATGGCGGCCAGGACCTCGTCCTCGAGGGCGTGGTGATGGGCGCTTAGATCAAGGAATGGTACCCGCATACGCTAACCGTTTCGCATTGGACGGCAAGACCCGTGCCGGATTGCCGGCAACGACCGCGCCGGGTGGCACATCCTTGGTGACGACGCTGCCCGGCGCCCACAATCGCGCGTTCCCCGATGGTGATCCCACAGAGCAAGGTCGCCCCGGATCCGATGGAGGCGCCCCGTTTCACCACGGTGGGAAGGCACTCCCAATCCGCTTCGGTCTGCACGGTCCCATCCCCGTTGGTCGCCCGGGGATACCGGTCATTGATGAACGTTACGTTGTGCCCAACGAACACCTCTTCTTCCAACGTGACGCCTTCGCAGACAAACGTGTGACTGGAGATCTTGCAGCGGTTCCCGACGCGTACCCCTTTCTGAATCTCGACAAACGAGCCGATCTTTACATCGTCACCGATCTCGCACCCATACAGGTTGACAAAACCGTAAATGCGAACGCCCTTGCCGAGCTTCACATCGGGCGCAATCAACTGGACAGACGGGGGTAATCGACTCATGAACAGTCTGCCAGACCTACATCAAGCTGGCGGGGAGGGTTGCGGCGCGTCTGGTTGATGCGGTTTTTTTCTTGGTGCGTCCCAGCGGGGAAGCCGGCCCGAGCTTGCGCGAGAGGTCGCCATTGTGACCGTTCCCGTTTCCATTCCCATGGCCATTCCCGTTGGCACCGGCTTTGGCAGGCTGGTGGGTGAGATCCACGGGCGCCCCGTTGCTCTTGATGGATTGGGAGGCGGCCTCCAGAATCCGCACGAGTTCCAAACCCCGCTCGCCGTTGGTGAGCGGCGTCGCGCCCGAACGAATGCAGTCGACGAAATGCTGGCATTCGGCCTTGAGCGGCTCCTCTTGTTTGATGTACGGGACGTACATGTCGCCGTAATGATAAGCGTAATGGAACTCGGCAAACGTGTCGTAATGGGGCGGGCGCTCGACGCGGGTGTCGAACACCTTGATCTTCTCCTGCTGGGCGACGTCATCGTACACGATCATGCGTTTGCTGCCGACGATTGTCATTTCCCGGATCTTACGGGGATCAATCCAGCTATTATGAATGATCGCCGAGCGCTCATGGCCGAAGTGCAGGCACATCGCGGTCACGTCCTCGACGCCCGGCGTGATATGCGCCGTGCCGCGGCAATTGATGCTCCGCGGCTGTTCCTGCAGAAGGTGCAGGATGATGGCGATGTCGTGCGGCGCCAGGTCCCAGGCCACGTTAATGTCCCGCTGGAAAAGACCCAGGTTCAACCGACGGGCGCACACGTAGCGGATGTCTCCGGCTTCCCCGGTGTCGATGATCTCCTTGATCTTGCGCACCGCGGGCGAATACAGGAACGTGTGGCCCACCATGAGGATCAGGCCCTTTTTCCTGGCGATATCGATCAATTCCTCGCATTGTTCGGAAGAACACGCCATCGGTTTTTCGATGAGCGTATGCTTGCCGGCCAGCAGGCTCGCTTTGGCCATCGGATAATGCAGGCTCACCGCGGTCGCGACGACGACCGCGTCGAGCCCCGCGCCATTGAGCATGTGCCGGTAATCCGTTTCCCCCTGCACGTCGGGGTACAAGGAACGAACGTGCGCCAGCCGTTCCGTGTTGATATCGCACATCATCTTCAAACGACAATCGGAGAGTGACCGGAAGTTGCGAACCAAATTCGGTCCCCAGTACCCACACCCGACAACACCAACTTTTATTTGCTTCGCCATGATTCCTCCTGGACGATGATGGATTCCGCGACCGGTACGGGGGTACCGCTGGAAACCGATTCAGTGAAGGCGATCGGTTGGCTGATCGGTTTGAGAGGACTGCCCATTCCCAACGCGGGCCGTCCCAATGACTTCTGGATTCTTCCTATTCCTCATGATTTCCCGGATCTGGGTAATCACGGCGGGAATGGTCCGCAGCATGATCGTCAGGTCCAACCACAGGGATTTGTTTCGATCATATTCCAGATCGAAACGAATCATTTGATTGAAGGTGGTCGTGTTCTTCCCGGACACCTGCCAGAGACCTGTCAGGCCGGGCAAGGTATTGTATCGCTGTTTCTGCCAGTCGAGGTGCCGGTCGTACTCGCACGGCAGGCAGGGACGCGGCCCGACCAGGCTCATGTCACCCTCGAAGTACGTTGATGATTTGCGGCAATTCATCCAGCCCGGTTGCCCGCAGTTGTCGCCCAAAGGGAACAACCCTCGAGTCCCCATGCGAATCCATCTTGACCATCGGAAGATCGGATTCGATCAATCGGGCGCAATGCCCTTCGTGAACGGAGGTATCCGCGTCGGTCACCATCGTCCGGAACTTCAAGCACGTGAAGCGCTGGCCAAGGTAGCCAACCCGCTCTTGGCGAAACAGAATGGGCCCCTTGGACCCAAGCTTGATCAGAACCGAGATCACCGCCATGACCGGCAGCAGGACCGGCGACGCGATCAAGATGCACACAATATCCAATACCCGCTTCCAGCAGGGAATTCGCGCTGAATCACTGCTCGGCGATCTCTGAACCCAAGGTTGTTCTTGCGGTAAATTCATGCTCGTGGATGAAAAACCCTCTGGCTCGGCCGGGACGACATGAAGTTGCCGGCTCCCGATATCCAACACGCCCGAGTGCCAGCCCCGCAGAACGCATCGACCCGAATGCCCGCTCCCTGCGTGCTCCCAGCCCTTGCCACAAACCGTATAACAATCCCATATTCCCTCTCACCCTACTGTTCCCTGTGCCTTGATTCTTCCGGCAAGGCTCCGCACTTGTTGGCGTCACACGTTTCCCGCCAACTACCGCGACTCGCTCCGGCCCATCTAACAAGCCGGACGTTCATTGTTCTGCCGCACGTCCCACTCTCTGTGCCTGCCATCCAAACAAATGCGGCTCTGCTAACCCGACTCAAATCCGACTAATACGACGCTGCCAATAAAGGTACCCGGTCGGCCATGGAATCCCTCTCGATCGCAATCGACGCGCGAGGAATCTCCACCGGCGTCGGCCGTCCCAAAAAATCCAACAGAACCTGCACGCGCCGTCTCGCCGGCAACAACCGCAGCACCACACCACTCATGCCCGCGAACGCGCCATCGGCCATCACCACTTCCGACCCGGGCGAAAGGTGGTCCTGCACCGTCATCGGCTCGGTCGACTCGAAACATTCCTGCAATTCCTCGACCACCGAATCGGCCACCGTGGGGATCCCATTCCCAAATCGCACCAGGGAACTGACTCCGGCAGTGTACTGAATATCGCCCAGGCTTTCCTCGAGCACGCAACGCACGAAGATGTAGCAAGGGAACAGGGGTTCGACCGCCCGCACCACACCGCGTTTGGTCGCACGTTCCACTCGCAATTGCGGGTGAAACACCTCCAAACCTAGGTTTTTCCTGACGTTGGCGGCCGCGATGTGGTCGTGCTTCGGTTTGGTCCGTGCACAATACCAAAATGGAATTATCGTTTGCATGCTCACTCGCCCGAGTACGTCGCTATTCGACCAAAACGACTTACACCTTGCGGATGGGATTGGCTGAAAAGAAATACCAGCCCCTCGCAAGGATCAGATATGTAATTCGCAATCGAACGGTTAGCCGCTGAGCTTGCCAGCTCTCGCAGAAACAGCCGTACCGTTCCAGTCGCAGCCCCTCATCTTTTTCCCTTTCTTCCCTGAGGTTACACGCTACCGATTGTTACTGGTTCTGAGAAGAGGCACCAGCCTTGAGTGTCAACTCTTCTGCCGCCTTAACGTCTCCCACCCTCACACACATTGGCCCATATCATGTAGCCGAACCCGCCTGTTGTCAAGTGCCCAACCGCATTTCGGTCTCTACCGCCAAAGCCCGCTCAACACCACCCCACGAATCTGTGGCTCCCGTAGCACATTAACTACCTGATATTGAGTGTTCTAAGTGGTAACCACCCCTGCCGTATGCCACACCGCCCGCATTACTGGAAAAAAACGCGCAATCTTCCCCGGGAAGGCCACCGTCCGGGCTTCACCATTCCTTCGTTCATTGCGGTGAGTCGCCCAGGCGAGGGTTGTACGTCGGTACACCGTGCGCCGCCGTCCGTCCCATCAGCTCGTCGAAATCTGTGTCCCCGCGCAACCCGGCGAAGTCGGCATCCTGCATCGCCGATTGTCGATAGGCCTGCGCGGGGTCGGCGGCGAAACACTTCTTCAGATTCTCCACCGCCAACACCGGCTCATCAAGCAACGCGTACACCCGGGCGAGATCGTACCGCACACCCGGATCATCCGGTCGAAGATCCAGACTCGTATCGAGTTTTTCCACGGCGTCGCGGAAATCGTTGCGCCGATGGCTCATCTTGCCCAGGTCGATCAACGCGCTCCCCCACATGGCGTACGTGCCGGCCGCATTCGGTTGCACTTTCGCTGACCGGTCAAATTTCTCCAGCGACTCCCGCAATAGCGCCGCCTTCACTTTCTGGTTGGCCGAAATGCGCGCCGCCTGAACCAGGGCGCTCGCCCAATTCGCGCACACGGGACCGATTTCACTGCTGAACCGCGCGCGCTCGGCCGCTTTCGCGTACAACGAAGCCGCTTCCTGGTACAGCGCGAACCGCGCCGAGTCGTTCACCGCGTACTCGGGGAGTTTGGTCGCGAGGATCACCGCCCACTTGTTGTACGAATCCCAATCGTTGGGGGCGAGTTCTGCCGCGCGGCGGCATTTTTCCACCGCACCCTGGTAACACGCCAATCGTGTCCGCGAGTCCACCGGCAGATCGCCGATCAGCAACAGTGTTTCGCTCCAGAGGATATACGTGGGTTTCACGTCCGGCTTCTGCGCGGCGCCGGTGCTGAATTTTTCCGCCGCCGCCTGGAAATCCTGCAACTGCTGCGCCTCGTTGAACGCCTGTTTGCCAAGCTGCACGAGCGAGGTGCCCCAATTATTGTACGCCTCGGAAAAATTGGTGCGCGCGTTGGTCGCCCGCTCAAACGCCTGCGCCGCCCCGGCAAACTTGTGCTCGCGCATCAACTCCACCCCGAGATTGAACTGGCCTTGCGCCACCTGGTCGGGCGTGAGCGTCGTGGCCGGTGACGCGGCTTGAGCCACGGCCTGGGTCGATGGAATCGGCGCCGACGGCGTCGGCTCCGTGCCCGCGCGCGCGCTCGCCATGGCGGCCAGCAGGGCCAGCCCCACCCCAAGGCAGATGGTTCGTCGGTTCATATCCTCGTCAGTTTTCGCGGCGCGGTCCGCGCCATCGTGACCACCCGACGCCGCAACATCGCATTCGTCGCGCCGGACCCCTGCCATTCCGCCGTGGCCGCCACGGTCAGTTTCACCAGTTGCTCCAGGTCGCTCACGCTCACGTACTCGGCGCGGGGCCGCGCGGTTCGGGCCGATATTGTGGTAATTGCCCAGCGGCAGGCACAACCCGCCCGCCCGATAACCGAATCCCACGAACGCCGTCGCCTCGCACGTCCCGCCATCCATCAGACAACGCTGGGCGCGAAACGTCGATTCGCCGGCGCGACACCGTTCCGCCACCCGCCACAGAAACGCCGATGCCGCCGGATCGAAAATCGACGCGCGATCCCCCACGCGCACGATCGGGCCGCGGCCGATGCGCGCCCACGGACGCTCCTTGCTCATCTCGATGGACACCACCAGCGCGCTCTTCGGGATTCTCTTCGATTGAATAACCGCGATCACTCCGGGGAAGCCGACCTCTTCCGCGCGCGTGAACACGCACCACAAATTCGTCCGCAGCTTCCGCCGCGCGGCTTCCGTCAACGTCGCCAGCATCACGACCGACCCGAGCACGTCATCAATCGCCGTGGCCTGCAGTCGGCCACCCGAACAGCCGAAACGCCGGCACATCCCACATCCCCAAATCGCCCCGGCGCACCGCGCCGTCCACCGTCAACTCGACGATCTTCCGCTTCGGCCATCCCGACCCGTCGAACCGCCGAATCGTGGCCTTCACCGCGGAAGGCCGCTGGCCGACGACATCCGGTGAGGTGTACACCCGCACCCGGCCCCCTTTCGCCAACATCTCCTTCGGCACGCCGCCCAGAAACTCCGCCCGTTTGCCGTCCAGCATCTCGAACCCCGGATGATCCATGTGCGCCACAAACACCAGTGGCGCACGTGTCTCGCGTGACCGCGTTGGCGCGGAACGTGACTTCACGCGGCCCGCCCACGATCCCTGATACTTCACAATCAAATTCCCTACCCGATCAGTTTCCACACGCACCCCAAGTTCGCGGCAATAGCGGATGACAAAGTCCCGTACCGCATGCTCGTGGTACGGCGCCGTCGGCAGCCGCAACATCCGCTCCGCCAAATCGAGTAGTTCCGCTCGGTCCATCTCGCCACATTATATACCCCCCGCCCCACCGAAGGCGACTCGGAAACGGCGGGACTGACCCCGATTCGGCCCAGATACGTAACCATTTAGACACATAATGGTGCTTGACAGTCGGACGACGCTAGTGATAGTTTTCACAATGTTGCGAGTACCCCGTTCGTGAGCCCCCTAGGTGGGGGGAAGTGGAAGGGCTTTGCATTATGAAAATGCGGGGTATTGTTCTAAGCGTGTTGACCACTGTGCTATGTTGCTCGAACACCCATGCCAATATTACCAGCGCGTCGTGGTGGGACGATAAAGACGGCGCCCTCGTTTGTAGTGCTACCAATTCCAGTTGGAATTTAGACACCGGAACTTTGACCATGGCAGGAGTTCAGAACTGGGGACCAGGCCACATGGTAGGAACCGTTAACACGGATGGTTTACTGGATCCGACGCTCACCCTCGCGAGCGCCATCGAGAATGACACCAACTTCGCGTGGTCAGCCTATACCGTGAATGTGTACATGGTTTCAACCTTCACGCTTACCAACGCAGAGGTGACCCTCCCGACCGATTGGACTTTGGTAAACACCGTCGAGCCCTCCACTCCGCTCGGCAGCGGGCCTTTCGCGGGCGACTACGAGGGGACTATGAACTTTCAAGAAGGAACAGGACCAGTCGCGATCGGTGACGAAATCGACTTCGACTACCAGATGAAATTCAGCGGCGCCTCACACTTCAACTTCACGCAAGAGGTGATCCCGATTGCGGTTCCCGAGCCGGGCGCGATTGACCTGGTCGCGGTGAGTGGCGGGCTGCTGGCAGGGCTGGCGCTGATTCGTTCCCGTCGGCGGAAGTAATCACCGACTGTTAACAAAGCCGAGTCGTGACGGCGCCCTAGCAGGCCGTCACGACTCGGTTTTCGTTTCACTACCAAACAGTCGAGTTTCCAGCCGCATCACGATTTCCCGAAAGCCTTGGTCCCGCGTCAGTCGCGCGCATGGCAAAGCGTACCCCGATGATTACAAAGGGGCTGCATTTTTGTAGTGGCACTGCGTGGCCGGTTGTAGCACGATACGCCCGGGGAGAATATGCGATGTCTGTGAGGCAAGTCTTTCGTCGGGATGTGACGAGTGCCATGCGCGCAGTGGTGTTGGCTGCGCTGGCGTTCGTCGTTTTCGGCGCGGCGGGCGCGACGTCGCGGGCGGAGGACGCTTCTTCCAAGACCGTCTGCATCCTAGCCATTCACGAGGATATTACCCGCAACACGGTGTACCTGGTGCGGCGCGGCCTGCGCGATGCCGAGGAGAAGAAGGTCGCCGCGCTGGTGCTCGACATGCAGACCAACGGCGGACGCGTCGATGCGACCGAAGACATCATCCGGCTGCTCGAAGACGCGCCGATGAAAACCTACACGTTCGTCAACGACAAGGCGTACTCCGCGGGGGCGTACATCGCCGCCGCGACTGATAAAATCTTCATGTCGCCCGGCAGCGTCATTGGCGCCGCGACGCCGATCATGCTCGGTGACTCGGGCGTGCAGGAGTTGCCCAAGAGTTACGAGGAAAAACTCACCTCCGCCATGCGCGCCCGCATCCGCTCCACCGCGCAGGAAAAGGGCTACAACCCGGATGTGTTCGAGGCCATGGTGGACGCCGACCGCGGATTGATCATCGACAACAAAGAGATCACCCCGAAAGGCAAACTGCTGACCCTGACCAATGAAGAAGCGGCCCGCAAATATGGCAACCCGCTGAAACCGCTGCTGTCGTCGGGAACCGTGAAATCGGTCGACGAATTGCTGGAAAAAGTTGGCCTGAAGGACGCCAGCACGTTCCAGGTCTCGCCTTACGGCTTCGAGCAACTGGCCCGGTGGATCACGGCGATTTCCCCGCTGCTGATCCTCGTCGGGTTCCTGGCGTTGTACATCGAATTGTCGCATCCG
Source organism: uncultured Verrucomicrobiae bacterium (assembly GCA_963712025.1). Taxonomy (GTDB): domain Bacteria; phylum Verrucomicrobiota; class Verrucomicrobiia; order Palsa-1439; family Palsa-1439; genus Palsa-1439. The sequence goes on along the minus strand of CAVQGJ010000010.1, from coordinate 731,952 downwards.
GGCATGGCGTTGCCGGCCATCGTCGCGGTGATATGTTTCGCCATCTATTTTCTCGGCTATTTCGTGGCGGGATTCGCTGGCTGGGAAGAGATCGCGTTGTTTGTCTTCGGCCTGGCGCTGCTGGCGCTGGAGTTTTTCCTGTTTCCCGGCCACTTTGTCTCGGCGGCCTTGGGCACCATTGCCGTTCTGGCGGCGCTCGTATTGGCCATGACCGGCCGTCTTCCGAGCGAGCCGATCATACCGACGTGGGGCCAGGTGCAACTCCCGCTCGCGAAGGTTTTCGGGGCCATGATCGGCGCGATGATCGGCGCCGCCCTGCTCGCCCGCTGGCTGCCGAAAAGCACATTGTTCAAGAAGATGGAATTGTCCGCAGCCACCAGCGCGGCCGAGGGGTATACGACCAGTTCGGGCCCCGCCAGGACGTTGCTCGGCTCGACGGGCGTTGCCGAGACGAATCTGCGTCCCTCAGGCAAAGGGCGGTTTGGCGATCAACTGGTCGATGTCGTGACCGAAGGCGATTTGATCGAGCGGGGCAAGCCTATCACGATCACGGAGGTGCAGGGCAGTCGGGTGGTGGTGAAGCGCGCGGCGTAACCGGTGTTTATGGGCTGGACGACGATTATCATTTTTACCGTGGTGGGCCTCATGCTCATCGCCGTCGATTTCTATCTACCGAGCTTCGTGCTGGCCGGCGTCGGAGTGGTGCTCCTGTTGGCCGCGACGCTGATCGGCTACGGCGTGACCGGCAGCGCGAACAAGACGATCCTGCTGTTCTGCGCGGAAGCGGCGCTCGGATTCGGCGCGGGCTACGCGTCCATCAAGTATTTTCCGCGGACCCGAACCGGCCGGAAGATGATTTTGGCGGAGACGCAAACGGGTGGGCAGGCCCAGTCGCTTCAAGCCAGTGACTGGATTGGACGGGAAGGCGTGGCGCATACCCCCCTGCGGCCAGCGGGAGCCGCGTTGGTTGACGGCCAGCGACTGGATGTCGTCGCCGAATCCGGCGTGATCGAGAGCGGCAGCCGCATCAAGATCATTGCGGTAAACGAAAATCGACTCGTGGTGCAGAAACTTGGTTAATAAGGAGACACAATCATGGACGTTGGCTCAATTATCCTGACAGTGCTCGGACTGGTCGTGGCGGTCATTTGCCTGATCATCTTTTTCGTGGTGATCTCGTTCGTCAACATCTGGATACAGGCCCGCATGACGGGCGCGCCGGTATCGTTCCTGACGCTGCTCAGCATGAGACTGCGCCGCGTACCAATCGGGCTCGTCGTGCAAAGCCGCATCACCGCGGTGAAAGCGGGATTGCCGCTCACCACCGACCAGCTCGAAGCGCACTACCTCGCGGGTGGCGACGTGAACCAGGTCGTCCGCGCGCTCATTGCCGCCGAGAAGGCCAATCTCAACCTCGGGTTCAACCAGGCCGCCGCGATCGACCTCGCCACACACCAGTCGGGCAAGAGCGTGTTCGAGGCTGTCATGACCTCGGTGAATCCCAAAGTGATTGATTGCCCCAATCCCGCCAGCGGCAAGCAGACCATCGCCGCCGTTGCCAAGGACGGCATCCAACTTCAGGTCAAGGCGCGCGTGACCGTCCGCACCCATCTCGATCGGTTCGTCGGCGGCGCCACGGAGGAAACCATCATTGCCCGCGTGGGCGAAGGCATCGTCACCGCCATCGGCTCGGCGGAATCGTACAAGGACGTTCTGGAAAACCCGGATACGATCTCCAAGCGCGTGCTGGAAAAGGGACTCGACGCCAGCACGGCGTTCGGGATCATGTCCATCGACATCGCGGACGTGGACGTCGGCGACAACATCGGCGCGCGGTTGCAAGCCGAGCAGGCCGACGCGAACAAACAGATCGCGCAAGCCGCCGCCGAGACACGGCGCGCGCTGGCCGTCGCCAACGAACAGGAAATGAAAGCGCGGACCCAGGAGATGCGCGCCAAAGTCGTCGAGGCCGAAGCCCAGGTCCCGCTGGCCATGGCCGAGGCGTTCCGTAGCGGACATCTCGGTGTGATGGATTACTACCGCATGCAAAACATCCAGTCCGACACGCGGATGCGCCAGTCCATCTCGGGAGAGGACGTGGGCAAATCCGGCCCGGCCAGTTAGCATGGTGAAATTCGCGGACATTGGCGGCCTCATTTGGGTGATCATCTTCGTGATGGTCAGCCTCGCCAAGGGCTGGAGCAAGCTGCAACAGTCCAAGGAGAGCAATTCACCGGACTCGGATGATGTTCCGCCCCCGGTCCCGCCGAAGCCGCCGGTCTCGCAGCCACGACCACGCCCGGCGACGGTGCCGACGCCTCGCGTGCCTCGCGCGGCCCCGCCCGTAATGCGGCGTCCCATGACACAGTCCGCGCCGGCAACGACGCCCGCCGCACGAAAAGTCAGCGCGGACGACATTCGCCGGGTTGTCGAAAAAATGAGCCGAAAGCCGCAACCGGCCTCGCCGCCTCGTCCGGGGTCGGCCCCGCCCATGGCCAGGGCCGAACTATCTTCCCCGCCGCCGCTTCCCCCACCTTTGGAGGCGCCCGCTGCGAAGCAAACGATCGCGGTCGCTCCCGCCCCCGTGCCATCATCACGCGCATCACAGTGGACCGAGGCGCTTCGCGACCGGCAGAACATTCGGAACATCATCGTTGCCTACGAAATCATCGGTCCACCCAGGGCCGAGTTGGTATAGCGGCCCTTGTCTCTGTGCGGTAAATCGTTCCACCTGATTGCCCCAAACTGACGGCTGGCATCTCCATTGCTTCCTAGGTGGAGCGTGAGAACAGCAATACCCAACTATAATCATAAGGGGATACAGGAAGTATGAGTAGCAATATTCTCAAACGTGATAATCAGGGCTTCACCCTGGTTGAAATCATGATCGTCGTCGCAATTATTGGACTGCTGGCCGCGCTGGCGGTTCCGGGCTTCGTGAAGGCCCGCAAGCAATCCCAAGGTCGGCGCATCATGAATGATTGCCGCCAAATGGACGCCGCCGTCGACCAGTGGTCGGTCAACTCCGGCATCGCCGATGGCACCGCCATCAATACCATCGGCCGCCGCTACGTACCTGAAAACGGCGTGGAACACGGTCGATCTGCTCGGCAACCAGTTTGGCGGTACTGGCTTGACCGGTACGAGTCAGATTCAAGTCAGCACGGCGACCAAGAGTTCCCTCGACGGCGTCGGTATCGACTGGGGAGCCTACTAAGACTCCCTGCCACCAGCACGGACAGTGAGGACGCCGCGGCGCTCGCGAATACGTCGGATTCGCACCGCCGCAATGTCCCCTCACCCCATTCGCCCCTGACGCCCTCCATCACATCGGCACGCCCGATGTAAATCCTCTTGCCCTTCGCCCCCGAATTATCTATTCGGAGAGCCATGCAACGCACCCCCGTCCCCCGTCCCCGCACCGCACCCCGCACGAAAATCGGCGTCATCGGCGGCAGCGGCCTCTACGAGATGGACGCCATCCGCCACAAACGCTGGGTCCGCGTCACCACCCCCTTCGGCAAACCTTCCGACCACTACCTCACCGGCCGCATCGCTGACCGCGACATCGTCTTCCTCCCCCGTCATGGCCGCGGCCACACCATCCTCCCCAGCGAACTCAACCACCGCGCCAACATCCACGGCATGAAACAACTCGGCGTCACCCACATCATCAGCGTCAGCGCCGTCGGCTCCCTCAAAGAACAATACAAACCCACCCACATCGTCGCCATCGACCAGTTCATCGACCGCACCAAACGCAGCCAGGATTTCACCTTCTTCGGCAACGGCGTCGTCGCCCACATCGCCTTCGCCGACCCCATCTGCCGTCGTCTCCAGCGCATCCTCGTCCATTGCGCCCGACGCGCCGGCGCCACCGTCCACGACGGCGGCACCTACGTCAACATGGAAGGCCCCGCCTTCTCCACCCGCGCCGAATCCCTCTTCCACCGCCGCATGCACTGGGACGTCGTCGGCATGACCAACTACGGCGAAGCCCGCTGCGCCCGCGAAGCCGAGCTCTGCTACGCCACCCTCGCCATGGTCACCGACTACGACGCCTGGCACGACTCCCACGAAGCCGTCACCGTCGAAATCGTCGTCGCCAACCTCGCCAAAAATTCCCGCACCGCCCAACACATCATCCGCCTCGCCGCCGCCGCCCTCGACCCCGACGCCGACTGCACCTGCCGCCACGCCCTCGCCTCCGCCATCATGACCACCCCCAACGCCATCCCCCCCGCCGCCCGCAAAAAACTCCGATTGCTCCTCAAAAAATACACTCCCAAGCGGTAAAAAATCCCCCATTTCCATCACGAAACCCTTTCAACTTGGGTTCGTTTTTGGCTTTGTTTTTACCAATTTTCCACGGCGGCTTGATTAAACTTGGGTTCGTTCTACGAAAAAAGCTTTTTTCGCGCAACCCTGCCCTCTAGCGGCGGTCTGCGACCGCCGGTCGTTGGTAGGGACGGCTCGCCGAGCCGTCCGCCGCATCCGTGTCCAATCCGTGTGAATCTGTGGCCCACTCCTCCCCCCCATGTCAAACAACCCACAACGCCCCGACTATATCGTATGAGGATAGCCATGTCAACTGCACAATCGTGTGCCAATACCACCCGGCCCGCCACACCGCCCCCTGTCGCGCCTTTCCCTCCGGTAGGGCGCCGGTGGCCCACCGCGCTTGTCCTGAGCTTGCCGAAGGGCCGCTCCTCTCCGAAATTGTAGGGCAAGCGCTCCGCTTGCCGCCGTTTCCACTTGGACGGCCACACGGAGCCCGCACTGAGGCTCTCGAATGTGCTGTGGCCGCCTGTCGTTCCGCCCCCTTTCCCCCTCTGAAATCTCCAATCTCCAATCTCAAGCGGACTTGTCCGCCTCAGGCGGTGCTTGCCTGCAAGCCGAGTCGGACGAGACGCGACGACGTTGTATCTTGCGTCGCAAACCACCCGCTTGGTAGACTGCCGACCGAATGGCGAGGTAAAGGATGTGCAAGCCCAAAAGCCGAAGAGAACAGGAATGACGCAGTGAAGCGTCCAGCTTCTGCGAAGTAGGCCCCGGCCTTCGTAGCGGAAGCGTCCAGCTTCTGCGAAGTAGGCCCCGGCCTTCGTAGCGGAAGCGTCCAGCTTCTGCGAAGTAGGCCCCGGCCTTCGTAGCGGAAGCGTCCAGCTTCTGCGAAGTAGGCCCCGGCCTTCGTAGCGGAAGCGTCCAGCTTCTGCGAAGTAGGCCCCGGCCTTCGTAGCGGAAGCGTCCAGCTTCTGCGAAGTAGGCCCCGGCCTTCGTAGCGGAAGCGTCCAGCTTCTGCGAAGTAGGCCCCGGCCTTCGTAGCGGAAGCGTCCAGCTTCTGCGAAGTAGGCCCCGGCCTTCGTAGCGGAAGCGTCCAGCTTCTGCGAAGTAGGCCCCGGCCTTCGTAGCGGAAGCGTCCAGCTTCTGCGAAGTAGGCCCCGGCCTTCGTAGCGGAAGCGTCCAGCTTCTGCGAAGTAGGCCCCGGCCTTCGTAGCGGAAGCGTCCAGCTTCTGCGAAGTAGGCCCCGGCCTTCGTAGCGGAAGCGTCCAGCTTCTGCGAAGTAGGCCCCGGCCTTCGTAGCGGAAGCGTCCAGCTTCTGCGAAGTAGGCCCCGGCCTTCGTAGCGGAAGCGTCCAGCTTCTGCGAAGTAGGCCCCGGCCTTCGTAGCGGAAGCGTCCAGCTTCTGCGAAGTAGGCCCCGGCCTTCGTAGCGGAAGCGTCCAGCTTCTGCGAAGTAGGCTCAACCATCGCAATCTTTGCCGCTTCCCGATTCCCTGCCGTTCGTGCCCTTGAATCGTTCTACCCCCAAATCCTCGCCCTCCCAACTCTCCATCTTCCTTCCATGCCGGCTGAAATTCTGAAATACTGAATTGCTGACCGGATCGCGCCCCCACCCCCTGAGTTGTGCCGGCGGCTTCCATCTCCCACCTTCTTGGCCCTCGAACGCTTGTCCGCCTCTGGCGGATTTCGCGTTGAACGTTGCCCGTTGCGCGTTACTCCGCCCCGTTCCGCCTCCCCCTGTCTTTCCCCGCCGAGTTCTGACCCGTGAGCTCCGCTCTGAATCCTCTTCCGCTCCTTCGAAGTTGTCTCCTCCCCTTCCATTCTCGTTCCTAATCCGCGGCCCGCTCAATCCTCAGTGCTCTTGCATGCAGTCTGAAATTCTGAAATACTGAATCCATGACCAAAGTCATCAATATCAATCACCGCGGCACGTTGACCCTCCCCAAGGAAATGCGGGAACGATTCGGCCTGAAAAACGCCCGCCAGGTCGTCGCCGAGGAAACCAAACAGGGAATCCTGATCCGCACCGGCGTCGCCTACCCCGTCGAGATTTATTCCGACAAACGCCACGCGGAATTTCATCGCCCCAAGACGAAGCGATGAGGCTGTTTCTCTCACCGCTTCGCCCGTCCCCACACTGTACAAACATCAGCGTTTGAGTGATGATGCTTTCCGTGAACAGCAAAGCCACTGCGCATCAAGGGCGGACCCGAACCCGCACCTCTGCCCAACGTCACCCGCTGGCTCTGCGTCCACACCCGACCCCGCAAAGAACCCGCCGCCGAACAATACTGCCGCGACGTGCTCGGCCTCGATACCTACTATCCCAAACTCAAACGCCTCAAAACCATCCGCCGCGTCAAACGCTGGGTCGTCGGCCCGCTCTTCCCCCGCTATTTCTTCTGCCGCCTCAACCTCACCCGAAATCTTCGCGCCGTCCAATACGCCCCCCAGGCCATCGGCGTCGTCGGCTTCGGCGGACGCCCCACCGTCGTCGATGACGCCATCATCCACCAGCTCCAACAATGGGCGGGCGAGACCGTCGATGTCGTCACCGTCCGCCCCGGGGTTCGCCCCGGCGACCTCGTCGAAATCGCCGACGGCCCGCTCCGCGGCCTGCAAGCCGTTGTCCTCCAGGAAATGAGCGACCGCGACCGCGTCGCCGTGCTGCTCTCCACCCTCGGCTGCCAGGCTCGCCTGATTCTCAGCCGCTCGCAACTCGTCGCCGGCTCCTAGCCCCGCCGCGCCCCACCGGAAAATCGGCGTGACGCCGCGCCCGAAATGTCATATCAACACGCCATGAACTTCTGGAAGGATCAACGGGTCATCGTTACCGGCGGTGCGGGGTTCCTCGGCTCCTTCGTCGTCGACGGCCTCAAGGCGCGGGGCTGCCCCCACATCATCGTCCCCCGGACCCGGGACTGCGATTTGCGCGACCGCACCGCCATCGCCCGTTTGTTCAAGGACGCCCGGCCAACACTGGTCCTGCACCTGGCCGCGGTCGTCGGCGGAATCGGCGCCAATCGCGATCATCCAGGAAAATTCTTCTACGAAAACGCCATCATGGGCATCGAGCTGATCGAGCAAGCCCGGCAGTTTCAACTGCCCAAACTCGTCGTCGTCGGCACCATCTGCGCCTATCCCAAGTTCACGCCCGTCCCGTTCCTCGAGGAAAACCTCTGGAACGGTTATCCCGAGGAAACCAATGCCCCCTACGGCGTCGCCAAGAAAGCCATCCTCGTCCAATGTCAGGCCTACCGCCAGGAATACGGCCTGAATGCCGTCTACCTGTTGCCCGTCAACCTCTACGGACCTCGCGACAATTTCGACCCGAAATCCTCGCATGTGATCCCGGCCCTCGTGAAGAAATGCATCGACGCCCGCGAGCGCGGCGACAAGTTCATCGAGTGTTGGGGCACCGGCACCCCCACCCGCGAGTTCCTCTACGTCACCGACGCCGCCGAAGGCATCCTTCTCGCCGCCGAACGCTACGATAAACCTGACCCCGTCAACCTCGGAAGCGGCCACGAGATTTCGATCCGCGATCTGGTCAACCTGATCGCCAAACTCACCCGGTTCTCGGGAGAAATCCGTTGGGATGCAACCAAGCCCGACGGCCAGCCCCGCCGCTGTCTCGACGTCCAGAAAGCGAACCGCGAGTTCGGGTTCCGCGCCAAAATGACCTTTGAAAACGGGCTCCGCGCCACCATCCAGTGGTACGAAGATAACTTGAAACACGCGTGACGCGATGCCCGTGAGGCGCGCCTTGCCAAACGCCGCCGCATCCGCTACTCTAGCCTCTCCGGTGCTCCGATGAATTACGTCACGCTAGCGAAAACTGTCTTCGACATCGAGATCGACGGCCTGCGCCGAACGCGCGGCTGTCTCGACGCGAACTTTTCCAGGGCCGTCGAAGCCATCGTCAAATGCCTCGGCAATCGCGGCAAGGTCGTCGTCACCGGCATCGGCAAGTCCGGCAACATCGGCCAGAAAATCGCCGCCACGCTCACCAGCACGGGCGCCACCAGCGTCCTGCTCAATTCCGTCGACGCGCTGCACGGCGACCTCGGCGTGATCAACGACGGCGATTGCGTCCTCGCCCTGAGTTATTCGGGCGAGACGGAAGAGTTGTCCCGTATTTTACCGGCGATCAAACGCTTCGACGTCACCGTCATTTCCGTGACCTCGCACGCCAAATCCAGTCTCGCTCGCCATAGCGACATCGTCCTGCGCGTGAACGTGAAGAAGGAAGCCTGCCCGTTCAATCTCGCGCCTACGTCCAGCACCACCGCCATGCTCGCGCTCGGCGACGCGCTCGCCATGTGCGTCCTCGAAGCGCGCGGCTTCAAGAAATCCGATTACGCCTGGTTGCACCCCGCCGGGGCCATCGGCCGCACCATGCTCCTGCGGATCGAGGACATCATGCGCACGGGCAACCGCAACGCCGTCATCGCCGACTACCGCAACGTCAAGGACGCGCTCCTCGCCATGACCAAGGCCAAATCGGGCACGATCAGCATCGTGGATAAACAAGGCCGTATCGCCGGCGTCTTCACCGACGGCGATTTTCGCCGCCACATTTCGCTCGCGCGCGGTTCGGAAGCCGAGTTGCTCAAGAAACCGGTCGGAACCATTATGACGCCCAACCCGATCACCATTCGTCAGGACGCGCTCGCCGTCGAAGCCCTCAAAATCTTCCAGCAACGACAGATTGACGATTTGATCGTGGTCAACGAAAATAAGCAGCCTGTCGGCATTGTCGATTCACAAGACCTGCCGAAATTTAAAATCATGTAGGAAGTCAACGAGAGGTTTATTGTTATGCCGTCAGCCAACGATCTTCGAAAAGGAATGGCCGTAAAATACAACAACGACGTCTGCGTCGTGCTCGACATGCAGCACCGCACGCCGGGCAATCTCCGCGCCTTCGTCCAGGCCACGCTCCGCAGCCTGAAAACAGGCAAGTCCTCCGTCGTCCGCTTTACCTCCACAGAAACCATCACGGTCGTTTCCAAGAACACCAAGCCCGTGGACTTCAGCTTCAAAGACCAGGCCGGCTACCATTTCATGGACCCGGAGACGTACGAGACGATCACGCTCAACGAGGAATTCCTCGGCAACTCCAAAAATTATCTCACTGAAAACCTCCGCTGCAGCCTGACCGAGGTCGAAGGCAAGGTCGCCGAACTCGAATTGCCGCCCGCCGTTGACCTCAAGGTCATCGACGCGCCCCCCGGCATCCGCGGCGACACCGCCACCAACGTCACCAAGCCCGCCAAGGTCGAAACCGGCATCGAAGTCGGCGTCCCCATCTTCATCAACCCTGGCGACACCATCCGCGTCGACACCCGCACCGGCAAATACCTCAGCCGGGCCTGAGCCTTTTTCGGTATGGGTCCGCTGACTCACCACCGCTTCGTCATAATGCCGTTTCCGGTATGGGGAGCGACGACTCATCACCGCCTTGTCATAATGCTGTTTCCGGTATGGAGTGCGCTGACTTGTCAGCGCTTTGCCGTTAAGTAGTGTGACCAAAGCGTGAACACCAAACAACAAAGCGGCGACAAGTCGCCGCACTCCAAAGACTGGCCACATGCGCCAGTGCATCGCCTGTCGGATGCGGCCGTGTTCATGGTCACGGCAGGGACATATCGCAAAGAGCACTTTTTCAGAGGTGACGACCGTCTCGATCTCCTTGAATCGTCTCTCCTGCGCCTTGCCAAGCAGTACGGCTGGCAATTGGAAGCGTGGGCTGTGTTCAGCAACCATTACCATTTTGTCGGCAGATCGCCGGTAATTGCTGAATCATTAAAACAGTTCGTTACTCATCTTCACGCCGAGAGCGCCCGCACTGTAAACAAACTGGATGGCACGCCCTCGCGCAAGGTCTGGCACAACTTTTGGGACACCCGCCTGACATTTGAGCGATCCTACCTTGCACGACTCAACTATGTTCACCACAACGCCGTGCATCACGGACTGGTTCCCGTCGCCAACCAGTACCGCTGGTGTTCCGCCGCCTGGTTCGAACGTACATGTCCGCCTTCTACCGTGAAGACAATCTCTTCCCTCAAGATCGACCAGTTGACGGTGCCCGACGACTTTTGATTTGGAGCGCGCTGACTGGTCGCAATGCTGTTTCCGGTATGGAGTGCGCTGACTCGTCAGCGCCTTGCCGTGCCGCCTCTTCCGTTACCAAGCCAACATCAAAGCGGCGACAAGTCGCCGCACTCCAAAGACTACCCGACCTGTAACGGGACAGCTTCTCTTGCATTTGCGCGCTTCCGACGGATTCCGAGAACGATGATCAGTATGACCCCCGCTACGAAACCGACAGCCGCACCGGCCAACTCAACGGTCACATCAATGAAATCTGTCTCCGTTGCAAGAATCAACAAACGACCGTCTTCCAGTAAGACGTAGCTGCTCACCCACCATGAAAGTGATCCCTCAAACGACACCTTAGCTTCATCAATCGCTCTGCCTGGCGGCTTTGGAAGAGTAAACCACGAACGAAACTCCCTCTCTGGCCTGCGATAGTCCGCTAATAGCGACGTTCTCTTTGCGGTGACGGTGTTGTTGGTCTGAACTAGTAACTGAAAGAGGTTCGTATCGTCATCTGAGGGCCAAGGCAGGGGCCAGTCGTGTCCGTATAAGGTAAGCTTCTCAAACGGCTGCCAGCCGTCATTCTCCCATGCGAAAGCTCCACCTTTATCGCTTTTAGCAACAACCAAAGGAAATTCTTTGCGATCAGTACCAAATCCCAGTAGAATGAGACGATGTATTTTCCCGCCATCTGGAAGAGGTTTCAATAAATGCCAGTGCGCATTGGGTGTAGTCCCGCCAAGATTGAGCGTTCCCCACGGTTCATAACGGCTCTGCCATAAATAGACCGCACCGCTTTCCATGATCGCGCAAAGCTGATGCTCTTTATCCGTGGTGATCATCGCATCCAGAAGCCCGGTCACTCTTTCACCGGTTGGTGGGCGCAGTTCTTTCCACCTCCCTCCGTCCTTCACTATTCGCATAAAGAGCGAACCAGCATAGCCGCCAACCACCGGCGCACCCAAGACCACAAGAATACAAATTACCCAAAAAGGCAGTCGCTTCATTTCAGTTCCATATTACGCCCTTGGGTGCGCCTTCTCGTAAACCTTCTTCAGGCGTTCCGGGGTGATGTGCGTGTAGATTTGCGTCGTGGAGAGATTGGCGTGGCCGAGGAGTTCCTGGACACTGCGAAGATCGGCGCCGGCATCGAGCATGTGCGTCGCGAAACTGTGACGCAGTTTGTGCGGTGTCAGCGACGGATCGAGTCCCGCGGCAATCAGATATTTCTTCAGCATTCGCTGCACGCTGCGCGCGGTCAGACGGTCCCCGAATCGGTTCACAAATAGCGGCCCGCGCGTGCTCCGCGCCCGCAATTCGAGATACTTCTGCAACGCGTTGATCGCCGGCCCGCCGAGCGCCGCCAGCCGCTCCTTCTTGCCCTTGCCGCGGACCCGCACAACTTCGCCGAGCACATCCATGTCGTCATCGTTGAGCTGGACGAGTTCGTGAATGCGCAACCCCGCGCTGTAGAGCGTTTCCAGAATCGCCTTGTCACGCCACGCGGACAACCTGTCCTTCGCCTTGCCTTTCACGGGCGCTTCCAACAGCGCTTCCACCTGCTGAATCGTCAGGAACTTTGGCAGTTTCCGCATCTTCTTCGGCAGGGTCAACCCCACCACCGGGTTTTGTTTCACCCGCTCCGTGCGCACCAGCCATTTGAACAAACTTCGCAACGCCGACATCTTGAGATGGATCGTCGAGCGATCGAATTTCCGCTCGTTGAGGTGAACCAGGTATCCGCGCAGATGAAACGGATCGACCCTCCGCCAATCGCACGCCTGCTGGTACTTTTGCTCGAACCAGGTGAGAAACGCCGCGATGTCGCCAGAATAATTGCGGAGGGTCAGCACCGAGGCGTCGCGCTCGATGCGGAGGTAATTGAGAAACTCTTCGGTTAGCGCGTCCGTTACGCGGCCACCGGCGCCAGTTTTTTGATGTTCTTGCACTTCGGGTATGCCGAGCAACCGAGAAATTCACCGAAGCGTCCGCGCCGCTTCACCATCGGCGAGCCGCACTTCTCGCACTTCTCGTCGGTCATCACCGGCTCTTCCTTGGGCGGAGGCGGCGGCGCTTTGTCTTTCAATTCTTCCGGCAACGGCTTCGCGTTGCGGCACTTGGGGTAGCCCGAACACGCCAGGAATGGCCCGCGACGGCTGTTGCGGATCAGCATCGGCGAACCGCATTTCTCGCACTTGATATCGGTCGCCACCGGCTGCGGTTTCTCGATCACCGTAATTTTGCCTGCGGCGTCCCGCGTGAACGATTTCGCATTCTTGCACTCCGGGTAACCCGAACACGCCAGGAATTCGCCGCGTTTGCCGCCTTTAATGACCATCGGCGAGCCGCACTTTTCGCACTTGATCCCCGTGTCTTCCTTTTCCACGACCTGAATGCTCCCGTTTTCGCCGCGTTTGAAGTTCTTCGTATTCTTGCATTTTGGGTACGCCGAGCAAGCCAGAAACTCCCCGTTCTTGCCGGGGCGGATCACCAACATCTCGCCGCACAGTTCACATTTGATGTCCGTCGGGATCGGCTTGGGCCGCACGTCCTCCATATTGTCCGTCGCGGCCTTCAGCGTCGGCTCGAAATCCTTGTAGAAGTCGCCGAGCATGTGGTGCCACTCGACCTTGCCCTCTTCGATCTCGTCGAGCAACTCCTCCATCCGTGCCGTGAACTGCACGTCGAGCAATTTCGTGAAGTGTTTGACGAGGATATCGGTCGTGACCTCGCCGAGTTGCGTCGGCGTAAGCCGGCCCTTCTCCCGCAGCACGTAGTGCCGCTTCTGGATCGTCGCAATCGTCGGCGCATACGTGCTCGGCCGGCCGATGCCCAGTTCTTCCAGGGCCTTGACCAGCGTCGCTTCGCTGAACCGCGGCGGCGGCTCGGTAAAATGCTGCTCGTGGTGGAGCTTGATCAGCTGCAGCCGCTCGTTCTCGCTCAGCGGCGGCAGCTTCTTGTTTTCTTCCTCCTCCGACGGCTTCTCGCTCTCCGCCTTCTTCTCCGCCTCTTCCTCGACACCGTAAATCTTCAACCAACCCGCGAACACCACCTCGGTCGCCGTCGCGCGAAACAGGAAAAACTTCGCGTCTCGCCGGGCGTCAATATCGACGCTCGTCACCTTCATCTCCGCGGGCGTCATCTGGCTGGCGACAAACCGTTCCCAAATCAGCTTGTATAGCCGGAATTGGTCGTGATCGAGGTAGCTCCGCACGCTCTCCGGCGTCCGCCGCGCCGATGTCGGACGGACCGCTTCATGCGCTCCTTGCGAGTCCTTCTTCGACTTGTAGAAATTCGGCGTCTCCGGCGCGTAATCCGGCCCGATGGTGTCACGGATAAACGCCAGCGCCTCCGCTTGCGCCTCCTTCGACACGTTGAACGAGTCGGTACGCATGTACGTGATCAAACCGACCGAACCTTCGTCGCCGATTTCCATGCCTTCGTACAGTTGCTGCGCGACCATCATCGTCTTCGATGTGCCCATGCCCAGCGCCTTCGACGCGGATTGCTGCAGGGTGCTCGTCGTGAACGGCGGCGGCGCGCTCCGTTTCTTCGGTTTAATGTCGATCTTGGCGACCTTGTAGTCGCACTGCTGCAGGTCGGACAGGATCCCGTCCGCCTGCTCTTTGCTTCCAATGATAATGACGTCGGCTTTTGCCTCGCCGTTGGGTGACTTGACCTTCTTGTCTCCCACCTGGATCAGCCGCGCCAGGAAATGGTCCTTCGGATCGACCAGCTTCCGCAGCTCGGCCTCGATCGACCAGTACTCCTGCGGCTTGAACGCTCGGATTTCCCGTTCGCGGTCCACGACCAGCCGCACCGCGACGGATTGCACGCGCCCGGCGCTCAACCCGCGCGCGACCCGCTTGTTCAGCAGCGGCGAAATCTTGTACCCCACGATGCGGTCGAGAATTCGCCGCGCCTGCTGCGAATCGACCAGCTTCATGTCCACTTGGCCGGGATGGTCGAACGCCGCTCGCACCGCGTTCTTGGTGATTTCGTTGAATTGTACGCGGAAAAACTCCGGCCCGTTCCGCTTGCTCTTCAAAATCTCCTGCAGATGCCAGGCAATCGCTTCGCCCTCACGGTCGGGATCGGACGCCAGATAAACCGTCTCGGCGTCCTTCGCGGCCTGTTTCAGGTCGTTAACAACCTGGCCCTTCTTCTTGGACACCTGATAGGTCGGCTCGAAGTTCTTCTCGATCTCCACGCCAAACTTGCGCTCGGGCAAATCGCGCACGTGTCCCATGGACGCCTTCACGCTGAAGTCCGATCCCAAATACTTGTTGATCGTCTTCGCTTTCGCGGGGGACTCAACGATGACCAGTTTTTTCGCCATACATTCTATTTCATTGCCATCACGGCCGGAACGCCGTGTTACGCACGTACATCTTTCCCGGCAGTTGCCGCACCAGCCGTTTCATCTCCAACGACAATAAGGTTGCGGAAACACACGCCGTTGTCAAACCGCTGGCGCGGATGACATCGTCAATGGCCGTTTCCTCCCGGCCCAGGTGCGCCATCACTTTCTCCTCCATGTCGCTCAACACCAAAGCAGGTTTGGTTCCTCCGTCACCGGACGGCGCCTCCGCCGGCTCGGTGGCCCTTTTTGGCAACAGGTACTCAAATTCCCCCAGAATGTCCTCCGCGTCCTCGGTCAATTTTGCGCCATCCTTGATCAATTTGTTCGTCCCCCTGGACAAAATTGAGTCGGCACGTCCGGGCACCGCGAACACCTGTCGCCCCTGCTCCGCCGCCTGGTTGGCCGTGATCAGCGCCCCGCTCTTCAGGTTCGCCTCGACCACCACCGTGCCCAGCGACCAACCACTTATGATGCGGTTCCGCATCGGAAAGTTCTGCCGATCCGGTTTCACCCCAAACGGAAATTCCGTCACAACCGCCCCGCCCTTCTCGACGATCTCGTTCGCCAACTTCTCGTTCTCCGACGGATACACGATGTCGATCCCGCAACCAATCACCGCCACCGTCCGCCCCTTTGCTTGCAGGGCCCCGTTGTGCGCTGCGGTATCGATCCCCCGCGCCAAGCCGCTCACCACCGTCACGCCGACGCGGGCCAACTGATACGCCAGCTTTCGCGCCATGTCCTGCCCGTAGATCGTCGTCCGCCGCGAGCCGACAATTGCCATCGCCAGCGCATCGCGCTCGGAGAGTGTCCCCTTCACATATAAGATGATTGGCGGATCATAAACTTCCCGCAGGTTCTTCGGATACTCCGGGTCATCCCGCGTCACAACGCGTACCGCCGCTTTCTCGATCCGTTCCAACTCCCCATCGAGATCGATCTTCTCGCACCAACTCATAATGTTGCGCGCGACTTCTTCCCCGACGCCTTCCACCTGCATCAGGTCGGCTCTCGTCGCCGACAGAATCGCCTGCGGCTCGTTAAAACGATCCAACAACGCGCGGAGACGAATCGGTCCCACGCCATCAACCATGTTGAGTGCGATGTAGGCTTCGCGCGAGGTCATACGCGCTTCCATTGCGGATAAAACCGCGATCTGTCTATGCCGCCGCCTTCTTGCTGCGACGCTTCCACCCGAATTCCATCTGCGGCTCTTTCAGCAACCCGTAATTCTTCAGCAGCCGCAGGACTTGCAGGAGGTCCGATTTCTGGTAATTGCGATTCGTCGCCACACTCGCAATCAATTCCTGCAGGATCGAACGAAACGAGATCACCCCATCGACCCCTTTCGACCGCAATAACTCGATGCTCCGCTGTCGCGTCTTGCTGTCCCGTGGCAGTCCCGGCACGACCAGGAGTTTTACCAAGCCGTCGCCCCCCACCAGCCGTTGCGCTTCGTCGATGGCCCGCTTCTCCACAAACCGGAAAATCTTCGGCTGATGCGCCAGCAAGCCCGGCGCGAAGATCTCCGTGTGCCAGCCTTTCACGGCCACGATCGCCCGCGACACCTGCGACAACGCTTTCGACGTGATTTCAAAGTCCGGCGGCACCGCTCCCGGTGGCGCTCCCGGGTTCAGCACGATCAAATCCACTTCCTCGTCGGCGCTTTTCTGTCGCGTCTGCACGATGTATTTGCGCCGCTGGCACACGAGAAATCCGTGCAGCTCGAAGAATTCGCGGACGATCCCCTCGTCAACGGCAGACATCGACAGCCTCCGCCAGGTCCGCATCCGTGACCGTATCCGAGAGCATCGCCTCGCCCAGCCGCTTCAGCAGTACGAACCGCAATTTGCCGTTCCGCGCCTTCTTGTCGAGGTGCGCCGCCGCCAGCAATTGCTCCACCTTGAAACTGCCGCCGAGCCGGGTTGGCAAACCGCTGGCCGCAAGCAAATCGCCCACCCGCTTGGCTTCCTTCTCGCTCAAGCCGGCCCGCTTCACCGACAGCCGCACGCCGCAGCACATCCCCATCGAGATGGCTTCCCCGTGCAACAGCCCCACGTATTCCGACAGCGCTTCCATCGCATGCCCCAGCGTATGTCCAAAATTCAGAAGCGCCCGCAGCCCCGATTCGCGCTCGTCCGCGCTGACCACCTCGGCCTTGATCTCGCAGCAGCGCCGCACCACGCGGGCCACCGCCTCCGGCTGCAGCGCCAGCACCCGCTTGTAGTCCCGCTCCAGCCACTCGAAAAACGCCGCATCGCGAATCGCCCCGTGCTTGATCACTTCCGCGAAACCCGACCGCAATTCGCGCGCGGGCAACGTCGCCAGCGTGTCCGTGTCCGCAAGAACGAGTCGTGGTTGATAAAATGCGCCGACAAGGTTCTTGCCCTGCGGCAGATTTACACCCACCTTCCCGCCGACCGAGCTGTCCACTTGCGCCAGCAAACTCGTCGGCATTTGCACGAGCGCCAGACCGCGCAAATAGCTCGCCGCCACGAATCCGGCCACGTCTCCCACCACGCCGCCGCCGAGGGCGATGACGAACGATTGGCGGTCCAGGCCCAGCGACGGCAGTTTCTCGAACAGTCGATTCGCTTGCCGCAGCGATTTCGACGCCTCGCCCGCTGGCACACTAAGCACCTCGACCGTAATCCCGCTTTTGCCGAGCGCCTCGCGCACGACACCGGCGTAACGAGACTCGACATTGGTGTCGGTGATGATCACGCCGCGCTTGCCCAGCTTCAGCGAACGCAGGTGTTCCGCGGCTTGCGACAGCAATCCGCCGCCGATCAGAATGTCATAGCTGCGCTCGCCAAGGTCGACGCGGACCTGCTGGGGGGCCGCTTTGGCTTTGGATTCCATGGATTTACGGGATTACAACCCGCCACACCAAGACTTGTCAACCTTGAATCGGCTCCGCCCTCACCCGCGCAACGCGCCGCGTTCGCTCTGCCACTTTGAACGGCTCGGCAATCCGGCACCCGACGACCCACGCGATCCGGCCGTCCGCCACGCACACGAGCGGC
This sequence comes from uncultured Verrucomicrobiae bacterium, assembly GCA_963712025.1. Classification (GTDB taxonomy): domain Bacteria; phylum Verrucomicrobiota; class Verrucomicrobiia; order Palsa-1439; family Palsa-1439; genus Palsa-1439. The sequence continues at coordinate 714,179 of CAVQGJ010000010.1, read as the reverse complement.
ACCCGGCCACGGCGACGACGCGGCACTTTCTCGTCCACAAAGAAATCCTGCAGCTTCTTCCCCTCGCTCATGCCCAGCGGTTGGAACCGGTCGCCGTTCTCCCACGTGCGCACGAACAACCCGTCGCCGAGCGCGTCGGCGTCGAACCGCTCACCCTCTTCGCCGATCACGAATTTCACGCCGAGTTCGCCAATCGTCGTTTCCCCCGACAAACTCAGCGGCCACCGGCCGCGCACCGGCTCCAGCTCCCGCCGGTCGGCTTTCTGCAGCCACTCGTACTCGCGGTACACGACCAGATCATCCGGCAGATCGATCTCGGCGCTCGGCGAATCCCCCAGCGCCGCGCGTCGCACCGCCTCGATCTGGTCAAAACCAAAACCCGGCCCGGTCTCGGAATCGCCCCCGAGCCAGAACCGCAGCACGCGACGCTGGATGGCCACGGGACAATTCGCCAGTGCCTTCACGTTGACCGCGTCGTTCTGGCAAACCGCCATGTAAAATCGTTGCGCCACATGGTGCAGCAAATAGAAATCCTCATCGCGCAAAATCTCGGCGGTGTTAAGCAGGACGTCGCGGATCGCCGGGTTGAACTCGCGCTCCAGCAGCGGCAGCAATTCGTGGCGGATCCGATTGCGCGTGAATCGCGTGTCGGCATTGGATGCGTCCTCGCGGTACGAGAGCTTCTCGGTCGCCAGATACTCCAGAATCTCGGCCCGGCGCACGGTCAACAGGGGTCGAATCACCCGTAGCGCGCCAAACTGCCGTTCCGGCCAGATGCCGACCAAACCGGGCACGCCCGCGCCACGCAACAATCGCTGCAAAAACGTCTCCACCTGATCGTCCGCCGTGTGCGCCAGCGCGAGTTTGTGGACACCCGTCCGTTCAGCGGCCCGCGCGAAGAACTCCTGCCGGGCGCGGCGGGCGCTATCCTCATCCGCCGCAACTTTGTGCGATTCAATCGTGCTGGGCAGCCCGTACTGGCCCGCGAGCCGTCGCACAAACTCCGCGTCCGCATCGCTCTCGGCCCCGCGCAATTGATGATTCAGGTGGCACACGTGCGGACGCCAACCCGCTTTGACGAGCACATCAAGCAGCGCCACGGAATCCGGTCCGCCGGATACACCCACGAGGAGCGCCTCGCCCGGCTCGAGCATTTTCGCCAGAGCCGCTTGAGCGTTCGAGAGCATGACTTCTCTTCAGGAAAGCCGGATTTCTTTCAGCCCGCCCATGTACGGTACCAGAATGTCCGGGATCTTCACGCTGCCGTCGGCCTGCTGGCAGGTCTCCAGCACCGCGACGTACAACCGCGCCAGCGCCGTGCCGCTGCCGTTGAGGATGTGCACGAACCGGTTCTTGCCGTCCGCGCCCTTGAACCGGATGTTGGCCCGCCGCGCCTGGAAATCTTCGCAATTCGAACAGCTCGACACTTCGAGATAGGCCTTCTGGCCCGGCGCCCACACTTCGATGTCGTACGTCTTCGCGCTGGCAAATCCCATGTCGCCCGTGCACAGCAGCACGACGCGATAATGCAGCCCGAGCAACTGCAGCACCCGCTCGGCGTTGGCCGTCATTTTCTCCAGTTCATCGTAGCTCGTCTCGGGCTTGACGAACTTGATCATCTCGACCTTGTCGAACTGGTGCACGCGGATCATCCCCCGCGTCTGTTTGCCCGCCGCGCCCGCCTCGCGCCGGAAACAGGGCGTGTACGCGCAATAATAAATCGGCAACTGGTCTTCCCGCAAAATCTCTTCGCGGTGGATGTTCGCCACCGGCACCTCGGCGGTCGGCGCGAGGTACATGTCCTCGTCCCGCAACCGATACATGTCCTCCTCGAATTTCGGCAGTTGTCCCGTCCCGATCATCGCGTTGCGGTTGATGAGGAACGGCGGGAACACTTCCGTAAACCCGTGCTGGCTCGTATGCAAATCGAGCAGCCAGTTGATCAGCGCCCGCTCCAGTCGCGCGCCTGCGCCCTTGTAGAGAATGAATCCGCTACCGGAAATCTTCGCCGCGCGCGCGAAATCCAAAATGCCCAGTTGTTCCCCAATGTCCCAATGCGCTTTCACCGGAAACGCAAACTTCGGCGCTTCCCCCCAACGCCGCACCTCGGGATTGTCCGCGGCCTCTTTTCCGACCACCACGCTTTCGTGCGGCAGGTTCGGAACCATCAGCAGGATTTCCTGTAACTTCCCATCGAGGCCCGCCGCTTCGGCATCGATTGCCCCAATCCGCTCGCCCACCTGCTTCATCGCCGACATCGGCCCGCTCGCGTCCTGCCCTTTCGACTTCAGCGCGCCAATTTCCTTGCTGACCTTGTTGCGCTCGGCCTTGAGGTTGTCGCCTTCCGCCAGCAACTTCCGTCGGTGTTCGTCCAGCGCGGCGATCTCGGCGATGCGCGTGTCGTCGCCGCGCCCGCGCTTGGCCAGACGTTCGCGCACGAAATCCGGTTTTTCCCGAATGAGTTTGATGTCGAGCATGGGAGCGGATGATAAAGCCCACTGAGGCTCGTGGCAAGTGCAGGCGTGCATGGTGCCGTTTTTGGAGTGCGCCGACTCGTCGGCGCTTTTCCCCACCGTGACGACGCGCGGTAAAGCTGCGACAAGTCGCAGCACTCCATAGAAACTACAGGCCAGCAATCCGTTGTACTGCCGCCAGCGCTTCCGCCAGTTTTTCGGGCTGTTTGCCGCCCGCTTGCGCCGTGTCGGGACGGCCACCACCGCCGCCGCCGCAGATCTTGGCGAGTTCGCCGACGATCTTGCCCGCGTGTTTGCCTTGCTTCACGAGATCGGGCGTCACGTGGCAAATCAGCGACACTTTGCCGTCCGCGGCACCGCCCAACACGACAATGCCGCTGGTCACCTTCGTCTTCAATACATCCATCACCGCCCGCAACAGTTCGGGACCCGCCTCGCCAAGGTTGCTGACGAGCAGATTGCCCTGCTGTTTCGCGAGCAATTGCTCGGCAATCGCCGGTGCCTGGGATTGCGTCGCTGCCTGTCGCTGTTTGGCCAGTTCCTTCTCCTGTTCGCGCGCCTGGGCCTTCGCCGCCTCGGCCTTCTCCTGTTCACCCTGTTTCGCAATGAACTCGGTGGCAAACTGGCCGCACACCGCTTCGATGCGCCGAATCCCCGCCGCGACCGCCGACTCGCGCATGATCTTGAACAATCCGATTTCGCCTGTCGTCTTCGTGTGCGTTCCGCCGCAGAGTTCCATCGAATAGCCATCGAGCGCTTTGTCGTGTCCGCCGATCTGCACGATGCGGACGATATCGCCATACTTGTCCCCGAAAAACTGCATGATGTTCGGTTTGCCGCGCACGTCCGCATACGGCATCTCGAACCAATACACCGCCGCGTTCTCCTTGATTCGCTCGTTCACCAGCTTCTCGATGTTGGCGATCTGCTGGTCGGACAAATGTTCCGGGTGATTGAAATCGAACCGCAACCGGTCCGGCGCGACCAGCGACCCTTTCTGCCGTGCGTCCCGGCTCACCACCTCATGCAACGCCCAGTGAAACAAATGCGTGACCGTGTGATGCCGCTGGATGTTGCCGCGTCGTGTCGCGTCCACCGCCGCGCGGACTTTCTGGCCTTTTTCGAGCGGCGCGGCACTGCGATGCACAAACACGTTCCCCTGCTTCTGCGTGTCCAGCACCTTCGCCGAACCAATCAGCCCAGTATCGCCGACCTGACCGCCCATCTCGGCGTAAAACGGTGTCTTGTCGAGCACAACATCAAAGGACTTCTCCGCGCCCGGTGACACGACCTCAACCACGGCTTCGATTTCGAGATTGTCGTACCCAAGAAACTTCGTCGGCTCGACCTGTAAGTCCTCAGTCGCCACTGTCACCACCGACTTCTTCTTGTCGTGATCTGCACGAGCACGCTGCCGCTGTTCGTCCATCAATTTCTCAAAACCGGCAACATCCACGGTCAATCCACGCTCGCGCGCCATCAATTCAGTGAGGTCGAGCGGGAAGCCATAAGTGTCATACAAGCGGAAAGCATTGAGTCCACTAATCCGTGGCGTACCTTTCAAAAACTTCCTCCAGCCACCTTGCGATACTTCTGCCTTCGAAAGATCGGACACCTCTTTGGAACCTCGACGCTGAAACAACATTCGCTCAAGTCCCAATACCCTGCCTTCCTGCTTCACATCTCCTGAAAACTGCGCCGAATACCCTTCGGTCATTGCCAACTCGGAAATAGCCGAAGCGAAAGCTTCCTCCTCGAGGAGTTCAATACCCCGATCCAGCGTCCGGTTGAAACTCTCTTCCTCCGCTTTGAGGTTGGATTGAATCTTGGCTTTGTTGCGTCGTAATTCCGGGAAGACATCGCCGAAGTTTGCCGCGACGACATCCACGAGCTTATGGAAGAACGGCTCACGAAAGCCGAGATTGCGTCCATAACGTACTGCCCGGCGGAGAATTCGACGTAGAACGTAGCCGCGACCTTCATTCGATGGCGTAATGCCATCCGCGATGGCGAAACTCAGGCAACGGATGTGATCGGCGATCACGCGGAATGCGATGTCGATTTTGATTTGGTCTGGTGTCGGCGGCGCAAGCGTCTCGACCGCTTGCTTGCCCCGTTCTGGTAGCGCGACCGTCTCGGTTGCGGTCGTTTTCATTCCGCGATACCAATACCATTGATATTCCTCGCAACTCTTTGCCAAACCCCTCTTGACAGCGTTGCCGGCGATATAATTCCACTTCTCATCAAACTCCGCGTCGTCGCGCACGATCCGATCAAAGCGGTCTCGTTGCCACACCTCGCCTTGCTCTCCGCGCACTTTGTTGATTTCATGCGCGCTGTAGGACTTGATGCTGTGGATGATTTCACCCAGATCGAAGAAACCTCTGGGATACAAATGACGAGCGTCCTCTTCAATCGGTCGTGGCTGAAGAAGCAAATGAACGTGATCGGGCATGACCACGACGGCAAATAACTCCACCTTCTTGCCGTCCCAATGACGACAGGCTGACAGCGCAACGTCCCGCTCTGCAGTAGATAGTTGGCTACCATTCGCGGTGCGGAAGGTGACAAAATACGTCTCCCCCGGAAATTGCCAATGTGGCAGGCGGCGGTGCTTGATAGTGAATTCGGTAACGGCATGGGAAGGAACTGCCGCAACCGGGACGGTCGCGCTACCGGAACTGCCCGGCAATGCGCTCGTGTACTTCTTGCCGCTGAGCTTCTCCAATTCGCGGAAGATGGGGCTGAAAACGTCCGTCTCGTAATTCGAGATGCGGCGCGTGAAATCCTTGAAGCCATTCGTGCATTGGATCATCGAACACACGCGCTCGAAGCCCATGCCCGTATCGACATGCTTGGCGGGTAACGGCGTCAGCGAGGCGTCCGGATTGGCGTTGTATTGGATAAAGACGAGATTCCAGATCTCGATGCACTGCGCGCTGCCTGCATTGACGAGCTTCGCCCCGCCGTCGCCATTGGGCGTGAGATCGATGTGTATTTCGCTGCACGGGCCGCAGGGTCCCGTATCACCCATCATCCAGAAATTGTCTTTGCGATTGCCGGGGACGACGTGATCGGCGGGAAGATGCTGTTTCCACAAATCGCGCGATTCGGTATCGGCGGGTGTCTTGTCGTCGCCCTGAAAATACGTCGCGTAGAGACGCTCCTTCGGGAAATGCCAGCGTTCGATGAGGAGTTCCCAGGCCCAGTCGATGGCTTCTCTCTTGAAATAATCGCCGAAACTCCAATTCCCGAGCATCTCGAAAAACGTGTGGTGATACGTGTCGAGCCCCACGTCTTCGAGATCGTTGTGCTTGCCGCCGGCCCGAATGCATTTCTGCGTGTCCGCCGCGCGCGTCGGCGAACCCCGCTCGGCGCGGGGCCACTTGTCCACGTCGGGCGCGCGCTGCCCGAGAAAGATCGGCACGAACTGGTTCATGCCCGCGTTGGTGAACAGCAGGTTCGGCGCGTCGGGCAACAGCGAACTCGACGGCACGATGGTGTGCTGTTTCTCGCGGAAAAAATCCAGAAAACTCTGGCGTATTTCAACTGAGGTCATGACGCTATCAATCTACTGGATTTGTCATTCTGAGCGAAGCGAAGAATCTCAGCCGTTACGGAAAACGACAGAGACCCTTCGACAAGCTCAGGGTGACAGCGTAAAGAAAGGCACTTACTCGGTGCCGCCAATGCGCTTGCCGAGGCTGGCGCCGTCGCTGATTTTCTGTCGCACCGAGGCGATGATCGCATCCAGCATCTTCCCGTTCTCGCGAAGGTAATCCTTGGCGGATTCGCGTCCCTGGCCGATTTGCTGGCCGTCATAGGCCAGCCACGAACCTTTCTTCTCGATCACGCCGAGGTCCGTCGCCACGTCGATGACCGAGCCTTCCCTGGCGATGCCGACGTTGTACATGATATCGAACTCCGACTCGCAGAACGGCGGGGCCACCTTGTTCTTCACGACCTTGGCCCGCACGTGGCTGCCGACGACCTTGCCCGTCGGGTCCTTGATGACGTTGACCCGGCGCATGTCGATGCGGACGCTGGAATAAAACTTCAACGCCCGCCCGCCGGGCGTCGTCTCGGGATTGCCGAACATCACGCCAATCTTCTCGCGAATCTGGTTGGTGAAAACACACGCCGTCTTGGCCTTGTGAATGCACGATGTCAGCTTCCGCATCGCCTGGCTCATCAACCGCGCCTGCGCGCCGACCGTTGCGTCGCCCATCTGGCCTTCCAATTCCTGGCGCGGTACGAGCGCGGCGACGGAATCGATGACGATCACGTCCACCGCATTGCTGCGGATGAGTGTTTCCGTAATCGTCAGGGCTTCCTCGCCGCTATCGGGCTGGCTGATCAGCAAATCGTCGAGATTCACGCCGATACGTTTGGCATACGAGGGATCGACCGCGTGCTCGACATCGACAAACGCCGCCAGGCCGCCGGCGCGCTGCGCGTTGGCGATCACGCTCAACATCAGCGTCGTCTTGCCGCTGCTTTCGGGGCCGAACACTTCGGTAATGCGGCCCCGCGGGATGCCGCCCACGCCGAGGGCGAGATCGAGCGACAACGCGCCCGTGGGGATCACGGGGATGTTCACGCGGGCCGTTTCGTCGCCGAAGCGCATGATCGAGCCCGAGCCGTACTGCTTCTCGATGGCGGCCAGAGCCGCCTGCAGGTTTTTGTCTTTCAGCGCGCTGGCTTTGGCGGCGTCCTTTTCCCTGGCGTCCCCTTTTGCGGACTCATCTTTTGCGGGCATGGCGAAGTCTCCTGTTGGTTACTGCTCTCCCAGTGTGTGTGTCGAAAGTTTACTGTAAATCGAACCCTCGGGATGAAGCTGGCTCTCGAACAGGTGAATGGCCCCGACTCGCAACGTCCCGAACGCCGTATTCTTAAGGGATTCGATGGCCCTTGTCAACGCAACGTCCGGGCGCGGGACTCTGATCCGTCCGAGCGTCAGATGGGCCGAAAACTCGCGGTGCTCCGGCTCGAAGCCCAGCGGCTGCATCGCCGCTTGCACCGACCGCGCCAACGCCTTCAGTCTGTCCGTCAGCATCATCGCAGCCAACCCAAACGACTCGCGGTCGTGCCTCATTCGGAAATACTCCCGTGCCATGAATCGACAGGTCAAATGGCTGGTTCTCCCCCGCCACGGATTGCAGCCCGGACTTGATCTGATCGACGAGCGTCTCCCCGATGTAACCGAGAAACTGCAGCGTTATGTGGAGATTGTCAATCTTCGTCCACGAGATTTTCACGCTGACGTGCGCCCGCTTCAGCCGCGCCTGCGCTTCCTCGATCGCGGCGCGAATATCGTCCGGCACGTCAATGGCAATGAACAAGCGGATCATTGCTTGAGAAGCTCGCGCCTCACGACATCGAGCGCGTATTGGGACACGAAGAATTTGAAGGTTTCGCGGTCGAACGTCAGGACGTGGCGACGAACATCGGTGCGTTCGGGCGTCGCGAAGCCGATGTACACGAGGCCAACCGGTTTGTCCGGCGTGCCGCCGGTCGGACCCGCAATGCCCGTAGTGCTGATGGCGAAATCCGTCCCGCTGCGCGCGCGGATGCCTTCGGCCATCTCGCGCGCGACCTCCTCGCTGACCGCGCCGTGGGCCGTCAACGCTTCGTCCCGCACACCGAGCAAGCGCACTTTCGATTCGTTGGAATACGTGACGCAACCGTTGATGAATACTTCGCTGGAACCGCTGACATTGGTGATTCGATTCGCAATCGCCCCGCCCGTGCAGGACTCGGCAACCGCGATGGTTTTGCGCGCGGCGGCCAGCATCCTGACCACGACCTCTTCCAGTCGGTCGCCGCCGATCCCATAGATCGCATCGCCCAGGGCAGCGCGGATTCGTTTCTCGGCCTCATCGGCAGTCGACTGGAGATGGGTGATGATCCGCACTTCGACCTCGCCCATCTTGGCGCTGTAGCCGAGTTCGATGTCCTTTAGATCGGCCAGCACGGGAGCGACCTTCTCTTCAACAATGGACTCAGCCAGTCCGACGACCTTGAACGTGCGGCAATCGAAACGCGCCTGCGCGCCAAACTGCTTCTTCAACACGGGCAGGACATACTCGTCGAACATCGGCTTCAACTCGCGCGGCGGGCCGGGCAGCAACAGGACCAGTTTGCCCTCGTGATCGAGCGCCAGGCCAGGCGCCGTGCCCTGGCGATTAGGCAACACCTGTGCGCCGACCGGCACCAGTGCCTGGACATAAATCGATTCCGGGAGCCGGATCGCCCGTTTGCGAATGCGTTCCCGGATGTGAGTCGCCACAGCCTCGTCGCGAACAAGTTTCCGCCCGAGCAATTCGGCCACCACGTCGCGCGTGAAATCATCGGAGGTGGGGCCGAGCCCGCCCGTGATGATGAGGACATCGCTGCGCGCCAACGCTTCCTCGATCGCCGCGCGCATTTCCCCGCGGTCATCGGCGACAGTCACCTGGCGGTCGAGCCGCAAGCCAATGCCGGCCAGCTGGCGGGCGATGTACGTGAGGTGCGTGTTGACGGTGAAGCCCAGCACGAGTTCGCTGCCGGTATTGATGAGTTCCACCCTCACGACCGCGAGCCTAGCCAAGCGGTCCGGCAAAGTCAAACGACGCGGCGCATCATTTGCTCGGGAGAAATTCTTTCGGAAAATTCACCGGGCGATAGTTCGGATCACCAATCGTACCGCCGACTTTGTATTCGAGAATCTTTGAGAAAGGCCACCACAGCATGTTAATGCCCGGCCACGATTTCAGGAACTGCGCCTGCACGCGGAAGTCCATCTTGCCGTCAAATCCAAGTTGGCCGCGGGCATTGGCGGTGAACGCACCGGCGGAGACATCCATGTCCTCGGTGCGGACCGATTGATCGGCAATGATGAAGGTGCATTGGCAGCGTGTCGCCTTCGTGTTCCCCAACGCCTGTGAGAATATCCCGAACAGGGGCGCCTGCCAGAGGACCCCGTTCGTGACGGAGAGGTTGCCCTTCCCCTGCAAGGCGCCGAAATCCGCTCCACGCCCGGTGATCATCGCCTGTCCACTGAGCAATCCCGTGACGGTGCTCTCACGGTCTTCGATGGCACTGAGCATCGCGTTGACATCCGAACTGTCGACGAAAAAATCAAAGTTGTATGCCGGGTCCGCTCGCGAAAAAGCGAAGTCCGCACGACCACGAAGCTTCCCGCCATAAAAATCGGCGTCAAAGTCGTTGATCTGCACCGCGTTGTTCGTGAACACGAGCGCCGCTTGCGCGCGGGCCGCCGTAAACTTCCAGTACGAGAAGCCTTCGTTGATTACGCGCGCGGACCACGCGGTCCCATACGGATTGTCGAAGTCGATCAGGCCGCGGGCGCTCGCATCGGTCCGCGGTCCAAACCGATAGGGGGCCATGACCCTGGCCGCCTGTTCCCCGAGGAGACCCGCCATTTCCGAAACGTTGGCCCGCGCAGCCATGTCGAAGCGGACGCGGTGGGCGTTGAAGTCGGCAAAGATCGTCCCGCGCGCGTCTCCCTCGCGGCGGCGCAACAACAAATCCTGCACGTCCAGTTGACTGCGAAGGAGTCGGAGCTTCGCCGAGGCGGCTTCCAGTCCGACGCCGCGGTAACTGCACCGGTCCGCCGTGACCTGCGCATCGTAGGCGAACGCGTCCGGATCAACAAAATCTCCCCTGACCTTGGCGACGATGTGCGGCGGCGTGGCGAACCATGCCGGCTCGACGATTTGCCGCACATTGCCAATCATCAGCGGCAGAAGCCTGGTTGGATCCACCGTGCTATCGAGCTCGTAATTGAAGTCGCTGCTTTCAATATTGTAATCGCCGTGACCGACGACCCGGCCCTCGGGCGTCACGACCTCGACGTCGTTCAACCTGACTTGCGGGCCACGGTCCTCGAAGACGAACTTGATCGAGCGAAATTCGACTCCCCGGAAACTCAAGCCCCCGGTTTCAACCGCGCCGGTAAGCTTCGGGCAAGCTGCCGGTTTCCGGGCTGAGACGATAGTGGGCGGTGATCTTGGGGTTGCTCTCGACACGCAAGTCGCGAAGGATCGGCCGGGCATTCTCGATGAACAAGGGAATGATCGCCACGGGGTCGGTGGTGCTGGAGAACGCCACGTCGAACTGGCCCATGGCAACGTCGTAGCGCCCCTGGATGGCCACATCACCGCCATACAGAGTGGCGTCGCCGCGCCGCACGATAATCGCCCCGTCGCGCATTTCGACATCGACGGCGACCGAATCCACGAGCAGGTCACGGTATTGCAGGTGGTTGCCATGAAACCTTGCGGTCACTTGGCTCGCCAGAGGCTGACTCAGATCGAGATTGAAATCCAGATTCAGTTCCGGAGGTTCCGTCACCTGGATGCGGTTCAGTTCGCGCACCGCTTTCGTGAGAAACAGAAACTGTCCCCGATTGACGGGCGGCTGCGGAGCCGCTGGCGTCGCCGTCGTTGGCGGGGGCGGCGCACCGCGCAGGATAAACCCCGATACGTTCAAACGAATGCCGCAGTAGACACCCGTAAGCCTGTCCACCCGGACCGAGCCGTCGTCACCCAGTTCAAAGGTGGCATACGCATCGGACGCGGTAAACTTGGCCGGGCCATTTTCGTCAGGAGGCGTCGGCACCGCGACCACGGCGTTGGCTATATGAATGGCCTGAATGGGGTTCTGCTTGTGGATCAGCCGCCGCAGATTGAACCGCAGTTCGAGTTCATCGATCTGCGCCAGTGGTTGTTCCGGGGCCCGGGCATCCGCGAACGTCGCTTCCGAAGCCACAAACCCGCGAAACAGGTCCAGCCGGATGGAGCCGAATTGCGCCGAGTAGCCCGCTTTACGAAGCTCTCCGATCAGGGCTTCTTTCAGGAAGCCAGGGAATCCATAGAAGTGCAGGTAACCGAGTGATAGCACTGACAGCACTACCAGCACGATTATGAAGCGGACCAACAAACGGAACAGGACTTTCACTTCCCGGATTCTTAAGCTCACGGTCTCGGCCCGTCAACGTGATTCCCCGGAACATCGAGCCGCCAACGTCCTCAATGTGTGCCACTGATCCCGGGAAACAGCGGTCCATTCGCGAGGATTCTCGCGACCGTCACGGTTTCGGTGGGGCACTCGGTGGAGGCGGCGAGATCGCTTCCGCTGCTGGGGAATTCGTCGCTGGAGGCGCGTTGGTTGTCGGAACCATCACCGTCGGCTGTGTGGATGGCGTGACAATGCTTTTCGTCAGCGTGTTGGCGCCGCTGGTCGAGATCGTGAAGACCAAGGCCGGCTCGCTCCACAATGCGTACTGGCTGTCGGGACCCTGCGACTTGCCCAGCGCCAGAGAATGCGTCCCTTCGCCGGCCGTCACGGTAATCGTCGCTCCGGGCTGGTCGAGTCCGTACTCCGCCAGGTTGTCCCGGCCATCGCGGATGAACTCTTCCGCCCGCAATGTACCCCACTCATCCAATAGATGCTGCAGCGCGTCGTTGTCGAGGACCCCCTGCGCCGGTTCCACGAGCTTCCATTTCTTGTCCGCCCCGCGCTCGACAACCACTTTCCCCGCCTTTCCTTCGATCACCAGTTTCGTAATCTCTTCGGACGACCCGCCGACGAGGCGACGGGAACGTAGCGCCAGATAGTTCGACGGCAGCCAGGAAAGAATGTTGGTATCAACCCCATAGACAAACGGCTCGTCGTCGCGCTTCACGAAGCGAACCGTATTAGACGCGTCCGGCGAGCCCACGAGCAACTGGGCAATCGTGTTGGTCGCCCGGCCGCGCAGGCTGACCGTGGCCACCGGCGCCGCCAGTCCGTATTTGTCCAGGTCGGTGGCGACATCCGCAGCGAATTGCCGGGCGCTCAGGCCGCTGAGTTGACTCAACAACTGTTCCACGGCTGATTCCTCCGCGGCCACGACCACGGGAGCCGTGATCGTCCAGCCCGAATTGGTCTCCACGAGAGAGATCCTGTCCGTACCGTGCAACAACTCGATCCCGCGGATATCGCCCTCAGAAAACGCGAGCACGCGGGGGTCGCGCAGATCATTGGCCTGAACCGCAAATTTTTGGGCGATTGTCGATGGCACGGTGTAGATCGAATCCGTGCTCTTGAGTTTCCCATACACCTTACCGGCGTCATTGGTCACCGCCCGCCCGAGCACCAGCGTTTTGCCGGATTCACCGGTCCAGATGGTGATCTCGTGTTCCGGCTCGTCGAGCTGGTAGGTGTGAACGTCCCGCGGGTCCTCACTGACAAAATCCGCCACGCGCAGGTCGTTCAAATCCGCGAGCAACTCACTGACCTTCTCTTGATCGGCGCGCGCCGCCAGCGGATGGGTCAATGCCCAACGCGGTTCCGCGTTCGTCGCGGCGCTGGATTTCGCCAGTTCGATGTCGCGGTCGGCGCTCTTGATCTCGATCCGCGTGGCGGAAGCGGGAAGAAAATCGATCACCGTGCGGTCGCGCAAATCATCGAGAGACCGATTCAGGCGGTCGTAGATCGACTGGGACGCAACGAGCACGTTCTTGCTGCCCTGCACTTGAACGTAGACGGCGTCTTTCGTCGGCGTCTCGTTGCCGACAAGCAGCACCATCGGCTGTTTCTTCCCCTGGAGAGTGAGGCGGATGCGCGGGTTCCGCAGGCCGAAGCCTTCGGAGGCCGCGCCCTTCATTTCTTTGCTGGTGATCGTGCGGTTGCGTTCGGCAAACTCCAGTTCATCCAGAATCGAACTGACCGTGCTGTAGTTGGCGCGAACATCCAGCGGCTGCTTGATCCGCCATTGATCGCCAGCCTTCTCCAGCGCGTAGACCTGATTGGTCAATTCGATCTTCACGCCGCTGATGTCCTTCGATTGAAAATCGAGGACACGCCCGCTCTTCGTCTGCGCTTCCTCGGTGGATGTGCCACGGAAATAGTCCAGCGCGACAAAACCGCCGAACACCAACGCCATCAGGACGAGAACCAGTGTCGTACGCGGTTTCATATCAATGCATTCGCTATGGGTGGTATCGCCAATCGCCGGCGGTCGTCACTTCCGTCGCCCCAACCACACCAGCAACCCGACCATCGCCACGGCCAGCGGCATCCCCCCCATCACCAGAATGTACACAGCCATCTGCTGGTGCGGGGACATGTCGAGGCGAAATTCCTCCGGTGTCTTGGGACTGACGGCCACCAACTGCTCGCGCTGGAGCAACCAGTTTAACGAGTTCATGAAAAAGTCCATGTTGCCACCCGCCAGATCGCTGTTGTCCACAAACCGCGACGTGCCCACCACGACCATGCGCATCACGCCAATACCCACGTCCACTCCCTGTGGCTTGCTGGTTTCCACCGCCACTGCCAGGGGCAGCGGCCCGGCGATGTCCGTCGCCGGATTAAACGCGGCGTGCTCCGTGTCCGGGTTCGTCTCCCCCCAATACTCGGCTCCCGCCTTGACCAACTCGGTCACCCGCGGCAGGTCGGTGGTCCCGCCCTCGGGCTGTGGCGCGCGACGAACCGATCGCGCATACGGAAATTCCGTGTTCGTGTCGGCCAGCTTGGCCGTAATCGGATGCGCCGCATAGTCAGTGCCTACGGCGTTGACGTTCAAGAATTCCGTCCCGAGCAACACGCCCGCCTTGCTCATTGCCAGGTCGTCGTCCATCTGCACGCCCCAGTGACGGAGGAATGCTTCCAGCCCGCTCTGACTTCGCGGGTCGAGCATGATGAACAGCCGCCCCTTGTTCTTCAAATACTGATCCAGGGCATCCAACTCCATTTGCGAGAATGACTTGCGCGGTCCCGCAATTACGATCGCGCCCGCATCCGTCGGCAGCGCCTGTTTTTCCTGCAGGTTCCACTTCGCTACCGTGATATTGTCCCGCTTGATATAGCGCGCGACCTCCGAGTAACCGTTGGCCTGGTCGAAATCTTCCGGATCGCGTTCGCCGTGCCCGGTGAGGAAATACACCTTGGGCGATGCTTCTTCGGTCACCGTCTGGATCGCCGCCAGAAACTGGCCTTCTCCCTTGAACGCTTTCACGCGCGGTTCCTCCCCCATTTCCGACCGACCGCGGTCAAGATCGACCATTTCATCGAGACTGACGTATTTGTGATGGGGGCCGCTGGCGAAGATGACGACGTCGGGCGAATCCAAATTGTATTGAGTCACGAGCTGCTGCGCGCGCGCCAGGTCGCGCTGCGGATCGACGTATTCGACCCGCAATTTGTCCTTGCCATAGAACTGAAATTCTTTCAGCAGGTTGCGCACATCTTCGAGGACTTTCTGAACATATTCCTCACGACCGGACTCCGGCAGGAACACGACCACATCCACAGGCTCCTTCAAGCTTTTGACCAGTTGCTTGGTTTTCTCGGACAGTTTGTAGTAACCCGACTTCGTCCAATCGAACCGCAGGTAATGCCGCGAGGTCAACCAGTTGACCATCACCACTAGCGCCAGCACCGCCACAATTTGCACAACCACGTTCGCGCCAATGACCAGCCGCCGTCGCCGCAACGTCGGGGGTTTCTGGTCAGGTTGAGAGGAATCGCTGGTTGCTTCTGTCATTTCCATTTCCTCGATTCAACCACGCGCGTCGTGATAAACAGCGCCAGGACAGTCCCGCTCAGGTACAAGACCACCGGCCGCACGTCCACGATGCCGCGCTCGAAATCTTCCATTTGATCGAATGCGGACACGGCATGGAAAACCTTGCCGAGCGGCCCGGAGGGAAACAGGAACGTCAGCCAGTTCAGGACGATCAGCATCATGAACACGACCGCAAACGACATCAACGCGGCGGCGACCTGGCTCTTGGTCATCGAGGACGCCAACAGACCGACCGCGATGAAAAATTGCCCGATCACGATCACGCCGAGATACCCGCTGAAGATCGGACCCAAATCGAGCATCGCCTCGCTGCCGGAGAAATGCCGGACAATCAGGACGTAAAAACCCGTCAGCGCCCACATCATCGCGTACAGCACAACCGCGCCGAGAAATTTCGCGAGCACGACCTCGAAATCCGTCACCGGCGCGGTCATCAGCATCTCCAGCGTGCCCGCGCGTTTTTCCTCCGCCAACAATCGCATGGTGATCATCGGCACGACCACGAGCGACGGCAGCCAGAACATACTGAACAGAATCTTCATGGCGGTCAACTGGGTCGGTCCGGTGTTCAGGTAGCGAACCACCACGGCAAACGTCACGCCCATCACCAACAGGAAAAACATCAGCGCCACGTATCCCAGCACCGACGCGAAATACGCGTTCAATTCCCGTCGCAACAGCGGCGGCACATTCGTCATCGCAGCACGCTCCGGCGCTGTTCGCGCCGCTCTTCTTCGGCCTCGTCCTCCTCGTGCGTGATTTGGACGAAGATGTCCTCCAACGTCGTTCGCGACCGCGTCAATTCCCGCAGCGTCCACCCACTGCTGGCCACCGCCTGATACACTTTCTCGCGCGGGTCGGTGCCGGGTTTGGGCGTCAACATCACCCGCACGAAACCGTCTTCGATCAACTTCGCCTCGACCGATTCGATATTCTCGACCGCCCGCATTTTGGCTTGCACCTCCGAGCCGGGCCCGCGGATCTCGACCTGGATCAGTCCGCCCGCATTCAGCGTTTTCGTCAGGCCGTCGGGCGTGTCCGAAGCGAGGATGCGCCCGTGGTGAATAATGATGACGCGGTTACAGGTCATTTCCACTTCCGGCAGGATATGCGTTGAGAGCAGAATGGTATGCCGTTTGCCGAGGTCCTTGATGAGCTGGCGGACCTGACGGATTTGCACGGGGTCGAGGCCGATGGTCGGCTCGTCCAAAATCAACAAGTCTGGCTCGGCCAGCAGTGCGTCCGCCAAGCCGACGCGTTGCCGATAGCCTTTGGAGAGATGCCCGATAATCCGATGCGACTACGTCCTTGATCCCGGTCGAGCTCCATGATTTCCGGGATGCGCTCGAGACGCTCGGCGCGCGGCAGCCCCTTGAGCTTCGCGCGGAACCTCAGGTACTCGCTTACCCGCATGTCCGTGTATAGCGGGTTGTTTTCCGGCATGTACCCGACCCGTTTCCGCACTTCCAGCGAGTTTTCAAACACATCCAGCCCCGCCACGTGGACCCGGCCCGACGAGGCGGGAATGAACCCGGTCAGGATCCGCATCGTTGTGCTTTTGCCCGCGCCGTTCGGCCCGAGGAACCCGACGATCTCGCCGCGCTGCACTTCAAACGAAACTCCGTTGAGCGCGGTCGCGCCCGCATAACGCTTCGTCAGGTCTTCCACTTTGATCATCGGTTGCATGACACAGCAAGAAACTGCCCCGAAACTCCGTGTGACTTCCTCCTCCATCCCTTCAGCCGGAAAGTTACCCGTGTTTCTAGCACATCGCCATAGACATTGGCAAGAGGCGGAATGTTCAACCGCGGAGCGAGCGGGTTGAGCACAAACAAAACAAGCCCGGGCAAGGCGCCCGTCCCCGCGTCGCTGGCATCAGGCTGGAGAATCGGTCACTTCTTTACTTCTTCGCTGCGGGGCCACACCGATTGCGGGAACTCCCAAATCTTCACGGTGCCGTCCACGCTGGCGCTGGCGACGTGCCGTCCGCCGGGACTCACCGCCACGCCCTTTACCGCCCCCGCGTGCCCGGCAAACGAGCGCACCTCGGTCCCGGTGCTCACGTCCCATACCTTCACCGTTCCGTCGTCGCTGCCGCTGACCGCAAACCGCCCATCGCGCGTGAACGCCACGCTCCGCACCGCCTGGCCGTGTCCCTTGAGCTGCTCGACTTCGCGGCCACTGTCCAAATTCCAAATGCGCACCACCGCGTCCTTCCCGCCGCTCAACCCAAATTGCCCATCGGGACTGAACGCCACGCTCGTCACCGCCGCAAACCCGGTCCGAAACGTCCGCGTCTCCTCCCCCTTCGCCACGTCCCACAATTTCACCGAGTCATCCTCGCTCCCGCTCAACGACGAATCGCCCCTCGGACTGAAGGCCACGCTCGTCACGCGCCAGCCGTGACCGGCAAACGCGCGCACCAATCGCGAGGTTGGGCACGCTCCACAGTTTCACCTGATTATCGTCCGCGGCGCTGGCGACAAATTTTCCATCCGCGCTGAACGCGACCCCGGCGATCTTCCAACCGAGTCTGTCCGTCGCCCGCAACTCGCGTCCCGACGCCACATCCCACAACCGCAGGGTGCTGTCGTTGCTGCCGCTCACCGCCATCGACCCATCCGGGCTGAACGCCACGCTCGTGACGCCCGCCTTGTGCCCGGTAAACGTCCGCACCTCCCGGCCCGTCGCCGGTCTCCCACAACTTCAATGTGCCGTCCTCCCCGCCGCTGAGCAGGTACGAGCCATCGGGACTGTACGCCACGCTGGTCACCGCGCCCTTGTGACCCGCCAGCGAGCGCACTTCGCCGCCATACGCGGCGGAAACCTGCGTCGAGCAGTTTCTTCGTCCGTGGCTGGTTCGGGATCAGGTCGTCCACGCGGTTCGCCAACTGCCGCGCGGTATCGTAATCCTTCTGTTGCAGCGCGTGCTCGGCCCCGGCCAGCAACGGCGCGGCTTCTTCCCAATCGATCTCGTTCATCAACGCCCGCGACCGCGCGCACCGGGCAATCGCGCGGGCCTGGTCGATTTTTCCCTGGCGAACCATCTCCATCGTCGCGGCGGTCAATTCGCGCAGTACCCCCGGCTGGGCAATCAGCAGGTTCAGCGCGTGTTGGCCGCCCATGGTGTCGGGACCCATCCGCAATCGGTGATCGTGAACTTCCGCCGCGTCGGCAACCCACAGATGTTGACCCTCCTGCGCCACCACAAAATGCGGGAGGCCCACCTGTTTGACGAGGACCCGGCCATCTCGCTTGGTCTTCAGGACGCTCGCCCCCTTGGGCAGTGCGAGTGTGTTGAAGAACTCGCTGTACACCGACTCCGCGATGGTGCTCTTGAGGTCCTGATGCAGTGCCAGCGTGCCGAGCGCCTTGGCGACCGCCGCTTCGTCGACGATTTTCACGGGGACGCCGCCCGCCGGGCCGTCCGTTGATCGGAGAAAGATTTCGACCGGCCCGCCGAGTTCTTCGACCTTTTGCTGGACGCAGCCGAACGCGTACAGGGCGACAAAAAGAGACACAAATTTCCTGATCTGCAGGTTCATCCCCTATTATATAGAGCAGCGGATGTGCCAGCACTGACCGCCAAACCCGATTCTTTTGGGCGCCGCAAGGGGCCTTTTGCAGCCGAGCGCGGTGAGCGCGGGTCCGCCTCCCTTCCGGTTCTACAGTAGGGCGCGGTGGCCTGTCCTGAGCGGAGTCGAAGGGCCCACCGCGCCGTGTCCGCATCGAATAACGGACGGCTAGGCCAATCGCTCGTCGGCCACGACCGAGCGTGGCTCCCAAGGGGAATTGTGACCTGAAACTAGGCGCACGGCGCGCTACCGCGCTTTCAGCAAGACGTTGGCCACTTCTTGCAGGATGGCCCCGCCGCCGTGTCGCTCGGTGACGGGGACGGGTTGCGTTTTGAGTGGCTCCCCTGCATACTGTGGACGCATGAACCATGACGGATTCTGGTTCGTGTAGAGCAAACTCGACAAGGAGGGCAAGATGGCAAAGCGTGATGTGATGGAGATTGCAATCAAGGTCATGGGGCTTGCTCTCCTGTTTTTCTTTTTCCAAACGATTTCTCTCGCGGGTGCAGCCATTTCGTCAGGAGGCGCAAAATTCATCGCCAACAAGACCGCCTACATCTTGTTCTCTTGCCTCACCACCCTCCTGTATTTGGGCTTCGCGCTGCTTTTCCTTCGTGCGGGGAGGCGCATCGCGCAGATGTTGATGAGCGAGTCGGGCAACGACCCCATCCAGAACCGGGAGTCCCTTGCTCCCCATGCCCATCTGCACTTTTGGATCAGGATTCTTGGACTGTACTTCTTTGTGTCGGGCATCGTGAGTTTGGTGTCAGATTTCTTGCAGGCTGCGCTCACCGTTTACAACGCCTTTTGGTGGACACGCATAATTGGACACGTCATTCAACTCGCGCTTGCACTTGGCTTCATTTTCCGAACCAAAGTAGTGGCACAGTTGGTTGAAAAAGGCTCCTAGCAGTTTCCGCGCAGTGTTGGCCGAACTACGGCATGGAGCGACCTCGAACGCTCAGGCATCAGCGTCCGTTCCCTCGCCGGTTGTTCCGCAGCGAATCTTACATGAACGGTTGCACAGCTGTTCTTCGGCCGATTGAGGTGCTCGATTGACCATGTCCCCCGGGTTGACATCGCTCAATTGTTCCGCGAGCCGGTCCATCGTGCTGATCTGTTCCCCGCCGATCTGCGTGGTGACGATGCCCGCCGGTCGCAGGGGTGAAGTCTGGGTAGTTGATTTCGGTATCGCCGCCAAAATTCGTCCCGCCTGATCGCTGATACCTCGTACCGCCAGGCGTCAGCCCGGCACACGATACATTTCAGTCCAATGTATCGTGCGGTTTGGGACTACCGCGCTTTCAGCGAGACGTTGGCCACTTCTTGCAGGATCGCCCCGCCGTGTCGTTCGATGAGGACGACGGACATGCTGACCGTGTCGCCCGGGTTGACGTCGCTCAGTTGCTCGGCGAGCCGGTCCATCGTGCTGATTTGTTCCCCGCCGATCTGCGTGATGACGATCCGGGGAATGAACCCCGCGCTTTCCGCCGGGCTGCCCCGCTGCACTCGCGCCACGAACAGGCCCCGCGTCGAGGCCAAACCCATGCTCTCCGCCACGTCCGCCGTGAGCGGTTGCACCTGCAATCCGAATTCCTGGAGCATCAGGTCCGTCGCCGACACCTTCGGGAGCGCCGCGAGCGTGACCGAATACGCGGTTGGTTTCCCGTCCCGCTCGACATCGAACGCCACGCTATCCCCCGCCTTCTTATGAATGAGCATCCGCTGCAAACTCAACACGTCACGGAAACTCTGCCCATCGACGGTGACGATCTTGTCGTCCTTCTGCGCCCCGGCCTTCGCGGCCGGACTGTCCGGCTTCACGTCCGAAACCACAATCGGCCCGCCGCCGTGCCCGAACCGCAGCCCCAGCCACACCCGCGCCCGTTTCTCGGGAGAGAACCACGCCGCCAACAGGTTCGCCACCCGCGACGCCGGTATCGCGAAGCCGATCCCCTGCGCCTGTTGAAGCAGAGCCATGTTGACGCCCACGAGTTGGCCCCGGGTGTTGATCAACGGCCCGCCGGAATTGCCGGGATTGATCGCCGCGTCCGTCTGCAGCACGTCCGTGAACTGCGGATCAGCGGGCGGCCAACTCCGGTTCTTGGCGCTGATGACGCCCCGTGTCACCGTGTGGTCAAATCCAAACGGATTGCCGATGGCCACCACCGTCTCGCCGAGCATCGTTTCCCCCTCGCCGGCAATCTCCACCGCCGTCAACGGCTTCTTCGGCTCAACCTTGAGCAGTGCCAGGTCGTTCTTCTCGTCGCCGCTCACGTAATGGGCGTCGAACTTCGTCCCGTCGGTCAGCACCACGGTGATCCTGCTGGCGAGCCGGACAACGTGCCAATTCGTGATGATCCAGCCGTCTTCATCCACGATCACGCCCGACCCGAGGCTTTGCACGCCCTCGGTGCGGGGCAACGGCGGCTGACCGAAAAATTCGCCGGTAAAAATTGGCAAACGGATCGTTGAACCTCCGCTCGACGATTCGTTCGGTGCTGATGTTGACCACGGCGGGAAGGACTTTCTGGACCGCCATCACCACCGGGTCGCGAGAGGCCTCGGAAACGGCTTCGCCGGCGGGTGACGCGGCGGTGACCGCCAGCGGCGGAACCAGCAGCAGCAGCGGCCAAACGGAAAATCCAGTTCGCATTTTCATTCCTTTGGAGTATATTCGAGTATAATCCGGAGAAGCAAGCGATGGCATTAACCCGCTACGGCGAACTGCGCAATGAACTCATGCGTCGGAGCTTTCCGAACATCTACGCGCCCGCCGTCCTCCGCGATGCCGACAGCAATTACATCCCCATCCCCGTCAGCGAACGGCTCGTGCAATGCATCTGGTACGATCAACGGGTGAACTCCGGCTCGTTGCTGACGACCGATGGCCGCGCCGTCCGCGTGGTGTTCCAGGGCTGGTGGAACCTCGAGGCTGGCCCCGATTTTCGGCATGCCACGCTGCAGATCGGTGACGAGCCCGAGCGCACGGGAGACATCGAAATCCATCTGCGGGCCGAGGATTGGGATCATCACGGGCATGAGCGCGACGGCGAGTTCAACGACGTCATCCTGCACGTCGTGTTGTGGGAAGCGGGCAGCCGCCACATCCCGCGGACCCGCGCGGGCCAGATCATCCCACAAATCGTGATCCAGCATCAATTGGACAGTCCGCTGGAGCAACTCTACGACGAGCTCGATCTCGATTCGTATCCGCACAACGTCGGCAATCATCACGGGCAATGCACGCACGTGTTGCACGCGCTGCCTCCCGAATCGATCGCGGCCCTGCTCGATACGGCCGGCGAAGAACGGTTCGCGGCGAAGGTGCGCCGGTTCCTGCGCTGGATTCATCGGGTGGGTCCCGAGCAGGCCTTTTATGAAGGATGGATGGAGGCGCTCGGATACAAAGCCAACAAGGCCGCGTTTCGACAGCTCGCCCAGCGCGTCCCCATGTCCGACATCAACGTTCACCGGTCGCAGCTCGGGCCGATCCTGTTTGGCGTCGCCAATTTTCTTCCGACGGGCGCGCCGGCGACGCGAAGCACCGCCGCCGCCGCACACGTCAGGCGGCTGTGGAACGCCTGGTGGAAATTGCGGCCCGATTTCGAAGATCGCATCCTGCCCGCGGGCGCGTGGCGACTTCACGGCGTGCGTCCCGCCAATCATCCCCACCGACGGCTCGGCGCCGCCGTCGCGCTGCTGAAGAAACATTCGAAGTTGATGGAGAAGGTCGTCGGTGCGGTCGAGAGCGGCGGCGATCCGGCCACGTTTTTCTCCGAGATTCGCGACGATTACTGGAGCCGCCATTTCACGTTGGGCGGCAAGACGCAGTCGCGGGCGAGCGAGTTGATCGGCCTCGACCGTGCGCGGGAAATCGTCGCCAACATCGCGCTGCCGTTCGTCGCGGCCTACGCGGAGAGCGATGGCGACGCCAAACTGTGCGAAGCGGCGAAGGCCGGTTATTCACGGCTGCCCGCCGCGCCGTCCAACAGTATCCTTCGCCTGGCGGCCAGCCAGTTGTTCGATAATTCGCCGCTCCAGCGCCGCTCGATCAAGACGACGCGCCAACAGCAGGGCCTGATGCAGATCTTCCATGATTTTTGCGTGAACGACAAGTCCGGTTGCCATCACTGCCAGTTCCCGGATCTGGTGAGTCGTTGGGCGTCGGTCTCAAAGTGAGGACCGGGGCGGCCGGCCTCAGTGACGAATGTGGCCGCGCGACCGCAACCAGGTCACGAACGCGACCAGCGCAATCGCGATCGCCGCGATCACGATGACGCGCCACAGTCCGTCGCTCTTCGCCACGCTTCGCGAATCGCCTGACGTTGCGACCGGCTCCAGCGGGAACAATTCGCGATCCAACGCGTCGGCCGTGCTGGCCACTTCGGCCAGCGATGTGAATTGTTTGCGACCTTCCGCGCCGAGCATTCCTTCCACGAACTCGCTCACGGGTTTGGTGACCGGTCCGATGTCGTTGGTGAGCGTGGCTACCATCACCGCCAGATTGATCACGTCCTCGCGGGCGGACGAGACTCGCGGGCATTTCGGCGGGAGCGACGTTGATGAGTTTGACCGTGCCGTCCCTCGCGGTGAGCACGTTCTTGTCGGCGGGCGGCTGGTGCGGGACATTCCGTTGCCAGAGGAAATCCAGCGCGCGCGCCGCGCCCGCAATGGCCTGCAACAAGCGGTGTTCGTCCACCGCGTCCCCTGTGCGCAAGAACCGCGCGAGCGGCGGGCCGTCCATGTATTCCATCGCGCAAAAGTAAGTGCCGTCCGATTGTCCGGCTTCGTACACCGTGACGAGATGGGGATGGATGAGCGAGGCATCCGACCGCGTCTCCTCCAGAAAATGCTCGATCTTGCCCGGCAACGCGGCAATCCCCGGCGATAAAACCCGCACCGCAACCGTCCGGCCCATCGTCGTCTGGACCGCGCGGTACACCTTGCCCCAGCGGCTGACGCCGATTTGCATCCCGATCATGTAACCGCGCAGCGTCCTGCCGACCAACGGGTCGGATGTCGATGACGATTCGCTCATGGCGATCCTTCCGGTGACGGGATCGGCGCCAGCGGCCGCATCGACGGCGGCACGGCGGCAACGTCCTGCATCACGCGGTGATAGTACGTCCGCACGACAAACCCAGCCAGCTCATGCGCCGTCCCCGGAAACCGCACCGTGAAGGTCTTTGGTTGAAAAATTCTCCCACGACGGGATGGACAGCCAGACGGGTTTGCGCCAAACCGACGCCCGGCCCCGCGCCGTCGACCGTGGCGAATTGCACGCCGATGGCGACCGCCGCCGTGTTGAGTTCGCGCTCGCCCGCCTGCGCTTTCGCTTGAATGGTCACGGTGGCCACATCGCCGTTGTCGCTGCGCTCCACGCGCGCCAGACGAATCACGCGGTTTAACAACGGCGGCTCAACAATTGCCGACGCCGGCGCGACATGATCGCCCGACCCGGCAGGCCCGCCGAGACTCGGAAGCGGATGGCGACGAAGAACCCGATGCCGACGCGCTCGCCTGGTCCGATGACGCGCTGCGAACCGCGTCCAATCTCACCCTCTTCGGCCGGCTTTCGGAAAACATCCGACCCAACAGCACGATTTCGCCAACAATCACGGCGACCGACGACGGCGACCGCCAGGACCTGCAACAGATCGATGGGACGGCGTTGCCGCTTGGCCGCCGCCGTCGTGCATAAACTCAAACCGGAGATGCACCGGGCCGATTTCCAATTCGTCCCCGGACGACAGCCGCTGTTCCGTGATGGCCTGGCCGTTGACGTACACGCCGTTCGGGCTGTCCAAGCCGCGCAGGTAATAACCGTCCAACCGCCGTTCGATGGTCGCGTGATGGGCGCGCACGCCCGGTTCGGCCAGTCTGTACGTGGCAATCCACATGCCGGCCGATGATCACCGACGGACGGTCGATCGCCAGCGGCTCCCGCGATGCGAAACGGTCTTGGAAAAGCAATCGGTACATGTCCCGGCCATCGATACTATCACAGCGCGCCCGCGCGCCCACAGTTTTTCAGTGTGGAAATTCGCCCCCGTCATGGATAAACTAAACCACCGCTGATGGAGTTCCGATGCCAACATTGCGGCCAACGCGTCGTCCTCGCCGCGCTCCCGGCGACGCCCGAGGTCGAATGTCCAGCCTGTCGGCCGGTTGACGAAGGTTCCGCATCCGCCGGCGGATTCGCCCGCCCATCGCCGCGCCGCATCTGGCGGATCACCGCGCGTCATCGAGCACGGCGACGGTTGCGCCGCATCTTCGACCCCATCCCCCGACCGTTCGTGTACCTCGTGGGCGCGTCGCTGGTGCTTCTGGTGCTGGCGCCGTTCTGGATCTATCTCGCTGCAAAGAGCGGCTCAACCATCGTCCCCCGGTCCTGAGCGACGACGCCGTCTCGATTCCCGTGCCGACCGCGACCGAGACCAATCCCCCGCCGCCGGCCATCGAAGAACCGCGCGCGGAGGTCACCAACGCGATCGACGAGTTCCTCGGTATCCGCCTTGACGCCAATCTCGAGCAACTCCAGCAACGGTTCACCCTCCGTCTGCAGAATACCCGGGGGATGGTCCCCGAAATTTATGAAGCGACGGGCGCGGGCACTGTTGACTCCGTCACGCTGCATTTCTACAACAACCTCCTCAAGGAATTCTGGGTCGACGCGCGCCCGCGTCGCATCACGCCCGACCGAATCGAGAAGCAATTGCGGGAACAGTTCGGCGAACCCAGGGAGAGCGCGCTCAAGTCCAACAAATCCGCCGACGAACGCCCCGATCTCGGCTTGTTCACCGGCGCGGACCGGGAGAAACGCCTGGCCGGGTTCCCCTACCGCGTGGACATTTCGTGGTCGGATAACCAGACCCACGCCGACGCGAGTATCTACTACACCTCGGACAAACCGGAGCGTTGCACCGCGCTGTTGACCATGCACATCAGCGCCGTCCAGTGGCTGAACAACAATCGTCCACCACTCGGCACGCTGGCCGCAACGTCTGCCGCTGCGTCCACAAATACCCTCGATCAGACCAACCAGCCGCCGCAACGGCTGTTTCCCAACCCCTGACACCGCCACCGAATTGTAGCCCCGACATCGGTTGTCGGGATGTGTTCTCCCCGGTGAAACGCTTGCGGACGCAAACCGCCGCTGCTAGACTTCCGTTGGTCATGTCCCCCACTACCACGATTAACGTGCCAACCGCGCATCAGCCGGGCGCCCCGTCGCCCGCACCATCGCAGACCGGACGCGTTGCGAATCCTGTTTGTCTCCTCCGAGTGCGTGCCGTTCGCCAAGACCGGTGGCCTGGCCGACGTGGTCGCCGGGCTGCCCAAGGCATTGCGCCGGCTCGGACACGACGCGCGCATCCTGATTCCCCTGTACTCGTCCATCGACCGCGCGAAGTACGGCATCAAACCCATCGGCACCGCCTGCGTCCACATGGGCGCGGGCATCGAACACTGGGTCGCCATCCACCACACCCTCCTCGACGACGAGGTGCCGGTCTGGTTCCTCGAGTTCGACGCGTACTTCGGTCGCCCGGGCATTTACGACGGGCCGCTGGGTCATCACATGGACAACGCGTTCCGTTTCGGCCTCCTCTCGAAAGCCGCGCTCCAGATTTGCAAGGATTTCCAGTTCATCCCCCACATCATGCACGCGCACGACTGGCCCACGGCGATTTTGCCGGCCCTCCTCAAAACCTGGGACCGCATTCTCTCGCCGCTCTCGAACACCGCCAGCGTGCTCACCATCCACAACATCGGCTATCAGGGCAAGTACGACGCCAACGTCATGCCCTACCTCGGCCTCGGCGCGGAACATTTCACCTCCGACAAATTCGAGGACTTCGGCAAGACGAACCTCCTCAAAGGCGGCATCGCGTTCGCCGACGCGCTGACCACCGTGTCGCCCACGCACGCCACGGAAATCCTCGGCCCGATCGGCGGTCAGGGCCTGGCGATGTACCTGAACAACCGCCGCGCCGACCTCTTCGGCATCCTCAACGGCGCGGATTACACCCGTTGGGACCCGGCCACCGACCCGCTCATCCTGGAAACATTCTCGCCGAAGGACATGACCGGCAAAGCCGCCTGCAAAGCCGCGTTGCAGCGCCGCTTCAATCTCGAAGTGCGCCCCGATCTGCCTGTCTTCGGCATTGTCAGCCGGTTCGCCCACCAGAAAGGGTTCAACCTCCTTCGCGAAGCACTGCCGCCCGCGCTCAACAACATGGTCATGCAATGCGTCATCCTCGGCAACGGCGATGCCGACACGGAAAACTTCGTCCACTGGCTGACCGCCACACATCCCGGCCGCGTCGGCTCCCACATTGGATACTCTGACGACCTCAGCCACCTGATCGAAGCCGGCAGCGACTTCTTCCTCATGCCGTCCCTGTACGAACCCTGCGGACTCAACCAGATCTACTCGCTCAAGTACGCCACGCTCCCCGTCGTCCGCGCCACCGGCGGTCTCGACGACACCGTCGAGAACTACAGCGAAGCGGCCGGCACCGGCACAGGCTTCAAATTCTGGGAACCCTCCGGCCTCGCCCTCTACTGGTGCATCGGCTGGGCCGTGTCCACCTGGTTCGACCGACCCCACCACATCACCAAGCTTAGGCAACAAGCCATGGCCCAAAACTTCGACTGGGCCACCTCCGCCCGCCAATACGCCGGCGTCTACCACCACGCCCTCCAGAAGCGCGCTTCCACCCCCGCCTGAATTCAGCCCCAGTTCTCCGCCCTCTGTCTTCCTCCCGGCAAACCCGGCATACGGTGTTTACCCCATTGTGATAATTGTCGGGCAAGGCTACTCTTGCCCTGTCGCGGGCTTTTCGCTGACCACCGAATGCTGCCTCACTGAGGTGCCGGAGAACAACACTCCGTCCGTCTCTCTGGGGGCTACGGCGGCAGCATGGACTGCCAGGCCGACAACGATTCGTTAACTGTTCAAACCTCGCCATGAGTTCGGGGCGGTCGATCAGGCTGCCCAAACGCTCGCGGCAGAAAGTAAAATAATGCTTGAGATGAATGAGATGGAACCGGTTTCCCCTGCGGTCAAAGTCCCCGTACGAATCAAGGTCAATTATCTGGAGCCGGCACAACTGCGCATTCCCGGCCCCGAACTGCTGATCAACGTGGTCAGACGGCGTGTCCGCCAACTCATCCAGGGGCATCGCCCCCTCACGGAGACCAATGCGCAGATGGGCTTCGCCGATATTGCCCTGAAGGAAATTGGCGAGGGCAAGCTCTTCTACGAACTCGACACTGAAGAAGTCGAGGCTGTGCCTCAGGTCGCCAAACTGCACGACGGAGCAACGCCCGAGCGCTTCTAATTTTTCACTCGTTCGCAGGCAACCGGCGTGGGTCGACGTGGACTTACGCCTGACGGTCGAAGAACGGATTCTTGCCGGTGACGCTCAGCGGAATTCCCAGCGCCTGTTTGACCTTCGGCCCGAACAGGCCCAGGTCCAGGCACGCGCGACCGATGGAATACATGATGCGGTTGTCCACGTGGAACCGGCCGGCCACTTCCGCCGCCGAGCCGGTGGCGATGCCGAGATCAATCGAGTTGAACGCGCAGATGCCGTCGGCCTCCTCCAACGCGTCGCAGGACGGTTTGCCGCAGAACCCGCAATTCAATCCGGCGGTATTGGCTTCCACGCCGACAACGACCACCGCCGGTGAGTTCTCGATGTTGCCGGCGTCACGCGCGAAGCTGGGCCGATCCTCCGCCGCGGCGATCTCGCGCATCTTGGCGACGACCTTGCGCCTCGTCGGTTCGTCGTCAATCGCCAGGGTCTTGATGTTGTCAATGCCGCGCGTCTTCGGCGCCGTCCGCGCCGCCGCGACCATCAGCGTGGCGACCTGCAGCGCCGCTGATTTTTCCAGTTCCACGGAAGTTTTCATCGGGAAAAAACATACGCGCCGCGGCTGTGGGAAACAAATCAAAACCACGACGATTGAACCGCGAACGGCCGCCAGACGACACCGCACACGACGGGCGCGTAGCTGACGCTCGCTTTCTCCGGCAGATGTCGATCACCTCAGGAAACGACTACGTCACTTCACGTCGCGGATGGCGGCCTTGACCTTCGCCACCAACTCGGCCGGGATTTGTGTGATCCCGTGCGCCGTCCGCGCGTGCTCGGCCACCTTCTTCATCAACTCCGCTTCGTTCTCCGCGCGCGCTTCGAAATCGCACGCCACACCAACGTCCAGACACTTAATGCTTTTTGCCATAACTGCCTCCGAGTAGTTGATGTACAAGGTACCCCACATCCCGAGAACGTCCAGTGACACAACAGAAACCTCGTTGACACGCGAAACCCCGGCGCTTTAAGGTTGAGGCGGCGTGAGGAGGTTCGGTTTATGAAAAGATCGTTGGCCTGGCTCAGATTGTTTGTGGTCGCGACGGCGATGGGGTGGACTTCCCGGGTTGTTGCCCAGAATCAAACCACCAATGTCAGCCCGGTTCTTTCCAGCAACAGCGTGCCGTTCAGCATCCAGATCGAGCAGGCCGCGTTCTCGTTGCCGAGCGGCCTGCAATCCTATGTGGTGGGAACAAGCGGCGGCAAATGGTTGCTGTTGGCGGGCCGGATCAACGGTCTGCACGGGTTCAACAGCAATAACAACAATTTCCCGCCCGATACGCAGAACACCACCGTCTTTGTCGTCGATCCCAACCTGCAGACCGTCACGACCCGGTCGCTGACCAATCAAGGGTCGGGGATGACCCAGACTCAAATCGATCTCCTGTCCGTGACGGCCCCCCAGGCGTTCCAGTCGAAAAACACGCTCTACATGTCGGGCGGCTATGGCGTTGACGAATCCGGCACCAACTTCACGACCAAGGACGCCTTGACCGCCATCGACATTCCCGGCCTGATGCACTGGGTCGTCAATCCGACCAACGGCGAGACCGCTGCGCAATATATCCGCCAGGTCTTCGACCCGATCTTTCAGATCACCGGCGGGGTGATGGTGGAGCCTTCTCACAATCGCGCGCTCCTCGTGTTCGGGCAGGACTTTGAGGGCGCTGTCACCGCGTCCGGCAACGGCACCTACTCGGAGCAGGTCCGGCAATTCCGCATCGTTGACAATAAAAAGCATTTCTCCTTTGTCGCCGGGACGACACTGCCCGCGACCCCCGATCCCGACTACCGGCGAGCGGGCCTGAACGTCGTTCCGATTATCGAGAACGGTCGCCCGGGTTTCGTGGCGTTTTCCGGCGCGTTTACCTTGGCGGGCGGCATCTGGACCGTCCCGGTGGAAATCAGCCCCAAAGGCGTCCCTACGGAGGCCAGTCCCACCAACGCCACGACATTCATGCAGGCAATGAACAATTTCAATTGTCCCACGCTGGAACTTTACTCGCAGAAGGAGCGCAACTCGTACACGGTGCTAATGGGCGGGATCAGCTTCGGCTTTTTCTCCGGCGGCGAATTTGAAACCGACCTCGAATTGCCGTTCATCAACCAGGTGACGACGATCAAGCGCGATCGAAACGGGGTGTTCTCGCAGTACCTGATGAACGCCGAGTATCCGGTGATCCTGTCCACCGGGTCCAATCCGGGCAATCAACTTCTCTTCGGGGCCAACGCGACGCTGATTCCCGTGGACGGATTGCCCGCGTACAACAACGGCGTGCTCAAGTACGATCGGCTCGGAACCAACCCCGTTGTGGTCGGCTACATCGTCGGGGGAATCCAAAGCACCCTGCCCAACACCAACGCCGAATCCGACAGCGCCGCGTCACCCTACATCTTCACGGTGACCCTGGTGCCGACGCCTCCCTAGACGGCTTCGAAGGCGGGCGCGGTCGATCAGATGGTGCGAGGGTGAGCCTACTTCGCAGAAGCTGGACGCTTCCGCTACGAAGGCCAGGGATGGGAGGCCGAAGTCCGCAACGCATACTTGCATAGTGAATGGACCTGACCCCACGCCGTTATGACCCACGCCGTTAAGGGTGAGAACTGAGCCCGATTCCCCGTGAATGGAGATTAGGGGCACAATAGATGTCAGTGACATCTATCGGGCCGGTGCGGTGGTCGCCTTGGAGAGAGCGTTGGTCGTGAGGTGCTAAATTTTTAGCATGCCACCCTTCGGCGAGTTCAGCACGGGCGAATGGCAGCCCGGGAAGTTATGGATAGCACTATCCATAACTCTGAAGGGAGAAAGCGGAGGGCGGAGGACGGCAGGCGAAGACACGACCCTTCGACTGCGCTCAGGGCAGGCTCCGGCCGGGGCGGTCGATCAAATGGTGCCAGGGTGAGATGGGAGGCCAATTTCCGCAACGCCTACCGCTTCTGTCTCAACATACGGATTAACAACTGGAAGCAATGGTCGTCGTTGACGCCGGGAAGACGCGAGGTGAGTAGCGCGTAGGCATCGGCGCTAATCTCCAAGGGCTCTGCAGGGTCGTCGGCCACCACAGGGCCGGCTTCCGCTGCGGGCAATTGTGCAAGATGTTGTTGAATAGCTTGAGAGACCGTTCGCGAATCAACTTTACCGAGCAGTTGTTCCAAATCCTGCCATGTAGTGCGCGTGAGCCAGCATCGCACCCGACCGTCTAGGATGACCTCGCCGATTACCGTAAAAATGTAGAGGTTCGGATTATTGGGTGGCGGAACGTCAAAGTATGGCTGTATCTTCGCCCCTGCAGATGTTGTAACTGAGAAGCGTTTCTTGCCGGTCGCCCTTTCGTAAATCCACAGGTTGCGGCTGCCTTTCCGCGCACCACCCCCGCTCTCAACCCATTCGGCGGTGTACTGGTCCGGGTCTGGTGCTCTCATGGGTTCCTCGAAGTATAGGAACTGCCGCAGGCTCTCTTGCCAAAGTAGCCATCCTGTGCGCATATCAGCCTTTGCACCAGCGGGAGCTTGCTCGCGCACTTTCTTTGTCCGGTGGTCAATAAGCTCAGCGTACTGCTTCAGGATTTCCCGCATCGCCCGTTGAGCAGAGACTTTGCCTGCAGGGATGCGGATCGAGCGCGTGGCTGCCGGATGCATGAACGTTTCGCCGCACGCCTGAGCGATGTTTGCATCGGAACGATAACACAGCATTTTGTGCTCAACCCCAAGACCTTCGTGGATTACGTCTATGCTGAGGTTGCTCCAACCGCGGTATGGTATGCCCTTGGCGCGGCAATACACGTCCGACCAGTCCCCCTCTTCGAGCTTGCGTCCCATCATGCGTGCGACTTTCGCCGCGAGCAGACGATGAGCGGCGTCGCGTTGACTGGCTGTGAAGGCGGTAAGAGTCTTCTTGGTGGGCATGGTCAGATCAGGTACGGTTGGACAGCTTTCAGCTTGAGTCCGGCGACTGCGGGTGCGGCGAGATGTCTAAACTCCTCAAATCCGATAGGGGCACCGTTTTCCGCCAGTATCTTGGCAAGCCATTCCGCGTGTAGTTTACGAAAATCCCATTCGTCCGCTCGCGAGACATGGAGATAGTGAACAAGATAACGCTCCGGCGATTGAGTGACCCGCTCGCGCACGAATTCGACGACATCAGGATGCCTGCCATTATTGTTCACGTGAAGCTCAGAGGCATGCTCTGCTTTACGACAATGCAAGACCAAGTCGTAACCAACGGCGTTCTTCGACACAAATTGCTTGAACGTACCGTGCTCCTTGTCAAAGGTTTGCGTCCCACGCACAACAAAACCGGCCCCACCGATTGCGGCTTGGAGAGCGGCCCACACCCCCTCTGAAGAATTATGGAAAATGACAGTCATCCAAGCTTCGTCCTTCATCACCCGTCGGCATTCGCGGAAGGCACGTGTGAGCAACGTGCGGTATTCGTTGACGCCCTTACCTTGTACGGCGTTTATAATCGCCTCATCGGTCGTGTCCGTGTGATGCCCCAGCCAGCTCTCCCAGAGGAAGTTCATCTCCGAATAGTTGATGTTGCCGCCGAATGGTGGGTCGGTGAACACGTAGTCTATGGACTTGTCGTGAATGTGCTGGAGATTGCATGCTGAGGCTGTCTGAACGTCTACATCCCGACGGAGGCGCGGGGCGCTTTGAAAATACCAGCTGATCGTATTTCCCTTCCGTGCAAAGGTGCGAAAGACATTCTGTTCATTCGCGATGAAGGGCACATTGTAGTTCGCCGTGTTGCTGCTGCCACCCCAGAACCGAAACTCGGAGAACAGTGTCACCCGCTGGTAAAGTGACGTGATTGTAAACAGAAGCTTGCCGCTGATTTCCGGGTCGGGCCATCTTTTGGCTTGGTCCCAGAGCCATGCCATCGCGTAGAGTGCGCGGGGTGTATATGCTTGATGCACTCGTTGGATGCCAGCAGCAATCGGTTGTCGGGTATTGATGCCCTTTGGGAAACGATCTTTGGGATACCACAACCGTTTGGGGACCCCGTCAGCCTCGATACGCGCAAGCATCTCGCGGTCGTGTTCGCAAGGCTCAGCCGTCTGTTCTTTCAATCCGCGCCCGCAGCACTTGTAGCCGACCTGAACCGGGTATCGCCGCGTGCGCTTCATCCCCCGCTTCTTGACGTGCACGCCACAATGCGGGCACGGAAACTCCGACAGAATCTTACTCTCACGGACACTCGGCTTTTCGTCGCGCGCTACATCCCAAATGACAAACTCACGATCACAGGCTGGGCAAATCACACCATAGCTCCAGACCATGTAGAGCATAGGAGTTAGGGCACCGCAGGATCGGCAGGGTGTGTTGTAGAGTCTTGCTTCGATGTCGGCGGCTTCTTCAAGAACTTTCCGCACTGCCTGCAAATACGTCGCCGCATCAAGAGGGGTGTTCAGGTGCCGGGCGATGAACGTTGCTGCAGGCGACAGGTCACTAAGTAACGCCTTACGACCGAGATTCCCGGCGGCTACCCCCGTCATTCCTGAACCGCAAAACGGATCAAGAACTACATGGCCCGGCTTCGTGTAGTGCTGGAGGAGTTGGGCAATGCCTTCAGGTGGTACCTTTGTGTGATACGTGTGCGCATCGTAGACGTAAGTATTCTTGCCGGCGCGGATATTTCCCGAAAATGCTTCCTCGACCCCGCGGGGCGACGATTCCCCGACGGGCACAGGTGGCGTTTCACGCACCATTGATGCTGCCCCCTTGGCCACAACGCGATAATGCGCCGAACGGCGGTTCTTCACTGCCCTTCGTCTAAACGTGTGCGTAGGCTTCTTCCGCTTCGACATGGCTTTGAGACTAAGAATGGGGCAACGCGGGTTCAAACGCAAGAACAGTGCTGCGTGACATTCCACACATTCAGGTTCAGGCGAATTGGGAAGTCGGCGCTATGCTCGCGCTTCGGAGCTGTTGGGGACATTGGCGGCTGTGATGGCGTCGCGTTCGGTGAAGGCAACCGGGCGGTAGCTGGCGCCGCGGTGGCGTTTGGAACTGGTCGCAAATTGCGACTAGTTCGGGATTTGGCCCTCTGTTGCAGGCGGCCGGCTCGGCGAGCCGGCCCTACCGACGACGCGGAGAACGGCGGTCAGGTATCGCGGCGATCAAAGCCGATGCGGCGTGGGGCCACGTGAGGCTTCGCCAACGTGGGCTTCGCCGCGTGACGCCCTACGGCGAACGCGGCTTCGCCGGGCGGGCCAGCACGGCACGCAGTGCCGTGGCTACAAGAGGCGGGCAAACCTACAATGCGGAGGGAAGCGCCGCGTCGGGGGACGCGGCCTACAAACGGCAGGCCCTACCAACGACGCGGAGAACGGCGGTCAGGTATCGCGGCGATCAGGACCGATGCGGCGGCCCTTCGAGGCTCCCTTCGAGGCTCAGGGCAAACACCGCGGGCCCTTCGGCGGCCTCAGGGTAAACAGGGTAAACGGGGCGGGCCAGCACGGCACGCAGTGCCGTGGCTACAAGAGGCGGGCAGAAACGACGGCAAGCGGGGCGCTCGCCCTACAATACGGAGGGAGACGGGCCGACCGGACCGCGCCCACCGTGCGCGGCTACAAGGAAACGGCGGCAACCGGGCCGGTTGCCCTACAAGCGGAATGTGCCGCGTCGGGGGACGCGGCCTACAAACGGCGGGGGGCGGGCGTGGGAGCCCGCCCCTACAGTACAGAGCGGGTTCTATTTCCCGTAGAGGTCGTTGAGGAGGGCGGCGAGGCGGTAGCCGGCGAGGACGATGCGGCGTCGGGCGGTGTCGGTGCCGGCTTTGACGTAGTCTTCGGTGAGGACGACGTTTTTGGCGCCGTAGGGCGCGCCGAGTGTGCCGTAGACCTGGGTGCAGGCGATGGCGTGGGATTCCATCGCCCAAGCCATCACGTCAAATTTGAGATCGGGATTGACGGGGGCATAGGGTTCGAGGCGTTTCATCCAGTCTTTCAATTCGGGAGCATCGGGCGCGTCGGCGTGGTTCAGCGGGTCCAGGACCTTGACCTGGCCGTTCTCGTAGTAGCGTCGATAGGCCTCGTCCCAGAACGAGTGGAGATTCTTCCCCCAGAGCGCGTCGTCGAGGTTGGCGAGGCTGACGCCGTTGCCGCCCGCGTCGTCGCGGTATTTGTCGGTTGGTTTCGGATCGGGATTGTAGCGGGCGGTGGTGTGGAGCGGCTGATGGATGTCGCCGACGAAATGCATGGCGAGGGCGAGCGCGACCGATTCGTTGGTGACGAGGGCATTGAACTGTTTGGTCTTGATGAGATTGACGCAATACGGGAGCGCGACGACGACGTTGCCGTTGGTCGGGGTCAGTGTGGGCGGGTTGGCGAGCACGTCAGGATCGTTGGTGGCGCAGCCGATGTCGATGTAGTGCCAGGGTTTGAACAGGCCGCGGAATTGCGGATCGGAGATCGGGCTTTTGATGTCGTCGGGCCAGCAGTTGATGTTGACGGCGTTGTAGGGGACGCCGTCCTTGAGGAGTTTGGAGGCGAACTCGGTGACGCGGGCTTTGGCTTTGTCGTTGAGCTGGTCGTAGGCGATCTGGCCGACGAGCATGTGGCCGGTGCCGTCCCAGGCGCGGGCGGTGAGTGCGGCGGCGAGTGTGAGCGCGGCGAGGGCGGCGGTGCGGACGGCGGTGCGGACGGCGGTGCGGGACAAATTCTTGACTTTCATGGGTGTTTCCTCGGTGTGCGGACAGTTCAATGCCATCAATGTGTGAGGGGTGAGTATGCGGGAGGAGAGGGGCGGGGCGCAAGCGCGGAGATGGGTGAGATGAGCGAATCTAAGGCTTTGCTTTTTGGGGGCGGGGTGTGTAGAGTGAAGGGAGATTGCTGGCTGATGGCGGCAATCGACAAGGAGGAGGAACGATGAGAGTGTTGAGGTATGGCAGTATTATTGTGGCTTTGGTGTTGGCGGGGATTTGTCCACCACTGAGCGCGGGGGAAAAGACGCTGGATGATCAGGTCAAGGATGCCATCCAGCTATTCAAGAGTGACAGCACGAACGTCGCCAAGCTGTTCGACACTGCCTACGGTTATGCAGTGTTACCTAGCGTGGGTAAGGGTGCGATCGGTATCGGCGCGGCAGCGGGCGATGGCCAGGTGTATGAGCAGGGCCGGATGATCGGCACGTGCCGGATGTCACAGTTTACGATCGGCGCGCAGTTGGGCGGACAGGAATACGCCGAGGTGATTTTCTTCGAGACGAAGACGGCGCTGAACGGCATGAAGGCCAACGAATGGGCGATGAGCGCAGGGGTCAACGCCGTGGCGGCCGCCGAGAGCGCGTCTGCGGATGCAAAGTACAAGGACGGCGTGCTCGTATTCACCATTGCCAAGAGCGGGTTGATGTTCGAGGCGAGCGTGGGCGGGCAGAAATTCCGGTTCATTCCCTTGAGCAACAAATAGCCGGACGAAACACCGTCGTATCATTTCCACCGACGCGGTAGGGACGATCTGCTGGCCGCCGGAAGACGCCGGCGGTGCGTCCCTGCCGGGTCCGACACGGTCAAATCCGCCCTTTTCGGGGCGCGCTCGGTGTGCGATAATCCGCTTTCGGAATGGCGGACATCATCCTCACCACGATGAACGCCCGCTACGCGCATTGTGCGTTCGGGTTGCGGTATTTGATGGCCAATCTGGGCGAGCTGCAAGCGCGAGCGCAACTGCTGGAGTTCGACATCAACCAGCGTCCCGTCGATGTCATCGAGGCGATCCTGCGCCACGAACCGCGAATCGTCGGCCTCGGCGTGTACATCTGGAATGCGACGCAGTCGTTGCAGTTGGTGGCGGACCTGAAACGGTTGCGGCCTGATCTCACGATCATCATTGGCGGGCCGGAGGTCAGCTACGAATGCGACCAGCAGGAAATCGTTCGCTTGGCGGATCATGTCATCACGGGCGAGGGGGATCTCGCATTCGCGGAGTTGTGCCGGGACGTTCTGGAATCGCCCGCGCCGCGTCCTCACATTATTCCCGCTCCCCTGCCCGACTTCAACCGATTGGCGCTGCCCTACGACCTCTACACGGACGCGGACATCGCGCATCGCGTCATCTATGTGGAGGCCTCGCGCGGCTGTCCCTACGAATGCGAGTTCTGCCTCTCGTCGCTGGATGTGCCCGTGCGCAACGCACCGCTGGAGCCATTTCTGGCGGCGATGCAACGCCTGCTCGACTGCGGTGTGCGCCAGTTCAAGTTCGTCGACCGCACGTTCAACCTCAATCTCCAAACCAGCTCGACGATCCTGCGGTTCTTTTTGGAGCGATACCGGCCCGGCCTGTTCGTGCATTTCGAGTTGATCCCTGACCGTTTGCCGCAGGCGTTGCGTGAGCTCATCCGGGAATTTCCGCCCGGCGCGCTCCAGTTCGAGGTGGGCATCCAGACGTTCAATGAGGACGTCGCCAAACTCATCAGCCGGCGACAAGACAACGCCAAGGCCGAGGAAAAGTTGCGGTGGCTGCGCGCCGAGACCGGCGTGCACGTCCACGCCGATTTGATCGTCGGGTTGCCGGGCGAGGATGTGGCCAGTTTCGCGGCGGGATTCGACCGTTTGGTCGCGCTTGGGCCGCAGGAAATACAGGTTGGCTTGCTGAAACGGCTCCGCGGCACGCCCATCGTCCGTCACGACCGCGAATGGGCCATGGTTTACAGTTCGCACCCGCCCTACGAGATCCTCCAAACGAGGCTCATCGATTTCTTTACGATGCAGCGACTGCGCCGGTTTACCCGCTACTGGGATTTGGTTGCCAACAGCGGCAACTTCGTCGAGATAACTCCCCTGCTCTGGCGCGATGGCTCGCCGTTCCAAGGATTCATGTGCTTCTCGGATTGGCTCTACGCGCAGACACGTCAGACGCATTCCATCGCATTGAGCCGATTACGCGAACTGGCCGCGCGGTATCTCGTGGAAGAAGCCGGCCAGATGGGCGAGGAAGTTCGCGCCGCCATTAAACGCGATTCAGAGCGCGCACGCGGCTCTTCCGTGCCCGATGCGCCACCGCGGCAAGCCCGGCACCTCGCGAAGTCACGCTAGCCGAACGTATGGGCGCACCCCTGTGTGCGCCCTCCGCTGTTCCATTGGCCAGACGCGGGGGGCCTGCCCCTACGGCACCAGCCGTGCCTGGTAGTACCGTGACGACGTATTCGTGGCCGCGCCGATGTCGAGGTAGTTGGTGACGGTGCCCACGGTCGTGTTGTTCGTGACGATGAAAATGTCCGTGAACCCGTTGGTGCTGTAGCCGCCGCTTCCGTCACCCGCAGTAGCTTGTAACGTGTTGGTCGCGCCCGGCCCCATCATCCACGTGATGAGGATGTCGTTCCCCTGTGGCGCGATCGACGTGATGCGAAATGTATTTGGATCGAGTACCACGTTGCTCACGATCAGTGTACCGCCTGTGTGAATGAACTGCGCGCAGGCATTGGTCATTACCAACGTGTCGGCCTGTAGCGTGCCGCCGTTGAGGATCAGTTCGCCATGGCGGACTTCCAAGACGCCGGTGCCGCTGTTCGTAACAACCAGACGGCCTCTGTCCAACTCGATGATGTTGTCGCATGTCGTCGAAGCGACCCCAATGATCACGTTTGTAGCGGTAACCAACCCATACGCGATCTCCAGTGAATTCGCCGATCCAAAGTAGCCAACGTACAGAACGCCGTTGTGCCAAGCGCTGAACTGCAAACCGCTGAGCGTGATCAGCACGCTGTTGCTACTGCTGCCAGAGGCGTTGCCCAAGATGCCGGCGACGTTGGTCAGTATGCCAGCGTACTGGATTACTAACGCATCTGTAGAATTCGCATTTCCAACGAAGTAGGTGCCCGACCAATTGCTGGTCACGCCGCTGATGGTGTTGGTTTGGTAATTGGCGGTGTACTGCGCCTCGGAAGGTTGCGATCCAAGCGTAATTGAGATAAGAAATCCCGCCGTCAGACAACCGCGTCGTATTCGGTGCATGACCGCCCTTCCAGCCGCCGGTGGCTGCAATCACTCGGGGGTGAAACCTAACCTCAAACCAACACTAGCTTTCCAATGGTTGTGGAAGCAAGGCAAAAACAGTCCTGCAGCCGAGGCGACCCACCCTGCCCACTGTCGATTGCTGCCAAGATATCAGCGCTATGACGATCTCGGCCGCTTCCCCACATTCCCCGCGTAGGCGGCTTGTTCGACGGCGCGGGCGACGCGACGGACGACCTGTTTGTTGAACACGCTGGGGATGATGTATTCCTCGCTGAGTTCGTCGGGGGTGATGCAACCCGCGATGGCCTTGGCGGCGGCGAGTTTCATCGGTTCGGTGATCGCCGTGGCGCGGGCATCGAGCGCGCCGCGGAAGATGCCGGGGAACGCGAGAACGTTGTTGATCTGGTTCGGGTAATCGCTGCGGCCCGTGGCGATAATGCGCGCGTAGGGCTCGGCGTCTTCGGGCATGATCTCGGGTGTCGGGTTGGCGAGCGCGAAGACGACCGGCCCTTTCGCCATTTTCTTGAGCGCCTTGACGGTGAACACGCCGGGCCCGCTAACGCCGATGAACAGGTGCGCGCCGCGGGCGGCCTCTTCGATTGAGCCGGTCACGTTGCGCGCGTTGGTATGCCCGGCGAGCCAGGTCTTGCTGACATCGAGATCGGGAAGGCGTTTCCGGCAAATGATGCCCTTGCGGTCGCAGCAAATAATGTGGCGGGCGCCGGCGGCCTGTAACATCTTGGTGACCGCGACGCCGGCGGCGCCGGCGCCGACGATCAGGATCTTGATCTCGCTCATCTTTTTCTTGAGGAGTTTGAGCGCATTCAGCGCCGCGGCGAGGACGACGACGGCCGTGCCGTGTTGGTCGTCGTGGAACACGGGAATGTTGAGTTCCTCCTTGAGACGATCTTCGATCTCGAAACAGCGCGGCGCGCTGATGTCTTCGAGGTTGATCCCGCCGAACCCGGTGGAAATCCATTTCACCGTCTGGATGATTTCTTCCGTGTCTTGCGTTTGCAGGCAGATAGGATAGGCATCGATGTCTCCGAATTCCTTGAACAACATCGCCTTGCCTTCCATGACGGGCATGGCGGCTTCGGGGCCGATGTTGCCGAGGCCGAGGACGGCGGAACCGTCGCTGACCACCGCAACGGAGTTGTGCTTGATCGTCAGCGTGCTGGCCTTGCGTTTGTCCTCGGCGATGGCCAAACAAACCCGCGCGACGCCCGGCGTGTAGGCCATCGACAATGCATCGCGCGTGGTGAGCGGGATTTTGTTCTGGATGCGAATCTTGCCGCCGAGATGCATCAGGAACACGCGGTCGGACACGTTGATCACGGTAACGCCCTTCACGCGCTTGATGGCCTCGATGATCGCGTGGGCGTGTTTGTCGTCACGGGCGTTGACGGTCAGGTCACGCACCTTGAACTGACGGTCCGCCCGCACCACGTCCACCGCGCCCGGGTCGCCCTCGTGGCGCGCGATGACGTGCAGAATCTTCGCAAACATCCCGGTGGTGTTCACGAGACGCAGGCGCATCGTGAAGCTGTAACTGACGCTGGTCGCTATCTGGCCCATGGTTCTCGATGTTCCTCCACGATCTATTTCTGTTTCCGATGTCGAACATGCTGCCAACCCAGCCAACCGACAGCCACGAACGGCAGCACCAACGCCAATGCCACAAAAAATACTCCCGCCGCGCCTTCGCCCACGCGGCGCTCCACGAAAATGAAACCGACCACGAGCGGCAACACGCCGTACACCATGTACCGCAGCAACAGGCCCCAATGGAACAGTTTCATCGACGGCAACTATAGGGAGGCAACGCGAGG
The DNA here is from genome assembly GCA_963712025.1 of uncultured Verrucomicrobiae bacterium. Lineage (GTDB taxonomy): Bacteria > Verrucomicrobiota > Verrucomicrobiia > Palsa-1439 > Palsa-1439 > Palsa-1439. The sequence continues at coordinate 673,384 of CAVQGJ010000010.1, read as the reverse complement.
GTTGCACGAAAAATGAGCGCGGCCGGCAGCCGCCGGCAACCGGAACTACGGCAGGCGGAGGATGATTTCGTGTCCGTTGAGATCGAGCGTGACGCGCCGGTTGTCAATCGTGACCACACGCGCGCCTTCGATCTCTTCACCTTCGTGGACCGTGACGCCATTGATCATCGCGTCGCGGTTGTCCGAAGCGTAAGTGATCCCCTGAAGGACAAGCTGGGGCGTGGCCGGGGCGGCCGGTTGCTCGGCCTTGATCCGCTCCATCACCTTGGCGACGATCTGGTCCTCGGCTCCCTTCGTGTCGGAAGGCGGCGCGGCGACCGGCGGTTGGGGCGTCAATGGCAAGGCGGCTTCTGTCTTTGGCGGCACTGCCGCTGTCGGCGTCGGATGCGTTGGCGGAGTCGACGATTTCACTTCGGCAATCGACAAGCCTTGGCTCGGGGTAAGGCCATCTTTCACGCTCTGGATGCGCGGGACAACCCACAAGGCGAGAACGATGACGCCCGCGAGCACCGCGGCCCCGATCACTCCCATGACCATGAGCACCAGCTTGGGGCTGCGCTTTTTGGCTTCGCTCTCCAGACGATACTCGGCCACGACCGGCGGTGATATCTGGGCGGATTGGTACGCCGAATCGCGTGTGCGCTTGAGCGCTTCGTTGATCAGGCTCACGCGGGCACACCCTCCAACTCCTCGATGGCGAGGTTGACCTCTTGACGCGTCATCACATCGATCTGGCCGACAAATCCCGCCAACAGCGTCTTGTCGCAGACGGTATTGATGAGGCGCGGGACGCCCTGCGAGTATTTGTAGACGAGCCGGATCGCGCCTTCGTCGAAGCTTGGCCGGCCGTTGGCGCCGGCGAGCTTGAGGCGATGATTGACGTACCCCGCCGTCTCGTTCAGGTCGAGCGGGCGGAGATGATAGCGAACGGTGATCCGCTGGCGGAGTTGGCGCAACTGCGGTTGGAGAAGTTTCTCGCGGAGTTCGGGTTGACCCATCAGGACGATCTGCATGAGCTTCTGGCGGTCGGTTTCGAGATTGGAGAGCAACCGCACCTGTTCGAGCAGTTCGTCGCTCAGGTCCTGGGCTTCGTCGATGACCAGCACCACGTCGTTGCCGTGATTGACCTCGGCGAGCACGAACTCGTTCAGCGCATGGAGATGGGCCACGCGATCGATGCCGCGCACCTTGAGGCCGAATTCCTGGGCGATGGTCTTGATGAGTTGATAACCCGTCAGACACGGATTGAGGATCAGCGCGGTCTTGTAGCGCGGGCCGAGTTCTTCGAGCAGCTTGCGGCAGATCGTCGTCTTGCCCGCGCCGACTTCGCCGGTCAACTCGATGAAGCCCTTGCGCTCGCGGATGCCGAAGAGAAGATGGTTGAACGCCTCCTGATGCTTCGCGCTGAAAAACAAAAAGCGCGGATCGGGCGTGATATTGAACGGCGCCTCCCGCAGATTGTAATGCTGCAAGTACAAGAACGTTCCCCCCATTGTGCAACTTGAAGACACCAAGAAGAGCATGTCCTGTGCCGCACGGGGAGCCTCAACCCATTGCGCAAGCGAACGTTCGGTTTGAATACCTAGTGTCGCCAACGGGCCGCTCCCCTCGCAACTGCATGGTCCATTTCTGTCATCCAACACAATTCGTCAAAAGAGTTTCTCTTTTCGACGAGGCAACGCGCCCCATTTTAGTCTCGATATAAAGTCGCGTCCGCGTAGATTACGAGGCACGGTTATGAAAGATCCCCGTCTGGAAAAGCTGGCGCGATTGCTAACAGAATACTCCGTCGCGTTGAAACCTCGTGACATCGTCGCCATCCAAGGTGACGCCTGTGCCGCCCCGTTGATCCGGGAATGTTACCGGGCTGCGTTGCGCCGGGGCGCGTTTGTGATCACCGACCTGCGGATCGACGGCCTGGCGGAAACGTTCATGGCCGAGGCCAACCCGGACCAACTCAAATGGGTATCGCCATTTGCCAAGTTCAAGTTTCGCCACGTGGACGCGCTGATCAGTTTTTGGGGTGAAGAGAACACCAAGGCATTGACCAATGTGGACCCGAAACGGATGGCTGTGGCGTCCTCCGCGCGCAAACCGCTCAACAAGATTTTTATGGATCGCAGCGCCAGCGGCGCGCTGAAGTGGGTCGGGACCCAATGGCCGTGCAACGCCAGCGCGCAGGACGCCGAGATGTCGCTGACCGAGTACGAGGAGTTCGTGTTCGGCGCGGGCCATCTGGACGCGCGTGACCCCATCGCCGCGTGGAAGCGCATCTCGAAGGAACAGCAGGCGCTGACTGATTTCCTCAACAAGTCGCGCGAGGTCCGCATCGTCGCTGAAGACACGGACATCCGCTACTCGTGCCGGGGTCGCAAGTGGATCAACTGCGACGGCCATTACAATTTTCCCGACGGTGAAGTGTTCACGGGCCCGGTCGAGAACAGCGTCGAGGGACACGTGAAATTCAGTTTCCCGGCGGTGCACGGCGGGCGTGAAGTGCACGGGGCACGGTTGACGTTCAAACACGGAAAAGTCGCGAAAGCCGAGGCGGACAAAGGACAGGATTTCCTGCGGGCGATGATCAATATGGACGGCGGCTCGTGTTACCTCGGCGAAGGAGCGATTGGCACCAACTACAATGTCACCCGCTACACGAAGAATACGCTGTTTGACGAAAAGATCGGCGGCACGATCCATCTCGCGCTCGGCGCTGGATACAGCGAAACCGGCAACAAGAACCGTAGCGGCCTTCATTGGGACATGGTGTGCGATTTGCGTAAGGGCGGCGAATTGTACGTGGACGGCGAACTCATCCAGAAGAATGGCCGGTTCCTCAACAAGAAGTTTCCGCAACCGTAGTGGGAACCGGCGTAGCTCAACACTTTTTGTGAATCTCGAAGTCCTCTACTCGGCGGCGCATGCGGAATTTCCCGACACGGAACCGCTCGGGGGCGGGAAAGCGGTCGCGGATTATTTGATTCGCGAATGGCGCGAACACCAGCCATTCTCGCTTACCGTGCTCAGCCCGAAATCGTTGGCGACTACGTCTTCCGAGGCCACTTGCGCAACTCAGCGAACTCGGTTACGCGCGGTTTTGCCGGGAGTTCGAGCGCGCGGCAACGGCGGAAATCCTGAAGCGCGACCCGCAACGGTGCGTCGTCCTGAGCAATGACATCAGCGAAGGACCGGACTTTGGCGCGCTCGGCGAGCGAGGCTATCGGATCGTGACGATCCTCCACGTCGACGTGGTCGAGTACTTCACCCGATTCTACCTGCGGGGGCTGGTCCGGCCCGGAAACAGCCGCGCGCTTCCGCTGGTTTGGCGTGATGCCCGACCTCCTGCGGCTGGTGTTCGAGAAACAATATAGATGCGTGCGGAACAGCGCGCGGATTGTCGTGCCGTCGCCGCCCATGAAGGAGATGATCTTGCGGTGCTACCCGTGGTGCGCACCGGAGAAGATCGCGGTGTTGCCGTGGGGTGATGTTGCTGCGCGTGACGCGGCGGGCCCGGTCCAGAGCCTTCGGGATGCCCCACCCCGTAGCTGACGATGAGATTGTCATCGTGACGCTGAGCCGGCTGTCGCCCGAAAAAGGGATCGAGCGATTGCTGGCCGCCGTTCCCCACGTGGACGCGCGCGGGAAGAGACTCCGCGTATTCATCTGTGGCGGGGCGGCGTACATGAAGGGACGCGCGTACGAGCGGAAGCTGCGCCGCCTCGCGGAAAGAGTCACCACCTCGCGCGTCGAGTTTACAGGCCACGTGGTCGGCGCGGAAAAGTCCGCGCTATTGCAACGGGCCGATATTTTCGTCTCCCCATCGCGCCACGAAAGCTACGGCCTGACGATTGCCGAGGCGCTGGCGGCGGGTTGCCGTGTAATCTCACACCACCATTACGGAGCGGAGGGCGAAGTTGTAGACTGCTCCGATCCGCGGGCGTTGGGACGTGTGCTGGGCGACATGATCGGCCAGGGTCGCACCCGAAAGGCCGAGACTTTGAAACCTCAGCCATCACACGCGGCCGAGCAATTGGCGGAACTGCTGACTAGTTCGTTGCAGGATAATCGGCGATCATCTTGAAGGCCGGCAGCGACCCCACACAGTTACTGCAATTCCAAGCCTTGATGTTTGCGCGCGGGTTTGCTATGTTAGCGGCCATAGGAAACGAGCGCATATAGTGGACGATATACTACTCGAGCGTTATCCGAAGACCGTGCCCATCAAGGGCGATCTGGAGGCCACGTTGCGCCCGCTGGAAGCCTCCGACGAAAAATCGTTTCATGAATTCTTCTGCGCGGTTCCCGAGACGGAACGGCTGTTGTTCAAGCACCGCGTCACCGAGCCACAGGTCATCCACGACTGGTGCCAACACATCGATTACGGGAAAATCCTGCCGCTCGTCGCCATCGTGGACAACAAAATCGTGGCTGACGCCTCGCTTCACCAGCAGCTCGGCGGTTGGAAGCGCCACATCGGACGGATCAGCGTCGTCGTTCATCCCAACTACCGTGGGCGCGGGCTGGCGCGGGCATTGGTCCACGAATTGATCGAGATCGCCCGTGACGTTGGCTTGGAAAAGCTGGAAGCCGAATTCATGGGAGAACAGCAGGCGGCCCGGCTGGTGTTTGCCGAAGCGGGCTTCAATGATTTGCTCGTCATCGCCGATTATGTCAAGGACATGCAGGCCATATCGCATGACTATGTGTTGATGGGCCGGCACATCATTACCGACGAAGAATACGCCGGGACGGGTTGATTCCTCCGGGATCAAATCGTCGGCACGGCGACACTGTCCTTGAGCCGCGCGCCGCACGATTCACGGACGGTGAGATAAATCGGTAAGACTTCCTGAACACGGCTGACCTTGCCGTGGACCAACTCCACCATGCGCTCGCAGGCGAGTTTGCCGATCTCATACAGGGGTTGGTGGACCGTCGTCAGTCCCGGAATCGCAAAACTCGCCTGGGGAATATCGTCAAATCCGACCACCGCAACGTCCTGCGGCACGCGCAGGCCGAGTTCCGTTGAGTTTCTTGATCGCGCCGAGCGCCATCTTGTCGTTCAACGAAAAAATCGCCGTAACCTCCGGGTTTCGCCGCAACAATTCCTCCGCGGCCTTCATCCCGCCCTCCTCTGTCAGCCGTCCGTCCACAATCAGGTTCGGATCGAACCCGATCCCGCTGTCGTCGAGGACTTCCTCGACCGCCTCGAGCATGTCCTGGCTGGTCTGGATTTCGCCGACGCCGCCGGCGATAACCCCGATCCGCTGATGTCCCAGACGGACGAGGTGCTTGGCCGCCTGCCACGCGCCGTAGCGGTAATTCGAGACGACGTAGTTGAGATCGAATTCCTTCGAGTAATTGTTCACCAGCAGGAACGGTCGCGCGCCGTCCGTCAACTCGGAGACGAACCGGTGCCGCGAGTTGGCGCCGATGAACAGGATGCCATCGACAAACTTCTGGTCGTAGAGTTGCCGATACTCCTTGCTGTTGACAAATTCATCGCGGGCGACTTCGAGCAGGACTTTGTAGCCGAGCCGGCTCGCGCGTTCGTAGATGCCGCTGACGATCTCGCCAAAATACACGTCGGCGAACGCATGGCGGAGTTGCGGTACGAGAACGGCCATGTCCGCGTGTGCCGCCACGCCAGCGCGCGCGCCATGCGGTTGGGTTGATACCCGAGGCGCTCGATCGTCTTCAACACGCGCGCCCGGGTGGTTTGGCTGATCCGGGGATTTTCGTTGAGCACGAGCGAAACCGTGGACAACGAGACGCCGCTTTGTTCGGCGATGTCCCTGATTGTGTAGCGCCTCCTGAACTCGTTCATTCGACTTGCCTTTCGCTCAAGGGATCGCCCTTCCCAAGCACCAGTCTGGATCGTTCGTAAGACTGCCACCGCGGCCCGCGCCCCCAAACCTCACCAACCGCAACCCGTTGTACGTCGTCCGCGCCGAGGGCCAGGTCAATCTGACACTCGCGTGTGCCGGCCACGCAAAATCAGCGTTCCTACACGTATCCTTGTCTTCTAAAACCAACGGGGGCCACAGTCAATGGAATTGTTAAACCGTTTTCCCGTTGACGTCGATCTTCCAACGGACTCCACGGAGTTGCGGCGCTGGTTCTTTTTGTGTACAAACCGTGAATGCGCCTCGGCTTCTACCTCCTCTACTACGGCGTCGGCAAATCGCTGTTCACAATCGTCTTTCGCGTCATCTTCCGCACCCGCGTCGCAGGACGCGAACGCATCCCGCGCGAGGACGGGCTTCTCATCGTCTCCAACCACATCAGCTTTGCCGATCCTCCCCTGTTGGGCACGACCATGCCGCGCCCCGTCGAATTCATGACCATGGTCGAGATGTTTCGCAAACCATGGCTGGCGCGCCTCCTGCGCACGATCGGGTGTTTCCCCATCGACCGCTCCCGCGTGGACCAACGCGCCGTCCGCGAGGCCATCCGGCGCCTCCGGGCCGGCCGCTGCATTGCGATCTTCCCCGAAGGCGGCATCCGTCTCACGCAGCAATCCGTGCTCGGCGGCGACCCGGACATCAAACCCGGCGCGGGCGCGATCGCCTTGCTCGCCAACGCGGTGATTCTGCCCGTCATCGTCCGCGATACCCGCAAGCCATACGTCGCCCGCAACTGGCTCCCGATCCACCGGGGCCGGCTCCGACGCGAGACCATCGGCATCACGTTCGGCCAGCCTTTCTGTTTGTGGAACCCTCGCGACTTGGCCGCGGACGAACGTCGCGAGCGCGCCGAAACCGTCGTCCGTCAACGGCTCCTGAAAACCGTTGAACTGGACTGACGTTCTGCTACAGTCAGCCCGTGTTCCGTAACGCTCTGGCAGCTCTGTTGACGCTCCTCGCCGCCCAACCTCTGGTCTCGGGCCAGACGACCCGCGTCGTCCATCTCCGCACCACGGACAATGTCGGCATTGTCGGCACGTATTATCCGGTCCGGCAGAAACCCCGCGCCGGCCGTCCTCCTCATCCATTCCGTGGAACGGGACCGCAACGTCTGGGCCAGTTTCGCCGCCGTCCTCCAGAAGAACGGCCTCGCCGCGCTGGCTATTGACCTGCGTGGCTACGGCGAGAGCACCCGCAAATTGACCGCCGACGGCCCGGTGACACTGGACATCCGCAACTTCACCGGCGGCGATTATCGCGACACGATGCTCGACGTGGAAACCGCCTTTGACTGGCTGCAGGCCCAACCGGAAATCGACGGAAAACACATCGCGTTGATGGGAGAAAGCTTTGGCGCCAACATCGCGTTGCGATACGCGGCCGTCAACGAGGACGTCGCCGCCATCGTCGTTCTCAGTCCCGGCATCACCTATCGCGGCCTGCGGACCGACGACATCATCTCCCAGGTCTCGCACGCGCCCCTGCGCATGTTCGTTTCGCAGTACGACCCGTTTGCGTTCGAGTCGTCCAAGCGCCTTCTCGAAATCCGCAAGGAAACGGGCACCCCCACGGCAACCAACGAACTGACCATTTGCACGGGCAACCTCCACGGGGCCAACATGCTCCTCGGCGTCCGGAACCTTCCCCAGATCATCGTCAACTGGCTGAAGGATGCGTTCACTCGTCCGCCCGCTTCGTCCGCGCCCGCATCCCCGGCCGCCGCTGTCCCGCCGGAACCCGCGCCCGTCCCCGCAAAATGATCCCGTTGCGAGACGATCGACCGCCTCGCACGGTTGCGTTCGCCACCCTCGCAATCGTCGCCGCCAATGCCGCCGTCTTCTGGCACGAGCTTTCCCTCGGCAGCCCGGGCCGACTCGAAGCCTTTTTCGCCAGCTTCGCCCTCACCCCGGCCGACCTGACCCACGCCCCCTCGCCCGACACTGCCCGCACCGTCTTCACCTCGATGTTCCTGCACGGCGGTTGGGCTCACATCATCGGCAACATGCTCTTCCTCTGGATTTTTGGCCGGAACGTCGAGGATTCCATCGGCCACTTCAAATTCATCGTCTTCTACCTGCTCTGCGGCATCGCCGCCGCCGCAGCCCAGGTCGCCCTCTCGCCGGAGTCGACCGTCCCGATGATCGGCGCCAGCGGGGCCATTTCCGGGGTGCTCGGCGCGTACCTGCTGTTGTTCCCCCGCGCCCGCGTCCTCGTGCTGTTCCCGATCTGGATCTTCTTTCGCGTGTTCTACGTGCCGGCGCTTCTGTTCCTGGTGTTCTGGTTCGGCCTGCAACTGCTCAGCGGCATGGCCGTCCTCAATAGCATGGACGTCGAAGGCGGCGGAGTCGCCTTCTGGGCGCACGTCGGGGGGTTCATCGCGGGAATGGTCCTGATCCCCATTTTCAAGAAACGCGGCGTCAGGCTGTTTCAGTAACCGGCGCGGCAACCCTCGGAACCTCAAACCGCCGGCCTCGCCAACCGTCCAAGGCGATGACAGACTCAATCTCTACTCGTCATCAACCTGTGGTTGTGGCAGCGGCGCACCGTCGGGATCGTGTTCGCCGATCCAGTTGTGGTGGTGTTCGAGAGCCTTGTCGAGCGCGGCCTTTTGTTTATCGGTCAGCAAGGCGCGCACCTTGTCGACGTAACCCCTGCGAAGATCCCGGAACCCTTTGCGCAGGTCGCCCAGCCTCTGGACGGTTGCCTCGTCGCCGGCGTCGCGTGCCTGCCTCATTTCCTCGTGCGCCGTTTCGGGGTCGTAATTGTTGTAATCGCACCATCTCTTGGCTTCTTCCTTGAAGCTGGCCGCGATCGCGTCGTACTTCGTCTGCTGCTCGGGCGTCAACGCGAGGGCTTCGAGCACACGCGGCGGCAACACCGTCATGGATCGCACCGGCCGCTGGGCGGGCGGACTGGAAGGAGACGGCGCATTCGTGTCGGCGGCTCGAACCGCCGTGGCGCCTATAAAGCCGATCAGGCAAATAAATTGAATCCCCCGCCTCATCCGCGTCCCATAACATTCCTTACTTTGCCAAATGTCAACGCTTACTTCTGGTGATTGGGCTTTATATCACGACGATAAGTTCTGCCCCACCTCAATCCGCCAAGTTCGTCCATCGTCCAATGCGGGGAGCCATTTCGAGAAAGCGCAATCGGGGAACCTCTGCCGAGGATGTGGGCTGGCGAGGGCCAAAAACCAACCAGTGGAGGTGCCGAACGCGGCCGGCTCGGTTACTCGAGTCGCTTTCGCGCAGGAAGCACCGTGTAAAGCGCCTTGTCCTCGGTAATCATGCACGCCTTCTCGGTGACTGCGGCTTTCTCGAACTGAAGATTGGCGGGTGCGAACAGGTCGGAGTTCTCGGCCTTCAAATACCGGGCGGCCATGCGGCAGTATTCGGGTTCGATCTCGACGCCGATGCTGTTTCGGCCGGTTTTGAGGGCGGCGACCATCGTTGTGCCAGAGCCGCAAAACGGGTCAAGTACGGTGTCGCCAGTGAACGAGAACATGCGCACAAGGCGCAAGGCCACTTCTAGTGGGAATGGGGCGGGATGATTCTTGGTCGAGGCCCCGGTAATGTTCCAAATTTGCTGAAACCAAGCGTCGAAATCTTTCTTGCTGAGGCGGCTTTCATCTCGCTGGCCGTTGGTCGGCTGCCGGTAACCGCCGGGCTTGCGCTGCATCAAGATAAACTCCATGTCGTTCTTGATGATCGCGTTTGGCTCGTAGGGCTTACCGAGGAACTTACTGGTCTTGTTGGCCTCGAAGACCGCGTTGGAGATCTTGTGCCAGATGATCGGATTCAGGTTGTCGAAGCCGAGCCTCCGGCAGAGAACACAGATGTCGGCGTGGAGCGGAAACACCAGATGCCGGCCAAATCGTTTTCGCGCCACGCAGACGTTGCCGACGACGCAAACGAGCCGTCCGCCGGGCACGAGGACGCGGAAGATGTGCCGCCAGACCTTGGCCAACTCGGCCAGAAACACCTCGTAGTCTTGCACGTGACCGAGTTGGTCGGGGTTCTCGACGTAGCGTTTCAGATTCCAGTAGGGCGGCGAGGTGACGACGAGATGAACCGACCCATCCGGTAAAAAAGAGAGGTCGCGGGCGTCTCCATGCACCAAGCGATGTGTCGTGTGAACCCTGGGTGCCTCGTACCTCATAGCTCTTTGATCCGACCGGAGAATGCGGCCACCCGTCCGACCAAAGAATTGGCGAACATCTGGAACGTAAGGTCGGCTGCGGGTTCGGAGTATTCACCGTTCGCGCCCTTTTCTGCATTCGACATCATGAACGAAGCGGCATCATAATGCTTCTCCAAGACGAGACGGCGACAAAACAATTCGTACCGCTTCGCGTAAGACGAATTCCGAAATTCGGGGAACACTTTGAAGTGTGGTTCTTTAACGCCGACAGGACGGGTCGAGGGCGTGCAGTCCTCAAGAAGGAATATGTAGCCAATCCACGGGCGAACTTTCGAACCGAACGCCTTTTCGCGGAAGGCCGTCCACAGATCCAAAGCGCTGCCCATCGCCTCTTCAGTGCGATTGTTGAAATCGTTTCCAAACGATGGGCCAACTTGGGATTTGGCTTCGAGAGCCGCGATCAACTGGCCTTTGACGACGACAATAAAATCCCACTTCTTGTTCGGTCGGAAGTAACCCGGCAATTCCAGCGAGTCCCGGTAATAGACGTGAGACCGGTCAATCCCCGCTTCCGTAACAAGCCTCGTCAGCAATTCGATGAAGCCGTCCATCTGCGCACCGCCTGTTACTGCTGAGCGCAGACCTTGATCTGAACCGCCAGCTTCGCGTTGTTTTTCCAACTGCTTGGAACGGGTTTGCCAATAAAACTTAACGGCATCCGGAACATACTTTCGCAGTTCGGCGAGAGTTGAGGGAGTTTCAGGCATTGTGTCGAAACCTCATGCCCGGGAGTGTAGCGGTGAGAGGACACTTCGACAAGCTCGTGATTGAGACTGATTTGTGCAAAAGTGCGTCATGAAGCGCAGTTAATCGTCATGCGCGAAATGCGGCGAGCGGAGCGGCGACGTTAGGTTGTTTCCGTAACCACGGACGTCAACTACGCGGCCGCGCCGGTGAGCGCGACCGCGTTCGCGGCGCTTCGTCGCCACGTGGCGAATCCAACCAGCGCCAACTCTACGGCGACATACCCGATCACATACGAAAACCCGCCCACCCCGAATCCGTAACTGTGCAGGCCCTTGCCGAGCACGAAATTCACGCCGTACCACGCCATGAGCACCGCCATGAAACACACCACGCTCGAAACCGTCAGCGCAAAATTGCTCAGCCAACCCGCCAGCCGCCCGTGCAACGGGATCAAATAGCTCACCAGCGCGATCAGCGCCCACGTCTCTTTCGGGTCCCAACCCCAGAACCGGCCCCACGCGTAGTGCGCCCAGATCCCGCCCAAAATCGTCCCCGCCGCCAGCAGCAACACCCCGATCTGCATCGCGCGATAGACAAAGTTCTCGATCTTCGCGATGGTTTGCTTGGCCGTCGGCGCAAACAAGTAATACCCGATCGCCACGTGCCCCACCCCCATCGCCACCGCAAACGCCGCGTACCCGAGCGTGATCGTCGGCACGTGGATGCTCAGCCAGAAATTGTCCCGCAACACCGGCACCAGCGGACCGATGCTCGGATCGAGCACCGCGGGAAATTGGTCGGCCAACAGCAGCATCACAATCGATAATGGCGCGACCGCGACAACGTAGTACCGTGGCCGATACACCAATTCCAGAATCAGCGCGAAAAACGCCGCCCCGAAACTCACCCAGACCACGGATTCATACATGTTCGTGATCGGGGGACGCCCGGAAATCATGATCCGCAGGTAAAACCCCCACGCGTGCACGGCCACGCCCGCCAGGAACAGCGCCACGCCGATCCAGTACACGCCCGCGTTCCGCGACCGCCACGTCGCCAGCATCCACACAAACGCCGCGAGATAAAACATCCAGGCTTTGCGGAACGGATGAAACGAATTGTAATGCACCTCGCGCTGGAGACTTGCAAACGTTGGGTACACGGACGGACTCAGGGAAATCAGGAACGACCGGAGTTGTCCCGAGGCCGCGGCAAACGCGCCCGGATCACGCGCCACATACGCTCCCGCCAGCGTCTTGAAAATGTCCTGGAGCGCGGCTTCCTTCTCCGCGCCGTAGTACTTGGCGATGTCGGTGACGGGCACCCACGCGCCCTTGGCGCTGCTCGGATGCGGCACCACCGCCAGCGATTGCGCGCCGACCGCCGCGTCCAGTATCTGCAGCCGGTCGGCGACGATTTGCGCCTCGCGCTCTTCATGCGTGAGATCGACCTTCTGTTTGCCGCTCTCCTTTTGCTCGATGCGTCCCATCATCTCCCGAAACTGGTCCGTCGCCAGTTGCGTGTAGGTAAAGTATTTCTGGTCGGCTGCCAGGCCCAGCTTGTCCCGCAGCGGCTTGTAGTTCACCAAAATGACGGGCACCTTGCTCCACTCGCGCGTCTCGAACCACATCGACATCAGCACGTCCATCGGCTCCATCCGCCGTCCGCTCTCGGGATCGAGGAACGTCTTCTTGCCGGTCAGTTTCTCGACCGTCTCCAGCGCCACGGTGTCGAGCGGCTTTTTCCGACCGTCTTTTTGCACCGCCAGAAATTTCAACGCCGTGAAATCCAGATCGTCCGCAAACGCCGCCGCCCCCGCGACCGTGAGCATCACCAGAATCGTCATCAGCTTCTTCATACAGCCACCGCCTCTTTGTTCACCGGCTTGGTTTTCCCGTCCCCGGTCGCCCGTCGGCCATCGCCGTTCGTCTTCTTCTGCAACCAACCGCGCCCCCAGAACATCAGCGCGATCCCGCCAACAATCAATATCGCGCCCGTCCACGTCACATACGTCTCGATCAGCGGATCCTTTTTCACCTGCAACGCCGTGTACTTCAAGTCGTTCGGGTTCCACGATGCCTGCGAAAATTTGTAGCCGTTGAACCACGCGGGATGGTTCATCCAGATCGACGCGCGCTGCGTCAGCCCGCGCAGGTCGTCGTGAAAGACGACCTTGCTCGTCCATCCCGCCACGTTCATGCTGCCCTCGTCACGCTCGACCTGAAAATCCTCCAGCTCGACCCGAAACGGCAGTTGCATGAAATCCCAGGCGTACATCACGTGGATCGTCTTGCCGCCAACCTCCAGCGCCACCGGCTGGCCAAACCGCACCCATGCCGATTGCTCCTGGCCGCCGACGTGCGCCGTCACCTCCAGCGCGGGAGCGCTGTCGTCCCCATCCGTCGTCGCCGGTTCCACCCGCTCGGATGTCTCGGCTTTGGCCACGTATTTCAACGGTGTAAACTGAAAATCCATCCACCCCGTCGCCACCGGCTCCCCGACTTTCATCTCCCCCGATTTGAACCCCGCTTTCGCCGTGATCGCGTAATGCAGCGTGCCGTCGGGCGCGAGCACGACCGTTATCACGCCGCTACGCTGTTTCGGCGCGGCGCCTCCCCCGGTAAGATTCACATGCGCGCCAATCGCCTGGCCGCGCGTCGTCCGCACGATCGGATCCATTTGTCCCGACGCGAACACGAATTGCCGCTCCTCGTTCTCGCCCCGGCTCAGGACCACTACCGCCGCAGGGTTGTTCGGCTCGTTCGACACGGTCGATGGCTTGTGGTTCGCATCCAATTGAAAATCGGGCCAGTAACCGGCAATGTGCGCTTTCACTCCGGACTCTCCCAAGGTCACGTCCTTGTCCACATTCTCGGCCAGCGGGACGGTGAACGGTTTGCCGTCGATTTCAACCCGCAATGCCGGCCCCGTGTTCGCCGCATCCGACGGCGCCGCCGTTAGCCGTCTCACTTCGTCCTGATTGCGCGCCGTGACGAATTCGATGTTTGCCGGACCGATGTTCGCGTGACTTCGCTCCGGCGACGCCGCCAGCAGCCAATCCGTCACGTCCTGGCCCGCCATCTCGCTCTTCAACTCGAACTGCAGCGCCGGATTCGGCTCGGCGCCGCCGTCCTGGACGAGCTGCATGACGCGGGTGTTGGGCATGAATGCGTCCAGCGTCAGCCGCAGGTCTTTCCCCGGCTGGATCGCCGCCGGCCTGACAGTCCCATCCCGCTTCACCCGCACGAGCGCCTTCGCGCGCGCGCCCGTCTCGGGCACGACCACCGTCACCGCCTCGTCCTCGACGCGCACCACGTTCGCCGGCGTATCGCCGACGTGCATCTCCATCATGCCCTTCCGTGCCATAATGAAACGCCGCGCTGCAGCCTCCGAGCAGGATGATGATCCCCGCGTGGGTGATGACGAAGCCGACGTGCTTGCGTTTCCACGGCCAGCGGGTCAGCGCCGCCGCCGCCACGTTGATGGCCAGCAGGCCCAACAAGCCGTTGAACCACCAGCTCCGGTAGACGATTTGCGCGGCGACGCGCGAGTTGTCGTGGGATTCCAGGAACGTGCCGGCGGCCATGGCCATCGCCAGCAGCAGCAAGACCACCACGGCCAGCTTGAGCGAGCCGAAAAATCTCAACAAAGGATGTTGCATCACCAGTTGAACGCCATACTACACTGCCGCGCGACGTTCCACAAGCTTCCGCGCGAGTCAATGCGCCGAGCAATTGTCACCGTTCTTGCCAAGCCCGCGCAAATCAGGTAATGCAGACGCGAGATGATTTATCGCGCTTTTGCAAAGACCGGGTGGCAGATCAGCCAGATCGGGTTGGGCTGCTGGCAGTTTGGCGGAGCGATCATGCTCGACGGCCGACCCGATGGCTGGTCGGGCATCGACGACAACGAATCCGTCGCCACGATCAAGCGCGCCGCGGAACTCGGCATCAATTTCTTCGACACCTCCGATATGTATGGCTGGGGTCACAGCGAGGAGGTCCTGGGTCGCACCCTCAAAGAGATCGGCAACCGCGACCGCCAGTACATCGCCTCGAAGGTCGGGTTCTGGCACGACGATCAGTTCAGACGCACACACAACGAATCCAAGGACTACATCCTGCGCGCGTGCGACGCGAGCCTCCGCCGCCTCCAGACCGACCGCATCGACCTGTATCAATGCCACCTCTGGCGCACGCAGCGCTGGGCGGAATTCCTCGATGCGTTCGAGACGTTGCAGAAGCAGGGCAAGATCCGTTTCTACGGCGTCTCCACCAACGATTTCGACCTGGTCCAGCACTTTGACGAACGCCATCATCTCACTTCCGTGCAGTCCAACTACAACCTGCTCGATCGCCACGACGAACAGGACATCCTGCCGTACTGTCGCGCGCAGGGCATCGCCTTCATCGCCCGCGGGCCGTTGGCCATGGGCAAATTGTCGGGCCGGTTGACCAAGGACCAGAAGTTCGACGCCAACGACATCCGCAGCAAGTGGCTCGAAGCCGAGAACCGCACGAATTTCGAGCGCGATATCGACACGGTCGAGCGTCTGAAACCCATTGCCAAGAAATACGGGCTCACGATGGCCGAATTGGCGGTGAAATTCGTCCTGACGCACGGGGCCGTCTCCGCGACAATCCCCGGTGCCAAGAATCGCAGCCAACTCGAACGCAATGTCGCCGCCGCCATTCTGCCGCCCCTCACACCCGACGAACTCGCCGCTATCCAGCAAACGTTGGCAGATTCGTAGAACGGTCATCCCGCCCGTTTCCGCGGGTCAATTCCGCGCTTCACAGACGCGCGGCGACCACCTATCCTCGACCCATGCTCCAAATGGGGAAAATCTTCATCGGCCTCGTGTTTTGGAATATCGTACTGTTCGTCGTGACCATCTCGCTGGCCGTCACCCACCAATCAGCACATTGGCAGCACCAGGCGATGGGCGTGCTCACGGGGATTTACACGTGCTTCACTCATTGCGTTGTGATGATGCATTTCATGGGATCGGGCCGGGGAATCAAGGAAGCCGTGGAAGCGCATGGCCTGCCCAATGACCCGAAAACCGGCTACGTCCGCCGCACGCGACGGTTCAAAGGCCAGACCTCGGGACACGCAACGCTCTGCTGCATGTGTATCATCATCACGGTCTGGCTCGGAGGCTGGATGGACACGCACAAGCTCAATCCATCGGCTCACCACTGGCATATGTGGTTTGCGATCTTCACCATCGCGTACAATCTCTACGCGTTCCGGGTGGAATACAAAGTCATCCGCGAGAACACCGCGATGATCCGCGAGATCGACGCGAAGATCGCGGCGGAAACCTGATCAGCCTTTCGGCGGCAGCTTCTCAAACCTCTGCCACACTTTTTTCGCCACGCGTTGCGCTTCCGCGCGAATCCGTTCTTCGTCCACGCCAACCACACGGCGATTCTTCACCACCCATCGCCCGTTCACCATCACGTCCGTCACGAATTGCGATGACATCCCAAACATCAGATGCCCGTACAGATTCTGCGGCGTGACCGGCGTGGGCGTCGGATAATCCAGCACGACCAGGTCCGCGGCAGCGCCCGGTTCCAGTTTCCCAAGTCGGACATCCAACAACATCGAGGCTAGGCTTTGCGCCCCTGTCAGAAATCCAGCGATATCGCCGATGCCGAGACCGTTGCGCGCATCCCGCGCCTTGAACCAGGCGAACTTCGCTTCCTCAAACATGTCCGCGCCAATCCCATCGGTGCCGAGCGCGACCTGTTTGCCCATGAAATGCACGGGCGCGTATCCGACCGCGTTGTTCATGTTCGAGCGCGGGTTATGCGCAAACCAACAACCCGCCTCGCGCGCAACAGCCAGCGACAATCGATCCAAATGCGTGCCGTGACCGAGGATCGTCTTCGGCCCGAGGACGCCGGCATCCGGCCAGTCGATCGATCAATCGAGTGTGGTGTTTCCGGGTAGAGTCCGCCTGATCGCACGGGTCTTCGGCCACGTGAATGTGAACGCCCGACTCCAAACCCTCCGCCAAATCCGCGCAGGCCGACAGCGACTCGTCCGAAAGCGTGAAGGAGGCGTGCGCGCCAACCAATCCGCCAAACATCGGCCCGCGATTCTTCCCCACCCACGTTTCATTCTCTTCCAAACCAAGCTTCGCCCCGCGCTTCCCGTTGCGGTCGGTCACCTCGTAGCCCAACACCCCGCGCAGGCCGACCTTCGTGAACGCTTCGCCCATCACGCCGAGTGAGCCGCGGATGAAGTTCGGCGAGGCATGATGATCGATCAGTGTCGTCGTCCCGCAACGCGCGGCGTCGAGCAGGCCGACGAGCGCGCTGTAATACACCGCCTCGTCGTCGAGCGCGCGGTCGAGCGTCCACCATACGTACTTGAGGATTTCATAGAAATTGCGCGGCGTCTTCTTCGGAGCTGGCATCCCACGCGCCAGCGCCGAATACAGATGCGTGTGCCCGCATACCATCCCCGGCATCACGAACTTGCCGGAAAGGTCGACCGTCTTCTCACTCGCGCCCGCCGTGATCCTACTGGCCTTGGCGGTGATGAGCCCCCGTTCAATCCGCAAATCCGCCCGCTCGACGGTCGAACCCGTCAGCGAAATCAATGTCGCATTCTTAAGTAGCATAGCCTCGCCAAGCGGTTAACACGAACGCCCCAACCGCGTCAATCCCGCGCTCACATAACCAACCTGATGATTTTTGCCTTTGCCCGGACGTCCCGCCTGATAGTACGATAAACCTGTTCATGATTCTGAAGTCTACACATCCCAAGGAGACGTTTGACCGGCTCGCGCGGCGGGCGTTATTCGGGTTCATCATTACCTTCATCATCTCGCGCGTCATGGTGCTCCTGATCATGTCGGGGCAGGTTGCGAACATGTATTTCTTCCTGCATGGCACGCATGTCCACCATCTCAACTACGGCATCTTCCTGCTGGCGATTGTTTGCGGGTATTCCATCTTCGCGCGCCCGGATGGCCGTACCGCCGAAGTCGTCGCGCTGCTGTACGGGCTGGCGATGGGGCTCACGTTTGACGAGTTCGGCATGTGGCTGCATCTCGGCGGCAGCTACTGGCAACGGGCCAGCGTGGATGCCGTCATCATCGTCGCCGCGGTGATCGGCCTCATCGCCTACGCTCCCCCGCTCGAACGCCTCGAAAAACGCCATTTTCGTGCGTTCCTCGTCCTGCTCATCGCCCTCATTGGCTTCGTCTACGTCATCTTCTGGACGGGTGGTTACATCGGCAACCTCTACGGCCCGAAGTTGCGCGAGTTGGAGATTTCCTCGTCGCCATAGAACGAATCCACGGGTATCCGATTACTTCGCGGCCATAAGCGCGTTGTAGATAGCGCGCGTCTGCCGTGTCGCGTGGCGATAGGTCTTGAGAAATTCGGTCGCGGTGGGAAACCCGAGGCGCTTGGCAAGCCGCTGCTGCTCGCGCGGGTCGGTGGGGATTTTGGAGATGCTGGTGTTCTCGACGCGGCGCAAGGCGGATTCGATCCGACGGAGGAGCACGTAGTTTCGTCGTAACGCCGCGCTGTGTTCTTCCTCGATGATCCCGAGCGCGGTAAGCCGGTTGAGAACGGCGAGCGTATGCGCGATGCGCAGTTGCGGGTGTGCGTGGCCGTGCCGTAGCTGGAGTGCCTGCGTGAGAAACTCCACGTCCACGAGGCCGCCGGGTCCGGTCTTGAATTCGAGATCGAGGTGTTGCTGGTCACCGCGCTCGGTCTCGATGCGGCGACGCATCTGCTTGATCTGCTCCCATTCGTCATCCGCAAGCGGGTGTCCGTAAACGATATCGCGCGTCATCCGCATGAAATCCCTGCCGAACTGCGCGTCGCCCGCCACGAGCCTGGCTTTGACAAGGGCCTGCCGTTCCCAAAGCTGCGCACGCGCCCCGTAATATTCCCGGTGCGCCTCCAGCGAGCTCGCCAGCGTGCCTTTTTCGCCGTCGGGCCGCAGTCGCGCGTCCACGGGAAACAGATTTCCCTCGCTTGTCTTCCGGCTCATGAACTCGATCACGCTCGACGCCAATTTGACCGCATCGGCCTGGTCGCCGGTGTCCGTTCCCCCCACGAACAACACATCGAGGTCGGCGCCGTACCCCAATTCCATCCCGCCAAATTTCCCCATGCCGATCACCGCGAACGGAAGCCGGGTCAGCCCGCGTTCCTGCTGGACGCGTTCCAGCGCGAATCGCAGGCACGCTTCCGCCAGCCCTGTCATCTCCGCGTGCGTCTGCTCGATGTCCGCCAGCCCCGTCACGTCCTCGATCCCGATGCGCACCATCTCGCCGGCCTTCCAGCGCCGCGCCGTTTCCATCGGTTCACGATCGTCCGTCGGCGCCGCGCGCAATTCTTCGCCCATGCGATGGACACTCTTGGGATCACTGAGCACCACCCCGCTAACGATACCGTCGAACAATTCCGGCCGCCGTGCCAGCGTATCGCTCAGATACCGGCTCGCGTCCCCGAGGCGCAGGAGCATCTCGACCAATCTCGGGTTGCCGGCGAAAATCTCGTACAACAGCCCGCGTGACCCGTACGCGGTCACAAACTTGTCGAACTGGGCCAGCGCCGCGTCGGGATCCGCCACCTGCGCTGCCCAGTGCAGCGAGCGTCGCGAACACCTGTGCGAACAATTCTTTCGTCCGCGCCGAGACGTGACCGAACCCCGGCCCCTGCCAGAGATTTTCGACCACCTTCACCGCCGCAGGCACATCCACGAATCCCGCGTCGCCGAGCACCTTCGGCAACTTCCTCGGAAGCGAGCAGTGTTTCCTCCTGTTTGGTTGCGCCACCGCCGGCGCCCGCCAGAACGGACTCGTAGATCTTCCGCACCGCCGACGTGTGCGCCTCCTGGACCGCGAGGAACTTCTTCACCGAGTCGAAACCGAGGCTTCGCGCCAAGCGATGGAGGGCGTGCTCCTCGTCGGGAATCGTATGGGTTTGCAGTTCCATCTCCATCTGGAGATGATGTTCGACCTGGCGCAAAAACCGGTACGCGTCGGCCAGTTTCGCAGCCTCCTCGGCCGTGAGCGTCTTCGTCTTGACCAGCGCCGGCAGCGCCCGAAGCGTGTTACGTTCGCGCAGGACCGCCAGCCGCGCGCCCCGCAGCACCTGAAAGGACTGGACGATGAACTCGATCTCACGGATGCCGCCGATGCCGAGTTTCACATGGCGCGTGAGCTGCCCTTCACGCACCACTTCTTCCTCGATGCGTTTCTTCAAGACGGCCATTTGTTGAATGACATTGCCGCCGGCGTGGCGGGTGTACACGAACGGCTGCACCATCCCGACGAACTCCGCGCCGAGCTTCTCATCACCCGCTACGGGCCGCGCCTTGATCAAGGCCATGCGTTCCCATGTCTCGCCAAACTCCGCGTAGTAATTCTCGCAACTATCGAGAGAACGAACGAGCGGGCCGGACTTGCCTTCGGGCCGCAACCGCAAATCGATGCGGAAGATGTTGCCCTCGGCGCTCGACCCGCCGACCGCGCCGAATGATTTCCTCCGCGAGCCTGGTGAAAAACTCGTGGTGCGTAAGCGTGGGCGTGAGGTTTCCCTCCTCGCCATACACAAAGATCACATCCACGTCGCTGGAATAATTGAGTTCCTGGCCGCCGAGCTTCCCCATGCCGATCACCGCGAAACGAGCGACGGCAACGGCTGCGTCTCCCTTCAATTTGTGCGTCGCGCGGAGCGACCCCAGCGCGATCTCGAACACGGCCTGCAGACATACATCCGCCAGATTGGACAACTCCAGGGTCGTTTCCTCGACGGTCGCGCGCCCGATCAGGTCGCGCGTCCCAATGCGGAGCGTTTCGCGGCGGCGAAAGCGGCGAATGGCGTCGTATTGTTGCGCCGGTGGGCGGATCGGCAACAGCAACCGCGTCAGTTCCGCGGCCAGCCATGACTTCCCGCGCGGTTTCTCCAGAACCTGGGGAGCCAAGAAGAAATGGAGGTGCTCGGCGTTTCGGGTCAACGTCTGGGCCAGTGCTTCGGAATGGGCGAAGACCGTGATGAGGAGGTCGAGTTGTCCGGGCGACTCGTGGAGGTAATGATAGAAGATGTTCGGGCTGGGCAACGCGGCCACCAGTCGCTCGAAACTGACCAGCGCCCGGTCCGGATCAGCCGATTTCTCGCAGGCACGGATCAAATGATTGAAAATCTTCCGGAGGTTGCGGCGTTCCAACGCGTCCGCCTGCAACCTGTCGATGGCGGCCAGCACGCGCCCGATGTCGCGAAATCCCCGGTCGCGCAGGAACTTCTGCGCGGCCGGGTTTGACCTGGAACGCTTGCCGGCAGGTTTCGGACAGAATATCGAGCTTCGCTGCGGAAGATCGCCGCCGGGAGACGGTCTTGGGTCGGGCTGGTTTCTGGCGCGCGCGCGACATGCGGGTTTACCGCTGTCGCTTCTGCATCAATTCCTTCGCGGATTCAAGAATCTTCCGCTCACGGCGAGTCAGGCTTTGCATCCCGTCGCGAGCGATCTTGTCGAGAATCGGGTCGATCTCCTCGCGGACAAATTCCTCGGACGACATGGTGCGCGGGCTGGGACGCGGGCGGGATTTGAGCCGTGCGACCGTGTTCTGGATCCACAGCAACCACCGCGGCGTCGTACCATATCCCAGCTGCTTGATGTACAGGTAACCGAACGCGGCACCACCAAGATGCGCGAGGTGCGCGACTCCGGCATCCGTCCCTTGAAGCAACGGGACAACATCGAAGGCAATCGCGATGAGGGCCAGGTACTTGGCCCGCAGGCTGACAGGAAGGATGAAGAACACCAACAACGTCACCTCACGATCGGGAAACAGCGTGGCGAAGGCAATCACACAGCCGAGCACCGCCGCGGATGCGCCGACCACGGGAACGTAGGAGTGGAAATTGAACGCGAACCAGAGTGCGGCACCGAAGATTCCTGCCATGAAGTACAGCCGCGTAAAGGACTTCGGCCCGATGAAATATTCCACCTCGCGCCCGAAGAACCAAAGGATGAAGAGGTTGATCAGGATATGCCAGATTCCGGCGTGGAGGAACATGTACGTAATCGGCTGCCAGAGGAAACCCCGCCGCAGGCCATCGGCGCTGAGGGCCAGATAGTCCTCGACATAGGGAAAATGCGCTGCGCTACAGATGAGCTGGATAAAGAAGACAATCACGTTGATCGCGATGATCAACTGCGTAACGGAGCCAACCCGTGCCACCAAATCGCGGAAGGGCCCCGAGAACCGCTGAAACGGCCCACCCACTCTCGGTTGTTCCCACGAGTCCAGCATGCCAGCACAAGCATAGTGCATTTATCCGACCCTCGCAAATCGAAAGCGAAGCTGGGCTTTCCCGCTTACGAACCCGACAATTCTCGCGAACGCTTTTCGGCGGCGCCCATCGCTTTGGCAAATATCTCCGCCAGCTTGCGCTCGGTCATCACCTTCAATGCGGCTTCGGTCGTGCCCCCCGGCGACGTTACCTTGCGCCGCAACGACCCGGGTTCCTCCCCGCTTTCCACCAAGAGCTTGGCCGCTCCGAACACGGTTTGCATCGCCAGCTTCTTCGCCACGGCTTCATCCAACCCCGCCGCCACGCCTGCATTGATCATCGCTTCGATCACATAAAACACATATGCCGGGCCGCTGCCGCTGAGCGCCGTCACCGCGTCGATAAACTTTTCCTCCACGCGCACACAGATACCGACCGCGTCGAGAATGGATTCCGTCGTCGCCAGATCGTCGTCGGTCGCATGCGCGCCCTTGGCCACACCGGCGGCTCCTGCGCCAATCAACGCGGGTGTGTTCGGCATCACGCGCATCACACGCGTCCCCTCGCCCAGTTCGCGTTCGATCCGCGCCGTCGTCACGCCGGCGGCGATGGAGATGACCAGCTTCTTCTTCGACATGGCCGATTTGAAACCGGCCAGCACTTCGCCCACTTGTTGGGGTTTGACGGCCAGCACCACAATGTCGGCGACCTTCACCGCCGAAAGATTGTCGTCAATCGCCCGCACCCCAAACGTTTTCAGCAAGAAGTCGCGCCGTTCGGCGCGCACGTCGGTGGCAATAATTTGCGAGGGCACAACCGTCCGCCCGGCGAGCAGGCCGCGGATCAACGCCTCGCCCATGTTCCCCGCACCGATAAACGCGATGGTCTTATTCTGAAGGCTCACGTCGCTTTCGTTCTCCAAAAATTGCCGTGCCGATGCGCACCAGGGTCGCGCCCTCTTCGATCGCCACCTCAAAATCGTGGGACATGCCCATCGAAAGGTCCCGCAGACCGAGCGCATCCCGAAGCTCCCGCAGCCGGCGAAAATATGGTCGCGCCTCCGCGGCTTCCGTCGCGTACGGCGCCACCGTCATCAGCCCCCGAACTTCCAAGCGCGGCAACTGATTGACGGCCTTGAGGGTGGACTCCAAATCTTCCGGCTTCAAGCCAAACTTGCTGGCTTCGCCCGAGACGTTGACCTCGAGCAGAATGGCCTGCGTCTTGCCGGCGCGTTCAGACCACTTGTTCAATTCGTCAGCCAGCTTCCGGCTGTCCACGGAATGGATGACGTCGAACAAGGCTACGGCATCGCGGGCCTTGTTGGTCTGCAAGTGGCCGATCAGGTGCCAGCGCGCCCGGCTGGAGACAACGGGAATTTTCGCCCTGGCTTCCTGCACTTTGCTCTCGCCGAAAATCGTCTGGCCTGCCGCCAGAGCGGCTTCCACCGCTTCCGGTTCAATCGCTTTACTCACGGAAACCAGCGTGATCTCCGATGGATCTCGACCCGCCCGTAGGGCGGCGGCCTGAATTCGTTGATCGATCACTTTGATGTTGTCTGCGATGGCACTCACGTCTAGATTGTACCGGGAAGATGATCGGTATCGCAAGACACGGCTGCATGCAAACGAAAGCCACCGGGTGCTGGAGCGGTTTATCTATCAGCGTGGTGACAACCAAAGCTTGCGCACAGCCTGAGAATAACTAGAATCGACGCTTCAATGCCGGATTCATCAAAGCTGGGACACTTTAACCTGCTGGAAGAAATCGCCCACGGCGGCATGGGCACCATCTACCGCGCCTTTGACCCGACGTTAAACCGCGAGGTCGCGATCAAAGTTCTGCGCGGGGATCTGGCGCACGACCCGAAGTTCCTCAATGATTTCCTTCAAGAGGCGCGTTCCGCCGCCGCCATCAGCCATCCCCATATCGTCCAGATTTATTTCGTCGGGGAAGAGAAATCGCAGTACTACATCGTGATGGAACTGCTTCAGGGACGGACCATCCGCGAGATCATCGAGCAGGACGGCCCCATCCCCGAGGAGCGGGCGTTGCAACTGACCATCGACGTGGTGGAGGGATTGCGCGCCGCCTACAAGAACAAGATGATCCACGGGGACATCAAACCCGCGAATATCTTCATCACCGAGGACACGGGGGCGAAAGTGTTGGACTTCGGCCTGTCGAAGTTGGCCAATGTCGAAGTGGCTCCCACGGACGGCATCTGGGGTTCGCCCTACTACATTTCCCCCGAGCGCGTCGGCCAGAAGGCGGAAGATTTTCGCAGCGACGTGTACAGCCTGGGCGCCACGCTGTTCCAAGCGTTGACCGGACATCCGCCATTCGAAGCGGATACGCCCGAGGAACTGGCGGCCAAACGCCTCAATGAGAAGCCGCCGCTGTTGCGCGACCTGAATCCGGAACTCACGCGCAAGACCGAGGAAGTGGTCAACAAAATGCTCAACAAGAGTATCTTGTTGCGGTATCGGGATTACGATGCGTTGCTGGAGGACCTCAAGGACGCAAAGACCGAGGCGACCGCCAAACGTCTCGGCGTCGATTTGCATCCCAAGCTCCAGCCGCCGCCACCGCCACCACCGCCGCCGCCCAAGTCTCCGCTGCCGTTGGTGATCACCGCTGTCGCGGTGGTGCTGGTGATCGTGGGCATCCTGGCGCTCTTCTTCTGGCCTCGCACGCCGCATTCAGAAAACCAGCCACAAAACCAGTCGCAAAACAATCAACCGCCGCCAACCCCGCCGAAGCCACCGAAGCCGACGCCCCCACCACCGCCGCCACCGCCGCCACCCAGGCAAGTAGGACGCACGTACGGCGTGGAATTTACGACCACCGCTCCGCAGGCCCACATCGTCAGTCTGGTGGGTGAATTCAACAATTGGAATCCAACCGCGACTCCCATGCACGAGCGACCCGATGGGACGTGGGCCGCCACGGTGCAACTCGCGGCTGGACGCCACCAGTACAAATTGATCGTCGACGGCAAATGGATCCCTGACCCGGACAATCCGACACAGGTGCCTGACACCCACGGGGGCACGAATTCCGTGCTCGTGATCAGCAAATAGTTGTGACGGTGGATTCGCATTTGGTTGAGTTCGTTGAACACTTCAACCGTCAGGCATATTTCGAGGCCCATGACGTGCTGGAAGAGCTTTGGTTGATCACCCGTGGCGAGCGCCGCGACTTTTACAAGGGCTTGATTCAAACCGCCGTGGCCCTGTTGAAATTGCAACAGGGCAAGACTGCGCCGGCGTCGCGACTGGCGCAACGAGCGGCGGCGCATCTGCAAAAGTATACGCCGGCGTGTGAGGGAATAAACGTGGATTTGATTTTGGGCTGGTTGCACGACGTGATCCAGGGTCAAAATATCGTGGTCGAGGGCATCCCGCTCCGACTGGACTTTTCAACCTGATGAAACTCATCCAGGTCCTGTGCGTCGTGCTCACTGAATTGAGCGTTGGCAGCCTGTTGATGGTCTGCCTCTTGCCGCCCCGAGAGATCCGTGCGAGCTTCTTTACGTTCGTCAGCCTGTTGTGCGCCCTGTCCGCCGCGATCGCCCTGATGCTGTCCAAGTGGTTGTTGCTATCGGCATGGACAGACGTGTGCTACCTGGGACTCACGGTCATCGGCGCCACCGCGGCGTTCGGCGCGTTCCGCTTGGAAAAGCCCGATCTGGGCAGGCTCTTGCTCCTGGTTTCGGGATTACTGGGCTTCCTGTTCGGCTTGATGCCGCTGGCGGAACACAGCCTGACGTCGCGCTACAATACGTCGGCGCCCGGGTTTTTCGATGCCGGGGTCATTAGCGGCACGTTGTTGCTCGGCGCAACCAATATCGCGATGATCCTGGGTCATTGGTACCTGCTGATGCGGCGTCTGAGTTTTGAATACCTGCTGCGGTTCGCGCAAATCGTCCTTGTCGCGGTGGGTCTGCGTATCGCCGTCGTGTTCGGCACGCTCCTGTTGCTCGGGAATTTCGACGCCGACCTCGCGCGGGTTTTTATCCCGTCGCTGTGGTCAATCCACGGAAACCTGTTCTTCTTCCTGATGCGCCTTCTGTGGGGCCTGGCGCTGCCGACGGTGCTGGGCTTGCTCGTGCTGCGGTGCGCCCAACAAAAGTCCAATCAGTCCGCCACGGGCCTGTTGTACCTGATGGAAATCAGCGTGCTCTTCGGAGAACTGTTTGCCGCGTATCTGCTGATCTGACCGAATCCTGCGCGGCGCGTGGTGCTTGCGCCGCCCGTACACGGCGTGTTACACTTCCGCCGTGATGGTTTCGTCGGGACGTAGCGCAGCCTGGTAGCGCACTTGCATGGGGTGCAAGGGGTCGCGAGTTCGAATCTCGCCGTCCCGACCATTTTCAAGTTTCACGCTGAGTAATTATTATGGATCCACTACTGAAGCTTCTGGAAGAATACGCGTTGCGCACGCCGGTCGACTTGGGGAAGATGCTCAATCTTCCCGCCGAGGAAGTCCAGCGCCGCATCAAACAGTACGAAGACGACAAGGTCATTCTCGGTTACAAGGCCGTCATCAACGACGACAAGGTGGACACCGACCTCGTCAAGGCCGTGATCGAGGTGAAAATCCAGCCCGAGCGCGAAGGCGGCTTCGACCGCATCGCCAAGCGCATCGCCAAGTTCGACGAGGTCACCTCCCTCTTCCTCATGTCCGGCGGCTATGACCTGCTGATTTTCGTCGAAGGCCACTCGTTGCGTCAGGTCGCCCAGTTCGTCGCAGAAAAACTCGCCACCCTCGAAGGTGTCACATCCACGGGCACCCACTTCATGCTCAAGACCTACAAGGAACAGGGCGTGATGATGGAAGGCGGCGAGGAATACGAGCGGCTAAAGATCAGCCCGTAAACTCCAATCGACCTTGATTTGGCGGCGAGGTGGATTAGAATATGGGGCTTATGCCTTCCGAACGCCAAACGAAACGCGATTTTGTCGCCGAGCACGTGCGGAGTATCCCGCGCTCGGGGATTCGCGATTTCTTCGACATCGTCCAGTCGATGGACAACGTCGTGTCGCTGGGCATTGGCGAACCGGGCTTCGTCACGCCGTGGCACATCCGCGAGGCGGCCATCTTCGCCTTGGAACGCGGCAAGACGAGCTACACGTCGAATTTCGGGCTGCTGAAGTTGCGGCGGGCGATTACCGCGTACCTCAAAGAGCATTACCACATCGAGTACGACCCGAACACCGAAGTGCTCGTGACGGTCGGCGTGAGTGAGGCGTTGGACATTGCCCTGCGCGCCATCGTCAACCCGGGCGACGAAGTTCTCTACCACGAGCCGTGCTACGTCTCGTATCATCCCAGCGTGCGGCTGGTGCATGGCGTCGGCAAGGCGATCCGCACCCGGGCCGAAAACAAGTTTGCCCTGACCGCTGAAGACATCGCGGCGTCGGTCACGCCGCGCACCAAGGCGATCATGCTGAATTTCCCCAGCAACCCGACCGGGGCGACGTTGACCCGGGAAGAGGTCGAGAAAATCGCCCACGTGTGCGTCGATAACGACCTACTGGTAATCACCGACGAGATTTACAGCGAGCTCACCTACTCCGGCCAGCACACCAGCATCGCCACGTTGCCGGCGATGAAGGAACGCACGATTTTTCTGCATGGTTTTTCGAAGGCGTTTGCCATGACCGGTTTTCGCATCGGCTACGCGTGCGCACCTGCGACCCTCACGGAAGCGATGCTGCGCGTCCACCAATACTCGATGCTCTGCGCCTCGATCATCAGCCAGGAAGCCGCCCTGGAAGCCCTGCAGAAGGGCATGGAAGACATTGCCGTGATGCGCGAGCAGTATCGTCTGCGCCGAAATTTCATCGTGAAATCGTTCAATGAGATCGGCCTGCCCTGCCACATGCCGAACGGCGCGTTCTACGCTTTCCCATCGATCCGCGAGACCGGCCTCACCTCGCGCGAGTTCGCCGTGCAGTTGCTCGAACAGCAACGCGTCGCGGTCGTGCCCGGCGATGCCTTCGGCCCCGGCGGCGAAGGCCACGTCCGCGCCAGCTACTGCGGCCCGATGGCCGACATGGAAAAAGCCGCCGAACGCATCGCGTCGTTTGTTCGCGGACTGAAGTAGAACATTGAAATACAAAGCACAAAAGACGCGTGACTACAGACCGCACGTTAGCACTCTGCACGGCGCAAAGGAGCTGCTGAAATTGTCCGCGGAACTGCCTGACGAAAGTCTTTCTATACCGTCTATTGATCCGATCGGGAGGAAATATTTTTTGTGCCTCGGGTCTCTTCTCTTGAGCGCCTTTGCGTTCGAAGGCTATCTGAACTTCCTAGGTGAGAGGCTCTTTCCCTCTTGGGACGATTTTGAGCGCTCACTGGCTTCAGAGCCGAAAGCGATGTTGTTAATAGATCGGATCACACCTGGACTCGATAAAGGCAGCCGCCCATTCCAGACGATCAAGGCTCTGATTTCCTTTCGTAACAAGATGGCGCACTTGAAACCTGGCGAACTCCGCGAGGAATCCCAGTGCGAAGAGCTTGAGGCTGGGTACGAACCGGTCAAATCCGACGTGGAGAAGTTCTGCACTGAGGAGAATGCGAAGCGGTGTATTGAGGACGTACAAGAAATGATGGTTTTGCTCTACGATCGCTCCGGCCTTCGGCAAGGACATCCCTTGGCCTTCGGGCACCAATCTGGGACGATTACGGTTGCGTAGGGTTCCTTGTCTGAGCTCGAATTCGCGAAACGTGACGCATCTTACGGCGGGTGAGGTACCGTCCGCGTGCCTCCTTCACCCGAAAGGGGATTTATATACAATGCTACACTGGGCCGACTATGAAAGTACGGGCGCGGGAATCATGGAATACTCAGGATTTCTTACGGGGCGGCAGTCGCGGTGTGGCCTGCTCTGCCTGAATCGCATGGTCAGAGAGTTTCTTTAACGCACTCTTGCCCTTGCCATCGGCCACGGCGTTGATGATGTCAGTGAAGCTGGCGTTGATCGGCTTGTGCATTTTTTGCGGTCGGCTCATCTTCCCCCTTCATGGTCTAGTCGGAGTATCCGGCTGTTGGATTCAGGCCGCCGAAGTTCCATCCTCCCGGCCCCGGCTCGCGGATTTTACCCTCGCAAAACATAAACGTGTATGGCTCAGAACCAGTGTACCCACCGAAACTGTTTTTGGCATTCACGTGCACGGTCACGAACCAGCCGTAGCGCGTTTTAATACTGGTCTGGAGGTCGCTCCCGAACCATCCCTTTCGCGGCTCGTCGAATTCATAGTGGGCGGAATACGGGTCTTTCAATCGCTGGTCAATCAGGGTTTTCAATTGCTCTTTGTAGTCGGCAGGAAGCGTCCCATAGTCGGCACTCGACAACACTTCTTTCGATGGCGTCGCGCATCCAGCTAGAATGGCGAGACAGGAGGTAATTAGCAGACTGGTGACAGGATTTTTTCTCATGCGGTCAATTCCTTGTAGGGCAGTTGGCTGCTGTCGGTCACTTGGTCAGCCACGTTCGCGAAAACACCACACATCGCGAGCGGGCGCTGATCGAACCGAAACACAAATTCGTCAACGTACCGCTGCAAGTGCTTTCGGCTCATGTGGTCATAAATGCCATGATACCCGCGCTTAAACAAGGCCCAAAACGATTCGATGCTGTTGGTGTGAAGATCACCCTTGCTGTAGGAAATGGCGTGGTCAATCGTTTCGTGGACGAAGTGAGAATGCAGGCCATTGTAACCGCGCCATCCGTCAGTGTAAACCGCGCTGCCCGGTTCAACGTGCTCTCGGATTTGGGCGTGCGACGTCTCGCCGTCCATATTGGTGATGCAACCCGCACGCACGCGGCCTTCGCGTTCCAAGTGCTTCGTGGATATTGAGCCGTTCTTTGAGGGACATGCGGTACACGGTCCGGAACGACAGAGATTCTTCGACAAGCTCAGAATGACACCGGAGCAGCAGACTACCGGCAGAACGCCTCACCCGGTGAAAGAACACACGGCCACTGGATTTTCCCATCGACGTTCAAGGTTCCAATTTGGAACCTTAAAGGAATGCGTGAAATCTTTGGCTTCGACACGAGCGCCATCGGTCTAGACAAACCTGCCGGGTACCGTTACACTTCGCCTCCGGATTCTCCCATGAGTGAGGCGAAACAACTCAATGTCGGCCTTGTCGGCGCCGGCGTCGTCGGCGGCGGGGTGGTGAAACACCTCAGCCGCAACGCCGACCTCATTGCCGAGCGTCTGGGCGTGCGGATCAATCTCAAATGGGTTTGCGACAAGGACGAATCCCGGCTGAAATCGCTCCCGATTCCCGCCTCCCAGAAAACCGGCGACGCCCAGAAGGTGCTGCAGGACCCCGAGATTCACGTCGTGGTTGAACTCGTCGGTGGCACCGGTTTCGCCAAGACGCTCATTCTCGACGCGTTCAATCGCGGCAAGGTGGTTGTCACCGCGAACAAGGCGTTGCTGGCACATCACGGCGAGGAAATCTTCGGCGCTGCGGCGAAGAACTCGACCAATATTTTCTATGAAGCCAGCGTCTGCGGCGGGATTCCGATCATCAAAGCGTTGCGCGAAGGTTTCGTGGCCAATCGCTTCCCGTTGATCTACGGCATCGTCAACGGCACCTGCAATTACATCCTCACGCGGATGACCGCCGAGGGGAAAGATTTCCACGACGTGCTCGCCGAGGCGCAACGGCTGGGCTACGCCGAAGCTGACCCGTCGCTCGACGTGGATGGCGGCGATTCGGCCCACAAGGCGACGATCCTCGCGTCGCTGGCGCACGGGTTCTGGACCGGCCTCGACAACACGTATGTCGAAGGCATCCGCCATGTTTCACAGTTCGATATCCAGATCGCCCGCGAACTCGGCTACACCATCAAACTGTTGGCCATCATCAAGAGCGGGGACAATTCGGACTCCGCGCCCGTCGAAGTGCGCGTGCATCCGACGCTGATTCCGCACCAGCATGTGCTGGCGAGCGTTAATGGCGTGTTCAACGGCGTGGTCGTCCGTGGCGACGTCGTCGGCGACACGATGTTTTACGGGCGCGGCGCGGGGGCGGACGCCACGGCAAGCGCGGTGATTTCCGATCTTGCCGACGCGGCGTTGAACCTGAAGTTTGGCAGCCGGCAACGCGTGCCGGCGTTCGTCTCGCACCGGCTCAACGCGCGGGTGCGCACCACCGACGAGGTCGAGTCCCGTTATTATTTGCGGCTGACCGTTGCGGACCGTTCGGGTGTCATCGCCAAGGTCTCGAAGGTCCTGGCCGATTCCGACATCAGCATTTCGTCGGTATTGCAGCGCGAAGCGCCCGAATCCAAATCCGGTCAACCCCAAAGCGACTGCGTGCCGTTGATCTTCATGTTGCACACCGCGAAAGACCGGGCCGTGCGTGAGGCGGTTGCCGAGATCGACCGATTGGACGTTGTGAAAGACAAGACCGTGGTCATCCGCGTGGAGAACTTCGACTGACCATGAGCGCCTGGCGTGGAGTCATCGAACAGTACCGAAAACACTTGCCCGTCACGGACAAGACGCCGGTGGTGTCGCTCAACGAAGGCAATACGCCGCTGATTCGCGCCCACAACCTCGAAAAGGTTATCGGCGGCGATTTGGAGTTGTGGCTCAAGTACGAAGGACTGAATCCCACCGCTTCGTTTAAGGACCGCGGCATGACCGTGGCGGTCTCCTTGGCCGTCGAACGTGGCGCCAAGGCCGTCATCTGCGCCAGCACGGGGAACACCTCCGCTTCCGCCGCCGCGTACGCGGCCCGCGCCGGTATCAAATGCGTGGTGATTTTGCCCAAGGGCGCGATTGCCATGGGGAAGCTGACTCAGGCGCTCATCGAAGGCGCGACCGTGATCGCGTTGCGTGGCAATTTTGACGATGCGTTGCGGATTGTCCGCGAGATCGGCGCGCGCTCGAAAATCCAAATCGTCAACTCGATCAATCCGGACCGCATCGAAGGCCAAAAGACGGCGGCATTCGAAGTGTGCGACGCGCTGGGGCGCGCCCCCGATTTTCATCTGCTGCCCGTTGGCAACGCGGGCAACATCACCGCCTATTGGAAGGGCTATACGGAATATCGCCGCGCCAAGATCACCTCTTCGGCCCCGAAAATGGTTGGGTTCCAAGCCGAAGGCGCGGCACCCATCGTGCGTGGGCATCCAATCGAGAAGCCCGAAACCGTCGCCACCGCCATTCGCATCGGCAATCCCGCGAGTTGGAAGCTTGCCGAAGCGGCACGCGACGAATCCGGCGGGTTGATCGACATGGTCAGCGACTCGGAGATACTTGATGCGTACAAACTTCTCGCTGTGAAGGAAGGCGTGTTCGTCGAGCCAGCGTCCGCGGCGGGCATCGCCGGCCTTCGACGGTACGCGCCTAAGGGGTTTTTCCCGCGCGGTTCAACAGTGGTGGTGACGCTGACTGGACACGGGCTGAAAGATCCCGATACGGCGATGGCGAACGTTCCCTCGTCCACCACCTGCGAAGCTAACGCGGATGAAATTTTGAAGGCAATTGGGATCTAGGCGGCCATTGGCTGCTTCTGACAACCACACATGGCACTAATCGTACAAAAATACGGCGGGACATCGGTCGGCAACCCCGAACGGATCAAGAACGTCGCGCGGCGCGTCCTGGCAACGCAGCAGGCGGGCAACAAGGTCGTCGCCGTCGTCTCGGCGATGAGCGGCGTGACGGATTCGCTCATCAAACTGGCGAAGGAAGTCCACCCCGAGCCGAACGAGCGCGAAATGGACGTGCTGCTGGCTACGGGCGAACAGACCACGATTGCGCTGCTGGCGATGGCGCTGCACGGTCTCGGGGCGAAAGCCGTGTCGTTGACCGGCGCGCAGGCGGGGATCGTCACCGACGGCCTGCACACGAAAGCGAAGATCGCCAATATTACGCCGAAGCGCGTGCACGAGTTTCTCAACAACGGCAATAT
The DNA here is from genome assembly GCA_963712025.1 of uncultured Verrucomicrobiae bacterium. Classification (GTDB taxonomy): domain Bacteria; phylum Verrucomicrobiota; class Verrucomicrobiia; order Palsa-1439; family Palsa-1439; genus Palsa-1439. The sequence continues at coordinate 640,367 of CAVQGJ010000010.1, read as the reverse complement.
CGTGACCATCGCAGGCTTCCAGGGCGAGACACCCGACGGCCAGATCACCACGCTCGGACGCGGTGGTAGCGACCTGACGGGGATTGCCATCGCTGCCGCCGTGAAGGCAGATCTGTGCCAGATTTATACCGACGTGGACGGTGTGTACACGTCCGACCCGCGCATCGTGCCGAACGCCAAAAAGCTTCCGGAAATCAGCTACGACGAGATGCTCGAGTTGGCCGCACTCGGGTCGAAAGTGATGCAGGCCCGATCGGTGGAATTCGCCAAGAAGTTTGGCGTCGTGTTCGAAGTCCGCAGCAGTTTCAACGACAACCCAGGGACCATCGTGAAAGAAGAAACCGCAAAAATGGAAGATGTGGTCATCCGCGGCGTCGCGGTTGACAAAAACCAGGCCAAAGTCACCATCGCCGGCGTGCCCGACAAACCCGGCATCGCCGCGAAGGTGTTCAAGACCATCGCCGACGCGAACATCAACATCGATGTCATTGTCCAAAACGTCAGCGAGAAGGGATTCACGGACATCTCGTTCACAGTCGGCTCTGGCGAAGCCGGCAAGTCGACCAAGGTGTTGCAGCCGGTGGTCAAGGGAATCGGCGCGCGCGAAGTCACGTCGACCAGCGATATCGCCAAACTCTCCGTCGTCGGGATCGGGATGCGGTCCCACCCGGGCGTCGCGGCGAAGATGTTCGAGACGCTGGCCGCGAGTGGCGTCAATATCGACATGATCTCCACCAGCGAAATCAAGATCTCGGTGATTATCGCCCTCAAGGATGCCGACAGGGCCGCCCGTGCCATTCATGACGCGTTTGAGCTGGGCAAGTAGACCCCGCCGCGTGTTTTTTCCGTGACGAACGGCGGGAAGTGTGCTTCATTGGCTGGCGGGGAAATTCGCGCACTGGCGTGGGGGGAAAGCCGGTGTGGCTGCCGAGACGTTGGCTCGGTTTTTTTGGGGATACCCACGCTCGCACGCGATCAGTCATTTGACTGACTCGATCCAGCTGTGGCGACACTGGATGCACAACAGCCAGGGGGGAGCGTGCTGCATGAAGCGATCACGGAAGGTTGCTTTGGTCGTTGGGTTAGCGGTCGGTCTGACCGGGGTGGCGTTGGGGGCTTCGAGGGGGTCTGAGAACGGGAACGGTGGGACCGTGTCCAACCGGATCACGAACTACTGCGATTCGGTGTGCGAACTTCAGGCGCAAGACTCGGCGTTTTCGCTGTTGATCGAGGCCTACCGGGAGTTTCAAAGTCGACAAATCGAGGTTGATTACGAAGCGCGTCTGCGCGCGGTCGCAGGCCTTGGCAAGGACGGCGATACGCTTGTGATCGACACCACGCTCCATGGCGCCCGCACGATGCGCGCGTGGACCGAGGCCCTGGCCGCCAAGGAGCGCGACCTGCGCCTCGAACAACTCCAGACCCGGGTGGTGAATTTTGCGAGTGCGTATCAATGCGCCCGCAAAGGTGACGAACGGGCCCTCGATGAGCCCGTGGCCAACCAGGTGGATGCGCGCGCCGCCGCGCGAGAACTGAAGACGTGGCGGGTGCTGGCGCTGGGCTCGCTGACGAGCGACGGTTTTCAGACGGTCGTCTCGAAGCCGGCGACGAGCCTCTTTCTGGATTCCGCGCCCGCAGAGCCGTGGCAGACCGAGGTGGTTGGTCCTTGCGAAGACACGACGACGCGCGCGTCAGCGCCGATGGAGAAGGCGCGGTAGACTCGGACGCGACTGGAGGTGGATGATGCGGCGCTGTCGGGTTGTCTGGCTGGTTCTTTGCGTTGTGGCGGCCGGGTTGGCGGGTCATCCGGCTGCGGCGAAAGAACTGAAGTTTGGGTTTACGCCCGTGCTGGGGCAAGAAGCCGAGCGGGCGGAATTCGAACCCCTTACGTCCTACCTTACCGACGCCATCGGGCAAAAGGTCGTTCTGTATGTCGCCAAAAGCTACGGGGACCTGCGCACTCAAATGGAGGACGACGACGTGGACATCGGAAGTTTCTCGCCGTTTGCGTACGTGGACGCCGCCCGCGGAGGAAAGATTCGGATCATCGCCCAGTCGGTGATCGACGGCTCCGCAACCTACCGGGGTATTATCGTGGTTCGCAAGGACGGAGGGCTGACGTCGATTGCGGACTTGCGGGGAAAGCGGTTTGCCTTCGTCGATCCGAAGTCGGCTTCCGGGTACGTCTATCCGCGTGCCATGCTTGTCGAAAAGGGAATTAACCCGGACAACTTCTTCAAGGAAACCATCTTCGCGGGCGACCACAACAAGGTCATCGCCGCCGTCCTGGACGGCCGGGTCGATGGGGGCGCCACGTACGACAACGCTCTCGGAATCGCCAAGGCTGCGGGGGTGCCATCGGACAATCTGCGGGTCATTGCCAGCACCGACCCGATTCCTCACGACGCCATCGCGGTGCGGATCGGATTGGACGAGGCACTGGCGAAACAAATTCGGACCGCCCTTGTGAACATGGATAGGACCGAGGCCGGTCGCCGCGTCATCGCCAACAGTAAAAAGAAGCTCTCCGGCCATGTGATTGCCGAAGACAGCACGTTCGATGTCGTCCGTCGAACTGCGAAGATCGCGGGGATGTGACGGGTGTGAACCCGTTAAATGAGAAGCTTGCAAACGCTTTGTCTTGCTACAGAGACCCTTCCGTTTCGCTCCGGATAACAGCCTTTCGGCAGCAAGGATGCAGTTGACGGGCGCACGGGTTGGTTTTAGTCTTTCCCTGCCATGAGCAGGCGAATCTACATCTACGACACGACGTTGCGCGACGGCGCGCAGGGCGAAGGCATCTCGTTTTCGAGCGCGGACAAGATTCGCATTGCCGAGCGGCTCGACACGTTTGGGATGGACTACATCGAAGGCGGCTGGCCCGGCTCGAATCCCAAGGACATGGATTTCTTCACCGAGGCGGCGAGACGCAAATTCAAGCACGCGAAGATTGCGGCCTTCGGGAGCACGCGCCGCGCGAACACGAAGTGCAAGGACGACCCGCAGATCGATATGCTCGTCAAGGCGAACACGCCGGTGGTGACGCTGGTCGGCAAAACGTGGTCGTTGCACGTTGCGGAAGTCATTCGGACCACACCGGAGGAAAACCTGGCGATGATCGGTGATTCCGTGCGTTTCTTCAAAGAGCACGGCAAGGAACTCGTCTACGACGCGGAACATTTCTTCGACGGATACAAGGACGACCCGCGCTATGCGCTCGCGACACTCAAGGCCGCGCGGGATTCAGGCGCGGACATCGTTGTCCTGTGCGACACCAACGGCGGCACGATGCCGGGCGAGGTCGCTCGCGTCACGGCGGAAATCGTCAAGCAGATGAAATGCCCGGTCGCCATCCACACACACAACGACTCCGGCGTGGGGGTCGCGAATGCGCTGGCGGCCATCGAGGCGGGCGCCGTCCAGGTCCAGGGAACCATCAACGGCTACGGCGAACGCACCGGCAATTGCAACCTGACGACCGTGATGCCCTGCCTCGTATTGAAGATGGGCTACGACTGCATCTCCAAGGACAACATCCGTAAGCTCCGCGACTTGGCGATGTTCGTCGACGATCTGGCCAACGTGCGGCACGACATCCGCCAGCCGTTCGTGGGTGCCACGGCATTCGCGCACAAGGGCGGGATCCACGTCAACGCCATCGAAAAGGTCGCGCGCAGCTACGAGCACATCGAGCCCGAGATTGTGGGCAACCATCGCCGCGTGCTGGTGAGCGAACTCAGCGGCCGCAGCAACATTTTGATGAAGGCACACGAACTCGGCATGGACCTGAGCAAGGACACGCCCGAGGTGCGTGACATTCTGCAGCAACTCAAGCAACTCGAACATGCCGGTTATGAGTACGAAGCGGCCGACGCCAGTTTCCACATTCTCGTGCAGAAACTGCTCAAGCGGCACAAGCCGTTTTTCAAACTGCATGGGTATCGCGTCATCATGGACAAGCACGGCGATGATGGCGGCGAAACCGTCGAGGCCAGTGTGAAACTCGAGGTCGACGGCAGCCCATACCATACCGTGGCCGAGGGTGACGGGCCGATCAACGCGCTCGACAACGCCCTGCGCGCGGCCCTGACGAGCTTCTACCCATCCATCGCGACCGTGCAACTGATCGACTACAAGGTGCGTATCCTCGACAGCGGAGGCGGCACGGCCGCCAAAACCCGTGTCATTATCGAGAGTACCGACGGCAAAGACACCTGGGGCACGGTGGGCGTGCACGACAACATCATCGAGGCCAGTTGGGAAGCGCTCGTGGACTCGGTCGAGTACAAACTCTTCAAGGACGAACACCGAAAGTAAGGTTGTTCCCGTGGACAAGAGCAACGTCCTGTTGAGCGAATCGAGGAATCAGCCTGGTATGGACTCGCGAGCCATCATCGACCACGTTCGCACCAGTCCGAAGGACAACGGCGTGGTGAAGCTGATCGTGTTGCGGTTGCCGAATGAGCAACGACGAACGCCATCCCAGGTGACGCTCAGCGCGGCCAACGGCGTCGAGGGTGACCGCTGGAACCTCAAGCCGAATCCCAATCCGCTTTCGCAGGTGTCCGTGATGAACGCGCGCTTCCTCGAAGCCATCGCCGGCGACAGCAAGCGCATGAATCTGGCTGGCGACAACCTGATTGTCGACCTTGATCTGCACGAAGCGAACCTTCCGGCGGGCACGCGGCTGCGCATTGGTCAGGCGGTGATCCAGGTCACCGACCAACCCCACACAGCGTGCGCCAAGTTCGAACGCCGCTATGGCAAGATCATGCGCGATCTCACGGACACGCCCGAGGGCTGCGCGTTACGGCTTCGCGGGTTGTACGCCCGCGTCATGCGCGAAGGAGAGGTGCGCCTTGGAGACATTATCAGCAAAGAAGCGGCCCGCGCCTGAGACCGGGCGGCTGGTCCTTACGTTCCACCCGCTTGCTGCAACATGCGGCGGAGTTCGGTGCTGAACTCCTGCATGTCCGCCTGGGTCGGTTTTCCGGTGCCGAGTTCGGGTTCGAGCCCCAGCCGTCCCATGTCATCGAGGAACCAATGCGCTTTCGCGCCCGAGGAAAACCGCGCGTACCCGCTCAGCATCGAGCCGGGCGCGGGCATCTGGTCGACGCTGATGGAAAGTCGGCCTCCTCCGGCTGGTTCCCCGGCTGACGGCGGCGACGCCAGCTCTTTCGGTGCGGCTTTCGCTCCCATGCCGACCGCAGCGCCGGCGGTCGGCAACACCGTTTTGGGCGTCTCTTTCTCGGGTAGCTTCGCGTCGGGCATCTCCGACAACAACAAGCGCAGATCCATGTACGTAATCGGATCGTTCTTTTCCTTGTGCAGGTAATCCTGAATCTGCGACAGCGTTTGGCCCTTGGCCAGCAATTGTGCGACAATCGGCTTGCGTTCCTCGTTGGTCATAACAGTCAGAAAGACTACACGCAACCGGTTGCCCACTCAAGGCCGGGATCAACCATCGCTCCGGTTCCCCCGCACGGCGCGGGATCATTTTGGATTGTCGGGCTGGTATTCCGCCGATAAGCTCCCTCCAACAAAGATGCTGGGGCTTGTGCACGTTCGCCCGAATCGCGCTGGACACGGCGTCTGAAACGACACTCCCCATGGAACCTTGTGAATTTCCCCAACCAAACCCGTTCGGCGCCTGACCAACCGCGTCGGCCAGACGCCCACCCATACCGCGGTTTCCTAGCAATTATCGCGATGCTGATCGGGGTGGCCACGCTCTACCGTCCGTGGTTGGTGACGGACAGCAGCCAGACACTTTTCGGCTTCGACTATCTTCAGCTCCATGCGCGACGCTTGGACTATGCGCGCGACGCGCTGGTGAACGCCCACCCGCACTTGCCGGCTTGGTATTCCCGCGAATTGATGGGCGCGCCGTTCTGGTCCAACATGCAGAGCTTCCCGCTTGTTCCCACGCGGTTCCCGCTCTTGCTCGTCGACCCACTACAGGCCTATGCGTTGGGCGTGAACCTTGCCGCCGGGTTGGCCGCGTTGTTCACGTATTTGTATTGTCGGCGGATCGGGTTGACGCGTTTGGCGGCAGCCAGCAGCGGCTGGACGTTCGCTGCTTCAGGCTTTTTCGCTTCGCGCTTGATGGCGGGGCATCTCCCCCTGCTGGAAGCCTACCCGGCCCTGCCCCTTCTGTTTTGGCTCGTCGAAATCGTGATTCAACAGCCGTCGCAAACATGCCGATTCGATCTCCGCCTTCTTGCCCTGAGCCTCGCTTGTAGCGGCATCGTGATGGCCGGCCATCCGCAATTACCGGCGTATGCGCTCGTTGCCGCTGTTCTCTACGTCTTCTATCGGGCGCGCAACGCACAGTCCCGGAAGGCGTTCTCGGCGATCGTTCTGGGTATCGGACTGGGCGGGGTTATCCTCTGCCCCATGGCCGAGTTGATCCTTCGCAGCACCCGTTTCCTTGCACTCGCCCCACCACAAAACGACATCGTATTTCCCTATGGCCGCCTGGCTGCTTTTTTTCTTCCGTGGAAAGACGGATTCCCGGACCCATTCGGCTCGGCCCTGTCGCTGGCGACCTATTCGAGCAACGCGTATTTCTGGGAAACAGTCTGCTACGTCGGTTGGCTGCCGTTGCTGGCGTTCATGTTCCTGATGTTTCGGGGCAGGTGGCGTGACCGGCCCTGGCCGTTTCTCATCGCGTTGGGAAGCCTGGCACTGATTCTCGCGTTGCCCGTCGCCAATCCCTTTCACCACCTCGTTCACGGCACCATCCTGCGTAGTCCGTCCCGGCAGCTTTACCTGACCACGTTTGCCCTTGCACTGGTGCTGGGTCGGGCCATCGATTGCTGGATATGCGCCTCATGGGCAAAAGGTCGCGGTCTCATGTTGGGAATTGGAACCATCGCGCTGGCGGCCCATGTCGTAGATCTTGGCTCTCACGACCTCCGGTTCATTCGCACGCTTCCCGCCGCTGGTTTCCACCCGACCAGCGCCTACAACGGATTGCCCGCGCAAATTGGGAATGGACGAATCGCCATGGACTGCGAAATCCTGTCCACCCTGAATCGCCAGATCGACGACATTGGATTTTTCGATTCCATCCTGCTGGCGCGACCGTATCGCGCCGTGTTGGACTTGTCGGACACGTCACCGACTTCGAATATCCAGTGCCTCAACGGTTCCCGGATGAGCGTCCGCGCCCTGGCGGCCACCGCCACGAAACTCGTCATCACGTTCGCCCAACGCGACGACCTGTCTCACGTCAGCGATGACGGTCCCCTGCACATCTACGCGGTGCCTTCCCCTGCGCCCCGGGCGTCTTTTCTGCCGTTCTCACAAGCCAGCTTTTTGGACGAAAACCAAATTCACCAGCGACTTCGGGACCCGAGCGCGAATCTGGCGCAATCCATCATGCTTCCTCCCGGCGCCGACATACCTGCGCCGCTACACCCCACCGCCGCCGGTCTCGCGCCCTCGGTCACCTACGAGCGCCCGTCGAGCGACGTCATCGTGGCGAAAGTGCGGACCGACCAGGCCGGCTTCCTTCGCGTCATCGAATCCTTCGATCCCGGCTGGCACGCCAGCGTGGACGGGGCGCCCGCGCGCGTTCTGCTTGCGGACGGTTTTGCATTGGCCGTTCGTTTAGAGCCCGGGGTGCATGAGGTTCGCTTCGAATACCGCACGCCGGGGGTCATCACCGGGGCCACCATCTCTCTCGTCAGCTTGATGATGCTGGTTATGCTTGTCTTCAACCATCGCTCTCCGCTACAACCCTTGTCTGATGGGCACCGCACCGACTGAAATCCCGAAGGCTTACGAGCCGAAGCAGGTCGAGGACAAGTGGTACGCCGACTGGCTGGCGAAGGGCCATTTCACGGCGGACCCACGTTCCTCCAGGCCCCCGTATTCGATCGTCATCCCGCCACCGAACGTAACCGGCGTGTTGACGATGGGCCATGTGCTCAACAACACCATTCAGGACATTCTCTGCCGACGCAAGCGAATGCAGGGCCATGAAGTGCTGTGGCTGCCGGGCATCGACCATGCCGGTATCGCGACACAAACCGTTGTCGAGAAAACGTTGCGCAAACAGGGGGTGATGAAGCACCGCGACGACCTTGGTCGCGAGAAGTTTCTCGAAAAGGTCTGGGAGTGGAAAGAGAAACACGGCGGCATCATCATCCAGCAACTCAAGAAACTCGGCTGCTCGTGCGATTGGACGCGGGAGCGATTCACGATGGACGAGGCGTATTCGCGGTGTGTTCTTCAGGTCTTCGTCGATCTCTACCAGAAGGGGCTGATCTACCGCGGGAAACGCATGGTGAATTGGGATCCTGCCGGGCGGACCGCGTTGTCCGACGAAGAAGTCGTCATGACCGAGACGCAGGGTCACCTGTGGCATTTCAAGTATCCGCTCGTCGGTTCCGGGGATTTCGTTGTTGTGGCGACGACGCGCCCCGAAACGATGTTGGGCGACGAGGCCGTGGCGGTCAACCCGGCGGACGCGCGCTACACGAATCTTATTGGCCGCAAGGTTTTGCTGCCGTTGCGCAACAAGCAGATCCCCATCATCGCGGATGAGGCGGTCGACCCGAAATTCGGCACGGGCTGCGTCAAGGTCACCCCGGCGCACGATCTGGCCGACTACGAGATGGCGTTGCGCCACAAGCTGCCGTTCACGGTCGTCATCGCGCCCGATGGAAAAATGACCGAAGACGCCGGGGAGGATTTTGAAGATCTTGACCGCTTCGAATGCCGTGAAGCCGTGGTCGAGCAACTCAAGGTGCAGGGACTTCTTCTCAAGGTCGAAGACTACACGCACAATGTCGGCTACAGCGAACGCACGAATGTCCCGATCGAGCCATACTTGAGCGAGCAGTGGTTCCTGAAATATCCGCAGGTTCCGCGCTCCACAGAGGCGGTCGAGAAGGGCCAGATCAAGTTCCATCCCGAGCGTTGGGAGAAAACCTACGCCCACTGGATGGGCAATATCCGCGACTGGTGCATCTCACGCCAACTCTGGTGGGGACACCGGATACCGGTGTGGTATCGCAACAAGGAGGTTTACTGCGGATTGGAAGCGCCGAAAGGTGACGGCTGGCAGCAAGACCCCGATGTGCTCGATACGTGGTTCAGTTCGTGGCTGTGGCCGTTCGCCACGATGGGCTGGCCCGAGAAGACCGAGACGCTGAAGAAGTTCTATCCGACCACCGATCTGGTGACGGGTCCCGACATTATCTTCTTCTGGGTGGCGCGCATGATCATGGCCGGCTACGAGTACATGGGCGATAAGCCATTTGGCACCGTCTACTACACCGGCATCATCCGGGATGCGCAGGGCCGCAAAATGTCGAAGTCGCTCGGTAATTCCCCCGACCCGCTCGATCTCATCGCGAAATATGGCGCCGATGGCCTGCGGTTTGGCCTCATGCTCATCGCACCGCAGGGCCAGGACATCTTGTTCGATGAGAAACGCTGCGAAGTTGGCCGGAACTTCATGAACAAACTCTGGAACGCCGCGCGCTTCATCCAGATGCAGCGGGCCACCAATCCGCCGGCCCGTCCGAATAATGCGCACGACCTTAACATCCTCGCTACGCTTGCCAACGCTGTCTCCAAAGTCGGCGCGTCGCTCGACGACTATAAGTTCAACGAAGCGGCCAAACATCTCTACGATTTCGTCTGGGGTGATTTTTGCGATTGGTATATCGAAGCGAGTAAGACATCACCGAACCTTGAGGTGCTGGATGAGGTCTTCCACACAATCCTGGAACTTCTGCATCCGTTTGCGCCGTTCATCACGGAAGAACTTTGGCGCGGGATGGGATACGGCACGGACACGATCCAGTTCGCGCCATGGCCAAAGCCTCGGATGATTGATGCAACCGCATTCGATGTAATGCCGCAAGTGGAAGCGCTGTACGCTGCGGTAACAGCCGGGCGGCAGCTACGCAACGACAACGGCATCGAACCTCGCAGGAAAGTTTCGTTTGTCATCAAGCCGAGCCGGCACGCCGACTTCTTCAAGATGGAGACCCCGTTCCTCACACAGATTCTGTCGGCGGAGACGGTGACAATTGACCCCCGCTACGTACCGACCGGTCTAACACCCAGCCTGGTTACGCAGGAAGCTACGGTATTCCTGGTTGGCGCGGTGGATCCCGCACAGGAACGTCAACGTCTCACCAAGCAGCTCGCCGATGTCGACAAGCAACTGGCCGCCACGGACGCGAAGCTGGCGAATGAGAACTTCGTGGCAAGAGCCGCGCCGATTGCCGTACAGCGGGAACGGGACCGGCAGCAGCAGTTGCGCGAGCAACGGGAGAAGATTCGGGCACTGCTGGACGCGCTTCAGTGATCGAATTTGTCGAGGTAGTCGGTAATCGGACTGCGGCGTTCGCCATCCAGCTTCTGGAGTTGGTCAAGAGTCTGGAAGTAGCCACGGAAGGTATCTGAGGGCGGTTCCGGCGCATAGATCCGCTCGGCTTCATCCAGATAGGCGGTGATCCCGCGCGCTTGCTTGTCCGCGATGGCTCGTGTGGCTTCGGCGCGGATCAGCCCGCGATGAAATCGGGTCACGTTGCCTCGCTGGAGCCAAACCAGGGCTTCCATGTAGTCGTCCAAGACCGGCAGATACAACGGGTGAGCCACGCCCCGTAATGCGCCGATCCGGTCGATCTTGAGCTTCAACAGGCCCGGTAACCACGGAGCGCCCGCGTACCGCCACAGGTCATCAATGGCCACATCGGTTTCACCGGGCATGCCTCTGCGTCCGCCGGTGGGGCCGAGCTTCGTCACCAGGATTGCGCTCAGGCCGCTTTCGGTATCTTCCACCGACAGGTCTTGCGCGACCGACATCGAGGTGTGGCGGACCAATTCCACACTCCACCATTTTTCCAGCACCATCGTGTTCGGGAAATCGTCACGATAGACCTTCCAGAACGCGTTGCTGGCCATCTTCTGCGCACCGAGTTCGGACAGGAAGCTCTGCAGTTTGCGGGGTCCCTGGTGCAATCCCAGCAGGCCGTCGGTAAAGATCCACGCGTCCGCCTGAAACAGTTGATGTTCCGTCGGATCGTCGGGGAGAGTTTCGGCTTTCAACAAATCCCTCGCTCCCTGGGGCCGCCCGCCTGCCACGGACCGCTGGGCGACGGATAGCAGAGGCTCGTAATGGCCCTGGATCGGCACTGCCAGACCTTCCACCAGCCAGAGTGGTATGCTCGGCACTGCATACGCTTTGCCCGGCTCCGTCACCTGCCCCCGGTTCGCCCATTCCGAGCACAAGGCATCGATCATGGTCGGCAGCAGTTCCGTTTCCTCGATCGGTGGTGGCACCAAGCAACGAATCCGATACTCGAGGTGTTCATCGGTTTGAAACACCGCCATCGACACCGGCGGCGCATCGGTCCGCACGGCCTCGCGCGCCTGCACCAGCAACAGAATGGGGTCGCGCCAGTTGTCGGTCACGCCCAGTTGCCTCAGCCATTCCCGTTTCACGTGCTCGGCATACGCGCACATGACGGATGGCAGAAGACGGTCGTTGGCGTAGGCGACGAACTGGCGGGAAGCGCTGATCGTTTTGACGGGCGCATTCGTGGGGGTCGATACGGCGGCGACCACCGGTCGCGCCAGCACCGCCATCGCGGCTGCCAACCACGTGCCCAACCGTCGCGCGTTCATGACTGCCAGATGCCGACCTAGTGCGGCTGATAACTCAACACGACCGATTGCGGAGTGACGGAAATCGACGAGAGCGAATCGAGCACCTGCTTCTCCTTGTCCAGGTTGACAAACAGCTTGCCAAAGCAATGGTCGAAAATTCCTGTCTTAACCAGAAACCATCCGCCCAAGGGTAACGCGCCGAGCGCGCCTCCCGTTGGCTTAAAGACGAAGTGACCGTCCTCAATCGTGGGCACCCCGGTGTAGCGGAGATAAATCTGCTTTTCCACCGAACCGGCGATATGAACCTTGGCCAGGAAAACCGCCGTGATCACCCCGTTGCCGAGTTCGAGTTGCAACTTGGTCGGGACGACCTCGAAGGTGCCGGCCGACCCATTCTCAAAGCCAAGGGTTTGGATGAATGAATTCAACTCACCTTCGCTGACGGCGATGGCGTTCGGCTGCTTTTGGACGAGAAGGTCGTCCAGGGCCGCCCGCTTTTTGTCGGATAGCACCAGGTCCTCACTCGACGTGCTGATGGGGCGGATGTTCGGCACTTGGAGCGCGAGCGCCACGACCACAACGACAGTCGCCAGCATTGCGACGGTCACCAGTCGGGAGATGATCTTTCCCGAGCCGCCTTTGGCCTTCCTGGCCAGCGACTTGCCGCCCTGACTGGGCGATTTGATCTCCGTAAGATCGAGCTTCGCGCCGCACGAGTGGCAAAAAATCCGGCCCAACTCGTTGTCGTACCCGCACTTTGAACAAACAATCATAGATTAATCCTTCTTGGGCGACTTCTTCGTGTCGCTTGATTTCGCCGCTTCCGTCTTGGAAGCAGCCGACGTATTCGTCGCGACGCCACTGTCTTTCTTCGCCGCCTCAGTATAGCCCGGCTTTCGATAATCCGTACTGTAGAAACCCGAGCCCTTAAAGATAACCCCTGCGCCCGTGCCAAGCAACCGCTTTACGCGTCCACGGCACTTCGGGCAGGTCTTCTTTGGCGCATCTTTGATCGATTGAAACAATTCAAAATGATGCCCGCACTTTTGACATTCGTATTCGTAGGTCGGCATAGGGAAAACGCGCACCCTTATCGAGTAATTCCATACACCAAGTCAACCCCGAATTCCACTCGGCCCGATGTCGCGACGGCGAACCAAACTTTCGCTTGAAAAAACAGCGCAAGCCCCGTACCATACGCCCTCAAACCGAGGAGCGCAGATTGAAATCCCCTGCAGCCTTTGACCTGAACCGGTACCTTGACCAGACGTGCGCGCGCGTCGATGCCGCGCTCGACAAACTCTTGCCGGCCGAATCTGCCCCGCCACCGACCATTCATAAGGCCATGCGGTATTCCATTTTTGCGGGCGGGAAACGCATTCGACCCGTCCTCTGCATTGCCGCTTGCGAGGCCGTGGGCGGCAAATCCGCCGCCGCCATGCCACTCGCCTGCGCCGTCGAATGCATCCACACGTACTCGCTCATTCACGACGACCTGCCGAGCATGGACGACGACGATTTGCGCCGCGGAAAACCGACAAACCACAAAGTCTTCGGTGAAGGCATCGCGGTGCTCGCGGGTGACGCCTTGTTGACCGAGGCGTTTGCGCTGATTGCCAGGAGCCAGCCGCCGAAGCGTTACCCGGTCCGGGTATTGGTGAGCGACCTCGCGTTGGCTGCCGGTAGCCTCCGGCTTATCGCCGGTCAGGTGCAGGACCTCGAAAACGAGGAGCGTCGAGCCAGCCTTGAGGAAGTAAAGGCAACCCATCTCAACAAGACGGCGGCACTCATCACCACGTCGATCCGGCTCGGCGCGATGGCGGGCAATGCCAGCCCGACACAACTCAAGCGCCTCACGCGCTACGGACAAGACCTCGGCCTCGCATTTCAGGTCATTGACGACATTCTCGACGCCACGAGCACCAAAGAGGTCATGGGCAAAAGCGTGCGCGCCGACCAAAAGAACAACAAGTCCACCTTCCCCACGGTCCTCGGCCTCGACAAATCGAGGCAATACGCCGCCGACCTCATTGCCGACGCGCACAGACAGTTGAAGCCGTTCGGCTCCCGTGCGGCTCCGCTCGCCGCCATCGCCGATTTCTTTTTGACGCGAAAACATTAGAGCGTAGCCAGAATCAATTCTGCCGCTCGCTTGCTGGCCCCGGCTCCGCCCAGGGTGTTGACAACGGCTGCCAACTCGCGCTGCATCGCCTGACGTTCGGTGGTATCTGTGATGAGGAGGCGAGCGGCGGTGGCGATTCGGTCGGGTTTCGCATCGTGTTGGATGAATTCGGGGACAATCGCGCGGCCGGCGATGACGTTGGGCATGGCGAGCCAGTTGACGGTCACGACCATGCGGCCGATGAGGTAGGTGAGCCAATTGACCTTGTATACAACAATCATTGGGCAACCGTAGAACGCGCATTCCATGGTGGCCGTACCGCTGGCTGTGATTGCCAGGGTCGCGCGCTGCATCCATTCGTGAGCCTTGCCGATTTCCACCGTGACGCGCGGGTGCTCGATCGTCGTCGCCATGGTTTCGTTCACCGCTACCGAGACGAATTTCGTTTCGGACGGCATCTTATCGACGATCTGTCGCATGATCGGCCAAATCTTGGCCACTTCCCGCACGCGGCTGCCGGGAAGAAGCAGCACAAGATTCTCTTCCCGCTTCCTACCTGCGACTTCACTCTCGATCCGTTCCACGAACGGGTGTCCCACGAACTCGACGCGCAATCGCGGCGCGTGTTTCGCGTACCAGTCCTTCTCGAACGGAAAAATCGTCAGCATCAAATCGACGTCACGCTCGATCTGCTTGGCGCGGCTCGCATGCCAGGCCCACAACTGGGGCGAAATGTAGTAGATGACCCTGATACCGCGCTTCTTCATCTGCGCGGCGAACCGCAGGTTGAATCCCGGGAAATCCACCAGAACGACCGCATCCGGTTTGCGCTTTTCGGCCTCTCGCACCAGGTCCCAGAAGATGCGGCGGAACTTCCAATAATTCTTCAGCACCTCGACCAAGCCGACGACGGCGTGTTCGGTCAGGTCGAGCAACAATTCCATTCCCGCCGCCTTCATCTTCGGTCCACCCGCGCCGAAGACCACGACATCCGGAGCCTGTGCCCGTAGCGCCTTGATCAACTCCGCCGCATGAGCGTCTCCCGACGCCTCACCGGCAATGAACATGAGGGAATGCGGTGTCATGCCATCTGTTCCCCTCCTTCGGGGGGGCCAGGGGTGGGTTGACGGGCTGTCTGCTGTTGAATCCACATTTCAATCTGATCCGCCACCGATTGCACGCCAGCCACAACTTCCCGTTCCGTGAATCTCAGGAACTGTATGCCGAGGCTTTCCAGTCGTTTCTGACGGGCAACATCACCTGCTCCCTTTACGGCATGACTCCAACCATCAATCTCAATCGCCAGTCGCAGGTCCTTGCAATAGAAGTCTACGATATAATTGTCAATGGGCCGCTGACGGTCAAAATCGTAACCGCACATCTGCTTTCTGTTGAGCCTTGTCCACAACAACGCTTCGCCGCGAGTCATGTTTTTGCGCAATGCGCGGGCGCGCTCCTTCAAGGCGGGGTTGTACGGGATGATGGAGTGGCGCATGACGGTAAATAGTAACGGCACCAACGGCAGATGACAACGATGGAACCCACCCCCAACCCCTCCAAGGAGGGGAGCGGAGCTTCGGACGACGCACCAGCCGTGTGCCTGTACCCACCCCCGCGACCCCTTCGGGGAGTGGAATTTGAGTCGACTGACTGAAGGGGCTGAGTTGTTCCCCTCCTTGGAGGGGCTAGGGGTGGGTAATCAGCCCCGTAATTTCCATCGCCACCTCCAACGCCTGTTTGGCGGCTTCGCCCGTCACGAGCGGATCGCGGTGATGGCGAATCGAGTCGATAAAGCTTTGCAACTCGAGCTTCAGGGGTTCGTCGCGTTCGATGGGCACCGGTTCGCGGACGATCTTGCGGCCCGCGAATTCGCTGACGATGCTCGCGTGCTTGCCCGCGAGCAGTTTCTTCAGTAATCCCGATTCCTGTGCGTCCTCGGCGGCCACACGATAGAGTTCGCCCTCTTGTTTCATGTAGTCGAGAGAGATGTACGCGGCACCGTGTTCGGTGCGGCCGAAGATCCGAATCTTGCGCATCCGTTCCGCGGACACGCGGCTGGCGGTGATATTGGCCACGCATCCGTCGGCAAATTTCAACCGCGCGTTGGCGATGTCCTCGCTCTCACTCAGCACGGGGATGCCGACTGCGTCCACCGCCACCAACGGCGCTTTGACCAGTGATAGGACGACGTCGAGGTCGTGAATCATCAGGTCGAGGACGACGCCGATGTCTGTCGAACGCCCCGGATACGGCGACAGCCGATGCACCTCGATGAACCGCGCCTCCCGCAGGATGTCGGTAAGATACCGCATCACGGGATTGAAGCGTTCGATGTGCCCGACCTGCAGCACGCACTTGTTTTTTCTCGCGAGGGCAACGAGTTCTTCGGCTTCGTGAAGGCTGTCCGTGATCGGTTTCTCGACGAGGACATGCTTGCCGCGTTCGAGAAACACGCGCGCGACCTTGTAGTGGGTCTCGGTGGGCGTCGCCACGCTGACGGCATCGACAAAGTTCGCCAATTCCGCCGCGTTCTCGAACGCCCCGCCGCCGACTTTCTCGGCGAGGGCGCGCACGCGGATGCTGTCCGTGTCGCACACGCCAACGAACGAGCATTGGCCGTTGGAGCGTTTGGCCAACTCGGAATAGATGCGCGCGTGCTGCGAGCCGAGATGCCCGACGCCTACCACGCCGACTCTGAGGGTATCATTCATTCGGACGGCACCGCCACGAGGCAAATCCCGGCCTCATTCGCCGCCTGGAGGAGTTTGTCTTTGTCGAGCAACAGGCTCCGCCCGGCTTCGATCGCCATGACGGAAACCCGCCCGGCCCGGCATGATTCAATCGTCTTTTCGCCCACACAAGGAATGTCGAAGCGGAAATCATGATTTGGCTTGCTGACCTTGACGACCAACGCGCCGCCCTTTTCGCCCGCCAATGCCCCGCCGCGGCGGATACACTCATCCGTGCCTTCAAACCCCTCCACCGCGAGCACCGTGCCCTTCTTGACGACCACCGACTGGCCGATGTCGAGCGCGCTCACAGCTTTGGCGATCCTCAACCCGAACTCGATATCCTCGTATTGGTCCTTGCTCGGCTTCAGATGCGTCAGCACACCCGACGGTGGTACGGATTCGCCCAGGAACGGGCGCGGGTCGATGAGTTCGACCCCGTCCTTGCCCATCTCGGCCGCAATCGCGCCGAAAATCGTCTCGGCATTACGTTCCTTGAGGCGGAACGCCACGGTCGTCATCCGCAGATCGAGCCGCAGGTTCTTGAAGAGGTTAGATGGTGTAATCCCACCCGCCATCACGGCCCGTTTCACGCCATGAGAGGTGAAGACTTCAATGAGTTTGTTGAGCTGGCCGAGCTTGATCCAGCCGACGTGGTCAACGAGTTGGTCAATTTCGTGGCTCGTCTCCCCGTCAAACGCCGCGGCCACGATCGGTCCCACACCCAGTTGCCGGGCCGAGCGCGCCAGAATCAGGGGAAACTCGCCGTTTCCTGCAATAATGCCGAGTGGCTCCATCCGGTGTCAATTCTTGCCACTTCGCCAGCCGATGGCAAGGAAACATTCAGCCGCTTTATGGGTCAAAGCTCAACGAAGGGACACGGCGCACGATGCCTTCGGGGTCATGGGCCGCTTCATGACGCAGACTGGGGAGTTGGAGGGCCAGTGAGATCGTCGACATAGACTCACCGCGTGCGCGACAGAATCAACCGCCAGCGGCGGCCAGCCCCGGCCCGTCGATCTGTCGCAGGGCGCGCACCGAACTTTGCAGCAGAGACATCAGGCCGACGTAGAGGAAACCAACCTGGAAAATGAGCACGAACGGGACAAATGTCCATTGGTTTTGGTTGACGGCCTGAATGACGAGGTACGTGAAGTAGATGCCAAACGCCAACTCGATGAACGGGAACAGGCCCCGCAACGTCCGATACTTGTTGTGCGTCCATAATTCGCCGCGGCGTGACACGCCGTACTTTGGGGTGCGAATAAATTCGCTGCGGTGGTTGAACACGGCTTCCAGGACGGCGCGGGCGTTATTGACCGACAGACCGACGCCCACCGCCATCAACACGGGCAGGAATATCAGCCGTTTCCACCATTGAGCGTGGAGTTCGCGTTGGGCGCAGAAATAAAACGCGCTGATCGACACCGACCCGGCGATGAACAGCGGGACGTCGACCAGCAACAGTTTTGTCCATGGGTTGCCGCCCGAAACCTGATACGTTCCTGCCGACGCCGACGAATGGAAGCACACGCAGAGCACCAGGAGCAGGACGTACCCGTAGTTGCTGGTCAGATGGGCGGTGCCTTCAAACTTGATCTTGAAGGGCAGTTTGCTGCGCCAGAGCATCGGGAGCACTTTCTTGCTCGTCTGAATCGACCCCTTGGCCCAGCGGTGTTGCTGCGACTTGAAGGCGTTC
Organism: uncultured Verrucomicrobiae bacterium; assembly: GCA_963712025.1. Classification (GTDB taxonomy): domain Bacteria; phylum Verrucomicrobiota; class Verrucomicrobiia; order Palsa-1439; family Palsa-1439; genus Palsa-1439. The sequence continues at coordinate 622,183 of CAVQGJ010000010.1, read as the reverse complement.
ATCTCGACGGGCAATTCGGCGGGCGTCACGATCTCGGGCAGGAAGAGAAACTGCCAGCCGTTGATTTGCGCGCGATAGCTCAGGTCGAGGTCCTCGGCCAGTGTATCGTGTTGCCAGCCGCCGGAACTCTGGATGCACGTGCGCCGCCAGATGCCCGCCGTCCCGTTGAAATTGAAGAAGCGACCCGAACGTGCGCGCGCGGTCTGCTCGATCAGGAAGTGCCCGTCCAAGAGCATCGACTGGATTTTCGTCAACAGGGAGTACTGCTCGTTGAGGTGGCCCCATCGGGTTTGGATCATGCCGATGCCGGGGTCCGAGAAGTAATGAATCGTCTTTTGGAGGAGATCGGGTTGCGGAACAAAGTCAGCGTCGAAAATCGCGATGAACTCGCCTGTGGCCTGGTGCAAGCCGTTTTCCAGCGCGCCAGCCTTGTAGCCCATGCGGTTGGAACGATGGATGTGGTGCACCTGAAAACCGTGTTCGCGCAATTGCGCGGCCTTGCGGGCAACGATGTCCGTTGTTTCATCCGTCGAATCGTCAAGCACTTGCACTTCGATTTTATCCTGCGGATAATCGAGGGAGGTGACCGCTTCGAGCAACCGCTCGGCAACGTACATCTCGTTGTACAAAGGCAACTGGACGGTGACCTTGGGGAGCTCGGCCAGATGGCCCATTGGCTGCGGCACCTCTCGACGATGGCGGAAGTACAGAAAAATCATCCAATACCGGTGAATGCCGTAACACGACAGGCACACCAGAACCGCAAAATAGATTATCGTTCCGACCAAATGAAGCGCTTGCATAGCCTCCTAAAATTGAGCCCTGCAGACTGCGGCCGCTGTCCTTGGCACCCACGGCGGCCCGCCGCCCAAAATCACACTTGACCGCTCTTCCTCCGGTGAGCCATCCTCACGTGCGGTCATCATGTCAGAGCGTGACACGGAATCAAGCCCAAAAACCAATGCCTAAATCCGTTTCCCACAAAGTCTTAACCCTCCAGCAGGCCACCCGATGGCTGGCCTCGGCGCGCCGCCGGCGTCGGCGCATTGTCGCCACGAACGGTTGTTTCGACCTGCTCCACAAACAGGGTAAACGGGCTTAGACGGTTCTCCCCGACCCTCGCCGCACTCACGCACAGACTCTCTCGCGTTACGAGACGCTAGCGCTCTCGTGCTCTAGCAACCAACGACTCTCCGCGCATCCCACCCCCGTCTCGTCGCGGCTCTCCAATTCTACCGTCTCGCCTACGGTGTCAAGGATACTACGCCGCGCGGCACACGACCGCCGCTCGTGCGTTCCTCCTTGACATCTCGCGACGCCCTCGCCCCTCGCCGCAAGACGAGACAGTCCCCCGCCAAGAAACCGCGAGCATCGCCTCGCAGAAAGCACTCTCATGAATGCCGATCAACGCTGGAAACTTGCCGTATTAGAACTGGACGACTGGACTTGCCGAGCGCCCGATTGTGGCGCCAACACCTGCCTTGACGCCGCCCACATCCAACCAAAATCCCGCTGCCCCGACCTGCGCCACGACCCCGCCAACGGCCTGACCCTCTGCCGCTCCCATCATCGGTACTTCCACGACCATCCCATACAGTGGAAGATGTTTCTCGCTGCCGAGGGACATGTGATCTGACAGCCACTTGTCGCCCCACAGGCCCATCCCCCAGCATCCCCGCCCGCGTCCCCGCTCCGACACCATCAACGCCCACTCTCCACTCCAACGGCACAGGCGTTAGTCTCATCCTTCGCCTGACGCCTGTGCCGCGGAGTTTTTCAGTTTGGGTTGCCCATCCACGTCGCCCCTTTGAGCGAACGACGCAACTGTTTTTCGGCCTTGGGGCGACACGCCCCGCAGAAGTAGAACTCCGCCTCGTAGTCCTTTTCTTCCAATGTCGGCCCACTGCTAACGTGCAGCGCTCCCTGTTCGCTGTCGTAATCGAACGCCCGACCGCACCCCGTGCACCGAACCCACTTCATGCCTCCCACTCCTTTGGGTCGAACTCTACCCCGCCGCCGCCATCCTCGTACGCGTCCCCGTATTCCACCTGCACTCCCGCGTACGCCCTCCAAAGCCGCTCCCAGAACGGTCCCCACTCGCCGCCCCCGTCCCTGCACACCCGCTGAATGTAGTATTGCCACCCGCGCTCCCAGCCACGCCGCCAGTTTTCCCCAACCACTCTCTCCGCTCTGGCCATCTCCTGGCATTCCCCGAACTCGCCCTTGTCGATCACAATGTCATCCAGTGTCGTCCTGCCCTCGAAGATCCCAAACGTCGCGAACCGCCGCCCCAGCCCTGCCGTCCGGCAATTCTTCGCCATGTCCTTCCACAGGTATCCCCCCAAATTATCGTCCCGCACCCGCTCCACGTCGGGCTGTTTTCCAAACGTCGTACCCCGCAGACACTTTTTCACCTTGTCCAACGGCAACTCCCGATCAATGACCGCGTGCACATGAAACCGCCCCTTTTTCCCGCCGAACTGATTGAACCGCACCCCGCAGAGGTCTGGATACATCTGCATCAGCCGCCCCTGTACCCTTGCCCAGTCCTTTCGACACCGCGCAAGGTCGTCCACGTTGGCATACGTAAACGTCCAGAACGTCGGGCGATGCCCGTTGCGACGACCCCACTCGACCACTGCCCCCTCGTTGTAGTCCACCCACAAGATACGCTGATAGACCCGATACGGCCCAAACATGTACTCCCAAGCCAAATCCCGATACTGCTCCTCCGTCATGCTCGCCTTCCTCCTCCGCGACCTCACACCCTTGCCAGCCACGAGCCACGCAGCCCGCAGTATGGTTAGATGCCGCCGACTCGAAAATGGTTTCACACTTTTTTTGACAAAATCACTCTCATGGTCTCTTCTTCGGGAGTGACAAACCACGGGCATTGTGCAGAATTACGCTACTATAGAATCAAGCCCAAAAACCAATGCCTAAATCCGTTTCCCACAAAGTCTTAACCCTCCAGCAGGCCACCCGATGGCTGGCCTCGGCGCGCCGCCGCAGCCGCCGCATTGTCGCCACGAACGGTTGTTTCGACCTGCTCCACTTCGGCCACGTCAGCTACTTGCAGCGCGCCCGCAAGCTGGGCGACCTCCTCGTCGTCGGCCTCAACGGAGACCGGTCGGTCCGCGAACTCAAGGGATCGGGCCGGCCCCTCGTCCCCCAGCGCCAACGCGCCGCCGTTCTCGCCGCGCTGGCCTGCGTCGATGCCGTCGTCATTTTCCCCCAAAAGCGCGCCCATCGGTTCCTGGCCATCGTCCGCCCCGACATCTACGCCAAAGGCGGCGATTACCGTCCCGAGACGCTGGACCCGCGCGAGCGCGCCGTATTGACCAATGTGGGAAGCCGGATTCGCATCCTTCCGTTCGTCAAGGGCTTCTCGACAACGCGGTTGATTGCCAGAATTCGCAAGGCCGGGTGCTGAGATGCATGCGAGGCGTTGGCTCGCGGTCGTCACCCTTCTCATCGTCACGGCTTGTGCATCTCCTCGTGAGAAGGCCTATCAGTCAGCGGTCAGAGAGTACAAGCGGAGTGAGGCCAATGTTGCCGCCTTTGCCCGCGCCAATGTGAAGCAACTCGCCGCCACCACCAGGACGTTCCGAGCCTCGGTTGGCCGCTGGCCGCAGACGTACCAGGAATTCGGCAGCTTCGTGCTGGCCAACAGCGTGCCGCTGGATCTCACCGCGTTCAACGATGTCCAATTTGCCGCGCTGGAGGATGGCAGCGTCCAAATCCATTACGATGTGAATTGCAGTCGCTTCAGCAACCAGCAGTATCAGTTTACCCAGACCGGCACCGTGAATGTGAAGGCCAAATGATGGCGCGTCGTCGCTTTATTCAGGCCGGCTGAGCTGCGAACGTCGCCGCTAGTGAGAAACCAATTCTGCTGCCGGCTCGGGCTGTACCTCATCAAGTTCGACTTCGGCGATGTACTTCCGCGTGGCGGCGGGCAGCTCGTTCCAGATATTCAGCGCGATAATGCAGCCGATCAGCGCAAACGGCGCTAGAAAAATCGGCCACCAGTACCAACTGTGGCTCGTCAAAAAACCGAGGCCGAAGGATTGAATGCCCGTGCCCAAGTACGCGCAGCCGTCAATGATCCCGGAACTGGTCGCCGTGGCTTTTCGTCCGCCGAAATCGGTCGCGGCTGTCCCCGAGATCAACGAGGTGACACCGATCACCGCCATGGCAATCATCACCGCTCCCCAGCCAACCAACACCGGCGACGAAAACAGGTTCACCGCCATCAAAATCGTCATCAGGAACATAAACCCACACAGCATTGCGACCGGAGGCCCACGCCGCGATTGAAACGTCTTGTCCGAAACCAGTCCGCCAATAAACCCGCCGATAATTCCAAAGATGCACAGCAAGAAGCCCCAGTGTTTGCTGAAGAACTCGGCGCCCGGCTGACTCACCTGCCTGGCAAAAATGGGGTACCACTGGTAGATGCCGTTGCGGAGCACGCCGGAGGTCAATTCCACCACCGCCAGCAGCAGCATCAACCGGCTGGTGAACACCCGCTTGAGCAAATCCATCGGCGTGAACTCGATGTGCATCTGCCCCGACGACGCGTCATGGGTATCAAACGCCGCGAAGCTGGCCTCTTCCGGGGTGTCGCGAATCAACCACCAATCCAGCAGCGCCCAACCAACCAAAATCGCCGCCGGAATGAAAAACACCGCCCATGTCGCGTCCACCGCTTGCGACTTCAACGCAAATGTTCGCTGGATGAACTGATGAAACCATCCCAGCTGTCCCTGCGGATTGGCTTTCGTCATGTCGACGATCGCCTGGCCCCAGTCAAACGCGAAGTACACGCCGAACGAAATCAGCGTTCCGAAAATCGCGCCAAATACGCCGCGCTCCCGCACGTGAAACCAATACGCCTTGACCTTGATGATCGAGACCGCGCCGTAACTCTGGAAATACATGTTCAACGCGTAGATCACTGAAAACGCCACGACCATGTTGATCTTGAGTTGGTGCGTCGCTACAAGGTAGGTCAGCACGCCCAGCATGATGTTCGCCACCGACGCCCCGACCGCGGCGATGATGATGCCGCGCTTGCCGCCGATTTTGTCGACGAGCGGGCCATTGACCAAAAATGACAGCGCGTACGTCCATGTACCCGCGGCGAAAATCAGCCCGAAATCGCGGTTGGTCATGAGCGTGCCGAGCGCGTTCTTGGCGACGTTCAAGTTGTACCGTCCCATGTACAGGAACGCGTACGTCATGCCGAGGGGGAACCAATTGATGAACCGCCGCATCATGAACCAGCGGCTGTGGTTCAGCGGATTGTTGTAAAAATACAGCGCAATCACTACCGCTAAACAGACGCCAACTAGACTGGGGTACATAGAAATCTCCTCTACCGCACGAACCGGAACACCCGCAACATCAACACCTCCCCCAGCAATACCCGATTCCCGACAGCGGTGTCAACTTCCACGTGCGTCAACTATGTTACGGAATTGTGACGAATTGATGGCGCGACCGCGCGATTTTCGGTTGCCACAAATTAGCCTCTCTTTGGATTGAAAAGTGCCTGAGATCAAGGCACTATCATTCGTGGCGTGATTCCAACTCCCGAAGGAGCTTTGCGATGAGAACTTTCGATTCGGCGGCGAACGATCCAGCAAACGGAGACCCGAACGGGAAGCCATTCTCTCCCGAAAAAGCCGGCATGTCGCGCCGTGATTTCCTCAAAGTCACTGTGGCCGCCGCCATCGCCACCGCCACCGGCACGCTTGCGCTCGCCGCCGACGCCAAGAATGAAATCCCTCGCCGCAAACTCGGTCGCACGGGCGCTGAGGTCTCCATCGTTGGTCTCGGCGGGTTCCACATCGGCCGCCCGAGCGAGCCCGACGGCATCCGCGTCGTCCGCACCGCCATCGACAACGGCGTGAACTTCCTCGACAACTGCTGGGACTACCACGCCGGCGACAGCGAGTTCCGCATGGGCAAGGCGTTGCGCGACGGCTATCGCGACCGCGCATTCCTGATGACCAAGATCGACGGCCGCACCCGTCAGGCCGCGCAACAACAAATCGACGAATCCCTCCGCCGACTCCAGACGGACCACGTCGACCTGCTTCAATTGCATGAAGTCATTCGCATGGATGATGGCGACCGCGTGTTCGGGCCCGGCGGCGCGATCGAGGCGCTCGTCGAATCGCAGAAAGCCGGCAAGACCCGCTTCCTCGGCTTCACGGGCCATAAAAGTCCCGATGTCCATCTGAAAATGATCGAGTCCGCCACCGCCCACAACTTCCGCTTCGATGCCGTCCAAATGCCGCTCAACGTCATGGACGCGAACTTCGACAGCTTCGAGAAGAAAGTCGTGCCCGTCCTCGTCCAGCAGCAGATCGGCGTCCTCGGCATGAAACCGCTCTGCTTCGGCGCCGTCCTCGAAAGCCAGACGGCCACCGCCACCGAGTGCCTCCACTACGCCATGAACCTGCCCACGAGCACCGTCATCACCGGCTGCGAGTCCATGACCATCCTCCAACAAGCCCTCGATGCCGCCCGCAGTTTCCGGCCGCTGACACCCGACCAGATCTCCGCCCTGCTCGCCAAGACCGCCACGGTCGCCCGCACCGGCCAGTACGAACCCTACAAGACCTCCCACCGATTCGACGGCACCTACTGGCGCCCCGAATGGCTCGGGTGACGCCGTTCCCCTCAAGGAAGGCGTCGAAAATCCACTCTGTCTCCTCCCCCTCCGGGGGAGAGGGTCAAGGTGAGGGCGGCTGGAAAACCGTAAAATCGCCTCCAGGACAGAACGCTAGTTCAGCGCGATGTCCCGTTCGAGATCCAGTTTTGCTTTGCGGATAAGTTGATCCACCACATTCCCGCCGGTCGCAAACGCAAACTCATCGGCGGTCGCAAAGGTCGTCGTATAGCAAAATCGATTCACAGGCACATTCTCCCGGAACACACGCAACTTGACCAGACTCGCATCTGCCGTATGACGAATCTCGTACTCCTTGCCGTCCGAAGCCGTGAACATAATCGAGCCGTGTCCGTTCAACCTGTTCATTGAATCCTCCCGTCCACGGTTTAGATGCCTACAACCCATGCGCGGATTCACGAAGACGGTCGCCGCAACTTGCCCCCCAATGAATCAGGCGGGGATCATTGTCCCCGCCTGGTTCAGCGCTGCCAAATGCCCGCAGGATTATGGGGTCGTGACAACCTTGCCAATGATCGGGTTGCCGAACGTCAGATTGCCAGTCGGTACCAGCACATGGAACGGGTTGCCGTCGCTGTCGGCATTGACCACGCCATTGACCGTGGCGAACACCTCAAACTTGCCCTTCTTCGTGAACTTCGTGCCCTCCGCCTGCAATACGCCGCCAGAGAAGCTGTTGCTGGCGCCGCCGAGATCCACGATCTTAATCTTCCAGATGAAGTCCGTCAGACCGGGCTGCGAAACGCTGCCTCGTGACGTTACATCGGCGACCGTCACCAGATTGCTCTTGCCCGATTTGTCGTAAACAATCAGCGAATTGGTGCTGCCGCTGTCCACGTACGCCAGCACCTCATTGGTCGGGACCACCGCGCTGAACGGCTGCCCCAACGCCAGGTTGATGATGTCCCGCGTATAAAACTGGGCGAACTGAATCTCTTTGGCCCCGGTCAGGTCGTTGGTTCCCTGAAATAAACCATGGAACGACAGATACGCCCGATACACGTCGCTCGTGCCGGCCCGCGCCATGCCGGGGAATGTAACCGCTATCGCCGTGATGATTGCTGCCACATACAAGGATTGCTTCTTCATGTTTTCCTGTCACCCACGATCCGGGGTGAACCCTCCCAAATGCCCATGCTTGTTTGGTCAATGCGGGCGGGCAAACGTTCCCGCAATGGCCACCAGTTTTGAAACCCCAACCTCGCTCTCCTACCAACACCCGCTCGCTCCGAAGGTTCCGCACCGGCCACGCCTTGAAACTCCCAAAACCATTGGCCCGCGCGTCCTTCCGACCATGCATCGAGATTAGAACCAGTACACCGTACCCGCAATTGGCCAAATCACCTAATTTCATTTAGGAAATAATCGTATCCCGCCGTCCCTCCGCATTGTAGGGCGCGTATGCTCCGAAGCTCGGACCGAGCTACGGAGTATCGCGCCGCGTCGTTTCCGCGCCCCGTCTTGTTCGGCGCCGGTCTCCTGACCGCACCGCGTCTCGCGCCGCCTGCCCCGACATTCGATGTCGGGGTTGCATTCCCCTCCACATTATAGGGCAAGTTTACCCCGACCCTTTACTCCGAATCCTTTTCGGGGCGAGGTCGGGGCGTCCCCGCTTGCCCGAGTCGTGAGGGGCTTGCCGTCGTTCTCGGGTCCGCCCGCCGTTTACCCTGAGCAGCGAATCCTCGCCGTTGAAGCCACTGTAAGCCTTAATTATCCCCCCTCTCCGCCGTTGTGTCTTCACCATCCAAAAAAACATCTTGCAAATTGTCTCATCTGAGACTATATATAGTCTCAGATGAAACATACGTACACAACTTCACAGAAGCGCGCTCGCGTGATACGCGAACATAAAACACCCAAGCTGGCCACATCTGGATCAGGAAAGACGCACGCGTTTATCTCCTATTACGTCGAGCCTCGTGGCGTGCCGACAGCCGCAAAGACGTTTTCGCCCCAACAGGTGATCGAGGTCATCAATCGCGGGTTGCCCATCGGGGAACTCGAGTATCTGCGCTCCCACCTGGATGTCCCCATCGACCGGCTGACGCAGAACATCGGGCTTTCCCGGGCCACGTTTCACCGGCGCAAAGCTGCGGGCCGATTGACCTCGGACGAATCCGACAAGGTCGTGCGCTTCGCCCAACTGTTGGGACTGGCCAACCGGGTCCTCGAAAACGAGGATGACGCCCGGCGCTGGTTGACTTCGCCCCAGTTCGGTTTGGGTGGTGCTGTGCCCCTGAACTACGCCCGGACCGAAGTGGGCGCACGCGAGGTCGAAGACCTGCTGAATCGCATCGAATACGGGGTTTATTCCTGATGCCGTCCGCGTGGCGGCTCGTGAAGGAAAAGCATATCGCGACGGCTTTCTCGGGCGAAGGCGCCAGCAAAGCCGGCGGTCGTTGGAATTCGCGTGGCGTCGCCGTGGTCTACGCCAGCGAAAGCGAATCACTGGCCGCGTTGGAAACACTCGTCCACATCGGCACAGGCAGCACGATCCGATTTAGTATCATCCGTCTCGACTTCGATAAAGCCATGGTGGAAACCCTCGCGCTTTCCACCTTGCCACCGAATTGGAAGTCCGAGCCTCCCGCACCAGGCACCAAACAATTAGGCGACGCCTGGGTAAAGAGCGCACGGTCGGCCATTCTCGCCGTGCCCAGTGTCATCATCCCCTCCGGACTCAACTACGTTCTGAACCCGGCGCACTCGGACTTTTCGAAGATCGTTTTCGGCAAACCGAAGCCGTTTGCCTTCGATCCACGCCTCTTGCCATGACGGGCAGTTACACCCCTCCCCTCTCGGCACTTGTGTTTTGTCCGTCCATCGACTAGAAACGTGCAGTGACTGGCACGGACTTCCGCATCGGGGTGCTCGGCTCGGGGACTGGCTCCAATTGCGAGGCAATCCTCGAAGCCTGCGACAAGGGACGCATCCCCGGGCGCGTGGCGCTCGTGTTGAGCGACGTGGACGGCGCGCCGATCCTCGAACGGGCCCGCAAACGCGGCATCGAGGCGCAGTTCATCGGCCCGAGCCGGTTCAAGACGAAGCTCGAACCGGAACTCGAAGAGCGGGCGGTGAAACTGTTGCGCGACGCGGGCGTCGAGCTGGTCGCGCTGGCGGGGTACATGCGCGTGGTGAAACCGCCGATGCTCCGCGCGTTCGCGGGACGGTTGATCAATGTGCATCCGTCGTTGTTGCCGGCGTTCCCGGGGCTGCGCGCGTGGGAACAGGCGCTGGCGCACGGCGTGAAGGTGACGGGGTGCACGGTGCATTTCGTGGATGACGGCGTGGATTCGGGTCCGATCATCCTGCAACAACCGGTGCCGGTTTTTGCAAATGATACGCCGCAGTCGTTGCATCAGCGGATCCAGTTGGCGGAGCACAATATTTACCCGGAGGCGGTCCGACTGTTCGCCGAAGGGAAACTGAAAATCGACGGTCGCGTGGTCAAGATTTTGGAGTGAGTGCGAAGACATGAGCGAAAAGACACCGAAGAAAACGTTGCGATTCGGGTTGCCGAAAGGCAGCCTCCAGGAATCCACCTTTGCCCTGATGGCCAAGGCAGGCTGGAAAATTTCCACCAGCAGCCGCAGTTACGTGCCCCGCACGGATGACGCGGAACTCGAGCTGCGCCTCATCCGCGCCCAGGAAATCAGCCGCTACGTCGAACACGGGTTCCTCGACGTCGGCCTGACCGGCGCGGACTGGATCGCCGAGAACGCCAGCGACGTGCATGTCGTCGGCGAGATCGCCTACAGCAAGCAGACCACCAATCCCGCCCGCTGGGTGCTGGCCGTCCCGAACGATTCCCCCATCCAATCGGTCAAAGATTTGCAGGGCAAACGCGTCGCGACCGAGCTGGTCGAGATGACCCGCCGCTGGCTGAAGAAAAACGGCGTGACGGCAAACGTCGAGTTCTCCTGGGGCGCGACGGAAGTCAAGGCACCGGAGCTGGTCGATGCGATTGTCGAGTTGACCGAGACCGGCTCGTCGCTACGGGCCAACAACCTGCGCATTGTCGAGACCATCGTGTCGAGTTATCCGCAGCTCATCGCCAACAACAAGGCGTGGGACGACAAGTGGAAACGCAAAAAGATCGAGACGATCGCCCTCATGCTGCGCGGCGCGCTGGCGGCCGAGGAAAAGGTCGGCCTAAAAATGAACATCGCCCGCGCGAAGCTGCCGGCGCTGTTGAAGGAATTACCCGCCTTGCGCAACCCGACGATCTCGGCGTTGTCGCGCGAGGATTGGGTGGCGGTCGAAACGATTATCGATGAGCGGATTGTCCGCGAAATCATCCCGCAGTTGAAAGATGCCGGGGCCGAGGGTATTATAGAGTATCCCTTGAACAAGGTGATTTACTAACGGTGGCCCAAGGACTTACTTTGCAACCAAGAAGGAGGCCCGAATGGGCTCACTGAGGAAACGACGCAAGCAGAAGATCAACAAGCACAAGCGCCGCAAGCGTTTGAAAGCGATGCGTCACAAGAAGAGAAATCGGTAGGAGTTTTACTCGGGCATTATGGTTCGTCCGAACGCAAGCGCGCGCGGCCGCGCGGCTACGCTGGGTGTTGTCTTGTGCATTGCCGGCTGCGCGACGGGTCCCTCGCGGAATCCGGGCGGCCCGGCCGGCGCCATCGCGCCCATCGGATTGACCTCCGCTGAGGACCACAAGGCCAACGCCTTGGCCGAATACGCGACTGGATATTCCGCCGAGATTCGCGGGAACCTCGATGACGCGCTCGATCACTACTCGCGAGCGGTGGAATTTGACCCGAACTACACGGCGCTCGCCATTCGCATCGGCCAGATTTACGCGACCAAGCGCGACGTCACCAACGCGGTGAACGTGCTGGAGTCGGCCCTCAAAGCCAACCCGAACGACGGCGAGGTCGCGTACTGGCTCGGGTTCGTCTATCGCACCGACGGCCAGAACGACAAGGCCGCGGCGGCGTTCCGTCAGGCGGTGAAGTCCGAACCGAGCCACGTCAACGCGCTGGGCGGATTGCTCGAAATCCTCATTCTCCAGGACGCCGACAAAGAGGCCATCAAGCTTCTCGATCACGCGTTCCACGAGAAGATCGAGGTGGGCAGTTACTGGACGCGGCTGGGCGACTTCTATTCCGTCGTGTATCGGCAAAAACCGTCGTGGGGGCGGAAGATCGACCGGAAACGGATTCCGCAATGCTACGAGAAAGCCCTCGCCTTCGACCCGGGTGATATGGACATCGAATTGCGCCTGGCGGATGCGTACACGGACAGCGGTGATTACCAGAAGTCCGCCGAGTTGTACGCGAAATTGCTGGAAAAGAACCCGGATGCGCCGCTGATTCGCGAGCGGCTCGCCGCCAATTATATCCGCGCTGACCAGAAGGAAAAAGCGGTTGCCGTCCTCGAAGACATCATCAAGCGCGAACCGTTGGCGTATGCGATCTACAATGATTTGGGCGAGCTCTACGGGGAATTGAACAATACCGAGAAGGCCATCTCGAACTACCAACAGTCCCTGGTCGTCAAACCCAACCAGCCGGAAAACTACGCGCAGATCACGGCCCTGCAACTGGATTCCAAGCAGGTCGATGAGGCGTTGAAGACGCTGGCCGACTGGAAGGAAAAGTTCCCCGCGGATTTTCGCGTGCCCTATTTCACCGGCCTAATTCAGACGGACCGCAAGCAGTACACGGTCGCCGTGGCGTCGTTCGCCGATGCCGAGACGCTGGCGCGGGAATCGCCGGACGACTCGAAGCTCTCCAGCAAGTTTTACTTTTCCTACGGCGCGGCCTGCGAACGGGCCGGTGACGCGGACAAGGCGGTCACGCTCTTTCGCAAATGCCTCGAACTCGATCCCGAGGACGACACCGCGGCCAATTACCTTGGTTACATGTGGGCCGAGAAAGGGACCAATCTCGAGGAAGCGCTCGGCCTGATCCAGAGGGCGGTCAAGTTCGACTCGAAGAACGGCGCGTATCTGGACAGCCTCGGTTGGGTGTTGTTCAAGCTCGGGCGGAATGACGAGGCGCTGGTGCAAATGCGGCGCGCCGTCGAATTCATGAAGGATGACCCGGTCGTCCTCGACCATTTGGCGGAGGTCCTGTTGAAGCTCGGCAAAACGGACGAAGCCATCAGCGTGCTGCGCAGGGCCAACAAGATCGAGCCCGATAACAAGGACATTTCGGAACGGCTCCAGCAATTGAAGGGCAACCAGTCCGCCGCGCACTAATTCGCCGACGCCGCCGGAACGGGCGCTGAACTCGTCGGCGCAAGGCTGGGCGGTGCCACCACCAGAATCTCTAATACCATCGTTGCGGCCGCCTGCGCCCCGGGGTTGTTTGTCAGCGTGAGTTGGGCGGGACCGTTGAAGACGGCACTCGACTCAACGGCAGGTCTCCCTTCAAAGATAGCGGCGTTCTTCTCCATGCCACCGGTCAGCACGCCCACGACGCGCGCGGTGGAGGTCGCTGACAAAAACGAGGCATTGGTGGTGACGACCGCGACCCCGGCAACCAGCGCATTCGTTGTCGGCGTGGACGAGACGGCGCTTTGTTCGAGATCCAATTTGAACGATGCCGCGTATTCCCGCGGCACCTCGACGAAGAAGATCTGTCCGGTCGCCCCCATCGACGCTGAAACCGAAATGACTTTTCCGTTGCACCGGGCTGCCAGTTGCTCGGCGCGACCCTGCACGTCGTTGAGGTCCTTCGAATGGACCACGACGACTCCGCCAAGTCTCGAGGGCTCGATCCCTACGCTTCGTGCCAATGTGGCAACCTCGGCAACCGACGGCGTCGGTACGCTCCCGAGGCCAGCGTTCCCGCGATTGGCTGCGGCCACTCTTCGTCGTTGTTCCAATGCCAGCTTCATGCCGCCTCCGCTCGCTGCGACAGCCGATTTGGACTGCGACCCCGCCATTGGAAAGTCTCCCGACGGGGCTTCCGTCGCCACATAGCCCGCTGATCCCGCCTCATTATCCGTCGTCGCTTGTGCTTCCGTCGATTGCATGGGTTCCCCTGCGGAAGCAGCGGTTGCCACCTCGTTTTCGGGGGCTGCTGCCGGCGCTGGAGGAGGTGGTGATGGAGGCGCTGGCGTCGGCTCCGTCGCGGCTGATTGCTCGGTCTTCGCTTCCATGTCCGCCGGAGGCGACTGAACGTTCCCGGGGTTTCCCGCCTGAGCGTACTGATCGCTGGCCGCGGTCTCGATGGGTTCTTGCTGCTCCAACCGCGTCACGAAAACCGTGACGGCTACGAGCGCGGCGAGTTCCAGCGGGACCTTTATCCAAAACGGCCGGAAGAGGTGGTCCTGCCACGTCGGCGCCTCGGGATTATCCCCGCGCGCGATCTTGCGGCGTACCTCAGCGAGGAATTGCGGAGGCGTTTGCAGCTTCGGTAGCGCCGCCACGCCGTCGGCGAGGGTCTTCAATTCCGCCAGTGCCTTCTGGCACCGCAGGCACTCCGCCAAGTGCGCCTCGATCAGTTCTCGCCGGTGCGGAGCCAGTTCTCCGTCCAGGTATGCCGACAATTCCGGTTGGATAATGTCACAGTCGTTCATCCGTTGGCCCTCATCGTTCATCCTGCATGCCTTCCCGCAACGCTTCCCGCGCCCGCGCAATTCGGGACTTGACCGTGCCGATGGAACAGTCCAGTACGACGGCGATCTCCTCGTAGCTGAGGTTCTCGACGTTGCGCAGCACCAGCACCTCGCGGAGTTTGCGTGGCAATTCTTCCATCCGCCGGCTCAGCAGTTCCACGAACTCGGCTTTCACCATCTCCACGTCCGGCGCATCGCCGCTCGCCGCAATCTGCATCGGCGCTTCGCCGTCCCCCATTTCCACCGGGCTGTCCAGGGACACACCCGATTGGCGGCCCCGCCGTTTCCACCAGCGATGCTTATTGCGGGCGAGGTTCACCACGATCTGGTGCAGCCAGGTGGTGAACTCGCAGTCCCCACGAAAATTATTCACGCTCCGATAAATCCTTACAAACGCGTCCTGGGCCACTTCGGTGGCGTCTTCCCGGTCGCGGAGAACCTGAAAGGCGACGTTGAACGCCCGCTGCTGGTGGCGACGCACCAGATCATCGAACGCTTCCTCATCGCCGGCCCGGCAACGCTCCAGCAACTCATGGTCGCTTGCCGATTTCTCAGCGTCCGGTTGTTTGACACGCTCCATGGAGAAAAGTTCCCACCGTTGGACGACGCATGGGCCATGCCCGTTCGGGCCCTGGCCTGGCTCCTTACGAGCCGAATTCCGGCTTCGCTTCCCGCGTCATCAAGTCCCGCACAGCCTGTTTCGGGGCCTTGCCTTCGTAAATGATCGCGTATACCTGGGATGTGATGGGCACGTCGACACCCAGACGGCGCGCCACTTGCCAGGCTGATTTGGCAGTCTTGACGCCTTCGGCGACCATTGGTGTGCTCGCGGCAATCCGCTCGGGCGTCTCGCCCTTGCCCAGCCGTTCGCCGAAGCGGCGGTTGCGGCTGTGGTGGCTGAAGGCGGTGACGATCAGGTCACCTACGCCGCTCAATCCGAAAAATGTGTCCCGGCGCGCCCCCAATGCCATGCCGAGCCGGGTCATCTCCGCCAAACCGCGCGTGCACAGCGCCGCCTTGGTGTTGTCGCCGAAGCCAATCCCGTCGCAGGTGCCGGCGGCGATGGCAATGACGTTCTTGAGCGCGCCGCCCAGCTCGACGCCAATGATGTCGTCGTGCGTATAAATGCGAAACCGCTCGTTCATGAAAATCTTTTGGGCGGTCGTCGCCAGAGACGGATCCTTCGCGGCCACGACCACGGCGGTGGGAATGCCCCGTCCAACTTCCTCGGCGTGACTCGGGCCCGAGAGCGCGATGATCCGGTCCGTCTCGAGCACGTCAGCGATGACTTCGCTCATGCGCGCCCCCGTTTCATTCTCGATTCCCTTGGCGACGCTGACCAGCGGCAGGCCCGAACCGAGAAATTGTTTCACTTTCTCGCAAATGGGTCGCATCCCATGCGAGGGAACGGCGAGCACCACCAGTTCCGCCCCGCGAAGCGCGGACTCCATGTCGAGTGTGACCAGGATTTCCTTGGGGATCTTCACCCCCGGAAGAAAGGCCTTGTTCTCGCCCGCCGCCAGAATCGGGTCGACTTCCGCGGGAAGTCGCCCCCACAGCGCTACCTTGTGCCCGTTCCCATGGAGCAAAACCGCCAGCGCCGTCCCCCACCCGCCCGTACCGATGACCGTGACGTTCATGCCACCGCGCCTCCGCCACTCTCCGGTTTGGGCTTGCCAATCCGGTTCTCTGTTCCCGCCAACAAGCGTCGGATATTCGACTTGTGCTTGTAAATGGCGAGCGCGCTTACGAGCACCGTGAACATGAGGAGCCTCGGGTCACTTCGCAGAAGCCACGTGGCGAGCGGCACCGCCACCGCCGCGCTGATCGATGCCAGTGACACATACCGCCAGATGCCGAACACGACAAGCCACACGCCCAGCCCGCACAACATCGGCAGCGGCAGAAATGCCAGCAGTGCGCCCGCGCTGGTCGCAACGCCTTTACCGCCTTTGAACTTGAGCCAGCAGGTCCAGTTGTGGCCCGCGATGACGAACACGCAGCAGGTGATTTGCAGCCACAGGCCATCGACATTCGAAAACACGCGCGGCGCAACCCACACGGGCAGGAAACCTTTCAGGGCGTCGATGGCCAGCACGGCGATGCCCGGCCCTTTGCCGAGTGTGCGCATGACGTTCGTCGCGCCGATATTACCGCTGCCGACCTTGCGAATGTCGATCCCACGCGATTTCGCCCACAAAAAGCCCGTGGGAATCGAACCGAGAAAATACGAAGCGACCGCGCTCCCGGCGAATATGAGCCACGTCATGCGCGGAGACTGTAGCCGATTGTCGCGAAACGCGGCAAGCCCGATTCCAAGCACGGCGATGGCCACGCACGCCGCCACGAAAACGTCCCCGTGCCGGGTATAGAACGTTTGGGCGCGGTCGGCGGGCAGGGACAATTCGCAACTCAGGCTGCCTTGCACGAACGGCAGGCACCGGGAACGAATGAAGCCGCGCTCGCCCACGACACAGGTGACGCCGTTGTTCGTGGCGCGCACCAGCGGACGGCGATTTTCCACGGCGCGGAAGACAGCGTTGGCAAGATGCATCTCCAGTTCGGGCGAGGTCTTGAACCACGCGTCATTGGTGAGATTGACCATGAAGTCGACGTCACGCTGCACGTAGCCCCGATACAGGCCCGGTACCGTGTCCTCGTAGCAAATGACGGACCCAAACCGAAATCCGTCCGCTTCAAAAATAGTGTAGTCCGTGCCGGTGCTCATGTCGAAGAAGTCGTCCACGTTGTAGTCCTTGGGTCCAACCCTCTTCAACAACGGCGCCCAGATCGACCGCAGTGGAACGTATTCGCCGAACGGGACGAGGTGGATCTTGCGGTAGACACCCGCGATGCCTGCTCGGGGAGTGAACAGAATCGCCGCGTTGTACAACTTCGGGTAACGATCGTCAAAATAACCGGTCAGCAAATGGGCTTTCGATCTCGCGAGGATGTTGGTGACCAGTTCGACGGATTCCCGATCGTTCTGGATGACCCAGGGCATGGCGGTCTCCGGCCAGACGATCAAATCCGGGTGATCGGCCAGTAATACATCCGTCTGATCGCGTCAGTCGGCTGAGAATCATTTGTTTCTCGCCAGGCTCGAACTTCAGCGACTGGGGAATGTCGGGCTGTACAAGCCCCAGACGCAGGATCCGCGTTTTCTGCGCCTGGCCCGACCTGATATCCCCAATCCCGTGCATGAATGCCAGAGCCACCAGCACCATCGCGATGTAAAATTCCCAGCTCAACCGGCGCAGGGGAGCGGGCTTGCCGATTTGACGGACGAGCCGACGAATCGTGAAATAGAACGCGTAGTTCACGAAGCACAGCAGCGCGGAGACGCCGTACACGCCCGTCACGCTGGCGAATTGGATGAGCGGGCCTGCCTGCCATTGGCTCACCCCGAGAAAGTTCCACGGAAAACCGCCCAACAGGAACCACCCGCGCACCCATTCGAGCGTCGTCCAACAAGCCGTGCCAACTATGGCGGCGGCAAGGTTTCGAACAACGGAGTCGTCGGTCCCACTCGCCGACGCGGTGTTTGTCCCGGCGATCCGCGTGCTCACGAACGCGAAGACAGCCGCCGCCGCGCCGAAGTACAGCGCGAGAAAGGCTATGGCCGCGATGGCACCAGGCACGCTGACATGAATAATCCACCAGGTCGTCATTCCGAAGAACACGAGACCGGCGATATAGCCGCGACGGAATGCTTCTCCCCACGCGCAGTTCTCGATGGCGAACAACAGCGGCACCAGCGAGAGCCAGGCCATCTGCCCCATGTTGAAGGGGGGAAACGCCCACCCCGTCGAAACACCGGTGACGACGGGTAGCAGCCAACGGCCCAACACGACTTTCCGGTTCCAGTTTCCGTCGCTCAACAGTCAACCTTTCGAGCGCCTGTACAACTGATAGGCTGTGGAAGGTTCAAGTTTGGGCGTGGAACGTTCAGGCGTTTCGTCCGCAGCAGTTCTTGTATTTCTTGCCGCTGCCGCAGGGACACGGCTCGTTGCGGCCAACCTTTGGCACATCCCGCTTGATCGGCTGGGTCGCCTTCTCAATCGCGTCGTGAACGACGTCCTGGCCGCCACCCGACGGCGTGCCTTGTTGCGCGGACGGGGGCGGTTGTTTGTACGCGGAACCCGTCGACAAATCCGGCCCGCTGAGTTGCGTGGGCAGCGCCCGCAGGAAATTCTCGAACGCCGCCAGTGAACTGGCGGAGCGGAAGACGTTGTTGGCGATCTCGTTCTTCACGTTGTCCTGCATCTCGTCGAACATGGCGAATGCCTCGGTCTTGTACTCGACCAACGGGTCCTTCTGGCCGTACGCGCGCAGGCCGATGCCGTCGCGGAGTTGGTCCATGTTGTACAGATGTTCCTGCCAGAGCCGATCCAGCGCGTTGAGAACGATGAGCCGCTCGATGGCCTTCAGCGCGTCGGGATTCTCATTGGCCGCCTTCGCTTCATAGGCGCGCTTGACCTTTTCGAGAATGACATCACGCAGTTCCGCCGACGTCTTGCCGTCAACGTGCTCTTTCCGCAAGCCGATTGGGAACGCCTGGTTCACCCACCGCAACAACGCATCCATCTCCCACTCGTCCACGGGTTTGTCCTCGGGGCAATACTCGATGACCCGCGCCTCGACGACCTCCTCGATGATGTCAAAAATCGCCTCGCGCGGGTTCTCGCTGTGGATGACATCGTTGCGGAACCCGTACAATACCTCGCGCTGCTTGTTCATCACGTCGTCATACTCCAACGTGCGTTTGCGGATGGAGAAATGGTGCTCTTCGACGCGGCGCTGGGCGGTTTCGATGGACCGGTTGAGCCAGCTGTGGACGAGCGCCTCGCCTTCCTTCATCCCCAGCTTTTCCATGACGTTGCCGATCCGGCCGCCGCCGAACAACCGCATCAGATCGTCTTCCAGCGACACGTAAAACCGGCTGCTGCCCGGGTCGCCCTGCCGCGCGCAACGGCCACGGAGCTGGCGGTCGATGCGCCGCGCCTCGTGGCGTTCGCTGCCGATCACGTGCAACCCGCCGAGGTCGGGCACGCCTTCGCCGAGTTTGATGTCGGTGCCACGACCCGCCATGTTGGTGGCGATCGTGACGGAACCGGGCTGGCCCGCGCGTGCCACGATCTCGGCCTCGCGCTGGTGGTATTTGGCGTTCAGCACATTGTGCGGAATCCGCTGACGGCCCAACATGCGCGACAGTACTTCACTGGCTTCGACGCTCACCGTGCCGACCAGCATCGGCTGCCCCTTGCGATGGCGCTCGACGATCTCGTCGATGATCGCGTTGTATTTCTCCCGGCGCGTCTTGTAGATGACGTCGTGCTCGTCCTTGCGCACGCACGGCTTGTTGGTGGGGACCACGATGACGCCGAGTTTGTAAATGTTTTCGAACTCGGTCGCCTCGGTTTCCGCGGTGCCGGTCATGCCCGCCAGTTTCTTGTAGAGACGGAAATAATTCTGGATGGTGATCGTGGCCAGGGTCTGCGTCTCACGCTCGATGGCCACCCCCTCCTTCGCCTCGACCGCCTGGTGCAAGCCATCGCTCCAGCGGCGGCCCGGCATGAGCCGGCCGGTGAATTCGTCGACGATCATCACCTTGTTTTCCTGGACGACGTATTCGACGTCCCGCTCGAACAGGCAGTAGGCCCGTAGCAATTGCGCAATGTTGTGGATCTTCTCGCTCCGCTCGTCGAAGGCCTGTTGAATGCGCTGCTTTTCCTTTTCCCGCTCGGCGTCCGGCAATTGTTTCGCATCAGCCTCCTGCAACGCCGAGACGAGGTCGGGGATGACGAAGGCGTCGGGATCGTTCGGATTGAGGTATTTGCGGCCCTTCTCCGTCAGGTCGGCGTCGTGCTGTTTCTCGTCAATCGTGAAGAAGAGCTCCTCTTTCAGCGAGAGCAGGTCTTTCTTCGTCGAATCTTTCAGCACCTCGAGTTCCGCCTGGTCCACCAGTTGGCGGATCTCCGGCTCTTCCATCATCTTCTGCAACTGCTTGTTCTTCGGCGTCCCGAGTTTGACCTCGTACAACAAACGGCCCGCATTGGCTCGGCGGTCGAGATCGTCGTTCGTCTTCCCGGCGTCGGTGCGGCCGTCGAGCAACTGCCTTCGCGTCGCTCACCAGCCGATTACAGAGCATGGTCTGCGCGCGGACGAGTTCGGCCACCTGCGGCTTGTATTTGTCGTAGGCGTGCGTGGAGACAGTGGATGGCCCGCTGATGATGAGCGGCGTGCGCGCTTCGTCGATGAGGATCGAGTCCACTTCGTCCACGATGGCGTAGAAATGGCCGCGTTGTACCTGGGTTTCCAAGCTCGTGGCCATGCCGTTGTCGCGGAGATAGTCGAAGCCGAACTCGGCGTTCGTGCCGTAGGTGATATCGCAGGCGTATTGCGCACGGCGCACCGCCGGTGACTGATCGTGTTGGATGCAACCGATGGTGAGGCCGAGGAACTTGTGCACTTCCCCTACCCATTCCGCATCGCGCGCGGCGAGGTAATCGTTCACCGTCACGAGATGGGCGTTGCCCGCGAGCGCGTTCAGGTACAACGGCATCGTGGCGACCAGCGTTTTGCCTTCGCCCGTCGCCATTTCCGCGATCCGTCCATTGTGCAAGGCGATCCCGCCAAGGACCTGCACGTCGAACGGAATCATGTCCCATTTGTAAGGCTGGCCGCGCACCAGCCATTCCTTGCCAACGAGCCGGCGGCAGGCGTTCTTCACGGCGGCGAACGCTTCGGGCAACAGATCATCCAGCGGCGTGCCCTCGGCGAGCCGCTTGCGGAATTCGTCCGTCTTCGCGCGAAGTTGCTCGTCGGTAAGCTTCTGGTATTCCGCCTCGATTTCGTTGACGCGGTACACCATCGGCCAGAGCCGCTTCACCTCGCGCTGGTTCTTCGAACCCACAAGTTTTTTCAGTATCCAACTAACCATAACCAATCTCTCGTGCCGTCCGGGAAGACCGGCCCGCCAACCCCGACATCGGATGTTGGGTCAACTCCCCGGCTTCATGACGTGTTGGCCCGTCTTGCACAGCGGGCAGACCGTCGGATCAAATGTCTCGAACTGTAATCTTAGCAGACTTTCCAGCCGGACACCAAAATCTACTTTACCGTCGGATCGGTCCACCAACGTCCCAACCCCAACCACCTCGCCGCCCAAACCGCGCACAATATCCATGGTTTCCTGCACCCGGCCGCCTTTGGTGACCACGTCTTCGACCACGAGAACCTTCTCGCGCGGGGCGATCTGGAACCCGCGTCGCAGTTCCAGCTTTCCCGCCGCGTTTTTCTCGGCAAAAATATGGCGGACATCCAAGGCGCGCGCTATCTCGTGGCCGACGAATAAACCGCCCAGAGCCGGCGAGACAACCGTTCGCGCCCCCGCGCCCTTCAGCTTCGCGGCCAGCGCCGCGCAGAGCCGCTCGGCAGTGCGCGGGTATTGCAGGACCAGCGCGCACTGGAAATACTGGCCGCTGTGCAGTCCCGAGCGCAACACAAAATGCCCGTCCAGCAACGCGCCGGTGTCGCGAAAGACTTTCAGGACTTCGGTGTCGGTCACGCGCTCACCACCCATTTCGCGTTAGGTTTGCCCGCCGTTTCGACCTCGCGGCGCTTCGACTCGAATCCTTTGCGGCCCATCAGGCCATAGGTGTAATTCTTGCCCAGTTCGACACCGGGCTGGTCGAAGGCGTTGATGTTGTACAACTCGCCCGCATAGGCGGTCTGCATTTCGAGGAGATACAGCAAAGCGCCGACGGTTTCTTCGTCCACGCACGGGAGGCGGATGGCGCAGTTGGGCTTCCCGCTCTGGGTGAGCGCCAGTTCCGTAGCCCGCTGCTCGGCCTGGATCAACTCGTTGAGCGTGTGTCCGCCGAGGTACTTCACCGCGCCGAAGTCGGGAAAGGCCGGCGGAATCGGCACCGTCGCGCGGAACTCGTCCACGGTCAGGAAGGTGACGACCTTGTCGAACGGGCCTTCGATGTACAGTTGCATGATCGAGTGCTGGTCGGTCACGCCCAGCGCCTTCTCCGGCGTCTGGCCGGAGTGCACCCGTTTGCCCGCGCGATCGACGCGTTTGCCGAGGCTTTCGGCCCAGAGTTGGCGGAACCAATCCGCCACGTCCCGTAACGCGTGCGAGTACGGCATCATCACCTGGATGTTCTTGCCCTTGGCCTTGTCCATCAGGTAATGGAGGGCCGCGCCCGTGAGCGCCGGGTTTTCCCAGAGTTTCTTCGATTTCTGGCACAGCGCGTCCATTTCCGCCGCGCCGCGAAGCAGTTTGTGGATGTCGATGCCCGTGACCGCCGCGCTGAGCAGGCCGACGGCGCTGAGCACGGAAAAACGCCCGCCCACGTCGGGTGGGATCGGCAACGAGGCGTAGCCGAAATGCTTCACGATCTCGCGCAGTTCACCCGTTCGCGGGTCGGTGGTGATGACGATGTGCTCGACGTGACGCTCGGGACCGAGTTTCTTGATGAGGGCCTCGCGGAAGACGAGGAATTCGCTCATCGTCTCGGCGGTCCCGCCCGATTTGCTGATCACGTTGAACACGGTGTTATCGAGATCAATGGCGTCCAGCAACGCGGCGATGCGATCGGGATCGATGTTGTCAGGCACGAACAACCGCGGGCCGCGCCGGGGCGGGCGGATGAGATGATTGTACTCGGGATGATTGAGCGCGCTGTGGAGTGCGCGATTGCCGAGGGCCGATCCGCCGATGCCGACGACAACGAAATTGTCGCACCGCTCCTGGATTTCGCTGGCGAGAACGGCGACTTCATCGGCCTGTTTCGTGTCATACGGCAGCTTGCGGAAGCCGAGCGCGGCTTTCTCGACCGCGTCCGCCGCGGCAGCAAGCTTCGGTCCGAGCGCCTTGAGTTCGGCGTCGGTGACACCGTGCTCGCCGACACACTCGGCCATCAGATTGTTGAAATCGTAGCGTAGATTCAGCAAAAACGCTGCCCTCCCAGAGCGGTGGTTTATCGCAGATTCGACAGGGTGCGGCAACCACATTTTGCCGCGCAGATAAGGTGTGCCGGCTTGCTCGAAACACGGCACTTCGGTCTGGGGTGCGCCATCCTCTCCGTGCCCCAAGCAAATCTGCGAAACTATTTCCGGATCGAGGTGTTTACCTTTTCGTTCGCCGCGTGGTGTCGTGGGGATGGCGAACGGTAGTGCCAAATTCAGAAACGTAGCGTTCAGTCCAAGGAGGGATTTTCGGTATGCGAAAGTTTATGGGAGTTCTGTTGGCGGCGGTGGTATTCGGCATGTTCACAACGGGTGCGTTCGCGGCTAACACAGTAGGCGCGCATCGTCACCACGCCAAGCGGCATCACAAGCAGCGGCATCACCAAGCCAAGTAAGTCTTTCTGCCTCAGCCCGTTACCCATCAAACCTGTGTGTGTCTTGACGGGTAACGGCTTTTCCCGCCTGATTGGCTCACCGTCGTCTGGGGTGTGCTCTTTGCGTCTTGCACTTGACACTTCCCGCCGTCACGATATAGTGAAATTGGGAATCGGACAAAATTTGTCGTGTTTAACGAGCAGTCCGATCTCAGCGAGGAAGTCAGATCATGGCCGATACATTTGAAATTCAGGACTTACAAGTCAGCATCGAAGACAGGCAGATTCTCAAGGGCGTAAACCTGACCGTTCGCAAGGGCGAGGTCCACGCGTTGATGGGGCCGAACGGCTCGGGCAAGAGCACCTTGGCCAATGCGATTCTCGGCCACCCCAAGTACACGGTCACGGGCGGCAGAATCCTGATGAAAGGCGAGGACATCCTCGAAATGGAGACGGACGAGCGCGCCCGCAAAGGCCTGTTTCTCGCCTTCCAATACCCGTGCGAAGTGCCCGGCGTTCGCCAGTCGAATTTCCTCCGGCTCGCCTGCAACGCCCGCCTCGGTCGTGAGATGGATGTGACGGACTTTTACGGCAAACTCGAGGAGAAGATGAAGGTCCTCGACATCGACGAGAAGTTCATGAAGCGCTACCTCAACGAGGGCTTCTCGGGCGGCGAGAAAAAGCGCAACGAGATTTTGCAGATGATGATGCTCGAACCCGAGTTTGCCATCATGGACGAGACGGATTCCGGCCTGGACATCGACGCGCTGAAGGTCGTTTCCCGCGGCGTGAATGAATTGCGCGGCCCCGGCCTCGGCATTCTGATCATCACGCATTACGAGCGCATCCTGCGCTACATCAACCCCGATTTCGTGCACATTTTGGTCGACGGCAAGATTGTAAAATCCGGCGGGCCCGATCTCGCCGCCCACTTGGAAGAGCACGGGTACGATTGGATCATCAAGGACGGCGAGCCGGCTCCCGTTCCCGCAAAGGCGAAGGCGTAAGACGATGAGCACCGCGTCACCTGATCAAGTTCTGCCGGGAGCCTACAAAGAGGGGTTCCACGACGATCTCAAGACCGTCCACAGCGTGCCGAAGGGGCCGACCCATTCGGTCATCGACTACATGTGTGACGTGAAGGGCGAGCCCGATTGGATGCGCCAGTTCCGCCACCGCAGCCTCGACATCTTCCTCAAGCAAGGCCTGCCCGACTGGATGCCGGGCCTGCGCGACATCGATTACGACGCGATCACCTATTACATGAGTCCCGTCGACAAATCGGCCAACAAGTGGGAAGACGTGCCGGAGGAAATCCGTCGCACCTACGACAAGCTCGGCATCGCCAAGGAAGAACAGAAGCTTCTCGGCGGTCTCGGCGCGCAAATCGACAGCGAGATGGCCTACCACAACATCCAGGAAACGCTCTCCAAACGGGGCGTCATCTTCCTCAGTTGCGACGAGGGCATGAAGCAATACCCGGACATCTTCAAGGAACACTTCGCGAAATCGATTCCGCCCGAGGACAACAAGTTCGCCGCTCTCAACTCCGCGTTCTGGAGCGGTGGCTCGTTCGTCTACATCCCCAAGGGCGTGAAGTGCGACGTGCCGCTCTCGGTCTATTTCCGCATCAACGCCGAGCAGTTCGGCCAGTTCGAGCGGACGCTCATCGTCTGCGATGACGACAGTTTCTGCCATTACGTCGAGGGCTGCAGCGCGCCCGTCTACACCACGCACTCGGTGCATGCCGCCGTCGTCGAGATCTTCGTCAAGGACCATGCCCGCTGCCGCTACACCACGATTCAAAACTGGTCCACCGATGTCTACAACCTCGTGACCAAGCGCGCGTTTCTCTACAAGAACGCCGTCATGGAATGGGTCGACGGCAATCTCGGCTCCAAACGCACGGTAAAATATCCATCGTGTTACATGGTCGGCGAGGGCGCGCACGGCGAAATCCTGAGTCTGGCCAGCGCCGACAAGGGCATGTGGCAGGATGCGGGCGCCAAGCTCGTGTTCTACGCGCCCAACTGCACCGGCCGCATCAACTCCAAGTCCATCAGCGGCCATGGCGGTCGCGCGTCGTACCGCGGGCTGGTCCAGGTCAACGAGGAGGCCAAGAACTGCCGCGTGCAGGTCAATTGCGACGCGCTCATCCTCGACCCGATCAGCCGCTCGGACACGTATCCGGTGATGGAAATCGACGGCGACCTGGCGACCGTCGAACACGAAGCCAGCGTCTCCAATGTCTCCGAGGAGCAGTTGTTCTATCTCATGAGCCGCGGCATCAAGAAAGAGGACGCTGTTTCGATGATCGTCAACGGTTTTATCGAGCCGATCGTCAAGGAATTGCCCATGGAATTTGCCGTCGAAATCAATCGCCTCATCAATTTGCAGATGGAAGGATCCGTCGGCTAGAGAGGCAACGGCTGACCGAGAACCCGTGGGGACGGAGTGGACCCGTTCCCGCGCTATTTCACAATGACAACAGGATTCACACAACAGACAGTCGAAGCCGTCACCTCGGGTGAGCCGGACTGGCTCAAGTCCCAGCGGCTCACGGCGTGGCGCACGTTCGAGAAACTGCCGCTCCCGACCAAACGCGATCTCGAATGGCAGCGCTTCGATATTCGGGCGCTGAAGCTGGATAAAGTGTCGTTGCCTGCCGACAAACCGGCGATTGCCGAGCGGCTGACCACCCTGCCGCTCGAATTGAGCAAGAAGGGCGTGATCTTTTGCGACATGGCGACAGCGGTTGCCAAACACGGCGATGCCCTCCGCGAATACCTCGGCAAAAGTATCGCCCCCGACGAACCGTCGAAATTCTCCGCGTTGCATGCCGCATTGTGGAGGAACGGCGCGTTCCTGTATGTCCCGTCGAATGTCCGCATCGAGCAGCCGCTGGAAGTGGTCTATGAGTTCACGGGACAGAACACCGCCGGTTTTCCGCACACGTTGGTGGTCGTCGAACCCGGTGCCGAGGCCACGCTCGTCCAGAAATTCACAGGCGGCCCGCGCGTCGGCTCCAACGGCGCGCCCAGCATCCACGCCAGCGGCACGGAAGTATTCGTGAAGGAAGGCGGGCACCTCCATTACATCAGCGAACAGAATTTCTCGCCCAACGTGTACGATTTCACGCTCAAGCGCGCGCACGTCGCCCGTGACGCGGAAATCGACTGGGTCCTCGGCATGTTCGGCGCGTCCTTCCAGCGGTACGATGTCGAGTGCGTGATGGAAGGCGAAGGCGGCAACAGTTTCATGTACGCGGTCGGCGTGCTCGATCACAACCAGCAGTTTGGACAGTTCACGAAGCAGCATCACAAGACCGGCAATACGACCAGCGATTTGATGTTCAAGAACGTGCTCCGCGATTCCGCCGTCAGCAATTATGCCGGCCTGATCAAGGTCGAGAAGAACGCCAACGGCACGAACGCCTACCAGGCCAATCGCAACCTCGTGCTCAGCAAGGAAGTCCGCTGCGATACGCGGCCCATTTTGGAAATCGAATCGAACCAATTGCGCTGCACGCACGGCGCGACGGTCGGCCAACTGGAAGAGCAGCAGCTATTCTACCTGCGCAGCCGCGGGCTCACGCCCGAACTGGCGCGCGATGTATTGATTGAAGCGTTCCTGGACCCGGTGCTGGCACGTATCCAGGTCGAGAGCGTGCAGAAAGAATTTGCCAAACTGGTTCACGACAAGGTAGTACGCAAGGGATGATTGAAGTCCTCGATGGCGTCGAGTTGGAGGAAATCCGCGACGACTTTCCGCTGCTCCAACAGAAAGTCCACGGCAAACCGCTGGTGTATTTCGACAATGCCGCCACGTCGCAGAAGCCGCGCGTGGTCATCGATGCGCTGAACGATTACTACCAGCGCTACAACGCCAACGTCCACCGCGGCATCCACGCCCTCGCCGAGCGCGCCACCAAAGAGTACGAGCGCGCGCGGGAGCGCATCGCGAAGTTCATCAACGCGCCGTCGACCGAGTCCGTGATCTATACCCACGGCACCACCGAGTCCATCAACCTCGTGGCGTATTCCTGGGCGATGACCAACCTGAAGAAGGGCGACGAGATTCTGACCACGTTCATGGAACACCACAGTAATACGGTGCCGTGGTATCAGGTCTGCGAGCGCACGGGCGCGGTCATCAAACGCATCGAATTGAATCCCGACGGCACCCTCCGTCTCGATGATCTCGACAAGCTGATCACCGATCGCACCAGGCTCGTCGCGGTCACGCAGCAGTCAAACGTCCTCGGCACGATCAACCCCGTCCGCCAGATCGCCGATGCCGCGCACAAACGAGGCGCGGTTGTTCTGGTGGATGGTGCGCAGAGCGTTCCGCACATGCCCGTGGATGTCCAGGCGCTGGATTGCGATTTCTTTATGTTCAGCGGACACAAGATGTGCGGCCCGACCGCCAGCGGCGTGCTCTACGGCAAACGCGCGCTTCTGGAGGCCATGCCCCCGTTTATGGGCGGCGGCGAGATGATCAAGGAGGTCTGGTTCGATCACGCGAAGTACAACGATCTGCCCTACAAATTCGAGGCCGGCACGCCGAACATTGCCGAGTCCATCGGGCTTGGCGTCGCGGTGGATTATCTGTCGCACATCGGGATGGACAAGATCCGCCAGCATGAAAAGCAAATCACGCGGTACGCCCTCGATCGCCTGAAGGAATTCCCCGAGGTCACCGTCTACGGCCCGAAGGATGTCGAACAGCGTGGCGGGCTGGTCGCCTTCACGCTGGGCGACGTGCATGCGCACGACATCGCGACATTTGCCGACGAGGACGGCATTGCGATTCGCGCGGGCCATCATTGCGCCATGCCCTTGCACAAGAAACTCGGGCTGGCGGCGACCGCGCGCGCCAGTTTCTATTTGTACAACACCCGCGACGAAGTCGACGTGTTCATCGAGATGCTCCACAAGGCCAAGAAGTTCTTCGGCGCCTGCCCCACCGGCCGCGCGATGGGGTATTGACCCGCCGTTTCGCGCACTCTATTCTTGCCAGAACAAGACTATGGAGCCGCTATCGGTCGCACAGCTTATTCCGGTTCTACAGACCGCCATCGGGCCGACCATCCTGATTTCGGGCGTCGGTCTGTTGTTGTTGACCATGACCAATCGTCTGGCGCGAACGATTGACCGCACCCGAGCCACGGCGCGCGAACTGGCCAAGGCCAGCGAGAAAGATCGCCGCAAAGGCCATGAAACAACTGCGGGTCCTTTGGAAGCGGGCGCGCTTGATTCGACTGTCGATTGCGCTGGCATCCACGAGCGCGTTGTTTGCCGCCATCCTCATCATTGCGTTGTTTCTCACGGCGCTGCTCCACCTCGAAAGCGCGTGGTTGATCTCCGCGTTGTTCATCATTTGCCTGGCCAACCTGATTGGATCGCTGGCCGTGTTCATCCATGACATCAACATGGCACTCGCCGCACTCAAACTGGAGCTTCCCGCCGAAGACCTGAAAGCGTCGTAAAAACGGCTGCCCCCCGATAATTCGCAAGATTTTTTGAAACGAAATTGACTCCTCGTGCGTCTAATCAAACGGAGGTGGCCAACATGAAAAACTGTGCCAAGAAGCACTTGCTGACGTTGCGAGACGTCATTGATATCGTGTCTCGGTTCGCGCGCAACGACCGTGAGACGGGTCTGGTCGTCGCCGACCTGATTAATCGCGGGTTTGTGCGCGTTCATACCCAGGGACCCGAGCGTCGTATGATCGTTCGCTAACCTGTGAGAGAGTCGCATCGAGAGGCGCGAACAGCCGCGTTATGTTCCCGTCGCGGTCTGTCGGGTCTTTTTCTTTTCCACAGTAGTGTCTTGTGGTAGTTTTGGTGGACAATGTTGGAAGAACTCTATGAGGAGATTATCCTGGATCACTACCGTCGCCCTCGCAACAAGGGCAAGGTGGATCCCTCGGACCTCGTTGCCCACGATTCCAATCCCTTGTGCGGCGACGAAGTGGATATTTCCGCCCGGTTCGACGGCGGTAGGATCGCCGAGTTGAAATTCGACGGCAAAGGGTGCGCGATCTGCACGGCCTCGGCCTCAATCATGACGCAAAAACTCATCGGCAAGACCCTGCCCGAAGCCCGGCAATTGATTGGCAGTTTTCTCAACATGATGCGCGGCGAAGCTCCTTTCGGCGGGAAGGAACTGGGCGACCTGAAGGCCCTCGAAGGCGTGCTGAAGTTTCCCGTTCGCGTCAAATGCGCGACGCTCGCGTGGAACACCACGCTCCGGGGTCTTCAGCAACCGCCCGACAAGAAAACCTGATCCATCCCCCTCCCCCGATCATGGATCATCTCTTCCAGAAACACTTCACCATCGAGGAAGCGCGGGCGTTGCTCCCCGAACTCCGCCGCGCATTCCGTGACGCGCACCGCCGGCGCGATGTCGTTCACCAGACGGACAAGGAGTTGGGTGAAACCTTGGAGCAAACGGGTTCTGACGTTGGCGGCGAAAAGGTCTCCGGCCTGCTCATGGACATGCTCCAGCTCAATGTCCAACTCCGTCACATCCAGGAAATGGGCGTCCAGATCAAGGACTTCCACCGCGGCCTGGTTGATTTCCCCCACCTTCGTGATGGCCGCGAAGTGTTCCTCTGTTGGGAGCTTGACGAAGACGACGTCGAGTTCTGGCATGATACCGATAGCGGTTACGCCGGTCGCGAACACCTCTAGTCGTTCCCTCGCGAGCGCCGGCTGCCCGGCTTAGGGACCCTTGTCCGGTTCCCTGGTCGAGAATGACTCTGGTTTCCAGTCGCCGTTCACGTCGCGGTGAAACACGTCCCGCTGCAGGATGGTCGTGCCGTCGGGATTGTGAACTTCATGTTCGACGACCTTGGTTTGCGGAACGAGTGGCTCGAGCATGGCGTTGCCGGTTTTCGTCGAGAAAACCGATCGACCGTCCGCGATTGTCTCGCGGGTCACCGAACCGTCAGGGCTCTTCGTCTCGGTTGTGGTGGTACGCGACGTCTCCTCCCAACCGAAGCGTCCCGGCGTGCGCACCACGCTGTCGGTCTGCTTGGTGCTACCTTGGGTTGTGATGGAAGTCGTCTCTTGCGCGGTGACGGCGAGTTGTCCGCTCAAGTGGTCTACGGTCTTGGTCTCGGCGGTGATGACCTGTTCATTCGGCCCGTGATTGACCGCGACCTGATCGACCTGTTTCAACACGCTGAGGTTCCCGCTGACATCCGCCGTCTTTTCGACGCTGGTCGTGTTGGCTACGCCACCGGTTCCCTTGACCGTGTCGGCGACCACCACGTGGTCGAGGACCAGTTGCCCGCTGCTGTCGCGCTTGTACACCTTGGTTTGGTGTGTCTCACCCGAAGCGGACTTGCTGACGGTCACGTCCGCGTGCTGGTTCACCCGGCTCTGGCCCTGACGGTCTTTTTCCACAACGTCCGTGGAACTGACCGATTGGCTCGGGGAGACGTCCTTCGTGACCGTTGTGCTTCGTTGCCACTCGAAGTAGCTTCCGTCGCTGAGGCGGGCGCGCGTGACGGATTCGCTTCGTTGAGTGTTGGCGTCGATTTTCGTTTCCTTGCTTTCCTTGATCAGCGGGACAATGGTGCGATCACCCGTGTCGATGGTCACGACGGAGCTGCTCGCCGAGTTGCCGGCGGACTGGTCCGATGATTGGGTGCCGCGAATGATAACCTGGCCGACGCTGGAGGCGGTGGCTGCCAGTGTGGTGATACCGACCGCGAGAGTGATGATACGCATGTTCATGATGATTTCCTCTCTGTGGGCAATTTATCTCCTGTCGATGGTATTTCGCAAGTGCCAAAGCTGAGTGAATCGACCTCGCTCCCGCTGATAGAAAAGCAGGTTGAGCGCCAGAAAACCCTAGCGCTGACAGCGCGGACAGAAGTACGTGCTGCGCTGCGTTTGCACCAGCCGGCGGATCATCGTCCCGCACCGGCGACAGGGTTTGCCCTTCCGACCGTAAACGGCGAACTGCTGCACCTCAAAAATGCGAGGCCCGTACGCGATCGCGCGACGCAGCGATGCGACAATGGCCCGACCCAGGGCCCGCAATTCGGCGGATTTCAGGCTGTCCGACCGGCGACGTGGATTGATTCGCGCCCGCCAGAGTGATTCGCTGGCGTAGATGTTGCCCACGCCGGCGACCAACCGCTGGTCGAGCAACGCGATCTTGATGGGACGTGACGTGGTTTGCAGCCGCGAAAAATCACATCCGGCCGACAACGGATCCGGCCCGAGTTGTTTAAGAGCGCGGTCGAGTTGGTGCGGCGTCACGATCTGTATCACGCCCAACCGCCGGGCATCCTCGAAATAGGCCGTCCCGCGTGTTGTGCGTATGGCGGCGCGGTATTGCTTGGGCCGGTCAAACTCGAACCAGCCGGTCATTCGCAAATGCACCAGCAGGTGCAGCCCGCCTGACAGGTCAACGACGATGTTCTTGCCCTGACGCCGAACGCGCTGAATTCTCCGCCCCACCAGACGGCGATGCAGTTTGATCTTCGGATCGCGACTCTCCACGGCGCGAATCCGCGCGCGTGCCAATCGCGGCGCGAGTTGGTTCACGAGAATTTGGACTTCGGGAAGTTCAGGCATGGGTTTTCGTCGCCGATGCTGTCACAAAATGCCCGGGGAGGGATTCGAACCCTCACGGTGGTATAACCCACCTTCGGATTTTAAGTCCGATGCGTCTGCCGTTCCGCCACCCGGGCGATGTGTCTCGGTTCCGCGCCATGATCCATGGACGCACGTCGTTGACGGACGAAGCAAACGCCCGGAACGTAGCCGAAACTCTTCGTGGAAGTCAACTAGGGGAGCGCGAAGGCGAACGCCTGACGGTTTGACGGTGGCGCCAAATCGCCAGTTTTTGCGCCTTGAAATCTTACCGAACTTCAAACGGTTCCGTTATGCACTTGACAAAATATCCTTTCAACTCTGTAGTCCCGCCACGATGACACGTCTTTTCAGGCGGGCAAGAACCTTCATTTGGGGCCGCGCGAGATCACCGTTGTTTTTTTCAGTCCTGCTCCTGACAAGCGCAGCATCCGCCCTGGGGCAGGAGGTCACTTCTGTCTTCGTCCCACCATCCGAGCCCTTGACGGCTGGCAGCCGGGGCAGTCTTTGGCTCTATTGCATGAACAACTCATCCAATGAGGTCGGTCGAACCTTCGAGCCGAGTCTCAGCTGTACCCTCATCTCACAAACCGTCTCGCTCGAAACCGTTCTTATTTTGAATACCAATAGCAGTCCGATTGCGGCGACGATTCCGCCCGGCGGCTTCGTCAAAGAGGAATATCTGCTGGATCTTCCGTTAACGAGCAGCGGCCAGGTCACGCTGGATATCAGAAACTACAATCAGGTGGCGATCCTTGTGGAACAAGCCTCCACAGGGGTCCCATTGGCAGCGCAGCGGCCGTCAACATCGCCTTCGACCAACACGGCTCCTGTGTATGAGTTGGGGGAGTATTTCGGCACTCATCTGTCCTTCTACGAGCCTATTTATTTCATCGCCGGCACACATCCCGACGTTGAATTTCAGGTCAGCTTGAAATACAAAGTCCTCGATCTCAAGGACACTTGGAATCCTTTCACCCATTTTTATTTTGGCTATACGCAGACCTCGTTTTGGTCTGCCTTCGTCAAGGATCCGTCCTTCTACGATACCAGCTACAAACCGTCGGGGTTCTTTTATTATCCCGACGTTCTGCGTAACAAATTCTTCCAACTCGATTTGCAACTCGGTGGAGAGCATGAATCGAATGGTCGTGGCGGCACCCAGGAGCGCAGCATGAATACGGTTTACCTGCAACCCACAGCCACGGTTGACCTGCCGTACAGTTTGCAACTTACCCTCCAACCGCGCGTCTGGTTCTACTTTAACGTGGGGGACAACAACCCGGACATTGCCGAATACCGCGGTTACGCCGATCTGCGCACTGCCGTAACATGGGCAAACGCCAATTCTGGGGAAAAGATCCAGTTGGCTACGCGGCTTCGACTCGGCGACGAAGGAAACCACGCCGGACTGCAAGTCGATCTGAGGTTTAACCTGGCTAATGCGCCCGTGTTGCGGAAGTTCAACCCGGCAATCCAGTTGCAGTATTTTACCGGCTACGGACAAACCTTGCTTCAATACAACCAGCCCAGTAACGGCTATCGCGCCGGCCTGTGCCTCTGGTATTGATCACCTGCCAATTCGCAGGAGACAGATCGCCTTCTGAGTTCCCCGCTCTATCATCGAGCTATCGCGCGCCGGGCAATACGGTGACCTCGTTCCAGTTTATCCGACGGACTCTCTGCGAATGATCCTCGGCGAAGGGGCTGCTGTCGACGGCGACTCTGACGTTTCGGAATGTGATGTCCTTCGCGTAGGAACAGGTGACGCCGTTGGTGCCGGATAGATCGAGATCCGTAAGGGTGACATTCTGGATGGGGAGTTCCTCCAGACCTTCAATGACGCAGCACCGGCTCGAATTGCTGGCGGTGATGTGGTCGATGTGGATGTCGCGGAACAGCGGCGTCCGCTCAGAGCGGGGCTCGACGGGGGTCCGTGTATACCGCAGCGAAAGCACGATGGCGTTGCGGACATTCTTGAGGTGAAAGTTGGACGCAACGATGTCCTCGACAACACCGCCCCGGCCACGGGTGCTCTTGATGCGAACTCCGTTATCGGTCCCCTCGCCGTCGCAATCGAGGAACCGGACATGGCGGACCCCGCCCGATTCTTCGCTGCCGATGGCGCAAACGCTGTGGGCATGGGCGACATGGCAACGGATGTAGGTGATATCTTCCGTGGGCCGATTCGCCTTGCGACCTTCTTCATCGCGGCCGGACTTGATTCCGAAGCCGTCGTCTCCCACGTCCGCGAAACAATCATGCACCACCACGTGACGGCAGGAGTCGGCATTCAACGCGTCGGTGTTGGGTGACGTGGGCGGGTTGATCAACCGGCAATTGCCGACGTTGATGTTCTCGCTGTACAGCAGGTGGACCGTCCAGAACGGGGCGTTGATGAAACTGGGGCCTTCGATGCGAACCCCCGTGCAGTCCTTGATCTGGACGAGGGGCGGGCGGCGGCGAATGGGGCGGTTGGGGCGGGCATTGCCGTGCTCCGCCATATCCATGGTGGCCCACCAATACGGGCCCTGCCCATCGAACGTGCCGGGGCCGGTGATGGCGATGTTGTGGAGGCCGTTGGCGAACAGGAGCGGATGCGGGCCGTTTTCGGTCAGGCCCTCCCACCGCGAAGTGATATCGGGGTACTTCGCCCGGTCGGGCTCGAACAGTACCACGGCGCCACCATCGACTTGCAGCGTCATGTTGTCGACCATGTCGATCGGTCCGGTGAGGTAATGGCCGGCGGGCACCCGAACGACGCCACCACCGGCCTTCTGGCACGCGGCGATGGCCTTCTGAAAGGCGTCGGCGCTGGAAATCTTCGCGTCATCCACAGCACCGTAAGCGGTGATGTCGAAGACCGGCCCGGATCGCACCCCTGTTTCAACGCCCGCGTGATTCCCCGCCGCACACCCTGCGAGCAACCAGCCCGATAAGGCCAGCAGCAATGCATGGAACGCGTGTTTCAACATAGGATGTTGTCTGGCTGAATCGTTGGAATGCATCGCTCCTCCGTTCTCAAGTCGCTGTCAATCCACAGCGACTCGGCTGCCCGTTTCCGCGGCTTGATACGCCGCGTAGATCACGTTGACGCAGTCCACGGCCAGGTCGATGCCCGAGCGGGGTTCCCGGCCCTCGCGGATCGCACCAACGAAATCGTCGATCTCCTGTGAAAAACCGCGAAACCAGTCCTCGTCGCAACTCGGCCGGTTCCAGCCAGCTTTCGTCTCGAGCTTTTCCGTGAAATACTCGTCGTGAAACGCCGACGGATCGGGCGCGTAGGTCTCAATCGCGTCGTTCGATGTCATGTTCGCCTTGATCACACCATCCGTCAGGAAGGCCGTCACCCGTGTATTCAATCCGCCCAAACCGACGTCACTCACAACAACGGTGCCTCTCGAACCATCGTCAAAACAGATCACCAGGTTGGCCCAGTTTTCCACGTCCACCGGATTGGCGCTGATCCATCGGTTGGCCCCCGCCGCCCTGGCTCGCTCGGAGGCCGGGCTGTGGATCAGGTCTGCCGCGTCCGCGATGACGGACACAGGCCGAATGCCATGGCCCAGCCGCAACTGGCCCTCCCACTGCTTCAGGTGCAGGCACGCGCCCACCGAATGCACCCCCATCCGTAGCAGCGCCCCTCCTCCGGTCGACTTCCAATCCCGCGAAAACACCGAGTTGGAACCCGAATGGTTTTCTTCCGCGCGCAGTTCGAGGATCGATCCCTTGGACGCCGCGATCAGGCGCCGCATTTTATCGATTGGCGGCGCGTACACCCAGTTTTCCGCGTAACAAAACCGCACGCGATTCCGGCGCACGGCGGCGCGCACCGCCTCGGCGTTGGCACGCGCGCCCTCCCTCATGCGCGACCGCAGCACGCGCAACCCAATCGGCTCGGGGTCGCCGTCCACCCCGAAATATCCGGTGAGCGGTTTTTCCATGATGATGTGCTTTCCTGCGTCGGCAGCGCGAATCGCAAATTCATGATGTAGCGCCGGCGGCACGCAAAGATCAACCACATCGATGTCATCCCGCGCTAGCAATTTATCGTAGTCCTCGGTGACAAACGCGACCCGGGCTTCATTCGCCAGCGCGCTGCCGCTCTCCTTTGTCCGGGAACAGACCCCCCGGATTTCCACAAGATCGCGCGGGAGTTTGGCGTAATTCGCCAGATGCATCCGCGCTCCATAACGGGCGCCCACCATGCCAACGCCCAGGGTTTTCAATTGCGGATTGTCGGGCACACGGCATGTTTTCGATTCCGGGCCCGAGGTGCAAGCAAATTTCGGACGGTTGTTGGCTTTCCGCGCCTTGGAGAGTCTCTTGCGGTTTGGCCCTGGGTGACGGGCGCGTGGCCGCACTTCATTTCGCGCCAACGGTCAACGTATAGAGCGGCGCACTACCTGGAATCTCCCACTTCTTCGCATGGCGAACGTCCAGCACGGGCGCGAACTCATCGACGCTGTCCCCCGGCGGGACGACCAGAATCAGCGTCGTGTGCCCCCGCGGCTCGAATCGATCCGCGAAATCAACATGCCAACCCTCCGTGTACCACAGCTTGTTGGCCAGCGCTGGGGCGATTCCCGGATCGGGCGCCAGCAGGCAGCTTTCGTACTCCGTCAGGTGGTATTGGAAGAGCCGAAGTCCCCAAAACAAATCCTCTCCCGAGTGACAGATCAACACGTCGGCGGGGCGGTAGTGCGAACGGATTTCCTGAAACCACTGCCCTAATTGTCGATCGTGCTCGCGGATATGCGTGGCGGTCAGCGGTAGATTCTCCCTCAGCCACGCTGTTCGTCCCGGTGGCAGCAGGAACACCCCCACATTCACCAACGTGAGAGGCCCGATTACCGATACGAGGGCCAGCCGATGCGGGTCGATAACTTTCGCAGGCAATCCTTGCAAGCGGTGTGTAATTCTTCTCACGAGCCGACCGAGGCCCAGCCCGATCAGGATCACGACGCTTGGAAAGTAGTTCAAAACATGGCCCGACATAACGGTGAACACGATCGCGCCGAACGCAACCATGGGAAGAAACCAGATTGCAACGAACCGCAGCGGTTCGTCCCGTTGAGCCAGTGTCTGTCGACGTGATTCGCCAGATATCAGCCACAAGGCGCATTCGGCCGTTGCCAACAGCGCGGCAACAGAGAGCCCCATCCAACAATTCGCCACGATAAATGCCAAATTCCGCCTCAGAGTTTCGAAGCCGCGGCCACCATAGGAAGCATATGCCGCATTCAATTTCAGCCGGGCTGGATACAACTGCCAATAAGCATCAAGTCCTCCTGATAGTTTCACCATCGGTATGAACCACACCGCGCATAACATCCCCAGCAGGATGATTGCCACTCCGGCTCGCCATCGCCGCCCAGACGGAAATTTCCAAAACGTATAGAGCCACAGGGGAAATAACAACGGAGCGGATTGCTGTCGGACCCCGGCCACCAAGGTCAATATCACCGCCATGGCGATCACCCACGGCCAACTTCCCCCGCTTCCGATCGCCTTCCAGCAAATCAACACGGTGGCGACGACAAGCGCACTGTCGACAATCGTGGTCAGCGCCACCTCACTTTGGAACCAACACAGCGGACTCGTAGCCAGAAGACAGCCCGTTGCCAAACCGCAGTCCCGACCGAAGAGAGCCACCGCCAGCAAGTAGCCAAGACCCGCCAGCGTCGCGCCGGCCAGCACGCTCATCCAGACCAGGCTCGCATGCGGGTCCCCCACGAGCAGGTTTACAATGCGCCCGAACATCACATAGAGGAAGAAGCCGGGAAGATGTGGCAAACCCAGTGAAACATCGTAGTGCTCGATCGCTAGTGAGAATTGAGCGCTGTCCCAGTGGTAGGCGAAATGACTGCGAAACGGCACGCGAATCGTCAGGCTCGCGGCAAACAGAATCCCTGCCGCCAACCAGTCTCGCCGTTCGAAACTCCCGACGGCCCCACTTCTTGTCACCTCCGCAGGTGTTTCCTGCATACCGCGAGCTTACCCTCCGCGTATTCAGGCTGGAAAGAGCAAAAGCTGCCTTCCGTACGGGTGGATTATCCAGTTGTGCCAGTGGACCCTACTGGTTCGGGCTGGGATACAACATGTCGTTGAGACGCTCCATCTTCTCCCGCTGCTCCTGGTCGTAGGCCTTCCCGCGACGCCTGATGCGGTTGGCGACGAGATCATTGCCGATTTCCGAATACGCGACCGACACCGGGTCGTTCACCTTTAATTCCGCAAACGTGGCGTTCCCATTTGTCGAAATATCGATTTCACATTCCGGAGGCACCTTGAATTTCTTCGATAGCGGCCAATGCTGCACCGTAATGGCTCCGTTATCGGCATCGATCTTGTCGATCGTGCCATCAAACTCGAAACCCGCCGGCTCCGGGTTCCCATTGGCCGCCGTCATCTCAGTATCCGTCGGTTTGGTTGCTGTTGTGTGGTCCGCGCAGGACAACGCGGCGATGGAAAGGCTGATCCCGATGGCAATGCAAAGCGTTTGATGTCTCATGCTCTGATCTCCTCGCGTGCCGCCCTCTATGGGGCGCCACCGGAACTCTCGCCCGGTTCCCGTCACGCTTCAAGTCAAGAAGCTGGCAATTTTCGGAGGCTGGCACAGCCACCCTTTTCTCTTGCGAATGACACCGTCGCGTCTCTATTCTCGTCCCGAACTTCAGCACCAAAAGGAGCCTGTTATGTTTCAACGTCAACACAGTCGCCATCTCCTGGCCATCGCTGCCACAAGCATCGTCTGCTTCGCTTGCATCGCCACCTCTCGGGCCGACGGTCCCTACCATTTCCTGAAGGAAATCCCCGTTGGTGGTGAAGGCGGTTGGGATTATTTGTCCGTGGACCAAGCGGCCCGCCGCCTCTATGTCAGCCACAGCACGAAGGTTGTCGTCATTGATATCGACAAGGAGGAAATCACGGGCGAGATCGCCGACACGCCGGGCGTCCACGGAATCGCGTTGGCGCCGGATCTCCAGCGCGCCTTTACCAGTAATGGCCAGGAATCCAAAGCCAGCATCGTTGACGTGAAATCTCTCAAGACACTGTCCAAGGTTGATACCGACAAAAACCCCGATGCCATCCTCTACGATCCTGGCCAGCAGGAGGTGTACACATTCAACGGGCGCGGAAAATCCGCCACCGTGTTCGACGCAAAGACGGGCAATGTGGTCACCAACATCGCGCTACCGGGCCGACCCGAGTTCGCCGCGGTCGATCCGAAGGCCGGCCGCGTCTACGACAACATCGAAGACCAGAGCGTCGTGGTCGCCATCGATACCAAGACACACCAGATCGTCAACACGTGGCCCATCGCCCCCGGCGAAGAAGCGTCCGGCCTGGCGATTGACACCACCCACCACCGGCTCTTTGCCGGCTGCCACAACAAATTGATGGCGATGATCGACAGCACCACCGGGAAAGTGGTCGCGACCGTACCGATCGGTGACGGAGTCGACGCCAATGCCTTCGACCCGGGCACCCAGTTCGCGTTCAGCTCGAACGGCGACGGCACGGTCACCATCGCGCACGAAGATTCGCCCGACAAGCTTACCGTCGTACAACAATTGGTCACCGAGCGTCGGGCGCGAACCATGGCGCTCGATCCGGTCACCCACAAAATCTACCTCGCCTCGGCGAAGTTCGAAGCCCAACCACCAGCCGACCCCGGCGCCCCGCGTCAGCGTCCGAAAATCATCCCCGGCAGTTTCAAGATACTGGTTTACGGAATCGACAAACCATCCGACCACTAAGATAAAGAGACTGCATGTCCGACGTTCCCAAGGACTTTTCCGATGCTCTGAAAGAAAGTGGCATGGATGACTTCTTTGCGGTCTGCACGACTGCACACCGGCGCGAATACCTGAAATGGATCGCCGAGGCAAAACGGCCCGAAACACGAAGGCAGCGAATCCAGAAGGCCGTTAAAATGCTCTCCGACAAGTGCGCGGAAAGAATAGCACGCTCAAAGAAGAAACTCTGACACTGCTGTAGTCAACGGTCGCCTCACTTACGTCAAGGGGTAGACTTCCATTCCGGACACCGCCAACCTAGCTCGCCGGTTGACGTTGATGCGTGTCGCTGCGGGGTATCTCGATCGCCTCTGGTCCACCCGGCCCAAACGGTATCGCCAGTTTCACGCCGATAAACGCCTGACCTGTTTGCGGATCGTGTACCGTGACCTCCGTCTGCACCTGCGCGTGGCTGAATCGGCCAAACACGGGCAGCGAATACTGTGGTTCACCCGCATCGCCCCCAAGAACGCCGGAGGTGGCTTCCGAAGTGTCGTACTTGAATTCCAGTTTCTTCGCGGCCTCCTGCACCGTAAAGCACATCTTGTCGAGCCCGTACTTGGCCGCTTGGAGCACTTTCCCCAGCGTCGAACCGCTCTCTTCCCCCATGCCGTATTCCTGCTCGAAGCTCACCAGCCGGTCACCGGAAGTCTTGGTACCGGGCTTGAGAATATCACCCCACGACGGAGCGGTGATCGAGGCGGAATCACCGATGTTGGTCTGCGTCGAGGAATCTGGCGTCACGTCCGGAGACAGGCGAGCCGTCGAGACGTATTCCACCAGCCGATTGGGTTGGCCCGCCTGCGCGAACGGCCGGGGAACCAGCCCGAGGTACAAAACACCCGCCGCCAAGATCCCGACCACTATGGTTCCTGACGAATGGCAAACCGTTTGCCATTGCCCATTCATGTGCATCACCCGGACACAACTTAATGCAGGTTACTGCGTGGCGCAAGGAGGGCACATTAAACGCGAGTCCAAGATCGATGCCGAAGAACCAACCGGCGACGTACATTCAAGCGCGGTAACTGGCTGATGACGTGGGGGTTTCCCACAGTCGGACTTCCACAACCGGCAGCCCCTTCGACCGCGCATGGTCGAAAATAAGTTTCGCAATGTTTTCGGCGGTCGGATTCTCATCCATGACGTAGAACGCCTCTCCGCGCTGTTTCAGCATCGGCACAATCGGATCATCCCGGTGCAACAACATCCGGTGATCGAGCGTTTCGTCAATCCAGTTCTTGATCGTCTCCTTGATTTCGGCGAAATCGTGCACCATCCCGCGCGCATCCAGTTCCTCGGCCTCGATGTGCACCTCCACCCGACCATTGTGGCCGTGCAAATGCCGACACTTCCCCTCGTAGTTCAGCAACCGATGCCCGTAACAGAACTCAACATACTTCGTCACACGAAACATATTTCATACCCCGGCGATCAATCGCCCGCCATCCACCATCAATGTATGGCCGGTGATGAAATCGCTGCCTTCGATGAGAAACAGAACGGAGTTGACGATGTCCTGCGGTGAGCCGATGCGCTTGACGACCGTCGCGTCAATCACTTCCTGTTTCTCCTGCTCCGTCAGGTCGGGTGGAAGCAATATCGGGCCCGGCGCGATGGCATTGACCTGCACCTTCGGCCCGAGCGCCTTGGCCAACGACTTGGTCAGGCAAATCACGCCCGCCTTCGACACGCAGTACGGCAGGTAGTTCGCGTAGGGCCGGATCGCCGCCCAGTCGGCAAATGTGATGATCTTTCCATCGATCCCCCGCGCCTTCATGCGCCGCCCCACTTCAAGCGCAAACAGAAACGGCCCCTTCAGGTTCGCATCAATGTGGAAATCCCAATCCTTTTCGGTCAACGTGTCGAATGGCGTCTTCTGGTACACCGCCGCGCTGGTCACGAGGACATGGATGTCGCCAAAATGTTTCACGGCCTTGCTGACCGCCGCGCGGACCTCGCGCGCATTGGCCTGGTTCGCCTTCACCGCGATGGCATCCACGCCGAGTGCCCGGATCTCCCCGACCACGTTTCGCGCGTCTCCCGCCGACGTGTTGTAATGCACCACGACGTTGGCTCCATGCCGCGCCAGCCCGAGGGCGATTTCCCGCCCCACTCGCTTCCCCGCGCCCGTCACCAGGGCCGTCTTGCCTTTCAGCTTCATCGCCGTCCAGCTTACCGGAGCCACACCAACCCCTGCAAGGGAAACCGCCGGAGGAAACTTCTTGCTTTACGAGGTCAGCCAGCTTAGAAGCGACCACAGGATAATAGTAGAGAAGTACGACAATATAGATTTCGTGGCTTCGGCTACGGTCCAGTGAGAAAACCGCGAACTTTCGTCTGGAGACCGACCGAGTACGCGCCCCACGAGGGCGCGGCTTGGCGTGCTCTCTGGACTGGCGCTTCGCGGTGCCTCTCACTGGGGTGCGTTGAGTTCGCGCCCCTTTTGGTCTGTGGCTCGTGGCAGCGAGGAAAGGCGGGCATGAAAACGACGGGTGAGGCTGTCGGACGGCAACTGAAGGCTCTTTTTCTTGCATGTGTGCTTGTGCTTCTGACCACGCTGGCGCTGGCACAAGATAGTTTCGTTACCAACGCGATTCAGCTTTGCCAAGTGAGCTATAGCGGGTCGTACTCGATGTATGTGCCGGACACCCCGTGGAGTTGGCGCGGGTTCTCTTTTGGCATACCCATCTGGCTGGACTGCACCGAATCGAATCTGCCCTGCGCGGCCCTGTTCCTGGGAACCACAAACATCCAATACAACGGGGTGAGCGTGAACGTCGCGATGCCCACGCTCGTCAGGGACGTTTTGACCGGCGTGACCACAATAAGCGCCCCTGGCGCGACCGACATCATCGCCCAAGTCCCCGCACCAGACGGCTGGTATCCGGGTCTATGGTCCGAAGACCGGGGTGTGGTCTGGATGTGGAACCAATGGACGAACTGCCCCGATTGTTGGGGAGAAGCGGCAGGTGGGATTATCGACCCCACGGTGACACTGCCTGTGTTGCTCGCGAACGCCGCCGACTACGATGCGTATGCCTCGAATGTCGCTGCCCAAGCGGAGGTGCAGTGCCAGACCAGCGATGATGCCAGTGTGGGACTGACACTTGCGGCGATGGCGATGGACGATGACGAGGGTGATCCCTGCACCATCACCGACGAGTCGGCTCCATTCAGCGTGGTGTCTCTGACTCCCGACGGCAGCGGCAACATGGTTCTCACGTGGCAAAGCTGCGCCGATCATATCTACGTGGTGCAAAGCGAGAGCAGCCTCACCCCTGCACCCTCGTGGGCCGATGTGGCGTGGATGTTTGGGACGGATCAGCAAACCAGTTGGACCGACACCAATGCCGTTGGGCTGACCCAAAACTTCTACCAAGTGGTGCGTGGCAATCCGACAAACACGAACAATGGGATTTCCTACGGCTGGGCTGTGACCTACGGTCTTGATCCCCTCGACCCCAATCTTGCCAGCGAAACAAGCACCAATCCGTGGGCACACGGATTGACGAACCTGCAGGTCTACCAGAACCCCAGCGTCCTGATCGCCGACAACTATAGCACGGTCGGCGATAGGATTCCCGATTGGTGGAAAGTCACCTATGGCTTTTCATTGACTGACCGAACTGTGGCTGGTGCCGACCCCGATGGCGACGGCTTGATCAATCTCGCGGAGTATCTGCTTGGCACCAACCCGAATGTGTTCGATCCGCCGCTGGACATGATTGTCAACGGGGACACCGCCTACACGTCGTCGTTGACGATCTCGATTCAGCCAACAACGAATTATCCGAATATCCGCGTCAGCACCGACCCGTTGATGAGCAATGCCACGGTAGTGGCAATCTCGGGCGGGTCAGCCAGCTACACGCTCCCCGACAACGGCGACGGGCTATACGATTTGTATTTGCAGTATGCCGACGCAGGCGGTCGAGCCGCACAGCGTTGTACTGACCAAGCCCGTCACGCTCGATCGGCTCGTGCCCGTGGTCTACATCACATCGCCTGCCAGCAATGCGGTACTCGATCAAGCGTTCATTACCTTACAAGCCGTCGCGGCTGACCCCGACCCCATCGCGCCGGACGAGTTTCGCCCATTGAACATCTGGATCAACGGTCAGCCATTCTGGAACCGCGCGGGAACGAACATCGTGATCGAGCAATTCCCGGTGCCTGCGGGAACCAACTCCTTTACCGTAACGATTCAGGCGGTGGACCTGGCGGGCAATACCAACCAAGCAACGCAAACGTGGGTCGTCAACACCAGCGCCGCCACGAACGCACCGGCCCTCACGAACATTGACCTCATCGCCGATCAGGGACCCGGTGCCAGCGGCGCGATCACCGTACCCCAAACATCCCCATTCTGGCTGCAGGGCAATGTGGACAACGCCAACGCCATTGTCACCGCGACGGTCAACGGCGGCGCGCCAATGCGGATGACTGTCGTGGGCAACCAGTTCGGCCAGTCCCTGCCGCTGGTCTACGGCACGAATGCCGTGGCGCTCATCGCCTCGGATGCCGCGGGTAATACCATGACGAATCTGTATACGGTCATCAGTTCGGGTCGTTTCCAAGTCGCGATTACCAACCTTGACTTCGGGGCGTTCGCCAACGGCCGGTCCAACATCATCAGCGGCTACGTGAGCGGCAGTCTCGACGCGGGGTTGC
Organism: uncultured Verrucomicrobiae bacterium; assembly: GCA_963712025.1. Lineage (GTDB taxonomy): Bacteria > Verrucomicrobiota > Verrucomicrobiia > Palsa-1439 > Palsa-1439 > Palsa-1439. The sequence continues at coordinate 577,455 of CAVQGJ010000010.1, read as the reverse complement.
CAACGTCCGCGAATCTGATTAGTATAAGCGTCAACGGTATTTCCGCGACGGTGTCGTGGGATCAGATGGACGCCAATGGCAATGTGCCCTTCACCACCGACAGCTCGGTGCCCTCGCCGGCGTGGGGCGATGCCTTCGAGCCGATTGATATTCAGACAACCTGGGCCGATGGCGAGGAGTTCACCACGCCCGCCGGCCTGCAAAACGGTTACGAGGTGATTGCCAAGGGCAGCAAGATAGACTCCTTCCTCGGTCTGCCGGATATAAGTGGCGCCGTTCGGACCGTGAACACTGTGTGCCTGCCAGAGTGGTTCGTGGGTGTTGGCGAGGATATTCAGACCAACGTGGTGGACCTGACTGGCGGAGATTGGGTAACGGTCACGCCGTATTACGAATATCGTGACGGCATAGGGTGCACGGCTCATCCAGAGACCGATTCCTCGATCTGGGATTCGTGGAGCGCATTTAGTCAGGGATCCAGCTATACGGACTATGCGCGCTCTCTGTCCTTCGGAACCGAGCTTCGCCATGAATTTGCAATTGATCAGTATGGCAATGAGTGGGAATTCGTCTGGCCCGATGTCACCACCGCCTCGCTGACATTTCGCGCGCCCGTGCAATATCTGCCGAACACCGTCGTGATCCTCACGTTTGAAGGAGTGAACTACACCCGGCCGGACGGCATGCCGCTGGATTTGTCACAGATTCAGTATCTGGGCCAAGAACCCGTGTCCAACGACGCGAGTTCGGTCAGTTACCTCATCACTGTGAATGGCGGCCAGACGTACACGATCGATCAGGACAGCTTCCAGTGGCCGAGCTTCACGACTCATTCCATCCAGCAAGACTCCGGCGTGACGGACTTCATCACCGACACCATGCACTCGCTCTCGTGGACGAATTTCCATAATGCGAAGCCGGAGATTATCGGGCCGACCAATTTGTATGTTTACTGCAACGCCTCGCCCAGTTCGGGCGTTTTCTACGTCACCAACGCGATACCAGCGCGCTCGGTGAGCTGGTCGGTTACATCGGGTAGCGACAGAGTACAGATCAACGGCACGACAGGGGTCGCAACCCCGACTGACGCCAATCATGCGAGCAGGAGTCTCAACGATGTAACAATTGGCGCCGCCGTCACATTCCGAGGTGGTCAACAAACAATACTGACGAAAAACATCACTGTCCGAAAGCCGGGGGCATTCGGGCCGCCCGATATTAAGCCGGGCTCCTCGCGACACGGATTTCCTGTTGACCTGGACGTGTACTACGCCGTGTGGGATCAGTTGTGCGCGCCATTCCCACCCCAACTTATTGCTGGAACCCCTGTATCAGAATCTTTTCCGAACGGAAACGCGGGCAGTGCTGTTGATAATTTTATACGTGCGGACGGAACCGCCCATGATGCCATCGCCATTCCCCTCTCAAAAGGAGACAACGGAGCAATCACATATCTACAAGTTCTCATAGCCGATTGTGCTACTGTGACCAACAATATCACCACCGACCCTTTAGATAACAACGCGACCATCACACAATCGGGACCTTGCCACTGATGAAAGAAAGGACGGATATCATATGAGAACCGATACACTACTCCGGAAACCGCATTTGTTTGCACTTTTGGCGGTTCCAGTCTGCATGCACTTCATACTGCCGCAGCAGTCTCTCGCGCAAACGGGGATTCTTCAGACGGTCGTGAGCAGCTTCTCTTGCAGCAACGTGCCCGTGGCTGTGGCCGTGCGAAATCTTTCCGCCTATTCGCCGGAGCCATTGAATATTGTCATCGATGTAATCCCTCAGCCTGTTGTGACGGTCTCTTATCAGCAGACCACAATCGATGACATTCTGAAAGGGCTACTGTCTTCTCTGCCGGAATACTCGATCACACCGACGAACGGAACGATCTTGCTGCTGCCCAATCGTCTGATTGGCGACAGTAAGCCGCCATTTATGCGTAAGCTGGATCGGTTTTCGGTCACGTACCGTTCCTTCGTAAGTCCGCTGACGGGGGTGACAAACTATGCATGTGATTTCTACGAGTCGAAAAGCCGAGAATGGGATGTAGGCTTCAATGGAATGCTGCGCGTGAGCGAGATCACAGCCAAACTGGGGGCGATTCCCCGTGTTCGCACGTTTGATGGGATGAATCTTATCGAGATACTGACGGTGCTCTCGAAGGAGGAACACCAATCATGGAGTTTGTCGCGCGTGTGGCCTGAATTTGTGGCAGAGGGCAACAAGAACGTCATAGAAAGAAAACTGGGGCCCCCTCCTTGGCCTCACCCTGAAGCACCTTGCTATGTCGTATTCTGGCGGCCACTTCGGCCACACACTATCGAGAATGGATGGTACGGGCCGTGACAGAGAGTTTTGGGGCGCAAGCCGCCCGTTTTTTGCCGCGTGAATTCCCCCAACCCGCGCAAGGGAAAGAAATTGAACAACGACCGCGGAGCGGCTACAATGGGCGCATGAAAGCCAAACTCTTCGCTTTGCTCATGGTCTTGGCCCTCCTTTTCCCGTTTCGTGCGATGGCCGATACCGAGGACGCCCCGCGCGGCCAAAATGCTCTCCGCAAACTTTGTCGCGGCTTCGCCAACGTCCTGTTCGGCATCGTGGAAGTGCCCAATCAGGTCACCAAGGCCACCGCCGACCACGGTGGAGGGGCCGGTGTCACCTACGGTGTGGGCAAAGGATTCGCGCGCTGGATCGGACGCGAGGTGACGGGGGTTTACGATGTCGTCACGTTCCCGGTCCCGTTCCCCCACGGCTACAAGCCGATCATGAAACCGGAATTCCCCGCGGATGACTATGAGCCGTAGTTTGTGGCTGGCTCTTTGTCTCTTCGGGGTCGTCGCCGGGGCGCGAGCACAGCCGGACGTTGCGGCGGGTGACGCCGCTCTCGGGCGTTTTGATCTCAACTCGGCGTTGAAGGCCTACCGCGCCGCGCACCTCCACGCGCCCGATGATTACGAAGCGACATGGAAACTAGCGCGCGCACTGATCGACACGAGCATTCTTTCGAAGGACGCGGACCAACAGAAGCAGTGCTGCATCGAAGCCGAGGGACTGGCCCGAACCGCCGTGAAGCTCGATCCGGATGACTCGAAGGGACATGCCTACCTGGCTGTCGCCGTTGGCAAGCTCGCCCTCTACGAAGGCGGCAAACGCAAAGTGTCGCTCGCCAGCGAAGTGAAAAAGGAGGCGGAGCGCGCCATCAAACTCGACGACAAGGAAGACTTGGCCTATCACGTCCTCGGTGTCTGGAACCGCGAGATGGCCGAGCTCAACTGGGTGCTGCGCAAATTCGCCCAGTTACTGTACGGGAAATTTCCCTCCGCTTCCCTCGACGATGCGATTCACGATCTGGAACAGGCCAGTCAACTCGCCCCCCATGTCGTTCCCCACCGTGTCGAACTCGGGATTACGTTGGCTTCCGCCCACCGGTGGCAGGAAGCCAATGATAATCTGGAAGCGGCGCTCGCCATGCCCCGGGCGTGGGTCACCGACGATTATTACTGGAATCTGGCCCGCCAAACCCTTCCGCGGATCAAACCCCATCTGAACTGACCGACCGATGCCAAAGCCGCCCACACAAGTCCTCAGCGTTACCGACCTGACGCGACGCGTCAAGGATCTCCTCGAAGAACACTTCCCCAGCGTGTGGGTCGAAGGCGAGATCTCCAATCTCCGCTCGCCGTCCTCGGGCCACGTCTATTTCACGTTGAAGGACGCCAACGCCCAACTGGCCGTGGTGTTGTTTCGTGGCGTCGCGGCCAAGGTTGGGTTCGCGCTTGCAGACGGACTGCAGGTCATCGCGTTCGGCGACGTCAGCGTTTACGAGAGGAGCGGACAATATCAACTCGTCGCCCGCCGGCTCTTACCCAAAGGTCTGGGCGCACTGCAACTGGCCTTCGAGGAACTCAAGCAGCGCCTCGCAAAGGAGGGACTGTTCGATACGGCTCGCAAAAAACCGATTCCCACACTCCCCCAACACATCGGCCTTATTACCTCACCCACAGGCGCGGCGGTCCGGGATTTCCTCAAGGTCATCGGCCGCCGTTTCCCCAACGTGCATGTCGTCATCAATCCCGTGCGGGTGCAGGGCGATGGCGCCGCGAACGAGATCGCCGCGGCCATCGACGAATTCAACGTCTGGCATGCCGCGGGCCGCTTGCCGCTCGACGTGCTGATCGTGACCCGGGGTGGCGGCTCACTCGAGGATTTGTGGGCGTTCAATGACGAAACGGTCGCCCGCGCACTGGCTCGTTCGAGAATTCCGACGATCTCCGCCGTCGGCCACGAAATCGACTTTACCATCTCCGATTTCGTCGCGGACCTTCGTGCGCCGACTCCCAGTGCTGCCGCGGAACTGGTCGTGAAGGCCAAGGATGAATACGCGCGCCAAATTAACCAGTATCAGGCTCGGCTGCAAAAGGATCTGCGGTTGCAACTCGCCGAAGCCCGCCAACGTTTCTCAACGCTCTCGTCCAGCTATGTGTTCCGCCGTCCCACCGAGACCATTCGGCAATACCAGCAGCAGGTTGACGATTACGCTCATCGGCTCCGTCGCGCTCCCGGTGCAACCGTGGCGGCGCATCGCGCCCGCTGGGAAGCCGTTGCCGGGAAGTTCAAATTGCTCAGCCCGCAAGCCATGGTCGTCAATTGGCGGCAACGTCTCGGTTCCCACGAACAACGCTTTCAAGCTGCCTGGGTGCGGCACACGCAGGCGACCCGCCACCGCCTCAGCCAAGCCAGCACCAAACTGGACCTTCTCAGCCCCAACGCCACGTTACAACGCGGTTACAGCATCACGGTCCTGGCCGAGACCGGACGCATCGTCCGCAGCGTAACCCACGTCCAACCAGGCACTAGCATTTCGACCAAGGTGCTTGATGGCGACTTCGGTTCTGTGGTATCTTCAAAGCCGGACGCAGAATGAAACCGAAGAAGAAGAGTGCCGCGCCCGTTCTGGACAGGAACGGGTTGACGTTTGAGCAAGCCATCGATCGCCTCGAGAAAATTGTGGCTGAGATGGAGGCTGCCGAACTGCCGCTCGAGGATGTCCTCAAGAAATACGAGGAAGGCTCCCGTTTGGTCCGTTTCTGCAACCAGAAGCTGGAAGAAGCGGAAAAGAAGATCGAGGTGTTGACCAAGAAAGCCGATGGATCCGTCGCCTTGGAACCGTTCGAGACGGAACCGGACGGCGGCGAAGACGACAAGTCCGAAGATGAAGGGGGCAAGTTGTTCTGACCCACAAGGAGAGCGACATGGGACGTTATCTTGACATGATTAACACGCCGGCGGATGTGAAGCTGCTCACTCTCGACCAGCTTCAAACACTGGCACAGGAGATCCGCGACGAGCTGATCACCGTGCTCAGCAAGACCGGCGGCCACCTCGGCCCCAACCTCGGAGTTGTGGAACTGACCATCGCCCTCCACCGGGTATTTGAATCACCAAAGGACCGGTTCGTATGGGACGTCAGCCATCAGGTGTACGTGCACAAGCTTCTGACCGGTCGGCGCGAGAGCTTTCACAAGATTCGCCAGTCGGGTGGCCCGATGGGATTCGCGTTCCGCTCGGAAAGCCCGTACGACTGCTTTGGCGCCGGCCACGCCGGCACGGCGTTATCCGCGGCGCTCGGCATGGCCGCGGCCCGTGACCACGCCAAGACGGACGAGCATGTGGTCTGCATCGCGGGCGATGCCGCGCTCACCAATGGCATCACCTACGAGGCGCTCAACAACATCAAGACCTCCACCAAGCGTTTGATCGTCATCTTGAACGACAACGAGTGGAGCATCGCCAAGAACGTTGGCGCCATTTCCGATTATCTCAACCGCATTGTGCGCCATCCGTCGTACGCCGCCGCTCACAAGCGGATGGAGCATTTCCTCGGTCGTTTCCCGCGCGTGGGTCCCGAGTTGGCGCAAATCGGTCACAAGGTCGAAGAGGCTGTCAAAGGGATCATTGTGCCGAGCTTGCTGTTTGAAGAGTTCGGCCTTCGGTACATCGGCCCGATGGACGGCCATAATACGGCCCTGCTGATCGACACCCTGCAATGGGCCAAGAAACAGGACGTGCCCGTTCTCCTCCATGTCCTCACCAAGAAGGGCAAGGGCTACGAGAAGGCCCTCGAAGACCCCCAGACGTTCCACGGGTGCGGACCGTTCGACATCGCCACGGGCAAGTCGCCGGCGAAGAAGGAAGGCACCCCGCCCAATTACCAGGATGTCTTTGCGGACGCCCTGATCCGGTTCTGCGACGTGAACAGCAAGCTCGTCGGCATTACCGCCGCCATGCCCAGCGGGACGAGTCTGGGCAAGCTGCAAAAGGCAAAGCCGGACCGCTATTTCGACGTTGGCATCGCTGAGGAGCACGCGGTCATTTTCGCCGGGGGAATGGCGACCATGGGATACCGGCCCGTCTGTGCGATCTACTCGACGTTCCTCCAGCGCGCTTATGATTGTATCATCCACGACATCGCGTTGCAGAACTTGGACGTGATCTTTGCCATGGATCGAGCCGGCCTGTCGGTGAACGATGGCCCCACCCACCACGGCGTATTCGATATCGCCTACGCGCGATGCGTGCCCCGCGCGATCCTCATGGCGCCCAAGGACGAGGATGAATTGGTCGACATGCTCTGGACCGCTCTGCAGCATCACGGCCCGATCTTCGTCCGTTATCCACGCGGTGCCGGCGAGGGCGTCCCCATCAAAGAACGACCGGCCATCCTGCCACTCGGCAAAGCCGAAGTACTGCAGCATGGAACGGACGTCGCCGTGTTCTTCTATGGTGCCGTCTCGAAGATGGCTCAGGAAACCGCCGCCGCATTGCAGGCGGACGGCTTGTCCGTCGCCCTCATCAACGCTCGATTCTGCAAACCGATCGATCGCGACGTCATCGAAAAATACGGTCGCATCTGCAAAGTATTGTGCACTATCGAGGACCATGTGCTCATGGGTGGATTCGGCAGTGCGGTGCTCGAGACGCTGGATGACCTGCGCATCGATACGCCCGTGGCCCGTGTCGGTTGGCCCGACAACTTCATCGAACACGCCAGCACCAACAAGGATCTGCAGGACAAGTACGGACTGAATTCCAAGACGGCCATCGCCAAGGTAAGAGACTTGCTGCTGGAAGCCTCCCAGGAACGGGTCAAACCACCCCAGTTTCGCGTGTTGGGCGCCACCGCCCGAACGGCGTAACGCGGGCTTTATCACGAAGGATGTGAATTCCATGGCTGCCGCCATGCGTGCCCGGCTCGACATACAACTTGTCGCTCACGGCTTGGCCGACAGCCGGGAGAAAGCCAAGCGTCTGATCCTCGCCGGAGCCGTGCGCGTCAACGGCCAACTCGCTCACAAGCCCAGCGAACTGGTTGACGATCACGCCACCCTTCTTGTCGAGGCGGCGGAGAAATATGCCAGCCGCGGAGGCCATAAACTGGAAAAAGCTCTGGACCAGTTCCACATATCCTGCGATGGCCTCGTTTGCGCCGACCTCGGGGCTTCCACGGGAGGATTTACCGACTGCCTGTTACAGCGGGGCGCGGCGCGCGTCCATGCGGTCGATGTTGGCAAGGGACAGCTCGACTGGAAACTGCGCCAGGATCCGCGCGTTGTCGTCTACGACGAAATGAATGCGCGCCACCTGACGGAGGGTGATCTTGGCGGGCCCGTTGATCTGGTGACGATCGACGTATCCTTCATTTCGCTGACGAAGGTGCTGCCCTCGGCCGTCTCCGTGTTGAGGCCCGGCGGCACACTCATCGCCCTCGTCAAACCGCAATTTGAAGCCGGAAAAAAGCTCGTGAAGAAAGGCGGGGTTGTGCGAGACTCGCGCGTGCACGAGGCCGTGACCAACATGATTCAAGAGTTTGCCACACAGACGTTGGGGCTGATGTTGCTGGGAGTGACGGAGTCTCCCTTGCTCGGCCCGGCCGGTAACAAGGAATTTCTCATCGCCCTGCGCAAGTCGTGAAACCACGCATTCCCAAGACGGTGGGCATCGTCGCGCACTCGGACAAACCCGAAACCCGCGGCCGACTCCTGGAGCTTCTGGCCGTGCTCCGCGAACACCATGTCGCCGTCCTGCTGGAACGGGAAGCGGCCGTTCTCGCCGGCAAGCTGAAGCTGGCCCGCCGTCTGCCGGAGATTGGCAAGACCGCCGACATGGTGATCGTACTCGGGGGAGACGGCACGATCCTCCGCGTTGCTCGTGAAGTGGAGGGGCCAGCCACCCCGATCCTCGGCGTGAACCTGGGCCACTTGGGATTCCTGACCAGTATTCATGGCGACCGGCTTCAGGGTCCCATCCGCGACGTTTTGCGCGGCCAGTACGAGATCAGCCGCCGTCACACGCTCCAGACCGCCCTGATTCGCAGCGGCAAACGCCGCGCCGCGCACCGGGCGCTCAATGACGTCGTGGTTTCCCGCGGGGCGCTGTCCCGCATAGTCCGGTTGCGATTATTTGTCGACAGCGAGTTGTTGACAGAATATGTGTGCGACGGCATGATATTCGCCACGGCAACGGGCTCAACAGCGTATTCATTGAGCGCGGGCGGGCCAATTTTGGTGCCAACATCACGCGCACTGATTATTACGCCCATCTGTCCGCACGCGTTGAGCAATCGCTCCGTGATTGCCGGAGAGAATTCGGTCATTCGTTGCCAAGTGGCGGATGCGGCGGCTGAGTTGCTGCTGACCGTCGACGGACAGGTGCAATTGCGGATGGAAGTGGGCGATGAAGTGGAAGTTCGTCGGTCCCCGCGAACCGTGCAACTGGTCACGCCAAAGGATCATTCGTATTTTGAGGTACTGCGAGAGAAATTGAAATGGAGTGGAGCCAATGTCTGACGGACCCAAAGTTTCTCCATCGAAAATCGCGTCATTGTTGAGTCCCAGTGCGATCCGACTGGAGTTGCAGAGCCGGGAAAAAACTCCCGCATTACGTGAGGTGGCTGAGTTGTTGGCCCAAAGCAAGTGTGTAGGCAATTTCGAAGCCTTTTTTAACGAAATCCTCCAGCGGGAGCGTGTCAGCAACACCGCGTTGGGCCATGAAGTCGCCATTCCACATGCCCGTACCGATCAGTGTTCGGACATCTTGATCGCGGTTGGACGCAGCCGCGAGGGTGTTGATTTTGAGGCGAAAGATGGTCAACCCGTGCGGTTGATCTTCTTGATTGGCACACCCAAACAAATGGTCACGGACTACCTCCGCGTCGTGGGCACGCTCGCGCGCCTTCTTCGTCAGGATGACCTACGCCAGCGGTTGCTCGAGGCACCTGACGACGCCGCGTTCATCAAGATCATCGAAACCGCTGAATCGTAGGTCGCGACCGCCAATGGGCCGACTTACCCGCGGTGCGTGGCCAGATACCGCTCGGCATCAATCGCCGCCGCACACCCTGTTCCCGCCGCCGTAACGGCCTGACGGTACACGCGATCCACACAATCGCCGGCGGCGAACACGCCCGGCACGTTCGTGGACATCCCCTTCTGGCAGACGATGTATCCCTGGCCATCCATGTTGATCTGGCCGCGGAACAGTTCTGTCGATGGTTCGTGACCGATCGCCACAAACACGCCGGCGCAGGACAGGTCCGAGGTCGCGCCGGTCTTGAGGTTCTTAAGTTGCACGCCCGTGACCATGTCCTTGCTGACGTCGTACACATCCGTGACCACGGAATCCCATACCGGCTGAATCTTGGGATTGGACAATGCCCGCTCGGCCATGATCTTCGAGGCGCGAAGTTGGTCCCGTCGATGCACCAAATAGACTTTCGATGCGAAATGAGTGAGATACGTCGCCTCTTCACAGGCCGAGTCACCTCCGCCAACAACCACCAACTCCTTGTTGCGAAATACGGGTAATGCGCCGTCGCACTGCGCGCAATAGGTCACCCCTTTGCGTTCCAGCAGTTCCTCGTTCTTGATTCCCAGATGCCGATGCGAAGCGCCCGTGGCGATGATGACGCTCCGGGTCTCGATGATCTCCTCGTGCAACCACAACCGGAAGGGCGGACGGCTGAAATCCACTTTCGTGACGACCACGCCATATCGGGTCTGTGTGCCGAAACGCTCCGCCTGCTTCTGCATCCGCATCATGAGATCCGTCCCGTCGATCCCCTCGGGAAAGCCGGGATAGTTCTCCACAATGCTCGTGCTCGTTAGCAACCCTCCGGGATGTTCTCCCGTCAGCAACAGCGGCTTCAGGTTCGCCCGCGCCGTGTACAATGCTGCGGTCCAACCAGCGCAGCCAGATCCGATAATAACGACGTTTTCCATGTCCAATGCTTTGCTCCGTCAGATAAGATGCGTGAGACTAGCGGGAAGTTGCGCGAACGGTCAAGGCCGAACCCCTTCGGCAAAACCCGCGAATCAGGGGCGTCCATGGCCCCGTGGGGCTGCCGTCTTGCCGCCGTCGCGCTGGACTTGCTCCGCCATAATGATGGCCCGAGCGACCTCAACCAGCTTGCGGTTTTCATTGCGGGCGGTCTTTTGAAGTTTGAGATAGGCTGCTTCCTCATCCATTCCGGCCTGCCGCATGAGAATGCCTTTGGCGCGCTCGACGATTTTCCGCGACTCCAGCGCCTCTTTCATCTGCCGAAGTTCGGCAGCCATCTCCTTGGATTTCTCCGAACTGGCCAATGCCAGTTCAATCGCCGGCTTGAGTTGCTCGGCGGTGAAGGGTTTGACCAGATACGCATTGACCCCCGCACCGACCGCCTCACTCCCCAAACCCGCTTCCGAGTGGGCGCTGAGAACGATAATTGGCGCAGGACACAGGTCCCGGATCTGACGGGCAGCTTCCAACCCGTCCATCTTGGGCATGCGGATATCCAGTATGATCAGATCCGGACTCGCCTCGCGAGCCAGTGTCACGGCTTGCTGTCCGTCCCCCGCCTCACCAACAACGGCGTGCCCCATCGCCACGAGTATCTTGCGCAAGACCATCAGTGTCAGACCATCGTCGTCAGCAATGAGGACTCGAAGGGCTTTCATCTGTCTCCTAGCTTCTACCCGCGCTTCCTGGCCGCTACCTTAGAACGGCTCTGCGCAAAGTCAAGCCCGCGGACCGGCCAGGTCGGACGGGACCCGCGCGCCCGGCCCCGTCCCATGTGGAACGATCTCGAACCGCAACTCCGCGCGAACGCCTCCGTCGCGAGAATCGATCTGCAACTGGCCGCGCAGATTGACCTGCGCCAATTGCGCCACAATGCTCATCCCCTGCCCCTCACCCTCGCGCCAGTCCTTGCCACTCGCGAACCCACCCCCGTTGTCGGCAACCAACAGTTCGATATGTCCATCCTGTTGTCGGCATTGAATTCGCGTACGCAACGCGCTGCCCGTGGGGAGACCGACCGTGTACGAAGGTATTGGAAACCAACTCGTTCACAATCAACGCGAGCGGAACGGCTTGCTCGGCCCCAAGCCACACGTGGTCGACGTCCACGGTAACGTCCGGCGTCCCGTGGGTTCCCGACGTCGAACCAACCAGCATTTGCACAATGGTCGTAATCAATGCGTTGACGTCCACCTTTTCCGGCATCTCTTCGCTCAATAAGTTGTGGACCTGGGCAATCGCCTGGATACGCGTGATCGCCGTCTGGAGAAATCCCCTGGATGAATCGGTCTGGGCGGACTCAGCCTCCAATTGCAGAAGACCCGATACCATCTGCAGATTGTTCTTGATCCGGTGGTGGGCCTCCTCAATCAGCAACTGCAGAAGCTTGTTCTTGCGCTCGAGGTCCTTCAACAACTGCGCGTTGTCGATCGCCACCGCCGCGCGGCTGGCAAATGCTTCCATCAGTTCCAGGTTGGCCGCCGTAAATTCCGCCGCGTTCTCTCCGTGTCGCGTCAGGCTGAGGGCGCCGATAAGCTCGTTGCGAGAGATCAACGGAACGACCAGCGCGGACCGAACGTCCGACTCACGGAGCACCGGGCTGTACCCATACGCCTTGATTTCTTCACGAGTAAAAATCCTCCCCTGCCGGGTCGGGCGAATCTGTCCGAAAAGCCCCTGGGTTGCCGGGTACAGCATCCCAATGAGTCGGGTAAAATTGGCGCTGGCCGCCACAATTTCCGCCTGTTCCGACGGCTCATTGTAATGGGAAATGTACGCGGCATCCGCTCGAAGCAACGCCGCCGCCCGCTGCAGGATCCGTTGCAGCAACAGTTCCAGTTCCAGTTGTTGCGCGCTGCCGCTGCTGATGTCCACCAACGCCGCCAGTTTCTCGTTTTCCCGAAGCTGCTTTTCATACAGCCGTGCGTTGGCGAGCGCAATCCCCAGTTGGTTTCCCATGGCCGTGACCATTTCCACCACCTCGCTGGTGAATTCAAGCTCCTGCCGGTTCAACAGGCCGAGCGTGCCGAGCATTTCCCCTTTCGTTTTGACCGGCACCACAATCGTCGACCGAAAGCCGTGCCGTGCGGCAGAGGACGGCGGAGCGGGTGTCCGAATGGCGAGATCATTCACCACCACGGCTTGCCCCGACGCGGCAACGAAACCCGGCACAGCCTCACCCCACTTGAGCGTACGAAGGTCAGCGACCAATTCATCCGGCAATCCGGACTGTAGGTACAGGTGAAGAACCTGTTGCTTCGCGTCCGCCAGGTGTATCGCGCCGCCACTCATTCCCGTGCTTTCCATGGCGACCTCGAGAGTGTTGCGGGCGATCTCGTCAATGTTCAGGGACGAGTTGGCCACCTCGGCCAACGTGGACAGCGCGGCCAGTTGCTGGTTCCGCCGAAGTAACTGTTGTTGGCGCTGTCGCGCCTGCGTAATATCACGGACGACAAACTGCACTTGGGTCACGCGTTCTCCCTCACGAGAAAACACGCTGCCGCTGCATTGTAGATCGATCCACACTCCGTCCTTGCGGCGGAAGCGATACTCCAGACTGTGGACAGGCTCTCCCCCCAGCAAGCCGTCAACCGCTCGCCGCACCATGCCGACATCCTCCGCGTGCACGCGCGTCAACAGATCTGCGAGTGTCACCTCGGACAGCCGGTATCCGGACACCCGGGGGAATGCGCTGTTGGCAAACCGCAACCGCCCCGATGAATCGGCGATATAGATCGCGTCGTCCGAGTTTTCCACCAGCGCCCGGTACTGTTCTTCGCTCGCCCGCAGGTCAGTCTGCAACTGGGCGTGCACCATGGCGTTGCCAATCTGGTTGCTGACAGCCTCGATGAGATCAACGTCGGGTTCATTGAAGTTGCGCTTCTGATACGCGCCCAAGCCCAGTGCGCCAACGACATACCCATGCGCTCGAATGGGGACGAGCACCGCGGATTGGAAGCCCGCTCGTGCCGCGACGGAATCCGCCGCCACTCGGGCTCACCGTAAAATCCTCGATGACGCGGGCCTCCCCATTGAGCACGGCGTCGATGACCTCTGTGCCTCGTCGCAACACCATGACATTGGGGACAAACGTTTCGCTCAGGCCACGCCAAGCGAACAGATGAAGGGCGGGGTCGATATCCTGCCAGATGTACACGGCCCCCGCGTCCACCTTCATCACGGCCAGCACGGAGTCCAATGCGTTGTCCGCGATTTCCTTGAGATCGAGGGTCCGGTTGACGGCATCAGAGACGAAATTGATCGCCGTCAGTCGCGGGTCGCGCAACGGCTTCGATCCGGGTACCGTGCTATCAGGGGTTTTCATCGCTAGCCGGCCACCTCCATCCTATAGCAGAAAAGCAGTGATTTTTCACCACTTTCTCTCGATAATGCTGCCAGCCCTATGAATGCACCCGACAAACTTGAAGAAATCTTTCGCCTCCAAGAGCAGCTTAACAAACGGATCGGCGTTGACACCACCCAGATGACGGACGAGCAACGGCAGCAGTGGGTGTTGAACTATTGCCGAGCGTTGACCCAGGAGGTTGCCGAATTGACGGACAGCGTCCCGTGGAAATGGTGGGCCAAGTACCAAAAGTTCGACAAACAAAATGCCCGAGTCGAAGTCATCGATTTGCTCCATTTCCTCGTTTCCATTGCGCAGGTCCTGGAGATGACCCCCGCCGACTTCTACGACGCCTACGCCAAGAAACATCAAGTGAATCTCGCCCGCCAGGACAGCGGCTACCACACCAAAGACGAGCACGACAGCAAACACATCTGACATAACAGCCGATGTCACGGTCGCTTCGTTCTCGTTAACCAGGCACTCAATCAGCTGTTCTTGAAACGACAGCGGCCTCCCTTGATGGGGAGGCCGTGCCGTTTCTAATGGTTGTATGGAGACGGCTACGAAGCGGTGGCGACTTGTTCCTTCTTCTCGTCCGCCTTCTTTTTGGCCTTCGGGGCCTTCGCTTCTTTGGTCTTTGGCTCCTTGGCCTTTGGTTCTTCCGCCTTCTTACCCGCGTCCGGTTCCGGCGTGGCCGTTACGGTGCCCGTCCATTCGAGAATGGCGACAGGAGCGGCGTCTCCCAGTCGTTGTCCGACCCGAACAATCCGGGTATAACCGCCGTGGCGGTCACCGTGCTGTTTTCCGATCTCCGCGAAGAGTTTGGCGACCGCTGGCTTGTGCCGCAGAAACGCCAGGGCTTCGCGTCGGTGGTGGAGTGTACCCTTTTTGGCCAGAGTGACCATCTTGTCCGCGTAGCGACGGGCCACTTTGGCCTTGGCGACCGTCGTGGTGATGCGGCTGTATTCGATCAGGCTGCACACCAGATTGGCCAGTGTGGAGCGCCGATGCTGGGATTTCATCCCCAGCTTGGCTGTTCGTTTTCGGTGTCGCATGGCGATTTGTCCCCTTCCTCCGCCCCGCCCTATTCCGGCACCGGCATCGGACCGGACAGGACCGCCTCAACGCTCTTGTTTGCGTCGGGCGCTTCCAGTAATGCCGCATCGAACTTCATGCCCAGGGTCAGGCCCAACGCCGACAATTTCTCCTTGATCTCGTTGAGGGATTTCTTCCCGAAATTCCGGTACTTGAGCATTTCCTGTTCGGTCTTCATGGCGAGTTGGCCGACGGTGGTAATGTTGGCGTTGTTCAGGCAGTTGGCCGCGCGCACGCTTAGTTCGATCTCGTTGACACTCATATTGAGGATCTTCTTCAACTTGGCCTGCTCGGCGCTGACTTTCTCGCCGGCTTCCTCGAACTCGACCACGATGTTCTTGTCGTAATCGCAGAACACATCCAGGTGGTGTCGCAGAATGTTCGAGGACTGCACCAGCGCGTCCTCCGGCGTGATGCGTCCATCCGTCCACACCTCAAGGATGAGCTTGTCGTAATCCGTACGTTGTCCGACACGGGTGTCCTCGACGCTGTAGCGCACGCGACGAACTGGCGAAAACAGCGAATCGATCGCGATCACCCCGATCGCTTGCTCGGGCTTCTTGTTCTCCTCCGCCGGGCAGAAGCCGCGGCCCACCTTGATTTCCAATTCGATCTCAAAGTGCATTTTCTTGTCGAGCGTGCAGATGTGCTGGTCGGGGTTGAGCACTTCGACGACCTGGTCGCTCTTGATGTCCGCCGCCGTCACGGCGCCGTCCTTGTTCGCCGAGAGATACACCACGTGCGGCTCGCGGCTGTGGGACTTCAGCAGCACCTTCTTCAGATTGAGCACGATGTCCGTCACGTCCTCGACAACACCGGGAACGCTGGTGAACTCGTGGGGCGCGCCCTCGATTTTGACGGAACTGATGGCCGCTCCTTCCAGGGAACTGAGCAACACGCGTCGCAATGAGTTGCCGATGGTGTGGCCGTAGCCGGCCTCCAGCGGCTCGGCAATGAACTTGGCATATGTCGGCGTCGCGGTGGCGTCATCGCGCGTCAACCACTTCGGCATTTCAAATCGACCCAGACGAACTGGCATGGTGAACTTCCTCCTGTGAGCCGGGTTTCCCGCGCTCTAGAAGCGCGGACCGACGGCTCGTTGTCGCGTCCGGACTGCGGACGCGGGTTCTCGTTATCTAGAATAAAATTCGACGATCAATTGTTCGTTGACGATTGGCTGAATATCGTCCCGCGACGGTATCCGCCCGATCTGCGCCCGCAACGCGTCCCGGCTGAACGTGATCCAGTCCGGCACGGGCCGAATCTGCGCGGATTCCAAACTTTTCGCCGCCAACTGCCGCGTCGCCGCAGTGTCGCGGATTTCCACCACATCCCCGGGCTTCACGTTGAACGACGGCGATGAAACCTTGCGCCCATTCACGCGAATGTGCCCGTGGGAGACCATCTGCCGGGCAAACGGCCGCGTCGTGGCAAACCCGATGCGAAACACAACGTTGTCGAGGCGCGTCTCGAGCAATTGCAGCAACGTCTCGCCCGTCACGCCGCGCTTCTTCAGCGCCTTGTTGAACATGCGCCGGAACTGGCGTTCCAGCAGCCCGTACTGGTAACGCAGCTTCTGCTTTTCGGCCAGGCCAAGGCCGTAATCACTTTGCTTGCGGCGGGCCTTCTTCGGGCCGTGCACGCCGGGTGGATACGCGCGGCGCTCCAAATACTTCGACGGGCCGAATATCGGCTGTCCAAATCGGCGGCTGATGCGAACTCGTGGTCCTTTGTATCGTGCCATGGTGCCGAAATCTCCTGCTACACGCGGCGGCGCTTCGGCGGCCGGCATCCATTGTGCGGAATGGGCGTCACATCCTTGATCACGGTGATATCCAAACCGATCGCCTGCAACGCGCGAATCGCCGCCTCGCGCCCGCTGCCCGGCCCTTTCACCCACACCTCGATTTCCTTCAATCCGTGCGCCATTCCCTGTCGCGCGGCGTCCTGCGCGACCAACTGCGCCGCGTAGGCCGTGCTTTTGCGCGAGCCTTTGAAGCCGACGCGCCCGGCGCTCGACCAACCGATCACGCGGCCCTTCAAATCCGTAATCGACACACAGGTGTTATTGAACGTCGCCATGATATGGGCGATGCCCTGAAACACGTTCTTGCTGTGCTTGGCCTTGATAACCTTCTTCGCGACCTCGCCCTCGGCCAATGCTTCCGCAGCCGTGGTCGGCACGGCAGGTGCCGCGCGGCGGCCGGCTGCGGCGCGCCTCGGCAGCGGCTTCTGGTTTCGCTGCGGGCGCGCCGGCCTCGGCGGCCGGTTTCGCTTTCGGTTCTTCGGATTTCTTGGATGCTTCTTTAGCCATTGTGCTCCTTCAAATAACCATCGCGATCAGACCTTGCCCGTCTTCGCTTCCTTGCTGCGAACGACGCCGACCGTCTTGCGCGGGCCCTTGCGGGTGCGCGCGTTGGTGGACGTGCGCTGGCCGCGCACCGGCAGGCCCTTCTTGTGCCGGATCCCGCGGTAGCAATTGATGCTCATCAGGCGCTTGATGTTCGTTTGCACTTCCCGTCGCAAATCGCCTTCGATGCGAAAGCCCTGCAACACCGTCGTCAGGTGCGACAGTTGCTCGTCGTTCAGGTCTTTCGCCCGTACATTCGGGTTCACGCTCGCTTTCGCGCACACCTGGAGCGCGGTCGTCGGCCCGATACCATAAATGTAGCGGAGCGCGATCCCGATTTGTTTCTGGTCCGGTACTTCCACACCAATCAAACGTGCCATGCCGATACCTCTAGCCTTGACGTTGTTTGTGCCGCGGGTTGGTGCAAATCACGCGCACCACTCCCTTGCGCCGCACCACTTTGCAGCGTTCGCACAACCGTTTTACGGAAGGTTTTACTTTCATGTTTGTCCTGCCTGTCTACTGCTCTTTCTGCCGAAACGTAATTCGGCCCTTGCTCAAATCGTACGGTGACATCTCGATCATCACCTTGTCGCCGGGCAACAACCGGATAAAATGCAGCCGCATCTTACCCGAAATATGCGCCAAATTCGATGCTTATTCGGCAACTCCACCCGAAACATCGTGTTCGGCAGCAACTCGACTACCGTGCCTTCGACTCGTATGGGCTCTTCCTTAGCCACGTCAAAATCTCGGCGTCTCCATCCGTTACCAGGACCGTATGCTCGAAGTGCGCGCTGGGCGCGCCATCGGCCGAAACCACGGTCCAACCATCGCTCAACATCACCACATCGCTTCGCGCCCGCATTGATCATCGGCTCGATGGCCAACGTCATTCCCGGCTTCAATTTCGGGTCGGGCCCCGAACCCACGTAGTTCGGGATTTGCGGATCTTCGTGCATCTTCCGACCGACTCCGTGTCCGACAAACTCTCTCACAACCGAAAATCCGTTCGCTTCGACCATGGTCTGGACCGCTCGCGAAATATCGGAAACCCGATTTCCCGCGCGCGCCGCCGCAATCCCTGCGTGCAGCGCCTGTTCGGTCACCTGCAGTAACCGTTGGGTCCGCCCTTCCACCACTCCCACGGCGACCGTGGTCGCGTTATCTCCCACGAACCCATTCACGATAATCCCCACATCCAGGCTCACAATATCGCCGTATTGCACCCGACGCTGGCTCGGGATGCCGTGAACCACTTCCTCGTTCACCGACACGCAAATGTGTCCTGGATAACCTTTATATCCAAGAAACGGACTCTTCCCGCCCAGTTTTTCAATCAACCCCGCAGCCACGCCATTCAACTCCGCGGTCGTGCGCCCCGGCTGGACCTCATGCGCCACGGCGCTCAAGACCTGTGCTGCCGCGTGGCACGCGACCCGCATTCGCTCAATCTCTTCTGGCGTCTTGATAACGATCACGGCTGCAATAATCCCACAATCACTTTGTCCTTTGGCTGGCCGCCGTCAGGGGTGTCCCCTGTCGTGGAGCACCCGCTCGAATCCTTCCGCCTGGGTCCGCGTCCGCGGAAACCTGTCGAAGATGAATCTGCCGGTCGATCCCTGCTCGTCGAGCAGCAATCGCACGACCACTATCGTGATCTCGTCGGGCATCAACTGCCCTTTGTCAATGAACTGCTTCGCCGCGTCGCCAATCGGGCCGCCCTTGCGGACCGCCGCCCGAAACATTTGTCCGGTCGACGTCACCTTCCCCAGTCGTCAGAACCGGCCCTTCAATCGGCCTTTTCGCAAGAACCCGTCGTAATGACGCATCACCAGATGCGACTCGACCTGGCGCATCGTGTCCAGCATGACGCCAACGTTGATGAGCAGGCTCGTTCCACCAAAAAAACTCGCGGTCAAATACGGCAACCGAAAGTTGTGCGACAAAATGTACGGGATGACCGCGATCCCCGTCAGGAATATGGAGCCGGCCAGCGTGATCCGCGTCATGATCCGATCCAGGTACTCCGCCGTCGGCCGACCCGGCCGAATCCCCGGGACGTATCCGCCGTACTTCTTCAAGTCGTCCGCGATTTGCAGCGGATTGAATTGTGTCGCCACCCAGAAATACGAAAAGAACAGGATCATCCCGCCGTACAACGCCAGATACAGCGACTCGCCCTCCGTCAACTGGCGGGCCAGGTTCTGAAAAAACGACATCTGCAACATGGAAAAAATCTTCGCGGGAAATAACAGGATCGCTTGCGCGAAAATGATCGGCATGACTCCCGAGTAATTGACTTTCAGCGGCATGAACGTCTGTCCGCCTCCCAGCATTTTGCGTCCCACCATGCGTTTCGCGTACTGAACCGGTATCTTTCGCTCCGCTTCGGTGACCGCCACCACCACCGCTGTTACCGCCACGGCCATCACCAGCAACAGAATCGCATGAAGGGCATTGAACTGGCTTTCCGGCCCGACAAACAGTCGGAACGCCTGGTTGATCGCCCGCGGCAGGCGGTCCACGATGCCCACCGTGATGATGATCGACATCCCGTTGCCAATTCCCCGCTCGGTGATCTGCTCGCCGATCCACATCAACAGAATCGTTCCGCTGGTAATGGTCAGCACGGTCAACAACTCGAAACCGATTCCGGGATTGGCCACCAACACGCCCGTAAACCCGGAAAACATTTGTTCCGGATGTTCGAATGCCTTCGCCAACAACCACGCTTGGACGATGCACAGGCCAACCGTCATGTAGCGCGAGTACTGGATCAACTTTGCCCGGCCCGACTCGCCTTCCTGCTTGAGTTTCTCCAGCGACGGCATAACCGCCGGCAACAACATCATAATGATGGACGCGCTAATGTACGGCATCACACCCAGTGCGAACACCGCGCATTGCTGCAGGCCGCCCCCGGTCATCATGTCCGCCAAACCCATGAAACTGCCGCCCACGCGCTGCTGGATTTGCGCCATGTATTGGTTTAATTCCGAGGGATCCACGCCCGGGCAGGGAATATTCGCGCCCAGTCGCGCGATCGCGACCATGCCCAGCGTAAACAGAATCCGACGCCGCAGTTCGGGAATCTTCCAGCAGTTGAGGAATGCGGAGAACATGGGTCGTCAATGATCGCGCGTCACTTCTCTCCCACGGGTGGCTTCGGCGCTGCGGCCGGCGGCGGCGGCGGCGCCTGATGATGGATGCTCCGCAGCGGCAGGTCTTCGCATTGGCCACCGGCCTGGGTGATCTTTTCCCGCGCGGACGCGCTAAACTTCTGGGCCTTGACCGTCAGCTTTTTCTTCAACGCGCCGTTGCCAAGGACTTTGACTCCGTCAAACAGTTTGTCGGCCAGCCCCGCCTCCACCAACGCCTCGGGCGTGACCGTCGCGCCGTTGTCGAACTCGTTCAACTGCTCGACGTTGACGATGGCGTAGATCGTCCGGAAGTTCGCGTTGTTGAATCCGCGCTTCGGAATGCGGCGCAGCAGTGGCATCTGGCCGCCTTCAAATCCCAATCGAATCGTGCCACCGGAACGTGCCGTCTGCCCCTTACCCCCGCGTCCGCTGGTCTTGCCATGACCCGAACTCTCGCCAATACCCAACCGTTTCGTGCGGTGCTTGGCGCCAGGACGGGGCTTCAAATTGTGCAATCGCATCGTCATATCAACTCACCCCGGTGGCCGTTGGCCGCGTCAGCCCGCGTACCCGCATGATTTCCTCGCGCGGACGCAAGTTGAGCAGGGCATCAATCGTCGCCTTCACCACGTTGACCGCATTGCTTGACCCCAGCGACTTCGTCAGCACGTCACGCACTCCCGCGGCCTCAATGACGGCGCGCACGCCTCCGCCCGCGATGACACCGGTGCCCGGCGACGCGGGACGCAGCAACACGCGTCCGCCGCCAAAGACCCCTACGATTTCGTGGGGAATCGTCGAGTCTTTCAAATTCACAAACACCATGGATTTCTTCGCCTGATCGGTGCCCTTGCGGATGGCGTCGGCAACCTCGTTGGCCTTGCCAAAACCCCAGCCCACGTGCCCGCGTCGGTCGCCGGCAACCACCAACGCGCTGAAATGAAAGCGGCGTCCGCCCTTCACAACCTTCGCGCTGCGGTTGACGTAGACGACCTTCTCAATAATCTCACCGCCCTGGCGATCGGTTTCAACTCCCAGTTCCTCGACCACGGCTACAGGCGAGGCTTCCTTCCCCTTGGAAGCGATCGGCTTTGCAATCTTCGGTTTCTTTTCAGGTGCCATATTAGAATTTCAATCCTGCTTCGCGCGCCGCTTCCGCCAATGCTTTGACCCGTCCGTGATACCGCAACCCGCCGCGATCGAATACGACCTCGGTGATATTCCTGGCCTTCGCCTTCTGCGCGGCGAGTTCGCCGACTTTCTTCGCGCCCGCGATCGTCGCCTTTGTCCCCTTCAAGTCGGAGGCAACCGTGCTGGCGCACGCCAGGGTCACTCCGTTGACGTCGTCGATCAACTGCACATAGATGTGCTTGCCGGTCATGCAGACACTCATCCGCGGACGCTGCGCGGTGCCGCGCACCTTTTGTCGCAGCCGCAGATGCCGGCGATATCGCGCTTCAACTCTGGTTCGTGGAATCATAACGCACCACCCAATTAACCACCGGCCGTCGTCACGGTCTTGCCCGCCTTCCGGCGCACTTGTTCCCCGACGTAGCGGATCCCCTTGCCCTTGTACGGTTCGGGCGGATAGAACCGGCGGATTCGGGCCGCCACTTCTCCGACCATTTGTTTGTCCGGCCCCTCAATCGTAATCTCCGGCTTCTTGTCCTGCGTGTCCGCCACCGAAACCTTCACTCCTTTCGGAATGGCGAACACAATCGGGTGTGAATACCCGAGGGACATCTGTAAATTCGTTCCCTGCACCGCCGCGCGAAAGCCAACGCCCTCCACCAGCAGTTTCTTGACGTACCCCTCATTGACGCCTTTGACCATATTGGCAATCAGGCTTCGGGACAACCCCCAACGCGACTTGCCAACCCGGTCCATCTGCGTCGTGCTCGCGAGCACGCGGCCATCCTTCACCTCAACTTTGATCGGTGAGGGCACCGTCCACTCCAGCTTGCCCTTTGGCCCTTCGACAGAGATCGCCTGGCCTTTCACTTCAACTTTCGTCTTGGCCGGAATCTCAACGGGCTTTTTTCCAATTCGTGACATAATCGGTCACCACACGTACGCTAACAGCTCACCGCCCAATTTCGCTTTCTTGGCCTCGTAGCCGGTCATCACGCCCCGCGACGTCGTCAGAATCGATATTCCCATGCCACCCAGTACCCGCGGAATATCCGTCGAACCGACATACCGCCGCAGCCCGGGACGGCTGACGCGCTTGATCCCGACGATTGCCCGCTCTTTGCCGACGATCTTCAACTGAATCTTCAGTACCTGCCGGCCATTCTCCAGCTTCTCCGCATAGAAATCGGCCAGGTAGCCTTCGCGCTTCAATACCTTGGCAATCTCCGCCTTCAGCCGCGAATACGGCACGAGCACGTCCGGCTTGAGTGCGGAGTTCGCGTTGCGAATCCGCGTCAGCATATCTCCAATGGAATCGGTCACGTTCATCAATTCACCAGCTCGCCTTCACCACGCCCGGGATCTTGCCCTGACTGGCCAGTTCACGAAAACAAATGCGGCAAATCTTGAACCGCCGGATATACGCATGGCGTCGCCCACAGTTCTGGCAGCGATTGTACTGCCGCGCCTTGAATTTGGCTGGCCGCCGCTGCTTTACTTCCCAGGTAACTTTCGCCATAACTCAATCCTTTAACTGCTGAACGGCATCCCGAGCAATTTGAGGAGCTCCTTGGCCTCGGCGTCGGTATTGGCCGTCGTCACAATTGTCACGTCCATCCCGAGGTTGTGCTTGATCTTGTCGAGTTCGACCTCGGGAAAAATCGCCTGGTCTTTCACGCCCATCGTATAACTGCCGCGTCCATCGAACCCGCGCGGGTTGACCCCGCGAAAGTCGCGAATCCGCGGCAACGCGGCGTTGAAGAACCGCTCTAGAAACTCGTACATGCGCTGACCTCGCAACGTCACCTTTGCGCCCACGGGCATGTCCTTGCGGACCTTGAAATTCGAAATGCTCTTCTTCGCCTTCGTGACCAGCGCCTTTTGCCCGGTGAGAGTGGCCAATTCCTGCTGGGCTTCGTTGATCACGTCTTTGTCGTGATTCGCATTCACGCCCATATTGACGACCACTTTTTCCACCTTCGGCACCTGCATCCGGTTGGTGTAATGGCCGCCCTTCATGAGTTGCTCCACCACGCTCTTCTTATAATGTTCGTATAGCTGCGCCATAACACTCGCTTAGGCTTCGTCGGTCACGGGCACGGTTGCATGCTTCTTCTTCCGCGCTTCGTGGCGCTCCTGCTTCATTACCTTCGAAATATGGATCGGACCTTCTTTGGTGATGATCCCGCCCTTGGGATTGTTCTGACTTTTGCGCAACGCTTTGCTGATTACGTTCACGCCCTCGACCAAGACGCGTCGCTTCTCGGGAAACGCCGCCAGTACCCGGCCGACCTTGCCCTTGTCCTCTCCCGAAAGCACCACGACCACGTCGTCTTTCTTGACTGCCAGATTCTTCATGACCTAGAGCACCTCGGGAGCCAGTGAAATGATCTTGGTAAAATTCTTGTCGCGCAACTCGCGCGCCACGGGTCCGAAAATGCGCGTGCCTTTCGGATTCAACTGGTCATCGATAATCACCACGGCATTATTGTCGAACCGCACGTAGGACCCATCATTGCGGCGCAAGGGCGACTTTGTCCGTACCACCACGCAGGTCACGACCTCTCCCTTTTTCACGGTCCCATCGGGTGAGGCTTCCTTGACGTGCGCCTTGATGACGTCACCGATCCGCGCGTATCGCTTCTGGTGTCCCAGAACGCCGATCGCCCACGCCACGCGCGCGCCGGTGTTGTCCGCCACGTCCAAATGCGTCCGAATCTGAATCATACGTCGACCTTCTCGATCTTTGCCGCTTTCTGCACCACACTGATCAGCCGCCAGCGTTTGAGCTTACTCAGGGGGCGCGACTCAACGATCCGCACCTTGTCGCCCACACCCGCTTCACTCTTTTCGTCGTGCGCGTAAAACTTCTTGTAGGTCGTCATGACCTTTTGATAGCGGGGATGACGGACACGTCGGGCCACTTCGACTACGATGGTCTTTGTCATTTTGTCGCCGACAACTTCGCCCACCAATTCCCGCTTCTTGTTTTCGATTGTCGCTGTCTCCGCCATAGTAAATCCAAATTCTGCGGTTGTTCGGGTCATCCCTTGGCCGGCGTCGTCGCCGGTTGTATCTGTCGCTCTCTCAACACGGTTTCCAGCCGCGCCATATCCCGCCGCACTTCGCGAATCCGGCTGGGCCGTTCGAGACGGGCCGTTTGCTGCTGAAGCCGCAGGTTAAACATTTCCTGCCGAAGGTCACGCAGTTTG
Source organism: uncultured Verrucomicrobiae bacterium (assembly GCA_963712025.1). Taxonomy (GTDB): domain Bacteria; phylum Verrucomicrobiota; class Verrucomicrobiia; order Palsa-1439; family Palsa-1439; genus Palsa-1439. The sequence continues at coordinate 552,822 of CAVQGJ010000010.1, read as the reverse complement.
GCTTGCGCCTCGGCATCTGTCAACTCACGTATTTCCTTGGCTTTCATGTCGTTCGTTATCGCCTGGCTACAAAACGCGTCGCAATCGGCAACTTGGACGCCGCGAGCCGAAATGACTCGCGCGCCAGTATTTCCGTCACACCGCCCAGTTCAAACAGCACATTTCCCGGTCGAATCACCGCCACCCAGGTTTCGGGCGGACCTTTGCCCTTGCCCATGCGCGTCTCCGGTGGGCGCTTGGTGATCGGCTTGTCCGGGAACACCCGGATCCACAGTTTGCCGCGGCGCTTCATGTTGCGCGACAAGGCCACACGACACGCCTCGATTTGCGTCGTGGTCACCCACGCGCGCTCCAGCGCCTGCAAACCATATTCACCAAATGCGACCGAGGCCCCCCGCCACGCGGTGCCGGTCCGGCTCCCACGCTGGGCTTTCCGATACTTCACTCTTTTGGGCATCATTGCCATGGCCTCGAAATCCTTCCGTCATTTCCTCTGTGCTATGCCGCCGGTGCCGGGCCGACGGGTACCGCCGGTGGGGGCTGTATCACGGGTCGTAGCGGTCGTTCACCTTTGCAGACCCATACTTTCACGCCGATCTTTCCGTATACCGTGAGCGCCTCCGCAAAACCGTAATCGATATCCGCGCGCAACGTGTGCAGCGGGATCTTCCCGACGCGATACTTTTCGCGACGAGCCAGTTCGGCCCCCCCCAAACGTCCGCCGCACGCCACCTTGATGCCCTGCGCCCCAAAATCCATGGCGGTCTGCACGGCCTTCTTCATGGCGCGTCGAAAACTGATCCGGCGTTCCAGTTGCAGGGCGATGTTCTCCGCAACGAGCTGGGCATCGGTCTCCGGCGTCTTCACCTCGACGATATCCACGTAGACTTCCTTACCGGTCAACGCCGTCAGCTCTTCCTTCAACTTGTCAATTTCCGCGCCCTTGCGCCCGATGACAATTCCCGGACGCGCGGTCGAAATGGTGATCCGGGCCCGGTTCGCATACCGCTCAATCGCGATCTTCGGCACCGCGGCCGACGCCAGTTTCTTCTTCACGATGTCCCGGATCTTGATGTCTTCCAGCAACAGCGCGGCGTAGTCCTTCTTGTCCGCGTACCACTTTGACAGCCAGTCTTTGGTAACTGACACGCGAAAGCCTACTGGATTCGTCTTTTGTCCCATAAATTATTGTCCGTCCGTCAATACGATCTGAATATGCGTGGTCCGCTTGATAATCGGTCCCGCGCTGCCCCGCGCCTTGGGCTGCCAGCGTTTCAGCCGCGGCCCTTCGTTGGCGACGGCTTCTTTCACTGTCAGCGCGTCCGCCGCCAGGCTGGCGTTGTTCGTCGCATTCGCAATCGCCGATTTCAGCGTCTTCTCGATCATTCGGGCCGACTTGCGCGGGATCGCCCGCAACACTTCCAGCGCATTCGATGCGCTCAAGCCCTGGATCAGGCGCGTCACTTCACCCACCTTGTACGGGCTCATCCGCGCATATTTAGTTGTCGCTCTCACTTCCATAAATCACACGTGCACTTACGAGTTCCTGGCCACGCGGGCAACGTCTCCCGTCTTCAGCGTGACACCCTCTTTCACCCATTCGATCAGCGCTCCGCAAATCCGCTGTCGTACTTCCACAACTTTCAGTTCCGCCACAACATCTTCCCCGCGCACCACGACCATCGGCATCCCGATTCGCGCTCCCTCAGGCTGGCCGATATTCAACACAACCAGCCGCAGGTCCGGGTTCACATCGAGCACGGTCGCCGCGCCCAAGCTTCCCTGAACCTGACCATCCGTTGCGTGGCCCGAAGCCGATTGATCCGTAGCGTCGAACAGCGCCTTCGTGCGGGCCAACTCACCGGCGACATCTCCGGGCTTTTGCAAGGCTTCAATGAGCCGCCGCACCTGCGCTACCAACTGTTGCCGTTCCGCATCCGCGAGATACAACGCCCGGACGCTCTCGGCCAACTGCCGTCGCGTCTGCGCCGCGTGGGCATCGCCCGCATCAACGCCGAGCGTCTGCGCGCGCAATTGCGCCTCACTCCACTTCTTGTGGAACAACTCGCTCTCGGTCCGGGCGACGGCCAGGTTCTCCGTCAACAGGCGAATGACTGTCTCGCGCTGCTGCAGATCCGCCTCGAGGCGCTGGTTGTCCGCACCGAGGCTTTCCACCCGCGCGCGCAACTCGCCCGCGGCTGTATTCGTCGTGGCCGATGACAGCGGCGCTTCCTCCGCCGCCAACGGCCATACCACTACAAAGAACAAGCAAACCGCACAAACTCCCGTTCGTGTGCCAGGTGCGGGCACAACCGGCTCCCGGCCGCGCTACTTCGCGACCGCCTTCTCGGTGTGGGCTCCGTGGGCGCGGAACGTGCGCGTCGGCGCGAACTCGCCCAACCGATGCCCGACCATGTTTTCCGTCACGAACACCGGCGTGTGCACCTTGCCGTTATGAACCAAAAATGTGTGTCCCACAAATTCCGGAACGATCATCGACCGCCGTGACCATGTCTTGATCGGCTTCTTCTCGCCGGCCTGCATGGCCTCGACCTTCTCCATCAGATGATCGTCGACAAACGGGCCTTTTTTCAGGGAACGTCCCATTTATTTCTTCCTTCTCTCCAGAATCATCGAGTTCGAATACTTCTTGCGTCGGCGGGTCTTGCCGCCCTTGGCCAGCAAACCCCATGGCGAACACGGGTGATGCCATCCACCACCGCCCTTGCTCTTGCCCTGGCCGCCACCCATCGGGTGATCCACCGGGTTGCGGGCCATACCGCGGGAAATGCCGCGCCGGCCAAGCCACCGGTTCCGTCCGGCCTTTCCGAGCATGATATTGATGTGATCGGTGTTGCCAATCTGTCCGATCGTTGCGTAGCACTCGCGGCTGACAAGGCGAAGCTCGCTCGACGGCAATTTCACCGTCACATAGTCGCCTTCGCTCGCGGTGATTTGCGCCGCCACACCGGCGCTACGGCAAATCTGCCCGCCGCGTCCACGATGCAGTTCAACATTATGGATCGGCATCCCGGGGATGATCTTCTTCAGGGGAAGCGCGTTGCCGACCGACAGTTCGGCGTCCGGGCCGCTCATCACTTTCGCGCCGACGGCAAGGCCGATCGGCGCCAGAATATACCGTTTCTCGCCGTCCTTGTACTTCAACAAGGCAATGCGAGCCGAACGGTTCGGATCGTACTCGATCGCCTCGACCGTCGCCTCGACGCCCACCTTGTCACGCTTGAAATCGATGATCCGGTAGCGTTGCTTGTGGCCGCCGCCGATGCCGCGCGCCGTCATGCGCCCGACATTGTTGCGGCCGCCGGTCCTGCGTTTTGCCACCGTCAGTTTTGCTTCCGGCGTGCGCTTCGTGATATCCGAGAAGTCGGAAAGCACGGTCCCGCGCAACGACGGTGTCCGCGGCCTGAAGGTTTTGAGTCCCATAAATTGCTATGCCAATTCAATCTTGTCGCCCTCTTTGAGGGTGACAATCGCTTTTTTCCAGGCGGGCGTCCGGCCAAACTGCACGGTGCGCTCCCGCCGCGCCTTGCCGCGAACATTCAGGGTGTTCACGCGCAGCACCTTCACCTTGAACAACTGCTCGACCGCGCGTTTGACATCGATCTTGTTCGCGTGCTTCTCGACCACGACCTGGTATTGATTCAACGCTTCCGTTTGGGCGGTGCCCTTTTCCGTGACCCGCACGGTCTTGACGACGGTGTAGGGATCTTTCATCGGCCCTGCCCCAAACGCGCGCCCAGTTTGTCGAGCGCGGCTTTTGTCGCAACAATCTTCTCGAAGCGCAACAACTCGTATACGTTCACGGAATCGGCCGGTTCGACCTGTACATTCGGCACGTTCCGCGACGCCAACTTTAAGTTGCGGTCCACCTGGTCCGTAACGACGAGCGTGGGCGCATTGTCCTTCGCGCCGATCGTCGCCATGATTTCGGCGAAATCCTTCGTCTTGTGGTTGGCCAGTTTCAGTTCGTCCACCACCACAATATCACCGGCCAGCAATCGCTCGCTCAACGCCTTGCGGAACGCCAATGCCTTGACCTTCTTCGGGACATTGATCGTGTAATCGCGCGGCTTCGGCCCGAACACCACGCCGCCTCCGCGCCACAATGGCGACGCGAACGAACCCGCCCGCGCCCGTCCGGTGCCCTTCTGTTTCCACGGTTTCTTGCCGCTGCCGTGCACTTCACTGATTTGTTTCGTGCTGGCCGTGCCGAGGCGCTGGTTCGCCATATACGCGGTCACCGTGTCATGGACGGCTTGCGTTCCCTTGCCGTCCTTGACCAACAGCTCGTCAGCAAACTCGACTTCGCCCTTGGACTGACCGGAAATAGTGATGACGGGCACCTTCATTTCGCCACCTTCGCTACAGGTTTCGCCTTCTTCAACGCATGGCGGATCACCACGAATGCGCCGCGCGCCCCGGGTACCGCGCCTTCGATGAACAGCAGGTTCTCAGCTTCACGCACCTGAATCACGCGCAGGTTCTGCGTGGTGACCTTGACGTCGCCCATGTGACCGGGCATCCGCATGTTTCGGAATACGCGGCCGGGGAACAAGCGTTGCCCGATGGCGCCCGACCGGCGGTGCCAGCCTTTCGCACCGTGGGTCATATCGCCGCCGGCAAATTTATGACGCCGCACGACACCTTGAAACCCCTTGCCCTTCCCCGTGCCGATAACATCCACGTACTGACCGGGTTGAAATTCTTTCACGGTAATTTTATCGCCGACACCAAACTGTATGGACTCCTCCGTGCGGTACTCACGAATGTACCGTGCGGGCGCCGTGTTCGCCTTTTTGCAGTGGCCGATCAGCGGTTTGCCAGCGCTTTTTTCCTTGCGCGTTCCCAAGCCGATCTGCACGGCGTGATAACCGTCGTTTTCGGGCGTCTTTTTCTGCAGCACGGTGCAGGGACCCGCTTCGATGACGGTGACGCCGACGAAATTGCCATTCGCGTCGAACAGTTGCGCCATGCCGAGTTTTATTCCGAGGAGTTCCATGACTAAATCTTGATGGTGATATCCACGCCGGCGGGAAGGTTCAGTTTCTTTAATTCGTCCACCGTCTTGGCCGTGGGATCGATGATGTCGAGTAACCGTTTATGCGTCCGCATTTCAAATTGTTCCATCGACTTCTTGTCGGCATGTGGCGAGCGGTTGACCGTGTGCCGCCAAATGTCCGTGGGCAACGGGATTGGTCCCGCCACCTTGGCGCCGGTCCGCTTGGCGGTCTCCACGATGTCGTGCGCCGACTGATCGAGCAAGCGGTGGTCGTAGCCCTTGAGGCGGATTCTGATACGCTGATTATTCATTTCTTCGATCTGCCCTTCGTGGCGCCGTTCTGGTCGAGGATTTGCGCGAGAATGTTCTCGGGCACTTTCTCAAAGGCGGCTGGCTCCATCGAGTAGCTGGCGCGGCCCTTGGTCAACGACCGCAAGGCCGTAGCATACCCGAACATCTCGGCCAGTGGAACCGTTGCGTGAACAATTGTTGACGTCGCCCGCGACTCGATATGGCTGATCTTGCCGCGGCGGCTATTGAGGTCTCCCACCACATCGCCCATGTGCTCCTCGGGCGTGATGGCTTCGACGTCCATGATCGGCTCCAGCATGATCGCCCCCGCTTTGCGGGCGGCTTCCTTGAAGGCAAAACTGCCGGCCATCTTGAACGCAATTTCGGAACTGTCGACTTCATGGTAGGTGCCGTCGATTATCTGAATCTTGATGTCCACCATCGGATAACCGCCCAACACACCCGTCTGCGCGGCTTCGACAATGCCGTCTTCAACGGCGCCAATGTATTCCCGCGGAATCGCGCCGCCGACAACCTCATCCTCGACGACGATGCCGCTGCCCTTTTCACCGGGCGCGACGGTGACGACCGCGTGTCCGTACTGGCCGCGACCGCCCGATTGGCGGATAAATTTGCCTTCAGCTTCCGCGGACTTGGTGATCGTCTCGCGATACGCGACCTGCGGCTTGCCCGCCGTGGCGCCGACATTGAACTCACGGAACATCCGGTCCTTGATGATGTCGAGATGCAACTCGCCCATTCCGGAAATGATCGTCTGGCCGGTTTCGTGGTCGGTCGTGAGTCGGAAGGTCGGATCTTCTTCGGCCAGCCGCTGCAATGCGGTGGACATCTTGTCGCGGTCCGCCTGGGTATTCGGCTCGATGGCCATGGAAATGACGGGTTCGGGGAACGTGATCGATTCGAGGAGAATGGGGTGATCTTCGTCGCAAATCGTGTCGCCCGTCGTGATGTTTTTCAGGCCGACCAGCGCGCCAATGTCACCCGAAAAACATACGTCAATCTCCTGACGATGGTTCGCATGCATTTCCAAGAGCCGTCCGATGCGCTCGCGCTTGTTGTTGCGCGGATTATACACGGAAATGCCCTTCTTGACCGTACCGGAGTACACGCGGAAGAAAATCAACTTGCCCGGCATACGGATCGGTCCAGATCTTGAACGCCAGGGCGCAGAATGGACCGCTGTCGTCGGCCCGACGCGCATCCGGCTGCTTGGTATCGGGGTTGGTGCCCACCATATCAGGAACATCGAGCGGGGACGGCAGGTAATCGACCACGGCATCGAGCAAGGGTTGCACCCCCTTGTTCTTGAATGCCGCGCCACAAATGACCGGCACCAGTTCGTTGTTGATCGTCAAACGGCGGATTCCCGCTTGCAAGAGTTGCTGCGGGATTCCCTTGCCTTCGATGAAGAGGTGCATCAGCTCCTCATCCTTCTCCGCCACCGCCTCGACGAGTTTCGCGTGGGCTGCGTCCGCCGCCGCCCTGAGTTCGGCGGGAATGTCCACGGCTTCAAATGTCGCGCCGAGTTCTTCCCCCGACCAGGCGAGCGCCTTCATTTTGACGAGGTCGATGACTCCCTTGAAATCGGCTTCCTTCCCGATCGGGATCTGAATTGGCACCGCATTGGCGGCCAACCGCTCCCGCATCTGGGCGACCGCCGCCTCAAAGTCCGCCCCGGTGCGGTCCATCTTGTTGACAAATGCGATGCGCGGCACCTTGTACTTGTTGGCCTGGCGCCACACCGTCTCGGACTGGGGTTCGACACCGCCCACAGCACAGAACACCGCGCAGGCGCCGTCCAGCACGCGCAAACTGCGCTCGACCTCGACGGTGAAATCCACGTGGCCGGGCGTATCAATGATATTGACGCGATGCTCGCGCCAAAAGCAGGTTGTCGCCGCGCTGGTGATCGTGATCCCCCGCTCGCGTTCCTGCTCCATCCAGTCCATGGTCGCGGTGCCCTCGTGCACCTCGCCGACCTTGTACACTTTGCCGGTGTAAAACAGGATGCGTTCGGTCGTCGTCGTCTTGCCGGCGTCGATGTGCGCGCAAATCCCGATGTTTCGGGTGCGTTCCAACGGCACCAGTCTGTCCGACGCTGACCTCGCCTTCTGCTCGGCTGGCTGTTTCGGTTTTTCTAACACGGCCTGCATTGTTTCTTTATTCGTACGACTGTTCGTTTACTGCCAAATGACGCGAAAGCACATCCGTGACTCGTCCCACAGAGTTGAATTCCCTCCGGACTACCAGCGGTAGTGCGCAAACGCGCGATTGGCCTGCGCCATCTTGTGCGTGTCTTCGCGCTTCTTGACGGAGGCACCCGTATTATTGGATGCGTCCAAAATTTCCGCCGCCAGGGCATCGGTCATGGCCGTGCCCTTGCGGGAACCCGCGTACTGGATCATCCAGCGCATCGCCAGGGCTTCCTGGCGGTCGGTTGACACTTCCACTGGCACCTGATAATTCGCGCCACCGACGCGTCGCGACTTGACTTCGAGCCTCGGCTTCACATTCTCCAATGCCGTCTGCAACACGTCGAGAGGATTCTTGTCCTTGGCCTTCTCCGCAATGCGGTCGAACGCCCCGTACACAATGCGCTCGGCCACGGATTTCTTTCCGCTCTTCATGATACACGTGATGAGCCGCGTGACCGTCTCGCTGTTAAAGCGAACGTCACGAATTCTCGGTCGTCGATCTGCTCGTCGTCTACGCATACTCGAAATATTTCAGTGTTATGCGGCCGCCTTCGCCGCTGTGTCCTTCGGGCGTTTGACGCCGTACTTGCTCCGGCTTCGCCGGCGTTTCTCGACGCCCATCGCGTCCAATGTGCCGCGGACAATGTGGTACCGCACACCCGGGCAGATCCTTCACGCGTCCACCGCGCACCAGCACAATCGAGTGCTCCTGCAGGTTGTGGCCTTCATCCGGAATGTACGCGATCACTTCCACGCCATTCGTCAGACGCACTTTGGCGACCTTCCGCAAGGCCGAGTTCGGTTTCTTCGGCGTGCGCGTCATGACTTGCAGACACACCCCGCGCCGTTGGGGACACGACCCCAGCGCCGGCGCCTTCGACTTGGCCTTTAGTTGGCGCCGCCCTTTGCGAACCAGTTGGTTAATTGTCGGCATTTCTTAATTCCTTGACCGCTGCCGTCCCCGTGAGGCAAGGAGCGCGAACGGTATCACACGCACTGCTCGTACGCAAGCCCTTTTGCGGCACCCCGCTAGATGGCCGCCTCCTCGGGTTGGGGCTCGACTCTCTCTTCCCGCAACGGCTCGACCGGCTCCGCCAAGGGCACCAATTTGAGGCCCCGATGCTTCCCAAAGCCTGTTCCGGCGGGAATCAAGTGTCCCATGATTACATTCTCCTTGAAACCGCGCAGGTGATCGACCCGTCCAAGTGTCGCCGCCTCGGTGAGGACGCGCGTGGTGTCCTGGAACGACGCCGCACTGATGAACGACTCCGTTTCCAGTGACGCCTTGGTGATCCCGAGCAATACCGGTTGGGCTTCGGCCGGCTTGCCGCCCGCTTCCGCCACTCGCTTGTTCTCTTCTTCAAACGTCACCTTGTCGATCTGATCACCCCAGAGGAAGCGCGTGTCGCCGGGATCAACAATGCGGACTTTCCGCAGCATCTGGCGGACGATGATCTCGATATGCTTGTCGTTGATCTCGACACCCTGAAGGCGGTAGACCTCCTGGACATCGTTGACGAGGTACTCCTGCAAATCCTGCGGCCCGCACACCTCGAGGATTTCGTGTGGAACCACGGGGCCCTCGGTCAATTGCTGGCCCTTTTTCACGGAGTCGCCACGGAATACAATGATGTGTTTCGAGTGCGGGATGAGATGCTCTTCCTCCGCCCCGGTCTTCGGGTCCTTCACAATGATCCGGCGCTTGCCGCGCACGGTGCCGGCAAAATCCACGATGCCATCGATCTTGGCGATCTCGGCCGCGTCCTTGGGACGGCGCGCCTCGAACAACTCCGCCACGCGCGGCAAACCGCCCGTGATGTCCTTGGTCTTGAATACCTTTCGCGGCGTCTTGGCGACGAGCGCGCCCGGTTCGGTGCGGGCGCCTTCTTCCACGACGATATGCGCTCCTGCGGGAATCGCGTAGAACGCGATCACCTCGCCCACGTCATTCACGAGGTTGACCTGAGGATGCAAGTCCTCCTTGTGTTCGATGACGACCGTGCCCATGAGGCCGGTGGCCTCATCCAGCTCGCGCTTGACTGTGATGCCTTCGATCAAGTCGTGGAACTTGACCACACCCGCGACCTCCGAAAGCACGGGGACGTTGTACGGGTCCCACTGGACGAACACGTCGCCCTTCTTGACACGACCACCATCGGCGGCGGCGATTTCGGCGCCCACGACGACCGAGTATCGCTCCAACTCCCGACCTTCCTCGTTGCTGACAACCACCTGGCCGTTCTTGTTGAGCACGACCCAGTTGCCTTCCGCGCGTTGCACGGCGCGCAAATCCTGGTAGTGAACAACGCCGTCGTTCTTGGCCTTGATCTGCGGTTGCTTGAACACCTGGCTGGCCGTACCGCCGATGTGGAACGTACGCATCGTGAGTTGCGTGCCTGGCTCGCCGATGGATTGAGCGGCAATGATGCCGATCGCCTGGCCGAGTTTAACCAGTTTGCCCGTCGCCAGGTTGCGACCGTAACACATGCCGCATACGCCACGGCGCGATTCGCAGGTGAGCACCGATCGGATCTTGATGCGTTCGATACCGAGCTTGTTCACCGCTTCGGCGGCGGCCTCGTCGATTTCGGTGTTGGCCTTGACGATCTTCTTCTTGTTCACCGGATCAATGATGTCTTCCGCGGCAATCCGTCCGATGATGCGCTCGCTCAACTTCACCACTTCGTCTTCGCCTTCGTAGATCGGCTTGACCCAAATGCCGTTGACCGTGCCGCAGTCCTCTTCGAGAACGATGACGTCCTGCGCCACGTCGACCAGTTTGCGGGTGAGATACCCCGAGTCGGCCGTCTTCAGCGCCGTGTCGGCCAGGCCCTTGCGCGCGCCATGCGTGGAAATGAAGTACTCCAACACGCTCAGGCCTTCGCGGAAGTTCGACAGAATCGGCCGCTCGATGATTTCGCCCGAAGGTTTGGCCATCAACCCGCGCATGCCGGCCAACTGACGGATCTGCTGGCGCGAGCCACGGGCCTTGCTGTCCACCATCATGTAGACGGGGTTCAACTCCGCCCGTCCCTGGTTGTGCTCCATCGCCGCGTACATGACGTTGGAAATCTTGTCCGTCGCGTGCGTCCAGATGTCGATGATCTTGTTGTAACGTTCGCCGTCGGTAATGATGCCGCGACGGTACTGCTTCTCGACATCGGCCACATCCTTCAGCGCGTCATTGATCACCACCGTCTTTTCCTTCGGCACCACCATGTCATCGATGCCGATGGAGATTCCCGCGAGCGTCGCGTGTTCGAATCCCAGCGCCTTCAATTTGTCCAGCACCTCGACGGTCCGCTGATGGCCCGCCGTGCGGTAACACTGCCAGATGACATCGCCGAGGGACGATTTATTGATGTTCCGGTTGATAAACCCGAGTTCTGGCGGCCAGATCTCGTTGAAAATCACGCGGCCGACTGTCGTTTCGATGATCTTCGACGTCGCGTCGCCGTACACGGTGGGGCGGCCGTAGTCAGGGTTCTTCATCCGGATGCGCTCGTGAATCGTCACGTCGCGCTCGTCGCGACAGAAAAAGACCTCTTGCGCATCCGAGAACAGCTTCAGCCGAGGGGCGGCACCAGCGGTTTCCTTCTTGCCGCCATGGGTCAGGTAATAAACCCCGAGCGCGATGTCCTGCGTCGGCGTCGTGATCGGTTTCCCGCTGGAGGGCGAGAAAATGTTGTTCGGCGCGAGCATCAATAGTCGGGCTTCCAACTGCGCTTCCACCGAGAGCGGGACGTGCACTGCCATTTGATCGCCGTCGAAGTCGGCGTTGTACGCGGTACAGACCAGCGGATGAATGCGAATCGCGTCGCCCTCGATCAATTGCGGTTCGAACGCCTGAATCGACAGCCGGTGCAACGTGGGGGCGCGGTTCAGCAGGACCGGATGGCCCTTGCTGACCTCCTCCAGGATGTCCCATACCTCCGGTGACTGGCGCTCGATCAGCTTCTTCGCCGACCGGATCGTGTGCACCAATCCCATCTCCCGCAGGCGGCGGATGATGAAGGGCTCGAACAACACCAGGGCCATCTTTTTCGGCAGCCCGCACTGGTTCAACTTCAATTCGGGTCCGATGACGATGACCGAGCGGCCGGAGTAATCGACGCGTTTGCCGAGCAGGTTCTGGCGGAAGCGCCCTTGTTTGCCCTTGAGCATGTCCGCCAACGATTTCAACGAACGGCTGCCCGCGCCCGTCACCGGCCGACCGTGTCGTCCGTTGTCGAGCAGGGCGTCGACGGCCTCCTGCAACATGCGTTTCTCATTGCGAATAATGACGTCGGGTGTGCGCAATTGCAGCAGGTTCTTCAATCGGTTGTTGCGGTTGATCACGCGGCGATACAAATCATTCAGATCGCTCGTGGCAAATCGCCCGCCTTCCAGGGGAACCAGGGGACGAAGATCCGGCGGAATCACCGGCAACACTTCGAGAATCATCCACTCCGGACGCATTTTGGAGGTGAGAAATCCCTTGGTGAGTTTGAGCCGCTTGGCGATCTTCTTGCGAATCTGTTTGCTCTTCGTGGAATCGAGCTGATGTTCCAGGTCGTGGCTGAGTTTGCGCAGGTCGATCTTTCCGAGGACTTCCTTGACCGCTTCCGCGCCCATCTTGGCGGTGAACCCGTCGGAGTATTGCTCGCGGGCTTCGCGGTACTCCATTTCGGTCAGGAGCTGTTTGTCCTTCAACGGGGTCTTCCCCGGGTCAACGACCATGTAGTCTTCGTAGTACAGCACACGTTCGAGGTCGCGAGCGGTCATGTCCAGCATCAAGCCCATGCGAGACGGCATACACTTGAAAAACCAGATATGGCTGACCGGTACGGCCAGTTCGATATGTCCCATGCGCTCGCGACGCACGCGGGCCAGGGTCACTTCCACGCCGCACCGATCGCAAATGACGCCACGATGTTTGATGCGCTTGTACTTTCCGCAATTACATTCCCAATCCCGCACCGGACCGAAAATGCGTTCGCAGAACAGGCCGCCCTTCTCGGGCTTGAATGTACGATAATTGATGGTCTCGGGGTTTTTCACTTCCCCGTGCGACCAGGAGCGAATCGTGTCCGGCGACGCCACGCCGATGCTGACGTGGTCGAACACATCCGCTTTTTCCAGACCGAGCGCCGCGCGGGCGGCGGCGGTGGCCGCGGCTGTGGATGGGATGGACGTACCAGGTTTGGCTGCGATCATATCTTGCTCTCGCCTCCGTTCTTCCCGACGCGAACGTCGAGGCATAGGCTCTGCATTTCTTTCATCAACACATTGAACGACTCGGGTGTGCCCGCTTCGAGTGTATTGTCTCCCTTGACGATGGATTCGTAAATCCGCGTGCGGCCCTGCACGTCATCGCTCTTCACCGTCAGCAACTCCTGCAACGCGTAGGCGGCGCCATACGCTTCCATGGCCCACACTTCCATTTCGCCGAAGCGCTGGCCGCCGTACTGCGCCTTGCCGCCGAGCGGCTGTTGCGTCACGAGCGAGTACGGTCCGACCGCGCGCGCGTGAATCTTGTCCGCCACGAGGTGGCCCAGCTTCAACATATAGATGTAGCCGACCACCACCTCCTGATCGAACGGTTCGCCGGTGCGGCCGTCGTACAGGCGCGATTTGCCATCGGCTTTCACCCAGTCGAACCCCTCGATCTTCCGGGCCTGCTCGATCATTTCCCCGATTTCCTTTTCCGTGACGCCGTCGAAGACCGGTGACGCGATCTTCAATCCCAGCGCTTTCGCGGCCACGCCGAGGTGCGTTTCCAGCACCTGGCCAACGTTCATGCGGCTGGGGACGCCCAGCGGATTCAACACGATGTCCACCGGGGTGCCGTCCGCGAGGAACGGCATGTTCTCTTCCGGCAGGACCTTCGCGATCACACCCTTGTTCCCGTGGCGGCCGGCCATCTTATCGCCCACGCTCAACTTGCGTTTGCTGGCGATGTACACCTTGACCTGCTTGATGATCCCGGGATCGACGTCTTCGCCACTCTCAATACGGTCGAGTTGCCGGTCCCGTTCCATATCCAGTTCGCTGAACCGGTGCTCGAACTCGCCGATGATCTCGCGAATCTTGATGCGGATCGGCGACGGATCGATTTCAATATGGTCATACACGGTCGCGAGCTTGCGCAAGAGCGTCTTGGTGATCTTGCGGTTGGCCGGGATGATGATCTCGCCGGTCTCGGCGTTGACCACATCCAGCGGAATCTTCTCGCCGAGGAGGATGTTGCTCAACTTCTCCGTGAGTTCCTCGCGCAACTCCGTCGACTTCTTCTTGTGGTCTTCTTCGATCTGTTTCTTCTGCCGGCGAATCTCGGTCGGCGTCAGGTTCGGACGGCTCGGCTCCTTGCGGGCCGACACCTTCACGTCCATGACGATGCCGTACGTGCCGCTGGGCACACGGAGAGAGGTGTCCTTCACATCGGCGGCCTTTTCACCGAAGATGGCGCGCAACAACCGCTCTTCGGGCGCCAGCTCCGTCTCCCCTTTCGGGGTAATCTTGCCGACGAGAATGTCGCCGGGTTTGACTTCCGCGCCGACGCGAATCACGCCGTCGTGTCCGAGGTCTTTCAAGGCTTCTTCGCCGACGTTCGGAATATCGCGCGTGATTTCCTCGGGACCGAGTTTCGTATCCCGGGCGCCCGCTTCAAATTCGTCAATATGGATGGACGTGTACACGTCCTCCTTGACGAGGCGTTCATTGACCAGGATCGCGTCCTCAAAGTTGTAACCGCACCACGGCATGAACGCCACGAGCACGTTGCGCCCGAGCGCCAGTTCGCCGTCCTCGCAGCACGGGCCATCGGCGAGTACCTGGCCTTTCTTGATTTTATCGCTACGTTTGACGATCGGTTTCTGGTTGAAACACGTGCCGGCATTGGACCGCATGAACTTGCGCAATTCGTACACCCAGATGTGATTCTCGGGGTCCGTGACGATCTTGCGTTTGCCTTCCGGGACATCGCCGTCCTTGGTAACAATGATGCGGCGCGCGTCCACGCTGGCCACGACGCCGGATTCTTCCGCGACGATGCACACCTTCGAGTCGCGGGCGATGCGCCCTTCCAGGCCCGTGCCGACCAGCGGCGAATCGCTCTGGAGCAGCGGCACGGCCTGCCGTTGCATGTTCGATCCCATCAACGCGCGGTTGGCATCGTCGTGCTCCAGGAACGGAATCAGGCCGGCGGCGACCGACACGAGTTGTTTCGGCGACACGTCCATGTAATGGACGCGCTCCGGCTCGACTTCGACGAAGTCGCCTTTGTACCGGCAGGAAACCTTCTCGATGAGGAAGTGACCGCGGGCATCGACCGGGGCGTTGGCCTGGGCCACGACGTAGTTCTCTTCCTGATCGGCGGTCAGATAGTCCACCTGATCGGTGACACGGCCGTCCTTGAGTTTCCGGTACGGCGTCTCGAGGAAGCCGAATTCGTTGATCCGCGCGTACAAACTCATGGCGCTGATCAGACCGATGTTCGGGCCTTCAGGAGTCTCGATCGGGCAAATGCGTCCGTAGTGCGACGGATGAACGTCGCGGACCTCGAAGCCCGCGCGTTCGCGCGACAACCCGCCCGGCCCGAGCGCCGACAGCCGCCGTTTGTGCGTCAGCTCGCTCAACGGGTTGGTCTGGTCCATGAACTGGCTGAGCTGACTGCGCCCGAAGAAATCCCGGATGACGGCCGAGAGCGCCTTGGGATTGATCAATTGTTGCGGCGTCATGGTGTCGGTGTTGACGTCGAACAACGTCATGCGTTCCTTGACCACGCGCTCGGTGCGGGCGAGGCCGATGCGGCACTGGTTGGCGAGCAATTCGCCCACGGTGCGCAAACGGCGGCTGCCCAAATGGTCGATGTCGTCCACCGAACCTTCGCCCTTGCGCAGGTTCAACAGGTATTTGATCGCTTCGACGAGGTCGTCGTTTTCCAGGACGCGGTTCTCCATATCGGCAGTGCGATTCAGCTTCTGGTTGATCTTGTAGCGGCCCACCCGGCCGAGGTCATAACGGCGGGCATCAAAGAAGAGCCGCTTGATCAGCGCTTGTGCGTTCGCAATCGTCGGCGGATCGCCCGGACGCAACCGCCGATAAATATCCTTAAGAGCCTCCTCCCTGTCCTTGCAGGTGTCCTTCCGCAGGCACTTGATGATGCACCCGTCGTCCACGGAAATGTCCACCACCTTGACCTTGTCCACACCCTGATCGATCAACTGGCGGGCAATACTCTTGCTGAGCGGCTCGAACGCCCGCCCCACGACCAACTGCTTCTCCTTGTCCATCACGTCGGCAATCAGCACCTTGGTGGTGATCTCTTCGCCGCCCGTGACATCCTTCAGTTTCACGTCTTCGATCTGGTAGAACAACTTCAGAATGTCCTCGTCCAAGCTGTACCCCAGAGCCCGCAGGAACGTGGTCGCCAGGAATTTGCGGCGGCGATGGCGGCGGTCGAGATAGATGTTGAGCAAATCGCTGTTGTCAAACTGCACTTCCAGCCAGGAACCGCGGTCGGGAATGATGCGGAAGCCGAACAGCACCTTGCCACTCGTGTGGATCGAGGATTCAAAACAAATCCCGGGAGACCGGTGCAACTGGCTGACGATCACGCGCTCCGCGCCGTTGATGACAAAGCTGCCCGATGGCGACATCAGCGGGATTTCGCCCATGTACACTTTCTCTTCTTTCGTCCCGTTCTTGTCCTTGAGACGGAAGGTGACATGCAGCGGGCCGCTGTAGCTGATTCCCTCCCGCAGACAATCCAGCCACGACGTCTTCGACTCGCCGATGGAATACTCCACGAAATCGAGCGTGGCCTGGCCATCGTAGCTCGCGATCGGGAACACTTCCTTGAACACGGCCTGGAGGCCAATGCTCTTCCGGCGGGTGGATACCTCCGCCTGCAAAAACTCCGCGTAGGAATCCGTCTGCGCCTCGATCATCGGAGGCGGCTGGATTACGTCGCCCAACTTGCCGAAATATTTTCGTTCAGCCATGAATTACTTCCCGGGCATCGCTGCCCACTGACTGCTGTTTGCCAACCGTTTATCGCGGGAGCGCGGTGTTCGCCGCGTCCCCGCCCAAATTCCCGCAACCGCACCACCGCTACTTGAGCTCGACCTTGGCGCCGGCTGCTTCGAGCTTCTTCTTGATTTCCTCGGCTTCTTCCTTGGTGGCGCCTTCCTTCACGGTCTTCGGCGCGCCTTCCACGAGGTCCTTCGCTTCCTTCAAGCCGAGGCTGGTCACCGCCCGCACTTCCTTGATGACGCCAATCTTGTTGGCGCCGGTTTCCTTGAGAACGACATCGAAGGTCGTCTTGACCTCCGCGGCCGGAGCTGCCGCGCCGCCGGCCGGGCCCGCCGCGACCGCGACCGGGGCCGCCGCGCTGACGCCCCACTTCTCTTCGAGCTTCTTGGAGAGTTCGGCGGCTTCCAACACCGTCAGGCCGCTCAATTGTTCCACGATTTGTTCCAGATTTGCTGCCATGTTCGTATCCTTTTCTCGGTATCGTCGTGTTTCGAAGCCTCGAAACGCTTCCCCCCGAAAGCCTCCGGGGCGACGAGGAACCCTTGGTTGTTGCTTCTATGCGGGAGCGCCGGCCGGTGCCGGAGCTGCTCCCGTTTTGTCGGCGTGCGCTTTGAGCACACGCGCAATCTGACCCGCGGGCGCGCCAAGCACGACCGCAATCCGGGTCGCCGGCGTCTGCAACAGGCCCACCAACTGCGCCCGCAATGCATCCAGCGAGGGCAAATCCGCCACGGCGGAAATCTCGACCGCGCTCAACGCTTTCTTGCCCAGCGACCCGATCTTGAATTTCGGTTTTTCCGCAAATTCTTTGCCGAACTGCTTCAACACTTTCGCCACCGCCCCGATGTCGGCCCTGTCGTGGCCGATCACCACCGCGGTCATTCCGCCAAAGTCCCGGTCAAGATCCGGAAGCTCGGCGGCCTTCATCGCATGGCGCAGCATCGTGTTCTTGGCCACGTGATATTCCGCTTTCGCCCCGCGCAACCGCTTGCGCAACTCGGCAAACTGTCCGACGGTCATCCCCTTGTACTCCGTGACGATCACAAACGGGGACGTGCCCACCTGCTTCTTCAAATCTTCGACAATCAATTGCTTTTCTGGTCTCATGAAAATCCGTGCCCCTCAACGTCAGCTTGCCGAGAACTCGTGATGGTCGATCTTGATCCCCGGACCCATCGTGCTCGACAGCGTGCAGCTTTCGATAAACTGGCCTTTGGCCGTCGCCGGCTTCGCGTGCGTCACGGCGGTGATGACCGCCCGCGCGTTTTCTGCGATCGCCTTGCCCTCGAACGAAAGTTTTCCAAACGACACATGCAGGTTGGCGGCCTTGTCCATCTTGAATTCGACCCGGCCCGCCTTGACTTCCTTGACGGCCTTGGCGGTGTCCTCCGTGACCGTGCCCGTCTTCGGGTTGGGCATCAGGCCTTTCGGGCCGAGCACCTTGCCGAGTTTGCGGACTTCCTGCATGGCTTCGGGCGTCGCGACCGCGACGTCGAAATCGGTCCAGCCCTCCTGGCACTTCTTCACCAGGTCCTCGAACCCGACGAAATCGGCCCCGGCATCCTTCGCCGCCTGCGCCGCTCCGCCTTTGGCGAACACCACGACGCGCACCTTCTTGCCGCTGCCGTGCGGCAGCGCGACCGTGCCGCGGACCATCTGGTCGCTTTGCTTGGGGTCAACCCCCAGCTTGAACGCCAGTTCCACCGTCTCGTCGAATTTGGTCTTCGGCAGTTTCTTGAGCAGGTCCACCGCGTCAGTAATCTTGTACTGTTGTTTCGCGTCGACCTGTTTGACTGCCTCGTTGTAGCGTTTGCCGTGTGTAGCCATAAAAACCTCGCCCTCCGCTAATCGACCACGTCGATGCCCATGCTGCGCGCCGTGCCGGCAATGACCCGACACGCCGCGTCCTCGCTCGCGGCATTGAGGTCAGCCATTTTCGTCCGCGCGATTTCCAGGACCTGTTTGCGCGTGACCTTGCCGACCTTGTTGCGGTTCGGCTCGGCGCTGGCCGTGGCGATGCCCGCCGCCTTTTTGAGCAGGGCGCTGGCCGGCGGCGACTTGGTGATGAATGTAAATGTCTTGTCCTTGTAAACGGTGATCACAACGGGAATGATGGTTCCCGCCATCTTCTGTGTCGCCGCATTAAACTGTTTGCAGAACTCCATGATATTGACGCCCTGCTGGCCCAACGCGGGGCCGACCGGTGGCGCCGGGTTCGCCTGTCCCGCCGGAATCTGCAACTTGATCATGCCTGTAATTGGTTTTGCCATGTTCCCTCGCTAGGCCCGCTCGACCTGCCAGTATTCCAACTCGACCGGCGTCGATCGCCCGAAAATCGACACGGAAATCTTCAATTTGCCGCGGTCGGGATCGATCTCGTCGATCACACCCGTGAAGTTCTGGAACGGCCCATCAGTGACCTTGACCGTCTCGCCCTTCTCGAACGCGACCTTCGGCGCCACCTTCTCCTGGCGTTCCTCGATTTGCGCGAGGATGCTGTCCACTTCGTCCTGCTTGAGCGGAACGGGCCGATCGCCGCCGATGAATCCGATGATGCCTGCCGTTTCGCGGATGAAATACCACGATTTCTCCTGCAACTGGTTCTTTTCGTCGAGCAACTTCATGTGCACCAGGATGTAGCCGGGATAAAACTTCCGCGTACTGGTTGTCTTCTTGCCTTTTTTGACTTCCGCAACTTTTTCCGTCGGGATCAGCACTTCCTTGATCCATTCGGTCATTTCTTCGATTTTGATGCGCTTCTCGATGCTGTCTTTCACCTTCTGTTCCTGCCCAGAAAGCGTGTGCAGCACGAACCACTGAAATTCCGATTTTATCGTCGTGTCCATCTCGTTTCTTTCGTCAACGTCTCGTCAGCAGGGCGACGACCCGCAGGAACACCAGGTCGGCCAGCGCGACGAATATGCCGAGAACCAGGATCGTGACAATGACCACAACGGTCGAGTCGACCAGTTCCTTGCGCGTCGGCCAGGAGGACTTTTTCAGTTCCGCCCAGACATCGACCACGAACTCCTGCACTTTCAGAAATGGGTTTGCCATATCTCGCTACTTCCGTGTCCGCCTGCCCGGTTCCCCGCTTCGGTCTCCGTGCGTCCCTGGCCTGATCCCTCCGGATTGGCACGCCAGGAGGGACTTGAACCCCCAACCTACGGTTTTGGAGACCGTCGCTCTGCCAATTGAGCTACTGGCGTATCCGCCCTGCGGTCTCGTCCGCGCCGAACCTCCGTTCCCGCTCACTTGGTTTCGCGGTGCGAGACGTGTTTCCCGCACTTCGGGCAGAACTTGCGCAACTCCAGCCGCTCGGAACCTTGCGCCCGCTTGTTCCGCGTCGACGTGTAATTGCGGTTCTTGCACTCCGTGCAGGCCAGTGTGATCAATTCTCTGGGCATTGTGCGTCAGCTCCGAATCCTCGTTCCTACTCCATAATCTCCGTCACGCGTCCCGCGCCGACCGTGCGTCCGCCTTCCCGAATGGCGAACCGCATGGTCTTTTCCATGGCGATGGGCGTGATCAATTCGACCTCCAGATTGACGTTGTCGCCCGGCATCACCATCTCGACGCCCTGCGGCAGCTTCGACACGCCCGTGACGTCCGTGGTGCGGAAATAAAACTGCGGGCGGTATCCATTAAAGAACGGCGTGTGCCGGCCGCCCTCTTCCTTGCTCAGGACGTAGACTTCCGCCTTGAACTTCTTGTGCGGCTTGATCGATGCCGGCTTCGCCAGCACCTGGCCGCGCTCGATGCCTTCCTTTTCAATGCCGCGCAGCAGCAAGCCGACGTTGTCGCCCGCTTCCGCCCGCTCGAGGATCTTGCGGAACATTTCCACGCCGGTGACGACCGTCTTCGCGGTGTCGCGCAGGCCGACGATTTCCACTTCTTCGCCGACCTTGACCGTGCCGCGTTCGACACGGCCCGTGGCCACCGTGCCGCGGCCCGTGATCGAGAACACGTCTTCCACGGGCATCAGGAACGGCTTGTCGATCTCGCGCGTGGGCTGCGGAATGAAATCGTCCACGGCCTTGACCAGTTCCAAGACCTGCTTTTCCGCCTCGGCATCGCCGGCCAGCGCCTTCGACGCGCTGACGCGAATCACGGGCGTCTTGTCGCCCGGGAATTGGTACGCCGAGAGCAACTCGCGCACTTCGAGTTCGACGAGGTCGAGCAGCTCGGCATCGTCGACGAGGTCGACTTTGTTGAGGGCAACGACAATCGCGGGGACGCCCACCTGGCGGGCCAACAGGATGTGTTCGCGGGTTTGCGGCATCGGACCATCGGCGGCGCTGACCACGAGGATCGCGCCGTCCATCTGCGCCGCACCCGTGATCATGTTCTTCACATAATCGGCATGGCCGGGACAGTCGACGTGGGCATAATGGCGTTTCTCGCTCTCGTATTCGACGTGGGCCACCGCGATCGTCACCGTCTTGGTTTCGTCGCGGACGGTGCCGCCCTTGGCGATGTCGGCGTAGCTCTTGATCTCGGCCTTGCCCTGTTTCGACAACACCTGCAGTATCGCTGCCGTCAGCGTGGTCTTGCCGTGGTCGATGTGACCGATCGTGCCAACGTTGGCGTGTGGTTTTGTCCGTTCAAATTTGCCTTTTGCCATGCTCTCCTCCTGTCATGCCTCTCTGGATTATGTGACCTGATACCTCCGTCGCACTGTCATGTTGTCCGTCGATCCAACACCGCTCATTTTCTGGAGCCCACGATCGGGTTTGAACCGATGACCTCGTCCTTACCAAGGACGTGCTCTACCAACTGAGCTACGTGGGCGACATTTATCCCGAAGGCGTTGCCATGCAACCGCCTCCAAAAGTTTCCCCGACAACCCGCAAGATCACCGATTCCACTAGACACAAAAAGACGCTAGAACCCACCTCTGCTTCCTCAATTGCCCCTATACCAAGGAAACAGTTGGCGGGTTCCGCTACGCCCTATGTACTTGCTCTACTGTGTCACCCCTCCATTGGGGTGTTGCCACTATAGTAAATTCCAAATACATGTCAACACTGGTTTTGAAGAAAAATTCGGGGCCAAAATCGCCCTACAAACCGAGGGAATCCACCGGGCTCTTCCGACGACGGTTGAGTTGAAAACGTCAAATCTTTGTCCCGGCGGGGATGACGGCGTTTTTGGGGATGATGACGATCCCGTCGCGGACGTAATAATTCGGGCCGTCGAAATCGGGCGTGCCGGTCTTGTCGGTGATCACGACGCCTTCGCCGATGTGCACGTTCTTGTCGATGATCGCCCGCTCGATTTTGGAGCCGCGTCCGACGCTCATGTGGGGGATCCCCATGGCGTCTTCCTCGAGCATCTCGTGTTGGGTCTCGAAAAAGTCGCTCCCCATGAGGATGCTATCGCGCAACAGGCAGTCGCTTCCGATAAACGACCGCACGCCGACGATGGTGTTCTCGATGCGGGACCGAAGAATGATGCAGCCGTCGGCGATCAGCGCGTGGCGCACCTGGGTCTCGACGAGTTTCGACGCTGGCAAAAACCGGGCGTGCGTGTACACGGGCGCGTTGCGGTCGAAGAAATTGAATGACGGTTTGAGCGAGCACAGGGCCAAGTTCGCCTTGAAAAACGAGCCGATGGTTCCCACGTCCTCCCAGTATCCCTGAAAGACGTAGCCGGATACGCGATGGCGGCTGATGGCGTCGGGAATGATATGCTTGCCGAAGTCGGTCTTGTCGTTGTCCAGCACTTTGCGGAGAATCTCGCGGTTGAACACGTAGATCCCCATCGACGCCAGGTAATGGTCCTCGCTGGTGGTGATGCGCAGGTGGGACAACAGCGGGTCCTGGATCTTCAGTTCGTCCAGCAGCGCCGCCTCGCGCGGTTTTTCGACGAACCGCACGATGCGTTTTTCCTCGTTGACCTGCAGGATGCCCAGCGAACCCGCGTCGCCGCGGCTCACGGGGATCGCAGCAATCGTCACGTCGGAATAGGATTCGATGTGTTGCTGGAGGACCTTCCGAAAATCCATCCGGTACAGTTGATCGCCCGAGAGAATGACGATGTATTCGTAGTCCCGCTCGAGGAAATACCGCAGGTTCTGGCGCACCGCGTCCGCCGTGCCCTGGTACCAGCCCATGTTGTCGGTGGTCTGTTGCGCCGCGAGGATCTCGACGAACCCGCGTGAGAACCGGTCAAACGCGAAGCTCTGGTGGATGTGCCGGTGCAACGACGCGGAATTGAATTGGGTGAGGACGTAGACGTGGCGGATGTTCGAGTTGATGCAATTGCTGATCGGGATGTCCACGAGTCGGTACTTGCCGGCGATGGGCACGGCGGGTTTCGCCCGCTCCTTCGTCAACGGAAAGAGCCGGCGTCCCTCGCCTCCGCCCATGATTACGCCGAGCACGTTGGTCGGCGTGACCGGTCTGAGTCCCAATGGCGCCATGCCGCGATACTAGACACACCGACCGGGCGCGTCAATTGACAATCTGTCGCGCCTCGCAGAGGCGCGGCTACACCGGCCCAACGCGGCTACACCGGCCCAACACGGCTCTATGGTGTAGCCACGGCTCTATGAGCCGTGATAGTTTCGCTCCATGCCCGCTTCCCGGTATCCCCGGCGGCCACCGCGATTACCGACCGTGTTTGATGCCCATCGCCACGCCCCGGTTTATTTCGTCACCTGTTGCACCCATCAACGAAAACCGTGGCTGGCGCAGTCGAATCTCCACGCGGCGTTCCTCGCTTTTATCCAGCGCGGGTGGAACGAACATCGCATCGCCGTCGGCCGGTACGTTATGATGCCGGACCACATTCATCTGCTGGTGTCGGGTGGCCCGGCCTTCGACCTCGGCGGCTGGGTCAAACTGCTCAAGCAGTGTCTTGGCAAAACGATTCGCGCGTCTCATAGAGACGCGGCTACACCCGGCAGTGTGAATCGTCTGTGGCAGGAAGGATTTTTTGATCATCTGATTCGGCGCGACGAGAAACTCGGCTCCGTTTGGGAGTATCTCCGGCAAAATCCCCAGACGGCTGGACTGGCGGAAGCACCGGAGGATTGGCCGTACCAAGGCGAGTTTATGGCGTTGGATCGGGTGTAGCCACAATTTGTAGCCACGGCGGTGTAGCCACGGCTCTATGAGCCGTGCGGAATCGCGCCTCACAGAGGCGCGGCTACACCGGACCGGCGCCGTTGACAAATCCCCAGCCCGGCGTAAATTACTGGCTGTCGGCGGTAATAAAACAAACTGCGATACGAAGTCCACGCCATGGTGATTCGCCTCGCCGCCGACGCCCGGAATTTTCGGGCGGTTGAATCATCGTTGCGCGACTTCAGACAAAGGACCGCACCATGTGTGGCATCATCGGCTACATTGGGAAGAAGCCTGCCCAAAACGTCATCCTCGAAGGCCTGCGCCGGCTCGAATACCGCGGCTACGATTCCGCCGGCCTGTGCATCATTAATAAGGAGCAGTTCCAACTCCGCAAGAAGACCGGCCGCATCAACGATCTGGCCGCCGTCCTCGCCAAGCAACCCGCCAAAGGCGATGTCGGCATCGGCCACACCCGCTGGGCCACGCACGGCGCGCCGACCGACGCCAATGCCCACCCGCACCTCGACCAGTCCGGCAAGATCGCCCTCGTCCACAACGGCGTCATTGAAAACCACCAGCTTCTGAAGGAACGCCTCCTTGCCAAAGGCCACAAGTTCGCCTCTGAGACGGACACGGAAGTTCTCGCCCATCTCGTTGGCGACCATTACGAGCAGGTCCGCGCCGAGCACTCCGCCGGTAGGGACGGGCTGCCGCCCGTCCAGGCCGCGCAGCAGCGCGGCCCTACCAACGACGGTTCGTCGCTCACCGAAGCCGTGCGCCGCGCGCTCAAGGACGTGGTCGGCACCTACGGCATCGCCGTCGTCCACGCGGATCACCCCGACCAGATTGTCGGCGCCCGTCGCGGCAGTCCCCTGCTCCTCGGCGTGGGCCGCGACGAGAACTTTCTCGCCAGCGACGTCAGCGCGATCATCGCCCACACGCGCCGCGTGGTGTACCTGAACGATTTCGAGATCGTCACGCTCACCCGCGACGATTTCCAGGTATCCACCATCGAGGCGGCAACGGTCAGTCCGCAGATTCGCGAGGTCGAATTCGCCGCCGAAGAGGTCGAGCGCGGCAAATTCCCGCATTACATGCTCAAGGAGATCTTCGAGCAGCCGCGCGCGGTGCAGAACGCCATCCGCGGCCGCATCAGCCACGAGGAAGCGACGGCGCGCCTCGGCGGGTTGAACCTCTCGCCGGCGGAACTGCGCGCCGTCGACCGCATCATCTACATCGCTTGCGGCACGGCCTTGCACGCGGCGATGGTGGGCGAGTTTTTGATGGAAGACCTCGCGCGCATCCCGACCGAGTGCGATTACGCCAGCGAATTCCGCTACCGCAACGCGCCGGTCGAGAAGCACACGCTCGTGTTCGCCATCAGCCAGTCGGGCGAGACCATCGATACCCTGGCGGCGGTGCGCGAATCGCGCCGCAAAGGGCACAAGACACTCGGCATCGTCAATGTCGTCGGCTCGACCATTGCCCGCGAAGTCGATGGCGGCACGTACATGCACGCCGGGCCCGAGATCGGCGTGGCGGCGACGAAGACGTTTACGTCGCAGGTCACGATCATGACGTTGCTGGCGGTGTTGATGGGCCGGATGCGGCATCTGGCGTCCACGCGGGGCGCGGAGATTTTGCGCGGCCTCGAGGAAATCCCCGCCAAGATGGAACGGGCGCTCCAGTCACAGCGACGCGATTGCCGCCGTCGCCAAGAAGTATTGCGAGGCGAACAGTTTCCTGTTCCTCGGCGCGGCAGGTCAATTTCCCCGTCGCGCTCGAAGGCGCGCTGAAGCTCAAGGAGATTTCGTACATCCACGCCGAGGGTTATCCCGCCGCCGAAATGAAGCACGGCCCGATCGCGCTGATCGATCCGCGCACGCCGTCGGTGTTTATCTGCCCGAAGGGCCCGGTCTACGACAAGGTCATGGCCAACATCGAGGAAGTCAAAGCCCGCAAGGGACCCGTGATCGTCATCGCCACCGAGGGCGACGAGAACATCCGCAAGAAAGCCGATGACGTGATTTACGTTCCCGACACGCTCGAATGCCTGCAGCCGTTGCTCACGGTGCTACCGTTGCAACTGCTGGCCTACCACATCGCCGTGCTGCGCGGCTGCGACGTGGACAAACCCCGCAATTTGGCGAAGAGCGTGACCGTCGAGTAGGCGACCGGTATCCAGCCTGACGGAGCATATGGGTTGAGGCTGGTTCCGAAGAGCGCACGCCGCAGTCCCCGCGTCTTCCAAACCGCCTTGACAAGCGCGCGGACCGGCCCGGATACTCGCGAAGTATGGGTTCCCTAACCGAACCAAGTCTGCCTCGCTCGCGGAACATCAAAAGAAAACTCGTATCGTCGATTACCTGGAGCTTCCCATCATGAAGAGATTCCTTTTCCTCATCGTTCCAGTCCTGGTTGCCGTGCCGAGCCATGCCCAGTGGAATTATCCGCCGACAAAAACCGTCGATGCCGCGGACACCTATTTCGGGAAGACGTACAACGATCCCTACCGCTGGCTGGAGAACCTGAAGGACAAGGATGTCGAAGCGTGGTTCAAGGCCCAGGCGGACTTGACGGATGGCCTGCTCGCGAAGATTCCGGCGCGGGACGCCTTGGCGCAGGAATGGATGGCGTTGGACAAGCTCAAGCCGGCGGATTACTCGTCCATCACGTACGAGCACGGCCGGGTCTTTTACAAGAAGACTCTGGGCGGCGAAAACGTGGGCAAACTCTATTTTCGTCAGGGATGGAACGGCGCGGAAAAGCTGCTCTTCGATCCCGCCACGTACAAGGCCGGTGTGACGACGACCATCCAGAGCATCGTGCCTTCCTGGGATGGGAAATACGTCGCCATGGGGTTTTCGTCCGGGCGGCGCGGAATGGTCGGAGATCCGGGTATTGGACGTGGACCGGGGAACGCTGTTGCCCGAGAGTATCTATCCGTCCTACGGGCCCGACGGGTGGATGAAGGACAGCAAGTCGTTATTCTATGACGCGGGCAAGGTGGCGGACATCAAGAGCCTCGAAATCGAATTGAACCGCAAAACCAAAGTGCACAAGCTCGGCACCGAGATCGCCACGGACAGGGACATCTTCAGCGACGAGAGCAACCCGGAACTGGGGATCGCCGCCAAGGAGATACCGGCGGCGTTCGTTGACGAATCATACCCGGACTACGTCGTCGGCATCGCGGACACCGTGCAAACGCGAGATGCGGGTTTTCTATGCTCCCGTCTCCGAGTTGAACCACACGAGAATCAAATGGAATGTCCTGTGCCAACGCTCAGACAACCTGGTCCGCGGGCTCGAGTTCGACCGCGACTACGTCTATGCGGTCACCCATGCCGGCGCGCCCAAGTACAAGGTCGTTCGAACAAGCGTGAAGCATCCCGACTGGGACCACGCCGAGACCGTCATTCCCGAGGGGGCCGACTCGATCCGCTCGATCACGAAGAGCCGGCACTACCTCCTCATCGTGTATTCCAACGGCGTCGTTGACCGCCTGGTGAAATACGACCTCGCCACCGGCAAGACCGCCGAGGTCAAGCTTCCGTCGTCCGGGACGGTCGGCGTCAGTTGTCCGGATTGGAGAACGGACCGTTGCCTGTTGAGGATCACCTCCTGGATCTCGCCCCTGACGATCTACGATTTCGACGCGCGGAAGGACACCTTCGCGAAGAGCATTTTCAACACGGACGTGTCGTATCCCGGCTTCGAGAACCTGGTCTCCGAAGAAGTCGAGGTGCCCGGGCGCGACGGCACGATGATCCCGCTCTCGATCATTTACAAGAAGGGCATTCCGCTGGACGGGTCAAACTGCTGCATCCTTACCGGCTACGGCGCGTACGGGATCAGTATCACGCCGTACTTCAGCATTCGCAATTCGGTGGCGCTCCGCGGCGTGGTGCTGGCCATTGCGCACCCGAGGGGCGGCGGCGAAAAAGGCGAGGCGTGGTACAAGGCGGGCTACAAAACGACCAAGCCGAACACCTGGAACGACTTCATTTCCTGCGCCGAGTATCTCGTCAAAAAGGGATATACCAGCCCCCAGAAGCTCGCCGGGACCGGCACCAGCGCCGGCGGAATCCTCATCAGCCGCGCCATCACGGAACGCCCCGATCTCTTCGCCGCCGCCGTGTGCAATGTCGGGTGCGCGAATGCGATGCGCATGGAGTTCTCGGCCAACGGCCCGGTCAACACGCCGGAATTTGGCACCGTGAAAGACCCCATCGAGTGCCAGGCCCTGTTAGAGATGGACGGCGTCCAGCACGTCCAGAAAGGCGTGAAGTACCCGGCGGTGATGGGCGTCGGCGGCTGGAATGATCCCCGAGTGACAGCCTGGGAACCGGGCAAGTTCGTGGCCGCCTTGCAGGGAGCAACGGCCTCGACCAATCCCGTCCTGATGAAGGTCAACTACGACAATGGCCACTTCACGGAGGAGAAGCTTGTGACCTTCAAAAACTTCGCGGGCCAGTATGCCTTTCTCCTCTGGCAGACGGGTCACAAAGACTTCCAGCCCGTGCCGTAGACAGTCTGAGGTCGATACATAGACGCCGAGATTCACGCGCCGGTCCACGGCGCTCCCGCTGCAACTGCTGGCCTATCACATCGCCGTGCTGCGAGGACATTCGGCGAGGACGAGTTTTTTTCGACCCCACGGGTTCACCGAGTCGTGAACAAGGCTTCGATTTCTTCGGTTGCCTTTCAGTCCTTGCGGCAGCGCCCTTCCATTCATCCTCGTTACGGCAACCAGCCCCTACGGGACAAGCCGCACGCGGTAGTACCGCGCCGGGAGGTTGGTCGCGCCACCGACCTCGGTGTAGTTGGTCGAGGTATCCCCGCCGCTGCCCGGCAGGATCGTCAATGAACCCACGATGTCCGTGAAACCACCGCTGTTGAAACTGCCATTCGCGGCCCCACTGGTCACCTGCACCGCGTTGCTCGTGCCACCCGTGGTCAGCCACGTAATCCGGATGTCTTTGCCCTGTGCCGTGATCGCGGTGATGCGTAGCGCCGTAACCAGGGCGGTTGTCGAGCCTGCAACTGATGTGCAGCCATCGCTGTCGGTCACCGTGACCGAGTAGGTTCCGCTGGCCGCCGACGAGGCGTTTGAGATCGACGGATTTTGCTCCGCCGATGCAAAACTGTTCGGCCCCGTCCAGTTGTAGGTGGCGCCAGCAATCGTGCTGGCCGTCAGATTCAGCGTGTTGCCTTCGATGATCGGCCCGTTGTTGCCCGCGGTCGGCATCGAGGGGAGCGGATTGACCGTCACCGAGAGATTGCCGGCCGTGCCGCTACAGCCGTTGCCGTTGGCCGGGGTGACCGAAACCGTGCCGCTGGTCGAACCCCAAGTGACGGTAATCGAGGTGCTGTCCTGGCCGCTGGTAATCGTCGCGTCGCCGGGCACCGCCCACGTGTAAGTGGTCGCACCGCTGACGCTGCTGATCGAATACGTCACGCTGGTCTGGCCCTGGCATACCGTGGCCAATCCACTGATGCTGCCGGCCGCGCCCACGCTGGTGACCGTGACCGCGAGATTGCCGGCCGTGCCGCTACAGCCATTGGCATTGCCGGGCGTAACCTGTACGCTACCGGAAACCGCCCCGCACCCGTAGTTGACCGTGATGGACGTGGTACCCTGGCCACTGGCAATGGTGGCGCCGGAGGGCACGATCCATGCATAGGTGCTCGCTCCACTGACGCTGGAAATCGAATACACAACGCCGCTGTCCCCGGCGTTCACCGAAGACGAGCCACTGACGCTGCCCGCCGCGCCCACGCTGGTGACGGTGACGGCCAAACTGCTGGGAGCGCCGCTGCCATTGGTATTGGACGGTGTGACGGTGACGTTGCCGGAAGCCGCCGAACATCCAAAGTTCACTGTGATCGAAGTTGTGCCCTGACCGCTGGTTATGGTCGCGCCCGACGGCACGCTCCACGTATAGGTTGTCGCGTCCGTCACGCTGGAAATCGAATACGCATCGCCGCTGTCCCCGGCGTTCACCGAAGACGAGCCAGTGATGGGGCCGGCCGGCGCGGTGTAAGCCACATCCAAATTCACCTGCCCCACCGTGCCGGTATCGATGGCGTAATACAAGTTCGGATTCGGCACCGTTCCGATGGTCACGCCGGTATTCGTGAACCCGCCGGTGTACGTAAACAGTGTGTAGGTCCCGACTCCAAAACCGCCGGCGTCCGTGACGTTGAGTGTGCCGCCCAACCCCAGAGCGCCGTACACGGCGGTCAGGTCGCTATTGGTGCCCAAATCGTAGTTGATCACCGCCGCGGCGCCCAGCGCTGCATTGCCGACGATCGCGATCGTGCCCGGGGAGAAACCGGGCGACAACGTGCCCAAGATGAGCGTGTTGCCAATGATGTCGCCAACGCCACTGAGGGTTGCGTTCTGGGAGATGACCAAGCCGGAGCCGAACATGTGGATACCGGTGCCCCCGGCCGCCAGTTCCAACGATGCCGCGCGGACGCCATCACCCACGAACAGGGCTACGCCGCCGTTGGCGCCGCCTTGGATCGTCGTACCTCCCGTATTCAGGGTGCCGGCGAAGGCCGTCACGGAGTTGCTGGTGGTAACCAACAAATTGCTGACGGCGATTTTGCCGCCGGGCAATCCGCAGCGTGTTGTTCGTCGCGCCATTGCCGATAAGCAGTGAACCGTTGGTGAACACGCCTCCGGCGGTAACGATCAGGGTGTTATTGAAGGTGTTCGCGTCACCGACGTTCACCGTCTGGCCGCCGGCGTCCTACGCCGAGCCGCTGCCCGTGACCGTCACGGCGTTGCTATACGTCCCGGCTCCACGCCCCACGGCCCAGATCGTCGAACTTCCCGCCCCGGTGAATAACTCGCTGCCATTGGTGAGGGCCAGCGTATTTCCGAACACGCCGGTCGCCGTTGCCCCAGATAAAATTGCCGACGTTGGTGATGATCGCCGAATCGACCGTCATCGTGCCCAAAGAGCCGACGGCGGCAAAGCGGCTGCCGGTGAGATTCCAGGTCGTGCCGGCCTGCACGGCGGCCGAGTGATTTGTTCCGCCGCCACCGCCGAGAGCGAACGCGCCGCTGCTGACAACGGCGTTCGAGATGGTGAGCAGGCCGAACGTGGCCGCGTCGTCGTTGCCCACCTGGAAGTTGCCGGTGACTGTGATGCTGCTGGAGGCGCCGAGACCGCCGAGATTCAGGGAGTTGCTCAGGCTGTTGCCGTTGTTGTCGACGTACAGGAAACCGGTATACAGCGACGCCCCGTTTTGAACCGTCATGTTGTTGTTTTGATTCGCTCCGCCGCCGACCACGATCGTGCCGCTGTTGCTCCAAACGGAACCGGAGCCGCTGAGGAACAGGATGCAATCCCAGCCGACGAGGCCGGAACCGATGGTCCCCGAACTCGAAAGCATCTTGCCGCCTTTGATGATGGAGAACAGGTTCAACGGGCCGGCGAGCGTGATGGTGTTGTTGCTCCAAATGGAACTGCTGCCTGTGATAACGACCGCGTTGTTCGAGGTGCCGAGGGCCGTGCCGAGAGTGCCGGAAGTGGAAAACAACTGGCCACCGTTGGAAATGGTCAAGCTGTTGACATTCCCGCCGACGGTGACGCCGGCGCTACTGAGCCAGGTCGAGTTGGCATCCGTGATCAG
This sequence comes from uncultured Verrucomicrobiae bacterium, assembly GCA_963712025.1. GTDB lineage: Bacteria > Verrucomicrobiota > Verrucomicrobiia > Palsa-1439 > Palsa-1439 > Palsa-1439. The sequence goes on along the minus strand of CAVQGJ010000010.1, from coordinate 521,557 downwards.
CACGGCGTTGGTCGCGCTGGTCGCGCTGACGCCAATGGTGGCGTCGCCAGTGAACAACTGTGCGCCGTTGGAAACGGTCATGGAGTTGCCGCTACTGACGCTGCCGACATTGAAGGTAGACGCCTGGCCGCCATTCGTCCAGACCGTGTTCGGCCCGCTGATCGTGAGCGTCCCCGCGCTGGTGGCGGTGTCGCCGAGGATCGTGGTATTGTTGGCCACGGTGCCATTGGTCACTGTGAAGATGCCTTGTCCGCGGCCCCCAATCTTGATGTCGGCCGCTGCGGTGATGCCGGTCACGTTCAACGTGCCGCTGATCATCTGGACAGCACAATTTGCGAGGACGGATTGACCGACGACAAAGCCACCGGCGCCCGCGCCGGTCTGCTGGTTGGTGATCGTCCAACTATGGGCCGCGCCGACGTCCAGAGTGACCCTGCCGGCGTGGCCATTGAAGTAATTACTGCACATCGGTGCGGTACTGCCAGTGAATGTCACCCGATAGGAGGTGTTGTTGGTAAACTGGGTGCCGTCGCCGCCGGCGGGCGCCTGGTCCGGGCTCCAGTTGCTACCCACGCTGAAAATCCCGCCGTCGTTGGTCCAGATCAGACTGGCGGCCCGGGATGTGCGGCCGATGATGGTTGCGGCCAGAAGGATTGTCGCCAAGACGTGCAGCTTCTTCATGATGAGCCTCGCCCTTTCTGCTGTTGATCTGATTGCCCAACCTCGCAGATCCCAAGCCCCGGCTCGTACGTGAAGGCGGTGCGGAAACACACGTGCGCCTACCGTTCTTGAACTGTTCGGCGGCGCTTACTCGCTTCCCCAATGGGGGATACCCTTACTCCGCTTATAATTGGAAAAGCAAGCAAAAAATGATGCGGCAAACAAATAAGTTCCTGCCCAAACTTATTAACTTACCTATGGTAGTTGGCCCAAATCACTTACCGGGCTGTTAACAACCCTGTTGTCCGGTTATATGTTGTTGAAGTCGAGGACCGGTAGATGCGGTGGGACGGTGACAGCGGATTGCTAAAGTGCTTTAGCACTGAACCATCAAAAAGGCGTTCGCAAACGCCTGTCACGTCGGAAGCTGCGAATACGTACACTACCAGCCCGGGCCTCTAAAAGTCAATCAAATAATATGGCGGGTTGTGTGCGCGAATTGACTCAAATGAAAAGACACCCGGGCGGGTGTGGTGTTGGTGGGGGGAGAATATCGTTGACTCAGTCAAAAAGACACCCACGCCGGAGGGATGCAGAAGATGAGCATGGGCAGTCGTCAAGAGGTCGTCGAGAGGTTGCGGCGCAAGTACCAAGGGGCTGGGCCGGGCTATCGACGCAACCTGATCAACGAACTGTGTTCGGTCGGTGGATATGAACGCAAGTACGCCATCAAAGTCCTTAACGGGAAACGGTCGGGACCGCGCGGGCGGCGCCGCGGCGGTAGCCGACCGCGCTACGGACCGGCGGAGGCCGAAGTGATCGCGGCGATCTGGAAGCTCGGGGATTACCCCTGCGGCAAACGATTGGTCGCGATGCTGCCGTTGTGGATGCCGGCCTACGAGCAACGCCACGGAGTGCTGCCGCCCCCCGTGCGGCGTAACCTCCATCAGGTCAGTGCGCCGACGCTGGACCGCTTGCTGGCCCCGCGGCGGCTGCACCTGGTCAAACGACTGGGCGGGACCAAGCCCGGTCGGCTGTTGCGCTGCCAGATTCCCGTACGGTGCGAAAGCTCGGACATTGATCGGCCCGGCTACCTGGAGGCCGACACGGTCGATCACGGCGGCGATACCACGGCCGGCGACTTCATGCGCAGCATCACCTACACCGATATTTACAGCGGTTGGACCGAGCAGGCCGCCATCTGGAACAAGAGCGCCGCGGCGGTACTGGCCCAAACCCGCCAGATCGAACGCGCCCTGCCGTTCCCGCTGCTGGGCTTCGATGCCGACAATGGCGGGGAATTCCTCAACTATGCCTTGTGGCGGTACTTTCAGCGGCGGAGCCGGCCCGTGCCGTTCACCCGCAGCCGCGCTTACCACAAGAACGACAACGCCCATGTGGAGCAGAAGAATTGGACCAAGGTGCGCCTGCTGTTGGGCTATGCGCGCTACGACCAGCCGGAATTGGTCGACCGGGTCCAGCGGTTGTACCGCCACGAGTGGCGGCTGTTGCAGAATCTCTTCCAGCCGATCATGAAGCTCCACAAAAAGCAGCGCCACGGCAGTCGCGTCCAGAAGACCTACGATCGCGCGCAGACGCCGGCCCAGCGGCTGTTGGCTTGGCCAGGACTCTCGGCCGAACAGCGGGAGCGGCTGCGGCAACTCCAAGCGACACTCGACCCGATCGCCTTGAGCGAAGCGGTCAACCGTCAGCTCCAACAGATCCGCCGACAGCTTCGGGAGGGGCGCCGCTATGCCGCGTAGAAGCCTCAACCCAGCGAGCCCCCGCCGGTGGGGGGCGGGGCTCGCCGCTCAACTTCGTCCGGTGTCTTTTTTCATTGAGTCAACGGGGTGCGAAGATCGGAGGGCCACGCTCTGTCGCGGCCGCTTCTTGGCCATTGCGGAATCAACGGACGCGACGGAGCGCGTCCCTCCAATACCCGCAAATTCAGGCACCGCCATAGGCCGCAACTATCCCGTTGCCATACGGTATCCCTCGCGCCTATCCTGATCGCGTGAACGCGAAACGGATCATTACCATCCGAGAATTCTTCAAGATGTTCCCCGACGATGAAGCCTGCCTCCAGTACATCTTCACGGTCCGCTACGGCCAGGGATATCGCTGCCCCAAATGCCGACGCCCCGCCTGCTGGTATCGCCTGCGGGTCGAACGCGCCTGCTCCTGCCAGTGGTGCGGTCATCATCTCCACCCGACCGCCCGCACGCCGTTCGCCGGCAGCCGCACGCCGTTGCAACTCTGGTTCTATGCGATCTATTTGTTTACCCGATCCAAGTACGGCGTGACCGCCGTCGAACTCCGGGAACAACTCGGCGTGACCTACAAGACCGCCTGGCGCATGGCCCGCCGCATCCGCCGGTTCATGGCCGGCATCGCCGGCGCCCCGCTCTCGTTGTAGGGCAACCGGCCCGGGTTGCCAATTGTAGGGCTGGATGCCCGCCTCCGGATTGTAGGGCTGGATGCCCGAGTCCAACGAGGGTATCCAGCCGAAACAGATCGAAGACGACACGGCGCGATACCTACACGTCAGGCATCGCGCCCTACAAAACCGGTCGCTTCTTCCCCCTCCCCAATGCCATCGACTTCACCACCGCCCGAAACCGATGCTTGTGCGTGTGCGGATGCGTCTTCTCCCGCTCCCGAATAAACTCCGCCAGCTTGCCTTTGGCCCGCGCCGCTTTCAGGTGCATGGTGCTTACTGATCCCTATTTTAGAAACTGTGGTTCGTTGATACCCGGCATAAAGCGCAACAAGGGCACGACCTCGTGACGTTCGGCGGCACCCGTTGCAGCGGAAAACTACGACGGCTCAACGTCGCGATGTAAGCGCCTTTATCCACCTCTTGTTTTCATACAAGGTTGAAATGTTAATTTTCGCGTCCGGGTCCCCGATCGTGTCACGCAGCAGGTCTTTAATGGAAGCTGTCACCCCAACTGGTAATCGTTGACTGAGCGTGATTTTCCTAATCGAGTCCAAGTGGATGCGTACATCCTTTGTTTCTTGCTGGTCAGCGTCTCCCTCCCACAGAATCCGGAACTCGCACTCACAACGATACGGCCACCGCTTCGTAAACGGGCGGCGGTCAAGTGGTACTGATGACTCCTCGACTTCACGTGTTCTTTGGTACTTAACCTCTCCGCGCCGTACCCCCGCAATGCCGTGAAAGGACCTAAGTAACTCATCTTTATCAAATTGAATGCAGCAACCAGAAGCCCCGTCCGCAAAGGCCTTCCAATCGTGAACGGTCTCGTCATCAAGGCCAAAACAGATGGCATATAAGCTTTTTAGCCCTTTTTGCCTTTTGTACTCGGAGATGATTTTTACGTCATTCTTGTCTTCCCAATAAATCTCTGGATTTGTAAGAACGATTGTCTTTCTTTTCAACAAGTCAAGCAGCACAGGAAGTGACGTATACCGGTTGAGTTTGTTTGAGTCATTCATGGAGATCGCCTCATTCCACAAGGGACATATGTTTTGAGACTACATGCTGCAACAGCCCGACCGAAACGTAAAGCCATCACTTTTCCCTATGCCGATGGGATAATCTTCTCCTGCCGCCGTCATCTTCTGTAAAATAATCCTCTCTGCTTTCCACCATTTCCTGCTGGTTTGAAAGAAAAGCTTCCAAAGCTCCCAAACCTTCCAAAGTACGTTCACGGATTTTTTTCCCTGAAGGTAATCTCCCGCCCGTTGTGAATAGGAGAAATAAAAAATGAATTGGATGACACGAATCGCGATTTTGTTCGGACGAAAAAAATTCGAGGAGTTTGCCCAGGCCAATCCCCAACTGCCCGACGACGCGCTGGCCGTGGCGAACACGCTCGATACCTATCCCACTCGCGGCGCGGCCGCCCTGATCGCCGGGTCGCTCGCCCACGCCGCCGATAACGTCCTGCGCGGCACCGAGACCGTCGACCAACTCGCCACGCACGCCCTGCTCATTCTCGCCGCCCTGTGCATCATCTGGGTCCGCCACGCCATCAGCAAACACGACGTGAAACTGAACGCCGTCGTCCAGAAAGCGCGAACCGCGACGGGCATTTCCAGCACCGTGACAACGCTCATGATTCTCTTCGTGCCCTTCGTGTTCTTCGTGGTGAATGCCGCGAATTGTAGGGCAGGCGCTCCGCCTGCCGATGTTTCAACGACGGCAACCGGAGCGGTTGCCCTACAAACCGGCACGACAAACACTCCCCTGAATTGTAGGGCAGGCGCTCCGCCTGCCGATGTTTCGACGACGGCAACCGGAGCGGTTGCCCTACAAACCGGCACGACAAACACTCCCCTGAATTGTAGGGCAGGCGCTCCGCCTGCCGATGTTTCAACGACCGCAACCGGAGCGGTTGCCCTACAAACCGGCACGACAAACACTCCCCTGAATTGTAGGGCAGGCGCTCCGCCTGCCGATGTTTCAACGACCGCAACCGGGGCGGTTGCCCTACAAACCGGGACGACAAACACTCCCCTGAATTGTAGGGCAGGCGCTCCGCCTGCCGATGTTTCAACGACCGCAACCGGAGCGGTTGCCCTACAAACCGGCACGACAAACACCCTCGCCCTGTTCACCCAGTTCGTCTCCGACTTTGGCAGCGTCACGAAATTCAGCAGCGGCGTCGGCGTGAACCTCCACGGCAAGGTCGCGCCGCTGTTGTCCCAGGAACTGAGCCTGTTCGGCCATTCCACCTCCAACTCCTCGTGGTCGACCGGCCCGTCCCACGCGACGTTTTTCCTGCCCGCTGCCAACGAGGAACAGCTCGGCTGGAGTTTTAGCGGGAGTTGGGACTCGCCCCCGAAAATCCTCCGGTTCGCCCTGTTCAACGCCAGCGACATCGATTGGACGGTCAACTGGGGCCTGCCCGTCGAGGATTACTACCGCGTCTTCCGCCGCATCGACTGGCGCGAGAACCGTCTCGGCGTGTCCATCACCCGCAAATTTTGACCTGGGAGACCCATGATACTCACGACCACGACAACAACGGCAACGACAGAGACCCTTCGGCAAGCTCAGGGTGACAACGGGATGAGGGCGCTGGCATGAGCGATCCTGGAATCAACTGGAGCGGCGTGCTGGCGATCATCGCGCTGTTGGAGTTTTTTCGGAATGGCGCCTGGGCCGTCATCGTCAGCTTTATGATCAAGCCCGCCCGGGCCGCGTCCAAAAAGATCGACCACCTCGAAGCCGAGATCACCAGCCTGAATCTTTCCAACAACCGCGCCTGCATTGACGACCATGAGGAACGGGTCCGCAAGCTCGAACGCGATGCCGTCATTGAAACGGAATTCAAGGAATACCGCGACCTCGCTGAGCGGGACCGGCGGTTGATGAACAAGAAGCTCGACATCCTGCTGCAACGCACCGCGGAACTTCGCGACCCGGCCGATGAAAGGGAAATGTCCGATGAAAGCTAACGACCGCAAGCACGGAGGCTCGCGCTACCAGAAAGGGGAATCCGACAATGAAACCGGAACAACTTCGTGATTTGCGCATCGCCATCCTCCGCGACCTCTACCGCATGAAACCCCTGGGCCGACGCGCCGCCGTGATCTACTCGCTCGTCCGCCAGGAAGTCGATTGCGACGAAGCCGACGTGGCCGCCCAACTCGCGTTCCTCGAAGGCAGCAATTTCATCTGCCACGTCAACGCCGACGAACTCGCCCCCGGCCTCCCGCCGCTCTGGTTCATCACCACCGCCGGCATGGTTCACTGCGAAGGGAAACACCTTGTTCCATGAGGACAGAAGCCAGAAGACAGAAGACAGTAGTCAGAATGGCGGCGCGACGCGGCCGAATTCATGGCGGACGCGACACGTTCGGCAAGCTCAGTGCAGGCGGAGCGCGTCCCTCCCCGTTGTGCGGGGTCGGGAAATTACCGCAAAGGAACGGAGCGGCGTCTCGTCGGACTCGGCTCTCGCACAACAAGTCTCCTGTCTTCTGTCTCCTGAATTCTGTCTTCTCTTCTTCGGCGGCAGTCTCGCCCTTCCCTCGCGCAACCCGCATCCTCCCGCCGCGTTCACCGGCCCGTACCGCCGGGCCGCTCGACACGATGCCCGCCGCGTTGCGCTCACTCGCTCCCAGCCTATGCCCCGTGACCTGCGGGGCTACGGCGGGCAAGGTCCGTCTGCGCCTCCTTGGTTCCGCGGCGGACGCCGCGACCTGCCGTCGAATTTTCCTGTCGTTGGTAGGGCGCTCGCGCCGCGAGCGCCGCTGTCATTGGCTTGCGGACGGCTCGGCGAGCCGTCCCTACCTTCAGCACATGGAGGCGGCCTGTGCGTAAGAAAAGACATCTCTACCGGCGAACCTGCAAGATGGCGAGATTGCCCTTCGACATCCGGACGCAGATCAACATCCGGCTGCGCGACGGCTGGCGACTCACCACGATCGTGGATTGGTTGTTTCAGCAACGGGTGGAGTGCGAGGTGCCGGATTTGAAACTGAAGCCGGGGGATGCGTGTTCGCTGGTGTGGTTGCGAACCGCGAGAGACGAACCGACAGCGCGGGCGACCTGCCGGAATGGGTTGTCCCGATGGCTGGGCGGGCCTTATCTCGACTGGCTCAAAGACGAAGCGGAGAGCGACAAGCGGATCCGGCTGGTTGAACGCGTGGAGCAACTCGGCCAGACCGCCAACGAAAAGGCCCGATCTGGTGCGACCGAGGGCGGCAACCTGATTGTTCGTTCCCTGCTGATGGAGGCCATTAGCGAGGTCTGCAAGCCCAATAGCGATCCCGCCGACATCGCTCGGCTGGCCACTGCCTGGGCCCGGGCGAATCAGGCGGGCACGGAGGTCGCCAAACTCAAGCTCCGCACCCAAGACTCGGTCGACGTCGGCCTTCAGGCGCTCTACGACGACGTCAAAGACAATCCCGCCGCCCTCGAATTGTTCAACAAATTCCGTGACCTCGTCAAAAGCGCGACCCCGCAAAACTCATGAACCGCCCTGTCGACATATTCGATCAGATCGCCGTTAACGCCGTCGCGAAGGTCGCCGCGCCGGTGGTGGGTTCCTTCCGCGAATTTCTGGAGAAACACGCGCGGGTGAAAATTTCCTCGGGGAATTACGGTCCGTATACGTTCGCGGGACGCGAGGCATTGGAGTTTGTGGTGGGGGTGATTGACCGGGTGCTCGGGTCGGCCTCGTCCGCACGTAGGGGCGGACCCCTGCGTCCGCCCTCCGCCACTCCCGGGCACGGGCAGGCGCAGGGGCCTGCCCCTACGATTTCCGATGCTCGCCTCACCGCCACTGGTTCCGCGCAATGGGGGAAGCCGAGTGCGACACCAGCCGCACGAGACGCCGCGATGTCGTTGTCGCGGCAAACCATCCATGATGGCCCCATTAGCGATGCCCGATTGACAGCCACGGGCAGCGCGCAGTGGGGCAAGACGATTCTTGAACTCAATCTGCTGGCGTACCTGGCGGGACTCGAATTTCGGTCGGTCGGTCTGTTTCTGCCGGATGAAGATTTGGTCGAAGGCGTGGTGGACTCGAAGTTCCGGCCCGATGTGCTCGATCAACTTCCCTGGCTCAATTCGCTGATCACGCTCGGCAAAGCCGAGAACGCCTCCGGCAAGACGGTCAACCGCAAAGGCCTGTTCACGGTCACCGACGGAAAACGCAAGTCGCATGGGATGGTCCACGGGATGCGGAAAATACCGACAACGTTCAGCTTCGACGTGGTGATCGAGGACGAGAAGGACGACATCCCGCCGAGCATGTCGCGGTACCTGACCGCGCGGATGACCGCGAGCGATCTGCGGTTCCGCTTGAGCATCGGCACGCAACGGTACGCCGGCGCGGGCCAGAACAAGGAGTTCGAATCGGGCACGATGCACGTGGGTCATTTCACGTGCCCCGCGTGCGGACACAAACAGAATCCCGAAGAGAATTGGCCGCAAGTATGCCGGCTGGCGGTGGATGGGGAAGCGAAGGCGGATGATCCGCAATTGCAGTTGGAGGGGAATTTCCGAAAGGCCCTTGGTAGCGCGGGCGTCTCGCCTGCGGTCGTTGTCGGCGGTCGCCCGTCCGTAACGGCCGCAACCGGGACCCATTCGACGGGCTCAGGGCAAGCGGTCGCGCTACCAACGACGACGGGAACGACCGCAACCGGGACGGTCGCGCTACCGGGGATTTATGAATTCGAGCCCGACGCTCATTTTTACCTCGCCTGTGTGAGGTGCGGGGCGAAACTGGATCGGCACGCGCCGGAATTTATTCCGCAACATCCCGAACGGGAAAAGCTGCATCACTGGTCGGTCCGCATCTCGCAACTTCTCGTGGCCGCGATCTCGCTCAAGCAGATCGTGGCCGACTGGTGCAACAACGCGGTGAAGGACCCCGACGCGATGAAGACGTTTTACGTGGACCGCCTCGGCCTGCCCCGTTCGGCCACGCAACAGATCGACCAGAAGATTTTGGACCGGGCGAGAAGTGTGGAAACGTTCGATTTGTCGCTGACGGCGAGGCCGGGGACGGTGCGGTATGCGGGGCTTGATACGGGGGACCGGTGTTGGCTGACGGTGCGGGAGGTGGAAATGGCGGGAGCGAACGACCGCAACCGAGACCCATTCGACGGGCTCAGGACAGGCGGTCGCGCTACCAACGACATCGGAAACGACCGCAACCGGGACGGTCGCGCTACCGGATTTCCGGTCAAGCGGATCGTGTGGATGGAGCAGCTCAGCGCCGAGCGGGTCCGGTCGAGAGTGCCGCAGATTTTCGAGACGATGGGCATCGCGACGTTGTTCGTGGACGCCGGTCCGCTCCGCGATCTGGCGCGCGATTTGTGTTTCCTGTTGAATGGGCTGAACGGCGCGGACGCGCGGCAGCGCGTCCCTACCAGCGACGCCGAGCGGGCGGTGATCCATTTTCCCGGCGGGCTGGTGTGGGATGGGAAGAACCAGCAATGGCGCGGGTTGCGTTGCGCGGCGGTGGAATTTTCACTGAAAGCGGGCAAAGGCATCCAGCACAAGCTCGGCATCACGCAGGACGGATTGCTTTACCCGATCATCGCCTGCAACCGCGACGAGACCATCGAGCGGGTCGTCAATGAATTGCTGACGGCGAATGAGGGCGTGATCGAGGCGATTACAACGACCGCAAGCAGGGACGCTTGCGCCACCAACGACACCGGAAACGACCGCAACCGGGACGGTCGCGCTACCAGACTGAGGACTGAGCCGGCGATCCGGCTGCCCGCGCGCGGCGTTGGCGCGCCGAAGATCGTCGAGACGTTCGACGCGCACGTGATCGCCGGCAGCCGCCGCGACCGCGACGCGGACGGCAACGCCGAACATTTCGTCGATGGCTGCGAGAATCATTTTTTACTGAGCAACGCCTACAGCGCGCTGGCGGAATCCATCGGCGAACACGCCGTCGCGCCGTCCACAGGCGCGATGGACCCCGACACGGCGGTGACGATCGAGCCGGCGCTTCGCGCGCGCAGCCTGGCCGCCCGGAGGACACTGTGGTGATAAACCCATTTGGAGGGACACGCTCCGTCGTGTCCGAAACAAATCATTCGCGGTCGCGACGCTTCGAGGCTCAGCGCAAGCTCCGCGCGGCCATTTATGGAAAGGAGATGCGCTGACCATGGCAACCTTGCTTCAACGCGGTTCATCCCGAGGCCTCATCGCGAGGGGATGGAACCGGCTGCGCGGCGCGGCCGGCGGCATCACGTCGTATCTCAAGTCCCCGGCGGACTCGACGCGCGGCCTGATCTTTTTCGGCGAGAGCAACCTGGTGGATCCGCCCAGACCGATCGGGCAGACGCGGGGGTCTACCCCTACGCCACCATCGCCCGGCACGTTGGTCAAGGCGCAGGTGGCCGAGCGGTGGATCAACCAGGTCACGCGCGGGCTTACGCCCGAGGCGATTGACGATTATCTCACCTCGGCGATCAGCGGCGACACGCTCAACCAGTTCGCGCTGTTCGAGGAGATGGAAGAAAAGTGGCCCGAGCTCCGGCTCGGCGCTCTACAAACACAAACTCAAGGCCGCCCGTCGCAACCCGCGCATCGTCCCGCCCGACCATCCGCAGAATCCCGCGCTCGCCCGCGAGAAGGCCGAGTTCGCGAACCACGTTTTTGCCGGCATCCGCCACTGGCACCGCACCGCGTTCAATCTCCTGGACGCGGTCGGCAAAGGCATCAGCGCCGCCGAGATCGATTGGCGAATCGAGGACGCGCCGCGTGCGGGATCAGGGCAGGCGCGGGGGCCTGCCCCTACAACGGCGGTCACGATCGCCGAGATGCCGTGGGTGAATTATCGGCACTGGAGTTACTGGTGGGACAAACCCGAGTTGCAGTTGTTCCCCGACCTGCGCAACCGCGGGCTGCATTTCGACATTCCCGACCGCAAGTTCGTCGTCTTCCATCACCTGTCGAAGAGCGGTCACCCGGCGCGCGCGGCGATGCTGCGTCCGCTCGCGTGGTATTTCCTCATTTATCTGTTTGCGATGAAGGACTGGGGCACGCTCGCCGAGACGTTCGGGGTCGATGTGGCCCACGCGTTTTGCAACAAGGACGCCACGCAGGAGCAGCGCAACACGATCCTCCTGCATCTCTCGCGGCTGGCGGCACGGGCGGGCGTATTTGACGAAGGCACGGCGATCAATCTCCAGCGGGCGGGCAGCACCAGCGCGTTCCCGCAGGAAACCATCGTCAAGTATTGCTCCGAGAAAGCCCTCGAATGCCTGCTCGGCGCGACGCTGGCCACGCAGGCCGGCGAACACGGCGCGCGCTCGCTCGGCCTCGTCCAGCAGGATGAGACGGAGGAACTGGTCGATTGGACCTGCCTGCTGTTCGCGGGCACGATGACCGGCACGGCGTTGCGGTGGTTGATGGAGTTCAACTTCGCCGAGCCGGGCGACAATCCCGTGATGGAATTGCCCGGCGCGAACCGTCGCGATCTCGCGGCGCTGGCCAACGTGCTCACCCTGCTCGTGAATCTCGGCGTGCGTGTGCCCGAGGCCTGGGTGCACGCGCAATTCGACATTCCCCACCCGCAGCCGGCGGAACTACAGGAGACAGAAGACAGGAGTCAGGAGACAGGAGCGGTCGAACGAATTCTGACTCCAAGTCGCAACGGCTCCGCCGACCTGATGCGCACGGATACGTTCGGTAATCCCCTGTCCGCCAAAGCCCCGGCGACGGCGGAGTTGACTGCCACTCAGGCCCAACGCGCCCTCGATGCCATCCGCCTCCGCGCCATTGGCGAAGGTTGCGACCTGCGCGCGTTTGACCGGCTCGCCGCGCCGATTGAAAGCGTGATCGACGGTGAGGAGACGGAGATGGCCCGCGCGAAATTGCGCGAAGCTTTGGCCAAGACCGATCCGGCGAGGTTGCGCGGCATCGACCGGGAGTTGTGCCTCCTTGCTGACCTGATCGTGCGCCTTAGTGCGCCGCGGCAAGATGGACCTGCGCAGAGGGCCGATACAAACGACGCAACTTCTCCAACCGAGCCATGAGAATCACCAATAGAAAGCAAATCAGCACGTTCTCGCCCGCCAACACCATTTCCCAAGGCGAAAGCGGACGCTTCCTCGGGAGCCACTCCAGTGCTGCAAAAACAGTGAGAACGAGAGCCACCCCAATGCGTCTCAGACCCTCACGCGCGCCACGGTACATCACGTCCCCTTCGATTCTTGTGCCACCAACTTCAGCGTGTGGAGCGCCGTTCGTACCCGGCTGGCCGAGGGTGGACTCGCCGAGCCGAAGCTTCGAAAACCAATGGGCGTACAGAAACAGCCACATAAGTGCCCACGCATCTGCGATGACGAGCATCATGATTCTACATCCTATTCCCACCGCGAATGCTTCTCAAGCTCAAACCCGCGACCAATCGACGCGAATTCATTTCTAGGAGATCACCATGACTGAAAAGAAAACCTGCGACCACATGAATGTCGACGGCACGTTCAAGGAGGTGGACGGCTCGCGATTCAACGGCTGCGTCCTCCACATGATGGAGTGCGAAGGCCACGACAAGGATTCCGCCACCAAAATCTGCGGCAAGATCGCCCAGGAGAAACTCGCCGCTTCTACTGGCAAGATGCCGATCGCGTTGACGGGCCTGTCGACGGAAATCACGCCGCGCGAGGGCGCGCGGCCGACAACCCATGAAGCGGATTTGTGGATCGTCTATCTTCCGAAGGGCGATCACACCGTCGATCAAATCGCCGGGGACGGGTCCCCGTCCAAGCTGCGCGTGAATCCGTCGGCGTTGTCCGCAAAACGCATGGAAGCGGCCCTTCGTCTGACTCAGGGTAAACCCGCCGGCAACCGCGCATATACGGATTATAATCATGACGACAAGGAAGCCAGTGGCCGCCCGCTGAGATTCACCTGGCACGACGACCTCGGCGTGATCGGGCTGACGCGGCGCACGCCGGCCGCGTTGAAGGCGACGACGGGCGATCCGCCGGAGTTTCAGGCGTTCTCGCCGCACGTGCCGATCGACCCCGAGACCGGCGAAGCGGTCGGCATTTACATGAACTGCGGCGGGTTCGTCAACCGTCCGCTGTTCGGCGATGCCACGTCGCTGTCCGCCGCGGCGCATCTCCCGCAGGAACTCGTCGCCGCCGACCCGAACGCCGTCGAGTTGATCGCGGCCACGCCCGAAGATGCAGCCGCAACCGACCCCGGTGCTCCGGATGGCGCGGTCGTGCGCGGGTCTCCGACCGCGCACGCGGATCGACCAAAAGTCTCCCGCACATTCGACGGCCTGATTGCCCGGCTCTGTGCCCGTTACCTGTTCGATCCGGCGACCGTTGCGGAAGAGGCGTTGATCACCGCGTTCGAGCGCGACCTCGCCGACGCCGCGTCGCTCACCGCCCGCGCGCGGTTGGCCGATCAAGCCATTGTCGCGCTCGGTTTTGAAAAATCCGCCGCGCCCACCCCCGAAGAGCTGACCGCGAAAGCCGCCACGCTTCGCCAACCGTCCGACGACGAAATCGGAAAAGAACTGGCAGGCTTCGCGGTCGGCTCGGGCATTCTCGCGCCCGCCGAGCGCGCCGAGTGGGAACGCCGCCTCGCCAGGGACCGGCGCGGCTGGAGCCGGGAACTGGCCGCGCGGGCGCCGAGCGTGTTGCTCGCGCGCGTGATCAAGGACCCGCCCGTTATCGGCGCGGCGGGCGGCGTCCGGCACAAAGCCCGGTGGGAACATCGCGTGGACGAATTATGCGCGAGCGATCCGTTCATCGCGCCTATCGCGTTGAAAGATCCCGCGCGCGCCCGGTCCGTCGCCCTCGAACGCATCGCGAAGGAAGAACCCGCATTACTGAAGGAGCGTGTGTGAATTGTAGCCGCGAATCGTATTCGCGGACCGAATGAACAACCTGCCGCGAAAGAGTTTCGCGGCTACAAAAACAGGAGAACCAAACCATGTGGAGCAGAACAGTCCAGTCGCCGGTGAATCTCGGCCAGGCCGTCAACCGCGGCAGCGTCGATGGCAACGTCGTCCCCGCCGCCGACGGCACCAAGCCGACCTTCCCGGTGTTCAGTGAACGCCCCGACGTGGGCACCACCATCGCCGCGGGATACACGGTGGCCATCTGCACCGATACCGAGGACCGCGAAATCTATCTGCCGCTGGGCAACACCGTCACGGAATTCAATTTCCTGATGGCGGACGCCAACGGCAACTGGATCCCCGCGACCTCGGGTAATTTCGTCGGCGCACAGGCGCTGCAGAGCGGCGTGGCCGGCGACGTGATCAAGGCCCGTCCCGCGCAATTCAAACTGCCGTAACCGATCATCGACCAATAACCATCATTATAAGGAACCGATCTCATGGCATCCGAACCCCAACTTCTCAGCCTGAACGCCCAACTGACCACGTTCGTCGCGGGCGTGCAACCACCCGACCTGCTCGGGCGCATCATCGCGCCGCCGTCCCCGGCGCAGTTGATCAGCGATGTGAAATTCAACTGGTGGAAGTTCGATCCCGCCGAGTACCTCCGCAAGCTGGACACGAAGGTCAACCGCCGCGGATCGATCCCGGTGACGGATTTCAGTTTCACCACCGACACCGACGTGCTCGCCGATCAGGGACAGCAGATCATCAACCCCAACGATATCAGCATGATCAGCGAAGATCAGCCGCCGCAGATTCTGCAGGTGCCGGTGAACGTCCGCATGGCCAAACTCAAGGCGCTCACCGAGACATTCTGGTTCTCGCATGAATTCGAGGTCCACGACCTCATCTTCACCGCGTCGAACTATCAGTCGGACAACACGCGCGCCGCCGCCTCGACCGATATGCTCGACAACGCCGATAACGATGTCATCAAAACCATCCAGACCATTCTCGACACACCGCTCATCCCGCCGAACGCGCTCGTCATGGGTCTGGCCGTATGGCGTCCACTGCAGCGCCACCCGCAACTCATCAGCGCGATCAAGGCCGTCCTCGGCAGCCGCGCCGCCATCAGCGGCCAGGTCAACCAAGAGGAGGTCGCCGCGCTCTTCGGGTTGAAGCAGGTCCTCGTCGGCAAGCAGCGCACCAACCTCGCCAATCCCGGCCAGGCCGCCAGCTATTCCCGTATCTGGGGCAAGAACCTCGCCGCCATCCGCATCGAGGATGCGCCGACCTCCACCGTCTCGCCGTACCCCGGCACCGCCCTGACCGCCTACGGCAACATCATGAATGCCGGCCCGGTCTTCGTCGCGTCGCGCACCATCCAGCCGGGTGACGAGAACGGCGGATTGTACGGCGCGATTGCCGACATCATCGGCCACACCCGCAAGGTGCTGATGGTCAATCCGGACTCGTGCTACCTCCTCGGCAACTGCGTTACCAACGACGTGTAACCAAACATCCCCGCTATCCGTTGTGGCGTGGTCTCCTGACCGCGCCACAACGTGACGAGGGGCAATACGACCATGTCAACCACCATCACCGCGTTCCTCGCCCCGACCGACGTGACCAACGCCTTCAGCCCGAACCTGCTCATCCAGTGGCTCGATGACCCGGTCAATCCAACGGGCACGCTCAACACCACCCTCCGCGACACGATCATCGCCCGCGTCAACGGCGAAGCCAGCAGCCTCACGTCGGACAAATTGCAGTTCCCGATGACGGTGGACGATGCGGACGCCGCCAATATCCAGGCGACGCTCGTCGGGTTCGCGCTCGACATGTTCGAGTACTACGCGCTCAAGGACAAACCGCACATCCTCGAAGCCTACAAGGGCGTTCAGGAGGGTTACAATCGCGCCGTCGCCTGGCTCGAAGACGTTCGCGACGGCAAAGCCACCATCGGCACGAGCAAGGTCGTCCCCGGCGCCGAAGCCCGCACCGCCGCCGTCGAAACGACCAGCCACAAAGGAACCTTCGATCGCCGCCGAATGCGAGGCTGGTAATGCCCTTCTCCATTCAACAACGCGGATTCGACGACCAGGGCCTCCGTCTCCGCTGTATCGCCGATGGCCTCGATCATCCCGATCCGCTGCTCGATCAACTCGCGTCCGACCTCGCCCAGATGTGGCGGGACAACATCGATGCGGGTTCGAACGAACGTTGGGAAGCCGGTCCGTCCTACCGGGCGCTGGCCCTGGGCGGCGTCACGCTCGTGGATAGCGGACGCATGAAAACCTCCATCGTTGGACGACAAAGCGGGCCGTTGGAAATCACCGTCGGCAGCGATCTCACCGTCGGCGCCGGTTGGAACCTGCTGGCCATCCACGAATTCGGCGCGGATGTGCGAGCGGCGACGGCGCAGTGGCTCACGTTCTCATATCCGCTCGGCTCTTACACACCGGACAGTCCGTCCAATCGCCCGACTTCCGATCCGGGTTGGGCGCGGAAACAACAGGTCCGCATCCCCCGTCGCCCCACCGCCCCATTCGACTGGGACAGTGGCGAACTGACCCCCGACGCCGATGCTCTCGTCCAATCCCGCATCCGCGACTACCTCACGGAGCTGAGCCGGTGAATACTGCTTTTGTCATTCTGAGCGCAGCGAAGAATCTCTGTCGTTGTAGGCCGCGTACCCTCACGCGGCGAGAGGAATCATGAGCAACTATCTCATCGATATTGAAGATGCCATGATCGCGAAGATCAGCTCCGCGACACGGCCCGATGACAATACCCGTCCGTTCTTCAATCGCGTTGACGTCTTCCGCGGCGAAAAAGCCGAGGTGTTCCTCGCCGTGGCCCGCGAAACCGCGCCGTCCGCCTGGCTGCGGCTCGACCGCATGCTGAACAAACCCGAGGAGTTTCGCGGAGCGCGGTCTCTCGGCCAGCCCGTCACCCAGGGCGCCTTGCGCAATGAGCTGAACTGCGTCTGGTCACTCTTCCTCTGCGCCCGTTCGTTGCGCGCAACACGGGAACTGTCTCACGGCGGCCCCGGCGTCATCGGCGCTTATGACATGATCAACCTCGTCGTCGGCCCGGCGGGTTCGCCTCCCGCCACCGCCGGCCAGTTGCGGGGCTGGTCTCCGATCCCGCCCGCCGAGCCATTCATCTTCGTCGGTCTGGAACTGCTCGGCCAGACCACGACCGAAACCGTCTACGAAGTTCAAATGAGAACCCGAGTCCAACTCTAGGAGAATCACCCATGGCAAATCTCGCAATCCGCAATCGTCTCACCGTCGGCAACGTCTGGCAGGGTGGCGCGGTCGCTCTGTTCGATCCCAATTACACCGGCGTGCTGCTCGACCTCGGCAATGTCACCGATTCCGCGTTCGACCAGGAATTGGAGGCGACCGATTTCCGCACCGCCCGCGCCACCGGCACCCTCGTCACCGAGGCGCGCCCGATCAAACGCCTCGAACTGCCCATCACCATCAAGGTCAACTCGCCCGATCCCCGCGCGCTCGACCTCGCCCTGTTCGGCACCGGCCAGACCGCGTTCACGCAGGCATCGGCGACCGGCTCGACCCAGAACATTACCGTCGCCGCGCTCAATATGTGGCACAAAATTGCCGGCTTCGAGATCGCCAACGTCGTCGTCAAAAAGGCCGGCGCCACCGCGGTCTTCGGCGCCGATTACGATCTCGATACCGAACTCGGCGCGATCAAGCCCCTCAGCGGCGGTATGTTCTCCGTCTCGGATGTGATGGCGTTGACGTTCGACCTCACATCGATCTCCACCGTCGAGAGCAAACTCGAAACATACATCGGCTTCACCTATGGCGAGTTCTATCTCTACATGGTGCTCCCACCGAACGAAGGTCGCGCGACCGAACAGGTCTGGCTCCGCCACATGGCCAAATCGCGCCTCGAACCCGCCGGCAAACCGGGCTTTTCACCGGACAAACCGATGGAATGGGACTACAAAATCACCCCCATCCCCAGCGGCGATGCCACTTACCCGTTCGGCTACCTGCGCCAGATCAAATGAGGAGAGTGACGGGAATAAGCAATCATGACTGATACTCAAATCGCCGCCAAGCCGCGGTTGCGCGACCCGCTCGAAGTCGTTTACGAAGATGGCCGCCGCGAATCCATCATCGTCAAGCGGCTCTCGAACACCGACATGATGAAATGGGTCGACCTCGGCTTCGACAAGCAATTCCTTGTCTTTCGTTCGGTAGAACGACCCGCCATAGCTTCAGCGACGGCGGGCCGCCCCGATCAACCCTGGTTCGACTCCCTCACCCAGGACTCCGCCTTCGCGGTGGTCGAGCGCGCCCTGGCGCTCAACCACTCCCCCATCGAAAAAAAAGTCATGGCCGCGGTCCTGGAGAACCTCCAATCGTGGTTGTCGCTGATGCCACCGAATTCCTCCGCGCCCGCGGCCACCGTGTCGACGAGCTGACCGACTATGAACTCCAGGACGCTTTCGACGCCGCATTCAAAAACTGGCAGCACGGCCTGGTCGAAGCCGCCTTTTATACCGGCCTTCCCTGGGTAACCAAACCGCGCGACTGGAAAAAATATTGCGATGAACTTCATCACGCCATCGAAGGACGGAAGAACACACCGACAGCCGAACGCCTCCTGGGCGGTTTTCTCCGTCAAGGCGTGCCCGTCTCACCCTGAACCACGAAACCATCATGCCCGGCAATAACATCGCCGAAATCGTTCTCCGCGTCACCACCGAGGGCACGCAAAACGCCCAGGTCATGGCGAACCAGTTGAATCAGGTCGATCAGGCCGCGCGTCAACTCAGCGCGTCCACGCTCTCCGCCACGACCGCGCAACGGGCCTGCACCGTCGAAGTGACGCGCACGCACTCGCAACTGGCCAGATTGCTGCAGGATTGGGGCGACCTCGACCGGCAGGTGGACCATTTCTCGGCCACAACGCTGCGAAACTTTTCCGCGACCTCGTCCCGCGCGCTGACGGAGTGGATCGAAGGATCGGGACGTGCCCGCGAAGCATTCCGCGGGTTCGTCACCCAGGTCATCGAGGGCCTGATCCAGATGGTCATCCAACAGGGTATCGCCCACGCGATCGGCCTCGCGCAAACCCGCGAAGCCGGCGCAACCCAGGCCGCCACAAACGCGCAAATCACCGCCAGCGCCGCTCCCGCTGCCGCCACCCAGGCCGCCGCCACGTTCGGCGCCAATGCCGCCGGTGTCCTCGCCGTTGTCGCTGTCATTGCCGCCGCCATCGGCATTCTCGCGGCCACGCGCCACGCCGCAGGCGGGGTGATTCAGGGACCGGGCTCCGAGACGAGCGACTCGATTCCTGCCTGGCTATCGCGCAACGAATACGTCCACACCGCCGCGGCCCATCGCTATTACGGGACCGCCGCAATGGATGCCATCAACACCCGCAGCATCCCGCGCGAGGCGATCCATGCCGCGCTTGCCAGCCGTGGCTTTGCCTCCGGTGGCGCGGCACTCGCCGTTCCATCATTTGCCAACGGTGGGTTCGCCGGTGGCGCGGTCGCTTCGCCCGTGGATGTCTCGGTCGGCGGGCCATTTGTAATGGTCGGGATCGGTGACAACGAAATTGACAGAATCATGTCCTCGTCCGCCGCGCAGCAACGCCTCTTCGACAGCGCTGCGAAGAACGCGGTGCGCACATCGCGGCTCGTGACGCGAAACAGCGGACACAGGAGCGAGGCGTGATCAGCGGACTTCCCATACTTCCATTTCGGGCGAACTGGGCCGGGGGCGTAACGCTCCGGTCGTCGTTTGCGACCAGCCAGCAGATCGACTCGACGGCAGGCTCGATGACGCGGTCGAGTGGACGCGATTACGGTCAGCGGCAGATCAAGTTCAAGCTGCTGCCCGACCAGGATTTCCGTCGTCAGTGGGATGCGTTCCGCGAAGTGAATCCGCCGGGAACACTGCTCGGCATCCCGTTGTGGAGTGAACAGGGAATCGCGTTGACCGCCAACGCGGCCAGCGGCGCAACGACGCTGCAGGTCTCCAATGCCGCGAATATCGACTGGCGCGGCGAGGGCGTACTCGTGAGTGCCGGCGCAAGCGGAAGCCCGGCGGTATTGACGGTCGAAGGGTTCGAGATCACGAGCATCAGCGGGAACACGATCAACATCGCGTCGCCGGGGTTGACCAACGCGTTTAGCGCCGGCGATGAAGTACTCCCGCTCATGCGCGGACGCCAGATCGCCGATTACACCGACGACATTCTTTCGCCCGAGACCTCCGAGGTCGAATTGACATTCGACGAGAACTTGAATGCGATGGGAGCGGTGGGATTCCCGACAGTACCAGCGTACCCAACCTACCTGGGTCTGCCCGGTCCTGCCGCTGATTGCCGAATGGTCGCAGACGCCGAAGTCGGCGATCACCCAAGGAACGCATTACACTGCGCAAGGATTGAACGCTGAGGCTATGGCCACATTGCGGGCCTACGTCCGCCAGCACATCGCGCATCGCGTGGGCATGAACGGCCGAGCCGACCGGGCGTTGCTGTGGCAGTTCTTTCACGATCGGAAGGGACGCTACGATCGGTTCTGGCTGCCGGCTCTCAAGGACGAATTGGAACTTTCCGCCAACGTCGCCGCGAATGACACGACGCTCCAACTCCTCAACTATTCGCGGTTCGCGGCGCGATATGGCATTGGTGGCGACCTCCGCAAGGCGATCTTCATAACGGACGGGTTCAACTACTGGATCCGGCAGGTGATCAATCTCAGCGGGGGCACGAACCGCGTCACCATCGATTCCCCGGTAGGGACGAGCTGCGCCTCGTCCGCAACTCAAATCGGCCTTCTCACCCTCGTACAATTCGCCGCGGATGACCTCGTGATCGACCTGCAGGCCCCCGTTGTCGCCACCGCGACCTTGTCGTTCACCGAGCTCGAAAAAGAATATGCCGAAGTGTTGACCGCTGGCACAAGCGACGGAATACGAGTGGGACAGGAGCTTGTCAGCGCGTGAGAACCGTCCCGTCAGCTTGGTCCGCATTGGAGACGGCCAGAGAGCGGCAAGTGGCGCTGCTGTTTCACATCTGGATCCGGCGGGATGCCGCGACAAGCGGATTGACGGCCGGGCGCGTGACGCCGCCAGTGGGCTGGGGTTCATGGACGTATTCAACAGGGTTTCAAGAGAACGTGAATTTCGCCGACGTCGCGAATTACGCGCAGGACTGGACCGCGCCGAACACGCCGACATCGCGCACGTACGTGCCGGCGGCGATCGAATTCGACCCCAGCCAGATTTTTCGCAAGGAAGATACGTCGCTCGATCCCCACGACATCACGTTGACCGTCGATCCATCGATCGAGCCGTTCGCCGACTACGTGAACCGCTCCTGGCCGCTCCAGTTCGGCATCACGATCTACCGCGTCCACCGCGACGGCAACACCATCGCCACGGTCGATAACGGCAGCGGCACGCAGGTCCCCGTCGTGGACGTCCTGTTCGTCGGGTATCTCCACGCCGATGACACGCTCGAACTCAACTCCGCCGGGCTGGAGTTGGCCATCGACCCGGCCTCTGGCGGCAACGGCCCGAAAGCCAAGCTCACGACGCAGTGGGATCACGTGACGAAGATGCTCGACCGGCTCGTGCCCCGCCCGGTGTTTTCGACCGACTGCCCGAAGTCGCTGTTCTCGACCGGCAACGGCGCGGCGGTGGATTGCAACGCCGACATGCCCAGCGTCCAGGTCACCGGCACCGTGCTCCAGACCAATGGCATCGTCATCAGCGCGCTCGAATGGGGTGCCGCAGCCGCAACATGGATGACGGCCAACAACAGCCCGTCGTCACCATTCATCCAGGGCCTGATCCAATACACCGCCACCGATCCCGTGAGCGGACTCGATTTCGGGTTCACGCTCGGCGTCAACGGCGCGGCGCAGCGCGCCTCCGCCGGCAACACCTACGGCGATCTCTATCTCGAAATGTTCCCGCCATTGCTCAGTGTCGGCACGGTCGTCCAAGCGTACTTCGGGTGCGACCGGACGCGGAACACCTGCCAGAGCGTGCATATCCCCGCAGGCGCGCAACCGGCGGCCGCAGGTACGTTCACGCCGGGCACGCTGCGCGTCTCGCTCCAACTCATCGCCCAGGGCGGGACCGGTAACAATCCCCAGAATCCGAAAACCGCACACGTGTACATCACCGCATCGAGCCTCTGGATCGTGTACGGTCGCGCCAACTCGAACCAGATCGGCAACATCTATCTCGGCTCGGGCACGGGCAACCCGTGGGACCCGTTGTGGGCATCGCAGGGATCCAGCCTCATCACCAGCCCGGTCTACACGCTGGCAAGAGCCACGCCCGCGTTGGTCGGTCCGCCCGCGCAAGCCGGCTATCACATCACGCTCAGCAACAACAGCGGGGCCAACGCAACCATCGCGCAACAGCCCAACGCCAACAACGGTTACGTCACCATCATCCGCTGCCCTGGTGGATCGCCCGCGACATTCGATTTCACCATCGCCTGGGTCGCCAATACCGGCGTGGCGCAGAACCTCGGCAATCTGGAGAACTTCGGCGGCGCGGACATCCCCATCGAACATCCAAGTCTGGAAACGACAGCATGAGCGACCGTCTGCCATACTTCCGCACGCCGGAGTGCATCGACGCGCTCCGACAGCAACTGTCGGAGTGGGCCCGGACGCGCTGGGCGCATGCGGGGACGCGTCCCAACCAAATGCGCTGCGGCGTCACCGGCGATTGCCTCTTCTGGGTGCATGCGTTCAAGGCCATCGGCGCGCTGCCCGCGCACATCGAGATCCCGGATTACCGCAAGATGGAAGCCGCCGGCGACCAGATGAAGATGCTGCGCGAGTGCATCGAGGCGACGGGCGTGGGGGAATTGGCGTGGTGTAGGGGCGGACCTCCATGTTCGCCCTCCGACCGTAGGGGCGCACCCCCGCGTGCGCCCTCCGAGGGCAGGCAGGGGAGCCTGCCCCTACCGTCCTTGCTTGTCGGCGACGTCCTCCTCTTCGCCAACGGCATGTCCGGCGCCCACTGCGGCCTGATCGTCAAGGCGTACCCCGCGCACTTCGTCCATCTCTCCCGCAACGGGTTCGTCGAGGAGCCGCTGCGCCAGCAGCATTGGCTCGACAACCTGGCGTTCGTGTACAGGCTCATGGAACCCGACCCTGTAGCCGCGGTTGATAACCGCGGCCCGCGCTTGGCAAGCGCGGCTACAACCGAGGTGTCTCCATGAGCCTCCTCGCCGCACCCTCCACTCCTGCCAACGCCTCGCGGCGGATGAGCAACTCGGCGCGGATCGCCTCCAACGTGCTCGGCACGCCCTGGCCGACGCTCTGGGGCACGCGCGATCTGTCGGGCACGCTCGTCGCGTGGACAAACCATCGCTACAACAACTCCGGCTCATCGGGCAAAGGTGGCGGCCAGATCGCCGCCGGCGAGAAGGATTACCGGACGTTCGCACTCGGACTGTGCATCGGCCCGGTCGATTCGATCAATGCCATCTGGTACGACAATCAGTTAATCTGGACCGGTAACGTCAGCATCGCGAGCGCGGCCACCGTCGCCAGTGCCACCCAGGGCGTCGGATCGGTCATCCTGACCGACAACGCGAACCGCGGTACGATCTGTTTCTATTTCGGACTCGACACGCAAACGCAGGACCCGATCCTCGCGCAGTTCATTCCCAACGCCCCGTTCTATCGGGGCATGTGCTACGCCGTGTTCCACGGTCCGCGCAACGGCACGCTTGGGTTCCGCATCGGCAACGCCGACACCCTCGCCCAGATCGCGGTGAATGTGACACGCATTCCGCCCGCACCCCCCGGGTCGGGGTTCGGCACGACTGTCCAAGCGAACCCGGCCAATGCGACGGCCGAAGCGGAGACGGTCTCGATCAGCATGGACGCCTCCAACTTCACCGGCGGGAAGAACCTGCTCTATTCGCTCCAGATGAATTACGGGACGCAATACCCGAGCGCGACCACGCAGCAGGTCGTTTCGTGGACCGCCGTGGATGGCATCGATACCGGCGGCACGGCCCTGATCGCCAGCGGCACGCCGTTCGCAGTCGGATCGCTCGGCTTGATGGTAACGTTGACCTGGAACACGAGCACCGCACCGCTCAATCCCGACGCCATCGATCAGTGGTCGATCCTCGTCACGTCGAACGGCTCGGCCGGCAACGGCGGCGCGAACGTGGCGGCGATGGTCTACGAACTCCTCACGTCCACCGTCTCGGGCTTCGCGCTCAACCCGGCCATCATCGATGCCGCGCAGTTCCAAGAGTTCGCCGTCCAAGCCAACTACGCCGGGCTTAATTACATGACCACCGAGAAAGCCGACGCTCGCGGGCTTCTCCAAGACATTTTGAAAAACATCCAGGGCGCGTTGACGATCTCCCAGGGAAAAATCGCGCCGCGGTTGATGGGCTACCTGCCGGGCACGCCCCTCGCCGTCGCGCTCACCCTCGAAGCCGACGACGTGGTCGGTTACAAGATCCGCCCGGGCGCATGGTACGAGGTCCCGCACCACGTAATGGTCAAGTACCGCGATCTCGGACGGCTGTATCGCGACACGACCCTCTCGCTGCCGGGCGCCGGCGACGCCGGCGATAACGAAAAAGCCGTCGAATTCGACCTGCCGATGGTCACCGACCTGCCCACCGCCCGCCTGATCGGTCTCCGCATGAAGGCGCTCGAAACTCTCCCGAAGAAACCTGACACCCTGATCTGCAGCAGAAAGGCGTTCCCGATCCAGTTCGGCGACATCATCGCCCTCAACGCGCCAGCCATCGGCACGCTCCCCGCCAGTTTCGGCTACCAGCCCGGCAACCCGCTCGTGGTCCTCGCCGTCCGCGAACACGGCCCGGGCGACGAACGCATCGAACTTGATATCGCGCCCGACGTGTTCGGCTACCTCCCGATCGCGCCGGACGCCACCGGCCCGAGCAGCGGGCCGGAAAGTCCCGGCCCGACCACGCCGCTGAACCGGATCACGGCGCAGGACGCGTTCGAGCTGCCGTACGACTGGGCCACGGACGGCTCCAAACGCTTCGTGTTGTTCGCCGCGCGCACCGATCCCGATGCGCAGGCTTTCTCGCTGTGGGATTCCATCGAGTCGCCGCCTGTCGATTACGCCGAGGCCGACAACGACGCGCTCTTCCATCCCGGCGGCAGCATCCACGATTCGCGGATGCCTGCCTTCACGATGGACCGCAACGCCTGCATCGATTTCACCGCCGAGAGCGACGACATCGATTCATGGCAGAGCGTGTCGGACAGCGGATGGTTCGGCTACCAGTTCCTCGTGCTCATCGGCAACGGCAGCGGCGCGTCCCTGTACGCCGCGAAGGAATTGCTCTACCTCGGCAACGGGCTCTGGCGCATCCAGGGCATCTTCGGGCCGCTCTCGGACACGCTCCCGAACAATTCGCCCGGCGCCTCCGACCTCTGGGTGTTCGCCGTCCAGCCGCTGTACAACATTCTCGGTCAACCCGCCTGGGTCCTCGGCACCGCTGTCTCATTCAAGGGCATCCCGTTCGGCAGCCGGCTCTCGCCGACCCTTGCCCAGGCGATCGCCGCGCAGGTGACCGTCCAGAACCGCGCCCTCCGCCCCCGCGCCGCCGTCAACCCGAACGCCAACGGCCTCGGCGCGATCCTGAATCCGACCTACAGCGCCGCGGGCGCGTCCCCGGCATCTGACATCGCCCTCGCTTGGGACCTGTGCAATCGCGGCTTCGGGTTCGGTCAGGAAACAAGCCCATGCGAATTCGATCCCGCGATTGCGTCCGAGGTGACTCAATGTCAAGTCGATGTCATTGTTGGCGGCTCGGTTGTTCGAACTGCTACCGTCAGTGTGCGCGCCGCCGTGGCGACAACTGTGGCGTCGGCTGTCTCAGCCGATATCTTCTCCGTCGCCAGTGCATCCGGGCTGCAACCTGGCGATCGCGTTTCCGTGGTCCACGGTGGTGGGGAATGGTTTGGCCGCGTCGCCACGATCATCGGCCCCGACACGATCACACTGGTGTCGGGGTTGTGCATCACGCCCACGGCCGGCGACGTGGTGAACCGATACGAGTCCTGCGGCTACGTCTACGACGCGGTCACGAATCTCACCGACAACGGCTCGCTGCCCGCGACGGTGAAGTTCAACATTTACCCCTACATGAACGGCTTGAGGTCCCTCAACCCGGCAACCATCACCGTAACCAAGATATGAGCACACAGAATTGTAGCCGCGAAACATTTTCGCGGCCCGCGATTACGAATCGCGACTACAAACACGGACGGCCCAAATGAGCACGAATGTTAATGGCGTGGAAGACCTGGTCGGTCAGAACCTGACTCCCGCGGCGGCGTATGCGATCGTCAACACCGCGATCCAAAAACAGGCAGTAATGAGCGTGTACTGCCAGGATTGCCGGTTCCCCGGTTCGGCGCACACGAACGACATTCGCGACCCGCACGCGATCCCGATCCAACGCCAACTCCTGCAGGTGGAGATCATCTGCAACGGCGATCCGCCGAGCGGGGCGTCGCTCGTGGTGCAATTGCTCTTCGGCGGCACGGCACAGAGTCCAACGTTCGCGCTCGGGCCGGGAGCAATTACGTGCTGATCAACGCGACGAGCAACAACCTGGTGCTACCCGCGAACACCCCGTGCGCGGCGCAGATCGTGACGCCGAGCGGCACGAGCGACGTGGTCGTGAAACTCTACTGGCAATTGGTGATCCCATGAAAAAGATTCCCCTCTGTTTCCGTAGGGGCAGACTTCCACGTCTGCCTTGGGCAGGCGTGATGGCGGCGCTGATTTGGGCAGGCGCGGGGGCCTGCCCCTACACGGCGCTTGCTGCCAACGATTACAATTTCCGGCTGATCGTGCCGCCGGCAACAGGCGACGTGGAGCAGCTCGTGCTCGACCCGACGCAGTGGTCCGTGACGCTTACCAATTTCCCAAGCGGCGTGCGCCGGGCGACGCTGGAGTTCATCGGCTCGGGCGGAGGCGGCGGCACGCAAAGTGTCCTCGTCGCCGAGCCGGGAGTACTCCTCACGCCGCAGGGTACCGGCACCAACGGCATCGGAGCTCGATTTCTCAATCGTGGTCAGCAACGGGATGGCGAATGTGACCCTGAACGGCGGGTCCGTTGTCTCGACCGCGGACACGACGGACTTTTATCCGCGCGCCAGCAACCCGGCGGGTTACGTCACGAGCGGCCAGGTGACGAACGGCAACGTCGTCGGTGCGGGATTCGGGATCGCGACGACGGCCGGCGGCCAGAACACGCAAATCGTGTCGGTCGCCAGCGGCGTGTTCCCAATGCTGGCGAGCAACAACACGTTCACCGCCAACCAAATCTTCAATGGCGGCTCGATCAACATGGTCAACGGCGGTCTGTGGCTCAGCGCGGGCGCGCCATTGAGCGTGGCCAATGCGGCGACGACGCTGCAGGCGTTGACGGTCCAGAACAACGCGACGTTCGATTACTCGGCGTGGTTCCAGAGCAACGTGTGGATCATCGGCGCGGCGACGATCTCCAATAACGCGACGATCACGGGTACATTCACCTGCCCCGGTTTCTCGGCGAACGCGAACGGGACAAACACCCTCACGGGCGTGTGGCTTTCGGATGCGTCGATGATCGGGTCCGGGTTCGGCCCGGCGTTGACGAACGGCCTGGTCGGCACACTCACGAGCGCGAGCCCCCAGTTCGGGACGTTCTCCGCGGCCGGCAACAACGGGCTGGTGACGTTGACGTTGAATTCGGGCTTGCTCACCAACGGAACGACAGGCACGCTCTGGATCAACGGCGCGACCATGTTCAGCAACAACGTGACGATGACCAGTCCATTCCTCGATACGAGCACGGCGACGATCAGCAACAATGCGACGGTCACCGGCACGTTATTCGTGGGCGGCGCCATCAGCGCACCGGGCGGCTTTGTCGGCATTACCACCGGCACGGTCGCCTCCGTCAACGGCCTGGTCAGCAACGTCACCATCGCGGCCACAGGTCACGCGACCGTGACGACCGCGGCCTCGGCGACCGGCGGGACGATCACGATCAGCGACCCAACGCAGTTCGCGGCGACGAACACCTCGACCACGCTCCAGCCGGCGCCGTTGTTCTGGGACACGAAGTACGGCGCGCTGCGCGTCTCAAACAATTTCGGGGCGACATTCATCAATCTGCCTGACCTCTCGACCACGAGCAACGAGAACGCGACGTTGACGGATTACTTCGTCAACACCACCACGAGCGCATGGATCGTCGCGAACCAGACGAACGTGTGGACGTTCGTCAACAGCAACAGCTGGGGCTGGGTTCAGAGCAACGGCGGCAGCCTCTCGTACGGCACGTATTACCTCAAGCCGATCCCGACAACCAACCAGTCATGGCGATGCCGCGTGTTGGTGCAACCGATGGTCGGCGAGAGCGGCAGCTTCAATTTCAGCCTAGGTTTCGGCGTGGTCGCCGCAGAGAACTCCAACGTCAACCTGCATGTATTCACCATGTGGCGCGGCAGCGGGACCGCCCCGGAGCTTCGCGCGTTCGAGAGCGTCAACCTGACGACTGCCTACGCGACGCCCGACACGTTCGACTCATCGAGCATGGGGCAGTGGTGGGAAGCGCAGGCAGCGGCGCTGGAACTCGGGCCGCCCGCGCCGTTGTGGATGCAGATCAGTTACGACGGCAGCGCCGTGATGAAGTACGCGTACGACACGAGTGTGGTCGGGTTGCCGCCGCCGATCGCGCAGAACGGGCAATACACGTTCATCAAGACGAACCAGACCGTGAACCCGCTCTACGTCGGCTTCGCCGTGCTGGATTCCAACCAGGTGAAGCCGACGTTTGCGATCAAGGCCTTCGTGTTCGAGCAGCCATGAAAACTAGCCGTTTAGCTAATTTCCTAAGATTGGTCGGATGGCTGATGGTCGCGCTGACCGCGAACGCGCAGACGATCCAGACCGCCCCGTCGATGTCGGGACCGTGGACGAACGCGGCAGTGCTGGCGGGACCGCAGGGCTTTGCGCGGCTGCTCGGGCCGGGTGGACGGAGCGCGGCGGTCGGCACGATGCTGACCATCACGAACGCGACCCCGACAACGAATGTCAGGGTGTCGGCGACGCTGAGCAATGGAGTGCTGAGCGTCAATGCCTCCATCGCGTCGAACAGCCTGAAACAAATCGAATCGATGACGTTGACCAACCTGGCGCTGAAACTTAATTTGGTGGGACAATGAAAAACAGAATGCTCGTAGGGGCTGGTTCCCATGCCAGCCCATGCATAATGGCCATCCTCCTGTTTGCGATGATCTGGGCAGGCACGGTGGCCTGCCCCTACGCCCAGGCCCAGACCAACCTCAACTCGGTCACGCTGACGGGGTGGGTGGTCGTGACGAATTCAGCGGGCGGCGGTAGCGGTGGCAGCGGAGGAGCAGGAACCAACCTGGCCGGGTACTTTGTCGATTACTCGGCGGGTGCCGATTCGAATCCGGGCACCAATGCCACCGCGCCGTGGAAGCATTGTCCAGGTGATGCCGCGGCGACGGGCGTGCCAGGCAACATCGGGACGCAGTCGTCGTTCGGCGCGAGCACGGTATGGTTCCGACAAGGCGTGAGCTACGTCCTGTCGTCGCCGAATCCGAACCGGAGCTCCGACCAGGTCTCGCCCGGCATCCAGCTTTACTGGAGCGGGGTGACGTACACGAGCACGAACGCCTGGGGCGTCAACACGAATCGCGCGGTGATCACCGACAACTACGCGCAAGGGACGTGGTACGCGGCGTTCTGGAATCATTACGGCGCGAGCAGCATCACGATCGCGAATCTGGAGATCGGGCCGCTCGGCGGCTCGAACAGTCTGCCCGCGGACACGGGCTCTCCGATCGCGCCGAATCCGGCGTGGGGGATCTTCTTCGACGAGAGCATCGTGTCGAATGTGACGGTGGCGAACTGTTACTTCCACAACATCGGCTACTCGTGGAACCAGCAGCCGATGAGCGCCAACTCGATCCAGGGCACGGGACGCGACGGGGAATCGTCGGCGGGGATCGCCGTGGCAGGCGGCGGCGCGGGGATCAATGGATTGACGATCAGCAATTGCCAGTTCACGGCCGTGTGCAACGCGATCGACATCGGCTACCAGACGACGAGCTGGAACCTGGCCATCGCGGGATGCACGTTCCACGATTACACCGTGTGGAGCATCGACATCGCCGGCCAGGGCGGCGGCAGCGGTGTGCAGATCAACAACGTGTTCATCCACGGCAACACGTTCCACGATTGGGACTGGAGCTACGCGCCGTATTACTGGACGGCTTACGGCGATCCGCCGCACCACGATGGCGTCTACCTTCGGCCGGCGTCCGAGGGCGCGGGGAGCAACATCGACATTTACGCCAACGTGTTTTACGAGACGCACACGAATGCGTCGGCGACGGCGGCGATCTGGGCGGCGTCCTCGAGCGCGAACATCTACAATAATCTGATCGTCAATTGCAGTTCGCTGGCCAACGGCAACTACAACGGGACCGAGCCAATCGATTGTTCAGCCGGCGCGGGCACCCCCAACAACGCCGTCATGCGCGTTCTGAACAACACGATCATCGTCAACACGACAGCCAATCTCAATGGTGGCCTGAGCACAGACGCGCTGCACCTCGGCTGCGACGGCAGTGAGACGTGGCCGACGAATAATCCTTTGCTGGTTGAGAACAACATCTTCTACGACTTCCGCACATCGAGTTACGGGGACGCGCTCGTGGACACGGACCCGATCACCGGCGACACGAACGCATGGACGTTCAACGACAACTGCTACTCGACCGTGCTGGCGACGTTCTTCCAGATCAGCGGCCTCGGCGAGAATTACAATCTGAGCGGCCTGCGCATTGCCGGCTGGGAGAGCAGCGGGCTGACCAACAGCCCGTCGTTCATCAGCCTGGCGTACTCCAGCGGCGCGAACGCCTGGCAAAACAATTACGGGCTGGCGTCCGGCTCGCCCGCGATCGGTGCGGGCACGAACCTGACCGCACTGGCATCGTCGCTGCCTGGCCTGGCCGTCGATCTGCTCGGCAACCCGCGCCCCACGTCCACGAATTGGGACATCGGCGCATATCAACATTGAACACAACAACAAAGAGTCCGGCCACTTTTCGCCCTGGTCGCTGGCGTGGCTATCATGCCCGCCGCAAGTTACTGCAAGGCAAAGGTCACCTGAGTTAGGAGAATTTTCCGGCCAGCCGCCGTTAACTCGACCGTCGCGCCGGCGCCGGCTCGCCCAACGTGAACCGCGCCCCGGCAATCTCCCCCGTCAGGAACGCAAGCCTTGCCGCGCCTGACGACGGATCGCCCGGAGATGGCCGTAGCCGACGAGTCTGCGGCGCTGTTCATCCCAGAGGCGGAAGGTGAATGACTTGAAACTGGAGAACAGCGTGACCGCTGGTACCGTGTTAAATAACGGCTCCGCCTTGTGGCATCGCTCCAGGTTGTAATTCGGAATCCGTGGGCTCAGGTGATGAATGTGATGGAACCCGATGTTTCCGGAAAACCATTGCAGCACTTTCGGCAGTTTATAGAACGAACTCCCCTGCAACGCGGCCGCCGTGTAATCCCAGTCGTCCCCGCGCTCCCAATACACACCCTCAAACTGATGCTGCACGTAAAACAGCCACACGCCTGCCGAGCCGGCAATCACGATCAGCGAGAACTGGATGATCAGGTACGCCTTCCATCCGAACACCGTGCTCATCGCCACCGCCACTCCTAAAATCGCCAGGTTCGTCCAATGCACCGACCGACGCTCGCGCGCGGCCGTGCCATTGGTGGGAAACCGCTGGTGAATGAGAAACAGGTACATCGGCGCCAGCACAAACAAGATGATCGGGTTTCGCGCCAACCGATACGCGAACCGCTTCCAGCGCGACGATTCGAGGTACTCTTGGACGGTCAACGTCCACACGTCGCCGCGACCGCGTCGATCCAGATCCCCCGAGCTGGCGTGATGGACCGCATGTTCCCACCGCCATAAATAATACGGCGTGAACGTCAACACGCCCGTAACGATCCCCCAAAAATCGTTCGCCTTGCGCGATTTGAAAAACGAACCATGCCCGCAGTCGTGAAAAATGATGAAGACGCGCACTAAAAATCCGCCTGCCAAAAGCGCCAAAGGCACCGTCAGCCAATACGACACGGACAAACTGAGGTACATCAAATACCAGAGGACGGCGTAGGGAACCACCGAGTTCGTTATTTGCCATGCGCTACGCCATACTGAGGGTTCCTGATACTTGGCGACCACTTCTTTCCACGGCATCGCGTTGGCTTGACGTTCGCTCTCTGTATGAACCAATTGATCGATCATGTTTGCTCTTTCTGTCGCGTGACCGCGTTGGGGCGCGGAACGCGACCTCACGCGGGTGGATTCCCCGAAATGCACAAGCAGAACGACCTCCCCGAAGTTCCGCCAGCACCATTAAGTATACGCCCCGACCCCGCCATCGGCAACACACAATATCAGAAATATCACGCGCAATCAGCGCCGCGTGGTCGAATCGATTCATTGTGCTGGCCATGCGTACACGCCCGCCTCGTCCAGTGCGCGGATGAGACGTTTCACAGCTGACAGAACCAACCGAACGACGCCCAAGCCGCGAACCACTGCTGGACCTGCGCAGCGGACACCGTAGCGGCG
The DNA here is from genome assembly GCA_963712025.1 of uncultured Verrucomicrobiae bacterium. GTDB lineage: Bacteria > Verrucomicrobiota > Verrucomicrobiia > Palsa-1439 > Palsa-1439 > Palsa-1439. Next base: position 488,882 of record CAVQGJ010000010.1, on the reverse strand, counting down.
CTGGTGCGGCGCTTGAGCAATACGGCACAGGCTCTCTCCAGCGTTGCGCCGCGCTGCAACGCGCGCAAGACCCGAAACTGTTCGTGCGTCAACGTCTTGTAATACACCGAGCATTTCATGCGATGAACGGCGATGTATTGGCGCTGCGGTTTCAGGCCACGGATGTTCAGCCGCGCCGTGTGTCGTTGGTGAATCTCCACGGCGTTACTGGCTTCCCCGCGGAGCCGATCGTCGCCTTTCTTGGCGGCGAGCAACAGGTCATCGACGGGGTAATGGACTTCCAGCAGCGCCATGTACGGCTGCAACCCCAGCCGCACCTTCGACGGGTTGCGACCCAGTAAATCGTCCACATGAACGACCGGTTTCGCGCCCTCGTCGAAGGCAACGATGTGGGCCCACTCCAATCGGACCATGTCCAGCGCCAGACGCCCATGCGGCGCGATCCATTTCGGTTCCGCCCGCAGGAATTTTTCCAGGCGACTACCGAGATTGCGCAGCGTGAAACACGCGGATGGATAACGCGCGAGGTAGGCGCGAGCCAGACGATCGAATTTCCTCTCCCCGATCACCGCCCGCAAACCAGGATAATCGTCGTAAAAGCAGTCGAGGATGCGGAACCAATATTGACGATTGTAAATCTCGAGCCGCTCGAACGACGTGAGGCGGTCGTTGGGCTTGATGAGGGCGTTGGCGACGGGAGCCGACGTCTTCTGCATCCGGTCGCCGGGCCCGAGCGACCGCATGATCGCGCCAGCCATGAGCGCCTGCAGTTCGCCGAGTTGTTTGGCCGAATCGGCCCTAGGTGCGCGCCGCGCTGTGTTCGATCTCATGGATGAACTGGTTCGCTTTGAGCGCCTCATGATGAACCTCGTCGAAGGACGGGATGCTATCGTCCCATTCCAGCAGCGTTGCGGTTTTGCCGACCAGTTTGGTGGCGCGGGCATACAATTGCCACACGGGGTCGAGCACGGGATGATCGTGCGTGTCGAGAATGTACTTCTTGAACTTGGAGTGGCCCGCGATGTGGATTTGCGCGACGCGATGGTGCGGGACGTTGTTGACGTAATCGTACGGATTGAAATTGTGGTTCTTCGACGACACGTAAATGTTGTTCACGTCGAGCAGAATCCCGCAATCAGCCTGCTCGACAACCTCGGTGAGGAATTCCCACTCGGTCATCTCCGATGCGTGAAATTCCGTGTAGCTGCTGACGTTCTCGACGGCAATCGGGATTTCGAGGAAATCCCGCACCGTCCGGATCTTTTCCGCCGTGACCTTCGCCGCCGCAAACGTGTAGGGCATCGGCAACAGATCGTGCGTGTAGCGGCCATCGACGCTGCCCCAGCACAGGTGGTCGGAAAGCCAGGGCGTCTTGGTGCGCTTGACCAGCGTCTTCAGCCTCTTCAGGTGCTCGCGGTTGAGTTTGTCCGCGGAGCCGAAATACATCGACACGCCGTGCTGAACGACGCGGTATTGTTCGAGGATCTGGTCGAGCACTTCCAGCGGACGGCCGCCATCGACCATGAAATTCTCCGAGATGATCTCAAACCAATCCACCACCGGCTTGCGCGTGAGAATGTGCTGGTAATGCGGCACTCGCAGGCCGATGCCGATACCGTAGTCGGTAAATCCGTTGAATGGGTTGGCGGGCATGGTGTGTAAGGGGGGGCGGCTTGCGCCGCCCCCACTTGAATCACGTACCGAGTCGGCTGACTAGCTCGACTTGTTGGTGTTGCAACCGCCCTTGCCCTTGCAGGAGTTCTGGCCTTTGCAGCCGTTGTCCCCGGCCTTGCAGCCGCCCTGCCCTTTACAGGTGTTCTGGCCTTTGCAGTCGTGCTTGCCGGTGCTGCCGCTGTCGTCCAACTGGCCCCAGCTCGTCAGGCTCGTGCCCTTCGTCGCCGTGGTGGGCTGCTGGCTGGCATACGTCCGCGCGACCGCGCCGGTCATCAAACCGGCAAACGCTGCGCCTGCGACCAATGCTCTCGTGGTCCTCTTCATTACGTCTCCTCTGGTTGGGTGTTTGGTTTGTTCCGGGCCACCGTCCCCGTCACGCCACGGGGGAACGGCACTACGCTGACATTACGGAAACTGGCTTGCGGGAGGGAGAGGCAGAAAAAGCATGGGATCGAGCACCGACCGCGTCGGGACAAAGGTTGTCTCGTGGCTCGCATAAGCATCGTCACCGGGCTCCCAGCATATGCATAGGATGCTTGTCAGGTCGGTTGGTTCCATTCATTTTCGCCAAACTCGCACCGTACCCAAGACTACGATTTGAAAGCCGACTTGGATTTATCGAGGCAACGGTACGCCCACCGTGCCTCCGCGATCTTGACTCACGCCACCGCAAATAATAGCCGAGTGTCGCCCTGAAAGCAAACCGAAACGGGCCGACTCGGTTACAATCAGGCTTTTTTCTGGCCTCGAACCCGGGCGATGATCGCATCCAGTGAGAAGACCCCGGGCCCGAATACCAGCACGATCACCGAGGTCAGCAGAAACAAGAATTCCGCCGCGGACAGAAAATCGTCGGGTTTGTTGAAGATATTCTTCACCGCGTCCGTATCCGCCGTGAGATACGCCACGATCATGGTGCCGATCAGGGGGACGGTGATGATGCGCGAGCCCAATCCGAGCAGGAGCAGGAGTCCGCCAACGCATTCCGTGCTGCCGGCCAACGCGGCGTTCAGTTTCGGCATGGGGATGTGTAGCGTCGCGAAGAAACCAGCGGTCTTGTCCAGATGCATCAGCTTGCCCTTCCCCGTTAGGAAGAATTGCCAGCCGAAATACAGGCGCAAGATCAACAACATCGGCGATTGCAACTTCGAGATCAGACTCACCCACAACCGATAGAGTTTCGTCATAGCTTCCGTATCTCCTGTTCGACGGACCGCCCGAGTTGCCGCCAACATACTGGCGGCATGGAACAATTTCAACCGCTTACGTAAAGACTAGAGAATTCCCGGGAGGGTTCCGGTTGGATCAGCAGGCGCGAGGCTGCGCTGAAATTCCTGACGGAGGGTCTTGAGTCGGTCGGGGGTGAACTGTTGGCGAATGTTGAGAACTTCGGCTCGCGCCAGCAAATCACAACGTTCGTTCATCTCGTGGCCGGCGTGGCCCTTGAGCCATTTCCAGGTGATGCGGTGCCGGGCGGATTCGGCGTCGAGCTCCTTCCAGAGATCCTGATTTTTGACGGGCTGTTTGGTCTTCGTTTTCCAGCCGAGGGATTTCCAGTTCCTAAGCCATTCGGTGATGCCGTTCCGAACGTACTGGGAATCGGTGAAGAACTCGATCTCGCAAGGCTCGCGCAACGCGCGGAGAGCTTCGACGGCGGCCTGGAGTTCCATGCGGTTGTTGGTCGTGGCCGGGCGCCGCCGCTGATTTCCTGCTGACGATCGGGCCAGGCGAGAATCGCGGCCCAGCCGCCCGGACCCGGATTACCTTCGCACGCGCCGTCGGAATAAACCGTCAGCTTGTTCATGAAATCGTCAGGTGGCATGCAGGGTAACCTGAAGAATGCGAAGCAGACACGAACTCAGCGTGTGCCCGGATCCCGGTTCAACTGGTTGATCAAACTTGCGGCATAGCCGGCGCCGAAACCGTTGTTGATATTCACGACGGTGACGCCGCTGGCGCAGGAGTTCAGCATCGCCAGCAGCGCCGCGACGCCGCCGAAGGACGCGCCGTAACCGACCGAGGTGGGCACCGCGATAACAGGTTTGTCCACAAGGCCGGCAACGACGCTGGGCAGGGCGCCTTCCATGCCGGCGACGACGATCAACACGCTGGCATCGAGCAGTTCCTCGTTGAGCGCGAGCAATCGATGAATGCCGGCCACGCCCACATCGTAATATCTCTTCACGCGGTTGCCCATGATGTCGGCGGTAACGACAGCCTCGTCCGCGACGGGGATGTCGGTCGTCCCCGCGCACAATACCGCCACCGTGCCGCCGCGTTTGGGCAACGCCTTGCGCACGACCGTCACCGCCCGCGCCGCTTCGTGATACTTCGCCTTCGGGAACGCGCGCTTCACAGCGCGAAACGTTTCTTTCGAGGAGCGGGTGGCCAGCAGGTTGTCGTTGTGGCGGAGGATGGTCCGCGCGATTTTCGCGACCTGCGCCGGCGTCTTGCCTTCGCAGTAGATCACCTCGGGAAAACCTTTGCGCAGCGAGCGATGCCCGTCCACGCGCGCGAAATCGAGGTCGTGAATCGCCAACGATTTCAGTTGTTTGACCGCGCGATCAATCGACACATGGCCGGCGCGCGCATCGTGCAGCAACTTTCGTAGCTTCGACTCGTTCATGGCGTGACGGACCTGGCGCGGATCGCTTTCACGCGGGCGTCGATGGCCGCCGCTTCGGTGTTTCGGTTGAGGGCGCGCAGGGCGATGGCGTAGTTGTCGAGAATCTGCAACAGCCTCGGGTCGTTGGGACCGAACGCGTCCTGTTGGATGGCCAGCGCGCGTTCCAAAACGGGTTCGGCGTCCGTGTAACGGCCTTCCGAGAAGTAAAGGGCGCCGAGATTGTTGAGGTCGTTGGCAAGATCGGGGTGATCAGGGCCGAGAAGTTTTTCGTCGATCAACGCCGCGCGCCGGTACAACGGCTCGGCGATCTTGTACCTGCCCTCCGCGCGATACGCTTCGGCGAGGTTGTTTACGTCAGAGGCGACGGTGAGGTGTTCCTTGCCGTAATTCGCCTCGTCCAATGCCAGGGCGCGTTGGAACCGCGACTCGGCGGCGTCATATTTCCGCTGCTGGAAGAGCGCGAGACCCAGATTGGTCAGGTCCTTGGCGACTTGTTGGTTGCTGTTCTTGACCCGCCCTTTCTCGTCGATGGACAGGGCCAAGGCAAAGGAGGATTCCGCTTTCGTGTACTCATGCAAGGACACCTGCACGGCGCCCAGGGCGCGCAAGGTCGATGCAATGGCGGGGTGGTCGGCAGCCACGGTCTGACGCCATTTCTCCAGGGCCTGCGACAACAACTGCTCGGCTTCGGCGTATTTGCCCTGGGCTGCCGTCAGCGCGCCCAGGTTGCTGAGTACGGTGGCCATGGCGCGGGGATTCTGGCTGGGTTGTTTCTCCCAGATGGCGAGCGCCCGGCGATAGAGCAACTCCGCTTGCGACAGTTTCCCTTCGGCGCGATACGCCTCGGCGAGATTGTTCAGATCGGTGGCGACGTCCGGGTGGTCAGGGCCGAGTGTATGTGCGTCGATTTCGAGCTGCCTGGATGTAAAAGGGCTCCGCGTCCGCGTAGCGGCCAAGACTGTCGTAGAGCATCGCGAGATTGTTGAGGTCAACGGCGACATCAGGGTGTTCCGCCCCGAGCAGTTTCTGATCGAGAAGCAGTGCCCGTTTCTGCAGCGTCTCCGCCTCCGCGTAGTTCCCCGAAGCGCGCTGATATTCCGCGAGGTTGCCCAATGCGGTCGCGACTTCGCGATGGGATGGACCATACGTCTTTTCCGCGACTTTGAGCGCGTCCTGCCCGACGTGAACGGCCTGGGCATATTTCGCCTGGCGATAAAGATCGTTGGCTTCGGCGGTCAGTTTCTTCAGGGCGGCTTCCTGGGCCTCCGATGGAAAGGCGGCAAGAAGAAAAGCCAGCGCCGTGATGAGACCAACTTTTGGGTTCATGGCGGACATGTGCTGTATGCTAGCAGCCGGGCCCGCACACCGCAACTGCGTTCACTTCGCCAGCAACGCAGAACGCCTTCGCCAGCGGCAGGTCGGTCGGCCAGCACTTCCGCTTTGGCATTCCTCCAATCGAAATTGCCGAAACCGGCCATTGCCAACGAACGTTCCGTTTCACGCGGCAACTCGACGATTACGTCCGGCGTCAGCCCCTTGTCCTGAAGGATCTGCTTTGATGGTCGCATATAGTAAGCGGTGGGCATCACCAACACCGAGCCATTCGCCAGTCGGGTCGACATGGCCAGAAATCCGCGGCCAAAGGTCTTGCTGCCGACAATCTGGGCGCGATTGTTGTCTTGCAGGGCGGCCGCAAAAGCCTCGGCCTCTGCCGCCGTGCCACCGTTGACAAGCACCACGACGGGGATCGTCACCTTTGCGCCTTCGTCGCTGACGAATCCGGTGTGCAAAGCCGGGACCGCATACTCCAGCGCGGCGATCTCAGCGCCTTTGGGCAGAAAAATCGATGCGGCGGGCTGAACGGCGAGGAACGCGCCGCCAGGATTGTTTCGGAGGTCGAGAATGATGCCGGTGGCATGTTCGCCTCTGGCAAGGGTCATTGCCGTGCGCAGGTTGTCGGCAGTATCCTTCGAGAATCCAGCCAGACGATAGTACGCAACGCCCTTGTCGAGCATTCTCAACGCGGTCACGGAGGATGAACCATGCGCCGCCCGATGAAGGTCCAGGTCGCGTACGCTCCCGGAGATTGGATCGATCACGCGTAAACTCACCTCGGAATCCACCGGACCGCCAACGAGACGTTCCACTTCGGAGCGGCGCGCCAGGAGCGTGGACGAATCGTCGATGGCAATGATCTGGTCCCCGGCCATCATGCCGGCGCGTTGCGCGGGGCTGCCATCGCATCGGGGAAACAACCGTGGGGATGCCTCCGCGGATGACAAACGTGAGGCCAACGTCCGCCGGGACTGCATTGGATTCGGTGGTCGCCGCCGCTTCCTCGGGCGAGAGCAGGTCAGCCTCCGGATCGATGGAACGGACAAAGGCGCGCAGGGCAACCGTGGTGTACCATTCCGTATTGACGCGCGACGGTTGAACGTAATTCTTCTGGAGTGTATCCAGCAATTCCGTAAACCGCGACAAGGTCTCGAACGACGACGGTGTGGGCGTGATGACGCGCGGCTCGTCCGCGGCGCGGACGGACGCCGCGACCAGCAGCGCGCATCCCACCAGGGACGCTGTCCAACGCACCCCTCGGGCATGACTCGACGGGCCCATCACGCGAGTTCTTGACCGCTGATGGCGTCCGCGATCTTGAATTGCTCGAAGTGGAACGTCGGGTCGGCGCGGAAGCTGAGTTTGCCGTTCAGTTTCTTCTCCAACTCGATCAGTACGGTCTCGTCCTCGGTGCGCAAGCGATTCAACACCTCCGGATGGACGTAGATGCGAAGTTGCGGCTGCTCATGCCGGCCCTGTTCGCGCAGTTTGCGCAGGAGTTCGGCGACCTTCCGCTGAATTTCCACGGACATGGACAGCGCGCTTTTTACCATGCCTTTGCCCTTGCAGTACGGGCAATCCTCGTAGACGGCGCTGGCCATGCTCTCGCTGTGGCGTTGCCGCGTCATTTCCATCAGGCCCAACTGCGAGATATTCAGGATGCGGGTCTTGGCTTTGTCACGGCGGACGCCTTCGCGCACTTTTTGGGTGACCTTCTGTTGGTCGTTACGGTGGCGCATGTCGATGAAGTCGATCACGATCAACCCGCCGATATTGCGGAGACGAAGCTGACGGCAGATCTCCTCGGCGGCTTCGAGATTGGTCTGCAGGATCGTTGTGTCCAGGTCCTTTTGTGATTTGTGACGGCCCGTATTCACGTCGATGGCGACCAACGCCTCGGTTTCATCAATACAGATGTAACCGCCCGATTTCAGCCAGACCTGACGGCGGAAGGCGTTGTCGATTTGCTTTTCGACGTTGAACCGGCTGAAGATCGGCGCGGGCTCATTGTAGAGCCGCACTTTGTTGCGCGAGCGGCGGCTGATCTGGCCGATCATGTTGCGTATGCGTTCGTTGGCCAGCTCGTTGTCCACCACGATGCGATCGACTTCTTCGGTGAGGAAGTCGCGGACCGTGCGCTCGACCAGGTCGGGTTCCTGAAACACGCAGCACGGCGCCGGCTGGGTCTTGATCTTTTCCTCGACCTGTTTCCAGGTTTGCAACAGCAGTTCGAGGTCCCGGATAAAGTAGCGTTTCTTCTGGTTTTCCCCGACGGTGCGGATAATGACGCCCATCCCTTCGGGAATGCGCAGCCGCTGCAGGACCTTTTTCAGGCGCTGGCGTTCCTTCTCGTCATCGATCTTGCGCGAGATGCCCCGTTGCGCGTTGAACGGCATCAGGACCAGGTAACGGCCCGGGATGCTGATGTTGGTCGTAATCCGCGGCCCCTTCGTTCCAATCGGGCCTTTGACGACCTGCACGATGACCTCCGAGCCGGGCGGATAAAGCTGCGGGATGTCTTTCTGGGAAATCTTGGGCTTTTGCGGACCGCGCTCCCCCTCCGGCGTTTCGAGCAGATCGACTCGCTGGTCGAGTTGCTCGGGAATGATGTCCCAATAGTGCAGGAACGCGTTCTTCTCGAACCCGATATCGACGAACGCGGCTTTCAGTCCGGGTTCCAAGTTTTTAATCCGCCCCTTGAACACGCTGGCGACGATTCGTGTCTCGGTCGTCCGCTCGATGCTGAACTCTTCGAGCTGGCCGTCCTCCAGCACGGCGACCCGGTTCTCCAGCGCTTCGGCGTTGACGATGATTTCCTTGAAGATTCGTTTTTTGCGCCGTCCGCTAAACAATTCCTCGCCCTTTTTCAATATCTGTTTAATCGCGTCCACAGTTAATAGATCCTCCTATGAATCCACACGTTTTGTAACAGCCCGAGGGCGGTCATGCTGGCCAGCACGAACGACCCTCCGTAGCTGAGTAATGGCAGGGGCAGACCGGTAACCGGCATCAGGCCGATCGTCATGCCCACGTTGATGAAAATATGGAAAAACAGCATGACCACGACACCCGTGGCCAGAAGCATTCCCAACCGGTCGCGCGCGTTCGCGGCGATCCGTAGCCCGGAAAACAACAGCACGGCATACAACAGAATGATCACGACGCTGCCGATGAATCCTTCTTCTTCGGCGATCACGCTAAAGAGAAAATCGTTGGGGGTCACCGAGCGGGGCAGATAACCCAGGAGGTTCTGCGTGCCCTGTAGATACCCTTTGCCCGACATGCCGCCCGACCCAACTGCGATGAGGGATTGATTGAGGTTCCAGCCGGCGCCAAGCGGATCGTAGTCGCGATGAAAGAACACCGTCATGCGGTCCTTTTGATAGTCTCGACGGCCGGTCCTGTTTTCCTTCAACTTCCACATGATGGGCAGACCAACGCCGGCGAGGACGATTCCCACTGCCACGGCGAGCAACAAATGCTTCACTCTCACACCGGCCACGAACATCAACCCAAAACATATGGGAATCAAGACCAGCGCCGAACCCAGGTCCGGTTCCATCATGATCAGCACAAACGGCACGGCCATCATTATGACAGTGACCCAAACGGTCTTCAATTGCCGCCGTGATTGAAGTGTGTGGTGGAACAAATAATACGAAACCGTCAGGAGCGTCGCGAGCTTGGCTGTTTCCGCCGGCTGAATCCCGAAACCATGCCATCCCAGCCATCGTCGCGCACCGTAAATCATCTGGCCGGTCACGAGCACCAACACGAGCAATCCGATGGCGACGACATACCAAACCGTCGCCCATTGGCAGATGAGACGGTAGTCCACCAACGACACGACCAGATAGATCAACAGGCCGACGACGAACCACACCATTTGCATTTTGTAGAAATCCCGGATCGGTTGTCCGGGGCCATGGTACGAGGCGCTATAGATAAACAGCACGCTGGCGACCGCCAGGGCAACCATGGCGCTGAACAACAACCAATCCATCCGCCTGACCAATTCGGTGTAGTACTTAATCTTCATACACCCGGCCCTCGACCGTACCCGATCGCTCTCCCTCTTTCCCAAAAATCTGGGCGAAAATCGCGCTGGCCACGGCTGCCGCAGTATGACTGCCGTCGCGCGCCGCCTCAATCAACACGGATATGGCGACCTGCGGCTGGTCATAGGGCGCGAACCCGATAAACCATGCGCGGTCCCCCGTCAACTCCTGGCCAGCCACCTTGTACTGGGCCGTCCCCGTCTTGCCCGCCACGCTTAGACCCTTCACGGCTGCTCGATGCGCCGTACCGTTCGCCTCTTGAACGGCCCCGAGCATGGCATGACGAACCATTTCGATTTGCTGGGGCGTTGCGTCGAGCCGGGCGCGAACATCGGGCTGGCCCTCGTGTACCACCTGGCCATCCGCCGTTTCGATCCGCTGGACGACATACGGATGAAGGGCTGTACCCCGATTCGCAAACGTGGCCGCCACGCAGGCCATCTGCAACGGCGTCACCAGGAGATAGCTCTGGCCGATCGACAACTGCGCCGTGTCACCTTCCCACCATTGCGTTCCCTGCTGCTCGCGTTTCCACGCCGGGGTGGGCACGAGACCACGGATCTCGTTGCCGATGTCAAGTCCGGTCGGCTGGCCGAGACCAAATTCAGCGGCCATCTTGGTGATCGCATCCACTCCCGTCTTCATCCCCTCTTCGTAAAACCAGACGTCGCACGATTCGGTGATCGCCGTGTAGGCATTCAGTGTGCCGTGCCCGCTATGGTCCCAACAATGGAAAGGATGTTTCTGCCAGTTGCCGATCACGATCGACCCGGAACACGTGACCGTGTCCTGTGGCGAGATCGCGCCCGACGCCAGTCCGGCCAGCAACGTGATGGGTTTGAAGGTCGAGCCGGGCGGATACCGCGCGCTGGTCGCGCGATTGAGCATCGGATGAGCGGGGTCGTTGAGCACGGTATTGATTGTTTGCGCGGGCGTGCCGGGGTTGAATATATTGGGGTCAAAGCTGGGCAGTGAGGCCATGGCGAGGACTTCGCCCGTGCGGACATCGAGCAAAACCACCGCCCCGGAGAGTGCCTTGCCGTCGGACGACGGGGCCGCGGCCAGTTCCTTTTCCACGATTCGTTGCAGCCGCACATCAATCGTGAGCGTCACGCGACCGCCTTGTTCGGCCACTTTCTCGCCGAGGTCCTCGGCCACGAAACCGGCCGGATTCACGCGGATGGTGCGGCCACCGGGCGAGCCGCGCAGGTATTCGTCGCAAGCCCTCTCGACGCCTTGACGGCCGACGCGGTCCGGCTGGTAATAGTAGAACTTCTCGATCTCGTCCTCATCGTTTTCGTCGGCTCGGCCAACGTACCCCAGCAAATGCGCCGCGAGCGGACCTTGGGGGTATTGCCGGACCGGCATCACGATCAGGTCGGCGCCCGGAAGATTGCTGGCGCGTTCGGCAAAAGCGGCCACCTGTTCGGGGCGCAGATCCCGCCACACCGGGAGCGGAAGCGGTCCGCGCCGTTCATAGTGCGTCAGCACATCGTTATCGGTGATCGTCACCGGCATGCCGAGCGCGGCACTCATTACGCCGAGATTGGCCTGCGCCACGCGCACGATGTTTGTTTTCTTGGAAACGCGGCCGAGTTGGTCGAGGTAGATCGCCACATCGTAGCTCGGACGGTTGTTCGCGAGGATGACGCCGTTGCGGTCAACGATCTCGCCCCGCGCGGCCGGGAACGCGGATGCGGCGCAACGACTGGTTCTCCTGCTTGTTGCCGTAATCCCCGCCACGCACCACCTGGACGCGCCACAGGGCGAGCAGCAGCACGAACAGGCCGGACGCGATAATCGTCCCGATGGCCCGCAACCGCGGATTATGCTCTCGGGCTGGCGCGCTGATGATCATTCGAACCCCCATGCCATACGGGCGTAATCGACGACGAAGAAGAGTGCGACCGTCACCATTCCGGCGATGGACGCGGCCACGAACATTTTGAACACATTGCCAAACGAGATGCCAATGGCGAAGAAGGCGATGATCGACGCGGTCATGGAGGTCAACGCGCCCGCACTCCACTGCATCCACGGCAGATCGCGGTCGAGGGCTTCGCGCAGGCTGGTCGTCACGATGGCGGAGATGCCATACGCCAGCGCGGAGATGCCGAAGGGAGCGGCGGACAACGCGTCCTGGGTCAACCCGGCGACGAGCGCGAGTGCCAGCGCGCGCCGGCGATGCGTGGTCAGCGCGGCGTAGGCAACGAGCGCCGGCAGGAGTTCCGCATGCACGCCGCCGAGCCACCAGAGCGTTGGCATCCGCGCTTGCAGGGCGACGGCAATCAAAATTCCCGCGATGGCGATGAGCGTATTCATTCCTGTCCCGCGATCACAATCACCTCTTCCAGCCGACGAAAATCCACCGCCGGAGCGATGTCCACGTCCTGGTACATGCCGGTTTGTCGATTCATCCGGGCGCGGGTCGTGGTGCCGATGAGAATGCCCTTGGGGAACACGCCGCCGAGACCGGAGCGTAATCACGTTTTCACCCGGGGTAACCTTCGCGTCGCGGTTCACATAGGTCATGGTCAGGTGCGGCGAAACGTTGAAGGCTGTATCGACTCCGGACACGACCCCCGGCTCGCGCGTGTCCTGCAACAGCGCTGCCGCTTTGCAATTCGGGTCGATCAGCAACAGGACTCGCGCCTGGCCGCGAGTGACCGAAATGGTCTTCCCGATGAGGCCGTCGGCGTTGAGCACCGCCATGTTGTCCGCGAGACCGTCATTGCTGCCGCGATCGATCTGGAGGCTCCTCCACCAGTTGGACGCGTCGCGGCCGATGACGCGCGCGGTGACGGTGTGGAACGCGGCGTGTTGCTTCACATCCAGAAGCTGGCGCAAACGGAGATTTTCGCGGCCGGTCTCGCCCAGGGCGCGGACCTCCTGGCGCAATAGATCGTTGTCGTGGCGCAACTGCTCGTTTTCCCGCGCCAGGTGACGGCGCGACTGGACGAAGGGCAAATAGTCGCCCAGTTCCACGAACGGCGTGCAAAGTTGTACGAACACCATACGCAGCTTGCGTCGAAAAACTGGTCGGTTGGCCGAGGAACACAATCCAGCCCACCACCAGCAGTCCGATAATGACCCAATTTCTACGGTTCAAACAAAACTTCCGTGCGTTCGAAGCGATCCATGACCGCCGTCAACGAGCGACGCCTACGGAGCACCGCCACAAGTTCATGTGGGTGGAGCAGGGGAGGGCGCTTACGATGAGTTCTTGGCGAGTTTTTCAAGGTAGCCGAGTTCCTGGAGCACAACCCCCGTGCCCATCGCCACCGCGCTGAGCGGATCGTCGGCGATGTGAACGGGCAGCCCCGTTTCCTCGGCGAGCAGCTTGTCGATGCCCCGAATCAGCGCCCCGCCGCCCGCCAGCACAATGCCGCGGTCGACGAGATCGGCTGCCAATTCGGGAGGGCAGCGCTCGAGCGTGACGCGGACGTTCTCGACAATCGTCGAGACCGGCTCCTGTAACGCTTCGCGCACTTCCTCGGAGGTGATCGTCAAGGTCTTCGGCAGGCCGGCCACCAGGTCGCGTCCTTTGACTTCCATGGTCAGCTCCTGTTCGAGCGGGTAGGCCGAACCGATCTTGATCTTGATATCCTCCGCCATGCGTTCGCCAATCATCAAATTGTAAGCGCGCTTCATATACTGGATGATGGCTTCATCCAGTTCGTCTCCTGCCACACGCACGCTCCGGCTGAGCACAATACCGGCCAGGCTGATCAGGGCCACCTCGGTCGTGCCGCCGCCAATATCCACAATCATGTTGCCCGCCGGCTCTTGCACCGGCAGCCCAACGCCGATGGCGGCCGCCATCGGCTCTTCAATCAGGTAAACGTCCCGCGCCCCCGCATGGGTGGCGCTGTCTTTGACGGCCCGCTTTTCCACTTCGGTGATGCCGCTCGGAACCGCAACGATGACGCGCGGTTTGATGCCGTAACGGCGGTTGTGCACCTTGCTGATGAAATAGCGCAACATCGCCTCGGTTACTTCAAAATCCGCGATGACGCCGTCCTTCATGGGGCGAATGGCCTGGATGTTGCCTGGCGTGCGACCCAACATCCGTTTCGCCTCTTCTCCTACCGCCAAAACGTGGCTGGTCCCCGTTTGGATGGCCACCACGCTCGGCTCTCGCAAAACAATCCCCCGATCACGCACGTACACCAGCGTGTTCGCGGTTCCCAGATCGATCCCAATATCGGTCGAGAAATAATTTAGAAAATTGCCAAACATCCAAATTCACCACGTCTCACGTGGTCGCTTGTGCCTCCCCACGCGTCCTCCCTGCACCCTCCACTGTAAATCCGGCCTCCATCTTCAAAGCCGCTGTACCGACCGCAGTCGGAGCCCGAAGTCATTCGAGTTGCGCCACTTTTACAGTCCCCCGCCCCCACCGTCAAGCAGCTTTCTGCACCCCCGTCCGTCAACCAAATCTCCTTCCCTATCCCCGCGGGATCGACTACGCTCCGATCCAGTGAACCGCATGGCTCGTAGCACCCAATGACGACCCAGCCGGCCAACGTCAGCGTCACTCTGCCCATCGGCCCGGCCCTCGAGCGGGTCAAGCTCCTCCTCTTTCGTCCGTTCGACCTCGGCAAGTGGTTCGCCATCGGCTTCTGCGCCTGGCTCGCCACCCTCGGCCAACGCGGTTTCAATTTCAATTACAACTACAACCGCCCGTACCGACACCATCTCACCAGCGACGACCTCCGCGAATCGTTCGACCGCGCCCGCGACTTCGTGATGAACAATCTGACCTGGCTCCTTCCGCTGACCATCGTACTCGGCGTCTTCCTGGTCGCCCTGTGCATCCTGATGATCTGGTTGCGCTGCCGCGGCAGTTTCATGTTCCTTCACTGCGTCGCCCTCAACAAAGCCGAGATCGATGTCCCGTGGAACAAATACGCCGCCGCCGGCAACAGCCTGTTCGCCTTCCGTCTCGTCCTCTGGCTCATCTCCCTCGTCCCTATCCTCCCGCTGCTCGCCCTCATGTTCGTCACCTTCACCCGGCTCATGAACCAGACCGAATCCATCTCCCACATTCTGCTCGCTTTAGTTCCCCTCGGCTTGATGTTCTTCGCCGTCGGCATCGTCTTCTTCGTGATCCGGAAACTCACCACCGATTTCGTCGTCCCGATCATGTTCCTCCGCGGCACCAACTGCCTCAGCGCCTGGTCGGAATTCCTCGGCCTGTTCTCCCTCAACGTCGGCAGCTTCATCCTCTATCTCCTGTTCCAAATCGTCCTCGGCATCCTCATCGGCATGCTCGTCATCGCCGCCTTCATCGTCACCTGCTGCATCGCCTGCTGCCTCGTGCTCATCCCCTACATCGGCACCGTCCTCCTCCTGCCCGTCCTCGCCTTCACCCGATCCTACTCCCTCTACTACCTCGCCCAATTCGGTCCCCACTACACCGTCTTCCCCACCACCCCAACCCCGCCCCCTGTCTCGCCGTAGCCCATTGGTCGCGCCGTAGTATGCGTAGGCGGACGCCCTCCCCACCCCCGGCCTGACCATCCGCAATTGTAGCCGCGAATCTCATTCGCGGGTCATTCACCGCGCCCGCCCCCTCTGAAATCTTAAGCGGAGTCCTAGCAGGTTGCTAAAGAAGTCGGATTGACGGGCCGGTTATACTGCGTGACGAACCGGGAGGGATTGGCATGCGTGGACAGATTGATCGGCAAGAGACGTTATTTGTGGTTGTTTCATTGGAGCAGCGGGTGCCTCCGAACCACCCGTTGCGGCCCATCAAGCGGCGCTGCGACGAACTGTTGGCGCAGATGAATCGGCAGTTGGAGCGCGCCTACAGTTCGCTGGGGCGGCCCTCCATCCCACCGGAGCAATTACTCAAGGCCCTGCTGCTGCAAGCCCTGTACTCGATCCGTAGCGAGATTGCCCTGATGGAGCATATCGAATTCAACCAGCTGTATCGGTGGTTTGTGGACTTGCCGCTGGAGCAACGGGCGTGGACGCCGGAAGTATTCAGCGTCAACCGCGAGCGGTTTGCCGAGCACGGGTTGGTGCAGGCGTTCTTCGATGCGCTGGTGCGACAAGCGATTCTGGAGGGGTACGTCAGCGACGAACACTTTACGGTGGACGGCACGCTGCTGCGCTCGTGGGCGAGCCTGAAGAGCGTTCAGCCCAAGGAGGCTGCGGCGCCGAGCCCACCGCCCGACGATCCGGGCAATCCGACAGTGAACTTTCATGGACAGCGTCGCCGCAATGACACGCACCAAAGTACGACCGATCCCCAAGCCCGCTTGGCGCGCAAAGGCTTGGGCAAGGAGGCGCAGTTATGCCACAGCGCGCACGTGTTGATGGAAAACCGTCACGGTCTGTGCGTCGGCGCCGCCGTGGATGCCGCCGACGGCCACGCCGAGCGGCGGCAAGCGCGGGCGTTGGTGCAACGAGCCAAACGCCGCCAGCAACTGCATCCGCGCACGTTGGGTCTGGATGGCGGGTACCAAGATGGCCAGTTTCTGGCCCGCTTGGAGCGCAGCGGGATCGAACCGCACGTGCCGATTCGCTGCGGACGCATCGTGGTGCGGGATGCGGCGGGACGGGCCCGCCACCGGGCGCGGCAGCGGATGCACACGGCGCGCTACCGGGTTAGCCAACGTATTCGCAAACGGGTCGAAGAAATCTTCGGCTGGTGCAAGACGGTGGGTCGGCTGGCACGAACCCGCTTTGTCGGTCGATGGAAGATTGCCCAAGAGGTACTGGTGACGCTCAGCGCGTACAACTTGGTGCGCTTGGCGCGACTGGAAGTCCGTTCATGAGCCGTGACGTCCCGTCAACCGATCTCCACAACCGCCCCAGTCTCACGCCGCCACTGGGTAGGCCGTCCCACAAACCCGGTGCCTACCAAAACTCGATGTAACACCGACTTCTTTAGCAACCTGCTAGGGGTGGGACGTGTGAGGCCGGTTGTCGTGCTCCGAGAAAAGCAACTGGGCGACTTCGGATTGGTAGGGATGAAACGGATTGTTCATGATCAACGGGTCTTTGCTCTCCACGGCGATGGAGTCCCAGTTGATGATGTAGCTGCCGGACTGGTCGCGCAAATGACGGACCGCGATGCCACGGGCCTGGGCGCGCGTATTGGCCGGCGGATTCTGGACACAGAACGCGACGCGTTCGGGCGTGACCACGTGTTGCGTCCGCCCCTGGTCGACCAGGGCAAAATACAGTCCTCGCCGCGGGTCGATATTGTGGTATTCGAGATCGAGCGACTGCACCCACGGATCGTCCCAACCAATGCGCTCCTGGTCGATAAACGTTTGGAGCAACCACTTCTTGGCCACCCAGTCGATCTTATCGACTTGCGACATCGGGTCGCTCTCCAGCCCGGCCAGGACGTTTTCCCATTCGCGAATGATCCAATCATTCTCCAGGTCCATGCCGGCCAGGTAGTGTTTGGCCAGGCCAAGGAACGAATGCTGAATCTCCAGGGCCGTTCGCGTCTGGCCGTTTTCGAGCCGTACGATCCAGCCGTAATTCGGATCCCGCGAAATGTCGCGTGTGGCCTGCACTGGGTCCATCAACCCCACGCGCTTGGGAAGAATGCCTTCCTCGAGCAAGTCGAGCACCAGCGAGGTGGTCCCCACCTTCAACGCGGTCGCGTACTCGCTCATGTTCGAATCGCCAATGAGCAAATGCAAGCGGCGGTACTTGCGGTAATCGGCCAGCGGTTCGTCACGGGCATTGATGATCGCGCGGTTGAATTGCACCCATTGGTAAATGTCGTTCACGATGTGGTCGGCCCGCTGCGAGATCTGGAAGTGCACGGGTTGATCGTGGCGGCCATGGTCGAACTCGAAGGCGAGGGGATTGGCCTGACCGACGCGTCCCGCTCCCGAGAAAATCTGCCGCGTCGCCAGAAACGAGAGCAGCGCGGACAGCACCTGGGGGGTGAATTGCGCGCCCCGTTTCATCAGGTAGTTCTCGTGGCACCCAAACGTCGCGCCCGTGTGATGGTCGATGTTGTTTTTCACAAACGACACACGATCCGCGATGGCCATGCTCTCCAGCGCGTTTTGCAGGAGACGATCGCCCGCATGATCGAACGACACCACGTCGCGCAAGCTGATGCATTCGGGCGTCGAGTACTCGATGTGCCCCATGTCGAGATACAGCCGTCCGCCGTTGAGCAGGAACCCGCCGTTGCCGGGTGGTTCCTCGTAATCCCGATAGTGCAGGTCGATCGCCCCGAGTCGCGCGACCTTGAACAGGTGGTTCTTGACGCGGATGGGGAACGCGTCGGGGCCGCCTTGCCGGTCATCGCTGCTCACCAGACAGCCGTACTCGGTTTCCAGCCCGACGATCCGGTTCATAGATCCTTCAGGGCGGCGCGGATTTCCTTTTCGTCCAGCAAGCGAAACTTTCCCGTGGCCGGCCGGCTGCGGTCGAGAACCGCGGCTTCCACATGACGCATCTTCAGGTATTCCCGCAAGACCTTCTCCGGCTCGATCTCGCGTTTTTCTGTGGCTTCGCCGGTCTTGTCCTGCCCTTGTTCGGCCATGTCCATGCCGACGGCCCAGGTTTTGGCGGCGAGCTTTAACGCGTCCTCCAGCGTGCGCCGCGGGCTGCCATCGTGTTCGACAAGATAATCCAGCATCGCCGTCTGGGCCTCGTTGCCACCCGCCAGCGCATCGAAGGGCTCCTTTGTTTCCATTTCACTGCGCGCGAACGAACCGTCATAGTCGAGTTTGACGATGGAATCCTGTTCCGAATCGTCACCGAGTTCGACGAGCAGCATTTTGACAATGTACGGCGCGCTGAATATCTGCTCGAAGGCCGTTTTCAATCGCCGGGCTGATTCCGAAATTGACCAGACGCCGCAGTGACACGTCCGCCACCGCGCGGTTGAATCCTTCCATGTGCGCGAGGTCGATGGCCACCAGCCGCATCCGCTCGATGTCGGCGGGGTGCCCGAGCGCCGCGAAGGCCACCCGGTCGTAGATCTCGAAGACCTTGCGGGTCTCGCGGCTGACCGTCAGCAGCAGCAGCCCATCAGCGTAATTCAACACGACGACGGGACTGCCCAGCCGCAACTGGTCTTCGATGTACTCGCGCCGATTGGCGATGGCCTCAACCCAGCGATATGGTTCTTCGATCATGGTAATGCGACGAATCGTTCGCGGAAACTAAACCTCACTCTTATACACACGGCCCAACTCGGATTCGGGGATTTCGCGGACACCTTCCTTCGTGATAACGCGAACGATGGGGAAGATGTTGGATTTCGGATTGTATCCGCTGGTGGCCGTGTCGCTGTCGGCTGCGGTGTCCAGAAGCCGAAGCGCGGCCACGACGATTTCGGACTCGTTGAACTTGGCCAGGGGTTTGCCGCCCCAGGTGTTCAGGTAATGCAACACGCTGCGCACCGCAAGCGATCCGGAGCCGCTGGCGGCGTAATCCACGCCTTCGAACTGGGCCCCCAGCGCGTCATAAAAGTACACCTTACCGCCGCTGTCCTTGCCATCGCCGGTTTCGTACGTCGCGAAAATCGGCACGACCATGCCCACGCCCTGCAATGTGAGCGGCAAGTTTTCCTTCAACAACTTCGAGAGCGAGCGCACCTTGCCCGCCGTGCTCATCTCTTGAAGCTGGCTGCGCTGGTAGTACTTGAAGCTGTGCTCGAGCACCCGCGCCATTTCGAACGCCACCGCCGGCACACCGGCAATCGCCAGAATGGATCGCTCGTCAATGTTGATGAGCTTTTCGGCGCGCTCGTACATGACGAGGTTGCCCGCCGTGGCCCGGCGATCGCCCGCGACCAGCACGCCGTCCTTGTATTTGACGGCGAGAACCGTCGTGCCTTCCGTGGCGATGCCGCCCTTGCCCATCTCGTGCTCGAATTTGGCCGCTGCCTCGGCCAGACGGGGCGCGATCTCGTATCCGTGCGCCTTCAGCACGCTGACAAAATCGCCGTCATGCAGGAATTGCGGAATCGGTAGAGGATGATCCATGGCGATTTCTCGCAGAGCCAGCGCCCGCCTACTGACCGGTGCGTTGGCGGTAACGTTTGGCCTGGTTCGGATCGACGCGGCGCATTTTCTTCAGGAGTTCCTTCGTGTCGGGCGCGTCCACATCCGGACGGCGCGGCCCAGCCTCATCGGTTTCCTTCTTTTCCCACGGGGCAGGGGAATTGGGTCGATGTATGCGTTCTGGAAACTGTGCGTTTGGATCGGGCATTCGACTATCTCCGAATCATTTCCAAGTTCCGCAGTAATGTCGCTACATCCGGCGCTTTGTCAATGGCGCGCATTGTAACGGGCCACGTCATCATCGTCAAAAACATTCAAAAGCCGCACCACGGATTCGTGGTCGTTCTCGCCAAATGCGATCTCGTCCCACTGGACGGAAGTCATTTGCTTCGCGAATTTCTCGATGCAGCGGCCACGAAAATACGCCCGCGTATCCCGGGGCGGCTGCCGGATCGCCAGTCGCACATCGTCATCCTTGATGAACCGCTGAATCTTGTCCTGGCGCATCAACTCGGCGTACAACCCTTCCTCCCGCCGCACATTATGGTACTCGAGGTCGAGGGATTGCAGCCAGGGATCGTCCCAGGAAAGCTTTTCGGCTTCGACAAAGGCGTCCAACATCCATTTCTTGGCGACCCAATCGAGCCGATCCCGGCACAACATCGGGTCGCGCTCCAGATCGGCCAGCGCCTGCTCCCATGTCATGAGCACCCAGTCGGTTTCGTCGTCACGCCCGCCCAAATGCTGTTGCGCGGCCACCAAATACTGGCGCTGAATGTCGATGGGCCCGATCGTCCGCCCGCCGATCAGTGGAACGGAGGTTTTCAGGGTTGGGTCGCGTGAAATGGCCTTCAACGCCGCAATCGGGTCGGCCAGCTCGATGTTCGAGCGGACAGAACCGTTGTTCCAGCAGGTCGAGCACAAGCGACGTGGTGCCGATCTTGAGCGCCCCGGAAATCTCGCTCATGTTGGCGTCACCGATGATGACGTGTAACCGGCGATACTTGTCGCTGTCGGCGTGGGGCTCGTCACGCGTGTTGATGATCGGACGGCGGTTCATTGTGTCGATGGACACGAGAACGCTGAAGAAATCGGCTCGCTGGCTGATTTGGTACACGCCTGCGGGTGCGCCATCCTCGTTTTCGATGCCGACCTTGCCGGCGCCCGCGACAATCTGCCGGGTGACCAGAAAGGGGGTGAGCCCGCGGATGACCCGGTCGAACGGGATGTCGCGGTCCATCAGATAATTATCATGGCAGCCGTAACTGTGGCCGACGAAGTCGGTGTTGTTCTTGTAGACTTTTACGACACCGCCCGATTCGCGCAGGTTGCGACGCCGCACGCATTCCTCGATGATGCGTTCCCCTGCTTTGTCCTGGGCAATGATATCGCGCAGGCGTTTGCACTCGGGCGTGGCGTACTCGGGATGGGCGTGGTCGTTGTAGTAGCGGGCGCCGTTGGAGAGAACCAGGTCACTCTTGATTTCCTGGAAACTGAGTTTGCGGTTCTGGTCCTGGACGAAATACTTCGCCTCGTCGAAGTCCTGCATCAACTCATCCACTCGAAACCCACGCAAGTCCTGGTGCGGATCTTCGAGATTGTAGTCCCACTTCAGCGCCGAATCCTGGGCGGGAGGCTCGACTTGCGTATAACTGCGCACCAAGGCGATCGATTCCGACACCACGTCCACGCTGTCATGCCCATCGACGGTGATGCCGTATTCGGTTTCAATGCCCAGGGTGCGTTGCATGGCTGGCCGAGCGCGTGCGTCTCACTACGTCTTCACACAACCGAGCTGACTCCCTTCGACCGCGCTCCGGTCACGGGTCGAATCGGAGAAACCTTCACGACGTTCTCGGGGTCGTAATCCAGCAGCATCAGCCAGTCTTCGGTGATGTCCGTGGGCGGGAAGATGTCGTTTTCGGCGTATTCCAGCTCCAGCGACCGCAACAGGTCCGCTTCACTGATGCCCTCGTCCTTCTTCGAGTCGATGCTGCGTTTGATGGCCATTTCCTTGGATCGCTCGACGATGCTGGAGATGATCGCGCCACTGATCAGGTCGCCGCGGTAGAGCACGGCATTGCGCCCGCTACGTAACTGCACTTCGAGAAACCGGTTCTCGTCGCGGTGGGCGAACAGCGTCTTCACCACCGAATCCACCAGCGCCGCCACGGCGGCCTTCTGGTCGCCACCATAGGTCTTCATGGTGGCCGGATCGATGGGCAGGTCTTCCGTCAGATAAATCGAGAAAATCTCGTGCGAACCGTCCTTGTCCGGACGGTCGACCTTGATCTTCCGGTCGATGCGCCCGGGGCGCAGGATCGCCGGGTCGATCAGGTCCGCCCGATTCGACGCGAGGATAATGACCACGTCATTGAGCGACTCGATGCCGTCCATCTCCGAGCAGAACATCGGCACCAGCGTCGAGAGAATGTTCGCATACCGTCCCGCCCGTCGCGTGCCGAGAATGGATTCGGCCTCGTCAATGAACAGGAACGGCATGAAACCTTGCTTCCGCTTTTCACGGGCCATGGCAAAGATTTCGCGCACGATCCGCTCGGATTCGCCCACCCACATGTTGAGAATCTCGGGGCCTTTTACGTGCATGAAGCATTCCTTCATGTCGTGGCCGGTCTGCTCGCGCAATTTGCCGGTCAAATTGAAGGCGGTGGCCTTGCCGATGAGCGTCTTGCCGCAGCCCGGCGGACCGTGCAGCAGAAATCCCTTCGGCTGCGCGTAGTGGAAGCGGCTGAACAGATCGGGGTGCAATAGCGGCAACTCGATCGCGTCTTTGATCGCTTGGATGGCCACGGTTTGCCCGCCCACCCGCGACCACGGCAATTCAGGAACGTCTTCCAGGTAAAATTCCTGTTTGTCCGAGGACGCGAGCAACTCGACCGCCACACGAAACGACGGGTCGATGCGAATCTCATCGCCAACCTTCATCTCGGCGGACAACAGGTCGCTCGATCGTTGCAGGATCACCGAATGCAGCCCGTGCTCCTGGCCGACGCGGAGGCGACCGTCTTTCAACACATCGGTCACTTTGCCGACGGGGCCGGAGTTATCGTAACCGAGGTCGCCGACGACCACGTACGCCTCATTGACCAGCACGCGCGTGCCGATCTTCAGGCTTTGCGACTCGATCCGCGGATCGACGTTGGAAAAGTAATCATGGCCGGCAACCGCCACATGCGCGATGTCCTTCTTGGGGAACCCGAGGAACGTGCCGATGCGGTTCGCGGGCGAGGTCACTTTCTTGATGACTTCATCCATCTTCTCGATGGCCGCGCGGGCTTCCGAGAGCGTCAACTCGTGTTCCTGGATTTGCTGGCGCAGACGGAACAGGTCGAAGCGCGTCGGATCACCCTCCGGCAACGTTGCCAGGAGCCTGTCCACCAGTTCAATCGATGTGGACTCTTCACGCCCGGCCCATTTGTCCGAGAAGTCCAACGGCCCTCCCGGAGGTGTGGGCTTCTTATACCCTGAATGGTCACTCATGCCGTTTCTCCACTGCGTACCCTACGTCCTTGCTCCCTAGTATACCGCGATTGAAACGGGTCTGCAACCGACGCACCGAAAATACATGGGAAACAGGGTGCAAAATTGGCGTTGACAGGGGTGCAAGTGTTCGGCTACGTTACGCCGCTTCACGAATCCGAAACAGGTTATTCATGAGTACGTTTTTCGCCAAAAAAGAAGAGCAAAAGCCGCGGTGGTACGTCATCGACGCCAGCAATCAGGTGCTTGGCAAGGTCGCCGTCAAAGCCGCTAACGTCTTGCGCGGCAAGATCAAACCCACGTTTACCCGGCATGTTGACGCGGGCGATTTCGTCGTGGTCGTCAATGCGGAAAAAGTCGTGCTTACCGGCAAGAAGGAAACCGCCAAGACGTACATGACCTACTCGCAGTATCCGGGCAAGGAGAAGTATCGGACCGTCAAACAGGTGCGCGCCAGTCACCCGGAGAAGCTCATCGAACATGCGGTCAAGGGCATGATTCCGAGGACCCGGCTGGGCCGGCAGATGATCACCAAGCTCAAAGTCTACGCCGGCACGGCGCATCCCCATGTCGCGCAGAAACCCGAACCCATTTCCATTTAGTTTATCACCGCCATGGCAACCGCATCCGCACAAGTCAACGCCTTCAATGGAACCGGCCGCCGCAAGACCAGCGTCGCGCGTGTGCGCTTGGTGCCCGGCTCCGGCAAGATCGTCGTCAACGATCGGACGCTCGAAGAATACCTGACCGTTCCCAATCAGCGAACCATCGCCTTACAGCCCCTGGCGGAGACGCAGAACGCCGGGAAATTCGACCTATTCATCAGTGTGGGTGGCGGGGGCGTATCGGGCCAGGCGGGCGCCATCAGCCACGGCATCGCCCGCGCGTTGTTGAAGGCGTCACCCGATCTCAAGGGCGTGTTGCGCGACAAAGGATTTCTCACGCGCGACTCCAGAATGAAGGAGCGCAAGAAGTACGGCCAACCCGGTGCGCGCAAGCGGTTCCAGTTCTCGAAGCGCTAATCGACGAGTAAATCTCGACTTGCAAGCATGAGCCCCGGGTTTCATATTCGGGGCTCGTTGCTTTTGCGGTCACGGGCCAACTATCAATCAATGTCATGAAGAAAACGAAAGCGGCCATTGTCGGAGCCAGCGGCTATTCGGGTCAGGAATTGATCCGATTGCTGTTGCGCCATCCACATGTCGAGGTCACCCAGTTTACGTCCCGACAATACGCCGGGAAGGCTGTGGCCGAGGTGTTCCCGCGGTTTCGAGGACAGGTCAGCGCCGCGTTTACCGAGCCGGATGCGAACCGGATCGACGCCGATGTGGTGTTCCTCGCGTTGCCGCATGGTGTAGCCGCCGAATTCGCGCCGGCGCTCTTGCAGAAGGGAATCAAGGTGCTGGACTTGTCGGCGGACTTCCGGTTGAAGTCGGCGTCGGTTTACAAGGAGTTTTACGAGCACGAGCATCCCGCCCCGGATTTATTGAAGCAGTCCGTATATGGTTTGCCGGAGATTTATCGGGAGCAGATTCGGAGCGCCAAGCTCGTGGCCTGCCCCGGGTGTTATCCCACGAGCATCATTCTCGGCGTTGCGCCCGCGTTGAAGAGCGGCCTGGTCAAAGCGGACGGCATTGTCGTCAATAGCCTGAGCGGCGTCAGCGGCGCGGGACGGAAGGTCGCGGATGAGTACCTGTTTACCGAGTGCAACGAAAGCGCGCGGGCCTACAGTGTTCCGAAACATCGGCACCTGAGCGAAATCGAACAGGAGCTCTCGTCGCTGGCCGGAACGAACGTGACAATCTCTTTCACGCCGCACCTGATTCCGCTCAATCGCGGCATCATCAGCACGATTCACCTCTCGCTCGCGAAAAAGGCGAAGGACGCGCTGGCCATGTATCGGGACTTTTACAATGGAGAGGCGTTTGTGCGCGTGACGCCGTCGCTTCCCGACACGAAGAACGTCGAAATGACGAATTTCTGCGACATCTCCGTGCGCGTCGATCCGCGCACCAACCGGCTCATCGTCGTCAGTGTAATTGACAACCTCACCAAGGGTGCGGCCGGCCAGGCCGTGCAATGTTTGAACCTCGTGTGTGGGTACGACGAAGCGACAGGACTTCTTTGATGAAGGCGTTCTTTACCAGAATTGGCGGTTCGGTCACGGCTTCGCATGGATTTCGGGCGGCGGGCGTGGCGGCCGGTATCAAGTCCAACGGCAAGAAGGACGTGGCGCTGATCGTTTCTGACACACCGGCGACGGCGGCGGCGACGTTTACCACGAACCAGGTCAAGGCGGCGCCGGTGAAACTCAGCATGGCGCATGTGAAATCCGGCAAGGCCTGCGCGATCGTGGCCAACAGCGGCAATGCCAATGCCTGCACGAGCGACGGCCCGATTCACGCCCGGGCGATGGCCTGCGCGGTCGCGCGCCGGCTCGGGTTGCGCGGAAAACCATGTCCTGGTCTGCTCGACGGGCCGCATCGGCGTGAATCTCCCCATTGTCAAGGTGGAAGCGGGCATCAAGCAATGTCTCGGCACCCTGTCGCGGCACGGCGGCGCGTTGGCCGCGCAAGCGATCATGACCACCGACACGTTTCCGAAGGAAGTCGCCGTGCAATTCAAAGCGCGCGGCCAGACGTTTCGCATTGGCGGCATCGCCAAGGGCGCGGGCATGATCCAGCCGAACATGGCCACGATGCTCGGTTTCATCACGACCGACGCCGCGATTCCTCGGGCGGCCCTGCAGCGGGCGCTCACTCATGCCGTAAACCAATCGTTCAACCGGATCACGGTCGACGGCGATACGAGCACGAACGACACGGTGATCGTGCTGGCGAACGGCATGGCCGGCAAGCCGCCACTGGCGAAGTTCCAGGCGGGGCTCGATTTTGTGTGCCTCGAACTCGCCAAAATGATCGTGCGGGATGGAGAAGGAGTTTCGAAGTTTGTCACAATCAACGTTCACGGCGCGGCCACCGAACGCGACGCGGAGGTCGCCGCGCGCGCCGTCGCCAACTCGGTGCTGGTCAAGACGAGCTGGTGCGGCGGTGACCCGAATTGGGGCCGTATTCTGGACGCGCTGGGATACTCGCGCGCCCGGGTAAATGCGGACCTGGTCGATGTTGGTTACGAAGGAGTCTCGGCGGTCCGGGGCGGGCTGCCGACGCGCACGCCAATCGCGAAGCTCAAGAAGATTGTCGCGAAACCGACGTTTCGCATCGACATCCACCTGCACCTTGGTCGCGGCCGGTGCACGATGCACACGTGTGATTTGACGGAAAAGTACGTCGAGTTGAACAAGGGCGAATAGGCTGATACGCCGATGGACGATCTCATCAAGAAAGCCAACGTGCTATTGGAGGCGCTGCCGTACATTCAACGGTTTCGCAGTTCGACGTTCGTCGTCAAATACGGCGGCAGTTTCATGGATTCGCCGGACACGAAAGTGCGCGAGGGCGTTGCGGCGGACGTTGTCTTCCTCGAAGCGGCGGGCATCAACCCCGTGGTTGTCCACGGCGGGGGCAAAGCGATTACCAAGGCGATGGAAAAGGCCGGCATCGCCGCCCGGTTCGTCCAGGGCCTGCGCGTGACCGACGAGAAATCGATGGAGATTGTCGAAGACGTCCTGGCGAACGTCATCAATCGCGACATCGTCGAGACGATCCAGAAATATGGCGGGAAAGCGCGCAGTTTTTCGGGCAAGGATGTCTTCCGGTGCCACAAATTGGTGAAGGACGGCATTGATCTCGGATACGTGGGCGAGGTTACGGATGTTTCGACGGAGGCCGTGCGCAAATGCCTCCGCGCCCAGGTGACGCCCGTGATCAGCCCGATCGGCCTCGGCGAGGACGGCCACGCCTACAATATCAATGCCGACGTGGCGGCGGCCAAGCTGGCGATGGTCATTGGCGCGCGGCGGCTGGTGTTCCTGAGCGACGTGGCGGGCCTGATGCGTGACCCCGGCAATCCGGAGACGTTGATATCGAGTTTGCGCATCAGCGAAGCGCTCGATCTTAAACGCAAGGGGATCGTCGAGAAGGGAATGATTCCGAAAGTGGACAGCGCGGTGGAAGCCGTCCAGGCCGGGGTGCGTCGGGTGCACTTCGTGGATGGCCGCATCCCGCATTCCATTCTCCTGGAGATTTTCACGGACAAGGGTATTGGGACTGAGATTGTCAAATGAATCGCACGGAAATTATTGGATTGTTCGATCGTTATGTCGTGCCGAGTTACGCGCGGTATCCGCTTGTATTCGTTCGCGGCAAGGGCGCGCGCGTCTGGGATGCCGACGGCAAAGAATACCTCGATTTCGGCGGCGGTATCGCCGTGAATCTGCTCGGCCATTCGGCACTGGCGGAGATCTTGGCAAAACAGGCCAACATTCTGGTGCACGCCTCGAACCTTTACTATACGGAGCCACAGGGTGTGCTGGCGAAACGGCTCGTCGAACTGGTTGGGATCGAGGGGAAGTGCTTTTTCTGCAACAGCGGCGGCGAGGCCAACGAGGCGTTGTTCAAGCTCGCCCGCAAGTTCGGCAACGAACACGGAGGCCGCTACGAGATTCTGACGTTCCAGGACAGTTTTCACGGTCGCACGCTGGCCGGGATCAGCGCGACGGGCCAGGAAAAGGTGAAGCACGGGTTCGAGCCGCCTGTCGAGGGGTTCCGCCATGTGCCATTCAACGATCTTGATGCGGTCGCCAAAGCCGTCACGACCGAAGACCGCGGCGATTCTTTTGGAGCCGATCCAGGGTGAGAGCGGGATTCTGCCGGCGACGGCGGAATTCCTGCGGGGACTGCGACGCCTCTGCGATGAACATCAATTGCTGCTGATGTTCGACGAGGTCCAATGCGGCATGGGACGAACGGGTGAGTTTTTGGGTTGCCGGTCGATCGCGCCGGACGTTCAGCCCGATGCCATCTCGTGGGCCAAGGGGCTTGGGGGAGGGTTCCCGATTGCGGCGATTTGGGCCCGAGGTCCTTATGGAGATGTCCTGGGTCCCGGCACGCACGGCACGACATTCGGCGGGACACCGCTGGCGTGCTCGGTGGCGCTGGCGGTGTTGGACACGCTGGAGCGCGACGGGCTGCTGCGGAATGCGCGCGACGTCGGCGAGTATTTCATTGGCAAGCTACGGGCACTCGCGGCACAATGCCCGACCATTCGCGAGGTGCGCGGGATCGGATTGATGATCGGCGTCGTGGTGACGCTGGAGGCGCGTCCCGCTGTGCTGAAACTGGCGGAGCGCGGGCTGATCGGTGTGGCGGCGGGGAAAAACGTGGTGCGCTTCCTACCGCCGCTGAATATTACGCGCGCGGACGTGGATGAAGCGATCGAGAAAATCAGGCAGGCATTCCATGGTAGCGGAGCGAATTAGCAATATGGACGGCAAAGTCGGCAAATGTGTCGAGGTGGTGGACATCGAGCGGGTATTGCCCGTTGGGACGTCGCAGGAAAAGCGGCTGCGCTTCGCGTGTGAACAAAAGCCGTCGGAACATTTTTTGATGTCGTGGAACCAGTACATGGAACCGAACAGCATCTTCGTGGAGGACGTCGGTGACGAAGGTGTCACGGTCACGGTGCGCTGGGCGTTGATGAAGGAAACGCCGGAGCAGATTGCGGCGCGGCTGAATCGGTGGTTGGAACAGGTCGAGGAAGGGAAATATCGGCACAGCGGGATCAGCGGCCGGCATTTGTGACGCAAGCGGCGGTCGAAACATCATGAACCATTTACTTACAGTGGAACAACTGAGCGAGCACGAGATTGCGGACATCCTCGAGCTGGCGAAGGAGTTCAAGAAGGGCCGGGGCAAGCCTCGCCAGAAGCAGCCGTTGAACGGGCAGATCTGGGCGCTCATTTTCAACAAAGCCAGCACCCGCACGCGTGTCAGTTTCGAGGTAGGCATCCGCGAGCTTGGCGGCTCGTCCCTTTATCTTTCGACGAACGACATTCAAATGGGCCGTGGCGAAACCGTGGCCGATACGGCGCGGACGATGTCACGGTACGTTCATGGCGTCGTGATCCGAACCTATGCGCAACGCGACATCGAACAATTCGCGGAAGCGGGCACGATCCCCGTGATCAACGCGCTCACGGATGACGAGCATCCGTGCCAGATTTTAGCGGACCTGCTTACGGTCGAGGAAAAACTGGGCACGCTGAAGGGCAAGAAAGTCGTGTTCTTTGGCGATGGCACGTGCAACGTGTGCAATTCCTGGCTGTTTGGCGCGGCAAAAACCGGGATGGAGATTTGGGTCGCGGCTCCGAAGGAGTTTCAACCTCGCGCCGAGTGGGTCAAACGGGCTGGGGGCCACGTTCACGTGACGGAGAACGCCAACGAAGCCGCGAAGAACGCCGACGTGCTCTATACGGATGTCTGGGTGTCGATGGGAAAGGAAGCCGAGGCGACGGAACGATTGAAGATTCTCGCGCCGTATCAGGTCAACGCGTCCGTGTTGAAGCAAGCCAAACCGGGGGCGTTGGTGATGCATTGTCTCCCGGCGTACGTTGGCAAAGAAATCACCGCGGATGTGTTTGACGCGAATCAGAAGACCATTTTCGACCAGGCGGAGAATCGGTTGCACGCCCAGAAGGCGATCCTGGCATTGTTGGCGAAGCGACGGCAGAACACAACACCCGCCGGCTGAATGAGCAGAACCCGACAGAGAACGGCGCGCCCGGCGGTCGGGCGCTCCCATCGGAGATCGTGAAATCCCCCCGCCTCCAGCGCAGCGTCCGGGCGACCGTGCTGGGACTTTCCGTAAATGTCGTACTGGCGATTGTCAAGCTGCTCGCCGGGATTTTTGGCCGGTCCTACGCGTTGATCGCCGATGCCATCGAATCCATGGCCGATGCCGCGAGTTCGATCATCGTTTGGCGCGCGGTCGTGGTTGCCGAAAAACCGGCGGATACGGATCATCCGTACGGACACGGAAAAGCCGAAGCGATTGCCGCAGCAGCCGTGTCAGTGATGCTGGTGGGCGCGGCCGTGCTGATCGTTGTCCGCTCGGTGCAGGAGATTCACACGCCGCGTCACGCGCCGGCCCCGTACACGTTGATCGTGCTGCTCGGCGTCGTGCTCATCAAGGAGGGGCTCTTTCGAATCGTCGGGCGCGTGGGCGACGAGGTCGAGAGCGGCGCCGTGAAAGCCGACGCGTGGCATCACCGCAGCGACGCGATTACGTCCGCCGCGGCGGCTTTCGGTATCAGCATCGCGCTTGTGGGAGGTGATCGCTATCGTTCGGCGGACGATTGGGCGGCCATGTTTGCCGCGGTCATCATTGCCTTCAATGGCCTGCGGCTGCTGCGGCCCGCGCTGGACGAGTTGATGGACGCCGCCCCGAAGGAAGACATCGTCGGATTGGCGCGCGCGATCGCGTTGGGAGTCGATGGCGTGAAAGGCGTCGAGAAATGTTTCGCCCGCAAGATGGGGTACGAGTACTGGCTCGACATGCATATCGAAGTGGACGGCGAACTATCCGTCGCCGTAGCACATGAGTTGTCACACGCCGTCAAGGATGCGATCCGCGCAAAACTGCCGCGTGTCCACGACGTGACGATGCATATCGAACCCTTTCAAGCCGGTTCGAAGAAGGGCGCCCGGTCGCCGGCCCCGGGCTGACCGGTACGTTCCAGCCATTCGAGCATATGGCGGACGCTTCCGGTCGCCAACGCCACGCACGTATCGGCGGCGCCGTAGTAGAGGTGCACGGTGTCGCCATCGGGGGCGATCGTGTAACCGCAGGGAAAGACGACGTTGCCGACGTCACCTTCGCGCTCATACGGCTCCTCCGGACCGAACATCCAGCTCTCGCTACGTCGCAGACATTTTTCGGGCATTGTCAGGTCAAACAACGCGAGTCCGAGCCGATAGAGACAGCCCGACGGAGTCTGACGGACGCCGTGGTAAATCATCAGCCATCCCTTGGGGGTTTCGATGGGCGGAGCCGAGAGGCCGATCTTGTTGGCGTCCCACCATCCGCCTCGTCTGGCTTGAAGGATCATTTTGTGGCTTCCCCAGTGACGCAGGTCCGGTGAGTAGGAAATCCAAATGTGGGCGCCGAATGCTGTCACGGGGCGATGGATGAGCGCCCAGTTCCCGCCGATCCGATGCGGCAAGAGCGCCGCATCCTTGTCTTCGGGGGACATGACGCAACCGAGCCGCTCAAACGACCGGAAGTCCTCCGTCAGCGCCAACGATACACCGGGACCCCCGCGGGAATAGGACGTGTAAGCGACGGCGTATTTCTTCAGTTCCGGCACGAAGGTGATGCGCGGGTCTTCAATTCCCCAGAGTTCTTCCGGGTGCCCTTGGGGATCGGGAAGGAGCGTCGGCTTGGGATCGATCTCCCAACCATCGACGCCATTGCGCGAGCGCGCGGCGCTAAGGTGGGAATGGCCGCGCCGATCTTCGACGCGACAAAGCAGCAACGTCGTGCCGTCGGGCAGGAGTGTCGCTCCCGCATTGAAAACCGTGTTGATCGCGTATGGCCAGTCCGCCGCCGTTAGGAGGGGATTGCCCCGGTGACGCTGAAGCAACACTTCATGCAGTTCCCTCATTTGACGATCAACCTCCGTTGGACGAATCGAAGGCCTGTTCCGACAGGCGCAACTCCATCAGCGAAAGGAGAAACGACAGGGTTGATTCCGCGCCTTGATTCTGATTTACGCGGTCGGGGTGCAAACCGTCCTGACAGCCACCCGTCAACGAATCGTAGAGGGGTAGATGCAGGTCGTTGCTGCCCAGGAACCAGTCGAAGGCCCGCTGGGCTTCTTTGCGCCAGCGTTCGTCACCGGTCAGGTCGTAGGCTTCGAGGCAGGCGGCGATGGCGGCGTGAGCTTCGACGGGTTGTTGATCGAATCGCGCCCGCTCGCCGCCCCGTGGATAGAAACCGTTGTTCCCGATGGGCGCGAAGTGGCCCGCTTCCATACGGTGAATCCCGGTGAGCCACTCCAGGGTGGAAAGGCCGGTTTCGGCCAGGTCCTTGCGTGACATCGTTTGGCCCGCGGTGAGTAATGCATGCGGCAGACTCGCGTTGCAGTAGGTCAATGAATTCTCGAACCAGGGCCAATTTGAGGTGGCATTGGTGGTATACAGGTCCAACAGCCGTTGCGCCAGGTCATCCCGTACGCCTTGAGCGGCACGGTCGCCTGTGTACCTCTTGAGATATTCGTGAATGCCGAGCAGTGTAAACGCCCAGGTGCGGGGGCTGGACGTCTTGAGGATTCCCGGCAGCGCCATCTCGAACAGCCGGCTGGCCGTGCCGCACAACCCGCGCTTGTTCGAGCGCCCCAGCACCGTCCCCAGCGCCCACAGCGCGCGCCCGTAGCTGTCGTCGGAACCGGCGTCCTCCGACCACTGACGTTGGAAGGAAAGGAAATTCCGGAACCGGGACGTCTCGGCATTGAACGCGTACCACAGAAAGGCCAGGTAGATGGAGGCCAGGCCTTTGACTCCGTCCGTCTGATATCCACCCACCTCTTCGAGCAAGACCATCGCCATCAGGGCCCGCGCGTTGTCGTCGGTGCAGTAACCATCCGAAAACCTGGGCACGTTGAACACGGCGTGCTGGAGGATACCCGTGCCGTCGGTAAGCCGCAGCAGGTGGTCGAACCGCAGCGACGGGAGTTCGGCGCGTGGTTTGGCCGGAGGGCGCGCGGGATGCGTCAGCCGCGGCGTCTGCGCCCGTTCCGCGCGGGCACGCCGAAAACTTTCCATGTATTGACCGGCCACGTTTGGCCAGGTCATTTCACGTCCGTGAAGATATGCCCGCTTGCGGATGGCATGACGCTCCGTTTCGTTTTGGAGAAGATTGAGCACCGACCGCGCGATTGACGCCGAATCGCGGAAGGGGACCTCCACACCGCGACCGTCAGCCAACAATTCCTCGGCGTACCAATAGGGCGTGGACACAATGGCTTTGCCGGCACCGAGCGTATAGGCAAGCGTGCCCGAGGTTATCTGTTCCCGGTTCAGGTACGGCGTGAGATAGATGTCCGCTGCGCCGATGAATTCCACCAATTCTTCCAGGGAGACAAAGCGGTTATGGAAGATCACGTTCTGCTGAATGCCCCGTTCGCGGACGAGTCGGTGCAGCATCAACCGATACGCTTCCCCATCGGTACGCGACACGTGCGGATGCGTCGCCCCCAACACCATGTACACGACGTGAGGGTGCTGAGACAGGATTTCCGGCATGGCTTCGATGACGTACTCGATGCCTTTGCTTGGCGACAACAAGCCGAAGGTCAGAAGTACCAGCTTGCCCTCGACGCCAAAACGATCCTTGTAGAAGTTCGGATCGACGAACGGCACATCCGGGATGCCGTGCGGGATGAGATCGATCTTGCCTTCGGGAATGCCATAGATGTCCCGCAAGAACATCTTTCCCCGTTCGCTCATCACCACGAGACGATCGGACAATTCTCCCAGTTCCTTCATTACTTTGCGGTGCTGGGGATCAGGCTCGCGCAAGACGGTGTGCAGCGTGGTGACCACCGGCATACGCAGCTCGCGCAGTAGTCCCAGGATGTGGCTGCCCGCCGCACCTCCGAAAATCCCATACTCATGCTGGAGACAGGCGACATCGACATTGGTGATGTTCAAGAAATCGGCCGCACGGCGGTAGGAGTCCAGGTCTCGCTCAGCCATCTCGAAGCGGACGCGAGGTGGGTAGTCGTATCCATCTTCCGTGTCATTCACGGGCACGGCGAAGCACGACGCGTCCGGGTATTGTGCCGCCAGCGCTTCGCTGAGGTCGCTGGTGAACGTGGCGATCCCGCAACGGCGCGGCAGGTAATCACCAATGACTGCGATTCGTTTCGGCATCTCTGTTTGCGGCTGCGACATACCGCCTCCTTTCCGTTAAGAGCCGACGACACTATGCAATCAGGCTGGACAGAAATCAAAAAGAGCGACTTGTCACGTGGACGTTGCCGTCACGCGAGGAGTCACTAGTTTCTGATGGGCCTGTTGCCTGAAACGGGCCGCCGGACGTGAGAAAACAGCTGTATTCGGCCAAATTCGTTGGATTTGTCGCGGCAATGGGCCGAACGTGATTTCCCTTATCGGAAATGTTCCTAGCCGCGCGCAGTACATTTCCCTAGGCGAGTTTCAGCCGCCGGCCGAATGCAAGGAAAGGGGGATGACGACAGTAAATCGCCCAAGTTTTGTCATCAGAACGAGTAGCTCACGACCAGTTTGAAAAGCTCCGAGGCCGTCAATTGGTTGCCTCGGAAGTCCTGAAAGACGGGAATCTCGACGTCGGCGTACACCATCATCGGATGCAGATCGAACTCGATCCCGGGCGAGAGAAGGATCCGCTGGTAGCCGGACGCGACGGGATTGGCGGACTCGGCGCCGGTGTCGCCGGCCCGTTCGGAACCGATGACCTGCGCCACCGGCGTGATCTTCACGTGGCGGATGAACCAACCTTTGTAGTAGATGCCGGCCGCCCCATCGAGCTCGAAGCCCGGCGTGTAGTCGTTTCGCATAACCACGGGCAGATCGAGTTGCGCTTGCGTGAACCAGGTCAAGCCGCTGCCTTTCGCCAGATCGTGACGGTAGAAGCCGCCGAGGAGAACATCGAGGCTCCCCGTCCCGATCTCGCTGTCCCGGTCGATGTCACGAAACGGATCATTATGAGTATAGTCGCCGGTCGGGAGTTTGAAACCGAACGTGATACCGGCGGACATATCCGGGAAGAACCCGGTGTAGATGCCTTCGACGCGAATGTCGCCGAGAGCCCCCCAGTCCAGTGATGCGATGTCGCTGCCGGAAGCGCCACCGGTCGTCTTGAAGTATCGATAGTCATAAGGCACTTCGACCTGCAAACCCCAACTGCGGTCGAACATGTATTGAAGTCCAGCGGTGACGAAGTGCGTGCGGATTTCTTTGTCCGGGTTGTTTGCTGCGGGCGCGGACGATGTCCCGCTCCAATTGCGCGTTTGATCCTGGTAATCGTATTCGAGATAAGCCTGCCCGCCCGCGCCTTCGGGGAACATCGAGCTGGTCCCCACGTCGAAAACGCCACATCCACACGCGCACGCCCAGACAGCCCGGGGCGCCAGAACTGCGGCCAACAGAAAGGCGTGGCCGAGCAGTGTTGAAACAGTTTTGTTCTTAATTTTCATCTACGAACTCAATTCAAAGTTGCGAGGAGCCGCCATACACGGCCCTCAATGGAAATTTGGAAACCATGCCTGGGCCAAGTGACACCACAGGCAACGACACGACAACGGTTTCAGGCGCAGGTCGCGCGGGGCGGGGGCGTTGGCGGCGGCTGGGAGAGAGATTCGGCAAGGTCGTTGCCGATGGGCACGAGTTGAAAACGCGCGGGCGCAACCAACAGCAACGATTGCGCCGTGAGGGGGAATTCGAGCTTCGTCAACGGCTGGGGATACTCCGTACGCTTCTCGGATTTCTTCGCGTTGGCGATGACTTTGCAAAGAGAGCAGGGATGTTGGCCGTCAAACGTTCGCGAGATGGCGTCGGCAAAGGAGGCGGTACGGAGGTTCTCGGCGAGCATCCGGGTCCACGCCACGGATTGTAGCGCGCCCCAAGGTGCGCTGGTTCCCGCCAGCAGCACGACGATCAGCAGAGCGTTGCGTACCCGATCCATCACCGCTGGACTAGTCGCAGATTGGGGGCATCGAGTCAAGGGCATTTGGTTGGGCGGACGCGACAGGGGCGTATCTGAGCGCTGCCGCCGATGGAAGGCGACGTTTGTAGGCGCGAAACTCTTTCGCGGCGAGAACACACCCCGACATTGGTTGTCGGGGCTACAATTCAGTGCAGTGTCAGATGCGCCCGCCTGATGGAAAACATTCCAATGCCACAGCAAACTTGCCTCTGATTGGGTCGCCCGCCATAATCACGGGCGATGAGCGTTGGTTTGGAAGAATCCTATGCGCTGTGCGGGCGGATCGCGCGCCGGACGGGGAAGAACTTTTATTATTCGTTCCTGGTGATGCCGCGACAGAAACGCGCGGCCATGTGCGCGATTTACGCGTTCATGCGCCGGAGCGACGACATCGCCGATAGCGTGGCCAATCCGGCCGTCGCGCTCGATGGGTTGCGCCGCTGGCGGGAACAGGTCGACGCGGCGCTGACCAACGGCGATGGCAGCGAACCGATCCTCCCGGCGTTGGCGGACACGGTCCGCCGTTATCGCATCCCGCACCGCCATTTTCACGAGCTGCTCGACGGGACGGAGATGGACCAGACGACGACCCGGTACGCGACATTTGACGAACTTTACAAATACTGCTATCGGGTGGCGTCGGCGGTTGGTTTGGTGGTGTTGCCCGTGTTCGGGTACAAGGATGAGGCGGCGTTGGCGCCCGCCGAGGCGTGCGGGATCGCGTTTCAACTGACCAACATCCTTCGCGACGTGAAAGAGGACGCGGCGATGGGGCGGATTTATCTGCCGCAGGAAGATTTGAAGCGGTTCGGGGTCTCGGAGGACGATCTCCTGGATGCCCGCGAGACCCCGGCGTTTCTCGAACTGATGAGATTCGAGGCGGCACGCGCCCGGGAGTTTTACGTAAAGGCGCGTCCGCTGGTGGACATGATTGATGCCGACAGCCGCGGCGCGCTGGCGGTGATGATCGCGATTTACGGGGGCATCCTGAACAAGATCGAGGACAACAATTTTCCGGTGTTGCGCGAGCGGATTCGGCTCTCGACCGCCGAGAAATTGTGGATCGTCGGCAAAAACTGGCTGGGGTACCGATTATGAAGACACTGGCTTTGGCGCTGACGGTCGTGGCGTGCGCCGCATCGGTGGCGCGGGCGGACGATCCGCGGCCATTCCTGTTTCTCAAGACGGGAGAAAAATTCGCCACGCAGGAGATCGCCGGGCCGACGGTCGAGGGGTTGACGGCGTATGTGGGCGAGAAAGTGGCGGGAACGACCAACGCATTCGCGCCGCGGGTGATGAATGATCCCGTGAAAGCGGCGGAGTATTGCGCCAGGAGCAAGCCGGCGATGGGGATTGTCACGGCGGGATTCTACCTGACCTATGCGAAGGCGCTCGGAATGCAGCCGTTGCTGGAAGTGAAGCGGGCCGGTGTGAAGGAAGAACGCTACGTGCTCGTCACGCGGAAGGATTCCCCTGATGATCCCGCGAAACTGGAAGGCAAGACGATCGCCACGCCGTTGGCCGACGAACAGCGATACGTCGTCGCGGTGGTCCTGCAGAACAAGATCGGCGAGGAGATTCGGCTGAAGCCGACGACCGACGTGGAGGGCGCGGTGTTCGATCTGGCCGAGGGCGCCAAGACGGCGGCGGACGCGGTGCTGATCGAGACGGGCGCGTGGGCGTTGTTCAAGGACGACCCGGATTCGGGCGGGAAACTGAAGGTCGTGTACACGTCGGACGAACTGCCGCGCGATCTGGTCGTGGCGTTCGGGTCGGCGGTCGGGACGCTGAATATCGACAAGGCGAAACAGGTGATGAAAGACATGAGCGGCAACGACGTCGGGCAGAAGGTTTTGCGGAGCATACAGGTCGAGTCGTTCACGGACATCGATCAAGGCCGGCTGACAACGGCGGAGAAACTGTTCCATGGGCAGTAGGTGGGCGTGCCTGGTGGCGGGCGCATGGGTGGTGGCGGTGTGCGGCTGCCGATCCATTGACAATGTGCGGGTCAGGCCGAGCGCGGCGCAACCGTTGACGGCGGAGGACGCGCGGACGCTGTATGACGACGGCGTGGCGCTGTACCATCAGCAGCCACGCGGGGTGGCGTCCGTGCGGGATGCGGCGAGCCGGCTCGAACGGGCGGCGGGCGCGTTGGTGGATGATTACGCGGCGCAATGGCAGGCGGCGCAGGCATTCGAGTTTTTAGCGGAGAACGAGACGCGGCCGGACTCGCGGCGCGTGGCGGCCCAGCGCGGGATCGTGTTGGCGCGTCGGGCGCGCGAGTTGAAACCGGACGGCGTCGAGGGATGCTACTGGTTCGCGCTCAATGTCGGCGAATTGGCCGATGTGGACCGCGCGTACGGCCTGAATGCGGTCGGTGAGATGCAGACGGCGCTGCAGCGGGCGATTGACCTGGATGAGCGGTACGATAATGCGGGGCCGCTGCGTGTGCTCGGGGTGCTGCGACTGCGCGCGCCACAGCCGCCGACGAGCATCGGGAGTC
Organism: uncultured Verrucomicrobiae bacterium; assembly: GCA_963712025.1. Lineage (GTDB taxonomy): Bacteria > Verrucomicrobiota > Verrucomicrobiia > Palsa-1439 > Palsa-1439 > Palsa-1439. The sequence continues at coordinate 450,545 of CAVQGJ010000010.1, read as the reverse complement.
CGCGCAAGGGCTTGCAGTTGTTGCGGCGGGCGGTGGAGTTGTTTCCAGATTATCCCGAGAACTACCTGTATCTGGCGGAGGCGCTGCGGGACACGGGCCATGCGGACGAGGCGAAAGAGGCGGTGCGGAAGGTGTTGGAGGCGCAACCGTGGCCGGATCAGCAATTCGAGAGCGGTCAATGGAAGGCGGCGGCGGAGAAGCTCCGGGGGCAATTGGAGAAGGGGTAAGGGGGACAGAAGACAGAAGACAGAATCCAGAATTCAGGAGTCAGCCCCGAAAGGCCTCGAAAGGGATTCGGGGTGAAAATTCAGGAGTCACGAGAGGGAGAGAGCGGCGAGGCGTTGGAGAATAGGTGTCAGTGACATCTATCATGGCGAGTCGGCGGTGGAATTGATGGGGCGGATGCATTAGAGACTAAGGTATCATGGTGAGACGGCAGGGACGGAGATTGGGAACCACGAAGGGGGCGAAGGGCACCCACCGTCGCTGAAGCTTCCACCTTCGCTCTACGAACTATGGCGGACGTGATGGCGGGCAGGCGAAGAAGACACGAATCACACGAAGAGCGCGAGGCACTCACCACAGAGACCCAGAGGACACGGAGTGGAGAAACGGAAAGTGGAAAGACAGAGGGGTGGGGGTAAGGAGGCGGTCTGCCCGGTCAATTGCTGGATGACGGGCTGGAGTTTGGATCGACCCAGCCCTTGTAAAAGGTGGCGCGGTCGTCAGAGCTCATGTTCGCGGTCGCGCACCCGGTCAACAGGAGCGCGGACGACACGAGCAGGAAGAGGAGACAAATTCTCACTGCGGACGCAGCGACGTTTTTTCCGTTCGGCGATTGAACAATGTTGTCACCCACTACACTCATTTGGATGCTCAGGATGTGAACCTGGTTTCATCAAATTGCTGCCGTAATTTCACTTGTGACAACTTTGGGAATTGTCAAGAGTCAATGACTGACCCTCTTTTCTGACTTGAAAAGTTCCTTGCGTTTGTTGAAATAAATGTAATTCGGCCAAGTCCATGCGGCCCAAAGAACCGCCAAGCCAATTAGCGATCCGATTACATTGCCAATGGTAGTGGCTCCCCCCTCTTGCGGCTGGTACCGGTTCATGACCCACAGGACGGGTTCGCCGAAAACGATGCAGAGATTTTGCTTCCAAGCCCAAAGACGCCTTTTATGCAGGCCGACACTGATGACAATCAGCCACGCGGCAAACGCCAGGTTGATGGCCATCGAAACCATGCCACCATCTAGCGCCGCCAAACATACGAAGAGCGCGCCCACCGGAAGCCTGACGTACATCCAGAATCTCAGCCAAGCAACTGGACGGATGGCATCCAAAAGATAGGGAACATCTTGAGCATATCTGAAGTCTGCCCAGTCAACCATTTTGACAGGTGTCAATCTGCCAATTTTGCCAGCGTTGGCCATCGCCAAAATTTCTGAAAACGGTATCGCCACGCTCTCTTTGGTGCTGTTATATCGGTACTTATATTGCCACAATGGTTCCGCCTTCGTATCGGAATTGGCAACCGTCTCTTGAGCATCGGTCATTTTATTAACTCATTTCTGCTTTTGCTCGCGTTGCCTTTTCCTCATCCGCTGGTACTCCCGCTCCGCCTTGTCGATCTCAGATTTCGGCACGGAGACAACGTTCTTGGTGAAGGCGAGGAATTTCTGAAACTCGTTCGGCTGCTCTGGCGTTGGTTCGGTTGGCATGGCTATATTTCCGGCAAGATTTGGTTCTTTGTCCAGCGCAAAGGTGTTCTTGTGGTTTCAGAAATTCTGGCAGAAAGCAACTGCATGAACCGACAGACGTGCGATAGAACACCTGCGGCGTCCTTGTCGTTGTAGTTCCGCCGTGCGTGCATGACGTGATTTCTCCATGCGTCCTTAAACCCGCGAAACTCTTCCAAGGCCGTATTGTAAAACTCTTCTGCCTGTGCTCGTTGCTTGGACTTTGGCCAGTTGGAGACTTTTGCGATTTCCTTCTCCAGTTGGACTATAATGGGTTTCCATTCCTGCGTTTCGATTGGCCCTTTGTCAAATTTCACGCGGCGATCATGTGCCAAGACTCTCATTCCCCGTTCTGCCACCCGCATCAGATGAAACACCGCAGCCGTGTTCAAGTCAGCAGCCAAACAGTTGCCCGCTTCTTTCAGTTCTACTTTAACCGATGGGAAGGCGAGCGCGACCGCATCACCAAACAACGAGTCTTTTTCAAAGTACGCCGCTTGCGCCTTGGGAATGTACGCGAAGGCGTGCTCCTTCAGTTCACTGATAACCGTGGCGCACAAATCGTCTATGTTGTGCCGAAACACATCGTAGCTCAGGTCTGCGGATTGATGGAATTCCACCTGCATCCTCAGCGGGTAGGCTGTTTGCTTAATTCGCTCCCGACTGACCGGGATGGAGATTTTTGCCAAGGACTCATCCAAAGCAGAAAGCTTCTCCAAGTAAGACTTGGCAAAGTCGTCTTTTACGAAAGACGTAACATCACGCCCAAAAACGGTGATCTGTACATACACCTGCAAAAACGACAATTTGACGTAAGTGTCAGATGCGTAAAACGGTATCATGTCTGCCAAGCTTATCAGTTTGTGCGGACAGAACAACCCTTCAGCCGCAACTGATTTTGTTTCGCAATCATTCGATGTTGTCATAAACGAATCCAATTCACTGTGTTAAGTATATAATCCCCCATCTTTTTGAGGGGGGTGAGTTTTGTAGTGGGTTAACAGAGAACGTATTGCAAAACTGGGGTGTCGGAATACTTTACAGTCGGGAGTGAAAAACAGAGCCAAGTTCAGGGGGTGTCGGGAGGGGAGGAGGAGATGGTCGATGGGAAATCCGCCAGAGGCGGACGAGTGGGTGATGGGGAAATGGGGGCCTACTCCGCCGGGGCGGCTACGAAGGCCGGGCGGGCGCGGTGAATGACCCGCGAATGAGATTGCGACCGGGGCACGACGAGGTCGCGCCCCGACTCGGAATCGGGGTAAATGTCCTAGCAGGTTGCTAAAGAAGTCGGTGTTACATCGAGTTTTGGTAGGCACCGGGTTTGTGGGACGGCCTACCCAGTGGCGGCGTGAGACTGGGGCGGTTGTGGAGATCGGTTGACGGGACGTCACGGCTCATGAACGGACTTCCAGTCGCGCCAAGCGCACCAAGTTGTACGCGCTGAGCGTCACCAGTACCTCTTGGGCAATCTTCCATCGACCGACAAAGCGGGTTCGTGCCAGCCGACCCACCGTCTTGCACCAGCCGAAGATTTCTTCGACCCGTTTGCGAATACGTTGGCTAACCCGGTAGCGCGCCGTGTGCATCCGCTGCCGCGCCCGGTGGCGGGCCCGTCCCGCCGCATCCCGCACCACGATGCGTCCGCAGCGAATCGGCACGTGCGGTTCGATCCCGCTGCGCTCCAAGCGGGCCAGAAACTGGCCATCTTGGTACCCGCCATCCAGACCCAACGTGCGCGGATGCAGTTGCTGGCGGCGTTTGGCTCGTTGCACCAACGCCCGCGCTTGCCGCCGCTCGGCGTGGCCGTCGGCGGCATCCACGGCGGCGCCGACGCACAGACCGTGACGGTTTTCCATCAACACGTGCGCGCTGTGGCATAACTGCGCCTCCTTGCCCAAGCCTTTGCGCGCCAAGCGGGCTTGGGGATCGGTCGTACTTTGGTGCGTGTCATTGCGGCGACGCTGTCCATGAAAGTTCACTGTCGGATTGCCCGGATCGTCGGGCGGTGGGCTCGGCGCCGCAGCCTCCTTGGGCTGAACGCTCTTCAGGCTCGCCCACGAGCGCAGCAGCGTGCCGTCCACCGTAAAGTGTTCGTCGCTGACGTACCCCTCCAGAATCGCTTGTCGCACCAGCGCATCGAAGAACGCCTGCACCAACCCGTGCTCGGCAAACCGCTCGCGGTTGACGCTGAATACTTCCGGCGTCCACGCCCGTTGCTCCAGCGGCAAGTCCACAAACCACCGATACAGCTGGTTGAATTCGATATGCTCCATCAGGGCAATCTCGCTACGGATCGAGTACAGGGCTTGCAGCAGCAGGGCCTTGAGTAATTGCTCCGGTGGGATGGAGGGCCGCCCCAGCGAACTGTAGGCGCGCTCCAACTGCCGATTCATCTGCGCCAACAGTTCGTCGCAGCGCCGCTTGATGGGCCGCAACGGGTGGTTCGGAGGCACCCGCTGCTCCAATGAAACAACCACAAATAACGTCTCTTGCCGATCAATCTGTCCACGCATGCCAATCCCTCCCGGTTCGTCACGCAGTATAACCGGCCCGTCAATCCGACTTCTTTAGCAACCTGCTAGGCGGGATTCCTACCCTGGTCACGATTGTAGTCGTGTGAAGGTCTCCCGGGTCAGGGTTCGGCAACACCGTTTTATTTCAACTCACGCCGCCACATTTAATTAATGACCCAGCACCGAAACATTACGGGAGTAGGTACTTAGCGCAAATTGAGGGATTGCCGTTGACCGGCTCCAATCCAGAGGGCTCCAATTGCCCAAGGAAGGAACCGGCCACCGGCCACCATATCAGGCTGCGACCTTCGGCCAGCCGGTCGCGGGCCTCTTTTTGCGGAATGACTGCTTCACCGCGTCCTGCCATCGGCCATGAATCTTCAGCCGTTCTTCCTTCGGCCCGCGCTTGGCTCCGTTGCCGCTCCTGCCATTCACTTTCTTCATTGTACCCTAGCTACTATATGTGCGATTCGCATATTCGTCCAGTACGAGGCGCATACACAATCAGTCACCCGACTGCCAACTGGTCAGCGTTCCGTTGTCGAAATATAGATACTTCTTCCCCGTCACGCTGGTATCATAAATCCATTGCTCGTGAGTCCCGTATTGCGTGGTCGTTGTATTCGCATGGGTTGGCAACCCCAACTCTAAGGAATACATCGCCTCATCATGGCTCATGCCAATCAATAGGTCGTGACGAAGTATCGCTTCTTTTACTTCGGGCTTCATGTCGGGATGCTTGTCAAAAAACTCCTTCATCATGGCGTCATGTTCGGCTTTCAGTTCTCTTCCAAATTCTTGACTTTCAGCAAGCGTCCTAGGAATGCGGTCGGTTGGCTTGAGTTGTCCGCCGGTTGTTGCTTCTATTTCTTTGACGCGAGGTGAATTCAGATTGACCGTGCCATCTGGATTGACTAGTTGGTCGCTTTGACAGCCAACAATCAAGGCCGTCACGATACACACGACAAGCGTTGATACGATACCGGCCCCAGTCTTTTTCATAGCGCCTCTCCGTTTTCGGCGAGCTTTCAGTCTAACGGCTAGGTCGCAGCGGAGCAAGTGCAATGTGATTCGCATCAATCAATTCACGACACTGGTGACGCCCGCGCCGGATTCTCCGCTTCCTCTTGCTGGCAACTTCGCTGCCAGCCACAAGAAGGGCGTATCCGCGCTTGGCATCGGAAAGATACTTGCGATAGGTCAGCCTTTTACCAGTCGCGCCACGAATCGCGGCCACGGTCCGGTCGCCATCATTCAGTTTTCTCGTATCCCACCGAAAATCAAATTCCGCCACGTACTTTGGCAGATGCTCCTTGGAAACCGCGTGATAAATTCCGTGGAGTCCGCGTTTGAGCAATGAGAAACTGGATTCGACCGTATTGGTGTTCACGTCGCCCCGCGCATATTCACCGATGCCATGTTGTACTGCTTCGTGTCCACCTCGAAACAGATTGCGCAGGCCGTTGTAGGCAGAAAGCTCATCCGTAATAATTCGGGCGTTCGGGTCAACACACTCCTGTATCGCGCTCTTGAGCGTCGAGCCGGTCACGTTCGGCACGACGCGCCGATAAATCTTGCCGCCGCGCTCCACGATAGCAAACACCGGAACTTTTTTCGTGCCGCGACCGCGTTTGTGATAGCCAGTGCCGGGCCGTGGTTTTCCACCGACATAGGTTTCATCGCACTCAACAGTACCGCCAAGCTTCGGAGCCGTACCGGCGTCGGGACTCAGCGAGAACCGAATCCGATGCAGGAGAAACAGCGCCGACTTGTGAGTAATTTGGCAGTGGCGTTGAATCTCGCGTGCGCTCACACCCTTTTTTGATGTAGCGGCACGCCAGAACGCATACGCCCAGTAGCGCATCGGCAGCCGCGATTCTTCGTAGACCGCACCCTTGCGTACCGTGTACTGCTCCGCGCAGCCCCGGCACCGCCACAGATACCGCTTGTTCCGTGTGCCATCCCGGTCAGTCATCTTGTAGACATCCACGCTGCCGCAATGCGGGCATGTCGGCTTATCGCCCCATCGCTGCTGCTCGAAAAACTCTACCGCCGCCGTCTCGTCGGCGCTGGCCCGTGGCAGTTGCCGGATGATGTCCGATTTGCCAAGCTCAGGATGCTTACGGTTCTTTTTCGTTCTCATGTAAATATGATACTATACGCAAATTGATTTGTCAACAAGAAAATCATGCTAGGCGTTTCGGGTCACTAGGAGGCAGAAGCGGTCAGTTTGCCGCTTTCGTCCCATGCTGCCGGGGTTAATCCATCTGCAATTGCCCCTGAAATCTCGTCGGGCATTCGATTGGAATTCTCCCAATGCGCCCTAATGCGTTCAACGGAAGACGGCTGCAAGAAATTCCAGTTGCCCTTATGGTCATGGATGGTCAGCCACGTTTCATCTCCGACCATTGGAGCTTTCTCACCGGCAAATTTCGCTATGCAAAGGCGGTATACCGTCTCTTCCAAAGTCAAACGGCCACGAGGCTCCGAAACGGCCCTTTTGCCATGTTCAAACTTCTGAGGCTCTGGAAATGATGCCTTCAAAAAAGCCGTTGCCACTTCAATTCCATCTCCAACCACGCCGAACCCGCTCTTCGTGAGTGATTCCAAACCGGCGTCCGATACTTTGAAAAGCCACGGGCGATTCGTTTTGTCATCGAATCCAGCGAGTAAGAATGTGACCTGAAGGCGCGTATTTGCGGGAGCACCTACTATTGTTTTCTCCTTCACTCTCTCCTGAAAAGCCTTCAGGTAGGAGTCTGAAACAGTGGGCCTGACCTGCACCCGTTAGCTGGACAGAATCTTGGGTGAGTCTCGACAGTGTTTTACTCTTGTTGGCTGTGGTTGTTCAATCCTTCTTGCCTTCCTGCCCCCGAGGGGGCAGCCGCCGCCAGCGCAAACTCACGGGGTGTCCGATTGCCCAGAGAGCTGTGCGGTCGGCATTCGTTGTAATCCTGCCGCCAGCGTTCGACGAGCGTGCGCGCTTGCTCCAGCCGCTCGAACCAGTGCTCGTTCAGACATTCGTCGCGGAACTTACCGTTGAAGCTTTCCACATAGGCGTTCTGTACTGGTTTGCCGGGCTCAATGAACTGCCACTGTACGCCGCGTTGGTAAGCCCAATTGTCCACGGCTTGGCCGGTGAATTCCGGGCCGTTGTCGCTGACCAGCCGCTCGGGCAATCCGCGCGCGGCCCGCAGCCGTTCCAACACCCGCGTCACGCGCTGGCCGGTCAGCGAGGTGTCCACTTCCACCGCCAGGCATTCGCGGGTGAAGTCATCCACGACATTCAACAGGCGAAACCGCCGCCCGTCGGCCAACTGATCGCTCATGAAATCCAGCGACCAGCGCTGGTTGGGCCGCTGGGCGGCCACCGGCTTTTCACCGCGCCACTTCGCGGTTCGCTTCTTGATTCGTCGCTTCACTTGTAAGCCTTCCTCTCGATAGAGGCGAAACACCCGTTTGTGGTTGTCGGTCCAACCGTCCCGGCGCAGCACAATGCACAGTCGTCGATACCCGAAGCGTCGGCGTTGGGCGGCTTTCTCCCGCAGGGCTTGGCGCAGCGGTTCATCGTCGCGGGGTTGCGCTTGGTAGTAGTAGCTGCTGCGGCTCAGGTGCATCGCGCCTCAAGCCCGATTCGCCTCATCCAGGCGCCGTGATCGATATCCAAGAACCGCATAAACCCGCTCGATCCCTCAAACGCCCGGACGCGTCTCTCGAAATCTTTCTCATCGGCGGACGTAGCCACGATCTTTTGGAACCCCTCACGATCGGCAACACCCACCGCATTCTCAAACGCCGTGACGACCTCGTCGAACGTGCGCGCACTCTCGTGCTCGCAATGAATCAATACGCTCTCGTCTCTCACGGATGACCAGCCGCCTCATCATGAAACGCGATCGCCAAAAGCCGGCCTCGGTGATCAGGCGCCACGCGTGGTCTCGAACAAGAACCAGGTCCGGCGCTCGGTCTCATCAATCCAGTTCTCGATCAGGCTGGCGGTCGCCACATCGTTGTGCTGCTCGCAGACCTCGTGCACGGCGCGCAGCGATCGCGTCAAGTGCTGGTTGTCATGGCGAAGTTCCGCCAGCATGTCCTCGGGACTTACGAACTCCTCGTTGTTGTCCTTCAAGCTTTGGTGACGCGCGATGTCGCTGATGGAGTGGAGCGTCGTCCCGCCCAGCTTGCGCGCCCGTTCGGCGATGTCATCCGTCATGGCCATCTTCAACAACTGTTGGCACTCGTCGTCTAGCTTGCAGAATTCCTTGATCTCCTTCGGCGCTATCCTCGCATTCGTGTGACCAGACCGTGTGGATATCGATGCGGTCGAGTAAAGGACCGGATATCTTATGCCGATATTTTGTGATCATGTTCGGCGAGCAACGACATTCCCGTTTTGGATCTCCATGAAATCCACAAGAAAAAAACTGGCGGAGAGGGAGGGATTCGAACCCTCGATAGAGGCTTTAGTCCCCTATAACGGTTTAGCAAACCGCCGCCTTCAACCACTCGGCCACCTCTCCACCAATGACTTGTGCGAATTATGTTAACGGCACTTGGCAATATATCACAAAGTGAATCATCGAAAAGAACGCGGTGCCACGACAACCACCAGACGAAACAGAAACTTTGGCCGCCGATTCACAGGCTCACTTATACCAACGGACGGACTGGCTGGCAAGTGGCGTGTATGCTCAAAGACGAGCGCATTCGCGAGTCGCTTCCAACCCGCAAGGAAGCCGAAACCCGCGCCGCGCAAATCCGCCAGTAACGGGACAACGAAGGCGCTGCCGTGTTCTCCTACCCGCTACCGCTCGTGTCGAGGCGGTTAACTGCGGCGAAATACTGAAGCCGATACAACGCCACGATCACAGAGGCCGTCACCTACTACGTCGAGCACGTCTTGGCCTTAAATTTCAGGCAACTCTGTTCAAGCTCCTTGCGCCGCTCCTCTAGCGGCTTGTAGAAACGGCCAAATCTGCCAATCAGTCTTAACCCGCTCCAACACGCCCCGCCCAGCGAGCGGGCGTTGGCCGCGTCCGATCTCATGGACGTGTTCAAGAAACCCTGGGCTGAATTCCGGGGGCCGCGGTTGGAGCACATTCTCCGCAACGCGCCTCTGGTACTTCTGGATCAAGGGCGACGAGTGGTTTGAACGTGGTCATCGTGGGTCATTTATCGTTGCTTGGTAAAGCTGCGGGATCTCAACGTCACTTAACGCCCGGGCAAAAATAAACATGTCGTCGATGTCGCCGATCCAAGCATCGGAACTCGTATCAGAACCGATATAGGCGGGCGCCCACGACCCATTTGTAACGTTCGTATAAGCAGCGTCCTTTGAGCCATTAATCCAGAACTGAACCGCGCTGTTGCTTGCATAATTGGTAACTACGACAGCCACGAATGTCCAAGCGTTGGAGACGATTGTTGCCGTGGAAACGTAGCCGGTTGCGCTGTAATAAACATAATTTGGCGTGTTTGCGAATAACCCATAGGTCGCAGTTGTATCATCGACAATCGATTGCCAACTGGTACCCCCATTCCAGCGCACCCATACCGCAATTGTAAACGAATTGGCAAGAGTGGGTGCAGAGACAATGTTCTCACGTCTGGTTCCGCTCCCGGAGAAATCGACATGGCCGGCGACAAATGACACTCCAGACCCATTGTTAGTCACGCTCAAGCGAAGCGAAGAATAATCCGGTGATCCGCCATCATCATACGTCAGCGCCAGTTGGCAGGCAGGGTCCACCCAACCTAGGCTGACAGGGCGCAATTGTTCGGCACGACTGATGTTGCCCGCCGCCAGACCGGTGCCGGTGACTGCGTTGGTCGAGTTGCCGCCGTTGGCACTGGCAAAGATCACGTTATTGGTGAACCCGCCCACCGTTACCGGCGCAAACCACACCGCCACATTGGTCGCGCCAAAGCCCGGTATGCTGAAGGGCGTACCCGACAGGATCGTGTACGGCCCGGTCACGCTGACCGTGCCGTTGCTGACCGCCGTGCCCCCGGAGTTGGTGACCACGAACGTCGTCTGGGCCGCCGTGCCGGTGGTCAACGCGCCGAAACTGTAGCTCGCGGGACTGACGCTGATGTTGCCCGCCGCCAGACCGGTGCCGGTGACTGCGTTGGTCGAGTTGCCGCCATTGGCACTGGCAAAGATTACGTTGTTGGTGAACCCGCCCACCGTTACCGGCGCAAACTGCACCACCACATTGGTCGCGCCAAAGCCCGGTATGCTAAAGGGCGTACCCGACAGGATCGTGTACGGCCCGGTCACGCTGACCGTGCCGTTGCTGACCGCCGTGCCCCCGGAGTTGGTGACGACGAACGTGGTCTGCGCCGTCGTGCCGGTGGTCAACGCGCCGAAACTGTAGCTCGCGGGACTGACGCTGATGTTGCCCGGGGTCAGTGCCGTGATATAGTTGAGCCTGGTCTGCGTGTTGGTGCCACCAGGGCCGCTCACGGTCAGACTGACATTGTACGTGCCTGCGGCGTAGGTGTGACTCATGCTGGTGGCGGTCGTGTTGGTCGTGCTGCTGTCTCCAAAGGTCCAAGACCGGTTGGTGATATTACCGGTCGAGCCTGTCGGTGAAGGTCACCGCCATGGGTGCAGTGCCGCTGGTCGGGCTACCAGTAAAACTCGCCACGGGCGGCGACCCGCCATCTACGAGCAGGTCCACATGGCCGGGCACATTGGTGGAGATCGCGTAGGTGAAGTTCGCGTTGGGCGTAGTACCGACCGTCAGCCCGTTGTACGTTAGCGCACCGCCGTAGGTGAACAGCGTGTACGTCGTTTTGTTGGTGAACCCGCCGGAATTCGTGATGTTGAGCGTGCCGCCCAGGGTCAGGTTGCTGCTCACGACTGTCTGAGCACTGTTGGTGCCCAAGGTGTACTGCGACACTGCCCCATTGTTCACCACCAGGTTGTTGCTGAAAGTCATGGTGCCCGGGCTCAAGCCCGGCAAACCGGGCGAGAGTGTGCCGCCGGGATTGACAGTGGTCGCACCCAGCACCGTGCCAATACCCTCCAACGTGGCATTGGTGAAGATCGTCAGTCCGTTGGCGAAGGAATGGAAACCCAAGCTGCCGCTGGCCAGATTCAATGTCGCTACGCTGGATCCATTGCCCACAGTGAACGTCGAGCCGTTGTTGACGGTTGTCGATTTGGTATTCATTGTGCCACCATTGAAGTTGACCACGCTGCTCGTGCCGTTGGTGGCTGCAAACCCGTCTACGGTGGCGGTCCCGCTGTTCATCGTGAAGGTGCCGCCGCAGGCGTTCAGCACGCCGTTGCCCGACGCGTTGGCTACGATAAGGTTCCCGCCGTTGAGCGTGACGAGGTTGGTGGCAGAACCCGGGTTGAACCCCATGTACAGGTTGGACGACACCACCGTGCCGCCGTTGCTGATCGTCAGCGAGTTGCCGCTGCCGCTGTAGCCGACGAAGAGGTTGCACTGGTTCGTCCACACTGACCCGTTGTCGCTGACCAGCACGCTGTTGGCGTTGCCGCTGTTGCCGATATAGCCGAAGCTGTTGACCACCGCGCCGCCGTTGCTGATGACCAGCGAGTTGCTGCTGCCGCCGGATTGGCCGAAGGTAAGAGTGCCCCGGTTGTTCCACACCGACCCGCTGCCGCTGACCAACACGCTGTTGTTGGTGTCGTAGTCGCTAATCCAGCCGTTCTTGTTGAACACCGTGCCGCCGTTGCTGATGACCAGCGAGTTGCCCCTGCCTTGGTAGCCAACGTAGAGATCGGACTGGTTGCTCCACACCGACCCGCTGCCGCTGACCAACACGTTGTTGCTCGTGCCGCCGCCGTAGCCTATGTCGCCGCTGTTGTTAAACACCGTGCCGCCGTTGCTGATCACGAGTGAGTTGCCGCTGCTTAGAAAGCCAACGTGGAGGTCGGACTGGTTGCTCCACACCGACCCGCTGCCGCAGACCCACGCGCTGTTGCTCATGCCTATTTCGCCAACCCAGCCCTTGTAGTCGAACATCGTGCCGCCGTTGCTGATCACCAACGAGCTGCGGCTGCCGTTGTTGTAGCCGACAAAAAATTGCCCCGCGTTGCTCCACACCGACCCGCTGCCGCTGAGCACAAGGGTCCCGCGTGAACCGGCATTCCAGCACAAGTACGTGTACGAGGCGTTGGCAAAGACATTGCCGTTGGTGACGAACACTGTGCCGATCCCGTTGTTGCCGAGATAGATCGGCCCGTTGACGACCAACCCTTTCCCCGGGACGGTGGAAGAAGCGAGGTAAACGGTCGTTGTGCTGTTCGCTATATCCGCCACGGTAAACGCGCCGGCGGTGGTCCCGGTGTAAAGCAGCTTCAACGCGTTCGTGCCCAAGTTCAGCGTGACCGTGGCGAGGGTATTCGCGGCGTTCCTAAAAACGTTGCTCGAGACGGACACGTCGTTGGTGAGCGTCACGGAGTATGTGGCGGCGTTGGTGAAGAACGCGCTGTCGTTCGTGCCAAGAGTACCCGGAGCACCGGGAAAATCGCCCGCAGGTGTCCAAGCGGTAGTACTCTGCCAGTAGCCGCTGCTGCTATTCGTCCAAGTGAAGTTGGCCGGATGACTGGCGCCTGTGCCGGTCACTGTGTTGGTCGAGTTGCCGCCGTTGGCGGTGGTGAAGATCACGTTCTGGGTGAAGGTGCCGGCGCTGGTCGGGGCAAACTGCACCGTCACGTTGGTGGAGCCGAACGCCGCCACGCTGAAGGGCGTACCCGCGACAATCGAGAACGGGGCGGTGGACGAGGCGGTGCCGTTGGTGACGGTGGTGCCGCCGGAGTTGGTGACCACGAACGTAGTCTGGGCGGTGGTGCCGGTAACCTGGGTGCCGAAGCCGTAAGAGGCCGGTGTGACGGTGATGCTGCCCGCAGTCAGGCCGGTGCCGGTGACTGCGTTGGTCGAGTTGCCACCGTTGGCACTGGCAAAGATCACGTTATTGGTGAACCCGCCCACTGTTACCGGCGCGAACTGCACCACCACATTGGTCGCGCCAAAGCCCGGTATGCTGAAGGGCGTACCCGACAGGATCGTGTACGGCCCGGTCACGCTGACCGTGCCGTTGCTGACCGCCGTGCCCCCGGAATTGGTGACCACGAACGTGGTCTGCGCCGTCGTGCCGGTAGTGAGGGCGCCGAACCCGTAGCTGGCCGGACTGACGCTGATCTGGCCGGAGTCAGCCCGGTGCCGGTGACGGTGTTGGTGGCCGCGCCGCCGTTGGCGGTGGCGAAGATGACGTTGTTGGTGAACGCGCCGATGCTGACCGGGGCGAACTGGACGGTTACGTTGGTGGTGGCGAAGCCAGCCACGCTAAAGGTGGCCCCAACGAGAATTGAGTACGGGCCGCTGACGCTGGCCGTGCCGTTGGAAACGGCGGTGCCGCCGGAGTTGGTGACGACGAACGTGGTCTGCGCCGTCGTGCCGGTGGTCAGGGCGCTGAACGCGTAGCTGGCCGGGCTGACGGCGATGCTGCCCGGCGTCAGTGCCACGATATAGCTGGATCGAGTGTTGGTAGTGCTGCCGCCCTGGCTGCTTACTGTCAGGCTGACCGTGTAAGTGCCGGCGGTATAGGTGTGCGTGGGGTTGGTCAAGACCGCAAAGTTGGTGGTGCTGCCGTCCCCGAAATTCCAGAATCGATTGGTGATTATGCCGCTCGATGCGTCGGTAAACGTGACGGCCAAGGGCGCGGTGCCATTGGTTGGCGTGCCGGTGAAACTGGCCAGGGGCGGTGCCACCGCGATGATGCCTTGAGGATTCAGTTGCGAGGTGTCCCACTTCAGCCCGGCGCTCAGCGTTGGGAGATTGGTCGTAGAGAAACTGCCGGATTGGCTGCCGAAATCAAAGAGATTGAACGTGTCGCCATTGGTCAGCGCCGCGCCAACGTTGGTGACGGTCAATGTCCCGCCATAAGTCAGGGCACCAACGACATTGACCAAGTCATTACTGGACTGACTCTTGTCCAGCGTCATGAGCGTTGTCGAAGTGGAGATGAGCGTCATGGCATTTGAAAAAGTGAGCGTTCCGATAGAATTGCCGTAGCCAGGCGTCAGCGTTCCCGTACCAGTGAACACCGTGTTGCCAACAATGGTGCCGAAGCCTTTGATCGTGCCCGATGTATTGGTGACCGCCGCCGATACGCTAACGACACCACCCGACAGGTTCAGGGAGTTGCCAGCAGTGATATTCAGAGTACTGACGCTGGTCACTGTCGCGGTGGTGCCAATGGTGAGCGAGTTGCCTGTTCCTGTGCCGCCGACGCTCAAGACTGCCCCTCCATTGTCCCAACGGGCGCCGTTCTGAACGATTGCCGAATTGTTTGTGCCGGCGCCACTGCCGACGCTGACAGTTCCTGCATTGCCGGTGAACAACCTGCCGCCGGTGTCCAACAGCAGCGAGTGGTTGCCCGAGCCTGACACGCCCACACCGAACGTGTCCATCACCGTCATCGAAGCCGAATTGGAGATTACCATCGAACTGCCGGTGGCCGTTGCGGTGTTGCCAATGGTTAACGAGCCAGTATTGCTCCAGACGGTACTGGCGCCGCTGAGTACGAGAGTGCCACGGCCAGTATCGCCGTTGGCCAAGATGGTTCTGCTCGTAAGGACATACCCGTTGGTGACGAGCAGTGTGCCGACGCCATTGTTGCCGACACAGATCCGTCCGGAGGTACTGTTGGTGACGAACAACCCTTTCCCTGCAACGCTGGAAGTAGCGAGGTAGACGATCGTCGTGCTGTTCGCCGTATCGCCCAGGACAAACGCACCGGGGTGTGTGCCGGTGCCGACCTCACTGAGCGAGTTAGCGCCCACGGTCAGCGTGACGGTGGCGATGGTACTGGAGGCGTTGCTAAAAAAGTTGCTCAGGATGGTCACATTGTTGGTGAGCGTCACAGAGTATGTGGCGGCATTGGTGAACCATGCGGCATCGGTCGCACCCGGATAGCCGCCCGTGCCGCCGGTGCCGTTTGTGATCCAAGCGGTACGGCTTTGCCAGACGCCACTGCTCTTATTTGTCCACGTAAGATCGGCAGGATAACTGTTGTACGCACCCACGATCAGCGCCAAGGCAAGTGCCAGCACCCAAGCGGCGACATGCCTGCCAGCCCGGTTGGCACAACCGGGGATGGAAACATGCGCGGGCCGAGGCGCCGATAAGAGGACGATCTTTGAATCAGCCAATGGCAAGAGCGGTAATATCGTTGACGAGCATTTGCTCAATGAATTACCAGAATGTTGAATTGGACGAGTGCCACCCCAGCGGTGGCGGACTGCCACGCCGATGGGTCTTCACGAATCGTCCAGACGTTCGTGCCTGTTGAATCACGGACAAATGCGCCGAGATTATTCGTAGAAATATAGATAGGCGTCCACGTCATGGCACTGCTTGAAGTCAGATTATTGACGGTGTATTGCAAGCCATTCGGATTTGTGAACCTTACGGATGCGACGGAACTGGTTGATGTACTCGTACTGCTAGTGAGTACCCATACAACAGCTCCCGTGCTACTTCCCCAATTAATTGCGCTTTGAAGACCGCGGCACGGAGAAAACGCATATCGGTCTTGCTGGGCGCTCGTGTTGGAACTTGTCCAGAGCAGGGCAAACTGGTCGCCCGCCGCGGTTGTGCTTGTGTAATACACTGGAACGAGGAGGTTGCTGGAAGAGTTACCGCTGGTTCCCCAGACCCAGTCATTCGGAGCGATAGCTGTAACCCAAACCGATCCCGTGGTGATCAATGTCCCCGCTGCCGTGACCGTTTCCAAACCGTTGGTGAGCGCAGTGGTCGGCAGACCGTTGGTCACGGCCAGTGTCGCTGCCGCCAACGTGTTGCTGGTGCCGATAACGAAGTTGGTGGAGGCCAACGCACCCGCTGCCGTGATCGTCTCCAAGCCATTGGTGACCGCGGTAGTCGGCAGGCCGTTGGTCACGGCCAGTGTCGCTGCCGCCAGCGTGTTGCTGGTGCTGAGAACGAAGTTGGTGGACGCCAACGCACCAGCCGCGGTGACCGTCTCCAAGCCGTTGGTGACGCTCGTCAGCGCAAGGCCATTGGTGACTGCCGTGGTCGGCAGACCGTTGGTCACGGCCAGGGTCGCTGCCGCCAGCGTGTTGCTCGTACTGATAACGAAGTTGGTGGAGGCCAGCGCACCCGCTGCCGCGACCGTCTCCAAACCGTTGGTGACCGCGGTAGTCGGCAGACCGTTGGTGATGGCCAGGGTTGCTGCGGCCAACGTGTTACTGGTGCTGATAACGAAGTTGGTGGAGGCCAATGCACTGGCTGCAGTGACCGTCTCCAAACCGTTGGTAAGCGCCGTGGTGGGGAGTCCATTGGTGATGGTCAGTGTTGCCGCTGCCAGCGTGTTGCTGGTGCTGATGACGAAGTTGGTAGAAGCCAATGCACTGGCGGCGGTGATCGTCTCCAAACCGTTGGTGACGCTCGTCAGCGCAAGCCCGTTGGTGACCCCGGTGGTCGGCAGACCATTGGTGATGGCCAATGTTGCCGCTGCCAATGTGTTGCTGGTCGAGGTCAGAAGATTCGTTGACGCCAATGCACTGGCTGCGCTGATCGTCTCCAGCCCATTGGTGACCGCAGTAGTGGGCAAACCATTGGTGATGGTCAGGGTCGCGGCGGCCAGCGCGTTGCTGGTGCTGATGACGAAGTTGGTGGAGGCTAACGCACCCGCTGCCGCGACCGTCTCCAGCCCATTGGTGACACTCGTCAACGCAAGACCATTCGTGAGCGCAGTGGTCGGCAGGCCATTGGTCACGGAAAGAGTGGCCGCAGCCAACGTGTTGCTCGTGCTGATAACGAAGTTGGTAGACGCCAACGCACCGGCAGCGCTGATCGTCTCCAGCCCGTTGGTGACGCTTGTCAGCGCAAGGCCATTGGTGACCGCCGTGGTCGGCAGACCGTTGGTCACGGCCAGGGTCGCTGCCGCCAGCGTGTTGCTGGTGTTGATAACGAAGTTGGTGGAGGCCAATGCACCAGCCGCGGTGACCGTTTCCAAGCCGTTGGTGACGCTCGTCAGCGCAAGGCCATTGGTGACTGCCGTGGTCGGCAGACCGTTGGTCACGGCCAGTGTCGCTGCCGCCAGCGTGTTACTGGTCGAGGTCAGAAGGTTCGTGGAGGCCAATGCACCAGCCGCCGTGACCGTTTCCAACCCATTGGTGACCGCGGTGGTGGGGAGTCCATTGGTGACGCTTGTCAGCGCCAGACCGTTGGTCACGGCCAACGTCGCCGCCGCCAAGGTGTTACTGGTCGAGGTCAGAAGGTTCGTGGAGGCCAACGCACTGGCCGCCGTGACCGTTTCCAGACCATTCGTGACGCTTGTCAGCGCAAGACCATTCGTGAGCGCAGTGGTCGGCAGGCCGTTGGTAATGGCCAATGTCGCGGTAGCCAACGTGTTGCTGGTCGAGATCAGCAGGTTGGTGGAGGCCAGCGCACCCGCTGCCGCGACCGTCTCCAGCCCATTGGTGACACTCGTCAGCGCCAGGCCATTGGTGACCGCCGTGGTCGGCAGACCGTTGGTCACGGCCAGTGTCGCTGCCGCCAACGTGTTGCTGGTCGAGATCAGAAGGTTCGTGGGCGCCAACGCGCCGGCGGCGGTGACCGTTTCCAAACTGTTGGTGACGGCGGTAGTCGGCAGGCCGTTGGTGACGGCCAGAGTGGCCGCCGCCAGCGTGTTGCTGGTGCTGAGAACGAAGTTGGTGGACGCCAATGCACCGGCTGCAGTGACCGTCTCCAAGCCATTGGTGACCGCCGTGGTCGGCAGACCGTTGGTCACAGAAAGAGTCGCCGCCGCCAGCGTGTTACTGGTCGAGGTCAGAAGGTTCGTGGAGGCCAACGCACCGGCGGCGCTGATCGTCTCCAGCCCGTTGGTGACGCTTGTCAGCGCAAGGCCATTGGTGACCGCCGTGGTCGGCAGACCGTTGGTCACGGCCAGGGTCGCTGCCGCCAGCGTGTTGCTGGTGCTGAGAACGAAGTTGGTGGAGGCCAACGCACCGGCGGCGCTGATCGTCTCCAGCCCGTTGGTGATCGCGGTAGTCGGCAGGCCGTTGGTCACGGCCAACGTCGCCGCCGCCAACGTGTTGCTGGTGCTGAGAACGAAATTGGTGGACGCCAACGCACCGGCCGCCGCGACCGTCTCCAGCCCATTGGTGACACTCGTCAACGCAAGACCATTCGTGAGCGCAGTAGTCGGCAGACCGTTGGTCACGGTCAATGTCGCTGCCGCCAACGTGTTGCTGGTGCTGAGAACGAAGTTGGTGGACGCCAATGCACCAGCCGCCGTGACCGTCTCCAAGCCATTGGTGACGGCGGTAGTCGGCAGGCCGTTGGTGACGGCCAGAGTGGCCGCCGCCAGCGTGTTGCTCGCACTGATAACGAAGTTGGTGGAGGCCAATGCACCGGCCGCGGTGATCGTCTCCAGCCCGTTGGTGATCGCGGTGGTCGGCAGACCGTTGGTCACAGAAAGAGTCGCTGCCGCCAGCGTGTTGCTGGTGCTGAGAACGAAGTTGGTGGACGCCAATGCACCAGCCGCCGTGACCGTCTCCAAGCCATTGGTGACGGCGGTAGTCGGCAGGCCGTTGGTGACGGCCAGAGTGGCCGCCGCCAGCGTGTTGCTCGCACTGATAACGAAGTTGGTGGAGGCCAATGCACCGGCCGCCGTGACCGTTTCCAACCCATTCGTGACGCTCGCACCCACAAGACCGTTGGTTAGCCCACTGGCTGCCGTAATCGTCTCCAGGCCGTTGGTGATGGCCAGAGTGGCCGCCGCCAGCGTGTTGCTGGTGCTGAGAACGAAGTTGGTGGAGGCCAACGCACCGGCCGCCGTGATCGTCTCCAGGCCATTGGTGACTGCGGTGGTCGGCAGGCCGTTGGTGACGGCCAGAGTGGCCGCCGCCAGCGTGTTGCTCGTGCTGATAACGAAGTTGGTGGAGGCCAATGCACCAGCCGCCGTGACCGTCTCCAAGCCATTGGTGACGGCGGTAGTCGGCAGGCCGTTGGTGACGGCCAACGTCGCTGCCGCCAAGGTGTTGCTGGTGCTGAGAACGAAGTTGGTGGACGCCAACGCACCAGCCGCGGTGACCGTCTCCAAGCCGTTGGTGACGCTCGTCAGCGCAAGGCCATTGGTGACCGCCGTGGTCGGCAGACCGTTGGTCACGGCCAGTGTCGCTGCCGCCAAGGTATTGCTGGTCGAGGTCAGAAGGTTCGTGGAGGCCAATGCACCAGCCGCCGTGACCGTCTCCAAGCCATTGGTGACGGCAGTAGTCGGCAGCCCGTTGGTGACGGCCAGAGTGGCCGCCGCCAGCGTGTTGCTGGTGCTGAGAACGAAGTTGGTGGAGGCCAATGCACTGGCCGCGGTGACCGTCTCCAAGCCGTTGGTGACGCTTGTCAGCGCAAGGCCATTGGTGACCGCCGTGGTCGGCAGACCGTTGGTCACGGCCAGTGTCGCTGCCGCCAACGTGTTGCTGGTCGAGATCAGCAGGTTGGTGGAGGCCAGCGCACCCGCTGCCGCGACCGTCTCCAGCCCATTGGTGACCGCGGTGGTCGGCAGACCGTTGGTCACGGCCAGTGTCGCTGCCGCCAACGTGTTGCTGGTCGAGGTCAGAAGGTTCGTGGAGGCCAACGCACCAGCCGCCGTGACCGTTTCCAACCCATTCGTGACGCTTGTCAGCGCAAGGCCATTGGTGACCGCAGTGGTCGGCAGGCCGTTGGTCACAGAAAGAGTCGCCGCCGCCAAGGTGTTGCTCGTGCTGATAACGAAGTTGGTGGAGGCCAATGCACCAGCCGCCGTGACCGTCTCCAGCCCGTTGGTGATCGCGGTGGTCGGGAGACCATTGGTGACTGCGGTGGTCGGCAGACCGTTGGTCACGGCCAGTGTCGCCGCCGCCAACGTGTTGCTGGTGCTGAGAACGAAGTTGGTGGACGCCAACGCACCCGCTGCCGCGACCGTCTCCAGCCCATTGGTGACCGCCGTGGTCGGCAGGCCGTTGGTGACGGCCAGAGTGGCCGCCGCCAAGGTGTTGCTGGTGTTGATAACGAAGTTGGTGGAGGCCAATGCACTGGCCGCGGTGATCGTCTCCAGCCCGTTGGTGATCGCGGTGGTCGGCAGACCGTTGGTCACAGAAAGAGTCGCCGCCGCCAAGGTGTTGCTCGTGCTGATAACGAAGTTGGTGGAGGCCAATGCACTGGCCGCGGTGACCGTCTCCAGACCATTCGTGACGCTTGTCAGCGCAAGACCATTCGTGAGCGCAGTGGTCGGCAGGCCGTTGGTCACGGCCAACGTCGCCGCCGCCAAGGTGTTGCTGGTGCTGAGAACGAAATTGGTGGACGCCAACGCACCCGCTGCCGCGACCGTCTCCAGCCCATTGGTGACCGCCGTGGTCGGCAGGCCGTTGGTCACAGAAAGAGTCGCCGCCGCCAAGGTGTTGCTCGTGCTGATAACGAAGTTGGTGGAGGCCAATGCACCAGCCGCCGTGACCGTCTCCAAGCCATTGGTGACGGCGGTAGTCGGCAGGCCGTTGGTGACGGCCAGAGTGGCCGCCGCCAACGTGTTGCTGGTCGAGGTCAGCAAGTTGGTGGACGCCAACGCACCCGCTGCCGCGACCGTCTCCAGCCCATTGGTGACCGCCGTGGTCGGCAGGCCGTTGGTGACGGCCAGAGTGGCCGCCGCCAAGGTGTTGCTGGTGTTGATAACGAAGTTGGTGGAGGCCAATGCACTGGCCGCGGTGATCGTCTCCAGCCCGTTGGTGATCGCGGTGGTCGGCAGACCGTTGGTCACAGAAAGAGTCGCCGCCGCCAAGGTGTTGCTCGTGCTGATAACGAAGTTGGTGGAGGCCAATGCACCAGCCGCCGTGACCGTTTCCAACCCATTCGTGACGCTCGCACCCACAAGACCGTTGGTTAGCCCACTGGCCGCCGTAATCGTCTCCAGGCCGTTGGTGATGGCCAGAGTGGCCGCCGCCAGCGTGTTGCTGGTGCTGAGAACGAAGTTGGTGGAGGCCAACGCACTGGCCGCGGTGATCGTCTCCAGCCCGTTGGTGATCGCGGTGGTCGGCAGGCCGTTGGTCACGGCCAGGGTCGCTGCCGCCAGCGTGTTGCTCGTACTGATAACGAAGTTAGTGGAGGCCAACGCACCCGCTGCCGCGACCGTCTCCAGCCCATTGGTGACACTCGTCAACGCAAGACCATTCGTGAGCGCAGTGGTCGGCAGGCCATTGGTCACGGAAAGAGTGGCCGCAGCCAACGTGTTGCTCGTGCTGATAACGAAGTTGGTAGACGCCAGCGCACCCGCTGCCGCGACCGTCTCCAGCCCATTGGTGACCGCCGTGGTCGGCAGGCCGTTGGTGACGGCCAGAGTGGCCGCCGCCAAGGTGTTGCTGGTGTTGATAACGAAGTTGGTGGAGGCCAATGCACTGGCCGCGGTGATCGTCTCCAGCCCGTTGGTGATCGCGGTGGTCGGGAGACCATTGGTGACTGCGGTGGTCGGCAGACCGTTGGTCACGGCCAGGGTCGCTGCCGCCAGCGTGTTACTGGTCGAGGTCAGAAGGTTCGTGGAGGCCAATGCACCAGCCGCCGTGACCGTTTCCAACCCATTCGTGACGCTCGCACCCACAAGACCGTTGGTTAGCCCACTGGCCGCCGTAATCGTCTCCAGGCCGTTGGTGATGGCCAGAGTGGCCGCCGCCAGCGTGTTGCTGGTGTTGATAACGAAGTTGGTGGAGGCCAATGCACTGGCCGCGGTGACCGTCTCCAAGCCGTTGGTGACGCTCGTCAGTGCAAGGCCATTGGTGACCGCCGTGGTCGGCAGACCGTTGGTCACGGCCAGTGTCGCTGCCGCCAGCGTGTTGCTCGTACTGATAACGAAGTTGGTGGAGGCCAATGCACTGGCCGCGGTGACCGTCTCCAAGCCGTTGGTGACGCTTGTCAGCGCAAGGCCATTGGTGACTGCGGTGGTCGGCAGACCGTTGGTCACGGCCAACGTCGCCGCCGCCAAGGTGTTGCTGGTGCTGAGAACGAAGTTGGTGGAGGCCAACGCACTGGCCGCGGTGATCGTCTCCAGCCCGTTGGTGACGGCGGTAGTCGGCAGGCCGTTGGTGACGGCCAGAGTGGCCGCCGCCAGCGTGTTGCTCGCACTGATAACGAAGTTGGTGGAGGCCAATGCACCGGCCGCCGTGACCGTTTCCAACCCATTCGTGACGCTCGCACCCACAAGACCGTTGGTTAGCCCACTGGCTGCCGTAATCGTCTCCAGGCCGTTGGTGACGGCCAGAGTGGCCGCCGCCAAGGTGTTGCTGGTGTTGATAACGAAGTTGGTGGAGGCCAATGCACTGGCCGCGGTGATCGTCTCCAGCCCGTTGGTGATCGCGGTGGTCGGGAGACCATTGGTGACTGCGGTGGTCGGCAGACCGTTGGTCACGGCCAGGGTCGCTGCCGCCAACGTGTTGCTGGTGCCGATAACGAAGTTGGTGGACGCCAACGCACCGGCCGCCGTGATCGTCTCCAAGCCATTGGTGACGGCGGTGGTTGGCAGGCCGTTGGTGATGGCCAGTGTCGCTGCCGCCAAGGTGTTGCTGGTGCTGAGAACGAAGTTGGTGGAGGCCAACGCACTGGCCGCCGTGACCGTTTCCAAACTGTTGGTGACCGCAGTAGTCGGCAGACCGTTGGTCACGGCCAGAGTGGCCGCCGCCAGCGTGTTGCTCGTACTGATAACGAAGTTGGTGGACGCCAACGCACTGGCCGCGGTGACCGTCTCCAGCCCATTGGTGACACTCGTCAACGCAAGACCATTCGTGAGCGCGGTGGTCGGCAGACCGTTGGTCACGGCCAGCGTCGCTGCCGCCAACGTGTTGCTGGTCGAGGTCAGAAGGTTCGTGGAGGCCAACGCACCAGCCGCCGTGACCGTTTCCAACCCATTCGTGACGCTTGTCAGCGCAAGGCCATTGGTGACCGCCGTGGTCGGCAGACCGTTGGTCACGGCCAGGGTCGCGGCAGCCAAGGTGTTGCTGGTGTTGATAACGAAGTTGGTGGAGGCCAACGCACTGGCCGCGGTGACCGTTTCCAAGCCATTGGTGACTGCGGTGGTCGGCAGACCGTTGGTCACGGCCAGTGTCGCTGCCGCCAACGTGTTGCTGGTGCCGATAACGAAGTTGGTGGAGGCCAACGCACCCGCTGCCGCGACCGTCTCCAGCCCATTGGTGACACTCGTCAGCGCCAGGCCATTGGTGACTGCGGTGGTCGGCAGACCGTTGGTCACGGCCAGGGTCGCTGCCGCCAACGTGTTGCTGGTGCTGAGAACGAAGTTGGTGGAGGCCAACGCACCCGCCGCCGTGACCGTTTCCAAACCGTTGGTGACAGCGGTGGTGGGGAGTCCATTGGTGACGCTTGTCAGCGCCAGACCGTTGGTCACCGCTTGCAAGCCGGTGCGCAGGGCGTCATTGGTAGCGTTCAGATCATTGAGTGACGCGAATCCGTTGGTCGTGCCAGACAGGGTGGCCCAAGTCCCATCCTGGCGGAGAAACTTCGAGGGATCGGGGGTGCCGGCGTTGGCCACCAAGCCGGTGTTGCTGCCGCTGAACAGGTTGGTGGCCGCCTTGCTGAGGAGCGCGGTGAGGTTGGCCAACCCATTGGTGACCGTCGCGGTGACGTAGTTGGCGTCGTTGGTAAACAGGCTGACATTTTGGTTGGTGGCAGCTTTGCCGGCGAGCGCGTTCGTGTCCGGCAACCCGTTGGTCACAGATTGGTCCACGTAGTTGCTGGGATTGGCCAGGAGCGGGTAGAACGCGTTGCTCAGCGCATTGGTCAGCGCTGCCGCCGCCAAGCCGTTGGTCACGGTTTGGGTGACGTAGCCGGCATTGTTGGGAAACAGACTGACGTTCTGGTTGGCCGTGGCCAGCCCGTTGGTGATGCCCGTCAGAGCCATGCCATTGGTGACTGATGGCAGCGCCAACCCATTCGTGACGCTCGCACCCACAAGACCGTTGGTTAACCCACTGGCTGCCGTAATCGTCTCCAGACCGTTGGTCACCGCTTGCGAGCCGGTGCGGATGGCGTCGTTAGTGGCGTTCAGATCACTGAGAGACGCGAATCCGTTGGTCGTGCCAGACAGGGTGGCCCAGGTCCCATCCTGGCGGAGGAATTTCGTGGGATCGGGGCGCCGGCGTTGGCCACCAAGCCGGTGTTGCTGCCGCTGAACAAGTTGGTGGCTGCCTTGCCGAGGAGCGCGGTGAGGTCGGCCAACCCGTTGGTGACCGATACACTCGCAAAGCTGTTGGTCAACGCACTTGTTGCGCTGATCGTTTCCAGCCCGTTGGTGATGGTCGCGGTGACATAACCCGCATCGTTGATGAAGCTAGAGACGTTCCGGTCGGTATTCGAACCTGGAGGCCCTTGAGGTCCTGTGTCGCCTTGAGGGCCTTGAGGTCCCTGAGGTCCCGGCGGCCCTTGAGGCCCCGCAGGCCCACTGTAGCTTGTGGTAATCAGAAGTCGCGCTGGGTGGGAAGTCCCCAGGTTCTCCAGGCTGTCAAACCCGACATCGATACTGGAGCCGTTTGGAACGAGCGCAATGCCGCTGTTGGTGGCCGCCCCATTCACCCAATCCTTCACCAACTCTGTCAAATCCATTGTTACGAATTCATTCTTCGCCGGCACAACGTCTGCCGTTTCCAGTCCGATTATTTTCGGCGCGTTCTCCCACGTCACGGTGCGGTCTTTCCAAGCCCCTTCGACCACAGCTACGTCAAACGAACCAGTCCGAGTGAGGCTATTCACATGCAGCACCAATGTTGCACGGAGTATGTTAGATCCCGTAATGCCGGCGGGTAAACAGGACAGGTCAAACTTCAGAAAGGAGTCTTGCTCAGAATGGGAGTTGAGTGGCCCCACGACTTTGAGAGAAGATTGCGACGCCACCGTTCGCGGCTGGGCCGCTCTGACAGTAGCATCCTCGGTAAGGAAAGCCTCTTGGGCATTCGATCTACCCGGGCATACCCCTACCAGCACCAATGCCAAAGCACATAGCATCGATGCTGTGATAAATGTTCTCCCCCTCATTATTATTATAATCCACTAGCAACGGTTGTGCCAGAGGGTGTCCCAGAAGCGTTGAGCAGCAAAGTCTTATGCGAACGTGGGAGTGTTATGCCCATAGAAAGTCAAGACGAACCCTGATGGACAAAATTGTCACGTCGGCTTACGGGACTGATTTACAAAATCAGTGTGTTCTAAAGCGTACCGGACCAGGTCGGCGTTGGGCTGTGAACTCAGAAGCAAGAGCGCGTGTAATGGCATGATGTGGACTGCCGCGTCGCGCCGATCGGCGAGCCCAAACAGCGCCGTCAGTCAGTCGAGGTCAGCACGATCACCGACTGGACCTTCCAAGACACCCCGACTAAACCAGTTGGTTGAGTCCCTGAGCGCCCGAGAGAGCAATTACAATTGACAAAAGCCTGTAGATTGTGAAAAAATTCACAAACTTGTTACGACCGCGCTGTGGTTCACAAGGATCACTATAGTGAAGCCCAAGGATGTCCCAAACAGATGGCGCTGCGACTGCTCGCCAGGTTTCCTGCATCTCTCCGATTCCCACAATCCGCCGCCGCCGTTTCACCGCCGGAATTTTTCCCCCTTGGTCAGCAAAGAAGGAGGCACTTTATGAATATCCAGGAACTCGAGAAACTCAGAGAACGGGCGCGACGGCATCTCGCTTCGCGTACGGTGGGGACGAGGTACCGTGTTGTCTTCAGTATGGGCACTGCAGCCATTGCCGCTGGTGCGCGCGAGGTGATGACCACCGCACTCGATGAACTCGAAAAACGCGGAATTGACCATGTCGAGGTTGCGGTCAGTGGCGAGATGGGGCTCTGTGTCGAGGAGCCGGTCGTCCGAGTCGAGGGCGAGCGCGGCGAAATCGTCACGTACGCGAACGTCACTCCGGCCGCCGCCCGCCAAATCGTGGCCGAGCATTTGGAGAGGGACAGGGTCGTTGAGGGTCTCGTTGTCGGCAAAGTCAAAGAACCGCAGAAGGGCAAGTGACGCCAACGCAGGGAGGAAGGGAGTTTATGTCCACCAACGTCCAGCACGGCCAGGTAGCCACGACCAAAGAGTCGACGGTTGACCTCAGCCGCCTCACCCGTGTCTTGGAACAATTCAAGGGCCAGAAAGGCGCTCTCATCCCGATCCTCCAGCGCACCCAGGACCTTTACGGCTACCTGCCGCGCCCAGCACTCGCGTTCATCTCCAAACACACGCGCATCCCGTTGAACCGCATCTACGGTGTCGCGACGTTCTATGCGCAGTTCCATCTCAAACGCCGCGGGCGCAACCTCGTCCGTATCTGCGACGGCACCGCCTGCCACGTGCGCGGTTCGGGCAGAAACCTCGACGCGCTCGAGCACGCCACCGGTGTCGCCCCCGGCGAAACCTCGCCCGACTACAAGCTCACGCTCGAAGTCGTTTATTGCCTCGGTTCGTGCGGCATCTCGCCGGTCGCGCTGGTAAACGAAAAGGTTTACGGGCGACTCAACACCGACACGCTTATTCAGCGCGTGAAGGCACTCGACTAACGAGGACCACGCCATGGCCAAACTCAATACCATCCAGGACTTGGCGCAACTGCGCGAACAATACCAGCGGGCGCTCG
Organism: uncultured Verrucomicrobiae bacterium; assembly: GCA_963712025.1. Taxonomy (GTDB): domain Bacteria; phylum Verrucomicrobiota; class Verrucomicrobiia; order Palsa-1439; family Palsa-1439; genus Palsa-1439. The sequence goes on along the minus strand of CAVQGJ010000010.1, from coordinate 423,638 downwards.
CCGCCCGCGCCCAGGATCGCGCTGCCATCTTTGTCGGCGCCGGCACCTGCGGCATTGCCGCCGGCGCGAGAGAGACGATGCACGCCATCCAACAGGAACTCGCCCGCCGGAAACTCACCGTGCCCGTTGCGAGCGTTGGCTGCATCGGCATGTGCGCCAAGGAACCGCTCGTGGACATCCAGCTCAACGGCGGCTCGCATGTGTTTTATGCCAACATCCAGCCCGACATGGTGCCGCGTCTGATCGAGGAGCACGTCGTCAACGGCCGGCCCGTGCGGGAATGGGCCATCTGCCGCATGGCCGAAACCGAACCGCCCGCCGACGAGCCGCAGGCGATTCAAAACGTCCCGCAATTGCGTGATCTGCCGTTCACCAGCAAACAAATCCGTATCGTGCTCTCCAACTGCGGCATCATCGATCCGGAAAAAATCGAAGAGTACATCGCCCGCGACGGGTACCGCGCCCTTGCCCGCGCGCTCGCCACGTGGTCGCCCGAGGAAGTCATTCGCCAGATCAAAGAATCCGGCTTGCGCGGCCGCGGCGGCGGCGGGTTCTCGACCGGCATGAAATGGGAACTGTGCCGCAAATCGCCCGGCGACACCAAGTACGTCATCTGCAACGCCGACGAAGGTGATCCGGGCGCGTTCATGGACCGGTCGATCCTCGAAAGCGATCCGCACGCCGTCCTCGAAGGCATGGCCATCGCTGGTTACGCGATGGGCGCGCGCGAAGGCATCATCTACTGCCGCGAAGAATACCCGCTCGCCATCGACCGGCTCGAAGCGGCCATCGCCCAGGCCACCGAGTTCGGGCTGCTCGGCATGAACATCCTCGGCACCAAGTTCAGCTTCGACATTGTCCTCAAGGGTGGCGCTGGCGCGTTTGTCTGTGGCGAAGAGACGGCCCTCATCGCCTCCATCGAAGGCCGCCGCGGCGAGCCGCGTCCCCGTCCACCGTTCCCCGCCGTCAGCGGTCTCTGGGCCAAGCCGAGTAACATCAATAATGTGAAGAGCTACGCGATGGCTCCGCGGATCATCCTTCGCGGCGCAGCGTGGTTCAAAGGCATCGGCAGCCCCAAATCATCCGGCACGGCGGTCTTCGCGCTCACTGGTAAGGTCAACAACACCGGCCTCATCGAGGTCCCGATGGGCATTCCGCTCGGCGATATCATTTTCGACGTCGGCGGCGGCATTCCCGGTGGCCGATCATTCAAATCCGTCCAGACCGGCGGCCCACTCGGCGGTTGCCTGCCGGCCTCGTCGTTGAACACACCCGTCGATTTCGATTCACTCCAGGAAGCCGGTGCGGTGATGGGCAGTGGCGGCATGATCGTCGTGGACGACGATACCTGCATGGTCGAACTGGCGAAGTACTTCCTCACGTTCGCCGCCGCCGAATCGTGCGGCAAATGCGTCCCCTGCCGCATCGGCGGCCAGCGCCTGCTGGAAGTGTTGACTCGCATCACCGAAGCCCAGGGCACGCGACAGGACCTCCAGACGATCCGCGACATATCCGCCCATATGATGAGTTCGTCGCTCTGCGGCCTCGGCCAGCGCACGCCCGGCCCCGTAATGTCGGTCCTGCGGTTTTTCGAACAGGAAATGCTGGCCCACATCGACGAACATCTGTGTCCGGCCGGCCAGTGCAAAAAGCTCGTCCGGGCCAAGTGCGTCAACACCTGCCCCGTCGGTGTGGACACGCCGGCGTATCTCGCGCTCATCGCGCAGGGCCGGTATGCGGAGGGTCTCGCCATCCATCGGGAACGCAATCCGTTCGCCGTCATTTGCGGGCGGGCCTGCCCGGCGTTTTGTGAAACGAAGTGCCGCCGTGCCGAACTCGATGAACCCATCGCCATCCGCATGACCAAACGGTTCATGGCCGAGCATGAACTCGGAGCGCCGTGGACACCCGAACCTCTCGGTACACCCGAGCAACGCAAGGCCGCGGCCGGCAGGAAAGTGGCGGTCATCGGCGCCGGCCCCGCGGGGCTCACCGCCGCGCTGCGCCTGGCCCAATTTGGCTACGGCGTCACCGTGTTGGAAAAACTGGCCGTGCCCGGCGGCATGATGAGTTGCGCAATCCCGGAATACCGGCTCCCGCGCCAGCCGTTGTTCCTCGAAATCGACAACATCAAGCGAGCCGGCGTCGAGATTCGCTGTAACCAGACGCTGGGCAGGGATTTCACGCTCGACGAACTGTTCGACAAACAGGGCTTCCACTCCGTCGTGCTCGCGATCGGCGCGTGGCGCAGCCGCCAACTTGGGATCGCTGGCGAAGATAAAAGCGGTGTCATTAACGGCCTCGATTTTCTCCGCGACATCGCTCTCGAATCGTGCCGGCGGGTGCTTGGCGGCGTTTCCGCGGCCAACATCCCCGACCTGCGCGGCAAACGCGTCGGCGTGGTCGGCGGCGGCGACGTGGCCATCGATGCCGCCCGGGTGGCGTTGCGGCTCGGCGCCCACGAAGTCCACGTCATGTACCGCCGCACTGGCGACGACATGCCGGCGACGCATTTGCCCGAAGAAATCGAGGGCGCACTCCACGAAGGCATCCGGTTTCAGACACTGGTCAACCCGGTCGAGATTCTCGGCAACGGCGCGGTCACCGGCGTGCGGCTCATGCGCCAACGGCTTGCCGAATTCGATGATACGGCCCGCCGCAAGCCGGTCGCCATGGAATCGGAGAGTTTCACGTTGCCGCTCGACGTCCTCATCCCGGCCATCGGCCAAACGCCGGATTTGTCCTGGATGAAACCCGACCAACTCACCACCACGCGCGGCCGCACGTTCGTCGTCAACGAAGCGTTCGGCACCAGTCGCCCCGGTGTGTTCGCTGCGGGCGACGCCGTGACCGGGCCGGCAACGATTGTCCAGGCGGTGGCCCAGGGGAATCTCGTCGCGGTCGCCGTGGATGAATGGCTCCGCACGGGCCAGATGCCGAAGCCGCGATTCGTCACCCCGAGGCACGATGTCGCGTTGGTGCATCGTCTCGACGACTTCGCCGATGCGCATCGCCCCACCATGCCGCGGCTCAGCGTCGCCGAGCGCGACGGCAATTTCAAGGAAGTCGAACTCGGTCTGAGCGAGGAGGTCGCGCGGATGGAAGCGAAACGTTGCCTGCGTTGCGACCTCGAATGGCTCGACCGGATGGGCCTGCCGCGCCCCGAACCGGTCACGGCCCCCGGCGGAGACACACCATGAACGAGCCCGCTCTCATCAATATCACCATCAACGGCCGGCCCGTGCAATCCAGGGCCGGGCAGACCGTCTATGAAGCTGCGGCCGCGGCCGGTATCCACATTCCGTCGCTCTGCTATCATCCGCGACTCAAACCGGAGGGCGCCTGCCGCATTTGCCTCGTCGAGATTGAAAAACAACGCTCGCTCCAGCCGTCGTGCACGTTCCCCGTCACCGAAGGCATGGTCGTGCGCACCGATACGCCCGCCCTCGTCGCGTCGCGGAAGGCATCGCTGCACATGATCTTCTCGGAACGGACGCATTACTGCATGTTCTGCCCCGCCAGCGGCAGCGGTGAGACGACCGACTGCGAATTGCAGAAACTTGGCTACGAGCACGGCCTCGATTGCTGGGCGTACGCGCCGAATTACAAGAAACAGTGGCCGGTCGATGCCTCACGGGAGTTTTTCGTGATGGACCATGGCCGCTGCATTCTGTGCCGGCGTTGCGTCCGCGCCTGCGAAGACATCGCCGCCAACCACACACTCGGCCTGAACCAGCGCGGCGCTCGCGCGATGATCTGCGCCGACGACGACGTGCCGTTCGGTGAATCCAGTTGCGTCTCGTGCGGCACGTGCCTGCAGGTCTGCCCGACCGGCGCGTTGCACGACCGCCAGAGCATTTATCTCGGTCACGAATCGCAAATCAAACGCACGCCCGCCACGTGCGTCGGCTGCGCGGTGGGTTGCGGAATCCACGCGATTACGCGCGGCAATCATCTGCTGCGAGTCGAAGGCGATTGGGACGCTCCCAATGGCGGCCTGCTCTGCTCGGCCGGCAGGTTCAAAGTTGTCGAACCCACACCGGCGAGGATCCTCCAGCCGCTGGTCCGCCGCGACGGCCGGCTGGTGGACACGAGTTGGGACGACGCGCTGGCGCTGATCGGAACGAAATTCAGTGAGGCGCACCTCGTCGCCGGCGTCGCGTCGCCCCGGCTCACGTCCGAGTCGCTGGCGTCATTCGAGTGTTTCTTCCACGATGTGCTGGAGAGCAGCGAAATCGCGTTGTTATCGGGCGAAGTCCCGCCGCTCGATCTCGGCGCGATGGCGTCGTTGCGCGACGTGGCCAATGCGGATGGCATCGCGATCATCGGCGGCAACCCGCTGCAACACCAAAAGGTCCTCGGTCACCTGGTCCGCCGGGCGCTGGACAACGGGGCGCGGTTGATCATCGTCAATGATGAGACCACCGGCATCGACGACTGGGCCGAATTGCATCTCGAACTCGAAGATATCTCGTTCCACGCCGCGTCGCCGTTCGAGCGGTTGAAGGCCACCTACCACTTGCGCGTCAGTGGCATGCTTCAATTGAAGAAAGCCATCGAATCCGTCCAGCGGCCGGTGTTGCTCTACGGCTCCGGCCTCAGCAGCAGCGTCTATGCGGCGCTGCGAACACTGCCGGCGCAGGCGCGGTTCCTGCCGCTGGTCAAGGGCGCCAACGCCGTCGGCGCGGCCCGGCTCGGCATCGAGGCGCGGCCGGTGCGGGGCGACGCGTTGTACGCGTTGCTGGGCGATGACCTGAGCGATGGCCAGCCGCTGCCGCAAAGCGAGTTCACCGTCGTCCATGCCGCCGTCCATTCGGCCTGGACCGAGGCGGCGGACGTCGTGTTGCCCTCGCCCACCTGGGCCGAGCAACGCGGCCACGTGGTCAATCTCGAAGGCCGGCGGTTGCCGGTCGTGCCGCTGTTGCAAGCGCCGGCATCGGTGCCGGCCCACGGGCAGACGTTCGTGAAACTGGCGGAACGGATGGGGCAGACGTTGTTGCCCGAAGCGCTCGTGCACCTGGCGGGACCGGAATAAGGAAAGGATTGACGATGCCGAACAAGCCCACTGTCGCCAGCGATTGGCTCGCTGGCTGTGCCGGTTGCCACATGTCGTTGCTGGACATCGACGAACGGATCGTCACGCTCCTGGAGCAGGTGTCGCTGCACGCCACGCCGATCACCGACTTGAAGCATCCGCCCGAGAGCGGCGTGGATGTCGGCATCCTCGAAGGTTGCGTCAACAATTCCACCGGGGAACACGTTGCCAGGCAGATGCGCGCCCGCTGCAAAGTGCTCGTGGCGCTCGGGGATTGCGCGGTGTTCGGCGGTGTGCCGACGTTGCGCAACGGGGTTTCCTGTCACGAAGCGTTGCGGCGCGCCTACATTGAAACTGAAAGCACCGCTGAAGGCCGCGTTCCGAACGACCCGGAACTCGCCGTCATGCAGGACGCGCGGGCGCTCGACCAAGTGGTCCCGGTGGACGTCCACCTCCCCGGTTGTCCGCCGTCGGCCGACGCGATTTTTTTCGTGCTCACCGAATTGGCCGCCGGCCGCAAACCGGCGTTGGCCGGCAAGAACCTCGACTGGCATTGAGACGACCATGGCGAACACCATCACCATCGAACCGGTGACCCGCATCGAAGGTCACGCGAAAGTCACCATCCGCCTTGATGACGCGGGCCATGTCGAGCAGGCGCGGTTTCACGTCAACGAATTCCGCGGCTTCGAGAAATTCTGTGAAGGCCGGATGTTTTACGAGATGCCACTGATCACCGAGCGAATTTGCGGCATTTGCCCGGTCAGCCACCATCTCGCCTCGGCCAAGGCGTGCGACGAAATCCTCGGCGTCGAGCCGCCGCGGCCCGCGCGGTTGCTGCGCGAACTCATGCACATGGGCCAGACGATCCAGTCGCATTCGATGCACTTCTTCGAACTCGCGGGTCCCGATTTGATTTTGGGGTTCGACGCCGATCCGGCGATCCGCAACGTTGTCGGCCTCTACCAAGCCGACCCGAAACTTACCGTCAAAGCGATCACGTTGCGGAAATTTGGCCAGGAAATCATCGCCAAACTTGGGGAACGCCGCGTCCATCCCAATTTCGCCGTCCCGGGCGGCGTGACCAGGGCGCTGGCTGTCGCCGACCGCGACGCGATATCATCCCAGGTGGAACTCATGATCGCCCTGGCCCAGGACGGCCTCGCGGTAATGAAAGCCTGGATGGAGAAACACGCGAAGGAAATGGAGGCGTTCGCCGCGTTCCCCACCGGCTACCTCGGCATGGTCACCGACGACAACGCCGTCGCCCTCTACGACGGCGCCTTGCGGATGGTGGATTCGCAGCGACGGCCGATTGAACGTTTCGACGGCCGCCAATACCTTGATTTCATTGCCGAACACGTCGAGAACTGGAGCTACCTCAAATTTCCCTACTACCGCAAGCTCGGCTGGCCCGGCGGCGCCTACCGCGTCGGCCCGCTCGGTCGCCTCAATGCCGCCGAGAAACTGTCCACGCCGCTGGCGCAAAAGGAATTCGAACTGTTCCGCCGCCTGCGTAAAGGCAAGGTCGTCGAAGGCTCGCTCTATTACCATTACGCCCGCTTGATCGAGAACCTCTACGCCATCGAACACGCTCGCCAACTGCTCGAAGACCCCGACATCCTCTCCACCGAGATCCGCGCCAACGCCACGCCCGCCAACCGCGAAGGCGTCGGCGTTATCGAGGCGCCGCGCGGCACACTCTGGCATCATTATTGGGTGGATGAATCCGGCCGGCTCGAAAAGGTCAACCTCATCGTTGCCACCGGCAACAACAACTACGCCATGAGCCGTGCCGTCGAGGAAGTCGCCAGGATGTACATCGACGGCGAACCAGTGAAGGAAGGCGTTCTCAACCGCATCGAAGCCGCCATCCGCGCCTACGACCCCTGCCTGAGTTGCTCCACGCACGCCGTCGGCCAGATGCCAATGGTCGTGGAAGTCTTTGACGCGCGCGGCAACCTGCAGCAGACGATCCGTCGGTCGTGATGCCCTGCCCTACCTGCTTTGAAGACCGTTGTCGGCCGGCTCAGGATTCCCGGTGGGGCGCTTCCCGTCGCGTATAGGTGTGCGTGGCGTTACCGTAGAACACCTCGGCACATTCCATCAGGGTCTCCGACAAGGTCGGATGCGGATGAATCGAGGCTGCGAGATCGTAGGCCGTGGCGCCCATTTCGATTGCCAGCACCGCTTCGCCAATCAGTTCGCCCGCGCCCTGGCCGGTAATCCCCGCGCCCAGCACCCGTTCCGTCTCCGGGTCGATGATGAGTTTGGTCACGCCTTCGGGGTGGTCGAATGTCAGCGCGCGACCCGAGGCGGCCCAGGGGAAACGGGCGATCTTGACCGTGATCCCCTTCTCTTTCGCCTCGGTTTCGGTCAGACCGCACCAGGCGATCTCGGGATCAGTGAACACCACCGCCGGGATAATATATTTGTCCAAGGATTCATGGTCGCCGGTGATCGCATCGACAGCCAGCCGCGCCTCGCGCGATGCTTTGTGCGCCAATAACACGCCGCCCGTCACGTCTCCGATGGCGTACAGCGCGGGATCATTCGTCTGCTGCTTCTCGTTGACCTTGATGAAGCCGCGGTCGTCTTTCGTGATCTTTGTATTCTCGAGGCCGAGATCGGCGTGGTTGGGCACGCGACCGACCGAGACCAACACGCGGTCGTACAACTCCTCGAGTTTCTTCCCGTCCGTCTCCATGACAACCTTGATCTGCTTGCCCGCCGTCGCCATGGACACCACCTTGGTCTTAACGCGGACCTGCTGGAACGCTTTCTCCGCGTACCGTTGCACGGGACGAACGAGATCGGCGTCCGCGCCCGTCAGAATCGAGCCGAGCGCTTCGACCACCACGACCTTGCTGCCCAGCGTCGCGTACACCGTTCCCAATTCCATCCCGATGTAGCCACCGCCGACAATCAGCAGCGTGCCCGGCACGTCCGGCACGTCCAGCGCTTCCCGCGAGGTCATGATGCGCGGATTGCCGAGATCGAATGCCTTCGGCATGGCCGACTTCGAGCCAACGGCCACAATCGCCGCGTCGTAGGTGACGAACTTCTGGCCCTCCGCCGTCTCGACCCGCAACGTCTTGGAGTCCTCGAAATATCCGCGTCCCTGCAACACCTCGACGCCCCGTTGCCTGGCGAGCGTCGCCACGCCGCCCGCGAGTTTGTCCACGATCGAATTCTTCCACGCGCGCAACTTGTCCAGATCGAGTTTGGGTTCGCTGAACTGGATCCCCATGTGCTCGGAATGGCGCGCCTCGGTAATGAGTTTGGCCGCGTGCAGCAACGCTTTCGACGGAATGCAGCCGCGGATGAGGCAGACGCCGCCCAGCCGCTTCTCCTGCTCGACCAGGATCACCTTTTTGCCCTTGTCCGCCGCGTAAAACGCCGCCGCGTAACCGCCCGGGCCGGCTCCCAGCACCACCACTTCAGTCTTGATCGAATCCATAAGCGATTTGGAGTTATGGGGTCATGGAGTGATGGAGTGATGGAACAACGTCGACTGCCTCGTAAGTCGCATTGCTTTCCTTCACCACCAAACTTTCAATCCAGTCACCAGTCAGTTTCTTTTTTTCCAGGCTCTCCACCAGTTTCAACAGTCCGTTCTCCAGTTTGTACGCCAAGTTATTCAGAGGCGCAAAGTCCGATTCTGCAATCTGCCCGGCCTTTCGATACGCGTGCAAACCCGAAACCGACTCACCGAGCGAACCTAGTGCGATGTTCAGGAAATTCAAGTATTCGCGGATCGAACGCCGACAATAACCTTCCGCGATGTTGCGGTGAACCGAATCAGCCGAGGCAATCGCCTGCGAGGCGACGCGGCGCAGTTCGTACGGAAACCCCCGAAACACCGCGCAGCTAAGCCGATAGTATTCAATCGCATCCTCCCATACACGCAATTGCTGGTACCCACGGTTCTTGTTTTTGTAAGCCGTTTCCATTACTCCAATACTCCGCCTCTCCAACACTCCATTCTTGTCAGATCTTCACGTCCGATTCTTTGAATTGTTCCAGCGCCTGGACGATTTCGACAATGAACCGCGCCGCCGCGCCGCCGTCGATGACCCGGTGATCGTACGACAACCCCAGCGGCAGGAGCATGCGTTTGTCGATCTTCGCGCCGCGGACGACCGGTTTGAGCGCGCCGCGTCCCTACGCCGAGGATCGCCACCTCCGGCTTGTTCACAATCGGCGTGAAAAACCCGCCGCCGATGCCGCCCTGGTTCGAAATGGTGAAGGTGCCCCCCTTCAAATCGTCCGTGGCAACCTTCCGCTGGCGCGTCTTTTCGGCCAGTTCCGCCAGTTCCTTCGAGAGCTGCAGCAGGCTCTTCTTGTCCACGTCGCGAATCACCGGCACGATCAATCCCTGTTCCGTGTCCACCGCGATGCCGACGTGATAATAATCCTTGAACACGATCTCGTCGGTCGCTTCGTCCAGGCTGCTGTTGAAGATCGGGTGCTTCTTCAACGCGGCCACGACCGCGCGGATGAGGAATGGCGTCAGCGTGAGGCTGGCGCCCTTCTTCTCGTACTTCGCGACGTATTTCTTTCGGAGCGCGACGATGCCGGTAATGTCCGCTTCGTCAAATTGCGTGACCCGCGGCACGCTCGACCACGATTCGTGCATCCGTTGGGCAATGATTTTACGCAGCGACGACACGGGCTTCCGCGACACCGGCCCCCATTTCTCAAAATCGATCTTGTCCGCCGCCGGCTTCGTTGCAGTCGCTGCCGCCGGGCGTGGCACGGTGCCTCCATCGAAGGCCAGTCGCTGAATCTGTTGGATGTACGCGCGCAAATCCTCGACCGCCACGCGTCCGCCGCGCTGGCTGCCGCGCACGCGTGTCAAATCGATGCCGAGTTCCTGCGCCAATCGTCGAACCGTCGGCGACGCCGCGACGGACTCGTTTTGCGTGAGATCACCGACCACATCCACGCTTGGAACCTCGACGGGTTGACGGGGCGGCTGCGGCGCTGCCGGCGCGGGGCGTGCCGTCATCCGGGTCGGTGCCGGCGCTGACGGCACGGAAGTGGCCGATGGCGTGCCATCGGCTTCCAGAGCGAGAATCGATTGGCCGACCGAAATCTTGTCACCTTCTTTCACGTAGAGCTTCGTGACCCGTCCCGACGCGCTGGCTGGAATCGGCGCGACGGCTTTTTCGTTCTCCAACTCGACAATTGTCTGGCCTTCTTTGACCTGGTCGCCCGTCTTGACCAGGATGCTGACAACCGTTCCCGACTCAGCTCCTTCGCCCAAACGCGGTAATTTGATGTCCATTCGATTTCCTTTTGCCCGAGTCGACGCGCCTAGACGACGAACGGATGCGTCTTCTCGGGATCGACTTTCAAATCCTTGATCGCTTGCGCGACCACGCCCATTTCGATCTCGCCCTTCCTGGCCAGTGAATAGAGCGTAGCGATGACCGTGCATTCAGCGTCAATTTCAAAGAACCGGCGGAGGTTCTCGCGCGTATCGCTGCGGCCAAAGCCGTCCGTGCCGAGGGTCGTCCAAACCGCCCGGAATCCACGGCGCGATCTGATCGGGCACGAGCTTGATATTGTCCGACACGGCCACGAACACACCCTTCTCGCCTTCGAGCACCGTCTCGAGATACGACTTTCGCGGCGGCTCGGTCGGATGCAGCATGTTCCAACGGCTGCAGCGTTGCTGGTCGGTTTTTAACAGCTTGTAGCTCGTGGCGCTCCACACGTCCGCGGAAACATCATAACGCTCCGCGAGGATTTCCTGCGCGCGCAACGCCTGGCGGATAATGGTGCCGCTACCGAAAATGTGGGCCTTGTGCTTCTTGCCGTCCGCGCCCTTGCGGAATTTGTACAGTCCCTTGAGAATGCCATCCTCGACGCCCTCCGGCATCGGCGGCATCGCATAGTTCTCATTGTAGAGCGACAGATAATAAAAGATGTCCTCGCCCTCTTGGTACATGCGGCGCATGCCGTCCTGAACGATGACCGCGATCTCGTACGCAAACGCCGGGTCGTACGACATCAGCGTCGGGATCGTCGCCGCGACCAACTGGCTGTGGCCGTCCTGATGCTGCAAGCCTTCGCCGTTCAGCGAGGTCCGCCCGGCGGTCGCGCCGAGCACAAATCCCTTCGCCTTGATGTCGCCCGCCAGCCACATCAGGTCGCCGACGCGCTGGAACCCGAACATCGAGTAGTAAATGTAGAATGGAATCATGTTCACCGCATGATTCGCGTACGCCGTCCCCGCCGCGATGAACGACGACATCGAGCCTGCTTCGGTAATGCCTTCTTCCAGGATTTGCCCGTCCCTGATCTCGTGGTAGTAGAGCAACGCCTCGCGATCGACGGGCTGGTACAGTTGCCCCTTCGGCGCGTAGATGCCGATCTCACGGAAGAGCGCATCCATGCCGAACGTCCGCGCTTCATCGGGGATAATGGGGACGATGCGTTTGCCGATTTTGGCGTTACGGAGCAGCAGACTGAGCAATCGCACGAATGCCATGGTGGTCGAGGCTTCCACCGGGCCGGAGCCCTTGAACAACTCGGCAAACTCACTCCGCGCCGGCACTTCGACCTTCGCGGCACGCAGTTGGCGCGACGGGAGGAACCCGCCCAACGCCTGGCGGCGCTCCAGCAGGTATCTTGTCTCCGGACTGTCCGGCGGCGGGCGATAAAACGGGGTCTGCGTCACTTCCTCGTCGCTGATGGGCACCTCGAATCGCTCGCGGAACTCGCGCAGTTCCTTTTCGTTCATCTTCTTCTGCTGGTGGCTGATGTTTCGCCCCTCACCAGCTTCGCCGAGGCCGTAACCCTTCACCGTCTTGGCGAGGATCACCGTCGGCGCGCCCTTGTGTTCCACGGCGGCCTTGTACGCCGCATAAACCTTTTGTGGATCATGGCCACCGCGCACGAGCTTTTGAATCTGTTCATCGGAAAGATGATTCACCAGTTCGAGAAGCTCGGGGTACTTGCCGAAGAAATGTTTGCGGGTGTAACTGCCCGGTTCGACCGTGTACTTCTGGTAGTCTCCATCGACGGCCTCTTCCATCCGCTTGACGAGCAGACCCGACGTGTCGGCTTTGAGCAGCGGGTCCCAAGTGGAACCCCAGATCACCTTGATCACATTCCAGCCCGCGCCGCGAAACGCCGCTTCGAGTTCCTGGATGATCTTGCCGTTGCCGCGCACGGGACCGTCGAGGCGCTGCAGGTTGCAGTTGACCACCCAAACCAGGTTGTCGAGTCCTTCGCGTGACGCCAGCGTGAGCGCGCCGAGCGTCTCCGGCTCGTCGCTCTCGCCGTCGCCCACAAAACACCAGATCTTCGGCTCTTCACCCTGCACGAGACCGCGCGCCCGCAGGTAGCGGCTGAATCGCGCCTGATAGATCGACATGATCGGACCCAGCCCCATCGACACGGTCGGGAACTGCCAGAAATCCGGCATCAGGTACGGGTGCGGATACGAGGAAAGTCCGCCGCCCTGGGCGAGTTCCTGGCGGAAATGCTGCAAATGATGTTCGTCGAGCCGGCGTTCGAGGAACGCCCGCGCATAGTTGCCCGGTGACGCGTGGCCCTGAAAGTACACGAGGTCGGCGGGCCGATTGCCGTCGCCGCCGTGAAAGAAATGGTTGAAGCCGACTTCGTACAACGTGGCGCAGGAGGCATACGTCGAGATATGGCCGCCGAGACCGGCATGGTCGCGATTGGCGTTGACGACCATCGCCATGGCGTTCCAGCGGGCCAGACTCTTGATCCGCCGCTCGATCTCGCGATTGCCCGGGTACGGTGGCTCGTCCTCAGGCGGAATCGTGTTCACGTACGGCGTGCTGATCGTCGACGGCATCTGGATGCCCGCCTCGCGCAAGCGTTTGGAGAGCTTGCTGAAGATCAGGGGGGCCTGTTCCGTTCCCTGGATTTTCAGGAAATATTCCAGTATGAACTCGAGCGAATCCAGCGACCGTTGGTCTTCACGACCGTTCCGGTTCGGCGCCGAGTCGCGCGGTTGTTCCAGCCGACCTGACGAAGCCATAGTTTGTTGTTGTTCTTTCGGTTCCACTCTCACAAAGTTACCCGAGCAACCAGTGGATAATAATCCTTTTCCAGCCACAATCCAAGCGTCATGAAATACTTAGACCGAACCCTCGACACTGCGCAAGAGAATCTCGCGTGTGACGAGGCGCTGCTCGATGGGTGCGAGGAGGGCCACTGCGATGAAACCCTCCGCTTCTGGGAGCCGCGCCAGCACTTCGTGGTGCTTGGGTATTCTAACAAAGCTTCTGCTGAAGTGAATCTCGATTCCTGCCAAAAGCTGGGCATCCACATCCTGCGCCGGTGCAGCGGTGGCGGGACGGTGTTGCAGGGGCCGGGCTGCCTCAATTACGCGCTCCTCCTGAGGATTCGCGAGGGATCGGCCATGGAGAGTATTACCGAGGCCAACGCCTTCATCATGAACCGCAACCGCAACGCGCTCAACTCCCTGCTCGATGGCGAGGTGCTTATCCAGGGTCACACGGACCTCACGCTGCAAGGACTCAAATTTTCCGGGAACTCGCAACGCCGCAAACGCCAGTTCCTCCTGTTCCACGGCTCGTTCCTGCTTGATCTCGATCTCGACCTCGTCGAACAAGCACTCCGACTGCCCTCGAAACAGCCGTCGTACCGCCGCAACCGGGCACACAGGGATTTCCTCACCAACCTGCCGCTGTCGGCGGACGCCGTGAAGGAAGCGATAAAAAACGTTTGGGGCGCATCGGACACACTCGAAGAACTCCCCGAAAAACGGATCGAGCGTCTCGTGCGAGAAAAATACGGCATGGATGACTGGAACTTCAAATTTTGAGCCGCTGGCAGTTGCAGCGCGCGCTCACACGCGGTAGAATCATCCCATGAAAATCCCCGGTCTTCGCAGTCCACACGAGAAAGTCGGTGGTTTGGTTTATTTCGGGCGGATGCTCGACAAGATCAAGCTGCACGCGCAGGGCAAGCTCCCCGCGGATTACCATCAGGCGCTGGGTGGCGGCTTCGACGGCCGCTGTTGCGCGTTCCTCGGCGTGAAGTACGAAGATGTCGTGGCGCGAGTGAAGCTCGGCGGCGAAGACCAGGACATTCTCGAATGGTGCTTCGAGAACGGCCGCAAACCGTCGCCGGAGGAAATCGACATCTGGAACAACTTCCTGCGCAAGCGCGGCTGGCGTGACGATGCCAGCAAACGCCTCGCCGAACGCAAGAAGGAATCCGGGTTCGCCGATCGCGACGACATTCAGGCGTTCTTCGACTACCTCGACGCCGACGAAGGCCGCGACGTGCGCACGCAATGGTAGCCGACGCCAAGAATCGCATTGAACAGGGCAGCATGAAGACTTTGTTGAACTTCAGGACTCAGGCGTTCTTTCTTCTCACCTTATCTATCGTCTGGTTCGCCAGTTCCGTTGTCACGCTATCTGTGGGGGACACGAGCAAATACAATCCAATGTCTTGGTTTTTTGTAGTCGTATTGCCTCTTGCGTTGCTCTTTCTCGGCACAGCTTTCACGATTCGAGAATCTCGCCAGCGCGTTCAGCATCGCCTTCTCTTTTACAGCAGCGCCATCGCTTCATTTCTGCCGATTTTCTCGACCGCATTGCGGATTTATCTGCGCCTACACATGGCAAATTAGGACACAACCTGGCGACGGCGCGGATGGACACGGGGGAAGCGTATCTGTTAGTATTTGAGTCGCAGTTTGCTGGCAGACATGAAACTTATCTACCTCGATTGTTTTGCGGGGATCAGCGGCGATATGTTTCTCGGCGCGCTCCTTGACCTCGGCGTGTCGGAAGACGCGTTGCGCGCCGAGTTGTCGAAACTCCAACTGCCAGGGTACCAGATTTCATCCCGGCGGGTGATCAAGCAGAACATTTCCGCGACCAAATTTGACGTGATCACCATGGAAAATTCGACGCCTCATAGAGGCGTCGCTACAGAACACCACGAACACCGGGGGTACTCTGAAATCATCGCCATGATCGACAAGAGCGCGCTTTCGTCCGCAGTGAAGGAACGCGCCCAGCGCATCTTTCGCCGAATCGGCGAAGCCGAGGCGAAGATCCACGGGATTCCGCTCGACAAGGTCCACTTCCACGAAATCGGCGCGGTGGATTCGATTGTGGACATTGTCGGCGCGTGCATCGCGGTCGAGGCCCTGCGCGTGGATGAAATCCAGGCATCGCCGCCGCGGCTCGGTTCGGGGTTCGTCGAAGCGGCGCATGGCCGGTTTCCCGTGCCGGCACCGGCCACGTTGGAATTGCTGAAGGGGATCCCCGTGCAATCGTCGTCGGACCCCGTCGAGTTGGTGACGCCGACGGGCGCGGCGTTGCTGGCGGAATTCTGCACAAAGTTCGGACCGATGCCGGCGATGAGCATCGAGAAGATCGGGTACGGCGCCGGCTCGCGAGACTTGGACAAGGCCCCGAACGTCCTTCGCGCCGTGCTGGGGGAATCGGCTGAGGACAGACGACGCAACGGCGAAACCGATACGGTGGCGGTGATCGAGACGAACATCGACGACATGAATCCGCAATTGTTCGGCGACGTGATGGAGCGGTTGCTGGCGGCGGGCGCGTTGGACGTGTTCCTGACGCCCGTGCAGATGAAAAAGAACCGGCCCGGCACCCTGCTGACGGTCCTGTGTGAACGCAGTCACGTCGATGCGCTGGCTGAACTGCTGCTCACGCACACGACGACCTTTGGCATCCGCGTCCACGAAGCGCAACGGCGCAAGCTGGCGAGGGAAATCGTGACGGTGAAGACGAAGTTTGGCGATATCGAGGTGAAAATCGGGCGGTTGGGCGGCAAGATCGTGGCGCGGTCGCCGGAGTTCGACTCGTGCCAGCGGGCGGCGGCGCAATTCAATGTTGGCGTGAAGGACGTGTACAATGAGGCGGCGCGCGTCGCGACGGAAACGCTATGATCGATCAACAGTTGCTCGATATTCTGGCGTGTCCGAAGTGCCGGGCGGGCGTCAAAGTCGAGGGCGAGCAGATCGTCTGCACCAATCCGCAGTGCGGTTTGCGGTACCCGATCCATGACGGGATTCCCGTGATGCTGATCGACGAGGCCGAACAACACCGAGGACAATGAGTCAACCCACCCTGTCGGTCATCGTTCCCGCGTGGAACGAGGAGAAATACGTTGGCCGGGCGATTGACTCGTTGAAGCGCGCCGGGGAGGTGTATCGGCGCGAGCGCGGGTGCGACGCGGAGATCATCGCGGTCGACAACAACAGCCAGGACAGGACGGGCGCGGTGGCGCGGGAGCACGGCGCGCAGGTGGTGGTCGAGCCGGTCAACAACATCGGCAAGGCGCGCAACGCCGGCGCGAAGGCGGCGCGGGGCAAGTACATCGCGTTTTGCGACGCGGACAACCAGGTCACCGAGAACCTGCTCGTGCTGATCCACGATCACCTTGAAGACCCGAAGATCGTGGGTGGCGGCACGTGGATCGAGCCTGAGCGGCGCAATTTCAAGATCAGTTTTTTCTATTTGTTGTGGGGCATTTACGTTCGCGGGAGCGGCGTGGGCGTGGGGATGATGCATTGCCGCAAGGCGGACTTCGAGACGTTTGGCGGGTTCGACGAATCGATCTACGCCGCGGAGGACGTGCAGCTCGCCTACGACTTGAAGAAGATCGGCAAACCGCGCGGGCAGAAGTTCGAGTTGATCAGGAAGGGCTGGATCATCACCTCGACGCGCAAGATCGACCAGACGCCGCTGTTGACGATGATCGTGAAGCTGGTCGGGTTCGGGTTCGGGTTGCAGAAGAAGATTCGCAACAAGGAATACTGCGAACACTGGTACGAGAAGGCGGCGCGCTAGGTTTTTTCCGGCGGCGCGTCCAGATACACCGCGCCGTTCTCGATGATCAGCGGGAGGCGTTCGAGGGATTTGCCCTGGCCCGGGCCGCCGACGCATTTGCCGTCGCGCGGGGCGTACACCGAGCCGTGGGTTTTGCACACGAAAAGCTTGGCGTCGCAGGTGAAGAAATCGTTGTCGTCGAGGTCGAGCGTGATCGGGAGGTGGACGCAACGGTTCACGAACGCGACGAATTCGCCCTGGACATTTGCCAGGAACGCCTCGGTGGGCTGACCGCGAAGGACGACGGCGAACTTCTTCGTCGCGCCCGGCGGCAATTCGTCCACCCGTGCCAGCAACATCCTGCGCCCATTCACACGATCAGCTTAGGCCGCGCGGCGAGGTTTGACAAAGGTTTTGTCGGGGCGGAAAGCGGCCTTGACCACGAAGTCACGACGAGCACGAAGGGCGGGTCATCCGCCAAACGCCCGCGGATTTACTGAACGGCCCGCTGCTGGGCGTAGAGGAGGATCTCGTCGGTGCGTTTGACGACGGGCGCGGGATTTGTGCTTCCCTCGGCAACAACCCAGGTCGGGTTGGCTGATGCGAACCCGCCTCCCGGTTTTACGCACACGTACACACCCCACAGGCACAATGCGGAGCCGACGTGAAGCGGAACGCGAACGGCCATGTAGGGCGCGCTTGGCCCACGGGTCCGCACGACGACGGTGGCTCCCATGCCGACGCTGAACTGCGAGAGCGGCTCGACGCGCAGGCCGTAGGCCACGGGGGCTTTGTCCAACGTCGGTGTATAGAACGGCGGGGTGTTGGCGTCGGCCATGGCATCGGCGATGCAGAGGGCGGCCTCGCGAACGAGATTGCTGACCACGTCGTCACTGAGATGGGGCAATGTCGCCTGGATGGCGGCTTCTCCCCTGTCGGCGCATTGGTCGCGGTCGCCGCAGCCCAGGAACGCCGCCGCCACAATCAGCGCCACGGCGCAGCACAGTGCGGATCGCATGTGGCGTCTCACTGAGCACCGTCGTGAACGCTTTTTACCGACCGCCTTCACCATCGGCCTTTCCCGTCGTGGGCATTGGACTCTCATCGCTGACGGTACCGGTACATCATCGCCGGCTGACTGCAAGCTTTATGGGGCCTACTCCGCCGAGGCGGCTACCCTTCGACCGTGCTCAGGGTAAACGAAGGCTAGGGAATGACGGAGTGGAAGAGTCTGTCAAGAGTCAGGGGTTGACCCTGTCGACGGACTAGTGCCTGACTGAGAAGTGCGCGATCGCGTTATTCAGAGCCGCGATCTGTTTGGTCGCCATGTCCATCTGATGTTTGAGCCACTCTTTCTCGGCGTCGCCAATGCGAGCCTCTTGCAAGGCTTTTTGCGCCGCGTCCAGGTTCTTGGCGGCTTCTTTGATGCCTTCCTTCAACTCGTCAATGGGGTCCATGGCGGAAGTCTACCCGCGACCGAATCCCGTTGGCAAGGTTCGACTTGAGACCTCCCCCACCGCCGCGCCACACCACTTCGGACATGATGAGCCAAATTCCGCTGCACACAATTGCCTAATAAGAGGTATCCAGATCGCTTGCTTGCGGAATGCGGCGCTTGGTACACTGCTCGCGCGCATGAAAGCCACTTTGGAGGTCATCAACCGAATGCAGGCGGATGGCGTCATCGGCAGGTACGCGATTGGCGGGGCGGTGGGCGCGACCTTCTATCTGGAGCCGTCGGCGACGCTCGACATCGACGTGTTTGTTTCGCTGAAAAAATCGCCCGGCAGTTCTTTGCTCACCCTCTCGCCGATGTACGATTGGCTGACCGCGCGCGGGCACAAGGCGGAAAAGGAATATGTCGTCATCGAAGGCTGGCCGGTGCAATTCCTTCCCGCGAGCGACGCGTTGGACGAAGAGGCGTTAACCCAAGCGGTTGAAACGGAGGTCGAAGGTGTGCGCACGAGGGTGATGATGGCGGAGCATTTGGTGGCGATCGCGTTGCGGACGGGTCGCCCGAAAGATTTCGCGCGCATCCTGCAATTCATCGAGAGCGGAGTCATTCACTCCGCCAAGCTCGACGAGATTCTGAAGCGGCACGGATTACTTGCGAAGTGGGAACAATTCGGCGATAGGTTTCTAAAGGGTAACGAATGACCGAGCGGATGCGTCAGATATTGGAGAGCAAACGGGCGATGCGTCAGCATCTCGCGACGCGTCCGTTCTCCGAGAAGATCGCGTTGTTGGAGAAACTGCGGGATCGGAGTCTGGCGATTGCGGCGAGTTCGGTGCGGCGAAAGCCGAGGCAGAACAGTCTGTCGAGAGTTAGGCGGTGAGCCTGTCTACTCGTCAATTGCATAATGAATAGACCTGACCCCTTGTCGCTCTCGCTCATCTGCATCGAGCGCGGTTATTCAAAGACAAGAATGAATTGAGGAAGGCACGCGCCTTGATCGAGCAGTGCGGCTATTGGCGGCGCAGGGAAGAGCTGGAAGACGCGGAGGAAGCGGCGAAGAGTTGGTAGGGGTGGACGTGGTGCGAGGTCGGGAGACCGGCGCAGGACGGGGGCGGACGACACGGCGACCCTTCGACACCCCGCCAGAGGCGGGTAAATCTCAGGGTAAACGAAGGCCGGGTGGGACTTTTTTCGACGTGTCAGCGGAATTTTATCGACAATTTGTATGCGGTGGCGTATAGTCGGGGTGGTTTGGGTTGTTTGATCTTTGAAATATGGGGCATCGGTGTTCACCACGAAGTCACGAAGGGCACGAAGCACGGCGATGGCCGGTCCGCGCCCACCGTGCGCGGCTACAACGACAGGGTGGGCATGGGAGCCCACCCCTACGAAGAAGAGGGTTGCGCGAAACAAACCCTTTTTCGTAAAACGAACCCATTTCCGGCCAAGCCGGCGTGGAAATTTGCAGATGGGAAAGCCAAAAACGAACCCAAGTTGAGGGGGGGTCGGTCGGGTGTGACGGGGGAAATGGGGCCGATTGAGACGAATTTGGGCGCGGACGCGCGGCAGCGCGTCCCTACCGGGGGCGGTTAATCGTCGTCGGGGTCGGTGGGGGCGTGCTGGAGGTTGAGGGCGCGGAGGCCTTTGCCGTGGGGGCCGGCGAATGCGGCGGGGTACGGCGCGTCGACGCCTTTGACGGAATGCCAGATGATGCGGTTGAGGAGATCGTCGTTGTTGAGGTCGGGCTGGTCGAAGCGCATGGCGGCGAGTTGTTTGGCCCAGTAGAGTTCTTTACCGTGGAGTTGGGCGACGGGTTTGGGCGTTTCGTCGAGCGGGACCTGGTTGGGCAGGGCGACGTAGGGGGAGAGGTCGGGCGCGTTGGTGAAACACGCGGACATGACGGGCGCGAGGGCGTCCATCTGGTTCATCGGCGGGATGCCGAGGATCAGCTCGATGGTGTGGAGGACGGCGGTCTGGTTGTAGAACTGGCTGACGACCTCGTGGCGTTTGGTGTAGGGGCTGACGACGAAACACATGGAGCGATGGCCGTCGACGTGGTCGAGGCCGGATTGGGGATCGTCTTCCATGACGAAGATGCAGGTCTTCGGCCAGAATTTGCTGTGGGAGATTCCCTGGATGATCTGGCCGAGGGCGAGATCGTTGTCGGCGACCTGGGCGCGCGGGGTGGGATTGCCGCCGGTGTGATCGTTGGGGAGATGAACGAAGAGGAAGTTGGGCCACTGGCCGCGGCGCTCGTAGTCCTTGAGTTCCTGGAGGAAGGCGCGGGCGCGGAGCACGTCGGGGATGTTCAATTCCCAGCCCGGATAGCGGGGGCAACTGTAGGTCTTGAGGACCTCGACGGGGGAAGCGGGCACGTAGATGAGTTGGTAGGCATCGGGGTTCTCGATCATGTCTTTGGTCGTGCCGCGCAGGGGCGCGACGCGCGAGGTCGTGAAACTTCCCCGGCCCATCTCGCCGTAATTGCGGAAGGAGAGGCCGTGCAACAGCACGTCGTCCCAGATGAACCCCGAGGAGGAGAAATAGAGCGGGTCGACGCCGAACGCGTCGCCGCGTTTGAAGCCGAGCATCGACTTTTTCCATGCCCGCCATGACGTTGCCCTCGGTGACCCAGCGATGGCCGTCCGACGAGACCACGCCGTTGCAGTAGAAGTTGTCGAGCGTGACGAATTCCTCGGCGATGTGGTGATGGTTCGGCGTGTTCGCGCGGCCGAAAATGCAGAGATTCGTGTCGCCATTGGCGCCGGGGAAGATCGCCGAGAAACTGGTCGTAAGTGCGGTTCTCCTTGATGATGTAAACCACGTGTTCAAAGACAGATGGCTCGCCGACGTGGTCGGGAACGGGGACGGGTTTTTTGCCGGTTTGCGCGCGCTCCCAGGCGCGGAGAGCTTCGGGGACGCGGGCGTTGGCCAGCGCGTTTGCGGTGTCGTTGGTGAGCTGGTCGTCCGATGGGATGGCGACGCGACTGACGACGCCCTTCGACCAGTTTACGTACCATTCGTGGCCGTTGCCGCGATCGAATCGGGATCCGAATCCCTTCACGTTCGCGATGTAGAGCCGCTTGTTGTCGACGGCGACCGCGCCGGGAAACCAGGCGGTGGGAACGAAGCCGGTGACGACGCTGGTGGCGCGAGACTCGCCACGGAGAGCGACGACGGCGATGGCGTTGTTCCCGCCATTGGCGACGTAGAGAGTGCGCCCATCGCGGCTCAAGGCGAGGGCGTTCGGCTGGCTGCCAAACGGCAGCGCCGGATCCGGGCGAACCGAGACGGTGTCGGTGACGCGCAACGTTTCCGTGTCGATCACGCTGATCGTGTCGGAGTTGGCATTGGCGACGTACAACGTGCGTCCATCCGCGCTTAGCGCGAGGCCCGATGGATGAAGCCCGGTGGCGATTTCGCGGAGCTCGCGATTCTGTTTCAGGTCGATGACGGACACCGTTCCGGACAACGCGGCGCCACGTTTGTCAATCCGCACGGGAGTGCCCGAGGAGTCGGCGGTGCGATCCGTCGCGCCGGGCGGACGCCCGCCCCAATTCGAGACGTAGGCCCGTTGGCCGTCGGGCGAGACCACGACATCATACGGGGCGACGCCGACCGCGATGTCCCGGATGAGCTTGTCAGATTCCAGATCGACAAGGGCCAGACTGTTCTTGAGAGAGAGGCAAACGAAGCGCGGTTTTTTCGTCGGGCGAGAGGGCGACTCCGCAGGGGTTGGAAAGCCCGCGCCCGCCCGGGCCGAGCAGTGTGGCTTTGCGGGTGAACGTGAGCGAGCCGGCGGACGAAACGTCACCGTCCCAGAGCGTGTTGTTGTTTCCCGTGACGTATACGCGTGTGCCGTCGCGGCGGACAGCGATGCCGTGTACGGAACTCCCCTCCCCGATTCCGATCTGTTGGCGAATCTTCCACGTCTCGGGGTCAACCACGAGCACCCCTTGGTCGTACTTCACGAATACGTTGTTGGTGTCAGGCGACAATGCCAAATCAATCGCCCGACCGTTGAAAGTGAGGGAGTCGCCTGCGGGTTGGATGAGCTGCATCGTGGGGACCAGATACGTCCCGTTCGTCTGGGGTCCGACTTGGCCGATTTCCTGCGCTGAAGCCAATGAGACAAAAAGGGATATGATGATGGCAATCGAGAGGTCGCGTACAGTCATGTACGCCTAGACTAGCGCGGGAGCACTGGAATTCAACGTTGAATTTCAAAATGGCAATCTGTTATTGACAAAAGGCTTACATAATGATTAATGATATTCAGTTTATATTGAACATATGAGTACTTCTTTGTCTCAACCACTCGATGCTGCCCGGCGCAAGTTCATCGAAGCGGGCGGAAACACCACCCAATCCTTCGGCTTCGGCCGCATAGCTGGCCAGTTATTTGCTCTTCTGTACTTGAGCGCCAAGCCTTTGTGCCTGGACGACATCGCTCGCGAACTGGGCGTGAGCAAAGCCAGCGTGAGCACGACGGTCCGCCAACTCGAACAATGGGCCGCCGTCAGGCGCATATGGGTGAAAGGAGATCGCAAGGACTATTACGAAGCGGAGACGGATTTCGGCACGATGTTGCGTCACGGGCTGCTGACGACTTTTCGAAAGAAGTTGGAGACGGCGGGCGCACAAATCGGGCACGTGGAGGATTCGTTGAAGCAGGCGATGGAGAAGGCCGACGATGCGCAACGGCAGGAAATGCAGGTGGTTGCCGATCGACTCCAGCGGGCGAGGGACTTCCATGAAAAGATCCACGGGATGCTGAACAATCCCGTGATCGACCAGTTGTTGTAGCGGCTCCTGACGCGGGTCGGGAACGGGCGCACGAAAAAAGACAAGCATGCACCTTCGTCATTCGATGGGCGGAGGAGACAGGCGTTCCAAAGTTTTACGAGGAATGCACCTGTATGGCGGCAGCTTGCCCGGAAGTCTCCCCGACAAGGCGTAAGCAATCCCCCCATGAACCTCAAGCAACGCGTCTTTCGTAACAGTTCCCTGGAGATGGCCAGCAAGGTCGTGGGGATCGCCGCAGGCATTTTCCTGTCGCCCTATCTCATTCACAGCCTGACCAAGGAAACGTATGGTTTGTGGGTGTTGATTGGCTCGGTCGTGGGCTATTTCGGGTTCACTGATTTCGGCGTGCGCATCGCCACGGGGCGGCTCATTGCCTACTACCGCGCCCGCCAGGATGCCGCCAAGGTCAATCACACCATCAACACCTCCCTGGCGCTGCTCACGGCCTCGGGTCTCGTCGTCACCCTGCTGACTTTCCTGCTCTCACCGTACTTTGGCCGCCTGTTTCACATCGGCCCGAACGTCCTCCACATTCCCGCCGCCGTTTTTCTTTGCGGATTCGCCGTGGCGGTCGGCCTGCCATTGACCGTGTTCGAAGGTTGCCTCGCCGGGTACGAGCGCTACGACCTCATCAACATCGTCGAGATTGTCATGATCATCGCCCGTGTTGGATTGACCGTCTGGATGATTCAACTGGGCTACGGCATCCTGGCGCTGGCGGCGATCAACTTTGCGCTGACCGTGACCGGTGGCGGCGTGAAATTCCTGCTGTGCCATCGTGTATTCGAACCGTTGCACGTCGCGGTGGAGCATATCGACCGCGCGACCATTCGCGAAACCTACGCCACCAGCATCTGGTTCCTCATTCTGGCCGTGTCGGTCCGGATCAGCTTTTTCACGGACAATATCGTGATTGGCTACTTCCGCTCGACGGGTGAAGTCGCCGTCTACTCCGTTGCCGGGCGGCTGGCGCAGTACGCCCTGGTTGCCGTGGCGGCGTTCAATGTCGTGCTGATGCCGGTTTCCGCAGGATACGACGCGCAGGCGGACCTGGCGAAGCAGCGCCGGCTGTTGCTGCTTGGCACACGGGCATCCTTTGCGGCGGCCATCTTCATGGCCACGATCTTCCTCGCCTACGGCGGACGAATCATCCACATCTGGGTGGGATCAGGTTTCGAAAAGGGCGCGACAGTTCTGGCTATTCTCACATTCCCGATGATCACCCAGTCCTCGCAGACAACAACGCTGATGGTGATGCAGGGGATGGCCAAACACAAAACCCTGAGTCTGATCTACCTCGTGGAAGCCCTGTCGAACCTGATTCTCAGCCTGATTCTCGTGCGACCGTTGGGAATGATCGGCGTGGCCCTTGGCACCGCCCTGACCAGTACGTTCAGCAGCCTGATCGCGCAGCCCATCTACGTTTGCCGCGTGCTCTCGCTGGGGCTTGCCGATTACTATCGCAAGGCGTTTCTGCCCGTGCTGGTCGCGAGCACGCCCCTGGTCGCCTTGATCGTCGGTTTTCAATGCGTGTGGCTGCCGCAGAAATTCATCAGCATGGCCGTCTTCTGCATCTTATCCGCCGCGTTCTACTTCGGCGCGGTGTACCTGCTCTTCTTCACCAAACGCGGTCTGACCCGAGTGAGTTTTGCCTCGTGACAAAACCCGATTCCTTTGTTTGCCCGCATTGCCTTGGCCCCTTGACCGAGACGCCGACGACCCTGTCCTGCAAGGGTTGCGGCCAGATATTCCCTCTGTCGGACGGCGTTCCCAACTTCGGGGCGAAGTCCGATTACTATTACGGCGAATTCCCGCAGCACGAGATGCGGTCCCTCGTCGAGACGGCGAAGCGCGACGGCAGCGCGAAGGCGCTCGAAAACGCGCTCCAGGACAAACCGGAAGAGTGGCGCCGCTACTTCCGGCAGTATGCGACCGACGAAACCCGCGCCGCCTGGCAGTTTCTGCTCCAGTTGCCGGAGAATGCCAGCGCCCTCGATATCGGTTGCGGCTGGGGCAACCTCTCGCTCTCGCTGGCCCGCAACTTCGCCACCGTGTACGCCCTCGACATCGTGCCGGAACGTGCCGCGATGGCTTCCCTCCGGGCGCTGGAAGCTGGACTCAACAATGTGACGGCCCTTGCGGGAGGCAATGCCGCCCACCTGCCATTTCCCGACGCGTCCCTGGACATCGTCGTCCTGAATGGCGTGCTCGAGTGGGTGCCGGTTTCATCCGCGGATATCGCCGACCCGCGCGAAGCGCAACTGCGCCTGCTCTGGGAAATCGCCCGCGTGTTGAAGCCTGATGGCGAAGTCTACATCGGTATCGAGAATCGGGTGGGTTACGGGTATTTCCTCGGGAAGCCCGATGAACATTCCAAACTCAAATACGCCACGTTGTTGCCCCGCTCCTGGGCCAACCGCTATTCACTCGCGAAACGCCGCGAGCCGTACCGCGCGTACACGTACAGTTGGCGCGGCTACCGCAAACTGCTGCGCGACGCCGGATTCGTGACTGCCAGATTCTACTGTCCGTTTCCTGAATACCGTGAATTCAGCGAATTGATCGACCTGGATCGTCCATCAGACCTCGCACGGGCCTTGTATCCAACCTCGTTTCTCGGACGTTCTGGGTATGCAGGTGTGCAAACGGGTAAATGTATTTCGCGAGTTCTCCCCGACGTATTCCATCGTTGCCTCCAAACGCCCGGGACGGGACCGTTTTGTTGACCGCTTGCTGCGCCACGTTGGCATCACCGTGCCGGACGCCGTTTACCTGCACGTCACCCGCACGGCGGCAGCGCTTCTGTTTACCCCGGAAGTCGTTGTCCGTCTCCCGTTGACCGAGCGTGCCGGCATGCGCATGAAAGTCGACATCGCCAACCTTCGCAGCCTTGGCCCGCGGCCACGGCCACTCGTTCCGGACCTGATCGCCGAAGGACAGTTCCAGAGACAGGCGTATCTCGTCACTCACGCGTTCCCCGGCGTCTCCGGCGCCAGAGTCGCCCGACGTCCACGCAATCTTGCCGCGATCCTGCAGCAGGCCACTGGCTTTATCACCCGGTTCCATCGGGAAACAATTCAAGACCAAGTGTGTTCCGAGGAATGGTTGCAAGAGAACTTCGACTGGCTGGTGGATTACATCGACAAACTGGGAGGGAACGTGGCGGAATTGAAATCGCTGTGCCGCCGCGACCTGTTGAGCAAACGCGTTCAGACCGTCACCGCCCACGGCGATTTTACCCTGCAGAATCTGGTCGTTGACCCGCGATCGTGCCGGCTTACCGGAGTTGTCGACTGGGACCTAGTGGACACCGGCGGCTGGCCCGGCATGGACCTGCTGCATTTGTTCGTCGTGCTTGAGTATGAAACGCGAGGCTGCGCCTTCAACGAAGCCCTGCCCGCCGTCTTGAAACGGCTCCGGGACAACCCTGGCATCGAGCGCGACCTGTTCAATTCCTACCTCGCGGCCCTGCGGCCGGATTCCGAACAGGTCGTGTGGGCCGTGCAGCGCTACATCTTGAGAGTCATCCACGACAAGCACATGTACGGCGACGGGAAAATCGCCCCGTTGATAGCGGCGTTGGACACCGAGCTCGCCGCCGCACGACTTCTAACGCGAGAGTGGCTGGAAATGATTCAGAGGGACCCGATGTTCTCGGCGAAGGGTCCCGTACATTTCAGCGACTTCAGTGTTTCGGCGGACCGACTGGCCGCCCTGGCGAAAGAGTTGAGTCTGTTCACGGGCCGGTCGATGCAGGAGGTCACCGCCCGGCTCGAGAGCGAACTGCGCGACCACGCCGGCTGCATGGCTAAAGAATGGATGGAGTGCCGGCCCATTACCGCCCGCCAAATTGAGCGCTTCTACGAGGAAACCGACGCCTACCTGTATGAGTTGCTGATTGACGGGGAAGATCCATTCCGCAACCAGACCCGTAACGCCATGATGGAAGCCTTGCGGAAGAGCGGGGCTCAACGGGTGTTTGAGTTTGGCGGCGGTATCGGTACGGACGCGATGTGGTTCGCCCGCGCGGGCCTTCAATGGACTTATTACGACCTGCCCGGCGGACAGACGTTCCGATTCGCATCGTGGCGCTTCCAAGAACAACAGGTCCCAGTGACCGTCGTGACGCATCCGGGTCAAAGCCGCGACAACGACGCGGTCATCAGCGTTGAGGTCTTTGAACACCTGCCGAATCTGTTGGCGGCCCTGCGAGACATCAATCGCACCGTGCGTCTCGGAGGATTGCTTATATTCTCCGAGAGCTTCGGCAAGACGGAACGTCACCCGTTACACCTCACCCGCACGGCCATTCAGGGCCGCTTTCTCAATGAATTGGCGCAGGCAGCCGGGTTCGAACCGGTGCACCGTTTTGGCCCCGAGGACTACTTTTACCGCACCATCAAACGCCGCGAGCCGACGCCCTTTGACTGGCTTCTCGCGCTCGCCCTGGTTGCCGGACGCGTCGCGCACAAGATCCCGGTCAAACTGTGGAGAGCGTTGGCAGCGCACAAGCCTGTGCGACAACCCGAACTGCCATGAGAACCGCTGTCGCGCGCCGGCTGTTCGAACCCCGTGGTGGCGGAAGGCAGCGAAACGCTTGTTGAATCCGAGTCAGGCAGGACGATTACCGCAGTTGGATTTTCTTCGCGGGATGGCAATTCTTCTCGTGATGGGGCGGCATCAGCCGGTATACGCGAGTGAGGCCGGTTCCTCGTGGTTCCGATACTTTCCGGCGATTCTTTCCCGGTTTGGCTGGACGGGCGTTCGATCTGTTCTTTGTGCTCAGCGGTTTTCTGGTTGGTGGTCTGCTGTTCAAGGAGTTCAACACCCAGAAGAAAATGGACATCGGGCGGTTCCTCATTCGTCGAATCTTCAAGATTTGGCCCTCGTATTATGCGTATCTGGCTTTCCTGTTTGTGCTCATGACGGTGACGCACGAACTCGGTGACATGAAATCGTTGACGATCAAGATGCTGCCACAATTGTCGCATCTGCAAAACTACCTCGGGATGGTGCGCACGCACACGTGGAGTCTAGCGATCGAGGAACACTTCTACCTCGCGTTGCCGGTCGCGCTATTGTGGGCCAGCCGGAGCCGACCCCGTCCGTTCGCGTCGGTGCCTCTGATCGCAGTCGCACTGGCGATTGGCTGTCTCGCATGGCGTTTGCATCTTCTTTTTTCGGGAGTCCCTTACAGCAACGACCACTACATGTTTCCAACCCATCTGCGGATGGACGGCCTCTTTTTCGGTGTGTTGCTGGCGTTTCTGCACCACTGCCGCGCGGATATCTTGGAACCGATCATTCGACATCGCGAGATCCTGCTCGTGGCGGGATTACTGTTGTTGTGTCCGATGTTCGTCTTAGCCAAGGAGACCTGCGCCTTTGTCCCGACGATCGGTCTGACCGAAGTCTATCTGGCGTATGGCTGCATACTCCTGGCGGTCGTCCACACTCCCCTCGGTGAGGGTTGGTTGGGTTCGTTCCTCAACTCCCATCCCGCCCGCATCGTGGCCTGGATCGGTTGCTTCAGCTATTCGATCTATCTCTGGCACCTCGATTTGGGACGGGATCCGGTCCGATGGCTGATGAGTCAGGGGTTCCTGTTTCGTCTTCCGCCGGAACTGCGCTGGTGTCTCGGCATGTTCCTGTTCGTTTGCCTCGCCAGTCTTGTCGGCGCGTTGTTGGGCAGCCTGATTGAAATGCCCGCGCTGGCCCTGCGAAACCGCCTCTTCCCCGCGCACGCGGACGCGCTGACCAACGCGACCATCATTTCGGCAACGCACACCGAAGGACCGAATTCATGAAAATTGCCGTCGCCTCGGCATTCTTGGGACACGTCCTGCGCGGCGTCGAAAGCTGGGCACAAGACCTGGCCGCGGAACTGCACCGGCGCGGGATTGATGTCACGCTCTTTCAAGGCGGCGGCCCCTCGGACATCTCCTACGCACGCCACATCCCCTGCCCGGATCACACGAAACCGTTCTGGAAACAGGTGACGCGCTTTACGCGACATGGTTTATGGCGCTATGGGCTCGGCTCCCCCCTGCATTTGCAACAAGCGGTGTTTGGACGGCGCGTCGGTCGCGAATTGCATCGGGGCAAGTTTGACGTCGTCCATACCCAGGATGCCGGCACCGCGCTGGTCCTGGAAAGGGCGCGGCGGGCGGGCCATCACTCTGCCAAGGTCATTCTGGCCAATGGAACGGAAGAACCCCTGGAGTTCCTGAACCAGTTCGAGCACGTCCAGGAGTTGGCTCCATACTATTTGGGATTGGACCGCAAGAACGGGCTGTCGCCGGACCGGGAATGGTTTGCCATACCCAACTTTGTCGATTGCGACCTCTATGCGCCGGGAGACCAGGCGCAGGCCCGACAAAAGTTTGGAATTCCCCGGGACCGGTTTGTTGTGTTTGACGCTGCCGCGCTCAAGTTGACTCACAAAAGACTGGACTGGCTGGCCAAAGAAGTGGCCATCGCCCGCCAAAAGCATCCCGAAATCATGTTGATCGTGGCAGGAGCGACCACCCCGGAAACCCCCCAGGTCGAGCATGCGATTCGTCAGCATCTCGGAGACGACGGGCGAATTCTCAAGGACATCCCGCGCCAGAACATGCCGGACCTTTATCGTGCTGCGGACCTGTTCGCCCATACCGCGCTGACGGAAATGCTGGCCATCGTCCTGCTTGAGGCGGGCGCGACCGGTCTGGCCTTGTGCGGCCACAAATTCCCCGTGATCGAATGGGTTATCGGGACCGGGGGCGTTTGTCTCGACATGGAAGTCGCCGGGTGACCTGGCGCTTTCGATCATCGAGTCCAGGGAAAAACCCCTTCTGCGGGCGCAACGTGGAAACAACGCCCGGCGCCTGATGATGGAGCGGTTCGACCGCGTTCGCGTTGTTGACCAGATCGTTGGCATGTATGAGGCAGTACTGAGACACCGATGACCTCCCCGCTCGTCAGCGTCGTGATCCCGACCCATAACTATGGGCGGTACATTGGTGAGACGGTCGAGAGCGCGCTCGGCCAGACCTACTCTCCGGTCGAGATCATCGTCGTCGACGACGGTTCCACGGACGATACCCGGGAGCGCCTGACCGCCTACGACGGCCGTATCCGCTACATCCACCAGCAATGCCGTGGTGTGTCGGCGGCGCGCAACACGGGCATTCAAGCGGCCCGGGGAGAGTTTGTCGCGCTACTGGATTCGGACGATCTCTGGGTACCGGACAAAGTGGAGCGGCAGGTTGCCGTCGCGATGCATCAACCCGATATCGGGCTCGTCGGTACGGAGCGGTTTGCCATTGATGAAACCGGACGGCGGCTGGACTACGTCGCCGAAGCCTGTTCCCGGGAAGGGTTTTGTGAGTTTACCGCCCCCGAGCTATTGGAGTTCTCTGCTTTCAGCCCGTCTTCGGTCCTCGCCCGCAGGGATTGTCTGGTGACGCTGGGCGGGTTCAATGAGGACATTACCGGTGTCGAAGACATGGAAATGTGGGTGCGCATCGCCTTGCGCTTTCGGGTGGCGCGCCTGAATGCGACGCTCACGGCGCAGAGGTTTCATTCGACAAGCATGAGTCGCCAGGCCGATTTGATGCTTCGCAATCACCGGAAGGCGATGGCCCAGTTATTCACGGAAGTTCCCCAACTGCGTGGGCATCGCAAATGGCGTCGGGTCGCGGAGGCGCGGATCTACCGGGAAGTGGCGTTCATGCATTTCAGTGACGGAAACCGTGTTACTGCCCTCGCTGATTTGCTGCGTTCCGGCTGCCGCTGGCCGTTCGCCATGCGCAACCGGCAGGCACAAAGGAAACCGCTCGAGCGAGCCAAGATGTTCTTGCGATACTGTCTTCCGAGAAAGCAGGCGGCGGAAGGGGCCAGCTAGATCTATGGGATTTCTTCTGGTCTGCACGTACGTCGCCGTCCTGTTGTTGCGCCCGCAGGAATGGTACGAACCGGTCAAGGGATACGAACTGGTGAACATCATCGCGATCCCGACGATTCTGATCGCGTTCATTCAGCAAAGCAAGAGCCGGGCGGGTAGCTTCGCTATTACGAAACCGACTTTCCCAGATGATGCTCGGGCTGTTCGCATCGGTGATGCTGTCTCAACTGGTCAGGCTGCGCATCTCCGGCGCGATCGATGCCGTCCGGGAGTTTGGGAAGATCGTGATCCTCTTCTACCTGGTGGCGATCCTGGTGGACACGCCTCGTCGCGTGAGAATCATGATGTGGATCATCATCGGTTCGTCCATGGTACTCGCCTATCACACCTACCTGCAAGTCCAGACGGGCCATGGTTTCGGGAATATCGAACCCTACGGCTCCTTCGATTCGAGGGACTTTCGAGTCATCGGCTCCGGCATCTTTTCCGACCCGAACGATTTTGCCATGCTTTACCTGATGGCCATGCCATTCGCCTTCTGTCTCCTGACGGCGGGCGGAGCCATCGCCGGCAAGCTGCTCCTGCTCGGCAGCCTGCCGCCCATGGTGTACGTGCTTTACTATACGCAATCGCGTGGCGGTGTCATCGGGTTCTGCGCCATGCTTATCGCCTATTTCTGGACGACCACGAAGAATCTCATCATTCGCATCTTCCTGTTGGTCACATTGCTCTCGGTCGTCGTAGTTTTCGGACCGGAACGCGCCCGCGGCGCGTACGTGGAGGGCTCGGCTTCGGGACGCGTTATGGAATGGGGGTACGGAATCCAAATGCTGAAGGAGGACCCGTTGTTCGGGTTCGGGTATCAACGGTGGGCGGACTACAGTGGCGGTATGGCGGCGCACAATTCGCTGGTCAATTGTTTCGCCGAGCTCGGCCTGATCGGCTACATCTGCTGGTTCACGCTGTGCCTGCTCATCGTGAAGTCGGTGCTCCGCATCGCCGGGGCTGAGGGCCAGGTCGATTTCAAAACGCGGCGGGTCGCCAACGGGCTGTTCGCGGCCCAGGTCGGCTACCTGACCGCGGCTTTCTTTCTCACGCGAACCTATAACCCTGTCCTGTTCTTCCTCCTCGGCATGGGACTCGCATTGATCCGCTGGGTTGAGACCCACCAGTCAGGTCCCTCGCCGGTGGCGCAGATTTCCGCGCGCGATGTGAAACAAAGTGCCATGTATGCCGTCGCCAGCATCCCGGCAATCTGGCTCATCATCCGCGCCTATTGGGCGGTCAGCGGCGGCGGCTAACCAGGAAGCGGTTCTGTGAATCATGCTGGCGCAGAGCAATCGAAAACGAACGCGGTAACGCACATGCGCAACCGAATTGTATTCTTGTGCAGTATCTTCCTCTTGGGCGTGTTGGCGCGGGTGGTGGTGCTGCCACGCGATAGCACGCCACGACCGGGCAGTGACGAAGACGAGTACGAGGCATACGCCTGGAATCTCGCGCAAGGCCGAGGGTACCGCGGACCGAGCCCGGCCTATCACGATCGCGAGCATTTGACCTCCTGGCGGATGCCCGGTCCATCGCTGATTTTCGCCGTTGTATATAAATTCGCGGGCCACAACCCCGCCGCAGCCGCGTACGCAAACATTTTTGTATCGGCGGCGACTTGTATCCCGTTGTTTTTCATCGGGTGCGCACTGTACGGCGAGATCGCCGGTAGGATTTCCTCGTTTGTGTACGCGCTCTGGCCAAACGCGATATTTCTGTCTACCCACCTCCTATCAGAGCCGCTTTACGTTTTTCTGTTCACGTTGTATGTGGCGCAAAGCTTCGCACTCGCGCGAAAGACGGGTGTCGGAAACATTGCCATCAACGGCCTCCTACTGGGCGCGCTGATGTATGCACGGCCCCACGTGTTCCTCTTGCCCTTCCTCTTCATCTGGATTGTGCTCGTTTTCTGGCCTCATTGGAGAACGATGCTCGCCTGCCTGTCTGTCTTTGTGGTCGCCGCGCTAATGCTAACTCCCTGGGTGGTGCGGAACTATCGCGTTCACGGAGTGTTTGTGCCGTTTACCACGCAGGTTGGTTCCGCCCTGATCGACGCGAACAATCGCATTGTGGCGACCCAGCCAGAATACTACGGTTTCGCTCTTAGCTGGGAACGATCCATCCCCGAGTACAAAGATTTGTATTCCTCCGTCACCAACGAGGTGCAACTATCCGCTCTGGGAATTACACTGTACAAACAGTGGATGCGCCAACACCCGGATAAATGGTGGTACTTAACTGAAAGCAAGTTCCGTCGATTCTGGACGCCATTCCTGCAACAACCCAACAAGTTCAATCGTTTGGCAATGCTGTTCTCTTGGGGTCCCGTGCTGATGCTGTTCCCCATACCCTTCCTCGCCTCTTTTTGGAGTGGCTTGCGCAACCACGATCCGCACGTAATGGTGCATTTCGCCATACTGAGCACGCTGGCCAATTCACTGTTTTTTGGCGGAATCGCCCGGTACCGATTTCCCATCGAAGGATTCTGCATCGTCTTTGCCGCAGGCGCAGTTCTCTGGTTGTGGAACAAACTGCAGCCTGCGCTTCCTGGTTTGACGCCCAAGGCGACGACAATCTGTGAGCAGGATAAACGCATTCACGGGCCGGCAAACCCCGCAACATAACCACCCTCGTGCGCTTCATCGAAACATGTAACCGCCTCGCAGAGAAGCTTCGACCGAGGCGGTTCTTGTGGATCGGGCTCGCCGTCATCGTTCCCCGTCTCGTATTCCTCGCGGTCTCTCCCGGCCGCAACGTCTACGGAAACGCACCGGGCGAGTTGACGGTGGCCCGGAATCTGGCGGAAGGCCACGGCTATGTCGATGCCGATGGACAACCCGACAGCGACTTCAACCCGGGCTATCCGGTTTTCCTGTCGCTGTGCCAGTTTGCTTTCGGGAACTCGCTCTGGCCAATCAAGATCGCGCACATCGGCTTCGATGTCGGTACGACTCTGGCGCTGACCTGGGTGTTGGCGGACACCTGTTCCACGTTGACCATCATGCTGTTCGCCGTGGCGTTTGCGCTCCATCCGTTGTTCCTCCTGCTCTGCAACAACGTCAACGATGAACCTCTACTCTCTTTCCTCATCGCGATCAGCTTTGTGACACTGTACCGCGCGCTCCATCACCCGTCTTACGGGCGCTTTATGGTTGCGGGAGCAATAGTCGGGGTCGCCATCTTCACAAAGAGCACGGCAATCTTCCTCCCGCTCTTCCTAACCGGTGCCTTGTGGTTGGCCACCAGGAAAGCGGGCCTCCCGATGCTGCGCCACTGGATTGTCTATTTGCTCGCGTCCGCCGCCGTGCTCATGCCCTGGTCCTATCGCAACTACATTACGCTTGGCCACTTCGCGTTCAACATCCATGGCATCGGACAGAACTTGTGGTTCGGGTCCGACCCGCGTATCTTCACCCGCTATGGGAAAGCTCAACGCGTCGAGGCCGCCGAACTCGCGGACGAAATGACGGCGCGCGGAATTCGTCCACCGGCATCCAGCAACGTTTTCGACCGCGAGCACTGGCAATTACAGATGGCCATCCAAAAATACGAAGATCTCCTGCGTCAGCCCGTTACCCTGGCGCGGGTCTTGTGGTTGAAAGCCACGCGGACGCTTTATGCCAGCGAGGACCGTCCGTCCGGTCATCTGCCAATGATTCTGCTACAGGTTCCCACTCTCTTGTTCGCCATGTACGGAATCACGAGATTGTGGAAGCGGGTCGAGACCCAAACGCTGGCTTGGCTGCTGACACTTTATGTCGGTTACTATTATTCGGTCGTGACCGTCGGAATGCCGATGGTTCGATACTTTGTCCCGGCCATCCCGTTCCTGCTGGCCGCCTCGGCTGTCGGCCTGACTGCGCTGCTACAGCCGGCGGAAACCCCGCCGTCCATTGTGACCAACCTGGAGTCGCTGAAACAATGACCCATGTCCCCTTTCTCGACCTGAAAGCCCAATACGCGACCATCCGCGACGAAGTGCAGGCCGCGCTTGGCGAAGTTTGTGATTCCGCGCGCTTCGCGCAAGGCCCGCCAACAGCCGCATTCGAACGGGAGTTCGCCGCGTACTGTGGCGTCGCTCACTGCGTCAGTCTGAATAGTGGCACCAGCGCGTTGCACCTTGCTCTCCGCTGTCTGAACATTGGCCCCGGCGACGAGGTCATCACCACGCCGTTCACCTTTATCGCCACCGCCTGGGCCATCAGCTATGTGGGCGCCACGCCCGTCTTTGTTGACATCGATCCCGCACGTCGCACGCTCGACCCGGCCAAGCTGGAAGCTGCGGTGACACCGCGCACCAGAGCAATTATGCCGGTGCATATTTTCGGCACGCCAGCCGACATGGATCCCCTCAACGCCGTCGCCACAGAGCACAAACTTCCCGTCGTGGAAGACGCCGCGCAGGCGCACGGCGCCCGCTACAAAGGCAAACGCGTCGGCCAATTCGGCGCGATCTCCTGCTTCAGTTACTACCCGACAAAAAATCTCGGCGGATACGGTGAAGGCGGCGCTCTGCTGGCCAACGATGACAAACTTGCGGCTCACGCCCGTTCCTTGCGCGAGCACGCGCAGAGCGCCCGCTACGTCCATGAGGAAGTCGGCTACAATTATCGCATGGATAGCTTCCAAGCCGCCGTCTTACGCGTGAAACTCAAACGCCTCGACTCGTGGAACGCGGCGCGTGCCGCCCATGCCCGTCGATACACCGAACGGCTGGCGGGCACATCCTACGGTCTGCCAGTGGTGCCCGTCGACAGCGAGCCCGTGTGGCACTGCTACGTCATCGAGTGCGAGAATCGTGACCGTGTCCGCAACGCCCTGAACGATGCGGGAATCGACACGTCCGTCAACTACCCCGTGCCGTTGCACTTGCAGCCGGTTTATCGTTCGCTCGGTTATCATCGCGGCGATCTGCCGGTGGCGGAGCGGCTCTGCGAACGGTGCCTTTCCCTGCCCATTTATCCCGAGTTGACCCACGAGCAAATTGACGCCGTCGTGCGCGCCCTTCGTGCAGCCGCCTAAAACCATCATGCAAGTCGTGCTCAGTCTGCGCGTCGGCGGACTCGAGCGGGTCGTGGTCGATTTGGTCAACTACGCCTCGGACGAATTTCGGTTCGTCGTTTGCTGCCTGGAGGAAGCCGGTCCCTGGGCCGGCGAAATTCCACCGGGTAAAGGAAAAGTTGTGGCCCTCCATAAGATGCCCGGCGTGGACTGGCGCCTGATTTGGAAGATCGCCCGACTTGCCCGCGCGGAAAAGGTCCGTGTGATTCACACACACAATTCGGCCGCGCATTTCTACGGGGCCATCGCCGCCAAATTCGCCGGGGCGCGAGTTCTCCACACGGAGCACGGCAAGAATATCGGACACGAGGCGCGTTCGCGCCGCTTGAATTGGTACGCGGATCACTTTACTGACTTGACAGTCTCAGTTTCCGAAGATATAGCACAACAGGCGCGAGATTTCAGAGAACTACAACCGTCACGTCTTCAGGTGATACCCAACGGCATTTGTGTCGATCGTTTTGCTGCGCCTCGGCGCGGCGCGGGCCGCCGCATCGGCACCGTCGGACGGCTGGTTCCCGAGAAGAACTACCCGCTGTTGCTGCGCGCCACCGCTGCGATCCGCGACGTGGATCTGGTATTCGTTGGCGATGGTCCGTTGCGTCGAGGAGCTCCAAAAACAGGCCGACGCCCGCGTCTCGTTTCTCGGCCAACGGACTGATGTGGCCGAATTACTGGCGGGGTTCGATGTGTTCGTGCTCCCCTCGAACACCGAAGGCATGAGCATTGCCCTGCTCGAAGCGATGGCGGCGGGGTGTCCGATCGTGGTCACCGCCGTTGGCGGGAACGTCGAATTGATCAAGCATATGCAGACGGGCCTGGTTGTGCCGCCCAATGACGAAGCCGCCCTGCGCGCCGCGATCGAGCGATTGCTGGCCGACCCGGCGCTGGCCACCCGCCTCGGCACGGCGGCGCGCGCTATTGTGGAAAAACAACACAGCGTCAAAGCCATGACCGAACGTTACGAACAACTGTGGCGACGGTTGGCCGCATGAAATTGCTGTTCGTGTCCAACCTGTTTCCGAATCCTGCTGAACCGGTGCGCGGTGTCTTCAACGCCCAGCAGGTCGCTGCGTTGTCGAAGTTATGCGAAGTGACGGTGGTTGCCCCAACCAATCAAACCATGCCCGACGAGGCCCGCGACGGCGTCAGGGTCTTGCACCCCCGGTTCTTCTCGGTCCCCCTGTTATCGCGTCCGTTCAATGGCTGGCTGTTCGCCAAAACCGTCGGGTCGGTGATTCGTCAGGAGCGATTTGACGTGGTGCTCGCCAGTTGGGCTTACCCCGATGCGTACGGCGTGATGCTTCTCGCCCAAAAGCTGGGATTTCCATTTGCCACCGCCGTGCTGGGAAGCGACGTGAACGCCTTCTTCGACAATCCGACGCGCAAACAGCAGGTCCTGCGCGCCTTGCGCGCCAGCCGTGTCGTCTTCGTCAAGAGCCAGACACTGCAGGCGCGCCTGGCCAAGGAGGGTATCGGGTCGGTGATCGACTACAACGGGATTGATCGGACGAGGTTTCGCCCGATCAACCGTGCGGAGGCGTGCCGTGCGTTCGGACTCGATCCGAAGCGCCGTCGCATCCTGTACGTGGGAAACCTGTTACCGGTGAAAGGCCCGACGATATTGGCCAGTGGGTTCCAGGATCTCCTGTGTCATGCGCATTCCGATCCGTCCTCAGGACCGTCCCCCGCAGGGCTTGCCGTCGCTTCCGATGACCCGCTTTGTTACGCGAAGAGTGGCAACTTCGCTGACTTGGACGTGGTTTTCCTCGGAGCCGGTTCCGAGACAGAATCACTTCAACAGGCATTTTGCATGTTCGTCGCTACATCGACGACCCTGAACTGGCGTGATGATTGTCCAACCGTGTTCCTGCTCGGCCCACGCCCGCACGAGGAAATCCCGCTGTGGATGAACGCTTGTGATGTCTTGTGCCTGCCGAGCCTCAGCGAAGGTCTGCCTAATGTCGCCTTGGAAGCAATGGCGTGCGGTCTTCCTGTCGTCGCCTCGCGTGTCGGCGGCGTCCCCGAAGTCGTGCGTGATGGAGTAAATGGGTTTCTTGTGCCGCCGTCCGATCCGGGCGCCCTTGCCGATGCGTTGCGCCGCGCCCTCGCGACGAAATGGGACCGGGAAGCGATTCGCGCGTCGGTTTCTCAGTTCGATTGGGACGTGAACGCGCGCACGGTGTTGGACACGCTGAGCAAGGCGATCGCCGCACGATGACGCGATGGCGGACCGAATTGGAGGACTGGGCCAGTCGGATGCTGGCGCCGATTTCCAGAGCATTCCCTGGCTCCCACTATCCGAAATAGGACAACCACCATGAAAATTAGCGTTTTCGGACTCGGATACGTCGGCTCGGTGACCGCAGTCTGCCTTGCCGACCGTGACCACGGCGTCATTGGCGTCGAAGCGAATCCCGACAAACTCGCGCTGTTTGGCGTTGGTCAAACCCCATTGTTCGAGCCCGGCCTTGCGGAATTACTCGCGAAGGTTCACCATTCCGGAAACTTCACGGCCACCGCCAGCCCGGCGGAAGCGATTCAGAATTCAACGGTATCCTTCATTTGCGTGGGCACCCCGAGCCGGAAAGGTGGACAGGCCGACCTGACTCACGTCGAGCACGTGTCGCGCGAAATCGGTGAAGCGCTCCGCGGCAAGGACGCGACGCACACGATCGTTGTCCGCAGCACGATGCTGCCGGGCAGTATCGAGAGCGTCGTCGTGCCGCAGATCGAGTCCGCCTCCGGAAAACGAGAGGGCCGGGACTTCCATGTCGTCGCCAACCCGGAATTCATGCGGGAAGGCTCGGCCATCCGCGATTTCTACGAGCCGCCGTTCGTCGTAATTGGCGAACGCCAGGCGGGGGCGGGCGCGGGCGATTCGCTCGCCGAACTGTACCGCTGCGTGGACGCGCCCCAGGTGCGGATTACGATTCGCGCCGCCGAGGCGATCAAATTCGCCTGCAACGCGTTCCATGCTACGAAAATCACGTTCGCCAACGAGATCGGCCAATTCTGCAAGGCCCACGGCATTGACAGCCACGAAGTCATGGACATCATGTGTCGCGACACGAAGCTCAATATCTCCAGCACGTACCTCAAACCCGGCCTGGCCTATGGCGGGTCCTGCCTGCCGAAGGACCTGCGGGCCCTCGTGGGACGCGCCCGGGAAAAGGATGTCGAACTCCCCATGCTCGACGCCATCGCGCGCAGCAACCTCAACCAAATCCAACGCACCATCGAGTCTCGTCACCGAGCTTGGCCATCGCGAAGTCGGGATCCTCGGGCTGAGTTTCAAGGTTGGCACCGACGACCTGCGCGAAAGTCCCATCGTCATCATGGCGGAGACATTGCTCGGCAAGGGTTTCAAACTTGTCATCCACGATTCCGAAGTGGAACTGACCCGGCTGACCGGCGCCAACAAACGGTTCCTCGAAGACAAACTGCCCCACATCAATTCGTTGCTGGCCACATCGCTGCAGGATGTCCTGGCGCAGAAGTAACACGCTGGTGATCTGTAAGAATGCGCCTGAGTACCAAGGAGTTGGCCGGGGCAGTTGTCTCCTCATCATCACGTAGTCGACCTCGTGGCGGCACTCAAGAACGCCAACATCCCGACGGCCCGGTATCACGGCCTGTACTGGTGAGAATCCTTACGCTCATCTCGAAGTTTCCGTGGCCGCTCACGGACGGCGCGGTCATCCGCGATTTCAACCTGCTTCGCGAAGCCGCCAAGCGCCATGACGTGTCGCTGCTCTGTTTCCTGTTCAAACCGACCGATCGCGAGCAATTCGATGCATTGCGCCCGTACTGCAAGAAGATTGTCGGAATCGATCTTGTGCGTCCGAAGTGGCGGACGCTGGCGAACGCCGCCCGGAGCCTCGTGACGGCCGATCCGTTCATCATCCGCGAGTACTGGCGCACCGAAATGGCTCGTGCACTGGAGAAGTTTGTCGATGAGGAGCGAATCGACGTTGTCCACTCGCATTTCCTGCACATGAGCCAGTATGTCGGCTACAAACGAAACGCCGCGTTCGTGCACGACGCGCATAATCTCGAACACGTCCTCTGGCAGCGGATGGAGCGCACGACGACGAACCCCGTCAAGAAGGCTTTCATCCGCTCCCAGTACGGCAAGCTGGTTCGTCTCCAACAAGACGTGGCGCGCGCCAGCGAGAAATGCGTCGTACTTTCCGACGAAGATCACGCCGAATACCGCCGCATTTGTCCCGACGCGGATGTGACGACGGTACCCAACGGCGCGGACGTTGAGTACTGGACGCCAAGCCATACCAATGGCGCTGTCGAATCATTGTCCATCCTCTACTTCGGCAACCTGAGTTGGCCGCCCCAGGCCGATGCTGCCGTTTACTTTCACGATAAGATTCTTCCGCTCGTCCGCCAGCGTGTGCCCGGATGTGAAGTTTTATATTGCGGGGCAGAATCCACCCGAGACAGTGAAAGCTCTCGCGGGCGACGGCGTGATCGTTACCGGCTTCGTTCCCGACATGCGCGAGTACGTGGCCCGTGCCGCAGTCGTTGTGATGCCGTTGCGGGCCGGGGCCGGCACGAAGCATCGCGTGTTTCAGGCCATGTGCATGAAGAAGCCGGTGGTCTGCACGGCCGTGGCCGCCGAAGGCATTGCCCTGACGCATGGCGAGACCGCCCTGCTCGCGGATGAACCTGAAACATTTGCCAACGCCACGGTTTCCCTGCTACAAGATGCGGCATTGCGCCAGAGGCTCGGCGAACGAGGCCGTCAGCTTGTCCTCGATCGCTACGATTGGCGCGCGATCTACGAACGACTGGAAGAGGCGTTTCAGGAGGCAGTCCGCAAACGGAAATGATTAACGGCAAGAGTTATCGTGTCGGTATCGTTGGCGCGGGTTACGTCAGCGAGTTTCATATCAAGGCGTTGAAACGGCTGCCCCACGTGCGCATCGTGGGCATCACCGACCTCGATGGCGCGCGCGCCCGGGCCACGGCCCAACGCTTCGGCATCGCGTCGCATCCGTCGTTGAAAGTAATGGCCGCCGGAAGGTCTCGATGTCGTCCATGTCCTCACCCCGCCCAACAGCCATGTCGATGTCGCGCTCGAAGCGCTCTCGCTCGGCTGCCACGTTCTCGTCGAAAAGCCGCTGGCCACAAGCGTCGAGGACTGCGACCGGCTGATCGCCGAAAGCCAGGCGCGCAACTTGCGGGTATGCGTCAACCACTCGTTGCTCGGCGATCCATTGATCAAACGTGCGCTGGAACTGGTCAAGACGGGCGCCATTGGCGACGTGCTCGCCGTCGATTACCTGCGCAGTTCAAATTACCCGCCGTACCGCGGCGGTCCCCTTCCCCCACACTATCGCGAGGGTGGATACCAGTTTCGCGATCTCGGCGTACACGCTTTGTATTTGT
The DNA here is from genome assembly GCA_963712025.1 of uncultured Verrucomicrobiae bacterium. Taxonomy (GTDB): domain Bacteria; phylum Verrucomicrobiota; class Verrucomicrobiia; order Palsa-1439; family Palsa-1439; genus Palsa-1439. The sequence goes on along the minus strand of CAVQGJ010000010.1, from coordinate 382,119 downwards.
TGCGAGAGTTTCTGGGGAACATTCAGGATGTGCAGGCCGACTTTCGCACGTCGGGCTTGAAAGACAGCGATCCGAACATCCATTTCGACGAATGGCGCGCGTTGGTGCGGTGCGCCAAGGGCACCGGGAATATTCAGCTCTCGTGGAACGTCAAGCCGCTCCAACACCAATTGATCATCCAAGGCACCCGCGGGACCTTGCGCGCGGATTTGTTCGCGATGTATTTGACGCGCCGCCGCCACACGCCTTTGCCGAAAGCCGTGGAACGTGTCGCCAACGCGTTGGCAGAATCCATCTCATCCGCGGCGCAATTGATCTGGAATGCCACGTTATTCGCCATCGGTCAGCTTCAGCCTTACCAAGGGCTTCACAATTTCGTTCGCGCATTCTACGAAGCTCTCGCCACCAACAACGCGATGCCCGCGGGCCTCGAACAAGCTCGCGAAGTGGTGCGCTGGACGGAACAGGTCGCGCGCGACGCCGACCACGCCAAGGCCAAATTCTATGGTCAATACCAGCCAGGCAACCGGCCGGCAGTCGTCGTCACAGGTGCGAATGGTCTGCTGGGCAGCGCGTTCGTGAAACGCCTCATCCGACGAGGATGAGTATGTCCGCTTGTTCGTGCGGCGTCTGCCACCGCCGGAAATCGCGGATCATCCGCAAATCGAGGTTGTCCTCGGCGAGCTTGGCGATCCCGACGCGGTGGATCGCGCCATCGACGGCGCGACCGCGGTCTTTCACATCGGCGCGGCCATGGGCGGCGGTTGGGCGGCGCACGAGGCCGGCACCATCGCGGGCACCCGCAACGTGGTCGAAGCCTGCCTGAAGCATGATGTACCAAAAATGATTTACATCAGTTCCCTGTCGGTGATCGACTGGGCCGGTCATCCGGCCAACCAACCGGTCACCGAGTCCGCAACCTTGGAACCAGCGCCCCAACAGCGCGGCTCTTACACGCAGGCGAAACTTGAAGCCGAACGCATCGTCCGGGCGGCGGCGCAGGAACGCGGTTTGCCAGTCGTCATTCTTCGTCCGGGGCAGATTTGGAGTGAGACCAGTTCGCTCATTACCGCCGCCGTCGGTGTCCGCCTCGGCCAGTGGTTGGTTGTCATCGGGGATGACTCCAACCGGCTCCCCCTTGTGCACGTAGACGATGTCGTCGAAGCCATCGTGCTCTCGACGCAAAGCCAGTTCTCGCGCGGCGAGGTGTTTCAAATTGTGGACAACGAGTTGATGAGCCGCGAGGAACTGGTGCGATTGTATTCCCACACGCGCGAACCCCGGCTTCGCATCACGCGGATCCCTCTTGGGTTCGCGTGCTTCCTGGCCGGCGGCATCGATTGGCTCACGACGACGCTGGGGCGGCCCGCGCCAATCTCCTCGTACCGCCTGCGTTCCGCCGTTGCGCCGCTGGCGTTCGATTGCTCCAAGGCGCGCGACGAACTTCACTGGGAACCGCGCGCTCACACGCGCGACACGCTCCGTAAGTTGCTGGCAGCCAAGTGAATATTAGAAAGTTGCTTCGGTCAGAATGACGAGTTTTTGGATAGCTGTTTTTCTTGTCTCCGCGACCGCCATCATTTGGTCGTACGCGATCTATCCGCTGCTGCTCGCGCTGGTGCCGGCGCGACGCCACGAGCAGGCCGGCGACTCTCGCGATTGGCCGTCCGTTTCCGTGTTGATCAGCGTGTACAACGAAGAGAAGCACATCGTGGCGCGCATCGAGAATCTGCTTACGCTCGATTACCCACGCGACAAGCTCGAAATCCTGATCGGATCGGATGGTTCGACGGACCGCACGAACGAATTGGTCGGGACGTTTCCCGACGCCCGCGTGAAACTGCACGCGTTCGAGCAGCGTGGAGGCAAGCCCAGCGTGCTCAATCGACTCGTGCCACAAGCGCGTTCCGAGCTGCTCGTGTTTAGCGATGCGAACGCGATGTTCGGTCCCGACGCGCTCCGAAAGCTCGCGCGGCATTTTGCCAATCCGCAGATCGGCGGGGTGTGCGGGAAGCTCGTATTCCACGGTGACAATAGCGAAACCGACGAGGGCCCGTACTGGAAGTTAGAGACTTATTTGAAGACGCACGAGAGCGCTCTCGATTCCTGCCTCGGCGCCAACGGGGCCATCTACGCCATCCGCAGGTCGTGCTGGCCGCGGATACCCGACAACACGTTTGTGGATGATTTCGTCATCGGCATGCGCGTGCGCGAGGCGGGTCACCGGGTGATTTACGACACAGAAGCCGTCGCCAGCGAGGAACTGCCACAATCGGTCGGCCACGAAATGACCCGGCGCATCCGCATCGGCGCGGGCGACTTCCAAGCGTTGTTCTTGTGCTGGCGGTCGCTGTTGCCCTGGCGCGGGTTTTATTCGATCGCGTTCTGGTCGCACAAGGTTCTGCGGTGGTTTGCCCCGTTTTTGATGATCGCGGCGCTGGTCTCAAATGCCGCTTTGCTGCCCCGTCCGCTCTTCGCGGTGTTATTGGCGTTGCAGCTCGCGTTTTACATTCTGGCGCTCTTCGGCGCCCTCATCCGCCGACGAAAGATTGTCGTGTTCAGTGCTCCCTACTATTTCGTCACGATCAACCTCGCGTTGTTGTTCGGGTTCTTCCGATTCATTACCGGCACGCAACAGGCCGCGTGGAAACGGACGGCGCGGTGAACCATGTGCGGGATCGCTGGAAAATTCAATTTTAGTGACAATGCGCCGGTGTCGCGCGAGTTGATCGCCCGCATGAACGTGGCCCAGGCGCATCGCGGGCCCGATGGCAGCGGCGAATATTTCGACCGCGGTGTCGGCTTGGCGCACCGCCGCCTGAGCATCGTTGACGTTGAAGGCGGTCGCCAACCGATGACCAATGAGGACAACACGATCTGGATCGTGTTCAACGGCGAGATTTACAATTTCCCCGAACTTCGCGATCGGCTCGAAGCGAAGGGGCACAAGTTCCGTTCCCACTGCGACACAGAAGCCATCGTCCATCTTTACGAAGATTTGGGCGAAAACTGTGTCGATGAGTTGCGCGGGATGTTTGCGTTCGCGATCTGGGACTCGCGCGTCGAGAAGTTGTTCATCGCGCGTGATCGTCTCGGCATCAAGCCTCTCCATTACGCCGTCCTCGGTGGCCAGTCGCTGGTCTTCGGCAGCGAAATCAAAGCCATACTCCAGGATGAAACCGTTCCGCGTCGCGTGAATCCCGACGCGCTCAGCGAATACATCAGCCTGCTGTACGTGCCCGATCCCGGCACCATGTTTGACGGCATTCAGAAGTTGCCGCCGGCGCACGCACTTACCTGCGACCGCAACGGCGTTCGCGTCCGGCAATATTGGGACGTTGATTACAACGTGAACGAATCACTCACCGAGGAGCAGGCTGCTGGACAACTCTTCGATTTGCTGAAGGGCGCTGTGAAAGATCACCTTCTGTCTGACGTGCCTCTCGGTGCATTTCTCAGCGGTGGGGTCGATTCCAGCACCATCGTCGGCCTAATGCGGGAGGTCATCACCGGCAAACTCGTCACCTCCTCCATCGGTTTTGAAGAGGAAGCGTACAACGAGCTGCCGTACGCGCGGCAGATGGCCGAGCGATTTCACTCCGAGCACCACGAACATGTCGTCCACGCCGACATCGAGCATCTGTTCCCGCTTATCGTGTGGTCGTTTGACGAACCATTCGCGGATTCGTCAGCCATCCCGACATACTACGTCAGCAAGACCGCCCGCGAGCACGTCACCGTCGCCCTGAGCGGCGATGGCGGAGATGAATTGTTTGCCGGATACTCGCGTTTTCGGTTGGGGCAATTGGAGCATCGGCTTCGGCGGACACTCGGGCCGCTACGGTTTCTGGGTGCAGCGGCGCGCGTGTTTCCCGATGACGTGCGATTCAAGGCCAGGAACTCACTGGAAAGCATCACCCACACGGCTGACGATGCCTGTGCCCGCAAACATTTCCTCAGCCTCTACACCGAAGAGGCGAAACGGCACTTCATGGCGCAACCGGAGACGCACGACTATGCCGCCAAGTTTCGGGCGTTGTATCGCGACGCACACGCGGCGCCTGATGACTGGCTCAATCGGGCATTGTATGTGGACCTGAAGACGTATCTCGTCGGCGACATACTCACCAAGGTCGATCGCATGAGCATGGCCGTGTCGCTGGAGACGCGCCCGCCGCTGCTGGACCACAAGGTGGTCGAGTTTGTCGCCACGCTGCCGCCACGTTTCAAACTCAAGGGCTTCGAAAGCAAACATATCCTCAAGAAAGCCGCGGCGCGTCTCGTGCCACAAGAGATTCTCTCGCGCAAGAAGCAGGGGTTTCGCCTACCCATCGCCGAATGGTTGCGAGCTCAGTTGCGTGCAACCACGGAAGATCTCTTACTTGGTCCGACGGCGATGCAGCGCGGATATTTCAAGAAGTCCGAGGTGGAAACACTCTGGCGCGACCACCTTAGTGGCCACCGTGACAATGCACACCAGATCTGGTCGCTGATCCTGCTGGAATTGTGGCACCGGAAGTACATTGACGATTCTCGTCCTCCGATTGCGCCCAGGGCCTTCTCGGCCACTCCCTAACCATGCCCGGCTTCGTTGGCATCATCTCCACCGCGCCGCAGAATGACATCAAGCGAGCGTTGTCGCGCATGATTGTGTCGGTGCGGCATTTCGATTGGCATGAGGACGAGCAGTTCGTCGACGGAGAGTCGTGGCGATACTGAAAAACATCCATCTGTGGTTGCCGGGTTATCTCCAACGCCGGCCACCGGCACCGGTCACGCCGACACACGTTTTCTTCTGCTTTGTGGATCATTACGAGCCTTTGTGGAACAAGGCTTCCCAGCACCAGGGGCGGGAGCGCGTCGAGCACTGGTTCGAAAACTATCCCCGCATGGCGGATCGGTTTCACGATGCCGACGGGCGGTCGCCGCAGCACACATTCTTCTATCCTGCGGAGGAGTACGTACCCGAGTGCCTCGATTTCCTCGCGCGATTGTGCCAGCGGGGCTACGGTGAAGTGGAAATCCATCTCCATCACGACAACGACACGGCGGAGAACCTGCGCAGCACGATCGAGGACTTCAAGACGAAGCTGCACAGCTACGGGTTTCTCTCCCAACGCCGTTACGGCTTCATCCACGGCAACTGGTCACTGGACAATTCACGTCCAGACGGTCGTTGGTGCGGGGTCAACAATGAATTGCAAGTGCTGCGGGATACGGGCTGCTACGCGGACTTCACGCTGCCCAGCGCACCGGGCGAGTGCCAGACCCGCAAGATCAACTCGATTTATTACGCGACGGATGATCCGTTACGACCCAAGTCCCACGATACCGGCGTCGACGTGCGCGTTGGCGGGAAACAAAGCGGGGATCTCCTCATCGTTCAAGGACCACTGGCGCTTAATTGGACCAACCGCAAATTCGGCGTGATCCCGCGCATCGAAAACAGCGAGGTCGCTCGCAACGCGCCGGCCAACGCCAGCCGTATTCAGAACTGGGTCGCGCAACGTATTGGCGTTGCCGGCAAGCCCGACTGGGTATTTGTGAAAGTGTACACCCACGGTTGCCAAGAAAGTAATTTTGACACCGCGCTCGGTCAATCGGCCGCAACGATGCACGAGCTCCTGCAAGAGATCTGTAATGACGGGTCGAACTCCCTCCTGCATTACGTCACGGCCCGTGAGATGTTTAATCTGATCAAGGCCGCCGAGGCTGGTCAGACGGGCAATCCGAATCAGTACCGCGATTTCGTCCTGCCTCCCCCTCCTGTGCGACAATAAGCCCGGCGATCTTCTCCCGCCAATCGTCGAGCGTCGCCTCTCCCACGCTCGCTTCGTCCGTAAACCGCGCTGTCTTCCTGCGGATGTTCTCCAAGACGCGTTGTGACATCCCCATTAATGCCTTTCGCATCCATCCGGGGTTTTAGTTGAATTGCCAACCAAATTAAAGTACTAATGTGGGACAGATGAGTACCGCAAGCGTCGCAGAAGTGCCGAAACCAAAACGAGTTAACCTGCGGCGGCCTGACATCATGGAGGCCGTGCGCGAGCAGGTGGAACGACATTATCGCAGCCAGATTGTCGAAAAGCTGCGTCAGCGTGGAGGTGTGCTCGAAGCTGGCGGACTGAAAGTGCGTCTGGCCAAGGAATTCGGCTTTTGTTACGGGGTGGAGCGCGCCATCGATCTTGCGTATGCGGCGCGCAAAGTGTTTCCCAACCAGCCCATCTATATTTTGGGCGAAATCATCCACAACCCCGAGGTAAACGAGCAACTCGTCGCCATGAGCATCAAATTCCTCTCGGGGCCAATCAAGAGCGCCAACATCGACGACCTCAAAGCGGACGACGTGGTGATCATCCCGGCGTTCGGCGCGGAAGTCGCCACGATGGACAAGTTGAAGGCAAAAGGCTGCCAACTCGTGGACACGACCTGCGGGGACGTGATGAGCGTCTGGAAGCGGGTCACCCAAAACGCCAATGAACAATTTACCTCCATCATCCACGGCAAGGCCAAGCATGAGGAGACCAAGGCAACCAGTTCGCGCGCCACGGCCAACCAGGCGGGCCACTACCTCGTCGTGCTGAACATTGCGGAGACCGATTACGTCTGCAATTACATCCGTCACGGCGGCAACAAGGCAGAGTTCCTGGCAAAGTTCGGCGGAGCGCACTCGCCGGGTTTCGATGCCGATCAACACCTGACGTCCATCGGCGTGGCCAATCAGACCACGATGTTGCGCAGCGAGACCGAGGAGATCCAACGCCGGTTGCGACAAGCCATGGTGGACCGTTACGGCGAACCGGAAATCGACCGACACTACCGGATGTTTGACACGATCTGTGGCGCGACGCAGGAGCGACAGGACGCACTGATTCACCTACTGCAGGAGCCGCTCGACATGATGATCGTCGTGGGCGGTTATAACTCCAGCAACACGTCGCATTTGGCGGAAATGAGCGAAGAGCGCATGCCGACCTATTTTATCCGCAACGCAAGCAAGATTCTCTCGGATAAAGCGATCCTGCACTTCAACCTCCACAAACAGGAGGAAGTCCTGGCCGAAAACTGGTTGCCGGGCGGTAATATCTACGTCGGCATCACCGCAGGCGCCTCTTGTCCGAACAATTTGATCGATGATACGGTCCGCCGACTTTTCAACCTGCGCGGTATCAACGTGGACGAGATGATTGCGGCCACCGAAGCCACCGCGTCGCATCCATGATCACGGCGACGGCCGTGGGCCGATTTGCGTCTCGCACGGCAATTTTGAAACCTCAAGCACTCCTGAATTCCTATGGATAAAGCCCCTCTGAAATTCCGTTCCACATCACTGGCCGACATTGAGTTGCCCAAGGATGTCTCCGGCCTCCGCGATCTCGCGTACAACCTGTGGTGGACGTGGAACCCGCAGGCCAGGCGAATGTTCGCGCACATCGAGCCGGGCTTGTGGGCAATCTATCGCAACCCGGTCGAGTTGCTCATCAACATCGAACCTCAGCCACTGGGAAACCCTGCTTGAAGACGAAGTATTTCTGACGATGTACAAGACCGTGCTGCGCGAGTTCGAGACGTACACAAAGTCTCTCAATGACACCTGGTTCGCCCAGAATCACCCTGGCTATCAGGGCGGACCGTTTGTCTACTTCTCGACCGAGTTCGGCTTCCACGAGTGCCTGCGCATTTATTCCGGCGGCCTTGGCGTCCTCTCGGGAGACCACTGCAAATCCGCCAGCGACCTCGGCATACCGTTCATTGGCATCGGTCCGCTCTACAAACACGGATACTTCGAACAGGAAGTCGAGCCGGACGGTCGCCAACAGCATTTCTACCCGGCGTATGATTTCGCGCGCCTGCCGATCCAACCCTTGCTGGGGGACAACGGCCGACATCTCACGGTGACCATCGATTTTCCCGACCACCCCGTGTACGCGCGCGTGTGGCTGGCACAGGTCGGGCGGGTGCCTGTGTTGTTGCTCGACACGGACACCAATAAGAACAATCCCGCTGACCGTCCGATTACGGGCCAACTGTACGTCAGTGGCCGCGAAATGCGCATCTGCCAGGAAATTGTGATCGGCATCGGCGGGGTGCGGGCGTTGCAGGCCCTCGGGATCGAGCCGGCCTGCTGGCACATGAACGAAGGCCACTGCGCCTTCCTCGGCCTCGAACGCATCCGCAATTTCGTCAAGGGCGGATTGAGTTTTGCCGATGCATGCAAAGAGGTCGCCAAGAATTCCATTTTCACCACGCACACACCGGTGCCCGCGGGCAACGAGGCGTTCGATGTTGAATTGGTGCGCAAGTATTACAAGAGCTATTGCGAGGACATCGGCATTTCGCAGGATCAACTCATTGATCTCGGCCTGTCCAGCCCCGGCCACGGGAATCAGCCGTTCAGCCTCACCGTGCTGGCCATCCATCTCTCCACCTTCTGCAACGGCGTCAGCCAACTCCATGGCAAGGTCAGCAACGACATGTGGCGGCATATCTACAAGAACCTGAAACCCAGCCAAAATCCGATTCAGGCCATTACCAACGGCGTCCACACGCAAACCTGGATGGGCTACCAAGTCAGCGAACTCTACGACAAATACCTTACGCCCGCCTGGCGCAACAACCTTATGGACGAGTTGTTCTGGAAGCGCGGGGTTGCCAACATTCCCGACAAGGATTTGTGGGAGGTCCACAACCTGCAGAAGGAGAACCTCGTTCGCTTCATTCGCGGACGGGAGCGCGCTCATCTCGCCCGTCATGGCGCGTCGCCGGACGACCTGCGCGGCGTCGAGGAACTGCTCAATCCCGAAGCGTTGACCATCGGGTTCGCGCGCCGCTTTGCCACCTACAAACGCGCGGACTTGTTGTTCCGTGATTTTGACCGTTTGCGCTCGATCTTGAAGGATCCCGAGCGCCCCGTGCAGATCGTGTTCGCCGGCAAGGCGCACCCCGCGGACAAGCCCGGCCAGGAATTGATCCGACGGATCTTCGACATCTCGCGAAATACGGATCTGCATGGTCACATTGTTTTTGTCGAGAATTACAACATGCGCGTTGCCCGCATGCTCGTCCAAGGGGTGGATGTCTGGCTCAATAACCCGCGCCGTCCTCACGAAGCCAGCGGCACCAGCGGCATGAAGGCTCCCGTGAATGGCGGTATCAATTTTTCCATCGCCGACGGCTGGTGGTGCGAGGTGCAAAATCTGGATGCAGGCTGGACCATTGGCAACAATGAGGAGTCCGACAACACGGACAAGCAGGACCGGGAGGATAGCGAGTCCCTCTACGATATTCTGGAGGACAAAATCGTCCCGCTCTTTTACAAACGCGACGCCAACGGTCTGCCTGTGGGGTGGATCAAGACGATGAAGGCTTCCATCGCCACCGTCACGCCGCGGTTCTCCACGGCGCGCATGGTCCGCGACTACACGGAGCAAGCGTACCTGCCCGCCGCCAAACGCGGCGGCGCCGTCACGACCGCTGCGGAGCAGACGTGGTAGGAGGTGCCGCTGGCGGCGCCGAACACCGCATCTCGTTCACGAAGAAGGTTCCCAGCAACAGTAATCCGTAAAGCGGGATGTAACTGACCACGAACTCCTGCCACGGGCTTCGCCGACTGGTCATGACATTTAGCAGCACAAGCGCGACACCGAGGATCACCCCTCGTCCACACGTTGGTCGCTGCACAATCCGAGCCACGGCAACTGCGGCCGGGAAACCAAGAATCACAAAGTAGTGGCCCCACGCTTCGGTGATCCCCGCCAGCATCGCGGCACTTAGCAAGCAGAACTCCAACTCCAGATCCGCCTCCGTCCGTCTTCGCCCGGTTCGCCAGCAAAAACCGTATGCGAACGCAATCAGCGTGAGCCCGATGACGGCCCCAACCGTCACCCACCCGTGTAATCCGTTCCATTCCGGATCGAAGCCGTGAACGGACCATGCCGTATTCTTCACGAAGGATGGCACGGTGAAGTTGAAGTGTCGAGCCTGCGCAACCCACGTTTCCAGCACCGGCACGGCGTGCGCCCGGAACTGTTTCCAAGACGCCCACCCAGTCGCAAATGGAATCCCCATGCTCCACGCCAGAGTTGCGCCCAGACATTTCCAGCGCCTGTTCCCGCTGCCGGGGCGCGCCACAGAAACCACGGCACCAATACGACGGGAAAGATCTTCAACCAGGCCGCCGTGGTAATGACCAGGCAGGCGCGCTCGGGCTTGCCGTTTCGCAGGAGGCGGTACGACAGCAGAATCATCACGGCGATGAGCAACTGACACTGCGAAAAGAAAAAGTGCCAATACACCGGTGCCGAGGCGATAATAGCTCCGCATACCAATCTTCGCAGAGGCGCCGACAACCGAGATGAGGTCGCTTGCCACGTCGCCCACAGCACATAGCCAAGGCAGACCACCTCCAGCAACACCCAGGCCCAGAACGCCGCGCGGGCCGGTAACGCGGCAAATGGAGCGAACACCCCAACCAAGAAGGGCGGATTCGTCGCCGTCGTGATTCCGCGAGTATAATGGAATCCCCAACGGACGTACTCCGGTTCCAACGGAGTGGAATACAAATCGCCGCCCGTCAGCAACAATCGGCTCGAGATGTAGTAGTGGGCGAAATCGTTGCTGATGGCCCGTGACGGGAGGACACGCACGACGTGCACGACCCCGAACAAGGCGAGCGCCAGCGCCAGCGCATCCATGGCCCAGCGGTATCTGATACGTTCCACGATCTCCGCGTCTGGTTTCAAGGCTTTGCGGGTGACGGTACCGACCAACAGCCCTTCAGGAAACGCCATGCTGCATTCGGGCGGCGCACACCGTATTGTGCATAAGCATGGCGATGGTCATTGGGCCGACGCCACCGGGCACCGGAGTAATGAGCGATGCGTTCTGTGAAACCGCATCAAAATCCACGTCTCCGACGATTCGGTAACCCTTGTTTGACGTCTTGTCCTCAACGCGATTGATGCCCACGTCAATCACCACGGCACCGTCACGCACCATGTCGGCCTTTACGAACCGGGGCGCACCAATTGCCGCAACGAGAATGTCGGCGGATCGACAGATCCCCGCGAGATTCCTGCTCCGGGAATGGCAGACGGTGACCGTCGCGTTCGCGTGCGCTGCCTTCTGCGACAGGATCAGCGAGACGGGGCGACCGACAATCCGGCTCCGACCCAGCACCACCACGTGGGCTCCGTCAATCGTGACGCCGCTACGAATGAGAAGTTCATGGACCCCGGCTGGCGTACAAGGAACAAAACCGGTCGGGTCGCCGACCGCAAGTTTGCCAACATTCAATGGATGAAATCCATCGACATCTTTGGCCGGACTGATGGCGGCGAAGATCTTCTCCTCTGAAATGTGCAGCGGTAGCGGCGATTGCACCAGGATGCCGTGAATGTCCGTCTTGAGATTGAGGTGGTTGATGCTGGCCAGCAACTCACTCTCGCGGGTTGACGCGGGGAGATTAACGCGCTCCGAATGCATTCCGAGTCGGGCGCACATCTTGTCCTTCATCGAAACGTACGTGGCGCTGGCGGGATTCTCGCCGACCAGAATCACCGCCAGGCCGGGAGTGACACGATATTGGCTCTTCAGCCGCGCGATCTCGACGACCGTTTCGGCGTTGATTTGCTCCGCGATGGCCTTGCCGTCAATAAGTGTCGCAGGCATCACGCCACGACTACCAAACCATGTCGATGCGTTCGACGCTGATGACCGGATACCGGTCGCCCTTATGCCAGCGCTGGGTCCCGACGAGACGAACGTGCTTGCCCAAGTATTTCGTCAGATTCAAACCGGGAGCTTCCAGGTACGCCACGCGAAAACTCAGCCGATCCGCCTCCGGGGTTCGCAGCTCGAAGGCTCCGGGCGCGTTTGACTCGGTCACGGAATCCACATACCCGTCTTTGACCGCATAGGTCACCAGCACATCCGGGTCCGTGTTGACGACGCTCACCGATGGCCCAACCGGGGCCGCAACGGGCGGCGTTACAATCTCACCGGAGTTCGCCGACGGCACGGGTGTGGCTGCAGCAACCGGAGCCGGTGCCGCTTGCACGTCCACCAACTCGGCGGCGATCCAACCACTGCAATCCGCGGTCGGCTTGATCTGCGCCCAGTCGCCCTTCTTCTGGACGATTTCCACTTTCGCGCCCTTCGCCAACTTGCCGATATCCCGGTAACTCGACCCGGGGCCGCAACGCACGTTCAGGTTGTCGACATCCACAGAGTCGTCCACCACGTGCTTGGCGCTGACGTAGCACTTGGCCGTCTCCGGCAACGTGATTCGCAACCAGTCCATCGATTTTTCGTGTTCCGTCACCGTCTTGTGCTCGAGCACGTCCACAGTTTCGCCCTTGTGAAGCTGGGTGATAACCTCGGAATGCAGCGTCGGACGGGAGCGCACATTGCTGTGCTCGCCCTTGACCGTGCCCCGGCCAACCGCGTCGGCCGGGGCGGCCTGCGTTGCCACAACCTCTCCGGAATCGGCGCGGCTGGTTGCCACGCCGGATAGTGCGGCGCACGCCAGCACCGCGCTAAGCGCGAAAAGCCGACGGTGAAAATTGCATAAGTTTGTATACTTCCTCATGAGTCAAATGCCTCCATTGTGATGTTGTCAGGTCCCCTAATTCGACCGGGCCAACCGCAAGCCGCACGAGCCGCTTCACGGGATGGCCGACGGTCGCCATCATTCGGCGAATTTGTCGCTTCTTTCCCTCGCTGAGTACCAGCCGCAGTTCGGTGGTGCTCTTCTGCGAACGCACCTGGAAAATCTTGTCGGCGTGCAACATCTCGCCGTCGCTACGAATCCCCTTCAGCAGGCGCGCGATCTCAGCGCTGGTTAATTCCCCCTCGACCTCCACCAGATAGGTCTTGCTCATCTTGTAACGGGGGTGGGTCAGCCGCAAGCTAAAAGTGCCGTCATTCGTGAGAAACAACAGGCCTTCGGTGTCCTTGTCCAGCCGTCCGACCGTGTACAGCCGGGGCAACGTCCGCGGGAGCAGATCGACGGCGCGTTGGCGGTGGTGCGTGTCGTGGTTGGTGCACAGGAACCCGGCGGGTTTGTTGAGCGCGATGTACACCTTCCGCTCGATGACGACCGGCTTGCCGTCCACGGCCACGGCGTCGCGCTCCGAGTCGACTTTCGTCCCGAGCAAAGAAACCGGCTGACCGTTGACCGAAACGCGACCGTTCTCGATGAGCTGCTCACAACGGCGTCGGGAAGCCAGGCCCGCTTCCGCAAGATACTTTTGCAGGCGGACGAGCACGGTCGTCGGGGCGGTTACTCCGGTTTCGTCTTCGGCAGGCCAAAAACCCGTTGGCCGTCTTTCCAGCGACCCTGTTTCTTAAGCACCTCGACGCGCTCAAATCGCTTCAGGACATTGCGGCGCGCCTGAATTTTGCTGGCTCCCTTGAGACTACGATGTTGTGACATGATGGCTTCCTGAGTTAACGCTTGAGTGTGAGTTTTAGTGCTTCAATCTTCGCGGCGACCTCGTCGCGGTATTCGGGGGTTTTACCAGATTCCAGGTACTTTTCAAACTGTTTTATCGCCTCGGACGGATTCGTGTCCTCATCGAGCCGCCCGAGTTTGTAGTACACCAACGCATAATCAGGACGTAGTTCCAGCGCCTTGTGGTACGAGCCCAAGGCTTTATCCTGGTCTTTCATCTGCGCATACGCATCCCCGAGACCGCTGTACGCCAGGCGCATATTTCGGGTCCTTCTCGATGGCCTTCTGGTAGCAGACAATCGACAGGTCGGGCCGCTTTTCGAAAAGATAAATGTCCCCCATGGCATTGTTGAAATACGGGACGCTCGGGTCGATATCGAGCGCCTTCTGCATGGCGGCCTTGGCTTCCTTGTCGCGCAACTCTTGAAGGTACAAGATGCCCAGGCTGTAGTAGGCGTCCCCGTTCTGCCGGCCCGCCGCCTCTTCGAGCTTCACGAATGTGGCAAGATGCGTCTCCGCCCCCTTCAGGTCTCCCTCCTCCTTCAACAACACGCCGAGATTGTGGTGCGCCCGGCCAAATTTCGGGTCGGCCTCCAACGCCTTCTCGTAGGCGTGGCGCGCCTCGTTCTGGCTGCCAACGTCGTCGTACAACAATCCCAACTGGGTCCAAACGTCCGGATCGTTTCCCTTGATATCGAGATACCGTTTGTAGTCATCGATGGCCTCCCCCTTCCGGCCAAGCCGCTCGCAGGTCATGGCCAGATTGTAGAGCGCGTCGAGGTACTTCGGATAAATCTTCAACGCCTTCTCGTACTCCTGCTTCGCCCGCGTCAACGAGCCGCCTTCGACGAACTTATTGCCGCGCTCGAAAAACTTGCTGGCTTCAGCCACGGCGCCCTTGTCCGGTGCGGAACTGTTTTGCGCCCTCGCCACGATCACCGGCCATGTCGCGACCAGCGCCGCGACCACCACTGCTTCAATGGCCCGCTTCATCCTTCTCCTCCCTTCTCCTGAGTTTGTCCAACGCGGCTTGCGCGCTCGCCGCGGTCGAACTGTTCGGAAACTCCCGCACCAATTGTTCCAGCCGGGCGCGCCCCTTGTCCTTCTGTCCGACCGCCAACTGGCTCAACCCCAGGCAATACAGCGCCTTGTCCTTGTCCTTGTAATCCGGCCACCGCTCCAGCAACCTCTCAAAGCTGTACGCCGCCTGCCCGTACTCGCCGCGCTTGCCGAGGGCAAACCCGAGCGCGAACATCGCCTTGTCCGTATAACCGTATTGGTTCTCCTCGTCGTGCGCGATCACGTTCCGCAGGTGCGGCTCCGCCAGGTCCTCGTTCCCCTCTTCCAAATACGTCTCCGCCACCTTCCAATTCGCCTGCACGTCCGCCGGGTTCTGCATCGCCAACCGACGCGCCTCGCGGAAGGTCAACTTGCTGCGCTTGGCCTCGCTCAGTTTCGTCAGCAACTGCTCCGTGTCCACCAACCCGGCCACCCGCGACATCTCGTTGCCCTGCCCGTCCAAAAACAGGATCGTCGGCGCGCCGCGCACATCGAGTTGGCGCGTCTCGTCCCCGTCCTTGCCGGCATCGATGCGCACGCACACGAATTCCTCCACCGCCGCCAGCACCGATTTGTCCGCCAGCACTCCTTCCTCGAGTTTCTGGCAGTAATCCGAATCGCGCAGAAACACGTACGCCAGGATCGGGTTCTTCAATTGCCGCGCCTTCTCCTTCGCCTCCGACAGCGACCGCACCCAGTGGATCCCCGACCGCAGCTTCGTCAACGCCACCGTCGCCGCTTCCCGCACCGAATCCGCCGTATCCGATTTCTCGACCTCCTCCAACCACGGAATCGCCTCGGCGCGTCCGCTGGCCTGCAACGCCAGCACCGCCGACCATCGCACTACCGAATTCTCATCCTTCAAACAGCCGCGCACGCGCTGCAAATCCTCGTCGGCATCGCTCACCTGCAACAATCCCACCACCCCGACCTGTCGTCGTTCGACGCTCGGCGACGTCAACATCTCCCGAAATTCCTTCACAGCCCGCGCCCCGCCAACGTGCGCCAGGGCGTCCGCCGCCTCCGCCCGGTCCTCGTCGTTCGTGCTCCCAAGTTGCTTGATCAGATCATCGACCTGGTCGGCCCGGGCCAGGCCCACGGACGCCAACAAGAGAACCGCCGCGGCGATCTTCGCGACCGAAGAACGCAGCCACCCCAGATACCGCCGCTCCCCCGCCACCACCGGCAGAAATATCACCTCCGGCGTCTCGTAGCTGTGCGCCGCCTTGACGGCTCCGGCGATGGCGCGCGTCCGCGCGCGAGTCGTCTTGATCAGCAGCAGGCATTCGCGCGCGCGCTCCAGTTTGCCCCGCCACCAATAATGCGATTCCAGTCCGCCCACAATGTTCACGCAGGCCGCCAGCTTTTTTGTCAGCACCGCCCTGGCGACTTTTTGCGCCTCCGCGCGCGACGAACACGTTACCATCCCCACCACGGCATTTGTCATCGGTGTTTCCCTTCGATTATCTGGATCACGTCGATCAACCTCGTGATGACGTGGTCCGCGCCGTTGGCCCATTCGGCGTCCTCATCCCCGTTCGCCAGCAACGCGCTCGGCGCGCCCGCGTTCTTCGCGCACAGCACGTCCCACTTGTAGTCGCCGACCATCAGCACCTCGCCGGGCTTCGCGCCCCAACGTTTGGCGATCTCCCAAATCGGTTCCGGTGCCGGCTTGTACGGCCCGTCCTCCCTTGTGACAACGATATCGAACTTCAGGTTCAATTTCCGGCACACCCCGTCCACGGACCGGCGCGTGTTGCGGGTCAGCAGCGCCGTCGGCATCCCGCGCCGGGCGAGATCGTCCAGCAATTCCCGCGCGCCCTGATTCAGCTTGGCTCCCACCACGCCCGCATCCTCGAACTTCGTCATGATCGCCTGCAGCCGCGCGCGCTCCGGGGCCGACGCCTTGGCCAGGTAATCCAGCATATCGACGTCGCCGATCCCTGCCTCCTGCTTGATTTTCACAAAATCAAAGAATGGTTCCGTGATCGTCCCGTCCATGTCAAATATGACGCCCCGAATCTTCATGGGAGCAGCGATACAAACACATCCCGGGCAAAATGCCAATACTGCGCGCAAGCAGCCTGGAGGGCGAGGCTCCTGCCGAGCCGTCCGCCCGCCGTGCCGCTTCCTCCCTTTGGAGTGCGGCGACTTGTCGCCGCTTTGCCTGTTGTAGCCGCGAATCTCATTCGCGGGCCCCGCCGGTGTAGCCGCGCTTCTGTGAAGCGCGCGCCCTTCCTCGGCGCTGTAGCCGCGGGCGTCGACCGCGGTCTATCCATCCTCGGTGTAGCCGCAAGCGGAGTCCGACGACATTTACCCCGATTCCGAGTCGGGGCGCGACCTCGTCGTGCCCCGGTCGCAATCTCATTCGCGGGCCCCGACCGCTCACCCCACGCCGCCCCGCGCCGTTTGCTGAATCCGTCTTGTAGGCCGCGTGCCCTCACGCGGCGCTTCCTGCTGCCGTCGTTCTGCCGCCTTGCCGCCTCCGGTTTGTAGGGCAAGCGCTCCGCTTGCCGCCGTTCGTCTTTTGTCGGGCCACGTTTACCCCGATTCTTTAGGGGACTATGCACTTGCCAAACAATTAGGGCGCTCCGCCGACGGCCCAAATCTCTCACCGAGAGGGAGCTAGGCCGAGATGTGGCTCCTCAA
Organism: uncultured Verrucomicrobiae bacterium; assembly: GCA_963712025.1. Taxonomy (GTDB): domain Bacteria; phylum Verrucomicrobiota; class Verrucomicrobiia; order Palsa-1439; family Palsa-1439; genus Palsa-1439. The sequence continues at coordinate 364,958 of CAVQGJ010000010.1, read as the reverse complement.
ATGCCTTCTTGCTCTGCTCTGGCTGACGTTGTTGTACGTCTATTTCCGGTTCATTCCATTCTGGTGGCTTGCCTGCGGGTATTCCTTCTGCGCTCTGTTGGCGTGTTGGGCTGTGGTGTGCCAAGCACAACTGGAAAAGGACTTGCACAGACTGGAGCAGGAACATCGCAATCGTCAACGCAAGGATGACCCGGGTGAACGTGGTAAGTCGTCTTTGAATGAGAAGATTGTCTTGAGATGTTTTCTCAGAATCTTCGGCCAGCTTCCCCACGAGCATGGCGAATTTTCCAACAGTGCGGGTCAATTGGGGAATCGGCTCAGTGTTAGCCATGTCAGCCGATCTCTTGACATCCTCGACAAAATCTTTCGTTGTCTTGGTTTCCTGCGCAGGGCGTTCGTCAGGAGAGTTCACGGGAGGCATGATGGATGAATCTCTCAAATAGCGTCAATGCGAATCGCATATCCATTCCGATAGACACGGAGCGGTCGCGTCGCTACACTCGTTTCCCATGTGGACGCCAGAGGAACCGCCGAAGAACTGGCTGAAGACTAAACCACGCAAGCATTCGGCCCGCTGTCGCAAAGCAACTGCATCATGACTAATTCTCCGCAATTGTGGCGAATGCAACTGCATCCAGACCAAGCAGGCACGGCTTCTTCACATGCTATTCAAAGCTTGGCTGCCGGGTTTATTGGATTGGATTTCAGGCAGGAAGTCGGCGATATGATGTGTGCGACTCACCAATCTCTGCCGCAAGATCAACGAGACTACTGGGCATTCGCTCACGACATGAGAATCGGCGACCGCGTGCTTATTATCAGTCATCATTTTCCGTTAGCACTGGTCACTGTAGCGGGCGATTATAACTACATTCGACAGTGCGTTCCGGAAATTGGAGTGTGGTTTCGCCATTTCCGCCGTGTAGAAGATGTGCGGTACTACTCGGATTTCGTAACCAACGCCGCATCTTGGCAACGACTCACAATGACCGACACGATTTCGCCGCTGCATGACCCGAACTCCGCTTCATACCGGCTCATCCAGTCATGGATATGAAAAGGGTGATTGACCGTCACCGCGAGCGTCGGATTCTGCGCTTCCTCTGCGGAGCATCGTCCCGAAGCACATAGACGCGCGATGCTGTATCGCTGCCCGAAACGAGCCGCCGGTATTTGAGTCGCTTGCCGTCCACCTTTTGCAGTCCGGCCTCGGTGCGTTCGCCGTCTGTATCCTTGCGATGATTCCAGCGGTGGTCAAACTCGCTGACGTACAACGGCAAATGTTTCCGGCTGATGCTGTGGAATGTTCCAACCACGCCGCGCTTGAGCAATGAGAAACTCGATTCGACCGTGTTGGTGAACACGGTGCCTCGCACGTACTCGCCTGCCGAATGGTTCACGGATTCATGTGAGCGGAAACCCTTCGCCGCTTTCCGGTATCCTCGAAAATCGTCCGTGATGATCGCCGCCGATGGCTCGACATTCTGGGTCAACACTTCTCTGAGATTCTTACCGGTCACACGCTTCACGATGTTGTGAAAATGGGAAAATGGGGTCACATCTAATGGGCCTGTTGCCCAAACCATTGAATTGTGGTTTTTGGAATTTTGTTCCCGATCATACACCTCAATTTCTTAGGAAACTCGATAGGTCAGAATCCGAATTTAGAGCCTCTTGTGGTGTCCGGAGCATTTGGGCAACAGGCCCTAATCATTGTAACAATTAGAAAACGGCTCGACAGTGATGCCTGTCACTGACAGGTATTCCGACGGTCTCAGCGCTCCACACCCTCACGCCCGCCCCAATCCCTCCCGCAGTTATGGATAGTGCTATCCATAAACCGGAGCGTCAGATCCATGGCCCGTCAGCCGCCTTCAACTTGCCGGACTTGATCGCCGCTCGCAACGCCGCGTGGTCTGATTCCGTCTGTTCGGCGTACGCCAACGCAAACCGCGCCAGCGCTTTGTCCAACTTCGTCGACCCGCCGCAATAGCCGGCGATTGCCGCCGCGTCGCCCGTGCGCGCGTGCGCCTTCGCCAGATTCTCACCGCACACGAGCCCGTACTCGATCAGCGCCGCGCCCTTCAATTCCGCCGGGTCAACCACCGCTTTGTGATCGGCCAGTTGCCGCACGAGATAATCGCTTCCCCGCAGGCTCGTCCACCCGACAAACGGGTCGGTGATGGTTTGCAGGCGATATTGACCTTCCGCCACGCGCCGGCCCTGGTTCGGAAACGCCAGCGCGCCGGGAAGATACCGCGCGTAACACGAGGGCAATTCCTCTTTCACCTGGAGAAATAGCGCGTCATCCGGCCGTTCCCCCAACAGCAGCACCACGTAGTCTCGCGTCCCCACGCTGCCCGTGCCGACCACCTTGAACGCCACGTCCACGGGCCGATACCCATCCAGCGCCTGTTGACGGTCAATCCCGAGTGTCCGGCGATACGGGATCAGCGAGGCGATCACGGCGTCGGCTGTTTCCCGCGGAACATGATACAGCAGTGGCGGACGATCATGAAACCCGCGCGTGTTCCCTCCCGAACGAACCGTCAGCTTCCTCAGCGTCACGTCGGGCGTCGCCCGTTCCGCCTTCTGCAAGACCGCGCGAACCGGCCCACTGGCGGTATGCCGTCGCACTTCCCATTTGGCCAGCTCCAACACCTTCATCCGCGAAAACCGGTCCATGGACTCGCGATAGGATTCCACAAACGCCCGGACCGCCGCCACGCCATCGCGTTTGCCGCCGCCCGCCTCGCTCCCCGCCACAACCAGGCTCGTCGCCAGCCGCTTGACGTCCCATTCCCACGGACCCGGGATCGTCTCGTCAAAATCATTCAAATCGAAAACCAAATGACCGTCCGGCGCGGCATACGCCCCCAGGTTCTTCACATGCGCGTCCCCGCAGAGTTGGACCCCCAGACCCGTGATCGGCATCGTCGCCAAGTCCCCCGCCATCAACGCCGCCGCGCCCCGAAAGAACCCGAATGGCGACGCATTCATCCGCGCCCATTTGATCGGCAACAAGCCCGGTTGCCGTCCCCGGTTCGCCGCGACCAGCGCCGCCACCGGATCGGCCCGGCGCGGTGACGCCTTCCATGCCGATTGGTCAACCCGTGTAACCACATTCCGACGGCTCTGCCCGAACGCCCGTCGCTCCTTCAGCGGCGCAAACCTGTCCGTTTTGATCAACCCTCTACGCAAGCAGTGCCCTCTTCATTCCAATCGCCATCACACCACATCGCCCCGAGAAAAGCCAACGAGGAAGTCATAAACCCGCCGGTCGGGCGCGGAACCGCCGCCCCCCGTCTCTCCGTTGTGCGCCGGTCTCCTGACCGCGCACCCTTCCGCCGAAACATCCTCGACATCCTCACCACAACTCTGTCACAACTGCATGCCATGGCCCAACACGCGAACTGCCCATGAAACTGCCGATTCTTCTCGTGCTCATGGCTTGCCTCGCCGCCGGGGCCAACGCCGGCTATTACCTCGCCAGGATCCTCTTCCACGCCAACAGCTCCTGGTCGCCTGCCGTCGGCGCGCTCCTCGGCGCCACGCTTGGCGTCCTCCTGTTGAGCAAGCCCGCCATGAAACTCGTCGTCCGCTCCCTCCAGGACCGCCAGCGCCTCCGCCTGAAAATCCTTTCCCTGGCCAGCATCGTCCTCTTGCTCTTCCTCCTCGCCGCCTTCAACTTGAAGAACCTCAAGTGACCCGCGACCGCGTCGCAAGTCTCTGCGGTCAGAGCCTGATTCCTGACACTATCTTCTTGTGACCGGCCCTTGCCCGCCTCTCCAAACGTGCTACATTCCCCCGCGTCAGACGAACCGGCCCGCGCTGGCGTGCGGGCCTCGACCAACCGAAAGGAACTGACATGTCCATTCGACCCGTCCACAAGCTCATCAAATCCAAACCCACACTCGAAGGCGCGGGCGTCCATCTCCGCCGCGCGTTCGGCTTCGGCAACACCACCGACACCGACCCGTTCCTGCTCCTCGACGATTTCCGCAACGATATCCCCGCCGATTACCTCGCCGGTTTCCCCTGGCACCCGCATCGCGGCATCGAAACCATCACCTACGTCCTCGCCGGCCACGTCGAGCACGGCGACAGCATCGGCAACAGCGGCTCCATCGAGGCGGGCGACGTCCAGTGGATGACCGCCGGCCGCGGCATCATCCACCAGGAAATGCCCAAGGGCGACCAGTCGGGCCGCATGCACGGCTTCCAGTTGTGGGCCAACCTCCCGTCCTCGCTCAAAATGACCGCCCCGCATTACCAGGAGGTCAAGTCGCCCGAGATCCCCAACGTCACCGACGACGATGGCACCCAGGCCCGCATCGTTTGCGGCTCGTTCTGGGGGAAAAAGGGGCCTGTCGACGGCATCGCCGCCGACCCGATCTACCTCGATGTCACCGTCCCGCCCGGCAAACGCAAACGCCTGCCCGTCGATACCTCGCGCCACGCGTTTGCCTACGTGTTTGCCGGCTCCGGCAAATTCTGCAATGCGTCCGGGCCGCTCGCCGTCCCCACCGAAAGCGTCGGCTGGCTGGACACCGCGCCCCCGTCCGAGGCCGACGACCGTTCTCTCATTCTCTTCGATAGCGGTGACGAAGTCGTTGTCCAGGCCGGCGAACAGGGCATCCGCTTCCTCCTCGTTTCGGGCAAACCCCTCAAGGAACCCGTTGCCTGGTATGGCCCGATCGTCATGAACACCCAGGAGCAACTCCGCAAGGCGTTCGAACAACTGAACGAAGGCACCTTCCTCGAACCAACCGAGTGAGCTGTCGTTGTTAGGACGCGCCGGCGATTCACCACGTATACTTCACCGTGTACGTCACAACCTGCTCGCCGTCCTTGTCCACTTTCACGGGGAAATGAATCGTGTTGGAATCGTACTTCGTCCATTTCTGGTTCGACTCGACGATCTCCCAATTGCTCCAGCGATAGAGCGTCTCCTTGACGAGCACCTCGACCGGCTCGGTCTTGTGGTTGCGAACACGAATCTCGAAACTCTCCGTGATGACGTGGCTACTGGCATCGACACTGAAATTCGTCCGCTTCCGTTCGCCGACGATGTCAAACGCGTCCCCAATGTGCAGCTTGACCGTCTCATCCTTCGGCGTGTGGTCGATCTCGTCTTCGCCGATAAACTCCAGCGAACCGTCCGCCTCGTCCCGCTTGTACAACCGCATCTTCCCCTTCGGCAACGCCATCCCCATGTTGTTCTCCTTGGAATTCTTGACCTCGATGATGACGTTGACCTTCCTGTTGCCTTCCTCGCTTCCATAATTGGTGTCTCTGTTCAATCCCCCGTAAAACCGAAACTGCGGCGCGCCGTCATACAGAAAAATCTTCTTCACGGGAACATCCGCCGCCTTGAGCAGCTCGATCTGCTTGGTCTGGTTCTGCGCCACCGTCGCCGGCCGACCCAGCGTGTACAGGTGATACTCGAAGAACGCCTTCTCTTCAAAACCCGCGGCGGGAGCCGCAGCCAGTGCTCGATATGCGCCAACAGCGCCAGTCACAGTGTAAGGCTGCACTTTGCGCACGTCCCCCGCGATCAACTTTAACTTCGCATCCTTGTACGTCGCGCCCGACTGGTTGTCGATCGTCACCCAGCCGCCGAGATCGAGTTTCGTGTCGTTCGGATTCAGCACCGCGTTGTAATCGGCCTGCCAGTTGATCCCGCCGGTCTGATACGCCACCTCGATCAACTGCTCGCCCACCTTTTCGGTCGCCAGTTTCCATACCAGCGTTGGCTTGGTAATCAATCCCTCCGGCAACGCGCCAAACTGGATGTCTTTCACGTTGTCGCCGCGCTGCACCATCACAATCCCGCCCTTCTCGTCCGCCTGACGAATCACCAGTTGGTTTCCGTCAAAGCTCAACAACGTGCCCGAATACCGCGAGCCGTCCTTCGTCAGTACCTCCAGTTGCTTGTCGATGTATTTCTCCAGCAGTTTGTCGGCGGACACGAGGTCGTACTCGTAGTCTTGCTCCAACACCGCCGCATCCGGGTCGGTGATCGATTTGAACTGCACGCTCGTCCCGTCGATCTGCGACGCCACGTCGGTAAACCGGATCGTGCCGACCTTTTCCTCCACGGTGACCTTGCGCCGCTCGCGCACGACGCCGAAGTTCTGGTTGTAGATCGTCAGCGCGACCCCTTCCTCATCGGTGGTCGTGACCGCCGCCCCGGCGCCGGCGCGGTCATGGTGACCGCGAGGAAAAGTGGGATCATCAACTTGTATCGCTTCATAACATTCCTCCGTGGAAGTTTGACCCCGCCACTTTACAAGAGTTCCAACCGACGCGCGATATTTTGTATGAAGCTTTTCAAATGAAACGGACTCCCTATAATGCGCGCATGGCTTGCTGGAAATATGACGTTGTCATCGTCGGGGCAGGACCAGCCGGCATCACCGCCGCCATCGCGTTGGCGAAGGCGGACATCCCCGTCCTCGTGATCGAGGCCGGCGTGTTTCCCGGCGCGGAGAATTGGTCGGGCGCGGTCTATTTTGCCGAGAACCTCGCCCAGCCCGATGTCCTTGCCGAAGAGGCGGTTCGCCAGTCCGCCTGGGAACGCCCCGTCACCAAGCGCGGCTTCTACATTTATAACGGCCACTCACTCGTTGGCCTCAGTTATCGGAATCCCGCCACCTTCGCGAATTGCTACACCGTCCTGCGCCCGACCTACGATCATTACCTCGCCGAACTTGCGAAATCTTTCGGCGCGCATATTCTCACGGAAACCACCGCCGACGGCCTGCTCCGCGACGAGGACAACCACATCATCGGCGTTCACACCGACCGCGGCTCCATCTATGCCGATGTCGTGTTCCTCGCCGAAGGCGATGCGTCGCAACTCGTCTCCAAGGAAGGCTACGAACGCGCCACCGACCCCGCCGCGCCGCATTTCCTCCAGGGCATCAAGGAGATCATCGAGGTCGATCCCGATTACATCGAGCACACGTTCGCGCTGCCCCAAGGCGAGGGCGCCGCGTTTGAAATCCTCCTGCGCAACGGGTCGATCCACAATCGCACCGCCAACCTCAACATGGGCGGGTTCCTCTACACGAACAAATCCAGTCTCTCGCTCGGTCTCGTGCTTCCGCTCGACAATCTCAGCAGGGAGTTCGGCGGCGACCACAACCGCCTCATGGAATGGTTCAAAGGCCTGCCCGAGGTCAAACGCTGGACCAATAACAGCCGTTCGACTGCGTACGGCGCGAAAATTATCCGTGGCGGCGGCTTTCGCGAGCTGCCGCAGCTTGTCGATGATGGTCTCGCCATCGGCGGGGCCGCTACCGGCATCGGCCTCGATTTCCCCTACCCCAATTTCACCGGCCCGGCCACGGCGATGGGCCATTTGTTCGCCCACGCCATCCTCGAAATTCGCGCAACGGACAAATCTTTCTCCCGCGCGCGCCTTGAAGAACTCTACGAACGCCCGCTCCGCAACACGCATCACTTCAAGAATGTCGAGTTCCTGGAGAAATGGCCGCACTACATCGAGCACACCCGCGTGTTCTTCGGCCGTGCCGCCGACCTCGCCACCGGCTCGCTCTACATCGCCAGCCATCCGTCCCTCGGCGAGCACCAGAAACTCTGGCAACTCGCCAAGTTCACCCGCGAGACGCTCCCGCTCAAGCAGTGGGGTCCGTTCTTCCGCGATCTCCGCGAGCAGCGCGACGCTCTCGGCTTGAAAGCCGCCGCGAAGTCCCCCGCAACGTCATCCACCACATCTCAATCCGCCGGCGGCGAAGTCCATCTCGATTTCCGTGTCGATGGCCAGCCGCAAACCGGTTTTCTTCCGCCCATCTCAATTTTGTTTCGCAAGGCCCCGCGAATCTTCGCCGTTGCTGCCGACCACCTCTACCGCAACGATGACACAACCCTGCCTGTCAAACTTTCCCGAGCCATCCGCTCCGCCAGACGCAGTTTGAGCCTGGCCGACCACATCGCCTTCCCCGTCTTCGGCGCACTGATGCTCGCGCTCATGCCGATCCAATGGATCTGCGAACTTATCTGGCTTGTCATCACGCGACCCTCGCCGGAGAAATTTCTCTCCGGTTTCTTCCAGAAACACCGCGCGCTCACCCGCGACCGCGTGAAGCTGGACCCCGACGCTGTGAAAATCGACCAGCCGTGGGAGGAAAAGCTTTCCCTCGTTCGCTATTTCTCCGAGCATCACTCGCACATCAAGGTGTTCCGTCCCGAGAATTTCGAGAACCGCACGAAGATCGCCGAATCCCCCCTCTGGCACGTCTGCCCCGCCAAGGTCTACGAATGCCTCACCGACGACCTCGGCCAGTCGCAACTCGTCGTCAATTTCGAAAACTGCGTCAAATGCGAAACCTGTTGGCGCGCGGCCCCGAACGACGTTGATTGGACCCGCCAGCGCAAGCAACGCCTGATCTACAGCGCCCCGACTGACGCGAACGCGAAACTTCTTGCGCTGCAAAAGTCCATCGTTCCGGACAACCCAAAAAGTCTCCCCCAGGAAGTTGAGATTCTTGGTCTTGCCCTGAATCCGAAGTCCGACAAGGTGCTCGCGCTCGCCGCCAAACTCCACGAGTTCTCCAAGACCGTCTGCTCCGGGCCGCGCTACATCGACGCTGGCCGCACTCGCTGGCTCCAGCACATGCTCGCCGAGGCGCAAACGATCGCCGCCGAAATCAAGAACCCGCGCATCGACCATCAGCTCGCCCGTGTCGTCGCCCACGCCAGGCGCCGCAAATTCTTCTGGGCCGAGGCCGACGCGCGCCAGTTGCTGGAACATCTGCCGCCGCCACCCGCAGCGCCCGCCGAACGACCGCTCCAAACGCGTCTCGCCATGGTCGCGCGACTCGACAAACTTTTCTCAAAGCAGGCCATCAAGGACCTCGAACACGGCAAGCCGCTCTCGCCGGAACAGAAGAATTTTCTGCACGTGCTGGCCGAGGCCGCGTCGCCGCCCCGCGATGTCATCCTGCGCGAGCTCGCCCGCCGCGATTTGGCCCTGGCTGCGCTCGTTTCGGGGATTTACTCCGCGCAGGTCGCCACCCGACCCGAACTCGCCGATCAACCCTGGATCGGCCTCACAGTCGCCCGCAATGTGTGGAAGGAATTCGCGCCTGAGCAAACGCCAACGCTGCAACAGACCGCCGCCGACATTTGCGCCATCGCGCTCGGCGCCGGCGAAATGTTGTTGGAACGCTGCCATCAGCATTCCACCAGCCGCGTCCAGTTCCCGGGCCTCTTCAAGGACGAGGACGGCCACGACGGCATTGTCAAATTCGGCTCGGTCAAAAAACTCCTCAGCGAAATGGAAGCGCAGGTCCATCTTTTGAAGGCGTTGCTTCCTCTCGCCGACAAGGAACCCGCCCTGGTCAAACTCCTCGCTTCCGAAGCTCTCGGACCTGATCCCGGCAGCCTCACCTACAACGCCGGCCAGATCTTCGGCGGCACGGCCTACAGCGAAGACGACGTCCTCTCCAAATTCTACCGCGACAGCGTCAGCTTCGCGTATCTGCTCTACAGCAACGAGGAACTCCGTCGTCACATCGGCCCCGACGTTGACGCCCGGCTCGCCGCCTTCTCGCAATCCGTCATTCACACTCTCCCGATCACAAGTGAACTCGATGCCGAACTCGCCAAAATGTTCACCGCTTCGACGCCCACGCCTCGTCCCGCCGGCCTCGGCGCATCGGTCATCGAACACGGCTACATCGAAGCGCCGCTCCAACGCCCTCCCGCATTCAGTTACCGCGAAGCGCTCGAAACGAAACAGGAATACGACTACGGCGATTTCCTCGTAAAACCATTCGATGCCAACTCCTGGCGCTTCACCCCCGAAATGTTGCACGCCGACGCCGAGCTTCACGCCTGGTTCGACGAACTCTATAAATATTTCACCGAAAAATTCTGGAACGCCCGTTTCGACGGTCTTCCCTATTATCGCCTCGTCGAGAAACTGCACATGGTCCCACTCGCTGACGTGCGCGACATGATCGCCCGCGGTTTCACCCGCATGTACATCCCGAAAGAATTCGGCGGCGAAGGACTGCTCAAAGCCCACTACTACATCCTCTGCCCGCTCTCGATGCGCTACGCCGATCCGTCCTACGCGCTGACCATCATGGCCCATTCGAGCATCGGCACCACCCCGATCCTCCTCGGCCTCAACCAGGACCTGCCCCGCGCCAAGGCCGATCTGCAGGAGTTCCTGTCCAACGCGTCCCTGGTCTCCGATCTCAAATCCGAAATCTCGCGCATCCTCCGCATGCTGGAATCACCCGAAGCGCTCAAGGTGAAAAAGGTCTTCACCGTCCTCGGCGAGAAAGTAAAAGCCGACATCGGCAAGAAACCGATGCTTCGCGCCATCGCCAGCGATTTCCTGTCCCATTTCATGGACGCCGGCCGCGCTGGCCTGCGCACCGATCTGGTCGCGTTCAAGAGTGAACTCCAGAAGTCGCTCGCCATGCTCGATTTGCTCCGGCCCCGCGCCGAAGCCGTGATCGCCGAACTGGATCGGCGCGCCGAGGCCCACCAGCTTTTCCTCCGTCTCATCTCCGCCGGCCAGATCAGCGCGTTCGCCCTGACCGAACCCAGCGCCGGCTGCGACTCCGGCGGCATCCAGACCCGCGCCGAATTGAAAAAGGTCGAGGTCCTCACCGATACCGACGGCGTGAAATATTTCATGCTCGGCATGGACCGCAAGAACATCATCGGCGCGGCGACCATCGATCTCGCGAAAATCGATTACAGCGAGTACGACTACAAGACTGACGACCCGACGAAGTTCCGCTACTACCAGCACAACGGCAAACGCATTCCCATCCACGACATCGCGCAAATCCGCCGTGACGGCGACAAGGAGTTTTACGAGTACTACGAATTGAACGGCGCGAAAATGTGGATCACCAACGGCCACATCGCAGGCGTGTTCTGCCTCTACGCGCGCACGAAGGAAGGTCCATCGGGTTTTATGGTCGATCGCCACGCCGAGGGCCTCATCGTCGGCAAGGACGAGGAGAAAATGGGCCAGCGCGGCTCGCCGACCAATGAACTCGGTCTCACCAGCGTCCGTGTCCCGCGCGAAAACGTCATCGGCATCGAAGGCCGCGGCCAGGTCAACGCGCTGGAAACGCTCAACGTCGGCCGCCTCGGCCTGTGCGTCAGCGCCGTGTCGATGATGGCGAAAATCGTCGAGCAAACCCGCGCGTTCATCCTCGACCACAAATTCGACAAGGAAGAATGGATCCTGAACACCCTCGGCGGCATGGCCACCGAGTTGTATGCCACCGAGTCACTCGCCTACGAACTCATCGGCCGCGCTGATCATCACGGCACAAAATCCGTCCGCACCGAGTCCGCCATTGGCAAGTATTACGCCAGCGAAGCCCTCCATCGCACCATCCGCGCCGCCGAGAAAATCATGGGCATCGAAGGCTGCACCCAGATGCACGAATTGGAAAAACACCGCCGCGACGCCCGCGTCCTCAACATCTACGAAGGCACCAACGAAGTCCAACGCTTCCTCATCCTGCGCGATCTTGTGGACCACGTGCTCCCTCAGTGGCGCACGCGTGAGCTTGTATTCGCCGGCGCTGGTCAGATCAAGAGCGCTGCGCTTCGCAACTGGGCTGCCGCTGGGAACCTTCTGGTACGTGCCGTTGGTCGTGCCGTGGATACCTTCGGAGCCCAGGTCTGGCAAAATGCAAACTTCCAACCGACCATGTTTAAGTTGGTGGATATCGCGGGCTATATCAAGGTCATGGACTCGGCGCTGTGGCGCTCAGTTTGGTTGGATAGCAACAATACGGATGCGGATCGCAAGTCGTTTGCCCACAATGCCTGTGAGAATTATGCAGAATACGCTTTCCGTGAAGTTGAGCGGCTGCACGAAGAGTTTGAGCGCGACCTGCTTCTGCTCAAGCAGGGCCTCTATCCGCCCGATGTCCGCGTCGCGCAACTATCCCTGCAAGCACATGAAGGCCGCGAAACCGAACACCACGCCCGACCCGCGCACCGCGTTACACATCCGTTGCATGTGCTGGTCGTACTAAACATTGTGCCCGTTCTTTCGCCACGCCCACGCGTCATCAACGGTGAGTTGCTGGAAACTCATTTCGACATCGATGCCGCCAGTCGCTCCGCACTCCAGCGCGCCGCCGAATTGAAGTGCGCTTCCGACGATGTAACGGTCACCACTATCGCCGCTGCGCCACAGTTCGCCACGGAATCGTTGCTCCGCGCCCTCGCTCTCGGCGCCGACAACGCCGCGCTGATCAAAACCGACGATCTTCTCGACAGTCCGCACGATGCCGCGCGCCTCATTGCCGATCTCGCCGGCCAGAAGCAATTGCCCTGCGACCTCGTCCTGTGCGGCGACGCCGTTCTCGCCGCCGTGCTCGCAGGCAACCTCGGTCTCGCCCACTTCTCCAACGTAAAGGACTTCGTCGTCACCGGCGACCAAACCAAGCTCACCCTGCAAAAACCCGACGCAACCATCATAACCGACGGTCCTGTCGTCCTGGCCATGACGGATTCCGCCGCCGATCTCGAATTCACCATCGATGATTACCTCGACGGGTTGACCAAACCCCTCGAAGTTGTCGACGCCGACGCAACTCGCCACCGGTCCGCGATTCGACCTTAGCTGCCGACTGCCCGAAAAGCCGGCGGTTGCGGAAGCCACAGTTGTAACGCCCGAAGCCGTTGCCGCATTGGTCCGCAAGATCGCCGGTGTCGAATCAACCACCCAAGGCAGCGGCTCGTTCTCCGGCAAAATCGTATCCGTCACGCCCGACAAACTTCCGGGACGTAACGCCGCTGTGTTCATCGCCACGCCCGACAAACTCGACGGGGTCGAAACCGCTGCTGCCACGGCTACCGCATTATCGCTGCCATTCCACGTATTGGTGCTTGGCCACTTCGATGGCAAGTCCGTACGTTCCATCGCCGCGCGCGTGAATGCCAATTCCATCTATTTCGCCAGCAGCCCGCACCTGCAAAGCTCAACTCCATCCGCTTTGCTTGCAGCGCTCCAAACGATCTGGAAGGACTTATTGCCCACCGTGCTGGCTTCGGGCACGTGGGCCAACGAACTCCTCGCGCAATTCGCCCGCACGTTCCCGCGTGTGCAGGCTCGCTACAACGTGGTCGAAGTCGCATCCTGCAACGGCAGCATCGATCTCGTCACCCCGGCCTTCGGTGGCAAAGTCCAACGCGTCGCGACCATCGGGCAAATCACCGAGCATCCATTGGTCATGACCGTCGCCAGCGGAGCGGACAGCGGAAAGCGGAAAGCGCAGAGCAAGAACCAGGTGTTTCTGGTTCCGCTGGAGTTCGAATACGATGCGGCCACCGACGAACTGGCCCGTGCCTTACAGGCCGCCCACGACGACACCGGCGTGAAATCCATCGCCGACGCCGAGTTCATCATCGATGTCGGCTACGCGTTGCGCAACCGCGAGAATTTCGATCTCGTAATCCTGCCGCTGAAGAAACGCCTCGAAGAAATCGGCGTGAAGAATGTCATGCTCGGTGGTACCCGCAAGGTTGTCGAGGAATTGAAACTTCTCGGGTCCGAACAGCAAATCGGCCAGACCGGCACCGCCGTCAACCCGAAGCTCATCATCTCCATCGGCGTCAGCGGCGCGCCGCAACACGTCGATTACATCGGCGAACAAGCCACCATCATCGCCTTCAACAAGGACGCCGACGCACCCCTCATGACCCTCAACAAACGCCGCGCCCGCCCCAAAGTCGTCCCCATCGTCGGCGATTTGTTCGAGACGGTGCCAAGGTTTACTGCGGCGTTGAAGGGGTGAAGCTTCGCCGTCTCCGACGCTTGGACGCCTCTGCGTCAATTAGAGGTAACGGCTACTTCTCCGCGCTCGACTCGAGCAACTGCCAGAACTTCGGGTTGTCCTGGAGAAGTTGATCCTCGGAAATCGGGAGTTTGCTGCGGAAGAAAAAGTCTTTCAGGGAATTCTTGTTGAGGATGCACCGCACGTCGATGATGTCGCCGTTGCGCTCGAAGTAGATGCGGTAATCCTTCACGCGATACCGATAAATCTTCTTCCCGGCGCGCGTGAGCTGCCCAAATTTATCGTCTTCCTTCTCGAAATCGTGCGGGAACAACTGGAAACCGTCGATAATCTCGAGTTGCAGCTTGCGCGGCAGTGCCGCCAGTTCCTTGGCGCTCACGGGGTTGAAGATGATTTGCAGCATGGACTCAGGATAGCGGAAGCTCAGGGCCGCGCAAGACAAGATTTGGCCACGTCAGGATGGTTCGTTATGATGCCTTCGATGCCCCAACCCGCCAGCTTCTTCATCTCGGCTTCGCGGTTGACCGTCCAGACGAAAAGTTTCCAGCCGCGCTTGTGAATCCGCCGCACAACGCGTTGCGAACGGACCAATCGCCGACTCAACCCGATGCCCTCAATGCCGACCGCCTCAAGACGCCGCATCGCCAATGGCAACTGTCGCGCCACCAATCCAAACCGCGGAATCCGCGGATTCACCGCCGCAATTTCTTTCATGCGGCGAATCGACAACGAAAACACAATCACTTCGTTTTCCATCCGCATCTCGCTGACCATCGCCGCAACCGTGCGTGGATCAGCGTGCTTGATTTCAACAAGCACCCGCATTTTGCCCCGACACATCTGCAATACCTGCCGCAACATCGGCACCTGCGGGTTCAGCCGACGGATTTCCGCCAGCGTCCTGTCGCGCACCCGGCCGCGGACGCCGCAGAGCCGCCGAAGCCCGTAATCATGAAACACAATCAGCTCGCCGTCCGCCGTTTCCTGCACGTCGATCTCCACAAAATCAACGCCGAGGTGGAGTGCGGCCCGCACGGAGGCCAGCGTGTTTTCCGGATAGCGACCGCTGAAGCCGCGGTGCGCGATGATCGAAGGCCGCGTCGTCACGGCAGGTTGCGCTTCCATTCGTCCACGTAGCGCTCGAACTGAGCGCGCTCTTCATCGGCGCTCCAATTCATCAGCGGCCCCATCAGATGCGCCACCGTCGAGGCCACTTCCGGACCGCCCGCCCGGCTCAACGCCAGGGGCGTGCGCCGTCGCATGACGTCCTCGAGTGTTACCACCATCTCATGCTCGCAAGCGTGGATAATGTCGCTGGCGTGAACTTCCGGGGCCCCGGATATTTTTTCCCCGGCCGACGCGGGCCGGCGGTTCGGCACGGGAACCTCCGCGGTGCGACATGGCGGGGCGGCCACATTGAGAAGTCCATAGGCGGCGTCAACGGTTTGCTTGGCGATAATCCGATGGGTGGTGTACTTGCCCCCAATGATGCTCAAAAGATTACGCCCCGTCCGCACCACGCGATGCTCACGGGGACGCGCCGATGGCGATGCCAGCACCGACTCGGCAACCGAACGCACGCCGACCGTCGTGGTAATCACATCCGTCTCGGACAGCGGCGCGTCGGGGAACAGCCCCCGCGCCTCCGCCAATAGATAGTCGACATCCGCCTGCTCGGCCCGCGCCTGGCCGGGATCACCATTGAAATCGGTGTCGGTTGTGCCCAGCAATGAGTAGTCGCCCCACGGAATCACAAACAGAACGCGACGATCGCTCCGGGCCTGAAACGCGATGGCGTGTTGCCGTGTGAGCCGCGGCACGATCAGATGAACGCCCTTGGCCGGGTTGAGGCGCACCGCGCCGGCGTCGAACGGCGTCAGCCCGCACACCTGCTCCACCCACGGGCCCGCCGCATTGACGAATACGCGGGCGGAGATTTCAAACACGCACGAGCCCACTTCATCCCGCACACGCGCCGCCACGATCCGGTCCTCGCGAGTGATGAGGCCGGTCAGCGTGCAATAGTTGATGCACGAGGCTCCCAATTCCGAGGCGTGGAGGATGTGGTCGATGCAGAACCGGGCGTCGTCCTCCTGACAATCGTAAAACGCCACGGCGCCCCGCAGTCCTTTGCGCGACAGCGACGGCTCGTTCATCAGGGTTCGCTCGACGGACAGTGTTCGGTGCGGGGCAACGTTGCGGCGTAACGCCAACCAATCGTACAGCGTCATGCCAAGACGTAACTTTGTAAGCGAAATATCTCCGCCCTCGTAGATGGGGAACAGAAATGGGAGCGACCGCACAAGGTGGGAAGCCGTCCGCTGCAGAATATGCCGTTCCCGGCACGCCTCAAACACGAGACGGAAATCACGCTGCTGGAGATAGCGGAAGCCGCCGTGAATCAATTTGGACGAACGACTCGAAGTTCCACTGGCAAAATCCGATTTCTCGATGAGCGCCACGCGCAGTCCCCGCAGGGCCGCGTCGCGGGCGACGGCTGCCCCAAAGATACCGCCGCCAATGACCAAGAGGTCAAAATGCTGACCGGACAGCGCCAATGAATCGCGATTCATTCCGAAGTGCTTGTAATATAGCAGCTAACGGTGGATTTGTCTTGTGGAAAGCAGCTTGATTTTACGCCTGAAACCATGTATACTAACACTGCAGCGTATTTGGGTGAGCCGCTGAGAACATCTTCGTGGAAGCGCTTTACGTAAATAGTCCGCCATGATTGTATCCCGATCCAGCCGTTTACCGCGCAAAAAGCTCTTATTGGCCATGGGCGACGCTGTGTGCACCGCTCTCGCCATGGTCGCGGCGGTCATGCTGCGCCTGGGTTGGAGCAGCGGCCTTGACTATCTCCAGGCTCGCCAGACAGCCATCCTGATTTCCTGGGGCGTGTTCGTCCTCGCCTTTTACATCGGCGGCCTCTACGAATCCGATCGCCTCCAGAGTCTCGGCAAGACCTTTGCCGCCACCGTGATTTCCGTTGCCGTGGGAGTCGTGCTCATCACGGGATTCTTTTATGCGTCCTTCTCCATCGAAATCGGCCGCGGCATTTTTCTCGGGTTTGCGGCGTTTGTGTTCGTCGCCGTCGTGTCCATGCGCATGCTGTACATGGCGGCCAGCCGCCACGGGTTCATGGCCCAACGATGCCTCATCATCGGCGCCACCAGCGACGCCCGCAAGGCCATCGAGTTGATCGGCCAGCACACCCATGCCAATCTTCGCATCCTCGGCCTGATCCATTGCGGCAATGACCGCGACCGCATTGGCAAGTTCTTTGACGACTACCCCGTCCTCGGGACGCTCGACACCCTCGAGCGATTCGTCGAGCTGTACGACGTCGACCGCCTGGTCCTGGCGGCTGGGCAGGAATCGGAGCCTGTCCTGTTGCGGCAATTGCGCCCCTTCCGTTATCGCGGCATCGAGATGGTGGATTTCGTCGCGCTCAGCGAGGAACTCGCCCAGGAGATCCCTCTCGACCATATCAATGATGAATGGCTGTTCATGGCGTCGATGAACAACTCACGGATCCACATCCGCCGCCTCAAACGGCTGACGGACATGCTCGTCGCGCTGGCCGGGCTGTTGATCACCGCCCCGCTCGCCGCCCTCGCCGCGGTTTGGGTCAAACTGGATTCGCCCGGCCCAATCCTCTTCAAGCAGGAGCGCCTCGGCCGCGAGAGCGTCCCGTTCACGCTGTTCAAATTCCGCACGATGCGCGTGGACGCCGAGAGCGAGACCGGCCCCGTCTGGGCCACCGAGAACGACCCGCGCATCACCCGCGCCGGCAAATGGCTCCGCAAATTCCGCATCGACGAGATCCCGCAGCTTCTCAACGTCCTGCGCGGCGACATGAGCCTGGTCGGCCCGCGTCCCGAGCGCGAAATCTTCATCCGCAAGCTCTCGGAAAAAGTCCCGTTCTACGCCGAACGATTGCTGGTCCCACCCGGCATCACGGGCTGGGCGCAGGTCATGTACCCGTACGCCGCCAGCATCGAGGAATCGCGGCGCAAACTTCAATTTGACCTCTACTACATCAAACACATGTCGTTCTTCCTCGACATGTTCGTCCTGCTGAAAACGTTCAAGACGATTCTCTTCGGACGCGAACGCACCCGGCAGAAAGCGCCGGCCAAACAACCCAGGCCGCGCCATGCCGAGGTCAAGACCGAGACCCTCTTCTTCAATCCGTCGGCTCCCCCTCCCCCGGCCAAGGACGAACCCAAGGCTGGCGAGTCCGAGCCTCACCCGCGCTCCCAGAGCGCCGGCTGACGGGCCGCCACGCCCGCCGTTCGCGCACCCGACGATACAATCGTCTGGATTTTCCGCCGCCGCTTACTACAATCCTCCCCGGTTGAGGAGGCGTTACGCTTCGGGCAGTCCGTCCCGATAATCGCTTTGCCTGCCACGTTGCCAACATGAAAGAATATCTGGATTTGGTGAGGCTCGTCCTCGAGCGGGGCACGCGCAAGAAAACCCGCACGGGCGTCGACACGATTTCCTGGTTCGGCGCGCATTACACGGTCGACCTGTCGAAGGGTTATCCCCTGCTGACGACGAAGGAAGTGAACTGGACATCCATGCTTCGCGAGTTGTTGTGGTATCTCTCCGGCGAAGACCACATCCGCAACCTCCGCCAGCACACGAAAATCTGGGACGCGTGGGCCGATGCCGATGGCAACCTCGAAACCGCCTACGGCCGCTACTGGCGCCGGTTCCCCAGTCCATACCTCGACGCCAAGGGCCACTGGCAGGTGCGCGAGGTCGACCAGATTCAGTTCGTCCTCGACACGTTGCAAAAGGAACCGTCCAGCCGTCGCATGGTCGTCACCGCGTGGGAACCCGGCAATGCCGAGACCAGCAAATTGCCCCCCTGCCATTACAGTTTCGTGTTCAACGTGCAGGGCAACCGCCTCAACTGCCATCTCACGCAGCGCTCGGGCGACATCGCGCTCGGCATCCCGTTCAACCTGGCGTGTTACGCCGCGCTGACGCAGATGATCGCGCAGGAGGTCGGCCTCGACGTCGGGTTATTCAGCCATACGATCGTCGACGCGCATATCTACACCGCGTCGCCCGACAGCGGCCTCGCCGAATACGACCACGTCCCCGGCCTTCGCGAGCAGCTCACGCGCGAACCGCGTCCGCTCCCGCGCCTGGTCATCGCCAAGAAACCGGTCGACCAGCTTCGGTTCGAGGATTTCCAGTTGCTCGACTACCATCCCCACCCGAAGATCAAATTCAAAGTGGCCGTATGACATGCGCGTTTTCGGGATCCGCTGTTGTAGCCGCGGCGCTCTGTCGCCGCGCCAGGGTATGCTGCCAGCCGTGCGAACACACGCCGACAGAGCGGCGTGGCTACACAAATCGGCCTTGCTAGCGGACCCTAATCACATCCCATGATTATTGCCGTCATCGTTGCCATGACCAAAGACGGTATCATTGGCGACAAGGGCAAAATCCCCTGGCATATCCGCGAGGACTTGCAGCGGTTCAAACACCTCACCATGGGCCACACGATCATCATGGGGCGTCGGACATACGAATCCATCGGGAAACCGCTGCCCGGCCGCACCAATATCGTTCTCACACAAAGCCCGAGTCTGGCTGCGCCGCCGGAGGTGCTCCGGTTTGGGAGTCTCAAGGCCGCGCTCGATCACTGCCGCCAACGAAACGAAGAACTCGTTTTCGTCATCGGCGGCAGCAAGGTCTACGAAGCCGCCCTGCCAGTAGCCGACAAACTGTTCATCACCGAAGTCCGGCAAAATGTCCCCGGCGACACGACATTCCCCGCCTACGACCGCGCCGCCTGGACCGAAACCGCGCGAGAAGATGGCCCGGAGTGTTCGTTTGTCGAGTACGTGCGTCGCACCACCTAATCCCTGCGCATCCACAATCGGCGTTGGTAAGGTCGACGGCGGCACCGCGACGCACCGCTCGCTATTTGCCCGTGGGGCTGACGACCACGATCATGAAGGAACCGGGTTTCACGCTGGGCCGGGTTTGGCCTTCGGCCGGGGGACCGAATTCCGCCGTGGGAAGGTAGAGCGTATGGGTCGTGGGATCGACGTCCAAGGTCCGCGCGCCGCGCGGTGTCGAGACGGTCTGGACGATCTGGAATTTGACGGGTGCCGTCTCGCGGGCCACGGCCAGTGTGCCGTCACGGCAACTGGCAAACGCGTCGCCATCGAACCGCGTGGCGTCGACGCCGGCGCCAATCGGGAGGTCGGCAATAACTTTGCCGTCATCGGCGCTCATGACGATCAGCTTTTGCGGTTTTCGGCAACCGATGAACAGGCGGCGGTGCGCGCCGTCGATCGACATGCCAACCGGCGAACCGCCGGGGCTGACAAGCCATTTGCCGACGACCTTCATCGTCTTGGTGTCCACCACCGCGACCTGGTCTTTGTCTTCGAGGTTGATGTACGCCTTCCCCTGGCCATCGGCAGCGAGGAACTCGGGTTTGCCGCCCAGGTCAACCGCCGGGTCGGCCTTGCCCGTCTTGAGATCCACGTCCGCCGGGATCGGAATCAACACACCGGCGTCCCCGCAAACCACCAGCACCTTGCCGCTGGCCGGGTCGTAGATGACCCCGTCAGCGTCGGCGGCCGCCTTGACCTTGCCGAGCACCGCGTAAGTCTTCAGGTCGAATACGGTGACGGACGCATCCTCGCCATCGGTGATGAAACCGCGGCCGGCGCTGGGAACGATGGCCACGCCGTGATTGCGTTTCTGGCCGGGAATGTCGGCAACGGTCTTGCCGGTGGCGCGCGTCGAGAACCATCGTGTGCGTCGAGCGCGGGACGTACAGCAATTTGTGCTCGGGATCGACGGTCACGTAGTCCCAGCCGCCTTCGCCTCCCACGTGGAAGGTCTGTGAGACGTGATACGGGCCGGCACTGGCTGGTGCAGGCGCAGCCGACTGCGCGCGGGCCGCCGTCGCGACCACGATTCCGAGTGATAGTGAGAAAAGTGCGTGCGTAATCTTGCTGATGCTCATAAGACCTCCAACTGGTGTGCGTTCCGTCATTCCCGTCAACGTGTGTCTTGCTGTGAAGCATCGCATAACAACAAATTCAACTCGGGTCAAATTTAATTATTGTGACGACCCCGCAACAATTTGTTGTCGGACGGCTACGATTCTCCCGCAACACGATTTCCGGTGACCGCAAATCACCAGTTGAAAAAGCCGCGGGTGGTGCGTATAAGTTCACAGGCACAGATGAAACCGACCGATCTTCGTGAGATCTTGCATTATGTCCCGCAGTTTCGGGACCGGGTATTCCTCATCGCCATCGACGGCTCGGTGGTGGCGGATGAAAACTTTGGCAACCTGCTGCTCGATATCGCCGTGTTGCGCAGCCTGAACATCCGTATCGTACTCGTCCACGGCGCCGGCCACCAGATCAAGGTGTTGTCGGAGCGTCTTCACGAACCGATTTCCAATCACGACGGCACCGGCGTGACAGATGCGGCCACGCTCGGCATCGCCATCACCGCGGCCACGAACGTCACCCACGAGATTCTCGAAGGCCTGAAGCTCAACGATATTCGCGCCGCGCAAACCAATGCCGTCGAAGCCGTGCCGCTGGGCATCATCAAGGGCGTCGACCACCAGCACACAGGCAAGGTCCATCAGGTGGATGTCGACATGTTGCGCACGTTGCTCGACAAGGGCATCGTGCCCGTCATCCCGCCGCTCGGGTTCGACGGAAACGGCCACACCTACCGCCTGAACTCCGACGCCGTCGCGGTCGAAATGGCCCGCGAACTCGGCGCGGTCAAGCTGATGTTCATCGGCAGCGGAAACGGCCTTGAAATCGACGGCAAGGTCGTGGCCCAAATGTCGGTCAAGGAATTGGAAGTGGCGCTGAAGAATTCCGCGGACAAGATCGCGCCGGAGATGTTGTCCAAGGCGCAGCACGCGCTCCAAGCTACTCAGGGCGGCGTCCCGCGCGTGCACATCATCAGCGGCCAGGTGGACGAGGGATTGCTGGCCGAAGTATTCTCGAACGAGGGGATCGGGACGTTGATTTATACGAACGAATACCAGGCGATCCGCAAAGCGATGCGCAAGGACCTTCGCCACATCATGGCGCTCATCAAACCCTCGATCCAGGAAGAGCAGCTCATCAATCGCACGCGCAGCAGCATCGACAAACACGTCGGCGAGTATTACGTCTTCGAGATCGATAACAACATCGTCGGCCTGATCGCGCTTCACCCGCACCCGGAGCAGAAAATGGCCGAACTCGCCAGCCTCGCCGTCAACCCCACGCATGAGAACCGGGGCATCGGCACCAAGCTGGCGTTGTTCGTCGAGGGTCTCGCGCGCGAACAGGGCGCGGAGCGGATCTTCTGCCTGTCGACGCAGACGTTCACCTTCTTCCAGCACAAACTGGGATACACCGAAGGCACACCCGACGACCTCCCGCCCGCGCGCCGCGAGAAATACGAGCAGAGCGGGCGCAATTCGAAGGTGTTGGTGAAAAGTTTGACGGCGCCGGTCTCACCGGCTCCGATTCCGCGCGAACCCGCGCTGACACCCTAGACAAGCTGAGCGTTACTGGCGGAACGAGACGCGTGTCTGTCCGCTACGATTGACGCTGGCGCCGATCACCGCAGGTTGTGCCGCTTCGGATTCCACGACCGCCCGCCCCGACGAGATTTTCTCAACCAACTGGTTCCACTCGCTGAGGATCTGCTGCTGGGACGTCTCCAACCGCGCGATGATCACCAGGTCGCGGTTGACGTCGTTCAGGCGCGCGGCGATCCGGCCCGTGACCTCGGTGCGTTGCGCCTGGATTTCCTTGAGTTGGCCCGACAGGACCGACAACCGTTTCTGCAGGGAATCTTCCGCCGCATCCGGGCGGGCCAATTTGGTTGGCCCACTCGCTTTGGGTTCCGCCTTCTTCGATGGCGGTGCTGTCGCCGCCGGCTTGATCGATTTCGGGGGGACAATCACGTTGGTGCGGCATTGCGGGCAATCGACGATCATGCCCTCCGCCGCTTCGTCCACCACCAGGCTTTTCCCGCACGCGGGACAATCAAACACGATATCCACGGCGGTCACCGTCTCACTATCGGTCACGTTCTTCATTTGCTCCGTACTCATATCAAATTCACCTTCCTACAACATGCTGCCAGCACGCGGGCTTTGCAAGTCCGAACATTCCTGCTAGCATCCGCCCCCGTGTCACCCAGGCGTCCGAATGTGCGAGTCGGTTGTTGCGGTTTCGCGATGGCGCAGGCGAAATATTTCCGCGCGTTCTCCTGTGTCGAAATCGATTCGAGCTTCTATCAACTGCCCAGGGTCGAGACCGCCGCCCGCTGGCGCGCCACCGCGCCCCCCGATTTTGAATTCTCCCTCAAAGCCTGGCAGGTCATCACCCATTGCGCGACCAGCCCCACCTACCGCCGCACCCGCCTCGACCCGCACGACCGCGAATACTGCGGCCATTTCGGGTTCAACCCGACGATCCGCTGGGCCTGGGACGAAACCGTCGCGGTGGCCAAAGCCCTCGGCGCGGTCCTCGTGCTCTTCCAATGCCCGCAAAGTTTTCGCCCGACAAAAGAGAACGTCGCCAGCCTCCGCCGGTTCTTCGAGCGCGCGAAACGCGGCAAGTTTCACATGGGCTGGGAACCCCGCGGCAACTGGGATGCGGCGCTCATCACCACATTGTGCCGCGACCTCGATCTGATCCCCGTGCTCGACCCGCTCCAGTTCGAACCGATCCCCGTCGGCAAAATCCGTTACTACCGGCTCCACGGCGCCACGGGTCCGCGTCACCGACACTCGACCGAGGAACTGGAACGCCTCCACGCGATTGCCGACGACCGGCAACCGAGCTACTGCCTGTTCAACAACGTGGCGATGCGGGACGACGGTCAACGCTTTCGGAAGCTGCTGGGTCCGCTGGCCCGTTGACCGCGGGATGCCCGTCGTGTGATTCATCCTCACGACGCTGGATCTCCCGGCGTCGGCTCGCCGAAATCAAATGCGGTGAACACCTGGAGCCGGGCCGCTGGATCGCGCCACGCGTCCGCCGGCAGACCCGCCTTCCAACACACCGCCTCCAGCGTCTTCGTCGCGTCCCAGCCCTGCTCCGACGCCACCTTCGGCAACAGCAGCGCGTGCCGCCAGCCCTTCTCCACGATGATCCCGTGCCGCGTGACATCGAACATCTCCGGTCGCGGCAAATCCTCCGGCGGGTTCAAAATCGAAATCTCAATCGAGATCCCGCCAAGCTCCGCCGGTTTCACCGGCGGAAACCTCGGGTCCTCCAACGCGCTCGCCACCGCCGCCGTGAGCGCATTCGACCACAGCGGCCGCTCGAAATCCATTTTGCCGATGCACCCCCGGAGTTCCCCGCCCGTTTTCAGCGTCACAAACACCCCATGCGGCGCGCGCAAACCCTCCGACAATTCGACCTCGGGAATTTCCATCGGCGGCTCGCCGCCCACCGCCGCCTCCATCGTCGCGCGCACCCACCGCAGCAGTTTCACCTGCTCCTCGCGGTCAATGGGCGCATCATTCATTGTGGGAACTCCCCTCCGTCGCTCCTATCCTACGCCCCTCT
The DNA here is from genome assembly GCA_963712025.1 of uncultured Verrucomicrobiae bacterium. Classification (GTDB taxonomy): domain Bacteria; phylum Verrucomicrobiota; class Verrucomicrobiia; order Palsa-1439; family Palsa-1439; genus Palsa-1439. The sequence continues at coordinate 340,558 of CAVQGJ010000010.1, read as the reverse complement.
CCCGCCCCCCGTCAAACCCGCCAAACTGTCCGGTTCCACCCCCCGGAAATGGGTTTGTTTTTCGTTCGGGACTGTAAAGTTTTCCGACACTCGCTCCATGTATTTTCGCCATTTTCCTAACATAATCGCAATTCTGCCCCCCTCCCGACCCCCAAAAACTTGGCTTTGTTTTGCAAAAATTTTTTTCGCGCCGCCTCTCCTTCGTAGGGGTGGGCTTCGACGCCCACCCGTCCTTCTGGTGACGCTACCTTCCCGGTCGTAGGGCGGGATGCCCCGTCCAACGGGTGTATCCCGCCGTTCTGGTTTGCTGCTCTCCTCCCTATTCTCTCATCAACCATTTCCCATTGACCATGGTGCCCCCCCTATTTACCCTGCTTGCCCTGAGCCTCGAAGGGAGCCACCTCGAAGGGTCAGCCATCTCCCATGCCGCCCCAATGATATCGCCAAAGCGATATTCTAGTCAATACAAAATCAATCCGCGATACACGGTCAAATGCCATGCCGTGGGGGCGAGTTTGCCCTGATCCCGTCATTCGCCAAACGTCTCCTCGCCCCGCTTCCGCCGGGGGAGCCGAGTCTTCGAGACGCGACCTCGTCGTGCCCCGGTCGCAAAGGATTAAGGTGAGGGTACGGTCGCGCCCGCCCGCCTCTTTGCGAGGTAGGGACGAGCTCGCCGACTTGTCCGCCGAAGCTTCAGCGAAGGAGGAAGCCGTCCGCGTCTATAGCTGTAGGGCACGCGGCCCGCGTGCCGCTGTTGGCAGGGTGCGACCGCTTTTTGCGTCACACCAGCCGATGTGACCACCGCTACCTTAAACTTGTCGAACGCGCTTTCTCGGTTTTCTCCATCAGCTCGCCACTGCTGGCTTGGCGGCTCCCAAAACATGCTCATCCAGTTGGGCTGGTTTCGTTGTCTTGAGGATTTCTTTGGCCTTGGCAACTTCGGCGACGGTCCCGTGGGCCACGAGAAGGTACTTGTTCACCTTGATGGCGGTTTCGTATCTCACGACACTGTCCTTGGGGATGCCAATGCTGTAGAGGGCAGCTCCGAGTACGCTCACGCCGCCAACCACGACCGCACTCTCCAACGCCGCAACGATGGCGGCCGACAGGGGCCCGGCGACGAGGAGCGGACCGACGCCCGGCACCCAAAAGAACGCCGCCCCAAACAGCAAGCCCCACAATCCGCCCCATACTGCGCCCATCTTCCCCCAATACTTCATTCGGTCCCCGGCGTTGTAGTAGCCTACGACCTGTTCGTCCGTGTGGTAGTCTTTGCCGACGACCGATAGTTTCTTCATGTCGAAGCCGCCCCTCTGCAGTTCCTTCACTCCTGCCTCGGCCTCCGAGTGGGTGTTATAAACCGCGACCACCGCTTTCGGGTCTGTTATGGGCTGGCCACTTTTCGATGTTGGTGTCATGGTTGTTGCTCCTTATGTTATTGTTCCGTTAGCGGTTTCCATGTTGCGTTCCGCAATCGTGTCCGATTCCCGGGCTTCTCGCCACTAGGCGCTGGCCACGCGGCGCGCGGCCAAGGAAATCGTCAATCGGGCGAACCCGCTGAAGAGCATGCTGATGCCCACCAGCGTGCCGATCACCCACATAGTGCTGGCCGGCCACGTCCGCCATATCATGATGGCGAGAATGAGGGTGACAATCCCGTCCGCCAGCAGCCAACCAGAACCGGGGAGCGGGCGGAGCTGGAATGACAGAATGAACTCCAGGATCGATTCCATCAGCAGATACGCGCCCAGCACGAGCGTCAAGGACGCGAGACCCGCCACGGGATTCAGCAATAGGTACCCGCCGGCGAGGATATACAGGATACCCAATAGGATTCCCCACAAAAGTCCGCCGCCACCACGTGCGTGCCAGGCGTACACCAGATGGGCAGCCCCACAGAGCGCCATCAGCCAACCGACCAATATGGTTACGGCGATACCGGAGACCGGTGGCACGATGATCGCCAGAATACCAGCCACGATCATCAGCACACTCAGCACGACCGACCATCCCGCCGCCTTCTTCACGATTGCAACACCAGGGGTTGAAGCTGCTGTAGCGCTCATCATTGCCTCCTCAGGTCCGTCGAGGACCTACGTTGTTGGTTCTAGTTTCACGCCGGAATCGTTGTCTTGATCTGATATCTTCCATGGGTATTACACTCCGTGACCATCGTTGCCCCTGAAATCACACGAGCAGCGGTATGACCTCGGATAGTGTTGAAAACCCCGATTTCGAGCCTTTGCCGTCGGGGTCACGCCGCCTCGCTGGGATCAGATTCATAGAGCGACCACAATCGCCTCGCAACGATTCCACTTCCTGCTACCAGCCTCGCGCATCGGGACGCACTTGGGGGCCAAAAGGGAGCCCGCACAACTGGGGTTGGTGATAGAGGGCTTCTACACCCGTTTCCAAATCGGGTGCAAGATATTTCTGTGTCGATTCTGTGGGGAGAAACTTGCGGGACCAGCCTGTCCGCCGCCCTCACCCGCATAACTTCTCGCCAGTCGCCAGGATATCAGTTATAATTCCACCTCAAATGAAAATTCACGCGGTGCAACGAGTGGAACGCAATGCCCACCGGGCAGGCGAAATCATCGGTGTGCTGGCAAAATACGGCTTGGCCGATTGGGTCAAGGACCTGAATTACTCGTGGATCCAGGATCGAATCAAGAGCGTTGACGGCCAGCCCATCCCCGACCTCAAAGTCGAGGAACGCGTGCGCCTCGCACTCACCGAACTCGGCACCACCTTTATCAAACTCGGCCAGATGCTCAGCACGCGGCCCGACCTCGTCGGCCCCGAGATGGCCCGGGAACTGGCCCGCCTGCAAACCGCCACCCCGGCCGATCCGCCCGACACGGTTCAGGCCACCATCGAAGCCGAGTTCGGCAAACCGCTGAGCAGCCTGTTTGTGCATTTCAAACATGCGCCCTTGGCCTCGGCCTCCATCGCCCAGGTCCATCTGGCCCGGCTGCACTCGGGCGAACACGTCGTTATCAAAGTCCAGCACGCCGGCATTGCGGACAAGATCATGCCCGACCTCGATATCCTCGCCGGGCTGGCCGAATTGGCGGAAAAGCATGCTTCCCAGATTCGTTCCTACCAGCCCGTTGCCCTCGTCCGGCAGTTCCGCCGCACTCTCCTTCGCGAGTTGGATTTCACCGTCGAACGCCGCAATCTTGAGGAGTTCGCGGAACATTTCGCCAAGGACGACACCGTCCACTTCCCTCGCGCCTACGCGGAGTTTTCGACGCGCCGGGTCCTGACGATGGAACGGCTGGAAGGCATCCTCGGCACGGACTCCAAGGCGCTTGTCGCCTCGGGGGTTGACCTCGATGAATTCGCGCGCCGCGGCGCCAATATGTATCTCCAGATGATTTTCCGTGATGCGTTCTACCATGCCGACCCACATCCCGGAAACCTGATGCTCCTGCCCGGCGGCGTGGTCGGGGTGCTCGATTGCGGAATGACGGGCCGCCTCGATGAAGAATTGGCGGAAGGCCTCGATGAATTGCTCATGGCCGTCGTGAACCGCAACGCGGTGGACTTGGGGGACATTATCCTCCGCCTCGGCTCCGCGCCGTCTGGCACGCCTCGTGACCAATTGCGCGCTGACCTCACTGATTTTGTCGCCGACTATGTGGGCCAGTCCATCCAAGACATGGACTTGGGCGGCGCGTTGAACAGTTTGTTCGAAATCATCCGGCGGTATAACATTACTTTGCCCCCCCCCCTCTCGCTACTGCTGCGCACCCTGGTCGAATTGGAGGGGACCGCCCAGCGATTGAGTCCGGAGTTCAGCCTTGCCGAGGTGATTCAGCCGTTTTACGCCACGATGGTCCGCCGTCGTCTTTCGGTCCGGGGCTTCCTCGGCCGGGTCCAGCACGCTTTCCGCGACTGGGAGCGGCTGGCTCAGTCTTTGCCGCGCGACCTGGGCGATGCACTCAAGCGCATGCGCGACGGCACTTTCTCCATCCACCTGGAACTCCGTCATATCGACCCGGTGATCAACCGCCTGGTGCTCGGCGTGATGACCGCCGCGCTGTTCGTCAGCTCCGCCCTCCTCTGGAGCATGAAAGCACCGCCCACGATCTCCGGCGTTTCCGTATTTGGCGGTGCCGGCTACTTAATAGCAGCTTATCTCGGCTGGCGGCTGCTGCGCGCCATCAAAAGGTCCGGCGACATCGATTCGAAAAAATAGAAACGCAAGAATTAGGGGCACATCCAAGCGCCGTAACAATTGGACTGCCCGCGACGCCGCGACTTCCGACACAACTCCCCCGCCTACAGCCCCAGCCCCGCAAACAGTTTCGCGCCCTCGGTCGTCGCCGGGTCGAATATAAAATCGATCGCGGCGTCCTTCATCGCCGACAAATCCATCGGCACCTGCTTGCACATGGCCCGGGCGCACACATTCCCCGCGTCGTCGCGTAGCTCCGCCTCCGATTCCCAGAGCCGACCACGATCCGTCTTCAACCGCGCCACGCACACCAGCCGTTGGCCCACGCTGACCTTCGTGATGAACCGCACATTGAGTTCGGCGGCCAGGCAGAAGCCCCTCTTCTTCGTCGCCGCCGCCCAAAACATCGCTTCATCGAGCACCGTGGACAATATCCCGCCGTGGACGATCCCGCGGAAACCAGCATGCGACGCCTGCGGCGTGAAGTCGGCCCGCACCTCGTCCCCCTCGCGGCGAAACCGGAGGTGCAGCCCGTGTGGATTGTGCGCGCCGCAGACGAAACAGTCGCGCGTGTACGGAAGTTCGAGTTTGCTCATTTGATCATCACCCTCAGGAGTCGGCCCACCAGATAAATAAACAGCCAGGCCGGCAACGCAAAAATAAGGACGGACGACAGCGACAGCCAGTTCCATCTCACCAAGCCGACCTGCATCGGATACAACGTGATCAGAAAATAGCCCGAGAACCGCGTGTGCCCGAGAATCTGGCACAGCGTCCGGTCTCTTTTCCGCAGACCCAGCACAATCGTAAAGATCCCCAGGCCGACCGCGCACGCCGCCACCAGCCACGCAATCGCCGTGCGGTTCCTGATGTCGCCCAGGTACGCGAAGAAACCGAGATTCGAGAGGTGCATCGTCCAGTTCACGCCCGCCCAGAGCATGATGAAACCGTTGCCGACCGCGTGGCCGAACGACACCTTGCTCTTGTACAACTCGCCGAGCAGCAGCGAGACGTACAATGGGACAATGCCGAGCCACACCGCCCCAAAATCCCGAAACGGCGCGACGATCAGCTCCAGCAACTTGACGAGATATCCCTCCAACGGCACGAACCGCACCTCCTCGACCGATCTTCTAGCACAGGACGCAACCGGTGGGCAAGACCGGCCGTTGCCTTCTACTTTGACGCCTTCGTAGCCAACGGTTATACTCATTTCGTGGTTTTGGACATCCTCAAATACGGGCACCCGACATTGCGCGAGAAGGGCAAACGCATCGACCGCATCACGCCCGAGATTCGCCAGCTCGCTGCCGACATGCTCGAGACCATGCACGCCGCCGAAGGCGTCGGGCTTGCGGCACAGCAGGTTGGCCAGGCCATCATGCTCACCGTGATCGATGTCGGCTCCGCCGAGCGGCCGTCCCAATTGTTCATCGACGGCAAACCCCAGGATCTGGCGCCCTCCATGCCGCTGGTGCTCATCAATCCCGAGATTCTCCATAGGGAAGGAGAACAGATCGGATCCGAAGGTTGCCTCAGCATCCCGGATATCAACGCCGATATCCGCCGCGCCGAACGGGTGACCGTCCGCGCCCAGAAACTCGACGGGCAGGAAATCGTCTTCGAATGCACCGGGTTCCTCGCCCGCGCCGCGCAACACGAGTTCGACCACCTGAACGGCATCCTGTTCATTACTCGCATGGACGCCGCCACCCGCGTCAGTTTCGAGGGTAAGCTCAAGAAGATGGAGAAGGAAACCCTCGCCGCTCTGCCCAAGACCAGGAAGCCGCGACGGTCGCCTGCCCCGCACCGGGCGGGGTTGGCCTCCTTGTGAGCTCGCCGGCGCGCCACCGTCCCGGGCAAGTCCGAAAACGACCTATGAAATTTCTTCGCTCCGTTATCGCGCTGTGCAGCGGGTTTGCGCCGTATCGCCAGTACCGCGATTTGCCGGTGACAACCTCGCTGAAACATTTGGTGAAGTTGATTACGCTGTTGGCGTTGGTGCTGGCCATCTGCGCCATCCCGCAGGCGCTGGACGGAATCGACGAATTCGCCCGGCTCTTCGACGACCATCGCCCGGACTTTTCCATCCACGACGGGAAGGTCATCACCCATGCGCAACAACCCGCCTCGTGGGGCAATGGCAACCTGCGCTTCATTCTCGACACCACGAACACCGTCGTTTCTCCCGACTCCAATGCGACCTTCGGCGTCCTGTTCACCGCCGACAGTTTTCTCTACTGGATGACTCCGTCGAACGCACCCACGCCCGTCAGCACGCATTTGCAGAGCCTGCGCGGGTTCCCCGACGGCGCGGTCAATGGCGAGTACTTCCGCCATCTCATCCGCGCCGTGCTGTGGCTGCTCGTGCCGATCGCATGGTTGATGCTCGCGCTGTTCGGGATGCTCAGTTGCCTGCTCCAGGCCTACTTGTTTTCGGTGGTGGCGTCATGGATGGAACGCTCGATGCCCGCGCCACTGACGCTCTCGCAATTGCTCAACATCGCCATCCACGCCTGCACGCCTCCCGCCATCGTCATCACCGCGTACTCGGCCATGCGGCTCCACGGCCTCAATCTCTGGCTGGTCTACCTCATTGTGTATGGGATTTTCCTCGTCGGCGCGTCGAACGCCTGCCGCGATCACGTGCAAAAAGCCGAGCCGCCGCCTGCGCCGGATGATTTCCTGTAGCCGCAACGTTCACGGTGCGCGAACCAGGTGCCCGCAGGCGACTACACCGAAAAACTCTCGCCGCAGGAACACGTCGCCGTCGCGTTCGGATTGTGGATCTTGAACCCGCCGCCGATCATCGCGTCCTTGAAATCGATCTCCGACCCGCTCACGTACAGCGCGCTCTTCACGTCCACGAGCACGCGCACGCCCGCCGACTGGATCAGAATGTCCTTCGGCGTCGCCGGATTCTTCTCGAAATCCATCTTGTACTCCAATCCCGCGCACCCGCCCCCGACGATCTTCACGCGCAACGCTCCATTCGCCACACCGTCGCGCTGCATCAATTGCGACACCTTCCGCCCCGCCGCCTCGGTCAGCTTGATCAGCTTCTCCGAACCGGTACGTGGACTGGCTTGAGTTGTGGGTTCTGCGACCATCGTCACCCGTCACTATAGCGCAATTCCGCCCTGTTTGTCACCTTGGGCTTGCCTGCCCTGAGCAGAGCCGAAGGGTTGAAGGGTCTCTGTTGTTTCCCCAGACAGTAAGACTCAGCGTTCGGTGCCGGTCTCCCGACCGCGCCGTTTGGTTCGACCGCAGGGTCTCCCATTCCCGCTTGAGCGGCTGTCTTCATAAAGAACCTCGCCGTTGTCGAGAACTTCCTGAACGAAGCAATCGCCCCAAGCCAACCGCTGACGGATCTTTTGCGGCGACCGCACTAGCAAATCCATCGGAAATGGAGCGCGCACCCTCAGCCGAATCTCCGTGGCTTTGTCAGCGCCACACCCCTTGTGCGGCATGATCACCAGCAAATCCACGTCGGAATCGCGCGTCGGCTTTCCGTGGGCGTAGGAACCAAACAGGATGATCCGCCGCGGACGAAACTCCCGCGCGATCTCCGCCGCATACGCCCGAATTTGCCTTCGCGTGACCATGTCGCAAGCAAATTACAGAGGGCGTGGCGAAATCACAAGCGGGAACGGGTGGAACGCGTGATGTTCCTACTCCCCGCCCTTGCCGCGAATTCCCGGCTCGGTCAGCGCGCGCAGGTTGAAAATCTCGTCGAGCTGTTTCTCGCTCAATCCCGAGACTTCGCGGGCGACTTCGCGGACGGTCTTGCCTTCCTTGTAGGCTTTCTTGGCGATCTCGGCGGCCTTGTCGTACCCAATCACGGGCGCCAGCGGCGTACACATGGCGAGGCTCTGTTCGACGAGCGATTCGCATCGTTCGCGGTCGGCTTCGATGCCTTTGACGCACGCATCGGCGAAATTGCGCGAGCCCGCCGCCAGCAAATGGACGCTCTCCAGCATCTGCGCGCCGATCAGCGGCATCGCCACGTTCAGCTCGAAAAAGCTCTGCAGCCCGCCCAGCGTGATCGACACGTCCGCGCCGATGACCCACAAACACACCTGAATCAGGCTCTCGGCAATGACCGGGTTGACCTTGCCCGGCATGATCGAGCTACCCGGCTGCACGGCGGGAATCTTCAACTCACCGATCCCGCAACGTGGCCCGCTGCCGAGCAGCCGAATGTCGTTGGCAATTTTCGCCAGGCTCACCGCGATTGCCTTCAACTGCCCACTCGCCGCCACGCAGGCGTCGCGCGTCGCCGCCGCTTCGAAGTGGTTCTGCGTTTCGTGCAACGGAATCCCCAGTTCCCGGGACAGCTTCTCGATTGTCCGCTTCGCAAATTCGGGATGGGCGTTCAATCCCGTGCCGACCGCCGTTCCCCCGAGCGGCAGCGCGTCGAGCATCTCAATCGCCTCCTCGGCGCGTTCGTAGGCGCACGCCAATTGCGCCGCGTACCCGGAAAATTCTTGGCCGAGCCGGATCGGCGTGGCATCCTGCAAATGCGTGCGGCCAATCTTCATCACGTCATCAAACTCGCGCGCCTTCCCCGCGAGGGTTTCCTGCAAATGTTGCAGCGCATGCAGCAATTCTTCATGAATGGCCGCGATCACGCTGATGTGAATCGCCGTGGGAAACACGTCGTTGCTCGACTGGCACAGATTGACGTGGTCGTTGGGATGCACCGGCGATTTGTCGCCGCGTTTGCCGCCGAGGATTTCATTGGCCCGGCTGGTGATCACCTCGTTGGTGTTCATGTTCGTCGATGTGCCCGATCCTGTCTGGAAAATGTCCACGGGAAACTGCGCATCGAGCTTGCCGTCGACCACCTCGGTCGCCGCTTGGACGATGGCGTCGGAAACCTTTTTGTCGATCAGGCCGAGTTCGAGGTTGGTCTTTGCCGCGGCGCGCTTGATGCGCCCCATCGCGTGGATCAGCCGCGGCGGCAGCGACCAGCCGCTAATGGGAAAATTGGTCACCGCCCGCTGCGTCTGGACGCCGTAATACGCGTCCGCCGGCACTTCCAGCGGACCCATGGAATCTTTTTCGATGCGTGTGGTCATGGAATACTCCTTAACTCTCAACGTTGAACGTTGATGGATCCGTCTTCCGTTTCACGGCCCAACTCTAATGCAAGGAAAAGACCTTTGCAGCCATTATCGACGCGTGGACCAGCGGACGCTGGAAAATCCCGATCCCGATCATCGCCACCATGCACACGATCAACCCGAACCGCATTGGTTTACTGACCACGATCGGCGTGGCGTCCTCGGCCTCCTGCAGGTAAATCGCGCGCCCCACGCCGAGATAGAAGTACAGCGAGATGACCACCGCCACCGCGCCGATGGCTGCCAGCACATAGTAAGCTGAATCCGTCTGCGCGCGTTGGACCACGGCGGCAAACAACTGGAACTTGCCGAAAAACCCGCTCAACGGCGGTATGCCCGCCAACGACATCATCGACAGGAACAGCGCCAGGCCGAGAATCGGCGAGCGTTTACCCAGACCCGAGAAACTCGGGATTTCATCGCTGCCCGTCGCCGCCGTCGCCGCGATGATCGCCAGGAACGCGCAGAGATTGGTAAACGCGTACTGGCCCAGATAGAACAGCACCGCGCCCGCGCCGAGCGCGTTGACCGCCGCCACCCCCATCAGCATGTAGCCCGCATGACCGATGGACGAGTAGCCGAGCAGCCGCTTGATATTGTGCTGCGGAATCGCGCCCAAATTCCCATAGAGCAGCGTCGCGCCCGCCAGAACCGCAATCAGCGCGTTCCAGGACAGGCTCACGGGCAGCAGTCCCGTGTACAAGACGCGCAACAGCAGCGCAAACCCCGCCGCCTTGCTGCCCACGGCCAGAAACGCCGTCACGGGCGTTGGCGCGCCCTGATACACATCGGGCGCCCAAACCTGGAACGGCACGCTGGCGATCTTGAATCCGAGACCGGTCAACACCAGCAGCATTCCGAAAACGAACGCCGACGACGGCGCTCCCGTCTGGGAATGCAAAATCTCGGCGAGTTTGTCGAAATTCGTCGTCCCGGTCGTCCCGAAAATATAGGCGATGCCATACACCGTGAACCCGCTGGAGAGCGCGCCGAGGATCAGGTATTTCGTGCCCGCTTCGAGGGACGGGACCTGCCGTCGCAGATAGCTCGCGAGCACGTAGAACGTGATCGTGACCAACTCCATTGACACGAACAGCAGGATGAAATCGTTCACGGAGGCGATCAGCAGCATTCCCACCGCGCAGAACATCAGCAGCGCGTAGAACTCCGTCACGCCCGATTCGATGCGCGGCGAAAACTCCGCCGCCATCAGGAGCACCGCCGCCAGGGCCAGCAGGAACAGCCGCTTGAAGTACAGCGCGAACGGGTCGAGGCGGAACATCCCGTGAAAGAACGTCTCGTTCACGGGCTGGATCGCAAAGCTGTACAGCAGCGCCACGGCCACGAACCCGGCCGCCAGATACCCCACCGCACGCTTGTTCGGGATCGGCTTGAACGCGTCCACGAGGAGAATCAGGATTGCCCAGATCGATATCAGGCACTCCAACTGGATGCCGTACAGGCTCATCATCGCGTCGGCCCGCCGTTGTTGGCCGTGACTGTGGACGCGGCGTTCGCCTCGGTGCCCGTGGAGAACCGGCTGACGATGGAGGTCGCCACGCTCTGTTTAATGATGTCCGTCAGCACCCGCGGATAAAACCCAACCGTCAACAAAACCGCCAGAAGCAACGCGTAGGGAAACTTCTGTTTGAACGTCACCGCGTCCTTCAGCATCGACCATTTCTCATCGAACGGCCCGAAGAAACTCGTCCGCACCGCCCGCAGCAGGTAGGTGGCCGTCACGACGATGCCCCACACGGCGCAGATCGTTGCCACGCGAAACAGCGTCGATCCCTGTTGCCACGACCCCAGGAATACCAGCACTTCGCTGGCGAAATTGGCAAAGCCCGGCAGCCCGCTCGACGCCATCACCGCCATCACCATGCACACGCCGATGAACGGGATTTTCCGCGCGAGACCGCTGAGGTCGGGCACGAACCGATTGTGCGTCTGATGGTAGAAAAAGCCGATCAACGCGAACGTCAGCGCCGCCATCACGCCGTGCGCGAACATCAGCAGCACCGCGCCGGTCACGCCGATGACGTTCAGCGTGGCGATTCCCAGGAAAACGTAGCCCATGTGGCTCACCGAGCTGTAGCCGATGACGAATTTCCAGTCCCGCTGCGTCAACGCCGCCCAGCCGGCGTACAGGATGTTGAAGCACGCGAGGATCGCGAGGAGGTTGGCCCAATGCCGCGCGCCTTCGGGCAGAAGCGGCAACGCCAGCCGAATGATGCCGTACGCGCCGAGTTTTTTCAGCACGCCCGCGTGCATCATCGAGGCCGCGGTTGGCGCGGCGGCGTACCCCAGCGGCGACCACGTGTGAAACGGCCACAGCGACGCCAGGAAACCGAATCCGAACAGCAAACACGGGAACGCCCACAGTTGGGTGCCCCGGGCCAGCCAGATGGTGTGCTGCAACCGTTCGATATCCAGGGTGCCGCCCACGAAGTAGATTCCCAGCAATCCGATCAGCGCCAGCACCGCGCCCGCGGTCAGGTACAGCGTCAACTTCATCGTCGCGTACTCTTTCGTGCGCCCGTGCTCGCCAGGCGGCAGCGATCCCCACATCCCGATCAGCAGATACATCGGGATCACCGCCATCTCGTAAAAGAAATAAAAGAAAAACAGGTCCATCGTGCAGAACGTCCCGCTGATGCCCGTCGTCAACGCGAGAAACAGGATGTAGTACTCCTTCTCGCGCTCGTGGATTTCGCTGGAAACGAACGTCCCGCAGAACGAGACGAACCCGACCAGCAACAGCAACGTCATCGAGATGCCGTCCACGCCGAATTTCAGCGAGCACCCGTAACTCGGCAGCCAGGGGATGCTGTGCACGAATTGATACCCGCTCTGTGTCCGGTCAAAGTTCGCGAACAACGTCAGCGTGATCAGCAGCGACACGCCCGTCGCGAATATCGCCACCGCCCGAATCTCCTTCGGGTTCTTCGCCGGAAACAGGAACAACACAAACGCCGCGATCAGCGGGAGCAGGACGGCGATGGTGAGTAAAATGTCCATTTCTCGTTCAATGTCTCAGTTCGGAGTTCAAATTCTTCAGTCTGTCATTCTGAGCGAAGCGAAGAATCTCTGTCGTTCTTCAATTCCACACCTCGATACCATCTTTCACTCAAATCTCTCCAGTACGGGTTCTTTTCTTCAATCAACGCTAGCTTTCTTGCTCTCAACAAACCTTTGATACGCTTTTCACACGCAATCGCGTCCCGAATCTCCCTGAATTCCTCGAACCAAACCAGCTTCGTGCAGTTGTACCTCTTCGTGAATCCTTTGACTGCTCCCTGCTTGTGCTCCCAAACCCTTCTCTCCAAGTCATTCGTTACCCCCACGTACATCACTCGCGAAACACTCGCCATCATGTAGGTCCAGTAACTGTGCTGTCTTGCCATTGCCTGCTCTCATCCTAATCCTCTCTTCGCGCGCTGTCATTCTGAGCGCAGCGAAGAATCTCTGTCGTTTCCGAGTCGTTCACGTGGTGCGGCGGGACTCTCATTTCTCGGTGATTGCCGGTAATTGCAGCGGTTCGACCCGACGGCGCTCAAGAGGAAGCGGCTTGTCGCCTTCCAGAACTCGGTTCACATTCGTCTGAACGGCTTTCACATCTAGCTCGATCGTCTGGTAAATCGCCCAACGCTCCCGCCAAATGTGCAAATGCTCCTTGGCTTCTCTCCTGAGCAAATCCTGCACTTTCCTAGCCTGTTGCATGACCTGCTCAAGCGGAATTCTGTAGGTCGGACTTGTGATGAAGCCTAGCAACTGCGTCGCGACCCTGTTCTTCTGTTCGTTGTCCAATTTCGCTTTGGCCATTTCGATCAAATGCGCTCGGCAGAGGCGTGCAAGCGGAATAACGCCGAGCGGCGCGACAATCAAGACGCTGTCCTCCTGTGCGAGTCCAGTAAAGCCCTTGCGCGTTCCAGTTGTGACGAGAATCGCGAAGTGAGCTTCCCGGGCCTTCTTGGCAGTCGCCGCTTGTTGAACGTGCGCTGGCAAAATCTTTGGCGTTTGCTTACACTCGTAAACGATGATGCCGGCCACGTCTTTGCGAAAGACAACGAATTGCAAGATGTCCCCGCCTTTGCCCTTGTGCTCAACGCGATCTTCGGGGAATTCCTTCTTGAGGCGCTTCCACAGGACATCTTCAAACTCTAAGCCTTGGGTTTGAGGAGTCGTTCCCTTCTCCAATTGTTCGATTCGTGACTTTGCCAGTGCCAGCTTGTTCTTCAGTCCGAGAGTGAGCCGTTCTTGCCGCTGTTTCTCGATGCGGGCACCGGCCCTGGCACCTTCGGTACGCGCTTGTCTTTCCTTTCGCTTCGACTCTCTCAGTTTGCTCTTCAAAGACGTTTCAGCATCCCGCGCCTGACGAAGTAGTTTCTCCGTCTTGGCCACCTCCTGCTTCCGTGCCTTTTCTTTCTCCTCCTCGATGTGCATCACGCGCTCAAACTGATTCTTTGGCAGTTTGCTTCCGCAAAGCGGACATCTATAAGCCTTCATAGCGCGTGACCCCCTTCTGCTCGCCTTAACGACAGAGATTCTTCGCTGCGCTCAGAATGACAGACGAAGAGGCGAGCCGATGGATGATGCTTTGATCTCATAAATCGCGACCTCACACTTGAGGTGCCAAATTGGCACCTCAAGTTTTTGACCTCTTCTCTCGCTAATTTCATCTTCATCTCACCGCCGCGTAATAAATGATCACCGTCACGCCAAGGCCGATGAGGAAGGCGTAGCCGGAGATGCTACCGGTTTGCAGGAGGCGCACGGTGCGCCCGAGCAGGCCCGTGCTGACCGACAGGCCGCCGATACCGAGCCGCTGGAGTATCCAGCGGTCGAACACATCACACACCGTCGCAATCGTTCCCTGCACGTACTTAATGACCCACTGATACAACTCGTCGAAATAGTATTTGTTCTCGACCAGCGTCCACAGCTTGCCGAGCGCAGCTTTCACGGGCGCGTCGCTGGGTTCAGCCTTCCAATAGATCTTCGCCGCGACCAGGAACCCGAACAACGGCATGAGAATCAGGCCGCCCGTCAGCAACACGGAATGGCGCTCGGCTTCATGCGGCGGTCCGAGGAAATTAGGGACTTTGCTGTACCAACCGGCGATGATCGAGAACGCCGCCAGGAACACCAGCGGCAGCGTCATCACCCACGGCGACTCGTGTATTTGTGGCGCAGGCGTCCCTGCCTGCGGTCGTTCATGCCCCGCAAGCACAGAGGCTTGCGCCACCGAATGCTCCCAGCGCGGTTTGCCGAAGAACACCACGAACACCTCCCGCCCCATGTAGTAGGCGGTCAGAAACGCCGTCACGACGGCCATGATAAAGAGAAACGAATTGCGCTCGAACGCCAGCAGCAGGATCTCGTCCTTGCTGTAAAACCCGCTCAACGGCGGCACACCCGCCAACGCCAGCGTGCCGATGAGGAACGTCCAAAATGTGATCGGCGTCTTCTTCCACAGCCCGCCCATTTTCCAGATGTCCTGTTCGTGGTGCAACGCGATGATCACGCTGCCCGCGCCGAGGAACAACAGCGCCTTGAAAAAGGCGTGCGTCGTGAGATGAAACATCGCCTGCGTTGGTCCGCCGAGGCCGACGGCCATCACCATGTAGCCAAGTTGCGATAGCGTCGAGTAGGCGAGGATGCGTTTGATGTCGTTCTGGGCGATGGCGATCGTCGCCGCCATGAGCGCCGTGATTCCGCCGATCCAGGCGATGAACCACAACGCCGTTTCGCTCGGCAGAATCAGCCACGAGACGCGGCAGAGCATGTAGACGCCCGCCGCCACCATCGTCGCGGCATGAATCAGCGCGCTCACGGGCGTCGGGCCTTCCATCGCGTCGGGCAACCACACGTGCAACGGCACCTGCGCGCTCTTGCCCATCGCGCCGGTAAAGATCAACACGCCGATCAGCGCCAGCGTGCCAATCGATAAATCGAGCGACGGCAGTTTCGCCTGCAATTCGGAGAACTCGAACGTGTGCGCGTGCGACCAGAGCAACAGAATCCCCAGCATCATTCCGACGTCGCCGATGCGCGTGGTGAGAAACGCTTTGTTGCCCGCCTCGGCGGCGCTGGGTTTTTCGAACCAGAACCCGATCAGGAGATAACTGCTCACGCCGACCAGTTCCCAGAAAATGAAGATCTGGATGAAGTTGCTCGAAATCACGATCCCGAGCATGGAAAACGTGAACAACGACATGCACGCGAAGAACCGCGAGAAGCCGGGGTCGCCTTTCATGTAGCCGAGCGAATAGATGTGAATCGCCAGCCCCACGCCGGTGACGACCAGCAACATCAACAGCGCCAGCGCATCGGTCGTCATCCCGAACTCGATGCGCACGGTATTGCCGATGACGAGCCACTCGAACGGATGCGGATGGTGCTGGATACCTTTGAGGGCAAACAACAGGAACAACCGCAGCGATAATGCGAAGGAAATCAAGATGGCGCCGATGGACAAAGCGGCGCTCAATCCCTTCCACTCTTTCGTGAACAACGTAATCAGCGCGGCGGCGACCAGCGGGCTGAACAGAAGGATCCACACCGAGCAGAGGGGAAAACGGCCCATGCCCCAGTCGGTGCCGTACATGTAGGCCACGTGATTCATAGCCGCATCGTTGTCAGTTGGTCCACGCTGATGGTTTGTTTTCGGCGGTACAACGCCACGATGATGGCCAAGCCAACCGCGACCTCCGCCGCCGCGATGGCGATGATGAAGAACACCAGAATCTGGCCCTCGACCAGCTTGTTGAATTTGGAAAAGGCGACGAGCGCGAGATTCGCGGCATTGAGGTTCATCTCCAGCGCCATGTAGATGACCAGCGCGTTGCGACGGATGATCACGCCGGCGATCCCGAGCGCGAACAGCAACCCGCTGACGAGCAGATAATCGTTGAGGGTGATCCCGCCGGTCATTTGAGTTCCTTCTTGGAAAGCAAAACCACGCCGATCATCGCCACCAACAGCAACAACGCCGTCACCTCGAAGGGCAACATGTAGTTGGCAAACAGCGGTTTGACGACCTGCTCCAGACCGCCGCTCAGTTCGGCGCCGCCGGCGGCCACGGGCGGTCAGCGGCCGGGAGAGGATGATTTCCAGTTCCCACACGAACATCGCGGCCACCGCGATTCCGCCAACGACGCCGAGCGCCCGGAACTTGCGGCGCTCGCTGGCCTTGATATCCAGCAGCATGATGACAAAGAGGAACAACACCATGATCGCGCCCGCATATACCAGCACCTGGATCGCCGCGATGAAGAACGCTCCGAGCAGGACAAACAGGCCGGCCAGGAACACAAACAGCATCACCAGAAACAACGCGCTGGCGACGGGATTGCGAACTGCCGATCACCAACAGCCCGCATACCAGCATTGCGATGCTGAAAAACCAGAATAGTATGTCGTGAACAATCATCGGTCAGTTACGCCACAGATTCACACGGACACTCATCGGTGTTTATCTGCGTCCGTCTGTGGATTTCTCACACTTGCACCCGGCGCATCCAGCGGCGGCGCCCCCTTGAATTTCCATTTCCAAATCGAGTCCGGTTGCACGCCTCCCAATTCCAGCAACTTCTCCTTGTGAAACTGTAGTTCTTCGCGCGTGTACCCGGCGATCGCAAAATCCTGCTTCAGGAAGATCGCCTCTTCGGGACACACTTCCTCGCAGTACCCGCAATAAATGCAGCGCAACATGTCGATGACGAAATCCTCGGGTTCCTTTTCGACATTGGCGTCGGGAACGTCATCCGGCCGCGCGCCCGGCGTGATGCGGATCGCCTTCGGTGGACAAACGAACTCGCACAATTGGCACGAAACGCATTTGACTCGTCCCTCGGGGTCCTTCACCAGCGTCGGCGCGCCGCGATACGCGCCATAGAGCGGCGGTTTCTCCTCCGGATAATGACGCGTGAACTTCCGCCGCGGGATGTGGCACAGGGTCAGCCACATCCCGTGCAAAATCTGCGGAAGATACGTCCGCTCCCAAATCGTCAGTTTTGGCCGTTTGACTTGCATGGTCATTTCGTCATCGCCGCCAGCACGACTCCGGAAATCAGAATGTTCAACAGCGTCAGCGGGATGAAGATCTTCCATCCCAACGTCATCAGTTGGTCATAGCGGAATCGCGGGATCGTCCACCGCACCCAAATGAAGAAGAACAGGAAACAGCACACTTTCGCCAGGAAGATGCCGATATGCGCCAGGCCCACGCCGAGCGTTAGCGCGGGCGCGTTGAACGGCGCGAACGGCAGCGACCAACCGCCGAAAAACAGCGTTGCCATCAGCGCCGAGGCCACGAACATCGCGGCGTATTCACCCATGAAGAACATCGCGAACTTCATGGAGCTGTACTCGGTGTGGTACCCACCGACCAGCTCCTGTTCCGCCTCGGGTAAATCGAACGGCAGGCGGTTGGTCTCGGCAAACGCGCTTACGAGGAAAATGAAAAACGACAGCGGCTGGGTGAACCCCAGCCACGTGTGCTGCGTCTGGTATTCGACCACCTTCGGGAGATTGAGCGAGCCGACCTGCATGAACACCGGCACCACGCTCAATCCGAGGCAGACTTCGTAGGAAATCATCTGCGCGCTGGAGCGGATGCCGCCGAGGAACGGATACTTCGAGTTGCTCGACCACCCCGCCAGCACGATGCCGTACACCCCCAGCGAGGCAATCGCGAACACGAACAGGATGCCGACATTCAGGTTGGCAATCACGCACGGGATCGGCTCGGGCGAAATGCGGGGAATCACCAACTGGCTGCCCCACGGCACGACCGCAATCGTGATCAGAGCGGGGATCATGGCAATCATGGGCGCCAAGGTGAAATAGACCTTGTTGACGTGATGCGGCAGCACGTCCTCCTTGAAAACGAATTTCAAGCCATCGGCCAGCGGCTGCAACAGACCGAACGGCCCGACGCGGTTTGGCCCGATGCGATCCTGCATCCACGCGCAAATCTTGCGTTCCGCCAGCACCGTGTACGCCACAATGCCCAGCATTACGCCGATGACACAGGCAATCTTGATGAGATGAATGAGAAGCAATGGAATCATGCCTTCGCTCCTGCGGCGGCGGCCTCGGTCTTCGCCTCACCTTTTGGTTCCGCCGCGGGCTTCAGTTCGACGCCGAGATCGCCAATCTTGGAAAGATTCAGTCCCGCCAGCGGCGTAAGCGACCGCGCCATGTCGGCAAACACATCTTCAATCGCCAGATAACCGCCGTCGCCGCCCAATTCGTTCAGCAGCGCCGCAAATGTCTGCCATTCCGGCCGCGCGATGCCGGGTGATGGGACTCGCCGTGTTCAACCGTTGCAGGCGGTTCTTGGCATTGATGAACGTGCCGCGCTTTTCGGCGAAGGTCGCGCCGGGCAGGACGTAGTGCGCCAGTTCCGTCGCCTTGTTCGGCAGGGTATCGATGACCACCAGCAAATCCAGCTTCGCGAGCGCGTCCTCGGCGATTCCGTATTTCGACACGTTCTCACCGTGAACGAGCAGCGCCTTGATCTTGCCCGACTTGATTGCCTCGGCAATGGCCGGAATCCGGCTGCCCATCGCCTCGCCCGCAACGCCCGTCAGCCTCGCGCCATTCGTGTTTGGATTGCGGTCGGCATTCAGCAGGAATTTATCGCCTTCGCCGGTGTGCGGCACGCAATCCACCAACTCCGCGCCCAGAACTTCGCGCACGAGTTTGTTGAACAGGAACAACTCCTCGGTCGTCGCGCGCGCGGTCCCAATCGCGGCGATGGCCGAACCATCGCCCTTCAGCGGCCCGAGTCTCTCCGCGATCTGCCGCGTCGCCTCAGGCCATGTCAAGGTGAGTCGTTCGCCCATCGCCGACGACTTCACGGTGGGCGCGAGTAATGCGATCGGGGATCGTTGATAAACTTGTAGTGCAGCCGGCCCGAGTCGCACATCCAGCATTGATTGACTGCGTCGTTGTCGCGCGGCGTCTGTCGGTGCACGACGCCTTCCCGCGACCACAAGACGGTGTTGCAACCCGTGGCGCAATTCGGGCACACGCTCTTCGTCTCTTTCAGGAACCACACGCGCTGCTTGAACCGGAAATCATTCGACGTGAGCGCGCCGACGGGGCAGATATCGGTGATGTTGAGATCGTAATTCGTGTTCGGTTCCATGCCGGGGTAACATGTCAGCGTGGAATAACTGCCGCGATTCACGAACCCGAGGCAATCCTGGCCCGCCACGTCCTTCATGAAGCGGACGCACCGCGAGCAAAGGATGCAGCGTTCGTCGTCGAGCATGATCTTCGGGCCGATTTCCGTCTTCTTCGGTTTGTGGACCTTCTCTTCCACGAAGCGGCTCTGGCCTTTGCCGTAGTCGACGCTGAACTCCTGCAAGCGGCATTCGCCGGCCTGGTCGCAGATCGGGCAATCGAGCGGATGATTGATGAGCAGGAATTCCATCACGCCCTCGCGCGCCTTGATCACTTTCGGCGAACGCGTATGGACCACCATGCCCTCGCCCACGGACGTATTGCAGCCGATGGTCAGCTTCGGGCCAAACATGATCACGGGTTTGCCGTCGGGTCCCATCTCCGGCTTCCTGTCCGGGCCCATCTTCGGCATACCGACATCGACGAGGCACATGCGGCAGTTGCCCACCACCGCCAACTTCGGATGATAGCAATAGTGCGGCACCTCGATGCCGGCAAGCTTCGCCGCCTCGATCAGGTTCATCCCCTTCGGGGCCGCGACCTCTTTGCCGTCGATCGTTAGTTTAATCGTGTTGTCAGGCATCTTAATGCTTCTTCGTTCCGTTGCCATTCTTGCACGCCTTCTCGAACTCGCCGCGGTATTTCGTGACGAAGGCTTTCACGGGCCAGGCGGCGGCTTCACCGAGCGGGCAGATCGTCTTGCCGTCGATGTTGTCGGCGACATCCCAGAGCAGATCCACGTCCTCGGGCCGGCCATGGCCGTGTTTGATGCGGTGGAGCATTTTCTCCATCCACAGCGTGCCTTCGCGGCACGGCGTGCACTGGCCGCACGACTCGTGCGCGTAAAACTGCGCGACATTGAGCGTGCTCTGCACGATGTCGACCGTATCATCGAGCACGATTACGCCACCCGAACCGGCCATCGTGCCGGCTTTGCGCAACGATTCGAAATCCAGCGCCACATCAATCTGGTCGGCTTTGAGCACGGGCATCGAGCTGCCACCGGGCACCACGCCTTTCAATTGGCGGCCCTCCTGAAGCCCGCCGCACAAATCATAGATGAGTTGGCGCATCGTCAGTTTGCCCATCTCGAATTCGTAGTAGCCGGGCCGTTTCACCGGGCCGCTGACGCAGACCAAGCGCGTGCCGGTCGAGCCGGGCACGCCCATTCCCTTGAACCACGCCGCGCCATTGTTGATGATATGCGGGATGTTCGACAGCGTCTCGACGTTGTTCACCACGGTCGGACAACCGAACAGGCCGACCACCGCCGGGAACGGCGGTTTGATGCGCGGATAGGCGCGTTTGCCTTCGAGCGATTCGATGAGACCCGTTTCTTCGCCGCAGATATACGCGCCCGCGCCGCGATGAACGTAAATCTCGCAGTCGAACCCCTTGCCGAGGATATTTTTGCCGAGGAACTTCTTCGCGCGCGCCTCCTCGATGGCGTTGATGAGAATCTTCGCGCCGTAAGGCATCTCGCCACGAATATAAATGTAGGCCGCGTGCGCGCCGACGGCGTAGCACGAGACGAGGATGCCCTCGATCAAGCTGGTGCGGATCGTAATGGAGAAGCTGACGGTCCTTGAACGTGCCGGGCTCGGACTCGTCGGCGTTACAGACCAGATAAATCGGCTTGCCGGTGCCCTTGGCGAGAAAGCTCCATTTCATGCCGCAGGGAAAACCCGCGCCGCCGCGTCCGCGAACCTCGCTGTTTTTGACCTCGGCGACGATTTCCTCGGGCTTCATGCCGAGCGCTTTCGGCAACGCCTTGTAGCCGCCCTCGCGAACGTAGTCCTCGATCGCGCCCTTGTAGCCGGGCTTGCTCATGTTGGCCATCAGGACGCGCTTCTCCAGCGGATGCGCGGGCAATACCGGCGGCAATGGTTGCGGCTCGAGTTTGCCCGTGGTCTTGATCCGGTTGACGATCGCCTCGGCCTTGTCGGGCGTGAGGTTCTCGAACAACTCGTCGTTGACCATCATCACCGGGCCGGTGCCGCAGGCCGCCAGACATTCGACCGTGGAAATCGTGAACAGACCATCGCTCGTGTTCTCGTCCAGCTTGACGCCGAGTTTCTTCTGCAATCGTTCGAGGATGCCGCCGCAGCCGCAGAGTTCGCATGAGAGCGTGCGGCAGACCTTGATGTGGAACTTGCCGCGCGGTTTGGCCGTGAACATCGGGTAGAACGTGATCAACTCCCACACGTTGATCGGCTGCAGGCCGAGCTTGGTCGCCGTCCACTCGACCTGTTCCTTGCCGAGTTGGCCGAACTGTTCCTGCAAGAGATGCAACAGCCACAGCACCGCCGCCCGTTTGTGCTGCGGCGGGTAATGCGTGACGATCTCGTCGATGTGCTTCTCGAGTTCTGTTGGAACGTTCAGTGCCATTGAAAAATCGGGAATCTAGCGGTCACACTCTCCCATCACGAAATCGAGGCTGGCGAGGATGGTGACCATGTCGCTCATCATGTGGCCTTTGGCCATGATGGGCAGCGCCTGCAGGTTCACGAACGACGGCGCGCGAATCTTCAAGCGGTGCGGCGTGCCGCCCCCTTTGCTGACGATGTAGAACCCGAGTTCGCCCTTCGGATTCTCCGCGGAGAAATAAACCTCGCCCGGCGGCGCGTTGATGCCTTCGGTGACGTTGATGAAGTGATGGATCAATTCCTCCATCTTCGTCAGCACGGCTTCCTTGTCCGGCAACAAAATCTTGGCATCGGGCGAATTCACCGGGCCATCGGGCAGATTGTCGATGGCCTGCTGGAGAATGCGCACGCTCTGCCGCATCTCCTCCATGCGCACGAGATAGCGGTCGTAACTGTCCCCGACCGTGCCGACCGGCACCTCGAATTCGAAATCCTCATAACTGCTGTAGGGATGCGCCTTGCGGATGTCCCAATCCACACCCGATCCGCGCAGGCACGGGCCCGTGACGCCGAGATCGATCGCGATTTCCTTCGGGAGCACACCGATGCCGCGGGCGCGTTCGCAGAAAATCCGGTTGCGGGTGAGCAGTTTGTCGACTTCATCGATGGTCGCGGGAAATTCCTTCAGAAAACTGCGCAGCATCGGCACGAACTCGGGCGGCATATCCTTCGCCAGTCCGCCGATGCGGGTGTAGCTGGTCGTGAACCGCGCGCCGCTGATGCATTCGGCCATGTCGTAAATCTTTTCGCGCTCGCGAAACGTGTAGAGGAACACGGTCATCGCCCCGACGTCCATGCCGAAGCTGCCCAAGCCGAGCAGGTGCGAACTGATGCGGGCGAGTTCGGCGCAGATGACGCGAATGTATTTGCAGCGCGGCGGCACATCCATCCCCAGCAGTTTCTCGACGGCGTAGGCGTAGGTGACGTTGTTGGCCAGCGGCGCGAGATAATCGAGGCGGTCGGTGTACGGGAATGAACTGCGTGTACGTCATGTTCTCGGCGATCTTCTCGTCGCCGCGATGCAGGTAACCGACATCCGGCCAGGCGTTGACGATCTCTTCGCCGTCGAGTTCGAGCACGATGCGCAACACCCCGTGCGTGCTCGGGTGCTGCGGCCCCATGTTGAGGACCATCTTCTCGCCGGCCAGCTCTTCTTCCATCACCTGCTGCGCGCGGGCGGCGGAATCGATCAACTCCATTTCGTGCTTCGTGGTCATGAACTACACGGATTCCTTCTTCGTCGGGTGCGTCAGTTTCTCCTGTTGCTCCGCGAGCGTGTCG
Organism: uncultured Verrucomicrobiae bacterium; assembly: GCA_963712025.1. Lineage (GTDB taxonomy): Bacteria > Verrucomicrobiota > Verrucomicrobiia > Palsa-1439 > Palsa-1439 > Palsa-1439. The sequence continues at coordinate 317,345 of CAVQGJ010000010.1, read as the reverse complement.
AACTGACGCGGCTCGCGGCGGATCGAACTGCGCGTGCCACTGGAAGCCACGAACGGCCCGCCCAACATCGGCGCGGTGCGCACCGTGTCGGCATTGACCGCTGTTTCCGGGCAGTTCGGCCGGGATACCGGCGAGCGGGAAATCCTTGCGCAACGGGTGATGCGGATAGCCTTCCCACATCAGGATGCGCTTCAGGTTCGGGTGTCCGCGAAAGCGGATGCCGAACATGTCGAACGCCTCGCGCTCGTGCCAGTCCGCTCCCCGCCACACGCCGGTAACGCTGTCCACCACCATGTCGTCCTCAGACACGCGCACCTTCAACCGCAAATAGCAATGTTGCGCCAGCGAGTACAACAGGTAGTCGACCTCGTACCGCGGGTCCTCGCCGTAATTGTCCACGCCCGAGAGATCCGTCAGCATGTCGAAGCCGCCTTCCTTCTTGAGGAACGCGCAGGCGGCGACGATCTTGTCGCGCGATACCGTGAGCGTGGTCTCGCCGCGAAATTCGACGGGACCGGAAACCGCTTCCCCGAACCGCACCTTCAATCTGTCGATGGCCGCTTGCAGGTTCATCGCGTGTCAACCCTTGAGCTTCGGCGCGTATTCGCCGCGGACGATGATCGGTCCGCTGATGGGCGAGGAAATCCCGGGGCCGTTGCCCGTTTTCATATTCACGACGGCCTTCTCGTGGGCGATCTTGCGCTGGATGGCCATCAACCCTTCCAGGAGCGCCTCGGGTCGCGGCGGGCAGCCGGAGATATAGACATCCACCGGGCAGAAAATGATCCACGCCTTGCACGACGGCGTAACTGCGATACATGCCGCCCGAACTGGCGCACGCGCCCATCGCAATACACCACTTCGGATTGGGCATCTGGTCCCACACGCGCTTGACCACGCCGGCCATCTTGTACACGCAGGTGCCGGCCACGATCATCAGGTCGGACTGACGCGGCGAGAACCGCATCACTTCCGCGCCGAACCGCGCGATGTCGAAGCGGCTGGCGCCCGCGGCCATCAATTCGATCGCGCAACAAGCGAGTCCCATCGGCATCGGCCAGCAGGAATTCTTGCGGACCCAGTCAATCGCGGCATCCACGCTCGTGACGATCACGTCGCGACCTTCCACCTTCGGGTCGAATCCTGTTTCGAGGCGTTGGCTCATGACGCCACCAACTCCGGTTTCTTTTCCACCTTCGTCACGGCAGGTTTCGGCTCGGGCAAGTGTTCCTTGCGCGGGGCCCAGTCGAGGGCACCCTTTTTCCAGGCGTAAATGTGGCCGACTTCAAGAATCCCCAGGAACAGCACCGCACCCAAGAGCATTTTGATGCCGATACCGCCTTCGGCGACGGGTTTGATCATGTCGCGGAACACCGCGCCCCACCCGAGCATGAACACCACTTCGATGTCGAACACGATGAACAACATGGCGATGAGGTAGAATTTGACGCTGAAACGCGTATGCGCGTCGGCCATCGGCGGCAGACCGCACTCGTAGGCGCTGTCCTTGATCGGGTCGTGGACGCGCGGCTTGCCGAGAATCAGGGGCGACAGCATGGTCGCGGTGGCAAACCCGATTGCGACCAGCAATAAGAGCCCGACCGGCACGTATTGTTGTAGTTGCTCAGCCATGAAAACCCCACTCGGTACGCCCGTCACGCCTGCGGGCGGACTTTGTGACACATTTCACAAGGAACCTACCAAAACTCGTGCCGCTTGCAAGTGTTCTTTCGCCTTCATCCACGCGCGCGGCTCGGCTATCGTAACCGCGTGGACGGCAACCCCGATTTGGTCCGTGAAATCCGGCGCGACATCGACGCGGGCGGGCGGATCACGTTCGCGCGGTTCATGGAACTGGCGCTGTATCACCCGCGATTCGGCTATTACGCCAGCCGACGCGAAAAGATTGGGAAGCGCGGCGATTTCTTCACCAGCGTGAGCGTTGGGCCGCTCTTCGGAAGACTGCTCGCGAAACAGTTTCTGAATTTTCGGAAGGAATTGGGCAACCCGGCCGAGTTTGAGGTTGTCGAGTTTGGCGGACACCGCGGCCAATTGCGCGCCGATGTGCTCGCGGCGGCCCCGGACCTGCGGTATCGCATCATCGAGGCGGGTGATTCCATTCCCGATTCGATCGTCGGGTGCGTTTTCTCCAACGAATTTCTCGATGCGTTGCCGGTTCACGTCGTTCAAGTGAAAGATGGAACGTGGCAGGAAGTCTACGTGAATGCCGATTTCAAAGAATCGCTCGGGCCGCTCTCGACGCCGCGTCTTGCCGAGTTTCTCAGCGATCTGCCCGTCCAACACATGGAAGGCTACCGCACCGAGGTGAACTTGCGCGCGTTGGATTGGCTGTCGAACGTGGGAAAACGATTGAAACGCGGCTGGATCGTCACCATCGACTACGGTTACGAGCGTCATGAATATTTCGCGCCGCACCATCGCGATGGCACGCTGCTCTGTTATCACCAACACACCAGAAGCGCGAACCCGTATGGGAACATTGGCGAGCAGGATATTACCGCACACATCGAGTTCACGTCGCTGATCGAACGCGGAAGGAAGCTCGGACTCGAACCTGTCTTCTTCACCGACCAGAGCCATTATTTATTGCAGATTGGGGAATCCGAGATTGCGGAGATTGTCGAACGCACGGCCGGCCAACCCAGCAAAGAGCGCGCCGCCATCCACGGACTTATGCACCCCGAAATGATGGGCCGGACGTTCAAGGTGCTGGTGCAGCGGAAGGTTTAATGCATTGCTGGTGCCGTAACGAAATCCCAAAAGATACGAGGGCGCAGTTTTGAGTTTGCGAGACCTTCTCCAGAGTCCACCGGCTTTGTGCTTCCCGCTGTCCGCGTTTGTCAGTATGCTGCACGCACATTCGTCGATAAAACCATGTGGGAAATGTCCGTCCAAGTTTTGGCTATCATGAAAGCGCGCAAGGTGCACTAGATGAAGCAGGAGTCCAAGAGTTTGGACAGCCGTGAACGCCGGTGGTTTGGCGGATTCGCTTTCGCGGAATACCGGGTGGAAGTTGTTCTGACATTGCTCGGGTTGTTCTACGTCGCCTATCGGTTTTTCAACCTGCCGCTGGGGCCGGACGAGTGGGGCGTGCTCTATCGCCTCCGGCACGGCAGTTTGGCGGATTGTATCACCGCCGCAAACGGGCATGATTTCAACGCGCTCCAGCATTACCTGTTCATCCTTGCGGCCAGCGGGTGCTACCGGCTGCCCTGGCTTGGCGAGATCCAGCGGATACGGGTTCCGAGCCTGGCGGCGTTCGGTGTGTACCTCGCAGCACTCTGGCAACTCCGGGGATCGTTCACGAACCGATGGATTGGCCGGCTGGCGTTTGCCGCCCTGCTCGTCAACGCCTATGTGCTGGATTATTTCAGTATCGGGCGCGGGTACGGCATGGCGACGGCATTTGCACTCTTGGCGACCGCTGCCGCCCTGCAAACCTCGGATGACAGACCCGGTTGGGGTTGCGTTGCCGTGTGGTCGGGCGCATTGGCGGCGCTGTCGAACCTCTCCCTGTTGTACTACTACAATGCGGTGCTCCTGATTGTGCTGTTCCTGTTGCGGCGGCAATCACTGGCGTACCTGTTCGCGCTCGCGTCGAGCGCGCTGGTCGTCGGCGCCAGCTATCTGCCGAAAGTCATCATCATGGGCCAATCAAACGGCGCGGTGTTCTGGTGGGGCGGCACACATTTCGTGGGCGACACGGTCCTCTCGCTGGTCAAATGCGTTCTGTACCACGGCAGCCCCTTCTATCCGTGGCCATCAACCCCGACGGAGCTCGTCCTGGCTCCGATTGTCACCGCCCTGGCTCTGGCGGCAATCATCTGGCTGATTTGGCAGCGGCGTCGGGCTGGTTTAATCGTGGCGTTCTGTACGCTGATTGTTGTCGGGCAGATTTACGCCGGGCATTATCTGGCGCACGTCCAGTTTCCGGTGGAACGCGCGGCGATGTATTTCATCCCGCTGTTCGTGCTTCAAATTGCTTATGTCGCCGATGGGACTCCTCTCCGCTGGCTGCGGTTGGGGTCGTCGGGCTTGTTGGTGGCGTATACCGTGACCGCGGCGTGGAGTTTGAACCTGACGCACATGTCCATCAGCAAAACCATGGCCGACATCCCCGCGATGATTCAGGATTTGGCGCGCGCCCATAAAAAAACCGGTCACCCAGTCGAGTTGTGCATGAGCGACGGCACGAAATGGCAGGTGTGGTACTACGGGGAACTGGCGGCCAAAGTACCGGAGAACGAGCGGGTGCAAGAGTTCGGATGTTTCGCCCGGATTGGCTGGCTGTATGTCTACGAGACGCACTGTGGACTACCGGCCGAAGCGGGCCGGCTGTTCACCGCCACGACCACGCATCTGTTCCTCTCGGGCGACGACGATCCGCCGACCTGGTTTCCGCACGATACAGTGCTCGCGCGGGAATATCCCGTGTCCCATTGGCGGCTGTATTCCAAGACCGGGCAAACCGTCACCCGCGACGAGGACATCCTGCGGATGACGCCGGACTTCGCCGATGGGCACTGCAATCTGGGAAATGCCTTGATGCGGGAGGGGAAAGTCAGCGAGGCCATCGGGCAGTATGAACAGGCGGTGCGAATCAAACCCGATTACGTCGAGGCGCACAACAATCTCGCGATGGCCCTGGCGCAGACGGGCCGGCTCGAAGAAGCCATCGCCCAGTTCGAGCAGGTCCTGCGCTTCAGGCCTGATCTCGCCGAGGCACACGTCAATCTCGCGACGGCTTTGGTCTATGTGGGCCGTGCGCCGGAGGCGATTGCCCAGTGCGAGCAGGCGCTGCGGATCAAGCCCGATTACCCCGAGGCGCACTACACTCTGGGGACCGCCTTGGAGAAAGCGGGTCGAGTGCCGGAGGCAATCCAGCACTACCAGCAGGCGTTGAAGCTCCGGCCAGATCTCGCGTCGGCGCGTTCTGCGCTGGCGCGATTATCGCAAGGCAATCAATAAGACGGTTTCACTGACAGGACTAGAACCTCGCCGTGATGCCCGTAAAGGCATTCACATCATCGGCGGCAGGCGTGACACCGACGTTGCAGCCGCAATCGAGTTGCACGTTTTCCGTCACCAGATATTCGAGTCCGACGTCCACCGTGCCAACCCAACCCGGTCCGCCCTCCGTGCTGAGATCGCTGAAGAACTCGCCATAGCCGCTCAACTTGCCGACGATGGCGTGGTCAAACGTGACCGTGTGGATGAATTCCGCGTGGTAGCCCGAGCCGGTCCTGTTTCGAGAGCAACTCGTTGCTGCCTCCAACCCCATCGCCCACTCCGCCGGCAGTTTCACGGATAACGGGAGAATCATTCCGCCCTCGACGGCATCATTGCCGAGTCGATCCGTATTCACGGGAACCTTGACGAACGGCAGTAACGCGAACGCGGTGTTACCCCCGTCGTTTCCCCACAGATTGATCTTCAGCCTCGGTGTCAGATCGCCAAACCCCGACTGCGTCATGGTCCCGAGCCTGTCTTCCGTGCGCACGTGGACGTAGTTGTCGTAAATGAACTGCAAATCGACGTTGTTGAGCAACCCGACTTTCAGATTCACGGGTGCGACGTTCCAAGTCTCGGTCCGCACCCCGGCCGTATCGTCGTGCGTGAAAGTCGCGAAATCCATTTCCACCATGAAATGCCCGGCATCCAGCGTGTACGGACTCTCCGTCTTGTCCGGTCGGTCTGGCGACAGCTCGCGCATCGCTTCGTCCGGTGTCGGATTCAGAAGATTGTAACCGCTCTTATCCGGCAGTGTTTTGTCTGAAGCATCGTCCGAGGCTCGTGTCGCTCCCGCCAGCCAGCACGAGGCGAGTACCAAGGCAGCGAAACGCATTCGGGCGTGTCTCATTTGGCCCGAAGGAGCAGGACCGGCACGCTGATGCTATGGCGCACGCGACGGGACGTGGATCCCAAAAACAGGTCGGCGATGAATCGGTGTCCGTGCGTGCTCATCGCCACCAGATCGCAACCCTTTTCTTCCACCCACTTGATGATTTCGTCGGCGGGCTCGCCAAACGCCAACTCGGCGTCGGCGTGGATGCCCGCTGCCTGGAATTCCGACTGGACCTCCGCCAGGTACGCCTTATCTTCCGCGACTTCGGGGCTTACGGCGTCGGCGCCGTAGGTTCTGGCGGCCCAACCATCGGCCACGTGCAGGAGCGCGACGCGGCTATGCATCACTTTCGCCAAAGCCTTCACGTGCTCAATGATGGCCCGATCTGTCGGCGTGGCGTCCAGCGTCACCAGGATCTTGTTGTACATGGCAATCGCTTCCCTCTCTTCAATGGCCGACGATAACAGCCCACGCGTCCTTCAACGCGTCGGGCAGGCTGTAGATGTCCATGGCCGTGATCAGAATGGCAGTTCCCCAGCCGGTGATCAACAAGAACCAGCCATTGCGCCACTTACCCATGCGTTTCTTCGAGCTGGTAAAATGCAACAGCGGGAACATGGCCAGCGGCAACTCCAAACAAAGGACGACCTGGCTGAGGTTGACCAGGTCGGTCACGCTGCCGTTGCCGCGAACGCTGATGATCAGGATCGCCGGCAATACCGCGAGCGTCCGGGTGATCAGCCGCCGCAACCACGGGCGGATGCGCCAGTGCATGAACCCTTCCATCACCACCTGCCCGGCAATCGTGCCGGTGATCGTGCTGCTTTGGCCGCTCGCCAGCAGCGCCACGGCGAACAGCGTGCTGGCCAGCGTCTTCCCCAGCAGCGGCGCCAGCGTCAGATAGGCGACGCGGATCCAATCGCTGTCCGGACTGAACGCGACCGTCTGGCCGCCCGCCACGGTCACGCTGGTCTTCCCGTAGAACACGATCGCCGCCAGCACCAGGATGGCCGCGTTGACGAAGAAGGCGATCGTCAACGCCACGGTCGTGTCGATCGTGTTAAATCGGATGGCGCGGCGAATGGACGGTTCATCCTGCTGCAACTTGCGGGTTTGTACCAACGCCGTGTGGAGGTACAGGTTGTGGGGCATAACGGTCGCCCCGATAATGCCAATCGCCACCACGAGCATACCGGCCTGCGCGAAGTCGGGCCGCACCATCGCCTGCCCCATTTCCAGGAAATCAGGCCGGGTCGGCGCGAATCCGAAGATCTCGATCCCGTAGCAGACACCAATGGTCAGCACGAACACCGCAACCACCGCCTCGATCAGTCTCATGCCAAACCCCTGCAACGCCAGCAGCAGCAGCACGTCGAACGCCGTGATGACGATCGCCCACTGAATCGGGATGTGAAACAAGAGGTTCAACGCGACCGCGCTGCCCAGCGCTTCGGCCAGGTCGGTCATGCCGATGGCAATTTCCATCGTCAGCCAATTGGGCCATCGCGTCCACGCGGGGTACCAGTCGCGGCAGGCCTGGGCCAGGTCCTTGCCGGTAGCCACGCCGAGGCGGGCGGCAATGACCTGCAGAAAGACGGCCATCAGGCTGGCGAGGCCGACCACCCACAACAACCCGTACTTGAACTGCGCGCCGCCCTGCAAGTCCGTGCCCCAATTGCCCGGGTCCATGTAGCCGACGCTGATGAGAATCGCCGGCCCGACAAACGCCCGCCACTGCCGCCAGAACCCGGCCTGATGGTGCGGCACGTCCACCGTGCCGTGCATGCCCTCCAGGGACAGGTGGCCCCCGCGCGGGGCCACACCCGGATCCGTTGTCGTGTCCTTTGGAATATTAGCCATACCTAACTTTATTGTGTGTGACTATATTTGAATCCGGCGCGCTGTCAACAAGAATGTTTCCCTCCTTGCCATGCCGGAAGCCTCCGGCTATTCTGTCTGCATAGAGGAGGTCGCCAATGTATGGACTGTTTGGGTTGATCGTGTTGGCGTTGGACATCATCGCGATAGTGGATGTCGCCAAGGGCAGTGGTGATATCGGCAAGAAGATTCTATGGATTGTGCTGATCCTGGTGCTGCCGCTGCTCGGCATGATCCTCTACTTCCTGCTGGGACGCTCCCGAGCCGGCGCCTGATCGGATAGCCAGGGCGGTAACCAGCCGTCGCAGCTCGGTGTTGGCGGCTGACCCGTCTCCACTCAACGGGGGGTCGTGGCTTTAACGGGGAGCATTCGGCGCTCCGGCCGAATCTCCCGTTGATTTCTGCCGCAGTTTCCAGTTTATTCCCTCTTACTTTGCCCGCGAACGATCCAATTCCAGCGCCGGAACACACCGAGCCGACAATCGCTACCGTGCCGGCCGACACGGTGCCGCAGCCGCGGTCTGTCATCGCTGGCCGAATCAGTTGGCGAAAAACATTTTCCGCCTTTCGTCACCGCAACTACCGCCTGTTCTTCTCGGGTCAACTCATCTCCGTCATCGGCACGTGGATGCAACAGGTCGCCCTCGGCTGGCTTGTGTACTCGCTGAGCAACTCCGCCTTCACGCTCGGCGCGGTGCGCTTCCTGTCGGCGATCCCGGTCACGCTTTTCACCCTCGTCGGCGGCGCGATGGCCGACCGGTTCGAGAAGCGCCGCATTGTCATCCTGACCGAAAGCAGCGCCATGGTGCTCGCCTTCGCCCTCGCGGCCCTCGTCTACTTCGGGGTGATCAAAATCTGGCAGATCGCCCTGGTCGGTTTTCTGGATGGAATGACCGACGCATTCGATATCCCCACCCGCCAGAGTTTCGTTATCGAAATGGTCGGCAAGGACGATCTCATGAACGCCATCGCGCTGAATTCATCCCTGTTCAACGGCGCCCGCGTGTTCGGCCCCGCGCTGGCGGGCGTGTTGATCGGCATCATCGGCCTGACGGGTTGTTTCTTCGTGAACGGCCTTTCCTACCTCGCCATCGTGGTCGCCTACTTCGCCATGCGCCTGCCCGCCGCGGCCCCGCGCGCGGAACGGCAACCGGTGTGGCATGAAACGGTCGAGGCATTGCGCTACGTCCGCAGTCACCGAACGATCCGCGCCGTCATTTCGCTGGTCACCATTGTGAGCCTGTTCGGCTGGCCGTACAGCGTCCTGATGCCCGTGTTCGCCCGCGATGTGCTGCATGTCCAGGTCAGCGGTTACGGTTATCTCATGGCGGCGAACGGTATGGGAGCGCTGTTCGGGGCGTTGACCCTCGCCTCACTGGGCGACTCCGTGGCCCGGCGAAAATTGTTCTATGGCGGACTCTTTGGCTTCTGCATCATGCTCGCCGTATTCGCCCTCTCGCGCGTCTACTGGCTCTCCGCCATGGCCCTGGCCGGCTCGGGCTTCTTCATGATCATCTTCTTCGCCACGGCCAACACCGCCGTCCAGACCCGCGTGCCCGACGAACTCCGCGGGCGCGTCATGGGAATCTACGCCCTCGCGTTCCTTGGCCTGACCCCCTTTGGCAGCCTCCTCGCGGGCGCCATCGCCAAAATCACCAGCGCCTCATTCGCCGTCTCGCTCGGCGCGGTCGTTTGCCTGATCGCCGGCCTCGTCGTCATGCGCCTGACGCGGTCGCGACAACCGGCGGCTGCCAGTCCCACGCCAACCTCGACCCGAACCTGATTACTTCCCCGGCTCCAACGTCTCTTTCATGCCAGCGATTCTCAGGCGCCAGCCTCACATCGTTTCCCTGCTCATTACCGTCAACTTCGGGGGGGTCACGGTATCCCTGTCCTTTCCCATGGCCGGCGGACATTCTCCTTGTGTGCGCGGTGCATGATTGGCACGATGCTGCATCATGCGTGGTATTTCCCCACTGGTGTATTTCGTTGCGGCGCTGACTCTCGCCGCTAATCAAACCCGAGCCGGTGCCGCCCCGCCGGCCCAAACGAACCCCTTCTTTCACGCCGTACAGGTGGACGGCCGCTGGTGGCTGATCGATCCCGACGGTCACCATTTCATCTCCAAAGGCGTGACCACCGTGCAGTTTGCCCAAGACACCATCTACGGCACCAACGTCTCCCCGTACCTCGAGACCAACAAAGCGAAGTACGGCAATCCCCAGGCGTGGCGGAAGGCGGTCGCGCAACGATTGATCGGCTGGGGATTCAACACGCTCGGCGCGTGGTCGGACAACGCCGTTGCCGAAATCACCGTCGGCAACCGTCATCTGGCCTATGCCCCCATCGTCGACCTCGGGGCGCAATTCGTCGGTCAAAAACAAAAGGGCGACGCGTGGTTGCACGGAATCTTCCCCGATGTTTTCGATCCCGATTTCGAAACCTCCGCCCGCCAGCGCGCCCGTGAGGTGTGCACTCCTCTCGCCGGCGACGTTCGGGTCCTCGGATGGTTCACCGACAACGAACTCCGCTGGGGTCCCGATTGGCGCGGGCCAGACGAACTACTCACGATGTTCCTCGATTTGCCCGCGAACGTGCCCGGCAAGAAGGCCGCCGTCGATCTCATGCGGGAACGCTATGGAGACGTGACCAAGTTCAACACCGTTTGGAACACGAAGTTTGCGTCGTGGGATGACCTCGCCCATGCCACGTCGATTACCCCGCCCGTGAGTAGCTTCGATAAGTTGCTGACGATGTTCCTCGACTTGCCCGAGAACGTGCCCGGCAAGAAGGCCGCCGTCGATCTCATGCGGGAACGCTATGGAGACGTGACCAAGTTCAACACCGCTTGGAACACGAAGTTTGCGTCGTGGGATGACCTCGCCAATGCCACGTCGACTCCTCCGCCCGTCGTGCGTCAGACGATTTACAAGCAAAACGAGGAAGCCGAGCGCCAGACCAATGAATCCGACCCGAAACGCGCCGCGTTCGCCGCCGATTGCGAGACGTTTCTCGCGCGACTGGCGGAACGTTATTTCCGCATCACCAGCGAGGCCATCAAGGCCGCCGATCCCAACCACATGAATCTCGGCTGCCGGTTCGCCTACGTGCCGCCCCATCCTGTCGTGGCTGCCGCCGCGAAATATGTGGATGTTGTCTCGTTCAACTGTTACCGGCCTGACCCGCGCGAGACGATCAACCGTTACGCCGCGTTCGGCAAACCCCTGATCATCGGTGAATTCTCGTTCTGCTCCGAAGACAGTGGCCTGCCCAACTCACGTGGGGCTGCCCCGAAAGTCAAGACACAGGCCGACCGCGCCGCGGCGTTCCGGAACTACGTTACCCAGGCGTTGCAGAATCCGAACCTGGTGGGCTATCATTGGTTCGAGCACTGCGACGAACCGAAGGAAGGCCGGTTCGACGGCGAGAATTCCAATTATGGTGTCGTCAATATACAGGACGAGGTGTACACTGAATTGACACAGGCCATGACCAAGATCAACGCACAAGCCGAGGCGCTGCACGGAGGCACTCAATGACCACCCAGGATTCCAACGCGACCATGGCGGTATTCCTCGATTTGGAGAACATCGCGCTCGGGGCCATGGATGCCAACTACCCCCAGTTCGATATCCAGAAAGTGCTCGAACGTCTCCTGCTCAAGGGACACATCGTGGTCAAGAAGGCGTACTGTGACTTCGACCGCGGCAAGGCGTTCAAGCGCGACCTGCACGAGGCGGCGTTCGAATTGATCGAGATCCCGCACGTGCGCCAGTCGGGGAAAAACTCCGCCGACATTCGCATGGTCGTCGACGCCCTCGATCTCTGCTACACCAAGAGCCACGTCGATACCTTTGTGATTGTCAGCGGCGACTCCGATTTCTCGCCCTTGGTGAGCAAGCTCCGCGAGAACGCCAAGACCGTCATTGGCGTCGGCGTGAAGAACTCGACCGCCGATTTGTTCATCAATAATTGCGATGAATTCATCTACTACGATGACCTCGTCCGCGCGGCGCCATCCAAGGGCCGGCACCGTGGCACGGCCCAGCCCGCGCCGGTCGCGGCGGCGAAGAGCGCCGAGGGTGAGGCCAAAGGCAAGGGCCCCACGATGACCGATGCGTTCGATCTGGTGCTGAAAACGTTGGAGGCAATTTCTTCGGAACGTGGCGCGAATGATCCGACCTACGGCTCCATGATCAAGCAGGCGATCAAGCGCCGCCATCCTGGATTCAATGAACGCGCCCATGGGTTCCGCTCCTTCAATGATCTGCTGCTGGAAATGCAGAACCGCAGCCTCCTGAAAATCGAGCCTGACAAGAAGTCCGGCGGTTATATCGTCCAGACCATGGAATAATCGTCGGTCTCGTGTTACATTCCTCCCGTGCGTAGGTAGTGGGACGTTCGTGTTTTTTGTCCCGACAACTCTGTCTCAGGCACAAATCCTGCCTCGTTGACATGCTGGAATAAGCCATGCCCAAATGGAATGACATCGCCAAACTATCGGATCGCGAGGAGAAAACGCGCGAAGCGGCATTTGAAGCCCAAATGCTGGCGATCCTGGCAGAGGACAAGCCGAAGCCGTCCACGGCCTCGGTTCAGCCGCCAACCACCCTCGCGCCAGCGCCAGCCATAGCTCCTCGTGATGCCGTCCAGATCTGTGTCACCGAAGACGGGCGGACCGCGTTGTACGATTTGGCATCCACTCCCGAGTCAGTGCGGGAGCAAGTTGGCAATGCGTGGGGGCTCTCTCCAAGATCGAGTGTTCCCCCGGTAATTGTGAGTGTCCCTGCAGCCGCTGCTGCCCCGCCAACACCGACTCCGCGTCCCCGGACACTGCGGTTTGCGATGACCCTGAATCTGTTCGTGCCGGGCGCAGGCCAATTCTATCTCGGCCAACGTATCTCCGGCCTTCTCTACGCGGGCGGGTTCTCCGCGTGTCTGGTGGCGATGCTCGTCCTGTTCGTGCGAGCCTATTCCCAGTACCTGCACCTCGCCACCAACGGCGACATCCTAGAGAGTGGCAACGTGGAAACATTGGCCCGCGTATTCCCTGTCGGAACGCTCGTCGGGTTGTCGATCATCGGCACCCTCATCTACATCGTGTCCGCGATCCATCTCGCCGTCGCCCGCGACCGCCAGCAGTGTCCATCACCGTAACGCCGGGGCGTACCGCCTAGAATTTCGCCGACTTCACGAATTGCAGGAAAGCATCCTTCTGGGCTCCAACCAGAGCCGCGTCACCGGTCATCTTGAAGAACCACGAATTGCCCGCGTTCGGCACCGTGACCACGATCATGCGCGGCGGTTGCGTCTTCCCCGGGGGCGCGGTGTCCGCTTTGAAATCCACGACGGTGGCCTTCGTCCCGTTGACGTCCAGGTCCGACGTGATTCCGGCGATCTCATCGGGCGCAACCGGCCCAAGACCGATTTGACCGCGCCAGCGATTGATGTTCGCCATCAACCCGCCCACGTCTCCCGGAAACACCGAGACCGCGATCTCGGCAGTTTGTCCATCCGCGCCCGCCACCAGAAATGTTGCCCGGCGCATCGACGAAGGATTGCCCGGCTTCCAGTCCGCGGGAACCGACCATTGCGGGTTCGGCGCATCCGACGCCGAGCCGGGCGGCAGACTTTGCCCGCTCATGCTGCTGATATCCGGATGTCCGGGCGGCAATGCAGCCGTTTGCGTGGCGGGAGCCGACGACGAAACCGGCGCAGTCGCTTGAGTCGGCGGCGGCGTTGGTTGCGAAACGTCTTCAGACCGATTACAGCCGGCCCCGACCAGGGCCGTAACAACAAACAAGCAAAAGATCAATCGTGTTTTCATCGTCACCCTCGCCCACAGCTTGATTCCCCCGCGCCTCCAAGTCAAGCGCTCGCCTCGCCGTGCTCCTTCGCGGCGAAACTAAAAGCCCCTCGCTCTCGCAAGTTCCTTGTCGATGCCCGCGGTCTTGGCCTGTTCCTTCAGCCAGAAATCGGGATTCGCCAGCGCGCGGAGTTCATCGATCCCCTTCCCTTGCTGCTCGACCCACGTGTAGTACTTCTGGTTGTGCCAACGCGTCCGATGGAACTTCGTGCCTTCCTGCACCCAATCGCTCCCATCGGTTTTACGGAAAATGTCCACGCGCCGTTTCGCTTCGTCCTTCGTCATCTTGCCCACGGTCTTGTTGAGCCGCTGGATCACCGACGGATACCGGTCGAAGCCATCGGTCGCAATGGTGACGATATTCTGTCCCTTGCCCGCCTGGATGACCTTCGCGGTCTTGATCGCGCCGAGGATGTTGCACACCGAGCTGATGCCAAACGTGTCCACGAAGCCCTTCGCCACATCAGCCTTCACGCCTTCGCCGATGAGCGTGTCCGCGCCCTCCTGCAGGAGTTGCAGGCCCTTCAAACATTGCTGGTCGTCGATGCAAATCAGCCAGTCCATGTTCAACACGTTATGAATCCACGTGACGTGCTTATCGCCGATGCCTTCGATGGCGTGCGCGCCAAACCCTGCGTTGTACAGCGTCGGACATTGGATCGGCTCCAAACCGACGATCCGGCACTCGGCGAACTGTTGCTTCAGGAAATCGCCGGCGGCAATCGTCCCCGCCGATCCCATCGCCGACACGAACGCCGCGACCTTGCCGTTGCCGACGCCCTTCACCACTTCCTGCGCCGCGTGGCCGGTCACGTCGTAATGGAACCGATAATTGCCGAACTCGGCGAACTGGTTGAGGATCTTGTTCTTCGCATCGCGCCGGAGTTCGTTGACCTTGTCGTAAATTTCTTTGACGTTGCTCTCGCTGCCCGGCGTCTTGACGACTTGCGCCCCGTACGACTCGATCTTCTCGAACCGCTCCGCGCTCATCTCGGCGGGAAGCACCACCAGCGACTCGTAGTTCATCCGCGGCCCGACCCACGCGCCGCCGATGCCGTAATTGCCCGTCGACGGGAACACGAGCCGGTCGCGTCCGGGCTGCAATTCGCCCGCGAGCTGTTTTTCGATGAGGCAACTGTACGCCGGACCAACCTTGTGCGCGCCCGTCGGGAAATGCCGTGCGACCATCACCACGATATTGGCGTCCACACCGGTCAACTCGCGCGGCAACACCAGATGCGGGATGCCCAGGTCATCCTGTTTCCAGGTGATGTTGAACAGATTGACCGGATGCAGCGGGTCCTTCCGCTTTTTTTCCAGCGCCTGCTTGCGCACATCCGCCTTGATCCGTGACGGATCACGCATCTCGGCAAACGTCGGCCCATAAACGAAGTCGGTTCTCATAAACATTTTCCCAGTGTCGGTGCGCCCAGTGTCCTAAGTTGACTCCAGAGTGTCAATGCCTCTGAGCGTTTGAGTGTGTTTGTCGCGTGCGCGTTCGTGAAGGTGCGCGGGCTTCTGACTTCACAGTCTTTAAGGTAATTTTCTGTCGTGAGTCGTGTGCCCAACGGCACCACCGTCCCCACCGGGCTGCCACCAACTTACTGAATAGTTAGATCGAGGAAGCGTTTGGCCGATTCCACGAGACTTTGCGAGTTCTATCACCGACCGTACGGCTTTTCCCAATGTCACACGCAGTTGAAGTTCGTGAGTCATTCAGCCTCCCCTCGCGACGCCAAGCCTACATCTCCAGCCCGTTTGTTGGCGAGCGGTTTTTGGCGCAGGCAAAACGTGGGCGTTGGATTACAGCCGGCGGATTAGAGGCTGCACGGCGTCCAAATTCACAAATGCTCCGGGAGTCATCACGCGCACTCCGTCATAACTTTTGCGATCAAAATGACCGCACGCCGTGTTCACCGTCACCAAGTAATCAGCCTTCACAGCCAGGGCGCATTCGATGAAACGATTGTCCGGCTCGTGTCGAACGATTCTCAGGCGGGTCAACGGATAGCATAGCTCGATGTTCTGGGAGACCTCGCCGAGAAACTCCGGTTCTTCGGATAGGACGTTGGCGTATTCTTCGAGGATCGCTGGTGAAACCCACCACTCGAACAACCGTCGCAGCCCAAGCTCCACGGTGAGCGCGGCGGGATTATCTGGCCGGGGAAACGTGGCCAGTTTCAGAATGCAGGTATCAAGTACGGCCTTCAAGATAAGGTCGAGCAGCGCGCAAGGACCGGCGCCGACGCTTGACTTCGACAAGCTCAATCGCTTGCCGTTCGGTCATCGTCTTGCCACGGTTCCTATCTTGGGCGCGGGCCAGTCCTGGCGACACCCGAAACTTGACCACTCTCCCACGCACAATTGCTGTCCCAGTCATGGTGGTAGTTTACAGTACGCCGACCGCAGGAGCAAGCTCGTCGTGATACGCACTTATCTGCCGCACATTCGCCGCGCGCTCAAGCCCTCAGCGTCAGAAACATTGACTTTCTGGGGTCAAATTCGGAGAGTAATCCCCAAGTTCATGGCGGATTTGCATCCAGCGCCGTTTTCCGACCTTGTCAAACGCATGTTCCTCGAACCGGAACGGCAGGAGACAATCTTCGATCTGCCCTTGAAGAAGTGTTACCGACCCGATCCGTCACTGGATACGAGCGTCAAGTTTCACGGAAGAGTCGCGGCCACGCCGGTTGGTCCCGCCGCCGGCCCGCAAACGCAGATGGCGCAAAACATCGTCCTCAGTTGGCTCGGCGGGTCGCGCATCCTCGAACTGAAGACCGTCCAGATCGATGATCACCTAGTCATCAATCGCCCGTGCATCGACATGACCAATGTGGGCTACAACATCGAATTCTCGCAGGAACTGCGGTTGCACGAGTCCATCCACGAGTACGTCGCCGGGATGATGCTCATCGAAATGCTCAAGGCGAGCAACCTGTTGGAGTTTGCCCCGAGCCGGTTCGACAAAACATCCACGATCTATGATTTCAGCCTCGGCTACGATCTGGCCGGGATTTCCAGCAAGGCGATCCGCGCGTTCATCGCCAGCCTGCGCAACGCCAAAAAGCATATCGACCAGTTGCGCATGGAAATCCCCGACCGCTGGAAACAGTACCGCGACCTGCCCTACCCCGAAGAGATTTCCCGGACCGTCACGCTTTCCACCTTCCACAATTGCCCGTCGACCGAAATCGAAAAGATCTGTAACTTCCTGCTGACCGAAATCGGGATGGACGTGGTGGTGAAGATGAACCCCACAATGCTCGGTCTTGATGAATTGAATCACCTGTTGCACGACCGGCTCGGGTTCCAAGACATACAGGTCAACAAGAAAGCCATCGACGCCGGCCTGAAATTTGACGAAGGCATGGAGATGATGTGCCGGCTGCAGGAGACGGGACGCAAGCTCAGTCTGGGCGTCGGCGTGAAGTTCAGCAACACGCTCGAAGTCGTCAATCACAAGACGTTTTTCCCGAAGGACCAGATCATGTATCTCAGCGGCGCGCCGCTGCACGTGATCACCCTGCGGCTCGTCGAGCACTGGCGGCAACACTTCGGGGCCGATTGTCCCATCAGTTTCTCGGCGGGCGTCGACAAACATAATTTCGCCAATTGCGTCGCTTGTGGGTTCGTTCCCATCACGACCTGCTCGGACCTTCTGAAGGTCGGAGGTTACGGACGGCTCTTTGAGTACCTGAAGAATCTCGAACAAGAGATGAAAACGCTCGGGGTCGCCAATATCGGCGATTTCATCCTGAAACGTGAAGGGAACGAGCGGACCGCGTTGGCGCATGCGAAGGGCAACCGCCACGCCGCCGTCACCTACGCTGGCTTTCTCAACACCAGCCCGATTTGGAGCCGCACGGTTGCCGACGAGCGCTACACCTTCGACAAGAACCGGGCGGTCCCCAAGCGGATCGACTCGCACTTGTGGTTGTACGACTGCATCAGTTGCGACAAGTGCATCCCCGTGTGCCCGAACGACGCGAATTTCTATTACGAAGTCGAGCCGACCACCATCGAGTTCACCAACTACATCTGGACCGCGAGTGGCTTGACGCCCGACGACGGCGGCACGTTGAAGATCCAGCAGAAACACCAGATCGCTAATTTCGCTGACTGGTGCAATGAGTGTGGCAACTGCGATACGTTCTGCCCCGAGTATGGCGGGCCGTTCATCCAGAAGCCGAACTTCTTCATCGACCGCGCCATATGGCTCGACAACGCGAGGCGCGACGGGTTTTATGTCACCAAGGCTGACGGACTCTCCCAGATTGTCGGTCGGATGGAGGGCAAGGTCTACTCCCTGGCCGTTGACGAAAACCATGGCCGGGCCGTCTACAACGACGGGGTGTTGGAGGTGAGTTTTGACCCGGGTACCCACAAAATTGTGGAGGTGAAACCGCTGGCGGCCGACGTTGTGACCCACCGGATCGACGTCAAGAACTACCATACACTGCGTATTTTGCTGGCCGGCATGCTGAATCCGAGCCGGGTCCATCCCATCAACGCCGCGCACTTATGAACAACGGCTGGATTTCGAGCATGGGACTTGCTATTTGTTACGGGGTTGTCCGCGAACGCTATGAAGAAAATTGAGGGTACTGCTGCGGTTGTCGGCCTCGGCTATGTCGGCCTGCCGTTGGCCGTGTCGCTCGCCCGCCACATCCCCGTGGTCGGGTTTGACATCAACACGCGCCGTGTCGAGGAACTTCAGAAGGGAATCGACCGCACCGGCGAGACCCTCGGAGGCGACCTCAAGTCGCCAAGTATCCGCTTCACGACGGACGCGAAACAACTGCGCGGGTGCAAGTACATCGTCGTCGCCGTTCCGACGCCCGTGGACCGCGCAAACGTCCCCGACCTCGAACCGGTCATCAGCGCCACGCGGATCGTGGGCGAAAACCTGGGCAAAGGTTCCATCGTCATTTTTGAAAGCACGGTCTACCCCGGCGTCACTGAGGAAGTCTGCCTGCCCATTCTCGAAGAAAAGTCCGGTCTCAAGCTCGGCGATTTCAAGATCGGTTACTCGCCCGAACGGATCAATCCCGGCGACCACGAACACACCGTCGACAAGGTCGTGAAAATCGTCAGCGGCTGCGACGCCGAGACATTGGAAGAAGTCAGCGCGCTGTATTCGCTCGTCGCCAAGAGCGTGTTTCACGCGTCCAGCATCGCCACAGCCGAGGCCGCCAAGGTCATTGAAAACATCCAGCGCGACCTGAACATCGCGCTCATGAACGAGCTGTCCTTGATCTTCTCGCGTCTCGGCCTTAACACCGACGAGGTCCTCGCCGCGGCGGGCACCAAGTGGAATTTCCACAAGTATCATCCCGGCCTCGTGGGCGGGCACTGCATCGGCGTCGACCCGTACTATCTTACTTATCGCGCCCAGCAATTTGGCTATCATCCGCAGGTCATCCTTGCGGGCCGGCAGATCAACGATTCCATGCCGATTCACGTCGGCGAGATGGTCATCAAAGGCATCAGCCACGTCGGCAAACCGATCAAGGGCGCAACGGTGGTGATCCTCGGGCTGACATTCAAGGAGAACGTGCCCGACATTCGCAACAGCAAGGTCCACGACACCATCACGTACCTTCAGGGGTTCGGCATCAAAGTGCTCGGTTGCGACCCGTTGCTCTCCGCCGACATCGTCCGCAAGTATTTCGGCATCGAAAACGTCGAGTTCGACAAGGTGCCGAAGTGTGACTGCGTTCTCGTGGCGAACAAGCACAGCGCCTTTCGCTCACTGACGATCGACCAGCTCAAGGCCAAGATGTCCCCGCCCGTCCTGATCGACATCAAGAACCTCTTCGACCGCAAAGCCGCCGAGAGCGCCGGGTTTTATTACCGGAGTTTGTAAGGCGCAGTTCGCAACTCCGTTTGTCTTCTGCTAAAATCGTCTCGTATGGGCGAAACGGCCACCAATCCCACCCGACGCTTTTCCAATCGCGTGGAGAATTACGTCAAGTACCGTCCGGGCTATCCGGGCGCGGTGATTGACACGTTGGCGGGCGAATGCGGGCTGACGGAGACATCCGTGATCGCCGACGTCGGATCCGGAACGGGCATCTTGAGTGAGTTGTTCCTGAAACACGGGAATCCGGTGTTCGGGGTCGAGCCGAACCGCGAGATGCGCGAGGCGGGCGAACGATTGCTGAAACCGTATCCCAACTTCACAAGCGTCAACGGCACTGCGGAGGCCACGACGCTGGCGAATCGTTCAGTGGATTTCATCACAGCGGGCCAGGCGTTTCATTGGTTCGACCGCGGGCGGGCGCGCAACGAGTTCGCGCGCATTGTGAGGACGGACGGCTGGGTCGTGTTGATCTGGAACGACCGACAGACGGACGTGTCCCCGTTCCTGCGTGAGTACGAGGAATTGCTCCAGAAGTACGGCACCGACTACAAGCAGGTGAACCACCGAAACATCGACATCGCGGCGATCACCGCATTCTTCGCCCCGCAGTCATTCACGCAGCGAGAATTCAGAAATCAGCAGGTCTTTGACTTGGAAGGACTGACGGGCCGGCTGCTGTCCTCGTCTTACGCGCCCGCGCCGGGGCACCCGAATCACCAACCGATGTTAAAGTCGCTGCGCGCGGTTTTCGACCGGCATCAAGCGGGGGGCAAGGTCACCGTGGATTACGTCACGACGATGTACTTCGGACATCTTCACTGACACAGGCTACTCCTACATCTTGAAGCGCGATGGACGGTTGGCGATCTTGTCGTGCGCTCTTGGCAACGGCACGCCGTCGCGCGCGATGGTTTCGAGCACCGTGATGCGTTGTTCCGCCAGCGTTGCCTGTTTCGTGCCCGGAATTTTTTCACGTAATTGTTTCATCACATCCAGCGCCCGTGCCGGGTCCTGCAACGTGATCTGGTAGAAATCGGCCAGACGACCGGCGGCCAAGGCGGTGGAATCTTCCCCCTTGGCTTTTCCAAGCGCCGAGAGCAGTTCGAGTTCGGCCAGCTTCAAGTCGTTCAATTGCTTCGCGGCAAACTCGGCGATGCGCAAATGCGGATAAATGTCGTCGGGATGATTCGAGGATCACCTTGCGATATTCGTCGATGGCCTCTTGATATCGGCCTTTCTTGGCTTGCGCCTCGGCAACGCTGTATTCGGGCGCGATTTGAAAGTTTGCGTCGCTCGGCATGAAAATGGAATTTCCGATCCGCTCGCCGATGCTCCCCAGAAGCGGCCAGCCAAACAGACCAAACAGGATGAGGACGTAGAATATCACGACTGCCATCTGAAAGAACCTGTCCAACGCAGAAAACCCTTGGCCCCCGCCCGGAAAAGCGAATCTCAACAGAAAAAAGCCCACGATAAGCGCGACCGCTATCCGAATCGCCACGCTGACCCATCGTTTGAGTTCCATTGGCGGCCTTCTCTCAGGGTAGATGAAACAATCGGCGGGCGTTGTCTGTTGTCGCCCGCGCGACTTCGTCGACAGTCACACCTTTCACTTCCGCCAGCACCTGGGCAATGAGCGGCACGTAGGCCGGTTCGTTGCGTTTCCCGCGGTTCGGCACCGGCGCGAGGTACGGCGCATCCGTTTCCAGCATCACGTGGTCGAGAGACACCTTCTCCGCCACCTCGCGCAGCGCAGTGGCGTTCTTGAAGGTCAGGATGCCTGTGTAACTGATTAGCAGCCCGATCTCGATGCAGTCGAACGCGAACTTCTCGCCGCCGGAGAAGCAATGCATCACGCCCCACGGACGACGGTCCTTAGGCAGGCCTTCCGCGTGTGCCCGCAGGATCTCGAGAATGTCCTGCTCGGCGGAACGGTTGTGGATGACCACGGGCAACTGCCGCTGCTTGGCCAATTCCAGCTGCGCCCAAAAGAGGTCGGCTTGCTGCTGACGTAGCGCCAGGTCGGTCTGCGCCTCCCGAAAATAATCCAGGCCCGTCTCGCCGATGGCCACGACCTTGGGCTCGGCCGCCAGCAGGGCCAGTTCTTTCATGTCGCAGAGTGTGACTTTGGGCACTTCGCCGGGATGCAACCCGACAGCGGCGCGGACCGCGTCGAATCGACGGGCGATCTCCAGGGTCTTCCGCGCCGATTCCAGATCCGTCGCGATGCTGACGATCTGCGTGACCCGCGCGGCCTGCGCGCGCTCGATCACCTGCGGGAGTTCTTCACCGAAGTCGGGATAACACAGATGCGCGTGCGTATCGATGAACATGATGCTTAAAGCGGCTCCGCTGCTTGTTTATCACCCGCGTGACAGCGAGTCCAACGCGAATTGCACCAGGAATAGGAATTGCGGTCGGCTAGAACTGCACTTTCGGCGCTTCGCGCTCGGCGCCGGGCGGCACGCCGAAGAATTCGCGCGACTGGAACTTGAACAGGCCCGCGACGGTGTTGGCGGGAAACACTTGCAAGGCGTTGTTGAGGTTCAGCACCGCGTCGTTGTATTGCGAGCGGCACTGGGCAATGTAGCCCTCGGTGGTGGCCAACTCGGACTGGAGCGACAGGAAGCCCTGATTGGCCTTGAGTTCGGGGTAGGCCTCGGCGATGGCGAATACGGACTTGATCGCGCCGGTGAGCGCGTTCTCGGCTTGCGCCCGGGCTTGCGGTCCAACCGCATTCATGGCGGCATTGCGCGCCTTGATTGTGTTTTCGAACGTCTGTCGCTCGTGGGTCGCGTACCCCTTTACGGTCTCGACGAGGTTGGGAATCAAATCGCTGCGGCGCTTGAGTTGGGTATCGGTTTGGGCCCAGGCGTTATCAACCAGATTGCGGGTCGACACCAAGCGGTTGTAGACGCTTACCGCCCACAAGGGCACGCCGAGCAGGATCACCGCAAGAATTAACAATGGCACTATCACGCTCACCAGAGTTTTCCCGTCCGCGCGACCTGATAACAAAGGCGCGGGGGCTTGTCACTTCTTTTCCGGTTGGCCGGTTTCCTTCGGCGGCGGCGCGGTCAGCTCGTCGATCTTCGACTGGAAGGCTTTCACTTTCGCATCGTCACCAAGCGCGCCCGCCAGATCGCGAGCATGGGTGCAGAATGCGACCACGTTGTGGTTCGACGGATAGGAGGAAACGAGGTTTTCGTACACGGCCAACGCGCGGAGGGTCTGACGGTCCGCTTCATAGGCTGCCGCCGTCTTGGTGGCCACTCGAATGTGGTGGTAGGGGTTGCCCATTTTCTCGTCGGCTTTGGCATACGCCTCGATGGCGCCAGTTTCCCGGTGCGCGGCCTGCAGCAGGTCACCCAGTTTTTCAAAGAGGACCTGGCTGTGCAATGTCCCCGCTTTGGACCGGCAGAGCTCCTCGGCCGCCGGGGACTGGCCCTCGATCACCAGCAGGTTCACCTTGCGCAGGTACGCCCATTCAACGTCTGGCTGGTGGTCGGCCTCGAGACGCTGGACCTGCTCGTCCAATGACGCAGCAAACGGACGATAGAGAGGATCTCCCACAAACGTCGTCTGCCAACTCAGCACGGGTTCGCTGTAATAGCCGGCTTCCAGGAACGTCGCGCCGTCCAGCAACCGCTGGAAAAACATATCGATGTGCGGCGTGAGTGTAAGATACGGCTCGAAGACGTTGCCCATGGTGGCCGCCGCGCCCTTGGCCAGGAGCGGCCCGACCCAGTATGCCGTCCGCGTCCGCACACTCGCGCCGCTGGACGAGTGGATGTGGTACGCGAGCGCCCCGGTGCGGAAATGAAAATCCGGACGGACAAACGGACCGCAAATGTTGGGCGCGTACCAGCCCGCATAAATCGCGACGTCGGTCATGGGATAATCCTCATCGAATGTCTCGGGTCGATCGTCATAATCACATTCGTACCCGGCATCGCGACAGGCGCGATACGCCCCGCGAATCCAATCGTCCCCTTGCACGTACCCGCTGTCGTGCGTGTCTCGCCAATCGAAGTAGGCGCGACCGTGCAGGCCGTATCGCTCGGCGGTCAACGCGTCATCGATCATTCGACGTACCGTCGCCGGATCGGGACCATCCAAGCGGCCGACCAGCAACATCGTCCTGTTGAGAGGCGCTTCGAAATGCGTCGAGGCGCTTCCGAAGAATGGATTCTTCAAGAACCCTGCAATGGGCGCGCCGGGGTTGGGCAATGTCGCCAGTTCGCTTTCGACGGAGGCGTCGTTGCGGCGAAATTCCTTCTTTGCCGTCTCGGGCACCAGTTCCGACAAGTTCGGATCGTTGTCGATCCGTAGCGGCACGCCGTACATCAACACGATGCAAGACACTTTTGTGCTGACCGTTCCCAGTCCCGGGATTTTTCCGAGGATCGAATCGAAAATCGTCCTGGGTTCCTGATGAATCAGGCCTTGGCGGACCAGGAAGTCCCCGATCGGGTCGCGGATCTTCTGGTTGTATTCGGCGCGCGTGATGGTTTCGGACGGGCGGACGTCGATTTCACAGATTTGGTTGCCGGGCACACCCCGCTTCAGCGCGTAATAATCAGCCAGCGGCCGGCTGTCGGGGTCTTCGACGTTGTAGACGATCACCACCGCCTTCGCCAGGTCGTCGGCCCGTACAGCGTGGATGGGCGCCAGAAGCGCCGCCGCTACAAGCGATCCGATTGTCGCTTCACGCCAGAACGCGCACATCGCCATGGATCACCTCAACCTGCATTTCGTCGTACGCCACACGCACGTGCGGCGGTAGCCTGGTCTCGACGGCTTCGTGCTCGGCCTCGTGGCACAGATGCGTCAAGAGCGTCAATTTCGCGCCCACTTGTTCCGCCACGCCGCGCGCCTCGTCAATCGTCAGGTGCGTCGGGTGTTCACGATCCCGTAGCGCATCGAGCACAAGGACCGGGACACCGCGAATCGCCTCCACAACGTCGGTTGGCACGGTCTTACAATCCGTAATGTAGGCCACATCCCGCGCCAACAGAAACCCGAACACGGTCATCCGTCCATGCGCCACCGGCAGGGCGCGAACGGGCGTCGGCGGAACTTCAAACGATTCATATGCCTCTACGGTGTGAAGTTCGAGTCTCGGCACGCCCGGCCATTCCGGTTTGTCCAGGCAAGCATAGGGAAACATTCGTCGAATGGTTTCGACCGAATGCGAAGAACCGTAAACCGGCATCTTCCGGCCGGTGCGCTGGCAGAACACGCGCAAATCGTCCAGCCCGAGCATGTGGTCGGCGTGGGTATGCGTCATGAGCACGGCGTCCACGCGCCGGATGTTGGCCCGGAGCGCCTGGGTGCGGAAATCCGGGGTGGCATCGATGAGGAGGCGCTGGTCGCCATTCTCGACGTAAACCGAAGGCCGTAGCCGTTTGTTGCGCGGATTCTCCGAGCGGCACACCGGGCAGTCGCACCCGATCATCGGGATTCCGTGACTGGTGCCGGTGCCCAAAAACGTGACGCGCATGCGTCCATCATCGGTGAGCCATGCGGTGCGGTCAAGTCCGCCTGCTTAGCGGATTGCGAAATCACGAACGACCCATTGGCTGGGCGGCAGAGACGATCGCAACTCGATTTGGAATCTGTCGTACGGCACCGGTAGGTCAATCGCCATTGGCACGCCGTTGGCATACGCGGTGAAGCCGCCATGCTGCACTTCCACGGTGAGCTTGTACCGCCCCGGTGTGTCGACTGGAATTGCCGCCGACTTCCCAATTAGACGCGGCGGCTGATTACTACGGGATGCCCATGCCTCCAACGTGTTGTCGTTGCACAGCTTGATGCCGACATATTCCTGCGCCAATGCCTCCACCGAAGCACCCTCGGGAACAAAGTTGATGTAGAAACTGCCGTTCGTGGAAACCAGACCGGATTGAAGTTCGCATTCCACCATTACCGGCGCCGCGTACGTCGCGCGCGACCGTATGGCACGCCCGGAGAGCACGAGTTCTCCGTTTGTGACAACTGCCGAAGCGCCATACGAGTGAGCCAGAATGGTATTCCATTCCATGGTGCGCGGACCGGGGACCGTAGTACAGCCAGCCATGGCGAGCAATCCGACAATGAGCGGCAGACGCATCTGCACAAGTTAGCGGATCGCGCGCCTTCATGCAACGCCGGAAAGAAGAAACCGGGGCGCAGGTTCGCTGCGCCCCGGTGCAAACAACGATGAGAAGCCCTAGGCTTTCTCGAATTCCTGTTCCATCTGCGCCATTTCCGGCGAGTCCGCCTTCGATTGGTTGACGGCCCACACGATCGCCGCCAAGGCCAGGAAGGCAACAACAACGGCAATGGCATAGGGAGACTTGCCACTATCCGCGACGCCTTCGACGGCGTGGAACTTGAGCACAAGCGGCAACAACAACAAGCTCACCATGTTCATGACTTTGATGAGGGGGTTGATGGCTGGGCCCGCCGTGTCCTTCAACGGGTCACCAACGGTATCGCCGGTCACCGCCGCCTTGTGACGTTCGGAACCCTTGCCGGTGTTCTTCTCGATGTTACGCGGCTCATCTTCAATCAACTTTTTCGCATTGTCCCATGCACCGCCGGCATTGGCCATGAACACGGCCAACAACTGTCCGACGAGAATCATGCCGGCGAGAAATCCCGCCAGCGCCAGTGGCCCGAGCAGGAAGCCAACCGCCAGCGGGGCCATGATCGCCAATAGACCGGGACCGATCAGTTCCTTCTGCGCCGCACTCGTGCAAATTCCAACGACACGGGCATAGTCAGGCTTCTTCGTTCCAGCCCAGATTTCCTTGTCACGGAACTGGAGGCGGCATTCTTTGACGATCAGGAATGCCGCGCGACCGACCGCGCGGATCGTCATCGAGCTGAACAGGAACGGCACTGCGCCGCCGATGAGCAACCCGATAAACAACACGGGATTGGCAACTGTGAGCATACCAGCCACATTGTGATACTGGGTGGTAGTCATCTCGCTGATCTTCTCCTCGCTGCCCATCGCCATGACCGCGATGAAACTCGCAAACAGCGAGACGGCGGCAATGACCGCCGAGCCAATGGCAATCCCCTTGGTTTCCGCCTTGGTGGTGTTGCCAACCGAGTCGAGGTCGGCCAGGATCTGCCGGGCTTGCTTGTATTTCTGTTCGCCCATTTCGGCCTTGTCGTAGCCCATTTCACCAATCCCGTTCGCGTTATCCGCCACGGGGCCGAATACGTCCATCGAGATCGTGTTGCCGGTCAGCGTCAGCATGCCGATGCCGCACATGGCCACGCCGTACGCCACGAAGATTGGCGACGTGCCGGAGTAAATGCCGACGGACGCGCCAATGGCAATCGCAATGATGATCACCGCCCACACCGTGGATTCATAACCCACCGCGAGTCCCTGGATAATGTTGGTCGCATGACCGGTTTGGCACGCCTTGACCATCGACTTGACCGGGGCATGCGTCGTGTGAGTGAAGTAGCTGGTGCACTTGTTCAACGCCACCGCCAGAAACACACCGATCAGGCACGTCCACGCCGGACGCAAATCCAAGCCCGCCTGCCCCAGGTTGATCCACGACGGCAACGCATCGACACCGCCGGGGTAACCAGCCCGCGATTGTTGGTACATGTTCAAGTAGCTTTGATCGAACCGCAGATAAAACCATCCGACCAGGAAAAAGCCCACCACACTGATCATGGAGCCGATCAAGAAACCACGATGCACCGAGGCCAGCGCCGCATCTCCCGAATCGCCTTCCTTGGCGCGCACACTATACGTGCTGATGATCGAACCGATAACGCCAATGGCACGCACCAGCAACGGGAAGATGACGCCCTTGTGTCCAAACGAGGCGTAGCCGAGGATCATTGCGGCGACGATGGTGACCTCATACGACTCGAAAATATCCGCCGCCATACCCGCGCAGTCCCCGACGTTGTCGCCGACATTGTCCGCGATGGTCGCCGCGTTCCGCGGGTCGTCTTCCGGTATGTCTTTCTCGACCTTGCCGACCAGATCGGCGCCGACATCCGCCGCCTTCGTGTAGATGCCGCCACCCACGCGCATGAACAGGGCGATCAGCGTGCCGCCAAATCCAAATCCGAGTAACACTTCATACGCCTTATCGCCGTAGGCCATGAAAATCAGCGTGCCGCCGAGCAACCCCAACCCGTCTGTCAACATCCCCGTGATCGTGCCCGTGCGGTACCCGACCTGCAATGCGTTGGCAAATGATGTCCGGGCCGCCGCCGCCACGCGGAGGTTGCCGAGCGTCGCGAACCGCATACCGACAAACCCCACACAGAAGCTGAACAGTGACCCCATCAGAAACGCGCCCGCGCGACCCAGCGCAACAGGCATTGGCGAGTTCACCGCCGTGAAGTACAGCGCGAGCGTCAGGATCACAATGAGCACCACGATCTTCTTGAACTGTTGCGCCAAGTAGGCATTGGCGCCTGCTCGCACCGCGTCGGCTACCGCCTGCATTTTCGGCGTGCCTGTGTCGGCGCTCTTGACCTCGTCGATCAACATCATCGCGTACGCGAGACCCAAAAAGGCCACCCCGAGCACGCACCACAGCGCCACCCGTTCATACGTGGCGTAATGCGAGCTGGTCATGAACGAGAAGAATTGAAACTGCTCCTGAGCTCCCGTCGCGACCTCCTCGGCTGCGTCCCGGGCCCGCGCCCAATTCGCCGCCAGCAGCGTCACGGCGCAAAGCGCGATGGTGATGAACAACTTGCGCCGTGGATTCCCCTTGGTAATCCGTTGCATAGCGCGATTCATTGATGCCGTCATAAGACTATAGTTCTCCCTAATACGATTCTAGCTACGGGGTGGGTCACAGAGAACCTACAAAACCTCCAGGCCATTGAAAAGAGAAAAAATCGTCTGCGACTCCTCCACGACGTAGCACCAAGACTCATATTCTGGGCGAGACGCAAGGGTGCGTGCTAAGTGTCTGTAAATCAATCGGGTAGGCATTTTCCGCCGGGTGAGCCATTTGGGTTCGTTGGGCAGAAACCTGATAATTCACCGCAGTGTCGTGTCAATAGCCGAGACTGAGGGTGTAACGCAGGATATTGTGGCAATGGACCGAATCGATGGTGGTACGGCTGCGCCAACCTTGGCAGACCACCTCCCCGCTCACGGAACTGCGCCGCTCACAAACGGCTTTGGCGAGTTCGTCACTCAAATCAAAATCTCCGCGGATGCACTCGTCGTTCAAGCAGTTGAACCGGAACACGGATTTCGCGTTGGCCAGATTGACCTCGTACCTGACCTGCTTGCTCTTCGCGACACCCTGAGGGTCGGAATACTCCAAATTGACCGTCAACCGTTTCAGTTTCTGAAATACCTCGCCCAAGGTGGCCGACTCCTTGACTCGCTGGCCTTCCTCCTGCCGATATTCCGCCCGAGGGCCGTACTTCTGCTGGTGCATCATGTCTCGATTCTGTTTGCTACGTGGTCACTATTGTAGCACAAGAACCGCGCCCCGTCGTGAAAAATACACGCACGGTCAAAAGCACTCGTCCGGCTCCAAACCGCCGGATGACCCTCATCGACCGGCCGAAAACCGTCAGTCCCGCGCCTCACATCACCACTTGCTCCGGCACTTCATGCGGTACGTCGTCCGTCTCCTGCTCCGTTTCGGTGTCCGTTTCGAGCGGACGGAACCGCTCGGCCTTGAAGCCGCGTTCCGGATATGGTGGCATGTCGCTGCATGGATTGATCAGTTCCACAAGGTATACGCACATCTCCCCGGCTTCGCCGACGGGATCGATGCCCGGCACCAGGTCGCGGATTGTGTACGTCACGCCTCTGACGGGTAATTTCCAATAGAATTTCTTGATGGCATCGGGGAACACATCGTTGACGCACACCACTTTTTGCCCGGGCAAAAACATTCCTCCCGCACGATAACCGGATCGACAGATTCTGACAACCGCGAAGAATCCGTGATTTCACGCCTTGCATTGCCTGCGCAACGTGGCAGACTGCCGCCTCACCCATGGCGATTTCCAAACGCATCATCGTGCAGCGGATCGTCGAGCAGCTTACCGAACAGCTCGCCACGCTGGCGCAAGCCTCGCGCGCCATGCACGCCGATGCCTCTGACGAACAGAACAAGGCCGAGGACCAATACGACACGCGCGGTCTGGAGACCGCTTACCTCGCCAGTTCACAAGCCCGGCTGGCAACGGAAACCGAGCAGGCCCGCACCGTTTATCAGAACCTCGAACTGCGAAGGTTTGGGACGGGCGCCCCGATCGATGTTACCGCGCTGGTGGAATTGGAGGCCAACGGGGCGCACACGCTCTACTTCCTCGGCCCGAAAGCCGGCGGCATGGAAATCCATCACCGCGGATCGGAAATCCTGGTCATTACGACCGAATCTCCCCTCGGACAGCAACTCGTCGGAAGGAAAACCGGCGATCGCCTCAAACTGCAAACCCGCGGCCCGTCTCAGGAATTCCAGGTGATCTCCGTCAGCTAGGCTGGCGCCCCCGGCTGCGCGTCACTGATTGCCGGTCACCAGGGGCGCGGGCGGCACAAAAACCCCATGTCGTATCTCCACCCATGGCCTCAGGTCTGACCCGTAATTGATCCCGATCGACACCCCGACCTGAATCTCGTTGTTGGTAAGTCCAGGCTGCGGAAAATCAAACCCCTGGACCGATATGGCAAACGTGTTCTTCACAATATCGAACTGTGCCGAGGCGTTCACTTTGCTTGATGTCGACGTCGACAGGCGCGCCTTCCCGCTGATCGAGCCATTCCGTACTTTCAAGTTAAGATTTGGTGTGATGGTCACGGAAAGCGGATTCGACGGATCTCCCAGGTTCAACTCCATCACATCGTTGCTGCTAAAGGTCTGGTCGGATTGGCTGTTGAACGCAAACGTGCCGGTCACGCTGATGCGGCTGCGGTTGGGCATCGTTGTACCCGCATCCACGAATTATCCATTCAGCGGCACAATCGTCATCGTCGGCGTCGGGCTTCTGGGAAGCACATGAAAGGCGAGGTCATGGATATCGGGCTGATGTAGATTGTCGGTCACCGTGAAGACCAGATGGACGATACCCGTGAGGGTCGCGTCGGGACTGAATGTAAGCAAGCTCGTGTGCGGAGTCTGGTCGATGATCATGTTTGTGGGATTTGCCTGGGTGGCGGCATCATGGAGGCTGGCACTTGTAGAGGTTCGATCAACGTTCGTCACCGTGACAATGAACGCGGTCGCCACACTCTGTGACACGGTCACACTGCTGGGCAGTGGCCCCCAAAACGGCGGATACGAGCCGGTGTCCGTAACAACGTTGACCACCAATGTTTGCGTCGCCACCTGTTTTGCCGCATTGGCTGCGCTGACAGTGACCGTCACAGTTCCGAGAAAATTCGATATGGCTGCTGGTGGGAGCGAATTTGTTTCGACAGTCTTCCCGAGAAAATTCGTCCCAATCGCCGTCAACCGCAACACGGTATTTTGCGAGTTTGTAATCACGCTGATGGAAGTCATCACGACATTCGACAGCGGTGCGCTGATCTCACCGGTATCTGGATTCGTCCCCACGGGTGTCGACATGATTTGCGCAAACACGTCGAGACCGCTCGTCAGTTGCCCAAAGATGGGTTGCTCGAAATTGAGTCCCGGCAACTGATTATTCGCGTCTGCCATGGAAGCATCCATATCAGTAATAAAGAACTGTGAGTCGTTGGAGTCATGAATGCTGGGAGACGTTGTTGCCGATGCCCGGTTGGCCATACCCAGTTGGCCGAACCCGTCGTAAATAAGAGAGGCTTGGTAATCATCATTCAGGGGCACCCCCGATTCCAGATTGAGATTGGTTGTCGCGCCCCCACATTGGGCCACGAACCCTTTGATCACTCTCTGAAAGAGAAGCCCGTTGTAGAAGTTACTGTCCACGAGATCGATGATCCGGGCAGTGGTTAGTGGGGTGAGGTCTTCGAAAAGTTGAGCAACCATGCTGCCGGTGAACGGGTTGTTGTTCGAGTCTACGCCGCTGACGCTGATCAACAAGCTGCGGTTCGAATTGGGCGCGAACTCCGCCTGCAATTTCTTGTTGCTGACCTTCACCTCAAACTTCAGAGGGTTTCCGTCAGGATCCGATGCTGTGATGGGCATCTGAAACGTCCGGCCAGCCGGTATGACAATGTTGTTCGTCCACAAGGTCAGTGTCACCGCTCGCGCCGGCCCGGCCAACAGCACCAATCCACAGGCGCCGATGGCCGCACACGCCAATATTTGTGTAGTTCTGGAGAACATGCAGGGTCTCAATTGCAGTATCCTGCCCTACGAATCAGCCCTCGTCAAACCCGAAACCAATCTATGTTGAGAAGCCACAGGTACATCGCGTCCACCGCGGCGAAGTTGCCGGTGATGTCGGCGTCCCGTCATTCAACAAATCCATCCGCCACCGACCACAAGATCGCCCTGATAAAAGACGGCGGCCTGGCCCGGCGTGATCGCCCGCTGCGGCTCGGACAACCTCACGGTGGCACGCTTCCCGATCCGACGCTCCACGACCGCCTGGCAGCCGGGATGCTGATGGCGGGGTTTGACCGTCACCTCCATCCGCTCCATTGGTTCGGACATGTGCCACACACAATTGCCGACCTCGAATTCGCTGCGGAGTAAATCCTCCGCCGGGCCGACAATCACGCGGTTGGCCCCAGGATCGAGTTCGACAACGTACAACGGCCGCGGCTGGCCCCCGAGATTCAGACCCTCACGCTGCCCGATGGTGAAATTGTGAATGCCATTGTGCTGCCCGAGCACGCGTCCGTCGCGGGTCACGATGTCGCCGCGAACATCTGCCACCTGGGCGCTTTCCCGCAGGAACCGCCGGTAATCGTTCTCCGGCACGAAGCAAACTTCCTGGCTCTCCTCCTTGCCGTATGTCTTGAGCCCGATATCCTTGGCGATGGCGCGGGTCTCTTCCTTGGTCAGATCACCCAGCGGGAATATCGACCGCGCCAGTTGCTCCTGGTTGAGCGAAAACAAAAAGTACGTCTGGTCCTTCTTCGGATCGCGGCTCTTTCGCAGTTCATGCCGACGGCCGTTGCCGTTCCTGTCTCCATTCTCCTTGTGTTCTCGATGGTTCGAGTCCGGCCCCGTGATCCGCGCATAATGACCCGTCGCAATAAATTCCGCTCCCAACGCCCGCGCCTTCCGCAACAACGACCCAAACTTCACCTTCTCGTTGCAGATCACGCACGGGTTCGGCGTGCGGCCCCGCCTGTATTCCGCCGAAAAATAATCCATCACCTCCCGCTGGAACGTGTCGATCTCGTCGATCACGTAGTACGGGATGTCCAACGAGTGCGCCACCATCCGCGCGTCCGCCACCGCCTGCGGGCCGCAGCACTTGTCCTCTTCGATCGACCGGCAATCCTGCGGCCAGCCGCGGAAGGTCAACCCGATCACGTCGTACCCCTGCTGTTTCAACAGGTAGGCCGCCACGCTGGAGTCCACGCCCCCGCTCATGCCGACGCAGACGCGGGTGCCAAGATTTTCGGTTGTCGGTTCTCGCTTCATGGGTTGCGGCGACGCCGAATATAGTGCCTCACACCCGCCCGTTCAACCGTGAACCCGAAACCGCGAACGGTTAGACTCCCCTATCTCTCCAGCCACAGCGTGTCGCGCTTGAAATCAAACGTCACGCGGTACCGGCGCAAGACAACATCGCCAAGGAAGACGTTGCCGCCACCGACTTCGGGCCCGATCAGGCCCGTCCGCGCGGGAACGCGGGTGAAGGTCGCTCCGCCAACCTTCACCACTTTGACCTGATACGTCGTCGCCAGGGACGCGCCGCCCACGCCGCCGGGAATCGTCAGCGGACCTTTGCCGGGGCTCCAGTAACCCCATTCGTTCGCGCGGGTGCGCGGCAACAGCATTCCGTAATCGCCGCCCGTGTCGAGGATGCAAGTGACCGCCTCGCGGCCATCGACGGAAATGTCCACCGCCGGCAACCGGCCGATCCAGTGCAGCGGTACCGCCGTCATGAACGTCAGCGTGTCGTCCGGCAAATACCCGTCGCGCGCCCCGAAAATGACGTTCCCGCGGAGATTGTCGATTGTCAGATACGAGAGCTCGCGCAGCGCGCCAACGCCGAGAAGCATCACCTGCTTGTCGCCCCAGAAACTGTGCGTCATGCCCAATACCTGCTCGTCGGGACCGACCAGCGTCATCATCCGGCGAAACTGAATCGACCCGATCTGCATCTCGGGCAGAATCGCCGCGTAGTTGTCCACCGACCCGCCGATGCCGTGGCTGGTGATCGGTTTGACGCCGGTGATCAACGGGATGCCGAGGCTGCGCGCGAGCGTGTACCCGAAGAGATTCAGGTTGCTGCCGCTGTCCAACGCCACCGGCACATCGGGGTTTCCATTGACGGAGGCAAGAACCACCGGCGCCCGATAGCGGCCCCCGGGTTGTCTCGGCTGATCCGTCGGTATCTCCACCATCGGCGCGGCCACGTTCTCGTGCGCCTCGATCACATTGACGTCCCCAAACCCCGCCATCCCCCTCGCGAGTTGCATGCGGATGCCGAGTTCCTCGGACGTCTTGGCGCTCTTCTGGAGTTCCGCTACCTGTACGGGCGATAACACCGGCGTGGCTTTCTCGAGTTGCGCGTACGGGTCGGTCACGCAACCGGCCGCCAATACCGTCATCAGTGCTGTCAGAAAAACTCGCCGCATACGCGTCAGGATATAAGCCCGCCGACCAATGTCAACCCGCCTGCTTGTTGTGCGAAGGTCTCCCCGATCTTGCTCGTTGCAAGCAGGTTTGCCCGTCTGGGCTTGCGATAGGTTCCCCCAACTCGTATTGTGGGGTGCAGGCGTGCACATCGTAACCTACATGCGCATCTCGGTGACGGATCGCTGCAACGAGCGGTGCGCGTATTGCCTGCCTCACGACACCGCCATCGAGTGGCTCCCGAAAGGCCAGATCCTCTCCTACGAGGAAATCCTGCGCGTGGCCCGCGTCGCCACCTCGCTCGGGGTAACGAAATTCCGCGTGACGGGCGGCGAACCGCTCGTCCGCAAAAACGTCGTCGAGTTCATCGGCCGGTTGAACAAGCTTCCCGGCGTCACCGATATTGGCCTGAGCACCAATGCCACGCTGCTCGCGCCCCTCGCCCGCCCGTTGCGCGCCAACGGCGTCAACAAGGTCAATATCTCCCTCGATACGCTCGATGCGGACAGGTATCGCGAGCTGAGCGGCAACGGCAGTCTCGCCGACGCGCTGGCCGGTCTCGACGCCGCCATCGAGGCGAAGTTCCCGCAGGTCAAACTCAACATGGTCCTGATGAAGGGCAAGAACGACCAGGAAATCTTCGACCTCATCGAGTTCGCCCGCGAGAAATCCGTCACGCTCCGGTTCATCGAGTTGATGCCCGTCAGCACCAGCGAAGTGCTCACGGACGACAATTTCATTTCCATCGGGCACATCCGCCGACGGATCGAGAAGCGTTACAAACTCGTTCCGCTTCCCGAGCCGCCCCGTGACGTCAGGGGAAACGGCCCGGCCTTGTATTACGAGGTCAGCGGCCTGCGGAACCGGTCCGGTCAGCCGGTGCGCCTCGGGTTCATTGGCGCGATGACCAACCTTCATTTCTGCGACACGTGCAACAAAGTCCGCCTCACCGCCGACGGCAAGTTGCGCCCCTGTCTCGGCGCGCACCTCGAATACGATATCAAACCCGTGTTGCGGGCGGCGGACAGCACCGACGCGCAACTGCGCGACGTGTTCGTCCAGACGATCCGTAACAAGCCCGAGGAACACGAGTTCCGCAACAATTACATGCCCGGCCGCAAAATGGTCGCCATCGGCGGATGAATACTCTCTCTGTGCTCTCTGTGTCTCTGTGGTGAAACTTAAAATGAAATCCCTTACTCACATCGATAAACGCGGCAAGGTGCGGATGGTCGATGTCTCCGCCAAACCCGTCCAGCTTCGCGAAGCCGTGGCGCGCGGCGGGATCTATTTGAAGCGCGAGACACTCGCTCTCATCGCCAAAAACCAGATCGCCAAAGGCGATGTCCTCCAGACTGCCCGCATCGCCGGCATCCAGGCCGCCAAACGCACCAGCGACCTGATCCCGCTCTGTCATCCCTTGAATCTCACGCACGTGGACGTCGATCTTCTGGTAAAGCCGGGCAGGATTGAGATCACCGCCACCGCCAAGATCGCGGCGCAAACGGGCGTCGAAATGGAAGCCCTCACCGCCGTCACCGTCGCCGCCCTGACGATCTACGACATGTGCAAAGCCGTCGACAAATCCATGGTCATCGGCGACATCAAACTCGTGAGCAAGACAAAAAAATGATTACCGTCGGCATCATCACGGTGAGCGACCGCGTGTTCCGCGGTGAGTACGAGGACAAAGGCGGTCCGGCGCTCAGGCAATTTTGCGAGAAGCGCGGCTGGCAGATCGCAGCACAAGTCGTCGTTCCCGACGAAGAAGCTCTCATCGGCGATAAAACGCAGGAACTGGCCCGTTCGTGTTCGCTGGTTCTCCTGACCGGCGGCACCGGCGTCACGGAGCGCGATGTCACGCCCGAAGCCGTCCACGCCATTGCCTCCAAGGAATTGCCCGGCTTCGGCGAGGTCATGCGCCTGAAAAGTTTCGAGAGTTTCCCGCACGCCATCCTGTCGCGCAACCTGGCCGCAGTCGTCGGCAAATCGCTCGTCATCTGCCTCCCGGGCAGCCTCAAGGGTGCCGTCGAATGCCTCGAATTCGTCGCCGCCGCCATTCCCCATGCCGTTGAACTCCTGCAAGGAAATCCAACGAGTCACCAACCATGATCACACTCCCCAATCTCAAGCATCTCCAGCGCTGGCATCGCGCGATGTCTCGCCGGTAAGATCGTACTCGCTCGCGCCCGTAATCCGCACGCGCGCAAATTCGCCAACACGCGGCGTTCCCCTCACCTGCACGCTGCCGTCAATCTCCGGCGCGTCGGCATGGGAACGCCCCCGCCAACCGTCCTCGTTCCGCTCTTCGACGAGCACGCGCAAGGTCTTTCCCACAAACGCGGCCTGCACCTCGCGAGACACCCGTTGCTGCGCGGCCATCGCCCGACGGTATCGCTGCTTCTTCACCCGAGTGGCAACCTGTCCCGACATATCGCCGGCCGGCGTGTGATCTTCCTGCGAATACTGGAACACGCCCAGACGCTCGAATTTCGCGGCTTGGACGAAAGCCAGAAGTTCCGCGAACTGTTCTTCGGTCTCGCCCGGGAAGCCGACGATGAAGGTGGTGCGCAACGCGATGCCGGGTATGCCCGCGCGAATCCGCGACACGAGATCGCGAATGTACTCGCCGCTCGTCTCCCGCCGCATCCGCTTCAACATTTCGTCGTTGATATGCTGCAGCGGCATGTCGACGTAACGACAGACCTTGTCGCAGGCGGCAATCGTCTCGATCAACTCATCAGTCCAGTGGTACGGATGCGTGTAGAGCAATCGCACCCAAAAGTCGCCGTCCACCTGTTGAATTTCGCGCAGCAATTCGCCCAGCAGCCCCTTGCCATCGCGCGGCCCCGGCGCGTGCGGGTCGAGGTCTTTGCCGTAAAACGTCGTGTCTTGCGAAATCAGGTTAATCTCCCGCGTACCGGAGTCGACGAGGTCGCGAATCTCGGTTAAAACGTTGGTCACCGCCCGGCTCCGATGCTTGCCACGGATCCGAGGGATGCTGCAGAACGTGCAAGGATGATTGCAGCCCTCGGCGATCTTCACGTACGCGTAGTGTTTCGGCGTCAGCCGGAATCGCGGCGCGGAATAATCGGGCACATACTTCGCCGGGCCCGACCAGTACAACCGGGGCGCGGTGTGGCCGTTCCGGGAGAGCACCTCCCGCACAATCTCGCCGATGCGCGGGACTTCATTCAGCCCCACAATCGCATCGACCTCGGGCAATTCCTTCCGCAAATCTTTCGGGTACCGCTGCGTCAGGCAGCCCGCCATGATCAACGCCTTGCAGTTCCCCGTCTCGCGCAGTTCGTTCGCCTTGAGAATCGCGTCGATGGATTCTTTCTTCGAGCCTTCGATGAAACCGCACGTGTTGACAATGACAACGTCGGCCTCCTGCGCGTCGCGGGTCACCTCCATCCCGTCGCGCAATAGCGAGCCGAGCATGACTTCGCTATCGACGAGGTTTTTCGCGCAGCCGAGACTCACGAACCCGACTTTGATAGCTTGCGGGGAACTCATGGGCACAACAAACTACTTGGTTCCAGCAGACTCCACAAGCTCCAGCGCGGGCTTCGGTTTGGGTTGGT
This sequence comes from uncultured Verrucomicrobiae bacterium, assembly GCA_963712025.1. Taxonomy (GTDB): domain Bacteria; phylum Verrucomicrobiota; class Verrucomicrobiia; order Palsa-1439; family Palsa-1439; genus Palsa-1439. The sequence continues at coordinate 279,574 of CAVQGJ010000010.1, read as the reverse complement.
AATAGGCGTCGAAATCGGCTTTCGGCACGTCCGGCTGCGTTGTTGCTGCCGCCGCCGTTATCGTCTGCGGCGTTGTCGACGCTTGCGCGGTCGGTGAGGCGTGACGCGAGAAGACGCTCCTGCCCACCACGACAATCAAAACCGCGACGGTCAAACCGAACACGACCAGCCCCACGCTCCGCAGCGGCAACTGCAGTTCGCGCGGTTTGCGGGCGCGGATGGCTTTCTCCGTCTCCATATGCAACCCCTGCCGCCGCAGTCCGCCCTGGCTCCGCAAATAAGCGTCCACAACCGACTGGCTGTCGAGCCCGAGATACTCCGCATACAACCTCAAAAAACCCTTGGTATACGTCGGCGCGGCCAGACGGTCGAATTCGTCCGATTCGAGTTGTTCGAGGATCTCGATCTTGATTTTCGTCGCACGCGACGCGTCTTCGAGGGAAACCTTCTTGTTGTGCCGCGCCTCGCGCAGGTTCTCGCCAATGGATTCCATATCGCTCACATTGTATCCACGAAATCTCTCACATTGTAGCCGCGAATCTCATTCGCGGTTGTAATGGTGGTCTATTACGGCCGGTCGAGCCCATTTTCGACTTCCCGACCCCGCCAACTTGGGTTCGTTTTTGGCTTTGCTCCGGTAACTTTTCCACGCCGGCTTGAACAAACTTGGGTTCGTTTTCCGAAAAAGCATTTTTTTGGGGAATCCGTCGAGGACAACCTCCCCCTCAGCGGCATCTCGACGACCCGGCCCATGCCACGCCACCACTTCCGGCGCTCTGACTCCTATTCTCACGCGCGCAATCCTACCATATTCCCCAACCACATACCAGCTTGGTTTGAAAAACCTGAAGGGTCTGGCGCTTGCCGTTGTAGCCGCGGCGCTTGCCCGCCTCAGGCGTGGCTCCGTCGCTGCGTCCTCCCGGTTGTTGGTGGCGCAAGCGTCCCTGCTTGCGAATCCCTGTTGTGCGCCGGTCTCCTGACCGCGCACGCAACCACGACCGAAAGCCGAGTCGGACGAGACGCGCCGAATGCTCGCCGGAGGCGCAATCTCCCGCCCCTTTTTTCCTTCCATGAAATCGACTCCCGCTTTGCTGGCCCTTTTGCGAAGGATACATTTCAGTGAAATGTATCGCGGTGGGCGTGAGGGAGAGTGGAAGCGCAACGAGCTTTTCCGCGTGTGAAAACATCAAGAATCATGTCTCGACTCCGGCGCTAACGACCCCTGTACCTGCTGCCACGTTCCCGGACTACCGCACGACGCGTTTTCTTGCCCTTGCCCAACAGCAAGTCCGATTTCTCATTCAGTCCCTCGTAATAGCGGGCAATGCCTACAGCCACCGCCTCCTTGTGTATCTGTTCGCGGATTTTGTGAAGCTCCCTCAATGCTTCTGGTTCACGGCGCTTCTTCTTAAAGGAATTGGCTTTCATCTCTGCCTTATGGTATTGTGACGTTAAATCCGTACAAACTTAACAGAACCAACCCCCATCTAACACCTGTCAATTGCACAGTAAATAGACACGACCCCATTTTGTTCGTGAGATGACGGTGGGACCGTGGGATTTCTGTGAGGTGCGAACTGAATAATCCTATTCCAATCTTCGATGCGCTCCAGGAGCTTTTGGGTCCTCTCGTCTTCTCGGAGCACGACCCCTCGGTTGTCTATCCGAAGATAAAGGCGAAACTACAGGAGTTGAGGCAGTGGGGCGTGGAGGAACAGCTTACCGATCTGATTGATGATTCTGCAAAAGTCATGCTCCGCATGAAAGACGGCGACGCATGCGCTGCCGCTGCACAAGTCATGTCCGAGATCGAAGCGTGGAAAGAGGAGAATCCTGTTTGGCTCAGGCCTGAGGAAAGATGACGCAGCTAAAGGCGAATTGGTTCGTTCATTTCTCTAGAAACGTCCGTCTATCTATTCTGGGTAATTGGGTCGGATCTCGATATCCGACAGGGCGGCCAAATTGCCTTAACTATTCTGCCGGAATCTTGTCGTCCAGGTCCATCAGAATTTCGCGGGGCTCGGCGCCCTTGTTCGGGCCGACGACCCCGCGTTCTTCCAATAGATCCATAATCCGAGCCGCCCGCGTGTAGCCGATGCGCAACCGGCGTTGCAAGACCGAGACGCTGGCGCGGTTGGTCTGGCGGATCACCTCGATGCATTGCTCGACCAATTCTTCGTCCTCTTCGCTCGGCTCGCCATCGGGCAAATTGACGTTCCGCTTCAACTTCTGCTCCAGCTCCTTTTCGAACCGTGGTTTGGCATGCGCGCCGATGAAGTCCACGATGCGCGTGACCTCCTTGTCGAGCACGAGCACGCCCTGCGCGCGCACCGCCTTGCCCGACCCCGGCTCGTAGAGCATGTCGCCTTTGCCGAGCAATTTCTCCGCGCCCTGGCTGTCGAGGATGACCCGCGAATCCTGCATCGACGCCACCTGAAACGCGATGCGGGCGGGAATATTGGCCTTGATGACGCCCGTCACCACGTTGACGCTGGGGCGTTGCGTCGCGATCACCAAATGAATCCCGGCCGCGCGACCCAACGCCGTGAGCCGCGAGATCGCCATTTCCACGTCTTTGCCGACCGTCGTCATCAAATCCGCCAACTCATCACAGACCACGACGATGTAGGGAAGCTTGTCGGGAATGATCAATTCAAAGTCCCGCGGCACTTCGATCTTCAACAGCTCCTGCTCCGCTTTGGGGGTCGGCTTCGAGTTCGTCGTGTACTCGGGTTTCTCCCTAGCTGGTTCCTCGTCGTCCGTCTCCACCGGCGTTTCCACTTCGGGCGCCGCGGATTTCTTCGGGCGCGTGTTGAATGCGCCGATATTGCGCACGCCGCTCTTGGCAAAAATCTGGAACCGCTTCTCCATTTCGCGGATCACCCACCCCAATGCCAGCGGCACCTTCTTCGCCTCGGTCACCACGGGCACGATCAGATGCGGCAGGGCGTTGAAATGCTGCATCTCGACCATCTTCGGATCGATCAAGACGAGGCGCAGGTCTTCCGCGGTGAATCGATAGAGCAACGACGCCAGAATCGCGTTGACGCATACCGTCTTGCCCGAACCAGTCGCGCCCGCGATCAGCAAATGCGGCATGTTCGCGAGATCGCCAAGGATCGGGTTACCTTTCACGTCGCGGCCCAGCGCAATCGGGATCGTGTAAGCCGAGTTGCGCCACTCGTCGGAGTCCAGCATGTCGCGCAGGTACACCGTCGTGCGCGAGGAGTTCGGCACTTCGATGCCCACCGTGCCCTTGCCCGGCACGGGCGCGAGAATGCGCACCTTCTCCGCACGCATCGTCATCGCGACGTTGTTCGACAGCGACGAAATCTTTTCCACGCGCACGCCCGCCGCCGGGTACAACTCGAACAGCGTCACGGTCGGGCCTTTGGTCACGTCGCCGGACTCCACCTCGATGCCGAATTCCTGTAGCGTCTCGCGCAATACGCGCGCACTCGCTTTCAAGTCCTCCATCACGTCCCGCTTGCCCGGCAATGGCGGCTGCTCGAGCAAGTCGAGCGTTGGCAGCCGATATTCCTCGCCGGAGGCGGCGGTGACGCTCCCGAGCACCGTCGCAGCTGTCGCGGCGGGCTTGTCGCGTCTCGGCTTGTGTGACGCCGTAGCGGCGCCTGCTTCCGACTCCGCTGGGCCTGTGGCGTCGTCCTTCTTCGGCTTGAGCTTGTCGACAATTTTCTCGACCAGCGACGGCGCGCCTTCTTCCGCCGCTTTCTTCTTGTCCGCGCCGCCCTGGGGACGCGGCACGGTATAATCCTCGAACTTCGGCTCGGGCCGACGCTCCCGGCCCGGCTCGTCGCCGCCATTCGACCGTTCCGTCGCCAGCTTGCGGGCTTCCTTCTCGCTACGCGCCAGTTCGCGGTCGGTCTGGAATTCCTTGATCGTCAGTTCGCGTTCCTGATCGCGAAGCTCGTCCTCGACGCTCGATTTGGATTTGCCTTTGTGCTTTCGCTGCCAGAAATCCGTTGCCGCCCCGACGGTCAACGCGACCCAATAGCTCGGGCGGAAGTTGATGAGCAAAATGAGGCCGATCACGTAGCAGCCGCTGAAGATGATGATCGTCCCGGGCTTGCCGACGACCCGTTGGAAGAAACCGCCGACGAACAAACCGAGGAAACCGCCGGCGCTGTCCGGCAAATTCAACGCATGCTGCGCGCGCGCCAGGCCCGCCACGTGCAACAGGCAACTCAACGAAACGAGCAGCAGCGCGCCCGCGCCGATTTTCCCGCGCCACGGCAGTTCTTTCCCCAGCAGGAGCGTTGCCCCGATCACCGCCAGCACCGCCATCAATCCGTACGCGGCGAGGCCGAACGCCTGGAACGTGACAAACGCGATCCACGCGCCGACGGGTCCAATGAAGTTCGCGGCGGGCCGATGGTCGCTGGCGGAAATGTGGCCAACGTTGTACGGATTGTACGAAATCAGGCTCAGCAACAGCAGCAAAGACAAGACGACCAGGACAACGGCCCAAATCTCACGGCCACCCGAGTGCTTCGAGTCTTTCCCCATAGAAAAATGTTGCAAATCCTCCTTGCGGTTGCGCAGTGTAGCAAAACGGTAGCCAACTGCAAGGCACAAAACATACGACCGAGCACAATTGAAAGATTTTAATGAGACCCTCACCCTGACCCTCTCCCCTCCAACAGGGAGAGGGGAATCTCCTCTCCCCTTGGGGGAGAGGATTAAGGTGAGGGGAACTCGTCGTGCTCAGGAAAGGTCTTAAGCGGGTCTATGCTTTACCCGTACAAATTTACACCCGTTTTACAGGAACGCGTCTGGGGCGGAAATGCCCTCGAACATTACGGCAAATCCGTGCCGCCGGGCAAACGTGTCGGCGAATCGTGGGAAATCAGCGACCGCGATGAGGTGCAATCCGTGGTTTCCAACGGCCCCGACAAGGGCAAGACCCTCCGCCAGCAGATCGAAGCCCACGGCGCACAGGTGTTGGGAACCAATTCCGGGAAGGCCACTCGTTTCCCGCTCCTCGTCAAGCTCCTCGATGCCCGCGAACGGCTCTCGTTGCAGGTGCATCCGCCCCCCGCGCTCGCCGCGAAGTTCAAAGGCGAACCGAAAACCGAAATGTGGTACGTGCTTGAGGCCGATCAGGACGCGCATCTCATGGCCGGACTGCGCCGGGGCGCCAGCGCCGCCGATTTCATGCGCTCGCTCGAAGGCGTCAAAGATTCCAAGCCCATCATCGACTACGTTTACCGGTTCCAGGTTTTGCCCGGCGACGTGTTTTTCGTGCCGTCCGGCCGGCTTCACGCCATCGACGCGGGCGTCGTGCTGGTCGAAATCCAGCAGAACTCCGATACCACCTACCGCGTCTACGATTGGGGCCGGGTCGGGCTCGACGGCAAACCGCGCCAACTACACACCCGCGAATCGCTCGTCTGCATCGACTTCAAGGATTACGAACCGAAAAAGCAACGGCCAACCGTGGAGCGCAAAGGCGTCAACGGCCTCTGGCGGTTGGTCGAGTGCGACTACTTCCACGTGCACCGCCTCGATCTGGCCAACGCCTGGCCCGACCGTTGCGATGGCTCGACGTTCCACATCCTCACCTGCGTCTCCGGCGCGCTCGGCCTCGTCACCCCCGACGGCAAGGAAGACCGCCTCAACGTTGGCGAATTCATGTTGTTGCCCGCCGCCCTCGGCTTCTACACCCTCACCCCGCTCGCCGAGAACACGCGGGCGTTGAAGTCTTACGTGCCACGGAGCGGCTAGGCGCCCATTTTCTCGTCAGTATCTAGAAATCCGAGGATGTACTCACAGAACATCGCTAGTGAGAGATGCAACGTCCACCGTTGCTCATGGTTTTTACCTGTAAGTGTAATAGTACCATTCTTGACCCCGGCCTCGATCGGGCGCTCAATAGAATCTGCGTGAATTATCTTGTCGCAGACATCTTTCACTGAAAACGGTTCTGAAGATGTTACACCATCGACTTGGCAGTCGAGAAATCCGCAAGGACCTATAATCTTCTCATTGTAAGAAGGCAAATGTGCTCTGCCAACCCGAATCGAAACGGCCAAATGTAACAAATTCGATGCGAGCGTTCGGGTATATGTCGTATGTATCGACTCACGAAAACCGCAGATGGTAGGCGAATTGAAAAGAGAATCGAACTGACCGTCTAGGGCATGGCAAATGATGGCCAGAGATCGAATATGTTCTCTATCGATATTGTATTTGCCATTCATTCTTAACGCCCAGCAGTACTATCCGAGTCTGTACAACTCCCCGTACTTCGTCCGCAAATACCGAATGTACGGCTCAATCGTTAGATCTTGCCCCGTCGCTCGCTTCACAATCTCGTTCGCGGTGAACTTGCTGCCGTGCTGGTAGATGTTTTCCTGGAGCCACCCGTGAAGCGTGGCGAATTCGCCGCGCGCAATCTGGTTGGGAATTTCCGGCAACGCTTTCGTTGCCGCCCCGTAAAACTGCGCGCTGAGGATGTTGCCGAGCGTGTACCCCTGAAACACCCCGCCGATCTGTCCGCCGTACCAATGCACGTCCTGCAACACGCCATCGCGGTCGTCAGGCGACGCGATTCCCAGATCGCTCTTGTATCGCGCCCGCCATGCCTCCGGCAAATCGCGCACGGCGAGTTTGCCTTCAAGCAATTGCAATTCGAGGTCGAACCGGATCGTCACGTGCAAATTGTACGTTACCTCGTCCGCATCAGTGCGAATCAGTGAGCGCTCGACCTCGTTGATCGCCCGATAGAACGTATCGAGCGGCTCGTCGTCGAGTTGCAGCGAAAACGCCGCCTGCAATTTCGGATAGAAATATTCCCAGAAGCCGCGACCACGTCCCACGACGTTCTCCCACAGCCGCGACTGGCTTTCGTGGACGCCCGACGACGTCCCATGCGCCAGCGGCGTGCCTTCCAGTTCGGGCCGAATCCCCTGTTCGTACATCGCGTGACCCGCCTCATGGATCGTGCTGAACAGCGCATCGCCGAGATCGTTGTCCTTCACCCGCGTCGTGATCCGCACGTCGCCCAGCGAAAATGTCGTTTGAAACGGATGCCGCGTCTTGTCCTGTCGTCCCCGATTGAAGTCGTAGCCAAGCTGCTTCACGACCTCGCGCCCGAACGCGAGCTGTTCCGCCTCGGGAAACCTCTGGCGGATACACGACTCATCGGCCACGGGCTGGGCCGTGATCGCCTGCACCAGCGGCACGAGATCCTTCCGCAATTCCGCAAACAACGCGCTCACGGTCGCCGCTTTCATCCCGTAATCGACGAAATCAATCAGGGGATCGGCAATGTGATCGTAACCGGGGAAAAAGTTCGCCATCTCACGGCTGTACTCGATCGTCCTTTCCAACATTGGCCGCACCGACGCAAAATCGTTCGCCGGCCGCGCCTTCACCCAGGTTTCATACGTGGCCGCGACGTGCGCGCTGAATTTCGCGACGAACGCCGACGGCACTTTCACCGCCCGCTCGTACTCGCGCCGGGTCACCCGAATCAACGCCGCTTCATCGGAATCGTACGGCAGTGATTCCTCGAATGGCTTCAGATCGTCCAGCAGTTGCCCAATCGCCGCATCGGTGAACTTCTCGTGCGCCAGCCGGTCCAGCGTCGCCGTTTGCCGACCCCGCGCCTCCGCCCCGCCGGGCGGCATATACGTCGCCTGGTCCCAACCCAGCACCGCCGAGGCGCGCCGCAGATCGTCGATCTCCACCAACCGATTCTTCAATTCACGGAGCTTCGGTTCGACCGCCTGCGTCATCACATCACCTCCAGCAACAGCCCCCGCAAATATTCCGTCTCCGGTATTGCCGGCAGGATCGGATGGTCGGGCGATTGGGTGAGCACTTTCACGAGACGCACCGTCTTCTTGGCGTCGGCGGCGGCATCGAGCACGACGGACTTGAACAGCTCGGCATCGATGTGGTGCGAGCAGGTGAACGTCGCCAGCAGGCCGCCCGGCGGCAGCATCTTCAGCGCGCGCAGGTTGATTTCCTTGTACCCGCGCAGCGCGTCGCCCACGTTCTGTTTCGTGCGCGTGAACGACGGCGGATCGAGCACGATCACGTCGTACTGGCGCTTCTCGACATCGTATTTCTTCAACACGTCGAACGCGTTGGCGCACACGAACTCGATCTTGCCCGGTCAGCCCGTTGAGTTCGGCGTTCTTGCGCGCCCGGGCCACGGCCTGATCGGAAATCTCGACGGCCTCGGTGCTCTTGGCGTCACCGACTGCCGCCGCCAGCGCAAACCCGCCGTGGTAGGTGAAACAATCGAGCACGCGTTTGCCCGCGCAGTGGCGCGCGACCTCGGCGTAGTTGTCGCGCTGGTCGAGAAAGAAACCCGTCTTCTGGTCCTCGAGCAGGTTGACCTCGATGGAGAACTGGTTGAACTGCACGCGGACGACCGCATCGGTCTCGCCGACGAGCACGCCCTTCGTTTCCTCCAACCCTTCCAGCTTGCGGCTGGGAACGTCGCTCCGTTCGACGATGGCCTTCGGCTGAACGATCTCGCGGAGGACCTCGATGATCTGTTGCTTGCGCTGATCGATGCCGAGCGTGAGCGCCTGCAAGACGACGTGGTCGCCGTACTGGTCGACGATGAGTCCGGGCACCTGGTCGCTCTCCGTGGACACCAGCCGAAACGCTTCCGCATCGGCAATGGACGTGTTTTCGCGTCGGTATTCCAGCGCCGCCTCGATGCGGCGGGCGAAGAATGATCTGTCGATCTCCTCTTTCTGCGTCGTGAACCGGCGGACGGTGATTTGCGAGCGGGTGTTGAGCAGTCCGCGCCCCATGAAGCGCTCTTTGTGGTCGCGGATGTCGACGGCGTCGCCGTCTTTCGGGTTGCTGGTGATGTCGGCAATCTCGCCCGAGTACACCCAGCTATGGCCCGCGTAGAGGCGATGTTCCCGGCCCTTTTTTAAGATGACAGAAGGCATGTTTGTGACGCTAGCAGAACTTTGTTATGCTGCGCAACCAATCGTATGCAAATCTACTGGGTCAGCCTGCTCGCGGCGTTCGGCGCGGGCTTTGTCAATGCCGTGGCGGGCGGCGGCACGCTGCTCACGTTCCCGGCGCTGCTGTATAGCGGCATGTCGTCGATCACCGCCAACGCGACGAGCACGGCGGCCATCTGGCCCGGCTCGGTGACGAGTTCGTGGGCGTACCGGCGGCAATTGAGGGAGAACCGCGCGCGCGTCTGGGTGTTGTCGGTCCCGTCGGTGCTGGGCGGGCTGACGGGCGCGATCCTGTTGCTGAACACGCCCGAGTCCGTTTTTCGTTACATCGTGCCGTACCTGATCCTGCTTGCGTGCGGGTTGCTCCTGCTCAACGAGCCCATCGGACGCTGGATGTCGAAACGGGCCGACGCACACCCGAAGAAGCACGCGGCGGCTCTGTGGTTGTCCCAATTCGCCATCGCGGTCTATGGCGGCTATTTTGGCGCGGGAATCGGGATACTGATGCTGGCGGCGATGGCGATTTTTCTGCCGGAAGATTTGCAGGCCGCCAACGGCATGAAGAACTTTTTTGCCACGCTCATCAACGGCACCGCGGCGCTGTATTTCATCGTCAAGGGCATGGCGATCCTGACCATCGCGCTGGCCATGGCGTTGGCGGCCATCGCCGGCGGTTTCATCGGCGCGAAGACGGCGCAACGGTTGTCACCCCGCATCCTGCGAGGCGCGGTCGTGGTGTTCGGCGTGATCGTGGCCGTGCACTTGATGATAGAGAAGTGATGAGTCCGGCGCGCCATCCAGCCGTCTGCCCACGAAGCAGACGAAGCGCGCGAAGCCTTATCGCGCCTGCTGTCGTGCCCATTCACTCGACACGTTTGCCGAATTCTGGTAAGAAATTATGGCTCTTATGAAACTCCGCCACGAAATACTCGCCAAGGTGAACCGCATCGTCATCAAGCTCGGGACGGGTTTGCTCACCGATGCGCAGAACCATCTTTCGGCGCGGCAGATCGAGGGGTTGGTCGCGCAGATCGCGACGCTCCACGAACTGAAAAAGCAGATCATCATCGTGTCGTCTGGCGCGATCGGCGCGGGCATGGCCGAGCTTGGCCTGAAACAGCGCCCGAAACGGCTCGACGAACTCCAGGCCGCCGCCGCCATCGGCCAGAGCAAATTGATGGCCGTGTACGACGAGTTGTTCGGGAAATTCGGCATTACCGTCGCGCAGATTTTACTGACCCATGACGATTTGAAGGACCGGACGCGCCACCTCAACGCGCATAACACGCTGGCCACGCTCCTCGGGCACGGCGCGGTGCCGATCATCAACGAGAACGACACGGTCGCGGTCGAGGAAATCAAGTTCGGCGATAACGACCGGCTCGGCGCGCTGGCGGCGACGCTCATCGACGCGGATTTGCTGGTCATCCTCTCGCATGTCGAGGGATTGCTGGAAGGGGAAGGCCGCGTCATTCCCGCCGTGCCCGAAATCACCCGCGAGATCGAATCGCTCGCGGGCGACACGGACCGCACGACGAGCGTTGGCGGGATGAAGTCGAAGATCGACGCGGCAAAGATCGTGACGCGCGCCGGCATCCCGCTCGTCATCGCCAATGGCGAGCGCGCGAACATTCTCCGCGACATCCTGGCCGGCGACGAGGTCGGGACGATCTTCCTGCCGCACGCGGACAAATTGGCGAGCCGCAAGCGCTGGATTGCGTTTTTCCAACATCCCGCCGGCGTGGTGGTGGTCGATGATGGCGCGAAAGAGGCCCTGTGCGCCAAGGGTAAAAGCTTGCTGGCCAAAGGGATAGTTTCGTCGGATGGGAAATTCGAGGAAGGCGACCTCGTCAGCGTCCGCGACAAGAATCAGGTTGAATTTGCGCGCGGCCTGACGAAGGTTGGCGGCATCCAAATCAAGTCGGCCACGGGTGTGGTGATTCATCGGGATGACATGGTGATCCTCTAAATGGATTTGAAACAACAGATACGATTGTTGGCCGAGCGGTCGCGGGATGCCTCGCGCGCGCTCGCGAAGTTTGACGCGGACAAAAAGAACGCGCTGCTGCGGGCCATGGCCAACGGGATCGAAAAATCCGCTGCCGCGATCAAGTCGGCCAACGCGAGGGATCTCGATGCGGGCAAGAAGTCGGGGCTTTCATCGGCGATGCTCGATCGGTTGACGCTTACCGACAAACGCATTGCGGAAATGGCGAAGGGCGTCCGCGAAGTGGCGGCTTTGCCCGACCCGGTGGGGACAACCATCAACGAATGGACGCGTCCGAACGGGATTCGCATTCGGAAAGTGCGCGTGCCCATCGGCGTGATCCTGATCATTTACGAGTCGCGCCCGAACGTGACCGCCGACGCCGGGTGCCTGTGTTTCAAGACCGGCAACGCGGTGATCCTGCGCGGCGGTTCGGAGGCGATCTCACAGCAACCTCGCCATCGCCGAGGCGATGAATGTGCCCGGGCTGCCGCCGAACAGCATCACGGTCGTCCCGACGACGGACCGCGCCGCTATCGACGAGTTACTGAAACTCGATGACCTGATCAACCTTTGCATCCCGCGCGGCGGGGAGGGATTGATTCGCGCCGTGGCGGAAAAATCACGCATCCCCGTCATCAAACACTACAAGGGCGTGTGCCACGTGTACGTCGACCGTGACGCCGATTTCGACATGGCGGAGAAGATCGTCATCAACGCCAAATGCCAGCGGCCCGGCGTGTGCAACGCCATCGAGACGCTGCTCATCGACGACAAGATCGCCGACAAATTTCTGCCGCGTGTGGCGAAAGCACTCGCGGAAAACAAGGTCGAACTCCGCGGCGACGACCGGACGCGTAAGCTCGTGTCCAATGCAAGTTCGGCGACCGAAGCCGATTGGTACGCGGAGTATCTTGACCTGATTCTTGCCGTGCGCGTCGTCAACGGCGTGGACGAGGCCATCGACCACATCACGAAATACGGGTCGGCCCACAGCGATGCGATTGTCACGGGCAACAAGGCGACCGCCGAAAAATTCCTGCGCGAAGTGGACAGCTCGAGCGTGTTCTGGAACGCCAGCACGCGCCTGGCTGACGGCGCACAATACGGGTTTGGCGCGGAGATTGGGATTTCCACGGACAAAATCCACGCCCGAGGCCCGATGGGCCTGGAGGAATTGACCAGCCACAAGTTCGTTGTCGTTGGCGACGGCCAATTGCGGGAATGATGACCGACGCCAAACCGTCGCAGCGGGCGCAATACGTTCGCGATCAACTGCCAGCGGGCGGTTTGTTTGCCGGCGCGACCTGGCGAATTTCGCCGGAAGCTTTCCCGCTCTCCCGCGACATCGTCACCCGACTCGAAGCGCTCGGGCCGCATCTGCTGGCGTTTTACCGCGCCGCCAACGTGATGTACCGGCACAGCGTCGAGGGCAAGCTGCCCTCGTGGATCGCGGACTACCTCGACGCGGGCAAGCCGAAGGAGTTGATCGAGTTTTCCCGTCTCGGCCGCTTCAAGGGTCATGTTCCGCGCGTGATTCGTCCCGACGTGATCCTCACCAACGACCATTTTTTCCTCGCCGAACTCGATTCGGTGCCGGGCGGCATCGGCCTGACCGGCTGGCTCGGGAAGACGTACGGCGAGTTGGGAGACCCGATTGTCGGCGGTACGCACGGGATGATGGAGGGATTCGACGCCGTTTTGCGCGCGGAAGCGAAAAGCGGCGAGGCGCTGGCGGTCGTGGTGGTGTCGGATGAAGCCGCGACGTATCGCCCCGAAATGGAATGGCTCGGACGGCAGGTCGGGTTCCGCGTTGTGCGCCCGGAGGAGTTGACAGGGTTCGACAAAACCGCGGTCGTCTACCGGTTCTTTGAGTTGTTCGATTTGCCGAACGTGCCGAATGCGAAGGCGTTGATGGATGCCGCGGCGCACGGCGAGGCGCATGTGACGCCGCCATTCAAGCCCCAGCTTGAGGAGAAAATGCTCTTCGCCTTCCTGTGGATGGAGCAATTGCGCGCGTTCTGGCGGGAGCAACTCGGCGGCGAGACGCTCGCGGTCTTGCGGGAGGTCCTGCCGTACACATGGATTTTTGATCCCGCGCCATTGCCGCCGCACGCGGTGATTCCCGAACTCGGCATCCACGACTGGCGCGACATGGCGAAGTTTTCCCAAAAGCAGCGCGAACTGGTCCTGAAAATCTCCGGCTTCAGCGACCGGGCGTGGGGCAGCCGCGGCGTGTACGTCGGCCACGATCTGCCGGCGAGCGAGTGGGCGGAAGCGATTGAGCAGGCGCTGAGCGGGTTCGCCACGCATCCATTCATCCTCCAGAGATTCGAGAACTCGAAATTGTTCGACGCGCAGTACGTCGATTTCGAGACCGATGAAGTGCGCCCGTTCAGCGCGCGCGTGCGGTTGTGTCCGTACTACTTCGTGGTGGGCGACGACGCCAAACTGGGCGGCATCCTGGCGACGATTTGCCCGGCCAACAAAAAGATTTTGCACGGAATGCCCGACGCCGTGATGGCGCCGTGCTGTGTGTTGTGACGCGGTCGGACGACTGCCCGGTCGGGGGGCTTGCGCTTGACGCTCTGGCGACGGCTGGTGTACGTTGGCGGCGCGAGCGCGGGCGTAGCATAGTGGTAATGCGCCAGCCTTCCAAGCTGGTGAGGTGGGTTCGATTCCCATCGCCCGCTCCACTTTTCGCGGGCGACGGGCCTACCGGCTTCCGGTCTTATTTGGCTGCGCGATAGAGTTCCTTCCCATTCTCGCCGTCGTGCGAATGGCGCAATGACAACACACCCGTCGGGGCGCGGCGCAATTGATCGGGCACATATTGTCCAGGACTTCCCTTGGCCGGGGTGACGCCGCCATCGGCCAGCCACCGCGCTCCGGTGACATAACTCGCCTCGTCGGAGGCGAGGAATGCGACGACGTTGGCAATTTCCTCCGGTGTGCCGCGGCGGCCGAGGGGCACTCCGTTGTTGATGGAATCGGCCATCGCCTCGCTCATCGGCCCTTTGCCGGCGCGGGTCCAAGCGGTGTCGATGGCGCCGGGACAGACGCAGTTGGCGCGGACGCCATATTTGGCCTGCTCGATGGCGACGCCCGCGACGAACGCGTGCAAGAAGCCCTTGGTGCCGCCGTAGGGCGTGCAGCGCGGCGAGCCGTTGAATCCCGCCTCGGACCCCATGCACACGATGTTCCCGCGGCTTTTCTGCAAATGAGGCAAGGCGAATTTGGTCATGAGAAAGGCGGTGCGGAGATTGTTGCGCAGGGTGCGGTCGAAATCCTGGATGCGGTAATCCTGCGTTTCGACGATGGCGATGAAGATGCCGGCGTTGTTCACCAGCACATCCAGGCCACCATATCGACGAAGGGCCGCATCGATGCACGCTTGCGCCGCGGATTCTTCGGCGACATCGCCGAGCTGGACTTCCGCCTGACCGCCGGCGTTGATGATCGCCTGGGCGACATCCTGTACCGGATCGCCCGGCAAGCCATTCAAGAGCAGGCGAGCGCCTTCGCGGGCGAACTTGTGAGCAATGGCTTCACCGATGCCGGTGCCGGCGCCGGTGATCACTGCGATCTTGTTTTGCAAACGCATCGATTCGTCCTCCTATCCGAATGGCACAAATCTCTCACAGGATCGGCTGGAATGCGAGAGCGCCAAGGCAGCAGACCGGCAGTGACCTCGCGGCACGGCGCCGTGGGGAGTACTTGTCGAAGAGGAAGCAACTCGCTACACTGGGCGGCCAAATGAGCGACGACAAGGCCGTTGCGCCCGTCGAACGAATTGAACGACTGATCTATCTGATTCGCGGCCAGAAAGTGATGCTCGACTCTGATCTCGCCGAGATCTATGGCGTCACAACGAAGCGATTGAACGAGCAGGTCGGGCGCAACGCTGATCGATTCCCGCCTGATTTTGCGTTTCTGCTTACGCGCCAAGAGGTTGCAAACTTGAAGTCGCAAATTGCGACTTCAAGTTTAGGAAGACGGAAGACGTCCGTGGACACCCCTCAGCATGGAGGGCGGCGGAAACTGCCGTATGTCTTCACCGAGCACGGCGCGATCATGTTGGCCAGTGTGCTCAACAGCCCGGTGGCGGTACAAGCCAGCGTTCGGGTCGTGCGCGCGTTCGTGCGGTTGCGCGAGATGCTGGCGTCGAATCGGGACCTCGCGCAGAAGCTGGTCGAGTTGGAGCGCAAATTTGAAGGCCACGACAAGTCGATCCGCAACCTCTTCGAAGCCATCCGTCAACTTCTCACCCCGCCCGAACCGAAACGCCGCAAGATCGGGTTTCAGGTGAAGGAAGCGAAGGCGCGCTACGCCGTCCGCATTCATCGCGGCAAGAATTCGCGGCGGTGGCGGAGATAGTACAAGGGACGCGCGGAAACGGCAGCGAGCTTGCCGAAAGGCCTCGGACTGACTACAATCGGCAGCATGACGTTACGTTGTGATGCCCTGTCGATCATCTCGGAATGAGGACTAAGCACGCCCTATGAAATCAATTTCCATGATGGGTTTCTTTAGCTACCGGCACCTCGACAACAAGAACGATGGGGACTACCTCAGCAAATTGCGTGTCAATCTTGAGCATGAGATCGGAACGCTGACCGGACAAAAAATCATCATTTGGCAGGACATAGACCAGATCCAGTGGGGACAGCGATGGGAGGAGGCCATCGACAAGGGACTAGTTGATGCCGCCTTTTTTATTCCCGTCGTAACCCCGGGCTACCTGTTTAGCGAGCCTTGTCGCAAGGAGTTCGTTGATTTCGCCGCTTACGAGAAGGAGCGCAAGCGCACCGATCTAATCCTGCCGCTGATCTACGTGCGCCCGGATCAACTTGACGATCCGAAAGCCAAGAAGGCCGACGAGATCGTCCGCATTATCCTTGAGCGGCAATACGTCGACTGGGAACCGTTACGCCATCTCGGGGACGAACGCATGGAGTACCGGGAAAAGATCACCGAACTCGGCAAGCGCGTGCGTGAATTGATGAAGTCGCTTAACGAGGTAGCCGGATGCGCTGGGGACAGCGCACGCTACACCGCCAATGCCGAAAGTGCGTTGACAGGGGGGGCGGGTTTGGTAGAGTGGCTGTGGCGTTACCCCCGTTGATTTGGAAAATCGGCTCCTGCCTCTGATCAGGCAGTACAAACTCACATAGAGGAAGCTCACGAACATGGCTACGAAGAAGTCAAAAAGTTCAGTCAAGAAGTCGTCGAAGTACGTCTATTTCTTTGGTGGTGGCAAGGCCGACGGCAATGGCGGACAGAAGCCGTTGCTCGGCGGCAAAGGCGCGAACCTGCATGAGATGACGCGGATCGGGTTGCCGGTGCCCCCGGGATTCACGATCACCACGGAAGTCTGCACCTACTATTACGCGAACAAGAAGTCGTACCCGAAAGTGTTGACCGAGCAGGTGAACACGGCGCTGGCGAAGCTCGAAACGGTCACCGGGCAAGAAGTTCGGCGACCGCCAGGACCCGCTGCTGGTGTCGGTGCGGTCGGGCGCGCGGGAGTCGATGCCCGGCATGATGGACACGATTTTGAACCTCGGTCTGAACGACGAGACGGTGGAAGTGCTCGCCAAGAAATCAGGCAACGCGCGTTGGGCGTGGGATTGCTATCGCCGGTTCGTGCAGATGTACGGCGACGTCGTCATGGGCGTGCAGAAGCTCGGCAAGGACGACCACGAGCCGTTTGACGAGGTGATGGACCATCTCAAGGAAGAAGCCGGCGTCAAAGAAGACACCGAACTCAGCTCGAAAGAATTGCGCCTGCTCGTCGACCGGTTCAAGGACCTGATCCAGAAGCGCACGGGCAAGGAATTTCCGCAGGACCCCGTGAAGCAGCTCTGGGGCGCGGTGGGCGCGGTGTTCGGTTCATGGATGAACGATCGGGCGATTGTGTATCGCCGCAAATATCATATCCCGCACGAGTGGGGCACGGCGGTCAGCGTCCAGACGATGGTGTTCGGCAATCTCGGCGACACCAGCGCGACGGGCGTGGCGTTCACGCGCGACCCCGCCACGGGCGAGAAGGTGTTTTATGGCGAATACCTGATCAACGCGCAGGGCGAAGACGTCGTCGCGGGAACGCGGACGCCGCAGCCGATTGCGAAATTGAAGCAGGAGATGCCCAAGGCGCACGCCGAACTCGTCATCGTCTGCAAGACGCTGGAGAGCCGGTTCAAGGACATGCAGGACTTCGAGTTCACCGTCGAAGACAACAAGCTCTACATGCTCCAGACGCGCAACGGCAAACGCACGGGCCTCGCGGCGGTGCGCATCGCCGTCGAGATGGTCGAGGAGAAGGTCATCGACTGGAAGGAAGCGGTGGGCCGCGTGCCCGCGGATTCATTGACGCAGGTGCTCGCGCCGATTTTTGACCGCAAAGACCGCGATGCCGCCGTGAAGGGCGGACGGTTCCTTTGCAAGGGTCTGCCGGCTGGTCCCGGCGCGGCTTCGGGCCGGGTGGTGTTCAATGCCGAGGACGCCGTGGCGCGCGCGCAGAAGGGCGAACGCGTGTTGCTGTGCCGCGTGGAGACGAGTCCTGAAGATTTGCGCGGGATGATTGCCGCCGAGGGCATTCTCACGGCGCGCGGCGGCGTATCGTCGCATGCGGCGCTGGTGGCGCGTCAAATGGGCAAGATTTGCGTATGCGGCGCGGCGGACATCGTGGTCGATTACACCGCGCGCGTGATGCAGGTCGGTGGCCACACCATCAAGGAAGGCGATTTCATCTCCATTGATGGCACGCTCGGCGAAGTGTACGAGGGCGAACTCAAGACCGCGCCCAGCGAAGTTGTGCAGGTATTGATCGCCAAGACGCTCGACGCGAAGCAGGCCCCGACGTTTCAGCGGTTCGAGAAGCTGATGAAGTGGGCCGACAAGATTCGCCGGCTCGGCATCCGCACCAACGCCGACCAGCCCGACCAGGCGGTCAACGCGATGGCGTTTGGCGCGACGGGCATCGGGTTGTGCCGGACGGAGCACATGTTCTTCGAAGGCGACCGCATCTACGCGATGCGCGAGATGATCATCGCCGAGACGAAGGAAGCGCGGGAAGCGGCGCTGAAGAAGTTGTTGCCGCTGCAACGGGATGATTTCGCCGGTATCTTCCGCGCGATGAAGGGTTATCCCGTGACCATCCGCACGCTCGATCCGCCATTGCACGAATTCCTGCCGCACGACAGCGAGACGCAGCGGGAGACGGCGCACAAGCTGGGGATCAGCCCGGAGAAGGTGGCGGCGCGCGTGGCGGCGTTGCATGAGGCGAACCCGATGCTGGGGCATCGCGGGTGCCGGCTCGGCATCACCTACCCCGAGATCACCGAGATGCAGACCCGGGCGATCATCGAGGCGGCCATCGAGGTGCGCAAGGAAGGCATTCCCGTCAAACCCGAGATCATGATCGTGCTCGTCGGGTTTCCGAAGGAATTGCAGAACCAGTTGGAGATCGTCCATGCGACCGCCAAGAAGGTCATGGAAGAGAAGAAGACGCGGATCGATTATCTGGTCGGCACGATGATCGAGATCCCGCGCGGCGCGCTCTGCGCCGACGAGATCGCGAAGGACGCGCAGTTCTTCAGCTTCGGCACCAACGATCTGACGCAGACCACGCTCGGCATGAGCCGCGACGACAGCGGGTCGTTTCTGCCGCAGTACCAGGAACTGGAGATCGTCAAACGCAACCCGTTTGAGGCGATTGACCAGGCCGGCGTCGGCCAGTTGATGCAGATCGCCATCGAGAAGGGCCGCAAGACGCGTCCCGATATCAAGCTCGGCATTTGCGGCGAGCATGGTGGCGAGCCGTCGTCGGTGGAGTTCTGCCACCGCATCGGTCTCACATATGTGAGCTGCAGTCCATTCCGCGTTCCCGTGGCGCGTCTTGCCGCGGCCCAAGCGGCGTTGAAGGAAGAAAAGGCCGGTAAAGCGCGCGAGATCAGTTAAACGGCTCGAAAACCGCCGAATTACCGCAGGGCCGGGGCCAAGCCCCGGCCCTGTTGTTTTTGGCTCGACCGCTGCTTTGAACCAAATGAGGTGCTCAAGCATCTAAACAATTGGTGGGTGAACGCGGTGGCAATCCGGTTTGAAAGTGCTTGCGTAACATGGAGTGACGGCATAGCCTGCCGCGAAGGCCGACGGAATCGGCCTTCGGGCGTAGCGTGAGAACGACATGGTCATTGATCACAATCGAGAAGGCGAGAACGGGATCAAGATCTATCTGCGCGAGATCGGGCAGATAGCGTTGTTGACTCCAAAGGACGAGATCCGTCTCGCGGCACGCATCAAGAAGGGCGACAAGGCGGCCCGCGCCCAGATGATCAAGGCGAACCTGCGCCTCGTGGTCAAGATCGCCCATGACTATTCCAATTTCGGGCTACCGCTACTCGACCTGATCAGCGAAGGCAACATCGGCTTGATGAAGGCTGTGGAGCGCTTCGATCCCAAGAAGGGCGGAAAGCTTTCGACCTACGCGGCGTGGTGGATCAAACAATCCATCAAGCGGGCGCTGGCGAACCAGGCCAAGACGATCCGCCTGCCCGTGCATCTCGTCGACAAGATCAGCAAGATGAAGCGGGCGGGCCATAAACTCAGCGAACAACTGGGGCGGGAGCCGACCGACCAGGAGTTGGCCGATGTGCTCGGTGTCACCCGGGCCAAGGTCGCGCAACTCCGCACCATTAGCGTGCGCCCGGCCAGCCTCGATGCGCCCATTGGCGACGACGACGCGACCGAATTCAGCGAAATCGTTGGCGATGAAGCTGCGCTGACTCCATTTGAACTGTTGCGGGACAAGACGCTGCGGCAGGAAGTACGCGACATTTTGGAAGAACTCGAACCGCGTGAGGCCGAGATTCTCACCATGCGCTTCGGGCTCGACGGCAGCAAGCCCAAGACGCTTGAAGAAGTCGGCCGGAAATTCAAGGTCACGAGAGAACGGGTCCGCCAGATCCAGAACATTGCGCTGACCAAGCTCCGTCACGTCATGGAGAAGCAGGATCGTCCGCAGGCGGTTTCGCGAAACTAGCCCGCGCATCATCTTCGGGCTTCCCTTCGGTCGTCGAATTCGCTACAACGACGCTCGCCATTTAGTGGGGTGATCCACCATGTATGACGAATTGAAAGCGGCCGTCCGTGATGTCCCGGATTTTCCAGTGAAGGGGATCCTGTTCAAGGACATCACGCCGATTCTGCAGGACGCGAGGCTCTTTCGGATTGCCGTGGACGCCTTCGCCGACCGGCACAAGGGCAAGAAGATCGACGCCGTGGTCGGTGTCGATGCGCGTGGCTTTATCTTCGCGGGCGCCGTGGCGTACAAGCTCGGCGTCGGATTCGTTCCCGTGCGGAAGAAGGGCAAGCTTCCCTACCAGACGGTCGTCACGAGCTATACGCTCGAATACGGCAGCGAGACCAGCGAGATGCATGTCGACGCCATTAAGAAAGGCGGCAACGTCGTCATCGTGGACGACCTGCTCGCCACTGGCGGGACGGCGATGGCAGCGGCGACGCTGGTCCGGCAGCTCGGGGGCAATATCATCGAGATCGATTTCTTGATCGAACTGAGTTTTCTCAAAGGCCGTGAGCGCCTCAAGGGCCTCCCCGTTTTCGCCGCGATTGCGTATTGACGTTGTTTCGTCGGCGAAGACAGCGGCGAACGACCGACGCCGATTACAACGAAGATACCGACTTCAGCCAGCGCATGTTTTCGACGTGGAGCTTGCGAACCAACAACAGCGCCTGGCGGTGGGGCTTCAGTTCTGTTTCGTCAATCAGGGCGTCCATCGCAGCCACAAGATGCACCTGGGCAGATTGGGCCATGTCGAGGCTGTCGGCCAGAGATTCGTCGGATAGCTTCAGCGAGAAGCGTGTACTTGGGATGTCCGTCGGGCCGCCGCCCAATCCGCGCACCGCGTTGGCAAGGCTGACACAGTTGACGCTGCAATCTTTGCGTACCCGCTTGATGACTTCGCGCTGGCCGGGGTCGTCACAGAGCGACTCCGCACGGCGCAGAGTGCGGACACAGGCCCATTCGTCGGCCAGGATCTCATTCAGCTTGGCAACAATCTCAGCCATGTTTCTGGCGATACAGGTTCAACCAATAAAACCCGCCGATCACAATCCCGTGGGTGATTTCGCCCTTCTCGATCATGTGCGGCACCTCCGCCAGCGGAACCAGTTTCACGTGGATGTCTTCGGCGTGGTCGAGGTTTGGTTCGGTGACTTTGCGGCAGTTCGTTGCGAGGATATAGTGCTGCACATTGGTCTGAATCGCCGGGTTGGGATGCACCGTCCCCAGGCGCACAACTTCGCCCGGCTCGAAGCCGGTTTCCTCCAATAACTCGCGGCGGCCGCTTTGTTCCGGCGTTTCGTCGTCCTCCATCAAACCGCCCGGCGTTTCGAGATGTACCGAGCGCGTGCCGTGACGCCATTGCTCGACCATGATGACCTGTTCGTCCGCCGTCAGCGGGATCACGTTGACCCAGTTGGGTTGCTCCAGAATAAACATTTCGTGCGCCTGACCCGTGCGCGGGTTCACGCTCACGTCCTTTCGCACCATGAAAATGCGGCAGTCAAGCAGCCTCTCGGAAGACTGAACGCACCAAGGTTGTGGGCGGTTGCTGGTCACTTCTTTGCCGCTATTTCGACGGCCTTTCGCAACTCATCGCGGAATTTGTCCGCAGGAACAAACCCGACGATCTCCGACAGTTTCTTCCCACTGGAGTCGAAAAAAACAATGTGCGGAATCGCTTCGGTATTGAGCTGGACCGCCAGCTCCCGGTTTTCTTTACTCCCTTCGATGTTCACCTTGGCGGCGACAAAGTCCTTGGCCAGCGCCGCCTGGACATCGGCGTTGGTAAACGTGAGCCGGTCCAGCATCCTGCAGGGACCACACCAGTCGGCGTACAGATCCACCATCACCAGTTTCTTTTCCTTCGCCGCTCTCTGCAGTGCGGACTTGTAATCCTGGGCCCAATCAACCGCCGCATACGCACACACCCCCAACGTCAGGAGACCCACGGAAATGGTCGTCACAAATCGTTTCATGGACGTTTCCCCTACTTCGCGCTCAAGGCTGCTTCCTTGGGTTCGGCCTCGGCCGGCGGGTCAATCCATTTCCCGTGCTCTTTGATCAACGTGATCAATTCGTCCACCGCCTGCTCTTCGGGGATGTGCTGTTTCACCTGCGTCTTGCCCACCCACAACGAAATCTTGCCCGGCGCGGTGCCAACATAACCGAAGTCCGCGTCGGCCATTTCTCCGGGCCCGTTGACGATGCAACCCATGACGGCGATTTTTACGCCTTTCAGGTGCGAGGTGCGCGATTTGATGCGCGCGGTCACGATCTGCAGATCGAATAGCGTGCGCCCGCAACTCGGGCAGGCCACGTAATCCGTCTTGAACGTGCGCGCGCCCGCTGCCTGCAAAATGTTGTAGGCCAGCTTGACGGACTTGAGCAAATTGTCTTCCCCCGTGACTTCCACGGCGTCCCCAATGCCGTCGCAGATCAGCGCGCCAAGGTGCGTGCTCGCCGCGATCAGCGCGTTTTGCTGCGCAGGACGCGCGCGTTGCCCACTGACCCGGTCACGGATCAGGATTGGCAGAGTCAACCCGCGTTGATCCAAAGTGGCCGCCAAAATGCGGTACGCCGCGATTACGTCGAGTCCCTCCGCGTGGCCGACAGCGAGAATGACCTGGTTGTTCGGGAACAGATTCAACACGCCCGCCAACGTGGCGCAATGGTCGGCGAATTGTTCCGGCGAGTCGCCCATCACATCGAACTGTACCGTCAACTCGGCGGCGTCCGTCAGCAGCGCGGTTACATCTTCTTTCCCATTGTAGGGAACGTTGATTTTCTCCGCGACGTCCGTCACGGGTAACGTGACGTCTGCACTGTCCAGTCTCACCGCAATGGGCGTGTGAATGTGCCGCTTCCGCAACTCGGGCTTCAGAACCGCGATCTTGCCGATATCGGCCATCGTCTTGACGTGAAATTGCAGAATCTCGGCGAACGTGTCCGGCTCGGCGGTCGTAACCCGTTGGATGTCCCCGATGCGGGCGGTCAGTAGCACGGGCAATTCGACACGTTGCGGATGGTCCTTGCCCAGTCGCAAGCGCAAGTCGCCGATAAAATACTCGGCCGTGGGACGGCGCGTATACACAAACGGATCGCGCTTCTCGACCACGTTGATGGTGGCGCGGGCGGGCAACTCGCCCTTCCGTTGCGATTCCCAAAGTGTATTGTACTTCCTGACGAGTTCCCGGCAGACGGGAATCTCGTGGACGCTGTCTTCCGTCAGCGATACGCGCACGGTGTCTCCGATGCCGTCTTCCAGAAGCGCGCCGATGCCGATGGCGGATTTGATGCGACCGTCCTCCCCTTCCCCGGCTTCGGTGACGCCCAGATGAAGCGGGTAATTCCAATCCGGCCCCTCCTGGCCCATCCGCGCCACCAGCAGACGGTACGCCTCGATCATCACCTTGGGATTGCTGGCTTTCATCGACAGGATGATCTCGTGGTAATTGTGCTTGCGGCAGACGCGGACAAATTCCAGCGCGCTCTCGACCATGCCCAACGGCGTATCGCCGTACCGGTTCATGATCCGGTCGGACAACGAGCCGTGGTTCGTGCCAATGCGCATCGCGCGGCCAAGTTCCTTGCATTTGAGGATGAGCGGCGTGAACGCCTTCTCCAGTCGTTCCAGTTCTTCCGCGTACTGGTCGTCCGAGTACTCGCGGGTCGCGAACTTCTTGCGGTCGGCATAGTTGCCCGGGTTGATGCGAATTTTTTCGGACCAGAGCGCCGCCTCCATGGCCGCCGCCGGAACGAAATGAATGTCCGCAACAATGGGCGTGTCGTACCCGCGCTTCCGCAATTCGCCGACGATGTTCTTGAGATTCTTTGAATCGTTAATGCTCGGCGCCGTAATGCGCAGGATCTCACACCCGGCCTCAATAATCGGAATGGCCTCGTTCACGCAGGCCTCCGTCTTCATCGTGTCGGAAATCAACATCGTCTGGACGCGGATCGGGTTGTCTCCGCCGACGCCGACGTTGCCGACCTTCGCTTCGCGTGTGATGCGCCGCTGCCAAAAGAATGGGTTGCTGCAGTAGTTCATGGGTGCGTGGCCGGCTCCGCGGCCGGCGCAGTTTCCTCCGTGCCCGCCTTCGGTTGCATTCGGGACCGACCGAACGTCAACCTCTGGATGTCAAAAAATGTGACGTACAGCATGAATGTGATCAACAGGACGGCAAAAGTCATGGAAGCGGCGTGTACGAGACGCGCGCTCAACGGTTTGCGGCGCACGGCCTCGATTGCGGCGAAGAGGACGTGTCCGCCGTCGAGCACCGGCAGAGGCAGCAGGTTGATAACGGCGAGATTGATGTTGAGCAGCACCGCGATATGCAGCCCCTGGCGCAACCCGCCACTGACGATGGCATACCACCAAATGGCCAGTATGCCCACCGGCCCGCTCATGCTCTTGGCCGTCACGCCGGTCTCCTTGGAATGCGCCAGCCCTCTGACCATGCGCCCCATCGAGACAAGGATATCCGTAAATTGATCGATTGGCGTCGGGCCTGGGCGGACAATCTCCATGTGATCGCCCAACTGGACGCCAATGCGTCCGACCTTCTCCTCGGCGCTCAACTCGGGAGTCACCGTCAGCAACATCGTGTCACTGCCGCGCCGCACCTTGATTTCCGTGGATTGGTCGGCACGCTTGCCGATCAACTCCCGCAATTGATCCGAACTGTAAATGGGAATCCCTTCGATCGACACGAACTGGTCACCCATGCGCAGCCCGGCGCGCTCCGCGGGTGAATCGCCCAGCACCCTCTGGGCAAACGGATGCCCGCGCGGCCAGAGGTGCTCCAACATCTTAACGCCAAATTGCTCGTTCAACTTCGTTTCCAGCAGGAACTCCTTCTGCTGCGCGTCGCGCTCGACCACCACACGCACCGTTGGCTCGCGGCTGAATGCCACGACTTCCATGAAGTCGCTCCATGTCTTCACCTTCTGGTCGTTCACTTGCACAATGCGGTCGCCGGGGCGCACACCGGCCAGTTCCTCCGGGCTGCCCGAATCGACCCAGCCGACAACCGCCAGGTTGGTTGGCATCCCGACGTACCACAGAATCGACGCCAGCACCACGGCCAGACCGACGTTCATAAACGGGCCGGCAATCGCCACCTTGAACTTGGAGCCTGGTGAAACTGGAGGCAGATCTTCCGCCTTTGACTCGGTTTCTCCTTCGACGACTTCCATTGGCGACATTTGCGGCAGCGCCACGTAGCCCCCGAACGGAAACCACGAAACACGATAATCGATCCCGTCTTTCGTGTAGCCCCAAATCTTCGGGCCAAATCCTACCGAAAACCGTTCGATTTTCATCCCGCAGCGTTTCGCGACCAGAAAATGCCCGAACTCGTGGATAAAAATCGTCAACCCGAAAAAGAAAAGCACGAGAAGCGTGGGATACGCCACGTTCGCGAGAAACACCACGACTGTTTCAGGAGACATTGTCTGCTTCCTTCCTGGCCCAAAGGTCCGCCTTCAGTATAACATCCAATGTCGGTGATGCAACCCACGACGCCCCCACCGGTCCGCCCATGTGGTGCGCCTGCATGACCTTTTCCACTGTCTCGAAAATCTGTAGAAACCCGATCTTCCCATCCACAAACCTCGCCACCGCCACCTCATTCGCCGCATTGAACACGGCCGGCATCGTTCCGCCCAGGCGACCCGCCTCCTGCGCCAGCCGCAATGATGGAAATTTCTCGCGGTCGGGGTTTTCAAAGGTCAGCGACCCAATCCTGGCAAGATCCGTCGGCGGCATCGAGTTCGGCAGCCGGCGCGGCCACGTCAATGCGTACTGAATCGGGTAACGCATGTCCGGCACACTCAACTGCGCCAGGATCGATCCGTCCCTGAATTCGACCATCGAGTGCACCACGCTCTGTGGATGAACCATCACGTCCACGCGGTCGACTTCGATGTCAAACAGCCACCGCGCCTCGATCATCTCGAGTCCCTTGTTGAACAGGGTGGCGGAATCAATGGTGATCTTCTGGCCCATGTTCCAACTGGGATGCTTGAGCGCCTGCGCGACCGTGATCCCGGCGAATTCCTCGCGGGGCGTCCGCCGAAACGGTCCGCCGGATGCCGTGAGAATCAGCCGCTTCACGTCCTGCAGGTCGCGGCCTTCGAGACACTGAAAAATGGCGCTGTGTTCGCTGTCCACGGGCAATACTTTGACGCCGTGCTTGCGGGCCTCGCTCATGACGAGTTCCCCCGCCATCACCAGAATTTCCTTGGACGCAACGGCCAAATCCTTCCCCGCCCGAATCGCCGCCAATGCCGGCTCCAAGCCCGCAGTCCCAACAATTGCCACCAGCACGATGTCGGCTTCCGGCATCGTCGCCAATTCGACCAGCCCACGTTCGCCGGCGTGCACCGGGATTTTTCCACCCACGCGGCGCTTCAATTCTCCCGCCTTCTGGCGGTTCGTCATCCCGACCGCCAGCGGCTTGAACTGGCGGATCGCCTGTTCCATGCCATCGACATTCTCGCGCGACGCCATGCCCGACAATGCGGATTTGATCCGGCAAATCCGCCGCCACCTTCTGCGTGCTCACGCCGATGGATCCGGTGCATCCCGAGCAAGACAATGTTCTTGGGTTTCATCACCGGAGGACCAATCTCATGTACACGTACAACAGCGGCGCGGTGAACAGCAGGCTGTCGACCATATCGAGGCAGCCGCCGTGCCCGGGAAGGATCGTGCTCGAATCCTTGACACCCGCCTCACGTTTGACGAGCGATTCCGCCAGGTCGCCGATCACAGCGGCGCAGCCGAGCAACAGTCCCAGCACAACCATATGAAGAAGGTTCAATCCGTCTCGGGATAGCTCGGGCAATATCCCGTAGCACAACCACGAGCCGCCGATGGCGAAGAGTATCCCGCCGATGGTCCCTTCCCATGTCTTCTTCGGACTGATGCGCGGGATCATCTTGTGGCGACCGAGGCTCGAACCGATGAGGTAAGCTCCGATGTCGGTGAATTTCGTGATGACGACCAGATACATGACCCAGTACCGGCCGTTGACCGTCACGAAATTGACGCGCGTGACGAAGTTCGCCAGCCACGCCACGTACATCAGCCCGAACAGCGTGACCGCCATCGTCTCAATGCCGTGCGCGTTTAGCTTTTGGGGGAACTGGCGGATGAACACGCCGAGGGCAAACACCAAAAGAATGCAAATATCGAAATCGTAAGACAACGCCGCGAAATCGGCGGTCGACCGAAATTGCCTCATGCCAAACACAAACCAGCTTCCCGAAACCAGCGCGACCGTGCCGATCACGCCCCAGACTTTGTACGAGGGCAGCCCTTTGGCTTCGCAAATCTTGTAGAACTCCCACACCGCGCGGGCGATGACCACATTCATAAAGATGTACATCGCGGTCGGCGGGAGCCAGAAGACCACCGCCAGCATGATGGCCCAGAGCGCGAGAGAACTGATCAGCCGCCAGAGGAAGCCACTGCGCGAAGGTGGCAATGTCGTGGCGGCCGCATTGCTCGCGACGTCGGGGGAATGTTCGCTCGAAGCGGACGCAACGGCACCGGAATTGCCGGAGGCGACGCTCACGCGGCCTCGTTCGGGCTGACCCGGCCGAAACGGCGGTCCCTGCCCCCGTAGTCCGCCAGGGCCTTCAGGTACTCGGACCGGCGGAAATCGGGCCAGAGCGTTTCGGTGACGTAAATCTCCGCGTACGAAATCTGCCACAGCAGGAAATTACTGACGCGCATCTCGCCGCTGGTCCGAATCAGCAAATCCGGGTCCGGAATCGCGCAGGTGTACAGGTGCTGCGAGATGACCTTTTCGTCGATACCCGACACGTCAAGTCTCCCGCCCTTCACCTCGCGACAGATCGACCGCACCGCATCGACGATCTCCGCGCGGGCGCCGTAACTCAGCGCGAGCACCAGCGTCAGGCCGGTATTCTTCTTCAATGCGTCGATGGATTTTTCCAATTGGCGTTGGGCGCGGGCCGGCAGTTCGTGCAAACGCCCGATGGCGGTGAGCCGCACATTGTTCTTGTTCAACTCGGCAATCTCCTGTTTCAAGTAGAACTCGAGCAACCGCATCAACGCCGAGACTTCGGCCTTCGGACGATTCCAGTTTTCGACGGAAAACGCGTAGAGCGTCAGATAATCGATGCCCAACTCGCCGGATACACGGACGATCTCGCGGACACTTTCCGCGCCCCGACGATGTCCCTCGATTCTGGGCAGCCCGCGCTCGCGCGCCCAGCGCCCGTTGCCGTCCATGATCACAGCCACGTGGCGGGGGATGTTTTTGAGATGCGGCGTCACTTGCTCTTGCCGTTATGCCAAGTTATTCAACTGGATGCTCCAACAAGCCAAACAATTTGTCGAGGCGTCGAACGTCATAAGCGTCACAGGAATATCGTCTCCTCGCGTCGGGCGCCGACGGACACGAGGCTGAGTTTCGCGCCGCTGAGCTGGGCCAGCTTCTGGAGGTACACCCGGGCGCGCTTCGGCAATTGGTCGAATTCCTGCGCCTGTTTCGTGGACATCTGCCAGCCGTCGAATTCCTGATAGACCGGCGCGCACCGCTCCAGCACATCGATGTCGTTCGGGCACGGTTTCGTAAACCCGGCCGCCCACTTTGTAGGCCACGCATACCTTGATCCGCGGCAAGGCGTCGAGCACGTCGAGTTTTGTCACCGCCAGTTCGTCAATGCCGTTGACCATGACCGAGTATCGGCGTTGCCACGGCGTCGAACCAGCCACACCGCCGCGGCCGGCCCGTGGTCGCCCCGAATTCGCGGCCCGTCTCGCGCAGTAGTAAACCGTGATCGTCGAGCAGTTCCGTCGGGAACGGTCCCTCGCCCACGCGTGTCGCGTAGGCCTTCATCACGCCGACCACCCGGTCAACCCGGTGCGGTGGGACGCCCGTGCCGATGCAGGCACCGCCGGCCGTGGCGTTCGAACTGGTCACGAATGGATAGGTCCCAAAATCAATGTCGAGCAGTGTGCCCTGCGCGCCCTCGAACAGGACGTTTCGTCCATTGCGCACGGCGCGATTGAGCAGCGTCACGGTGTCGGTAATAAACGGTCGCAACTTGCGTCCGCATTCCAAATACTCGCCGTTGATCTTCGCGAAACTCAACGGCTTCGCTCCGAACGCCTTGAAGATCTCGCTGTTTTCCCGGATTTTTCGACGCAGTTTCTCGGAGAAACGTTCCGGCGAAAGCAAATCGACCAGTCGGAGGCCCGTGCGCGCGACCTTGTCGGCGTAGGCGGGGCCGATCCCGCGCTTGGTGGTCCCGATCTTGCGTTTGCCCTTTTGCTCCTCGCGAATCTCGTCCAGTAGCTTGTGGTACGGGAACACGAGGTGCGCCGTCTCGCTCACGTACAGATTGCCGTCGATGGTCACGCCACGACTGCGGAGGTGCTCGATTTCATCGAGCAACGCCCCGGGATCGACCACGACGCCGTTGCCGATCACGCTGATCTTGCCGGGATGGAGAATTCCCGACGGGATCAGGTGCAATACATACTTCTGGTCGCCGACCTCGACCGTGTGGCCCGCGTTGTTGCCGCCTTGGTAGCGCACCACCACGTCCGCCTGCTCGGTGAGCACGTCGATGACCTTGCCCTTGCCCTCATCGCCCCACTGGGCGCCTACTAAAACCGTCGTTGCCATAACCACGTCAACATAGCCGAACCACAAACCTGCTGGCAAGAGGCAAGCGCACCCACAGCAGACGAGTTGTCGACGTTTGTGTTACCATCCTGTGTCATGCCGGTGCAGCCTGCCGGGCTGCACACCAATCCATTTGAATCATTACTGACCGATTTCAGTCACTTTCGGATTGTAGTCTGGTGATTGCCAGATTAGGCTCGCTTCAGCAAAGAAAACAATTCATACAGTCCGTAGATCCCAAGGCCTTTGCCGACCGATTCCCCATGAGCACGATCTTGGAAATTCTCGATGAGCGAGATCCACACGACACGCCCCATAACCTTGCGTCGATTACCACCGCAGCCACTCTCTGCCCCGAATGCGGCCACGTTCACAACGATGGGGAGACCAAAAGAAGGGTACCGTGCCGGATTTGCGGAACCATTTGCGATATGAGGCGATCGTTTTTCGGGCTTGATGAGCAGCGCTTGCTGGAGATGATTTTTGAGTCTTACGCGACCGAGAGCTCTCGCAGCGTTTGTGTGATTCTTTTTTGTACCATGATGGAATTGCACCTTCACGCATTTCTGGTTAACCGGTGCCGTCGCGTCGGTCTTGACTGGCCTATTATCGACTTGCTGCTCGAAAGCAATTCCCGATTCGGGGACCGCCTGAAGTTGTTCAAGAGGATTTGTGGATGCAAACCTGAGGAGGCGCTCGCCGGAACGGAAGTCACGGATGTCTTCTCTGGATGGCGTAGTCTCCAAGACAAGAGAAACAAAGTGATTCATGGCCCCCGTAACGTAGCGCGCGATACCACCTACACAGTCACGGAGCAGGATATTCGACTGGCCGTAAAGTTGGCGACAAACTCGTTTTCGGCTTTCGCGTTTCTCCACAACAAGTTCTGCTCCGTGGACGCACCGCTCCTACCAGTTCCGGCGCTGGCGTAGCCGGAGACAGAGGAACACCAATGAAAACCTGTCCAAACTGCAAAAGAGAAGTCCGCGATGTCATCTCCCGCTGCGAATGCGGCCATGAGTTTAAAGAGTGGCTGACGCCGCTGCCGCCGACGACGCCAACCAATCCGCGCCACATCGTCGGCGCAATCCTGATCGGCATCGGAATCATCATGGTTCTCGGCTTCGCCTTGGCTTACGACACCACGGTGGCCGTTTCCAGCGTCGCGGGTATCCCGGGCGACTTCGACCACGTCCAAAATATGGGCTTGGAATTCAACCGGCTCATCGGCGTCCTGATCGGTTTGGCGCTCGGCTTGGGCGGAACAATTCTTTTGACCGCCGCACCCCAAAGAAACTGATCAAACCGTGCGTTAGAAGCCCATTTGAAACCGTTTTCTGCTCGGCCCGCATGCGAACGCGAAAACCATCCGTTGTCCTGAATGTCCACAACCTGCGCGTGGAGCGCGGAGAGACGGTCATTCTCGACGATGTGTCGTGGCGCGTGGAGCACGGCCAGCATTGGGCCATTCTCGGCGCGAATGGTTCGGGGAAAACGTCCTTGCTCAGCGCCCTGACCGCCTACCTTACGCCAACCGCCGGCACGATTGAGGTGTTGGGCGAACGCTACGGCGAAACTGACTGGCGTGAACTGCGGAGGCGCGTTGGCCTGGTCAGTTCATCCGTCCGGCAAATGATGGCCGAGGAGGAACCGGCGATGGAAACGATTGTGAGCGGCAAATACGCGATGATTGGTTACTGGGGAGAACCAACCTCCGCCGATCGCAAGCGCGCCGCCCAGATTCTAAGAAGTATTGAGTGTTCGCATCTAGCCGCCCGCCCCTGGCGTGTCCTGTCACAGGGGGAACGCCAACGGGTGCTCATCGGCCGCGCCCTGATGGCCGATCCGCCGCTCCTGATTCTTGATGAACCATGTGCGGGACTGGATCCCGTCGCCCGCGTACATTTTCTGCGATTCCTCGAATCCCTCGGTCGTCGTCGGGGTGCGCCGACGCTCCTGCTCGTCACGCATCATGTGGAGGAAATTGCTCCTGTATTCTCCCATGTGCTGCTCCTTAAAGCCGGCCACGTGCTGGCACAAGGACGGAAGGCAGACATGCTGACGTCGGAACTGCTCGGGCATGCGTTCGACGCGTCCGTGAAGCTGTCCAGCAAGAACCATCGGTACTCGATATCGGTCACGGCCAAATCCCGCGCCGTGATGTGAGCGGTCATTGCAGCGTCAGATTCACCCGGTTCGCGCCCTGAAAGGATGCATCGACGGTCTTGGAAGCGACGACCGTGAGCCGCTCATGTTCCACCTTGCCGCTCTGTAACAAATAGCTCTGCACGGCGGCGGCCCGGTCATCCATGAGCTTCTTGAAATCGTCGGGGGTAATCTCCGTAACCTCGATCAGCTTCGCTTCCATGTCCGCCAGACTCACCACGCCCCCGGGACCTCCGCCCCTGGCCTGCTCCGCGCTCTTCGTTGGATGCAACGGCTCGAAATTGGTTTTCGTCTGCAGGTGAGCCAGGACGGTCTCGGCACGCGCGGCCGAGGCCTTGCTCGAAACCAATCCCATCGCTTCCGCATACGCCAGTTTCACCAGCCGTTGATGGTCCTCCGGGGTCAACCGCACGGAATCCACCGATGTCACCTTCTGCCCCGCCGCCTGCAACTCCTTCACGCGCATCTCGCCGAGCCGGTGCTCCAGCTTGAGTTTCGCCAACGCCTCGCGGTCCTTGACAGGGTCAACCGACCCCGCGATGCCGAGCTTCAGGGCCGGTCGCTCGTACAACGCGGTGGCCAGCGTGTCGAGTTTGCTCAACTCGCCTTCCGCAAAATCCACCTGACCCATCGTAAACGTGATGTGATCGAGGTCCTCGCCCCCTCCAAACATGGACCCGAGCATCGCAAATGGTTTCGTGATGGCCTTGGTGATGATATTCATGAACACCTGCATGATGACCGGGCCGAGCTTGAATTTCGGGTCGTCCAGCCGGCCATTCACGGGCACATTCAGCGCGATCACGCCGTGGCGGTCCTGCAACAACGCAATGCCGAGTTTCACCGGCAGTTTGATCGCGTCGGGACTGTTGCTGGCCTCCCCCAGCCGCAACTGATCGACCCGCACCTTGTTCTCCGCCTTCAACTCGCGCTGGGTGACGTAGTACCGCAGATCGAGCGACAGCGCGCCGCTTTCGAGCGGAAACCCGACGTACTTCGAGGCGTACGGCGAGGTGGGCGTGAGCGCATCGTTCTGCAACAAGATCGCCACGTCGACAAACATGTCCGACGCCAGCGGGTTGATCTTGCCCTTGATCGAGAACGGCGCGTACTTGTTCACCTTGCCCGCAAAGTCCACCACGGCCACCGTATTCATGTCGGAAGTCAGGCCCTTCACGCTCCCGTTGAATTCCTCGACCGCGGATTCGACGTGGGGCTCGACCGATTCATCCGTGAAATGAAATGAGGCATTCTCAAGCGCGACCTCATCGATCTTGACCTGGAATGCGTTGGTCTGCGTCGCCGCCGGCTTCGACTCTGTCGCGGGCTTGGACGCCACCTGGGCCACCGTCTGGGTTGTGGGCGCGCCGGGCAACAGCGTCACCCCCGTCGTGAGGTCCGTCAACCGAATCTCCGCGACATCCAGCCGTTTGGCTGCGGTGTCCAACGATACGCCCTCGACCGCGAGATGCAATTTGTCCAAGCGGGCTTGGGCGGGTCTCGGCTGCGCCGTTGATACCTGGATCCCCGCCAGGTCCACGGTCATGTTGGAAACGACGACGCTGGCTTCTTCGCCCGTCACCGCCACCTGATAATCCGTTTGCAAATCCACCCGGCCCCCGTCAACCCGGATGGGCACAACATCCTCGGCATACGCGGCATATTTGTCGACATGCAGCCCCGTCAACTTGAACGTGCCCGCCGAATACAACGGCGCGATCGACACATCTCCCGACCACGCAAACGCCTCCCCATCCTTCGTGCTGACCACGACGGAGTACGGGCTGCCGGTCTTCGGACGGGTGGTAAAATCGGTTAGGGTAACGTTGATCGGCCCAAACCGGCGCTGAAACGGCTTCTTGCGGTCGAGGTCGGTGAACGAGAATTGGCCATCCTCGACCTTGAGCGCCTCGACAATCACCAGCGGCAATTGTTGTTTGCCGGACGGTGGCGCGGCCAGCTTGGCCTCTGACGGCGCGCCGTTCGTGACCGTCAGCAGGTTCGAAAAGTTGAACGTCCCGTCGGCCAATCGAATGATGTTGGCGGAAGGTTTCTTGACATGGATCTCGCTGAAGACAAATCCGCGCTTGAGAAGCGAGATGGACTCAAAATCGACGTACAACTCGTCCAGCGAGACAAATTCGTCACCATTGGTCTCTGTCAATGAAAACCCGCGAAGAGTGAACGAAAGTGTGTACGGATTCAGTCGCACTTCCTGCACGGCAACACGGCGATGCGTCAACGCCGGCAACCGTTCGAGCATTTGTGACTTGATGACCGCCGGGAGAACGAAAAACGCGAGAATGTTGTACAGCACGAAGGCGATGCCAATGCCCATCGCCCATTTCTTCATCTTGTGATGCCGTCGCTGCGCCATAAACCTCAATCCACCATAGTGAATCTGGGCCGTCAAGTCAGCCGCAAAAAATGGCAAAGGAATTGCTGAAACTCAAGCGTGCACTACGAGAAACGACACCGATGATTCCGATTCGCCCGCTTTGTCAGACAATTTTGTCCGCGTCGGTCTTGCTCCTCTGCTCGTGCTCGAGGTGCGTCGTTGACCAGGCGGATATCAATCGTGACGCCGCGTCGCGTTGCGTCCAAAACATCGACGCGTGGAAAAAGGACCTCGCGAAGCTCGACAGGCTCGAGGGAAAGTTTGACCTCGTCTCCGATCGGATCCGCCGCGATTACCCGAAGGCCACTCCGGAGGAAAAGGCAAAATTGCGCGCCCAGCTCGCTGACGTTATCCAGCAGACCGATCAAACCGCTACCGAAGCTGATGCGCTCTACCGTGAAACTATCCGCGACCTGGAATACGTCTCCCGCGACAAACGAGCGCGCGCCCGGATCGTGATGGTCACCACCCCGTTGCGAGACGCGGAAGGCATCCGCACTCCCGAAATCCAGTATGCGATGGACGTTGTGTCATCCCAGTTGCAGATCCTCCTGCGCGTGGATTAGGCGGGACTTCGCCGGGCAAAGACTATTTGGAGAGTCATCAAGGGCAGTCTGTCGTCTCGAAGCTCCGCCGATTCGGATGACGGCAATAGACGCCAGAACTATAACGTACCCCATACTCGCAATCGCAGGGGTTTTTCACGAGGCAATCCGAGAAATCGAGAGTTTCCCCCAGATGCCTGGTCAGACATCTTTCCAAATCTGGAAGACGCCTCCGATTGCTGACGGTGTCGTCGGTCGTGACCCTACGCATCGGTTATTTCGGAGAGAGACCGCTGTTCGCCCTTCTCCGCCTCCTTCATCGCAAGTACGCAATCAACACTCGCTGCCCGGAAATTCCCAAAATTCGCCTTCAGGTTGCAGACTTGGAAGTCGCCCATCCAGTCCCGCCTCAAGATGGCGTAATTCCAACCCCGTTGCTCCTGCCTGAATGCGATTGTGCCGATGGTGTTCTCTGGGTCATCAGCAAACCATTCGACCTCTTTACCGATGACAGTCCCCAGATGATTACGGGTGGGGAGAAATCGATTGAACTTCCAACTGCTGATGCTTCTCACTGACAAAGACGCCTCCCCGGCCAACATAAGCCCAACTTCAGAATAAGCCAGTGATTTCGCAGACTGATTTTTGTAGTGTATGCAGCGGTTCTTGCCGCCCCAAGAGTTCGCCGCCAGACCCCTGCCGTTGTTCCCCGCCTCTGGCAGGCTCGGTCAATCACGACCCGATGGAGCGGGTGGAGTCAAGTGGACGGTCGGATCAGGCGGATTGATGGCGACCCCTGCCATCGAAAGCAACAAATCAACTCGGGCATGTTTCAGGCCGAAAAAGCTGTTCATCAACTTGCGGACGCGGAAATCCCCTTTCCGATCCCGTTTCAAGACGGCGTAGTTCCAGCCCGCCACGCCTTCGCCTTTGGCAACAGCACCCAGCAAGTTCCCCAAGCGGTTGGAAAACCATTCGACCTCTTCCCCCATCAGGCTCTCCAAGGCGGGGTTTTGAGGCACCAACCGGTCAAACTCGGAACGGGGGATGGTTCTAATCCCTGTTTCGTTGCATGTTTTTTGAGCAAGCGGCATACGCCTTTTCTTGGGCCACTGCTGACTGGTTCTCGCGATGACCTGTCCCAATTGGTCAGGCTATGCGGCACGGCATCAGCGGACAATGGGGTGTTTACCCCATGGCGGTTCCCTGCGATTGGGCTTACGATGCCGGTGGAGAGTCGAGGGGGCACGTTGAAGTTGCGAGCGTAGGGCAGCCAGTTTGGGACTCGACTCTCCAATCTTTTTTGTCCCCGCCACCAATGTCCTTGGCCGGCGGTTGCATTCCTGATGACGAGGCGTACCATGCACTGGAAAGTCGCTCGTAATCGAAAGGAAAGTGTTCACTCATGGATTTGATTATTCTCACAGCGGGAGCCCTGTTCTTGATGGTGCAGGGCGTCATCGCCATCGCCGCCGTGTACATCGCCAGGAACACCGGGGCAATTGTGCAACTCCTGAAAGCCCGGTCGCCCGTGCAGCACGGAGAGCACAACGACCGAATTCTGAAATTAGGACAACGCCCAGCCGTTGACCCCGCCGCTACTGCCCCCTCGCCGCCAATGCCTCCGCCGTCGCAAGCATGGTAGACTGAAGGCATGGTCGAGCAGAAGCCGACCTCACAGGTAGGCGAGACGGTACAATCGGAAACCCGCGACGAGACGGGGGTGCTGGTGGCGCTGCGGAATTGCTTGTTGACAACAAATTCCTGGGGGAATAGAGACTGGTACAGGTTCGCAGTCAACGCAGTTACGCAGATGAACACTGTTGGGCGACAGTAAAGGAGGCGGCCATGAGTATCGAACTCTCCTATCAACAAGAAGTGAACTATCTTCTTGTGAAAATGAGCGGTCAGTGGACGGAGGAGAACATGAGACAAGCACTGGAAGCCATTCGCAATGAGGCTACCAACCGACGCCAAACACGCCTCCTTGTAGACGCACGGGAAATTCCGAGACCAGAGACCGAAATGACTCGAGCCTTTTCAGGAGAGCATTGGGCGCGCATCTTGGGTCCCCCGTTTAAGTCGGCAGTACTAGCGAGGCCGGAGGTCTATAACGGATTGATGGAATCCGTGGCAGTGAGTCGCGGCGCGATAGGGCGGGGCTTCTTTGAAAAAGAGGTCGCGTTGGAGTGGCTTCTGGAAGCGGGGGGGTCGTTGCCGTCAGTCGCGAGAGCACGAGAGCGCTAGCGTCTCGTATCGCCTTGAAAGCCTGTTTGTCTCGTATCGCCTTGAAAGCCTGTTTGAGTTTGCCTATGCGGAGAGGCTCAGGCAGGCCGATGGGAATATGTTTGGATTAGGCGGGCTTGCCCGCCTCAGGCGGGCTTGGCCCGCTTCTCGATGGGCACGTAATGTTGCTCGCGCGGGCCAACATAAACCTGCCGCGGACGGTAAATGCGGCTGGTGGGTTCGTCCATGATTTCCTTGTAGTTCGCGATCCAGCCCGGCATCCGCCCAATGGCGAAAATCACCGTGAACATCTCCATCGGAATGCCGATGGCCCGCATGATGATGCCGCTGTAAAAGTCCACGTTGGGATAGAGCTTGCGCTCGATGAAATACTCGTCGTGCATCGCCGCTTCCTCCAGCTTCTTCGCGATGGCCAGCAACGGATCGTCAATCCGCAGCACCTGCAGGATCCGGTCGCACTGCTCCTTGATGATCTTGGCCCGCGGATCGTAATTCTTGTACACGCGGTGGCCGAACCCCATCAGCCGTTTGCCGCTCTTCTTGTCCTTGGCGGCGGCGATGAACTTCGATCCATCGTCGCCATCCCGGTGGATCTGTTCGAGCATTTCGATGACCGCCTGGTTGGCCCCGCCGTGGAGCGGCCCCCACAACGCGCACACGCCGCCCGCGGCGCAGGCGAACAGATTCGCCCGGCTCGAGGCAATCATCCGGACGGTCGAGGTCGAACAATTCTGCTCGTGGTCGGCGTGCAGCACAAAAATGAGGTCGAGAGCGCGCACGACTTCCGGCTTCAAATCGTAGTCCTGGTACGGCTCGGAGAACATCATGTGCAGGAAGTTGGCCGTGTACTTGTACACCGGCTTCGGATAGATGATCGGCAGGCCCCGCGATTTGCGATACGAGAACGCCGCAATGGTCCGTACCTTCGAGATCAGCCGCGCCGATTGGAGTTCAAAGTTTCTCGGTTGGTACCCTT
The DNA here is from genome assembly GCA_963712025.1 of uncultured Verrucomicrobiae bacterium. Lineage (GTDB taxonomy): Bacteria > Verrucomicrobiota > Verrucomicrobiia > Palsa-1439 > Palsa-1439 > Palsa-1439. The sequence continues at coordinate 241,548 of CAVQGJ010000010.1, read as the reverse complement.
CCATCAGGCGCGGATGAAAACAGCTCGCGGCGTTGATCATCGACGACAGGATCGCCATCGGATGCGCGTGGGAGGGGAACCCTTCGAAGTGAAACTTCATGTCCTCGTGCAGCATTTCGTTTTGCGTCAGCAATTCCGAAAACCGCCGCAATTCCTGGCTGACCGGCAGATGGCCGTAGATCAACAAATACGCGGTCTCGATAAACGTGGATTTCTCGGCCAATTCCTCGATCGGAATGCCGCGGTACCGCAAAATCCCTTTTTCCCCGTCGATGAACGTGATCGCGCTGCTGCACGAGCCGGTGTTGGAATAGCCATCGTCGAGCGTGATGTAGGCCGGACTCATCCCGCAATTTCGAGATGTCAACCGCGTGCTCGTCTTCGGTCCCGACGACGACGGGCAGTTGGTAAACTTTGCCGCCGACTTCCAGTTTCGCCTGCTCGCTCATAGTGCCCCCTGCGTTGAATCGTTCTGGCCTGTACCCGTATCTTTACCGTGATTCGGCCCGCGCCGCCACTATTTTCCGCGCGCGGCGCAAATCAGGAAAACCATACGGGCGTTGCGTCAGAATTCAATCGCGGCGACGCGGATGGTAGCCGCTTCGATAAGGTTCCCGTCAGGGCTACGCGGAAGACGCCCCGTTTTTCTGAAATACGTCCACCCGGGCGGGTGGCACGTTGGCCCAGACGATGGCGGTGCGGATACGCTTGAACCCGGACAGGCACGGATGCGAGGTCTTGCTGAGGTTGTAGGTGTACTGGATCAGCCTGCCCTCCGGGGGCAGCGCGGCGTGTACCTCGCGGATGATATTCGTCACCACATTCTCGGGAAGCGACCGCAACGGCAAACTGGAAACGATGTGGCTGATCTCGATGTTGTCCTTGGCCAGGAACGTCCGCAGCAGAGCGCGAAGCTCGCTGGCGTCGCCCAGCGCAATTTTCAGGGACGGAAACCGTCGCTTCAACAACCGTACCATGGTTTCCGAGCGTTCGACGGAAACGATTTGCTCGGGCGGGATCCCACGCTTCACCAGGGCCGCCGTAATCGCGCCCGTCCCCGCGCCCAACTCGATCACATAGCCCCGCGGCGCCCGCGCCACGTAGCTGGCCATGCGCCGCGCCAAAAAGGGGGAACTCGGCACGGCTGACCCGATCGGCCGCGGGTTGTTCAGCAGCTCGCTTCCGAACGTCACCAGCGATGTAACAGCTTCTATTGGCATAACGACTCAGCCACCCGGCCCAAATCATGAGGGAATCTGCGATCCCGTCGATTACGAGGAGCACAACGCAAACCAGACGCGTTCACGCTGCAGTCGGTCAACACATGCCTCCTCGTCATCAAACAATGGTAACCCTTCCACATCTCGTCGAAAAAAGCGACATATCTTTTCCTGGCCGACCGCCGCCGGGTTGCAAACCGCCTCCAAATGCCCTATTCATTGACCCATGCCGTTCGCCCTTGGCCAACTGTCGCTCGACTCCAATCTCTTCCTGTCGCCGCTCGCGGGCTACACCAACCTCCCCTTTCGTCTCGTCATCCGCGAAATCGGCGGAGTCGGCCTCTGCACCACCGATCTCGTCAACGCCCGCTCGCTGACCGAGAAAAACCGCAAAGCCCTCCAGCTCATTCAGACCCGACCCGAGGACCATCCGCTCGCCGTCCAGTTGTTTGGGACCGTCCCCGAAGAGATGCGCGATGCCGCCGCGCTGCTCGAATCGCTCGGCGTGAGTTCCGTGGACATCAACATGGGTTGTCCCATGCGCAAGATCTGCAAGAACGGTGGCGGCTCCTCCATGATGGCCGACCACGCCAAAGCCGCGCGTTTGGTCGGCTCGATGGTCGCCGCCGTCAAAATCCCCGTCACCGCCAAGATGCGGCTCGGTTGGGACGATGAAAACCTCACCGCGCCCGACCTCGCCCGCGCCCTCGAAGACGCCGGCGTCGCCGCCATCGCCGTCCACGGACGCACCCGGGAACAGGGGTTCAGCGGCTCGGTCAATCTCGCCGGCATCCGCGCCGTCGTCGAGGCCGTTCGACGCTTGCCCGTCATCGGCAACGGCGACATCACCACCCCGCAGACCGCGAAGCTGATGTTCGATCGCACCGGCTGCGCCGCCATCAGTATCGGCCGCGGCGCGTTCTATAACCCGTGGATATTCCGTCACACCGCCCACTACCTCGCCACCGGCGAACTGCCTCCCGAACCCACCTTCGACGAACGCATCGCCGTGATGCAGCGTCACCTCGATCTGATGGTCGAAGTCTTCGGCGACTCGACGGGTTGCCGGATGTTCCGCAAGGTCGCGTTGCAATACTCGCGCGGCTTCGGCCCAGCCAGGGAATTCCACAAACGCGTTGTCCGCCTCAGCACCCGCGCCGAGTTCGACGATATCCTCGCCGCCTTTCGCGCCTGGCGCGCCCAATTCGTCGATGCCGACGGCCATCTGCTCCCGCATTATCTGCCGCACCCGCGCGGTCTTGCCGCCGAACCCGCCGCCGCCATCAAAGTCCCCTCCGGCCCGAATGAGTTGTGGTGACGCGCCGGAGTGTAGGGCGAGATGCCTGTTTACCCTGAGCAACGAAGGGTCGTTTAGGTATCCCGCCGCCTGTCCGGCGCAGGTCTCCGACCGCGCCGATTTCTTGACCGAAAGGTCTCCAAAATCACGGTTGGTGAGAACTGCTGACAGCAACAACCGCCCGCTGAGGGCAGCGGGCCTACAACACCCGAACATAATCCCAAGCGAGTTGTAGGCCGCGTCCCCCGACGCGGCGTGGCGGTTCTCGCCCCTACCTTCTTTTTCTACTCGGGCTGAAGGAGTACCCCTTCATCGTGCGGACGGCGCGGACGCTGCGGCGGTCACCGGAGATTTGTTTCTCCTCGAACAGTGGCGTCAGCACGTAATTGAAATTCTCCAGCTTGAGCTGCGGAATCTTCTGGCCGATGAACCGTTCGATGGCCCGCAGATATTCGAGTTCCTCGATCGTCACCAGCGTGAACGCGTCGCCCACTTTCTGCGCGCGCCCCGTCCGCCCAATCCGATGCACGTAATCCTCGGGATGCTGCGGCACGTCGTAATTGACCACGTGCGTGACGCCTTCGACATCCAGTCCGCGCGCGGCGATGTCCGTCGCCACCATGACCTCGTACTTGCCCGACTTGAATCCTTCCAACGCCTCGACCCGCTCGCGTTGCGTCCGGTTCGAGTGCAACGCCGCCACCGAGTGCCGCTCGGCCCGTAACCGGGTCGCGATCTTGTCCGCGCCGTGTTTGGTGCGCGAGAAAATGAGCACGCTGTCGAAATTGGTCCGTTGCAGCAACGCCGCCAGCAACTGGAACTTCTGGCTGGTCGCCACCGGGTAACACGCATGCGTCACCGTCGAGGCGGGCGAACGGCTGATGCCGATCTCGATCTTCTCCGGGTTTCGCAACACCCACCCCGCCAGCCGTTCGATCTCGGGCGGGATCGTCGCGGAAAACAGCAGCGTCTGCCGGTTCTTCGGACAACGATCAACGATCCGCCGCACGTCGGGCAGGAACCCCATGTCCAGCATCCGGTCCACCTCGTCGAGCACGAGCAGGTTCACGTCCTGCAAATTCACCAGCCCCTGCCCCATCAGATCCAACAACCGACCGGGCGTTGCAACAATGGTATCTATGCCCCGTCGTAATCCATCCTTTTGATCGCCGTAACCGACGCCGCCGAACACGACGACGGTCTTCAAATTGGTGAATCGCCCGTAGTCACGGAACGCCGTCTCGACCTGCGCCGCGAGTTCACGGGTCGGTCCCAGCACCAGGCAACGGCATTTGCCGTGTGTCTTCAGGAGTGTGAGTATCGGCAGCGCAAACGCCGCGGTCTTGCCCGTGCCGGTTTGCGCCGAGCCGATAACGTCCTTGCCGGCTAAAACGAGCGGGATGGCGCGCAGTTGGATCGGCGTCGGCTCGGTATAACCCGCAGCCTGCACGCCGCGCAGCACCTCCTCGGAAAGTCCAAGTTGTTTGAAAGGCATACGGCAAGATACGGGCCACCGGCGCCATTAACAAGACATGATTTGCCGCTCTCAACTCCCGAGCGGGAGAGTCACCTTGACGCCATAGTACGTCTGGTTGTGCGAGAGATCGATATCGGGCTGGACGGGCTCGTTCAGGAGAAACCTCCACATCGGACCGTCAAAGCCCCGATGCGCCGGCTCGCACACCACGGCCACCGGCTTTTGGTTGTCCACCGCCGTTTCCGGCTCGAACCGATTTCGACCTCGCGCCGCATCCGTTGCCGGCCGCAGCAGCGCGCTGCGGGCCGCTGCCTCCCGGGCCATCTCCGCTGGCGAATACGGCGATCCGTCCCCGTGCGGCGCTGCGAGCACCCGCACGACGCGCGCGGGAGGTTGGGCGGGCAGTTGATCCCCATTGCGTCCCGTTGGTTTCGCTACGAGGAGGAGCGCCACGGCGGACAGGCCGCACAGGAGAATCAACCGCCCGTTGACCCCAAAGACGGGAAGACGCAATCGTAGCGTGTCAGGAAGTCTCGAAACTGAAACTGCTATCTCATTCATGAGCCGTTCCATCGCTGCTTCGCGAGGTCCGGCCAAAAGGGGGTTGTCCTTCGTGGCGTTTGGCGGCTGGTCCGCCCACTTCTTGCGAAATCACGACTTCCTTTCGATAAAGCACGTCGTGCGCCACCTTGCCCCAGGCCGCCGGAAATGGGGGTTGCTTGACGGCGCGGATTGCCGTATAACCGGGACGCTTTATGAGGCATACCCTGTCAGTTTTGGTCGAGAATAAATTCGGCGTGTTGACCCGCATCTCGGGGCTGTTCAGCGGTCGCGGGTTCAACATCGACACACTCAACGTCGCCCCGACGCAGGACCCGACCCAGTCCCGCATGACCATCGTGGTCAAAGGCGACGACACCGTCCTCGAGCAGGTCACCAAGCAGCTCAACAAGCTCGTCGACATCATCAAGGTGCAGGACTTCAAGGAAGGCGAGTACGTCGACCGCGAACTCGTCCTCATCAAGGTCAACGCTGACAACAAAACCCGGCCCGAGATCATGCAGATTTGCGATATCTTCCGCGCGAAAATCGTCGATGTCGCCCACAAGGCGCTGACCATCGAGATCACCGGCGACGAATCGAAAATTGCGGCGTTTCTCGGGTTAATGGAACCGTTCGGCGTCCGCGACATCACGCGGACCGGCAAAGTAGCGATGCCGCGCAAATAACCCGGCCCGGCCGATCCGAGCCCGCACAGCGGGTGACAGGCTTCAGCACAAAACAATCAGCATCAGCAATGGAGAACATCAGTCATGGCAATCATTGATTTTGGCGGCGTAAAGGAACGCGTCATCACGCGCAAGGAATTCCCCCTGGCCAAGGCCCGCCGCGTCCTCAAACACGAAATCATCGCCGTCGTCGGCTACGGCGTCCAGGGCCCGGCCCAGGCGCTGAATATGAAAGACAACGGATTCAACGTGATCGTCGGCCAGGCCCGTGAATTCAAGCGCGACTGGGACCGCGCCGTCGCCGACGGCTGGGTGCCCGGCAAGAACCTGTTCGACATCGAGACCGCCGCCAAAAAAGGCACGATTGTTCAAATCCTCGTGTCCGACGCCGCCCAGCGCGCGATCTGGCCGACCATCAAGAAGCACCTCAAACCGGGCGATGCCCTGTACTTCTCGCACGGTTTCTCGATCACGTACCGCAAGAAGAGCGGTGTCGTTCCCCCGAAGTATGTCGACGTGATCATGGTCGCCCCCAAGGGGTCCGGCCTGAACGTGCGCCGCAACTTCCTGTCCGGCGCCGGCATCAACTCCAGTTTCGCCATCCATCAGGATGCCACCGGCCGCGCCAAGGAACGCTGCCTGGCCATCGGCATCGCCATCGGGTCGGGCTACCTGTTCCCCACCACGTTCCCGCACGAAACCAACAGCGATCTGACGGGCGAACGCGGCGTGTTGATGGGATGTCTGGCGGCCATCATGGAAGCGCAGTACGACGTTCTACGCGCCCACCACCACAGCCCGAGCGAAGCGTTCAACGAAACCATCGAGGAGCTCACCCAAAGCCTCATCCGCCTCGTCGACGAGAAGGGCATGGACTGGATGTATTCCAACTGCTCCGCCACGGCCCAACGCGGCGCACTCGATTGGCTGCCGAAGTTCAAATCAGCCGTCCTGCCGGTCTTCAAGAAACTGTATGGGCGCGTGGCGTCCGGCAAGGAGGCCGAGCGCGTGATCAAAGTGTGCGGCGCGAAGAATTATCCGAAACGCGTCGCCAGGGAACTCGCCGCCATGCGCAACTCCGAGATGTGGCGCGCCGGCGCGGCGGTCCGCGCGTTGCGTCCGACGGAGAAAGCCCGGGCGATCTCCTTCGGGACCAAAGGCCTCGTCGGTCGTGGTGGCTGATCGGCAATAACCAGTTGCTCTACCCCGCGCCAGCGGACGCGATTGCGGCGTCCACTGGCGCGTTCGTTCCGGCCCGCATTCGACGGTTGCGGCGCGGCGGATTGAGGGTATACTGTGCGCCGGGTCAACTGTCGAAAGGAATTACCACCATGCGCTCTGACATGATCAAGAGAGGCGCCGAACGCGCTCCGCACCGCAGCCTGCTGCGGGCGACCGGCGCGATCGAGTCCGAGGACGATTTCAACAAACCGTTCGTCGCCATCGCCAACAGCTATACCGACTGCATCCCGGGCCACGCTCATCTCAATGAGATTGGCTCGCTCATCAAGCGGTTCGTGCGCGAGGCCGGCGGCGTGCCGTTCCTGTTCAACACCATCGGCGTGGACGATGGCATCGCGATGGGCCACAAGGGCATGCTGTACTCTCTGCCGTCGCGGGAACTGATTGCCGACTGCGTGGAAACGATGCTCAAGGCGCACTGCTTCGATGGCATGATCTGCGTTCCGAACTGCGACAAGATCGTGCCGGGCATGCTCATGGCCGCCATGCGCGTCAACATCCCCACCATCTTCGTCAGCGGCGGCCCGATGGCCGCCGGCATCGCCGAACGGCAAACCACCGGGGATCTGCCGGCCCATCTCAGCGCCGCCACCAAGAAGTCCGACCTGATCTCCGTATTCAAGGGCGTGGGCGAACTCCAGGCCGGCAAAATCACCGAGGCCGACCTGCTGAAGCTCGAACAAAGCGCCTGTCCGACCTGCGGCTCGTGCTCCGGCATGTTCACCGCCAATTCGATGAACTGCCTGTGCGAGGCGCTCGGCATGGCGTTGCCCGGCAACGGCACGGTGCTGGCCGTTTCCAAGGAACGCGAGGCCCTGTACCTGCGGGCCGCCCGCGCCATTCTCAAACTCATCGAGCGCGACCTGAAACCGCGCGATATCGCCACGATCGACGCCTTCGACAACTCGCTCGCGCTCGACGTCGCCATGGGCGGGTCGACCAATACGGTGTTGCACACGCTCGCCATTGCCCGCGAAGCCGGCATTCCGTACGACATCGCGCGCATCAACACCATTTCGCGCCGCGTGCCCTGCCTGTGCAAGGTCTCGCCCTCGTCCAATTACCACGTGCAGGATGTTCACCGGGCCGGCGGGATTCATACGATCCTGGGCGAGCTCAAACGCATGGGCGCGCTCACGCTCACCTGCCGGACCGTCACCGGCAAGACCATTGGCGAGAACATCGACGAGTGGGATGTTCGCTCCGAGTCCTGCACACCTTGGGCCAGGGCGGCTCGCGTTTCCGGCGCGTCGGCGCTGGTGCTCGATCCCCAGGACAAACTCGGTCCCGCGGCCCGCACGGCCAGCGGAAATCTCATCCCCAAACCGATGTTGTTCTTTCCCGGCGATGAGCGCGCTATCACGCTCTGGCGCAAAGCCGCCGCGTTCAACTCGGCCCAGGTGCCGGAACAGGCGGTATTGTTCGCCGCCAAGGCCAGGCTCGACATCGAGGGCCAGGTACCCGTGATCGGCCGGGAAGCCATCACGGCCTTTCTGGAAAAGACGCTCCGGGAAAGCAAGGGTCTGCTTCGCGAAGAACTGGGCCAACTGCGCAAGGATCCGGTCCTGATTGTCTGGCGGTACGAAAAATCCGGCAGCCGTCAACCCGCTGCCGTCTGCCTGATCAAGCGGATGAAGAACTGGGAGATCACCCGAGCGTCGATCCTGACCAATCCGGCCAAGCTCGCCAAAGCCGTATCGGCCGGGCTGATGCCGTTTGACCCTGCGTTCCTGTTCAGTGCGAGTGACTGCATCCGCACGAAGGCCACGGCGTACACACCGGATGGCGGGCTGTCGATTCTCTACGGCCAATTGGCGCCACAAGGCAGCGTCGTCAAGACCGCCGGCATCAGCGATGATTTCAAGAAGTATTGCGGCGAGAAATTCGTCTTTGAAGGCCCGTGCGTCATCTTCGAAAGCCAGGAAGACGCCTGCGCGGGCATCCTCGGCGGCAAGGTCAAGGCGGGCGACATCGTCGTCATCCGCAACGAGGGTCCCAGGGGCGGACCCGGCATGCAGGAAATGCTCAGCCCGACCAGCTACATCGTCGGCATGGGCCTCGGCGACAAGGTCGCGCTGGTCACCGACGGCCGATTCAGCGGCGGCACGGCTGGGGCCTGCATCGGCCACGTCAGCCCCGAAGCCGCGGAAGGCGGCCCCATCGGCCTCCTGCGCGCCGGCGACCGGCTCCGAATCGATTTCCCGAATCACAAGATCGATATCCTCGTCCCCGAATCGGAACTGGCCGAGCGGCGAAAGACGTTTCAGCCCGTCAAACGTGACTTGACCGGCTGGCTCGCCCGCTACCAGAAGCAGGTCATGAACGCGAGCTCAGGAGCCGTGCTCGCGTAGCATTCGGCGACGAACGCCCGTCGTCTCCCGTTGCGTTGGGAAGATGGGCGGGGATCGTATTCACAAGGAACATGACAATGGCAGCCAAAATCTATCGCGATAAAGATGCCGACCTGAAATACCTCAAGGGCAAGACCTGCGCCGTCATCGGCTACGGCTCGCAGGGGCACGCCCACGCTCTCAACCTCAAGGACAGCGGTGTGAAGGTCGTCGTCGGCCTCTACGAAGGCAGCAAGTCCGTCGACGTGGCGAAAAAGCAGGGCGTGGAAGTCCTCAGCGTCGCCGATGCGGCGAAGGCCGCCGACGTGATCATGATGACGATTCCCGACACGCGCCACGGCGAGACGTACCGCCGCGAAATCGCGCCGCACGTGAAGAAAGGCAAAGTGCTCGCCGTCGCGCACGGCTTCTCGCTGCATTTTGGGCAGGTCGTTCCGCCGCAGGACGTGGACGTGTTCCTCGTCGCGCCCAAAGGCCCGGGTCATCTCGTTCGCCGCATGTACGTCGAAGGCAAGGGCGTTCCGGCGCTGGTCGCGGTGCATCAGGACGCCACAGGCAAGGCCAAACAAATCGCGCTCGCCTGGGCCAAGGGCATCGGCGCCACGCGCGCGGCGGTGTTTGAGACGACGATTCGCGAGGAAACGGAGACCGACCTCTTCGGCGAACAGGCCGTCTTGTGCGGCGGGCTGAGCGAACTCATCATCGCGGGCTTCGAAACGCTCGTCGAAGCCGGTTATACGCCCGAGATGGCCTACTTCGAATGCTGCCACGAAGTGAAGCTGATCGTCGATCTCATTTACGAAGCCGGCATCAGCGGCATGCGCTTCTGCGTAAGCGACACCGCCAGGTACGGCGACATCACCCGCGGCAAACGCGTCATCACCGAGCAGACGCGCGCCGAGATGAAGAAGATTCTGGAGGAAATCCAGAGCGGCAAGTTCGCCAGGGAATGGATCACGGAAAACCAGGCGGGCCGTCCCGTGTACAACGCGCTCATGAAACGCGGCGCGGAACATCCCATCGAGAAACTGGGCGAACAGATTCGCGCCAACTTCCCGTGGATGCAGAAACGCAAACTCAGCGGCGTCCAAGCCGCCTATTAGGAGGTCAATATGCGGAAACGGTTCAACTTCCTCGCGGTGGCCATCGTGCTGGCGATCCTCAGTTTCGCCTACGCGCGGTATGATTATGCCAACAAGAACAGCACGACGGTGAGCAATCCGTTCGGCAAACACGAGAGCGCCACCGTCACCAATCCGTTCATGGACAAATCGTTCTTTGGCGACTGGATGAAGGATGAAGTGCTCTTCGCCATCGTCCTGCCCGTCGCGTTCATCGCCGGCGGCGTGGTGCTGGCGGTCAGGAAGTAGGTAGTTGCGTCAACCAAGAGAGGCCTTCACAAATCATCGGGTGTTAGCCCGGTGTGCTTGGCAATGCGCGCCAGCATATGTGGGCCAATCTCCACGCGGTCGTGAAACGCAAACACGTAATCTGGCCAGCCGTCTCGCGCAAGAACTCGATGGGAAGTGCCGGATTGACGCTTGATCGTCCAGCCGATTCGTAATAGCGCCGCCAATACTCGCCGGGCTTTGGCTGACGGCCACTGGCTCATGCGGGCACGGCAAACACACCGCGCAACTCAGGAATCTCTTCGCCGTGCTCCAGCCGGTCCGCAATGACACGAAGAGCGAGCGCCTTGGCCTTGGATATGGCCTCTTTCCGGGTACGCCCGTAGCTCATCGCCCCGGGCAGTTCTGTCACCTCTGCCAACCAGCGACCATCATCTTCGCGTTCAACCTCAATTCTCATGGTCAATCCCAGACAAGAATCTAGCGTAATTCCGGCCCCCTTACAAGCACGGACGGCGTGGCTGACGTCGCTCTTGACGAATGGCCTGCGACCTGCTACGTATAGTGGCGTAATGAATCGTAATCTCAACCTGTTGCTGGCTTTGCTGGGACTGCTCCGACTCGCGTCGGAGACGGCGGGTTGAGGTCTGTACACAGGAAATCGAAACCCACTGTCGCCGCGCGACAGTGGGTTTTTTGTTGTTTGCCCCCTGTCCACGGCTAGAATCGAAAGGATCAGGCCATGAGTGAGCAAATATTGATATTCGACACGACGTTACGCGACGGCGAGCAATGCCCCGGCGCATCCATGCACATCCGCGAGAAACTCGAGGTCGCGCGGCAATTGGCGCGGTTGCGCGTGGACATCATCGAGGCGGGCTTCCCGATCGCCAGCGACGGCGATTTCGAGGCCGTGAAAGCCATCGCCGGCGAGATCCAGGGCCCGCGCATCGCCGGGTTGGCCCGGTGCGTCGATAAAGACATCGACCGCGCCGCCGAAGCCGTGAAACCGGCGGGCGACCGCGCGCGCATTCACGTGTTCCTCGCCACGAGCGCCATCCATCGCGAGTTCAAACTCAAGATGGCCCAGGGCGAGATTCTCAAGCGCGCCGTGGAAGGCGTGAAACGCGCTCTCGGTTACTGCAAGGACGTCGAGTTCTCGCCCGAGGACGCTTCGCGCACCGAACCCGAGTTCTTGGCCGAGGTGACGCATGCCGTCATCGAAGCCGGCGCGACAACGGTCAATATCCCCGACACCGTCGGCTACGCCGCGCCCCACGAATACGGCGCGCTCATCAAGTATCTCTTCGACCACGTCCCGAACATCAAGAACGCCGTCATCAGCGTCCACTGCCACAACGATCTTGGGCTTGCCGTGGCCAATTCGTTGGTCGCCGTCCAGAACGGCGCGCGGCAGGTCGAGTGCACGATCAACGGCATCGGCGAACGCGCCGGCAATGCCTCGCTCGAAGAAATCGTCATGGCGCTCAAGGTCCGCAAGGACGCGTTTGGCGGTTATTTCAAACGAACATCGACAGCGCGCAGATCTACCGCAGCAGCCGTCTCGTGTCGCACATGACGGGCATGGTGGTGCAGCGCAACAAGGCCATCGTCGGCGACAACGCGTTCGCCCACGAGGCCGGCATTCATCAGCACGGCATGATGGCCAATCGCGCGACGTACGAGATCATGCACGCCGAGGACGTGGGCCGTTCCAGCGAACTCACCTGGGGCAAACACATGGGCCACCACGCCGTCGGCAAGAAGCTCGACGAAATGGGTTACAAGCTCAGCGAGGACGAAGTCCGCCGCATCACCGACCAGATCAAGGCCCTCGCCGACAAGAAGAAGCAGGTGTACGACGAGGATGTGATGGCCCTCGTCGAAGGCCAGTTCACCGAGGTGCCGCAGGTATGGAAACTCGGTTACCTCAGCGTGACCACGGGCGAAATCCCGACCGCCTCCGTGCGCCTCATCCGCGCCGACAAGAAGGAACCGGTGCAAGACGCCGGCACCGGCGACGGTCCCGATCGACGCGATGCTCAAGACCATCGACCGCATCACGGGTCTCAAGGGCAGCCTCGCGGATTACAGCGTCAACAGCGTCACGCGCGGCAAGGACGCCATCGGCGAGGTCACTGTCCGCGTCCAATTCAATGGAGACGCCGTTAAAATCGTCACCGGCAAAGGCTCCTCGACGGATATCATCGAGGCCAGCGCCCTCGCCTACTTGAACGCCCTCAACCGCTACCTCTTCGAGCAACGCCAAACCGCCGAGACCGAAAAACCGACATTGTGAAGAAAGGCCGTAACAACAAGCGAAAGAGGCCGGCAGCAAAAAAGGACGCTTGGGCGGCAGCAGAGGCTTATGGCTGCGACATGAACCTGCTGGAGATTAATCTGCGTCGGACACCTGCTGAGCGTATAGACGCACATCAGAGCGCTCTCGCGTTGTTCGAGGCCATTCAGGCAGCGGGCAGGCGGCGAAATGTCCGATCTTAAAACACTGCTAAAGCGGCTGCTGGAACACGACGTTGAGTTCGTGGTCATCGGTGCATTTGCGTCCGCGGCCCACGGCGTGACGCTGTTGACGCAAGACGTGGACATTTGCTGCCCGTTCACACCGCGGAATCTACTGAAACTGCAAGAGGCGGTTGCCGATCTGCATCCGGTCCACCGCCTCACGCCGAAGCGTCTACCGCTACAGCTCACCCGCAAGAACTGTCGCGGCCTGAAGAATCTCTATTTGGAAACGGATCTGGGGGTGCTCGATTGTCTCGGCGAGGTGCTGGGCGTGGGGGGATTCACCACCATGAAAAGGCAAAGTGTGGTCATCGATTTGGGCTTTGGGAAATGCCGCGTTCTTGGACTCGACGCGCTCATCAAGGCCAAGCGTGCCATGGATCGTCCCCGCGACCGCGAGGCGGTGAAGCAACTGGAGGCGATCCGCGCGCGCAAACGCCTTCCTTAGAGATTCTTCGCTTCGCTCAGAATGACATATTTCCGGGGGACTCTGGTCACGCTTTGGCGTACTTGCGCAGGTACTTCAGTGCCACGGTCAAATCCTTCGGCCACGGGGCTGCGAGCGTGAGTTTCTCGCCTGACGCAGGACGGGTGAGCGTCAGTTTCTCGGCGTGCAATGCCGGGCGATCCAGCAAGGGGCGCTCCGGTTCCTCATCTTTCGCCTTGTACTTGGTCTTGATCTGAGACAACAGCAGCGGCGCGCCGCCATAATCCGTATCACCGACAACCGGGCAGCCAACGGCTTGCAGATGGACGCGAATTTGGTGCATCCGACCGGTTTCGATGACGACTTCGAGCAACGCATACCCGCGAAATTTCTCCCGCATGCTGACGATACTCCGCGCGTCGCTGCCGCGACTGTGATCGATCCGGGCAAGCCCGGGAAACTTGGGATGTCGCCCGATTGGAAGGTCAATGGTCATCGGCGACTCAACCGGCAGGCCGCGCACGACTGCCGCGTACGTCTTCCGCGTCTCGCGTTCGCGGAACTGGCGAGCCAAATCACGAAAGGCTTCCTGAGTTTTCGCCACGACAAACACGCCGCTGGTATTGAAATCGAGGCGATGGACGTTCGCCAGCCATTCACCGGGACGCGCTGCCTGGAGCAGCGACATCAGGTCGGGTTTGGCTTTGTCGAAACGATCCGGGACGGCGAGCAATCCGGCCGGTTTGTTCACCGCCAACATGGCTTCGTCTTCGTGGAGGATCTCGACCGCGGGGTGTTCGCGGCTCAATCGAATCGTGTTCACTTGCGAGCGGCTTTGACGAGCGCGGCCACGCGCCGGGGATCGACTGCACTGAATAATTTCCCGCCGACCTTGAGGGAGGTGCCCACGATCACGCCATCGGCAAACCGGAGGAACTCGCGGACATTGCCGACATTGATGCCGCTGCCGATGAGAATCTTCGCCGACGGGCACGCCTCGCGCACGCGTTGCACGTCCGTGATGTCCGCGACCCGGCCCGTGCCCGTGCCCGAAATGATCAGCGCATCAGCCAGCCCGCGATCCAGCGTATCATGCGCGGAGTCTTCGATTTCGAAACTGCCGAGCGGGACCGCGTGCTTCACGTGAACATCGGCAAAAATGGACGCCGACGGGCAAATTCGTTCGCGATAACGAACAGTTCCGTAAGCGTCGCCCTCGATGATGCCCTGATCGGTCAGCATCGCGCCGGTGTGGACGTTGACGCGAATGAAACTCCCGCCGCACGCGGCGCACAACGCCAGCGCGGTTTGCGGGTCATTCCGCAGAACATTGAATCCCAGTGGCAGTTTGATGGCGGCGCGAACCGCCGAGCCTGCGGCGGACATGGCGGCGACGGTTTCTGGCCCGACATGCGACTTGGTGAACGGCGCATCGCCGAAGTTTTCGATGATAATCGCGTCGGCGCCACCGCGTTGATAGGCCGTGGCGTCCGCAAGGGCAAAGTCGATCACGGACAGCAGGCTGCCACGTGAGTGGCGTTGCCCAACGTGGCTCACGCGACCGCATTTGGGTGAACCCGGGAGAGGTTTCAGGTGAACGACGCCAATGACAGTTCTACGGGGGGGACGAAATAGGGCGCTCATTTTTGCGCAAGTGTCGCAAAAATGACCACGAAATGGCAGGACTTTTTGCAGGGTTGATACGCGGCAAACCTCCAAGCCGGCAGGTACGACTAGTCCGAAACGATCACGTTATGTCCCTGGAACTGGCCTTCCAGACGGACTTTACGTGAATTGATCAGATCAGCAACGATGTATGCGCCAAGCTGTTCGTCACGTGTGAGTTGGTTTACGGTGGCGATCAAATCCGCCAGGGTTGGGGGATTCTTTTGGGTATTCTTCGACGCATTCCGTTTCATGGACGGGATGTTAAGCAGGGTACGTGCCAGTCGGTAAACGGCGGGCCAAACCGCCACGGGATTGCGCTATTCCGTGTGCCGCGCCCGTCTTCGTTCCAGCCAGCCCCACACCGTCAATTCCGCCGCGACTTCGGCCCCCGACGGAAAACACAAACTGGCCCCATACCCCACCACGATGAGCACCAGATGGCCGACCACGCCAATCATGACTCCCTGCCACGGAAAGTTGAACCGGCCGAGGTCGAGAATCCTGTGCCCACCCCACGTGAATCCCGATGCCAATCCAGACGTCAGTACCGCGTAAGTCGTGAAGAGAACGCAGGCAATGATTCCCGTCCACACGCCGCGCGGGTTCGCCCGCCGGGAAAAGAACGCGAGAAAGAACAACCCGAAGAGTCCTCCCGACAGGATCGCTGTAACGGTGAAATATAGCGACAAGGCGTGCTCGGTGAAGCGGGCGAGAACAAGGGTGATGAGGGTGGTTAGGACGCCGCAGATCGCGACAACGATCTTCGCGATGCGCAACCGCTCGTTCTCCGTGGCATTCGGCCGGAGCCGACGATGGAAATCATTGACCCCGATCGACGACAGGCAATTCAAGTCTGAGGACACCATCGACATCGCGGACGCAGTGAGAGCCGCGATGAACAGCCCCATGCAGCCCGGCGGAAGATGCGCCGAGAGAAAATAGGGGAAGACATAGTCCGCTTTGATGATGCGAGACGGGAGCGATTCCCTGGTCAGTTGGAAATAAGACCACAACAGCGATCCGATCAGCATAAAGAACGTCCACACCGCCAGGCAGATCGACATTCCCAGCACCGTGCCTTTGGCAGCCTGGGAGTCGGACTTCGCGGCGAGATACCGTTGGACGACGGTTTGGTCGGTAGTGTATTTCTGCAGGTACCAAAACAACCCGTAGAGCGCCATTGGCCAAAACCCTTTTCGGGACAGATCGAAGTCGAAGGACCCGAGGCTGAACCGGTGGTTGTCCCAGGCCAGTCGTAACGCCGCCGTCGGACCGCCCGGCGGGAGGAACAACAGAAACCCCAGGCAGATCAACACGCCCACGAACGCCGTGCACGCGTGGATCACATCCGTCCAGATCACCGCCTCAAGGCCGCCGAGGCAGGTGTAGGTGATCGTCACCACCCCGAGAAAGATGGTCGTGAGATACATGTTCGTCCCAATCATGATGTGGACCGTCAGCGTCACCAGGTAAAACACGAACGCGAGCTTCGAGAAATGGGCCAGGGAAAACGCCAGGGAACTGTACACCCGCGCGCCATAACCGAACCGTTTGCCAAAATATTCGTACGCGCTCATCCCGACGACGCGGCGGTAGAACGGAACCGCGATCCACACGGCGACCACCAGCGCCGGGATGACCATGAGCCCCTGCACCAGGTCGTTCCAGTTGCCGGCATACGCGGAGCCAGGATAGCCGATGAACGAGAGGCTGCTGCTGATCGCGGCGAACAGCGAAATCCCCATCGCCCAACCGGGAATGGATCGTTGCGCGACAAAGTAGCGCTCCGTCGAACGTCTGCCGGCGGGCGAACCGCAGTCCGAAGACGGCGATGCCCCCCATGTACAGGGCGACGATAAGCAACTCCATCCAGTGTGACGAAACCATGCGTCTATCCCTTTCGGACGATTACGACACGGCCAATTGCACTTTTAATGCCGACGCTTCTCCCGTTTGGCGACCGCCAGAGTAAGTGAAACCCCCGTCTTGTCAATCACGCTCCGCCGGACCGCCGTTTCAGCCGATGGACGGGTTTGGCGGTCTGGCGTTGACGCAGTCCGTCGCGTCTTGTAAAGTCCAACGACCATTGGTTGCTGTGACGTCGCGCGTTTAACGGACGCCGTCGCGAACCATGGACAGTGATTGCGGGCCGGGTCGCCGCATGCACACGGTTGGGGATGTAGCTCAGTTGGGAGAGCGCCTCGTTCGCAACGAGGAGGTCAGGGGTTCAAATCCCCTCATCTCCACCAACTTCTCACATGGCCTCCACGCCGTCGAAACCCATGGTTGCCCCAGCCCGTCTCAATGGTATAATGCTGTTGGTGTTGGCGGGGCGCACATTTCGCAAATTGGTTCCAGCGCACAAAATGAAAAGGCATGACCTATGACGAAACCGTATTCCCATCCCGATGTTCTTGTTTCCCCCAATTGGGTCGAACAGCACAAGGCCGACGCCAACCTGCGCCTCGTCGAGGTGGACGTTGACACATCGGCCTACGAGCAGGGGCATATCGCCGGCGCCATCGCCTGGAACTGGCAGAGCCAGCTCTGCGACAATATCCGCCGCGACGTGCTCACCGGGGAAGCATTCGAGAAGTTGATGAGCGAGTCCGGCATCGCTCCGGATACAACCGTCGTCCTCTACGGCGACAACAACAACTGGTTTGCCTGCTACGCGTTTTGGCAACTGAAACTGTACGGCCACCGCGACGCCCGCATCATGAACGGTGGCCGCAAGAAATGGCTCGCCGAGAACCGCGCGGTCACCCGGGACGTGCCCAAATACCCGGCGACCGACTACCGCGCCCACCCGGCGGACATATCGGTGCGCGCGTTCCGGGACGACGTGGCGCTGGCGATCAAGGAGAGCAAGTTCAATCTGGTCGACGTGCGGTCGCCCGACGAGTACACCGGCAAGGTCATCGCCCCGCCGGGGATGACGGAAACCGCGCAACGCGGCGGCCACATCCCGACCGCGCTGAACGTCCCGTGGGCGCTGGCGGTCAACGAGGACGGCACATTCAAAGACCACGATGCGTTGCTGGAATTGTACCGCAGCCACGGGGTCACCCCGTACGACGATGCCATCGCCTACTGCCGCATCGGCGAGCGTTCGGCGCATACGTGGTTTGTGCTGAAATATCTGCTCGGTTACCCGAGCGTGAGAAACTACGACGGCTCGTGGACCGAGTGGGGCAATCTGGTCAACGCGCCGATCAGCAAGGGTGACAAGCCCGCCTGACGATGGATGAAGTCTCCCTGCTGCCGTCGGCGGATTCGGACGCGTTGTTGCGAACGATTGGCAACACGCCCCTGATTCCCCTGCTCCGCATCGGGCGCGAATTCCCCCGCGTTCGCATTCTCGCCAAGGCGGAATGGTACAACCCGGGCGGTTCCGTGAAGGATCGGCCGGCGTACCGCATGATTCGGGCCGCTGAGGTGTCCGGCCAACTCGCACCCGGCAAGATCATTCTCGATGCCACCAGCGGCAACACGGGCATCGCGTACGCGATGATCGCCGCGCGGCGCGGCTACCGCTGCAAGCTGCTCATCCCGGCCAATGCCAGCCCCGAGCGCAAGAAACTGTTGAAGGCGTACGGCGCGGAAGTGGTTCTCACCGACCCGGCGGAAGGCAGTGATGGCGCGTTTTACGCGGCGCAGCGGTTGTACAACGAGCAGCCGGACCGGCATTTTTACCCCGATCAATACGGCAATCCCGAAAACCCGCGCGCGCACTATGAAACCACGGGACCGGAAATCATCCAGCAGACCGAGGGCAAGATCACGCATTTCCTCGCCGGGCTTGGCACGAGCGGCACGTTGATGGGCACGGGCAAACGGCTCCGCGAATTCAACCCCGGCATCAAGCTCGTCGCCATCCAACCCGAGGGGCCGTTTCACGGGTTGGAGGGCCTCAAGCACATGGAGACGGCCTCGCACGTCCCGGCGTTGTACGACGCGAAGGTTCCCGACAAGGTTGTTGGCGTCTCGACCGAAGCCGCGCAGCAAATGGCGCGGCGGATGACGCGCGAGGAAGGTCTGTACGTCGGTGTCAGCGCGGGCGCTGGCATTTGCGCCGCGCTCAAGGTGGCGGCCACCATCACGGAGGGCGTGATCGTTGTCATTTGTCCCGATGCCGGTGCGCGCTATCAGAGCGAGAAGTTCTGGGAGGCAGCATGAAACTCTCGAAGCAACTCTTGCATCGAATCCATCGCCACCTCGAATCGGGGTACCCGAACGAGGCGTGCGGCGTGATGTTGGGGAAAGACGGCGTGATCACCGAGATCGTGTCAGCCGACAACGAGCGCGCCGACCTGCCCGCTTCGGGCGGGGAGAGCGCGCGTAACCGTTACCTGATCGATCCGCTGGCCTACATGAAGATCGAGCGCGAGGCCGACAAACGCGGCGTGGACGTGCTGGGGATTTATCATTCGCACCCGGACGTGGCCGCGCGCCCGTCACAATTCGATCTCGACCACGCGTGGCCGAATTTTTCGTACCTGATCGTCTCGGTCGTGAAGGGAAAAGCCGTGGAGTCGAACTCCTGGCGGTTGCGGGACGACCGGTCAGCGTTCGACCAGGAGGCAGTTGAAATTTCCGAGTAATGCGATAGACTATCCACCGCGAGTTGCGGATTGATTCGGGAGAACACGATGGCAATCAAAGTCACGATACCGACAGCGTTGCGGCGTTTTGCCAATGGGCAGGCAACGGTCGAGGTGCCCGGCGGGACGATCAGCGAAGTGCTGGGCAACCTGACGACCGAGCACGCGCAACTGCGTCCTCATTTGTACGGTGACGACGGCAAACTGCGCAACTTCGTGCGGGTGTACGTCAACGACGAGGACATCCGCGCCCGGGGCGACAATACGCCCGTCAACGAAGGCGATGAAATTTCCATCGTGCCGTCGATTGCGGGCGGGAACCTCGCCAAACTCGACCCGATCATCAAAGACCGGGCGAAGCTGACCAATGAAGAGATCAAACGCTATTCGCGGCATTTGATCCTGCCGGAAGTTGGCGTTGAAGGCCAGGAACGACTCAAGGCGGCGAAGGTGCTGCTGATCGGCTCGGGCGGGCTCGGTTCGCCGAATGCGCTCTATCTCACGGCGGCGGGCGTGGGCACGATCGGCATGGTCGAGTTCGACACGGTGGATTTCAGCAATCTCCAGCGGCAGATCATCCATTTCACGGGCGACGTGGGCAAACACAAGCTCAAGAGCGCCGAGGAAAAACTCAAGGCGATCAATCCGAATCTGAATTTCATCCCCCACCCCGTCAAGATCACCAGTGACAACGCGCTGGAGATCATCAAGGACTACGATCTGGTTATCGATGGCACGGACAATTTCCCGACGCGGTACCTGGTCAATGACGCCTGCGTGATGCTCAAGAAACCGAACGTGTACGGCTCGATTTTCCGCTGGGAAGGCATGGCCAGCGTGTTCGCGCCGCATCTTGGCGGGCCGTGCTACCGCTGCTGGTATCCCGAGCCTCCTCCGCCCGGCCTCGTGCCGAGCTGCGCGGAAGGCGGCGTGCTGGGCGTCATCTGCGGCATTATCGGCAACATCCAGGCCAACGAAGCGGTCAAGCTCATCATCGGCAAGGGCAAACCGCTGATGGGACGGTTGCTGCGGTTCGACGCGATGGACATGAGTTTCCGCGAATACAAAATCCCGCGCGACCCGAATTGCCCCGTGTGCGGCAAGAACCCAACAATCACCAAATTGATCGATTACCTCGAATTCTGCGGTATTGGCCGTGGCGAGGATGGCGGTTCATCAGGAGATTCTATCGTGGAACAAAAAGAAGAAGAGCTTGGCCCGGACGATATCAGCGTCGATACGCTCAAGAAAATGCGCGACCGCAAGGAGGATTTCATCCTCGTCGACGTGCGCAACCCCGACGAGTTCGCCATTTGCACCATCGAGGGCTCGGTGAAGCTGCCGTTACCCGAATTGCCGCAGCGGTTCCAGGAACTGCCCAAGGACAAGCTGCTCGTGCTGCATTGCAAATCCGGCGGCCGCAGCGGTCGCGCGCTGAAATTCCTGCGCGGTCAGGGCTACAGCAAACTCAAGAACGTTGCCGGAGGAATCAACGCCTGGGCCGAGCGGATCGACCCGAATGTGCCGCAGTATTGAGTAGCACCGTGCCGGTGTTAGCCGTGTCCTTCGAATGGTCGAAGTGGGGCTCCGTTCTGTTCTAAGGCGTCTTCTTCTTCGATGAGAGGCCTAATCCATTGCTGAAGTCGGTCGAGTCGACGGAATCGAGGAATTTTGCGCGTAGCCCATGGATCTTGCTGAAGCGTCGCGAACGCAAGGGTTTCACACGATCGTCGGGGATATTGGAACTGCCAAGTGCGACAAAAACGGCGGATCGTCCCCCCATGCAAGCCTTGAATAAAATCGCTCCAGCGCTTGTCAAGCGTACGACGGGGTAGCACATCGACTATCTCAATTTGTGCCAGCTGGCGGGTCTCATTTGCGCTCCACGCCTTAAGCATAATGTCCCGGGCAGCAACATCTGATGACGGCGCAGCATACCCGAATATTGTAAGCATATACGCGTGCTCCAGATGGAGCGATAATTGATCCCACTGTCGCGCCAGAAGAGGGTGAGCCCGATAATCCTTTGTCTTAATGGGAAAAAGCAATGGTGACGGTTCAAATCTCTTGCCGCATGTGTTGCAGTTTTGCGTCGAGTATCCCCACGCGGAGTGCATAGGACAATATCCCAAGTACACATTTCCGTGCAGGAAAACGACCTTGGGAAGATTGCGCATCAGCCTATTTCTCGCGCAGGCCTGAAGCAGGAATGGATCCCAGTTGAAGCTCGCGATGATATCCTTCGGCCTCAAACTAAGGAGTAATTGATCGTAGAGTGTGACGCAATCCGGGAGTTCAAGCGAGGTGAAGTAGTCCCGCACTGCTCGCTCCAACCTGATTCGCAGTTCTGTCAGATCTGGTGAGCACGCAAGTTGATCGTAGATCAATTCGAAATTCTGTTCGCCGTCAAAGGAGACGCCCGCCGTCTCTAGGAGCGGACCAAGTCCAACTACGTCTACGAAGTTCGCCATGAGAGGAAGCCGGCGTCCACGTCGGTCACCATATGGACAAGCAGCAACACTGGCACCGGCGCCAA
This sequence comes from uncultured Verrucomicrobiae bacterium, assembly GCA_963712025.1. Lineage (GTDB taxonomy): Bacteria > Verrucomicrobiota > Verrucomicrobiia > Palsa-1439 > Palsa-1439 > Palsa-1439. The sequence continues at coordinate 219,625 of CAVQGJ010000010.1, read as the reverse complement.
GGATTACAACATGTGGCGAATAGTTCGCCTTGGCATTCACATCGAGCGCTGGAAGAGTTGGCATTTGTCCGAAGAGAACCTCTTCTGGTTGATTCTCGACCGAATTGTCATGGTCAGCTCTTTCAAGTTCAACCACAAAACTCGAGTCGCGGTCACTCAAGTCCAGGACCAGAGTTAGGCCACCGAAAGAGCACAGACCCGTCAGTCGAGCTACTAGCAGGGAAGCATGTACTGGACAAAGCTGCGCGGCGAGGAAAGTTGTCTCGACCGGCATGACACGCTGTGATATTATTCGTGTGTGAAATCGACGCTGCCAGCCGAGGCGACGAGGCTTTTTTGGGATGCCGACCCGGCCGCCGTGGATCCAGTGGCGCACCGGGCGTTTATCCTGGGCCGGGTATTGGAGTACGGGAACCTGCAGTCGGTGCGCTGGGCGGAGCAGTATTATGGGCTGGCAGGAATCCGGGAGTATTTCCTGGCGCGTGGGCAGCGCGTCTTGTCCGCGAAGACCCGGGCGTTCTGGGCGGCGGTTCTTGGCTTGTCCGACGAATCATGCACAACGACATCTTCAGCGCCGCGCAACAATCCGCTCTGGCCGTATTGAGCCAGCAACCGGAGTTGCGTGATTTCTATCTGGCCGGTGGCACGGCGTTGGCCCTGCATTTGGGACATCGCGGGTCGGTGGACTTCGATTTCTTCCGTCAAAAGTCCTTTGATCCCCGGTGGCTGCTGGAGCAATTGCCGTCGCCGCCGCGCGTGGCGGTGTTGCAGGAGGCTCGCGATACATTGACGGTTGAGTTTCGCGGCGTGAAGACAAGCTTCTTCGCCTATCGGCATCAACTCATCCGGCCGCTTGAATCGAGTGGCCTGCCTGCGCAACTGGCCAGCATCCCGGATATTGCCGCGATGAAGCTGGCGGCGATTGCTGGTCGCGGTTCGCGAAAGGATTTCGTGGACATCTACTTCATTTGCCGGCAATGCTTCCCGCTGAAGGAGGCATTCACATACTTGCAAGCCAAGTTCACCGACCACGACTACGATCTCTATCACATCTTGCGCAGCCTCACCTACTTTGCGGATGCCGAGGCGGAACCGATGCCGGAGTTGCGCGTTGCCGCAACATGGCCAGAGATCAAACAATTCCTGACAACCGAGGCCACGCGCCTACGATAACGTTCCGAGCGTGCTTCCAACCAACCATAGGACTCCATCATGATCGACCAGCCCATGACCCGCCGTGAAGCGTTGTTGACCGCGACCGCCATCGGCGTGACCGCGGCGTTATCGCCCCTGACCGCGCTGGCGGACGCGGTCACAACCGCGCCGGCGGCCCGCAAGACCGCGACCATCTCGATTGCGACCAGCCCGGCGCCGTTTGCGCGCCAGGACGTTGGCAAGCTGCTCGACGACCTGCAACAACGGGCGGGCGTGAACGTGATCCTCCCGTTCATGTACACCCACGGAGCGGTGCGGGCGGGGTTGCCGGCGGATGGATTCCGCGGCGGGAACTACGCCATCCCGCACATGGAATATTACAAGGACACGGGCTTCACCTACGAGGACATGCGCGGCACCGAATTTGGCGACATGGATGTGTTCGCCCGCATGATTCCCGCCGCCCATAAACGCGATGTGAAAGTTTTCGGGTGGATCATCGAAGACAACCGCCGCCCCCCCGCCATCCCGCATTGGGAACCGCTGTACGAGGTTGATTTCCATGGCCGACGCGCGGAAGGCCATCCCGGCGGCCCGTGCTACAACAATCCGCGGTATCGCGCCTGGCTTCTGGGACTCGTGGAGGATTACTCGCGGTCCTATGACATCGACGGCATCATGTGGGGGTCGGAGCGGCAGGGCGCGCTGTTCAACGCGCTCGGCGCGTATCACGACGGCGCCAAGACCGACCCCGGCAAAGTCACGTGCTTCTGCGAGTTTTGCGTGGCGAAAGCCAAAGGCCTGGGGATCGACGCCGACCGGGCACGGAAGGGATTTGGCGAGTTGGAAACGTTCGTCCGCAACGGCCGCGCCAGCCAGCGTCCCCGGGACGGCTATTTCGTGGCGTTCTGGCGGCTGTTGCTCAAGTATCCCGAACTGCTGGCGTGGGACAACCTGTGGGTTACCAGCCGGCATGAGATGGAACGCGATGTCTACCACAAGATCAAATCGATCAAGCCGTCCCTGATCGTCGGCTGGCATCTGTGGCACAACCTGTCGTTCAGCCCGTTTCACCGGGCGGAGGAAGACTACGCGGAGTTGACCGCCTGGTCGGATTTCATACGACCTGCACTGTACAGCAATTGCGCCGGCCAACGCATGCACAGCTTCGTGGACAGCATGCACGAGAATGTTTTCGGCGACGTGCCTCCCGATCAATCGCTCGAGTGGTTGTATCGAGTGCTCGATTACCAGGAAGCGCCGTACGACAAGGTAACGGCCACTGGATTTTCCGCCGATTACGTCCTGCGGGAAACACGGCGCGCGATGGAAGCCGTCGCCGGCACGTCCACGCAGGTCTGGCCGGGGATCGATATCAACGTGCCTGTCGCCGCCGGCAGCAGCCAGTGCACGCCCGAGGGCGTCAAACAGGAAGTGCTCGCCGTGTTCAAGGCGGGTGCGCAGGGAGTCATGCTCTCGCGCAACTATGTGGAGATGAAACCGGCGAACCTCGACGGCGCCGGCGCCGCGTTGCGGGAGCTGGGGCTGCGGTAGCGGGCAGGTAGACCGCCGCGACGGGGTTTGGTATAGTGCGCGCCATGCCGATACATCCGACCGCGATCATCAGCCCGCAGGCGCAACTCGATTCGACCGTCGAGGTGGGGCCGAATGTGGTCATCGAGGAGCACGTCAAGGTCGGCGCGGGAACGCGGATTTGGGCAAATGCGTATCTGACGGGCCACACCGAGATCGGACGCGACAACGAAATCCACATGGGCGCGGTGATCGGCCATGAGCCACAGGATTTGAAGTTTGACCGCACGTGCCGCAGCTATTTGAAGATCGGCGACCGCAACGTGTTCCGCGAATACTGCAACATCCACCGCGGGACGGAACCCGAGAGCGCGACGGTCATTGGTAACGATTGTTATCTCATGGCGGCAGCACATGTCGGCCACAACTGCGTGATCGGCAACAATGTGATCATCTGCAATTGCGCGCTGCTGGGGGGCCACGTGCACGTGAGCGACCGCGCGTTCATCTCGGGCGGCGTGGTGATCCACCAGTTTACGCACGTGGGACGGCTGGCGATGATTTCCGGCAACGCGCGCGTGTCGATGAACATCCCGCCGTTCACCCTGGAGGCGGAACGCAACGAGATCCACGCGTTGAACCTGGTCGGCCTGCGGCGGGCGAAGATTTCGCGGGAAGCGCTGGGTGAACTGAAAAAGCTCTACCAGATGTTTTACCTCTCGGGGATGAACGGCACGCAGGCGTTGGCGGAAGCGACACGGGACGGGGCGTTCACGACGACGGAAGCGCGGGAGTTCATCGAATTCGTGCAGAACTCGCCGAAGGGGATTTGCCCGCCAGCGCGGGTGTGAGCGGCGTAACTCGATTTTGTTGCCGTGCTGGTTTGACCGTCCGCTACTCGCCGCACGGGCCGCATCGGTCCCCCGCCGCCAGACGGGCGGCGACGGCAGTCGGGGCGACGCACAACGTCTGCTCGTGTGTCGCGTCGATCTTGTGGCACACGGCCACTTTGTCCTCACCACAGGCGCCGCCCGGCGGACAACTGCCGGCGCGGCCGGCGATTTCCTTCGAGGCGCGAACGGCCAGGCGCGAATCGACCGAGGCGGAAGCCAGCACGCGATTGGACACGACCTGGATGGCGCTCGACTGGAGGGCCTGGCGAATTTGTTTCCCGGAATTCTGGCCCCCGAACGTATCGGCCAGTGACAGCGCCATATCGCGCCAGGCGGACACGATGGCGGCGACCTGCTCGGCGGACTCGCCGTCACTGGTCACCATGCCGACCTGACCGCTCCAGGTCCCCAACTCGAGCGTGGCGTCGAGGACAAGGCCGTGGACGCGCGACCGGAGGCTCGTGGGGAGAAACGTGTCGCCGTGAGGCGCCACGACGAGGAGACGCAACGGATCGACCGTTTGCTCGCGGAACAACGTCATGTCGCCGTTGAGGGCCGCCTGGAAGGCGCGCTGCTCGTATTGCACCTGGTCTTTGTGCCCGAAATAGACGGCGTGCTGGTACATCAGTCCGAGAAATTGGTCCGCCGCGCCGGATAGTTCGCCTCCCAGATGGGCAGGGACATGACCGTCGGCGTCCAAGATACTGGCGTCGCCGCCGAGCGGATCGTAGTAGGTCTGGACGACGATGTCGCGCACCTGTCCCGTGTTCTCGCGCCACGTCACGGCGAGGAGCGACGGCGGCTTCTGGGGGACGGCCTGGGAAGCGTCTTCGGGATGGTTCAACAGCTGGGCGACCGCCGCGACGAGCGTGGGGTTGATCCGGTCGGTTCCCTGCAACAGCGTGAGGCATTCGGCGTAATTCGTCGGGGCGACCGCGGACGACGGTTTCATGGCGGGCGACGGTGTGACCACGGTGGACGGCGTTGGGGTCGGCGAATCCTTTGCGGTGGCAGCCGCGCGGCAGGGCGTTGACAGAGAAATCACGGCCAACAAGGAGAGCCCGACGGCGGCAACGCACCGGCGGAGCTGTCTGTCGAGTTGGATGTTGACGATCTCGTTCATGGCGCCTCTTCAATCAAACTATGCACGTTCAATGCCATTCACCTCGCAAGGGATTCCGGCATACCAGCAAGGGGGTAGCTTCCCAGCTAAATCGCACCATGTTTTCGCATGAAGTCTTGCAACGGGGGATAAGGGATTCTCTTGAGCTTCCCGAAGTTGGTGTCCTTCTCGAAATCCTGTCCTGAGAGATGTTTCCTGGCGGCAAATTTACGCATGCTGGTCTTCTTGACTACCTTGGGGACACCGTCAATCCATCGTCCACCGGCTTCAGCAAGTCGAGCATCTCGAGCACGCACGCACGCGACCATTGAGAACACGCCGATATCGATGATGTATGGCGAACATTGGTCCCGTTCGTCTGGCTGCAATTGGGCGGCCGCAACCAATAATGCATCATGTTTCGGGTGAATATCGTCTATGGTCACGTTCTCTTTGAGACGGGCACTTGGTTCGCGCCGCGTTGGAGGTCGCTTCAGCTTGAGTGCGCGGTTGTCTACGAAGAGACCCTTAAGTTCTACGCGCTTACCGGAGATATGGACGTAGTCAGGATACGTTTCTCGCTGTCCAATTACGCCGGGGGCTTTGGATAGCCCGATTGCCCTGAGTTTTACTGCGTTCGTTGGATCAGTTGCGAGATGCTCAATTTGCGGCAGGATGGCGTCCAGCAGTGTGTTTACAATGACGGCTATCTGGCTCGGTTCAAATCCTACAAGCGCGACTCCGGGAATGGATAACCAACTCATTTTCAGGCCAATCAGTGGGCGGAATGCGCGTTCAAGATCCTTAAGTTCTTCGGATGTGATGTCTGGCATGCGTTATCTCATTGTTGACGTCAGTAACTGCTCTGCGCTCACGTATTCTCGCCAAGCTGTTTCGGCGTATCTGAGAAACTGATGGTGGAGTCTCATCCTAACTGAGTGCACAGGAACTTCAATGGGCGTTTGGAGGAGTGCCATTAAATCAAGTCGTGGTCGCGTTCCTCCCGTCCCAATGGGCAGTGCCTGCAAGAAGGCTGTAGTCTGAAAAAAAGCCCACCAGAAATAGACCAATCCGTCCTTGGGTATCACTTGCACGAACTCGGATTTGACCGCAAAGAAAAACGGGCTTCTTTCGGCTATCCATGCGGCCTTCGGTGTAACAAGAACATTCCCCAGATAGGCGCGCATCGTCCCAAATAGCAAACTATTTTCTCCGACCGCATCGGCTTTCCATGCCGGGGTCGAACTTGCTGATTCGAGGATGAAAGTTGGAATCGTTCCCCGCGGGATGTGCCGATACTCGATTGGAGCGTACTTGAATGCCGTCGAAGAGAAGCCCTTCCCGTTGACTTTCTTTATGGTCGCGAAGTGCTCCAACAGTTCAGCTTGCCGTTTTTCCCGGTACGCGTACGGATCCCAGACGCCGGGCTGAAGCATGCTTCGGCATATCCCCGACAAGAAATATAAGCCGTTCTTTTTCATCCCGTTCTACGCACGCGATGCCACGCATTCTCTAACCCGTGCATCTGTGACAATCATTTCAAGTGCATTCTCCCCAAAGTCGTTCGTTCGCGAATTCAGCGGTATCCCAACAGATGGCGCGTTTGCAAAGTAGACCTGCTCCGGACGTTTACCTTTGCCGCCTTTCTTACGTAGGTGGACAATGTCTGCTCGTGTCGAAGTGTTTGCCGTGAGGTAGAAGACGCCTTCGGGAAGCGTTATCACCCCGCACAGGTCCCACTCCTTCTCGACGGCGGCTCTGAGCCGTTGATACTCAGAATTGACGATTATCGAGTGCGGGAGCAAACAGACAAGTGACCCGCCGGGTACAAGAAGTTCTTGGCAAACATCCAAGAAAATGGCATCGCTGTTCCGGTAACCCAACTCGAACAGCTTACTTCTGATGCCCACTTTTTCCAAAGCCAGCGAGAACGGCGGATTTGCCAGAATGCAATCAACCGCACCCCAGTGGTGTTGGAATTCAGTTCCACAGTCAAAGAGGTTTGAGCACTGGAGTTCAAAGGTGTGGTGAACGCGCGCTGAAATTGCCAAGACGATTTCTGTCAGCCCGACTAGCATTCGATCAACATCGTTGCCGAGAAGTTTGCAGGGCACGCCACCCCATGTCTTCAACGCTTCCATGAGGAAAGTGCCGCCGCCGCAGGTCGGGTCCATGATAACGGAGTCTGGCTTTACAGGGAGAAGATGAGCCATCCCGGTCGCCACGGTTCTGGGGGTAAAAAACTTGCCTGACCCCTCTCGAAATCTACGCCCCAAAAAATACTGGTACCAAACCGGCAGTTCCACGCCAGCCGGATCATTCTCGACAATCCTGTCGAGCAGCGACAACAATTGTCTGTCGTGCCCGACAGTATCCAGAGTGGCCAGACCTCGCTCCAACGAGAAGAAGGATCTCTTCGGAAGTTCGACCGCGCGCAGCTGCAGATAGCGAGACGCGAGGGTCAGGAAGGCATCTTCAGCCTCGATTCCGTAGCGACGGAAGGCGTTATCGAGCGCTGACGTTGAGACCGGATGCGACAAGACTGCGGCCGCTTTATCAATCCTTGCGAGCGCTCCATCGCGTTGAACGTTCTTTGACACGAACTCAAGTCCAGGGAGTCTATCCTCACGCACCCGCGAGCCTTTCCGCTTACTGACGCGATAGTTTGCCGATTTCTTTGGCATGCTAGGACCTAGTCATGGTGCAGACCTTCTTCCGCGTCGCGCCAATGTTGTTAACGGTTTGATGCGCATGGCGAGTTTGCTGGTCCGGTCAAACACTTCCTCTCTGTGGCGTCCAGTGTAGCGGGGTCGGCTCAGTTTTGCACCTGCAAAAAAGATTACAGCCGGGACGACGGGCGTCCTGAGGGTGAAAGCCGATACGGCGCTTGGGTGGGTCTGGCGGGGCGAGGAGACACGTGGGGCGGGAGGCCCGGAAGAATGAGCGCCGGACGGACGGTCCGCACTGAATCAGCGGGCGGATGGGGCAGCGGGCTGGCCGTCGGCGACGCGTTCCTGTTTCTCGGTGATGCGGGCAAGGGCTTCCGCGGCCGCATCGCGGACGAGGCTGTTCTCGTCGTTCATGGCGCGTCGGAGGATTTCCTGCGCGGACGGGTCGGCAATCTGGCCGAGCGCCCAGGCCACCGAGGCGCGGACGCGCGATTCCTTTTCTTTGCGGAGGCGGACCGCTTCGTCGATTGGCCCGGTGGAAATGGTCACGCCCTGGCTGTCTTCGGGGACGGTGTCGTAATAGGGGCGCACGGTGGCTTCGAGCGGTTGGATCGCGCGCTGCTCGCCGATCTTGCCCAGCGACACGGCCGACTCGGCGCGAAGCCCCGGGTCCTCGGCCTTGAGTCCGTTTTCAATCAGGGCGTCCACGGCGGCCGGATCGCGAATATCCCCGAGGGCCTTGGTGGCGTTGATTTTCTCCTCGACGATTTTCAGTCGGGCAATGTCCGGCAGCGCACCGGGTTGCGCCGAGATGACAAGACCGTTCGTGTCCGAGACCGAGGACGGTTGGGGTTTCTCGCCCGTCAGGACCTGAATCAAGGCGACGGTCGCGGTGCGGTCCCCGAGTTGACCCAGGGACTCGGCGGCGGCGCTGCGGACGAAGCCATTGTCGTCGTGGAGCAGTTCGACCAATTTCGACACGGCTTTGCGGTCGCCGATCGTCGCCGAGAGCGCGGGCGGATTCGGCGCGGACGTTGGAATCGTCATCGTGACATTTGGCCTGAAGGGCGGCGAGCATGCCCGGGCCCTGAAGTTTGCGGAGCGCCCGGACGGCGGCGAGGCGAACGACCGGGTCGGGGTCGTTCAGGGCGTCGGTGACGTAGGGGACCTGGTCGGGGCCGCCGATCTCGCCAAAGATGCGGACGATCTTTTCGCGGACATCGCGGTTCGCGTTGTGGATGTATTTGGCCAACTGCGGCAGCGCGGTAACGGCCCTGCAATTGATGATCGCCTCATGGGCATCAAATCGGGCTTCGCGATTTTCGGAGACAATCGCCTGGACGAGGGCGGCGACGGCCTTTTCGTCATCGGGCCGGGCCAGCGCGTCGGCGGCGCGGTCGCGGACGAGGGCGTACGGGTCGTCCTGGAGGCGCGCGGCGATGGGATCGATGATTTTGGCGATGCGGTCCTTGTCATTGCCCGCCAACGCCGACAACGAGATGATGGCCGCGGCGCGAACATGCCAGTCGGGGTCGTTCAAGGCGGCCACGAGCGGGGGGATGGAGGATGGATCGTTGAAGTGCCCGAGCGAACCCGCGGCGGCGATTCGGACCGGCGGGCTATCGTCACGCAATGATGTGACGAGTGCGGGAACGGAGGCGCCGGTCCCGCAAGAGCCGAGCGAGCCGACGATTTCGGCCCGAACCGAAGCATCCGGGTCGTGGATATCGTCGATCAAGGCGGGCTCCGCAGATTTATCGGATGCCTGGCCGAGGAGAGCCGCGGTGAGCTTGCGGACATCCGGGCGCGGGATCCTTGAGGCCTTCCCAGGAATTCACGATGGGCGTCATGCCCGACAGCCGCACGAGCGACCCGGCGGCGGTGGTACGGACAAATTCCACGTCGTCGCGGGTCAGACGCCAGAGGGTCTTGGCGCCGTCGGGTTCGCCCAATTCTCCCAGGAGCATGGCCACGAGAACGCGCACATCGGGGCGCTGATCTGACGCCAACATCGGCGAGAACATCCACGGCGCGGGGCGCGGTCTTGAGCTTGCCCTGGATAAAGGACACGGCTTCGGCCGGGTACAGACGTTCAAAGTGCAGGCGTTGATACGCGGCCTTGAGCCTGGGATCGGCGGGAGTTGACGCCGCCTGTTGACCGCGCGAAGGACAGGACAGCACAAGCAGGCTTGCCATCCCGAGGACTACCAGCTTGACTCGTTGTGTTGTCATGTTCCTCGCGGGTGCGCAAAGCCGAGGATCCGCGGCTAGCTCGGGTAACCCGGGCCGCGTTGGATGCGCCCGATTCCCTTGGCCAGGGCGCGGATGACCCGGGGTAATCCCCGCCCCAGTACGTCAGACGACAGCACCACGTTCATTCTCACGGCGGGCCCGTCGGCGACGATCTGCGCGCGGGACAACTGCTCGAGCGCCGATTCGGCCGATGGACTCGCGTAGCGAACGCGAGCGATGCCCACGGCCATCATGCGCGTGTCGGACAGTAATTGCGCCAGCTCCTGCGCTTTTTGAGGGTCCATGCTCAGCGCAACCATTTCCGCGCGCCCTTCATCGAGCGAAATCTTGCCTTTGACCAGCGCGGCTGCCATGTACGGCCGAAAACGATCCGTGAACAGCAACCCCGGCTCGGGAATGACCGCAATGAACGAGACCGGGTCGTGGAGGTAATTCTGGACCGTATCGTATCGGTTATTCAGGATCGCTTCCAGAAGGTCCCGTTGACGTTTCTCGGCCTCCGGGCTGGCCAGAATCACGACTTCCCTTCCCAAGGTGGCCAGCATCGATTGCCCCATCGTGAAAAAGCTGTCGGGGAGTTGCGACTTCCAATAGCCTTCGGCACTGAATGCCGGCAATTTCTCGGGCACCAAATTGCCGAAAATGTGGATCGCCACGTCGCGCAGTTCGCCCTCCGCGCGGTAGGTCACCAGCATCATGGCGACGTCGCCCTGTGCCAGCGTCGGATTCTCGCCAAGCGCCTTCCCCAGAGACCCCTTGATCTGCTCCAGCAGTTGCGGGTTATCACCGAAAGCCATTTGGAGAAATGCGGCGGAAAACTCCTTGCGGGCGGGCGTCTTGACGATCATCTCTTGACGCTTGACGGCTTCCTGGACAACCGTGCGTACCTGATTTGTCTCTTGGACGACACGGTGGAATCGCTGCGTCACCTTGAAGGCCAACACGGCCGCTGTCGCAACCAATACGGCAAGCAGGATCCAGACAATTGCCTTGGCCTTTGTCCCTGTTCCCTTCCCTTTGCTGCTAGTGCTCCCGGCCATAAAAGAACCCCTATTGGGTGGCTATCGCAGTACCACCCTCCCCGAATTTGATTGGCTCATCGATCCCGAGCAACTCCCAGCCCGTTTCGAACCCAGCCTCGTCGGCCACCTGCCGTGCCTTGCGAAATATGGTAAAGCTATCATCTCTGACCAAAAAAGCAATGTATTGCTGGCTCTTATCCAATTGAGACAAAATGGTTTGAAACTTACCGGTCCGATCCTCCAATCCGGAAATCGTTTCCCCAGCTAACACCGGGGCGGGCCTCCAGCCCCATTTGTCCGACCAGCAGGTAGCGTGGATCGACCTTGTAATACGCATTTCCAACCTCTTGCCCCTGAATGGCTTTCAAGAACGACTCCAAATCCCCACCCCGAATTCCCGGGTTTAACGTCGACATAAGCTTTTCGACCTGATCGTCCAGTCCAGCCTTATCCACAAAAAACAATTCATTTGTCCGACATTCAAAGAAAACACCCTGTTTCGAGGTTATTCGCGCGCGGGGCGTCGGCCTGAACAGGGGGATTTTGACGGCCTCCTGGACAGTGACCAACAGGCAAAAGAACAGCGCCGCTGTCGTGATCGTCACGATGTCGCAGAACGACACGATCAGCATCTCGGGCTCGCCCTTGCGTATTCTTCGCCGTGCCATGGTGTCAGTCCGAGGAAATGGCCAGTGCCTTCTCGGCCGCGTCCCAGTCGACCTTGAAATCGGCGTCGATCGCGTCGTAGCCCACGTCGATCGGACGTTTCTCGATCAGATTGCGCACCGTGCGGTAGAATTTCACCGACGAGGGTCGCACCATCACGACGACATACTCGTCCTTGTTGTGCTGCTGCACTTTATCGAGGAGCTGGTTCACGGCGTTCTCCGGACGCTGCAGATCGTCCCAGGTTACCCGCGCGCCGGCCGGTATGTCGGTGGAATACAACGTCAGCCCATCCGGATGGCAATCGATGTACGAGGGGACCTTGGGATTCATTTCATTCCCGTGCCCGGAATATAATCCGGGGAAGGTGGGAATCCGCTTGGCATTGGGATTCATGGCGATGCGCATCACGATGACCACTAAAATCAGAGTGATCAACTTCAGGACGATCGCCATGATGGACAGGAACGGCTCCACATTGATGTCGATCTTTTCGTATCCTTTCCGCCGCCTCATAGGATTGCTGCTCCGGCTTGCCGAATCATCCGTCCCCGGCCCGCGCTCTACAGGTTGTTGTCGTCGCCGTGGGCTTCCTGAAAGACCACTTTGCGCGGACGCGAGAGTTGTTTCAGCAATTCATCGCTCGTACTCAGATGGCTGCGAAGGTTCGTCAGCGTCTGGCGGAATTCATCGGAACTGCCCATTTGGCGCAACGTGGTTTCCATCGCCTGCGTGGTGTGCAGGACCTTGTCGATCTCCGTGCCCAACTGCGTGACCTTTTCAAGCTGTTCGTTCAACGATTCGACCGATTGCTGGATGCGCTCGCTGTAGCGCGTGGAAGCGCTCTCCAGCCCCGTCACGGCCTGCTTGAAGGAGTCGGCCAGCCGGGCCGAGAGTTGACTGAAATCCTGGACCATCTTCTCGAACCGCGCGATTTCCTTCTTGTCCAACTCCTCGATTGCCTCGACGTAATTCTCGTGCGCTTCGCCGAACTGCTCGGACTGTTCCTTGGCCATCGTGGTCAATTGCTCCGTCAATTCCTCGAACTTCTCCGCCAGTTTCTGCTCGTTTTTCGAGTAAATCTCCAGATTCCGCTCCTGCGTCTTCGTCAACTCGGACACGATCCGGTGCGTCCCGCTGTTGAAGCTGCCGGCCACGCCCTCGAGCTTCCCGCCCAGCTGCGAGCCCAGTTCGCTGATCCGCCGCTCGTAATTCTCGGCGAATTCATCGTATTTCTGGTTGATGATGTCGCCCGCCTTCGCAATGGCGCGCGAAAAGACTTCCTCATACCGGTCCGGGTTCGGCAACCGGCGGAACCCCGCATCGATGGCCTGGGCCAATTCCTCCACGGGGAACTTCGTCTGCGTTTGCAGGCCTTCCATTCCCTGACGAATGGCGTTGACCATTTCTTCGATGGGAAATTGTTTCGGTCCTTGCGTTGACGGCATGCGTGAGAGCAATTGATCCTCGATCAGTTCCTCGATCTCGCCAAGGACTTCCTCCTCCCTGCGCTCCGCCCACAAGGCTGGAAACGCCGCCAAGCCCGGCGGCAAACAGACCGAGCAGCGTGCACATGAACGCCACCGCCAGACCGGTTGTAATGTCCCCGATCGCCGCTTTGATCTGGTCCATGCTCACGTTGGCCTGGTGCAAAAACGCCGCGAAATGGCTGATCCCATTGGCCACGCCGTACACCGTGCCCACGAACCCGAGCAACGGCATCGCCCAAATAAACAGCCGGTTGCGGCGGAAGGTGGAATCGGACTCGGCCGCATCGAGGTCGGCCTGCTCGCGCGCGTATTGCGCCGTGCGACCAAAATCACCGGTGTTGATCCACATCGCCAGCACCCGCGCGATACGGGTCAAACTGAGGCTCTCGGCAATCTCGGGCCGCATCCGAATGCGCTCGTAAACGCTGATCATCCGTTCCCGGTCGGTCAGATCGAAACCCTCCGGCAGACCGCTTCCCGCAATGGCCGCCTTCTCCTTGTTCAATCGCACCAGTTTCAGCACCACGTTGGCAATCGACAGTGCCCACACAAATGTAATCAGGCTCTGGAAAAACACGCGGTCATAGAGAATCTTCTCCAAGCCCATAAACAGGTCCTTGGGGAACCCGCCAACGACATACGCGATGCCGAAGACCGCGAACGTGATGACGACCGCGATCCCGATCATTTGGATGGTGTTGACCTCTGTCTGGGGTCGTTCGTGGGCGGGGAATGCTACATTCTCAGTGACCATGGCGTCATTTACTCCTCGTTGAATAATCGTTTGATTGGCTCGCTATGCGCGCCTGCTTCATGACAAGCGATTTTCATGCTCACTTCACTGCGAATGGGCTTCCATCTCTCACTTTTCAGGCTCCTCACGCGCCTGAATGGACTCTCACCCGCACCGCGTCAATTGTATCGAACCGTTCTACCTACGTCAACTATGGAGTTTCCCAGCCAAAAACGATCGTGTTCGCGGTGCCCGACCCAGATGCACGTCCCAAAACTGCCACAACGCCTCCCGGCCAGTCACAACCTGCTCACTGCTAAGCCTCACATGCCCAATACCTTCCATGGATGATCCAGCGATGGATTGCAGTATTCTGTCCACCCCTGTCTTTGCCTCCCAGTTCGGTTTCCAGCCGGCCGCCGCCAGCAATCGCAGCTCAAACCAAATCAGCAGGACCCCGTCCTGCCGGCCTTCCAGCACCCCCAGAACCTTTGCCAGCAGATCGTAAATGCCCTCATTCGGATCTTCACGCTCCGTCGCAAGATCCACCAGCTCACATACATACGATGCCGCTGTCAATGATTCGACCGAGTTACGGAGTCGGGCATGCGCTTCTTCGAGGAAACAGTCGTGCAACAGATGCAAATCGCTGCGCTGGCTGCGCAAAAAGACAATCTCATCGCGGTAAAAGAGGTCGATCTTGCCCTGAAACGGCCCTTTGGCCCGTCGCGCCCCTTTGGCCAGGGTCTTTAGCTTGCCAAACTCGCGCGTGTACCACGTCACGACCAGACTGGATTCCGTCACCGTCTGCCGGCGCAAGACGATCCCCTCGGCGCGCTCGGTGTCCATGCGATCTTACGGTTGTCCCAGCTTCAAGGTCTGCTGCGCCGCCGGTGTATACGCCGGCACGACGGTGCCGCCCGAAATCACCATCTTCATTCCCTCGGCCACGCTCATCTTGAGGTCCACCAATTGACCCCGCGGCACGAGAATCAGAAAGCCGCTCGTTGGATTCGGCGTGGTCGGCACAAACACATTGATCACCGTCTCGCCCGTCTTCGCTTGCGCTTCGCCTCCCGCCTCGCTCGTCACAAACCCGACCGAATACACCCCCGGCCGCGGAAACTCCACCAGCACCACCCGCTGGAACATCGTCTTCCGCCCCGACAGCAGTGTCTGGCTGATTTCCTTCATAAACCCGTACGTCTTGTTCAGCAGCGGCACGCGGCCAATCATCGTTTCCGTCGCCGACACCATCTGCCGTCCCATCATGTGACGCGTGATCCACCCGACCCCCATCGTGAACCCAATGAACAGCACCAGCGCGATGATCCGGTACAACGGCGTCAGCATCTGCTGGTGCAGCGCATCGGGCAGCATGAAATCCGTCACCCATGTGAATATCCCGAGCAGGATCAGCACGGACGCGGCGACCGGTACCACGACCAGCAACCCGGCAAAAAACGAATTCCGCAGGTCTTTCCACATCTCGCTCATGGGCGCGTCATCGTAAACGCCCCCGCCACCCGTGTCAACGCGCCAAAGCCGAGGGGCCAGAGTCGCCGCGAGGTCACCCTGACTCAGAGGTCGGGGCACCACAATCTCCACCGGCTACGGCAGCAGCACGCGCACGCGGTAGTACCGGTTGGTCGGGGCGCCCGGGATCGCCGCATCCGTCATGCTGGTGATGGTGCCGGAGCCGTTCCCGCCGCTGAGAATGTTGGTCTGGCCCGTGTCCTGCCAGCCGCTATTCATGAAGCCGCCGTTGGCGTCGCCGGTCGTGTAATCCAGCACGTTCGTTCGTGACGTGATCCCCGGCGTATAGCTGTTGTCGCCGTTGGGTCCGAGATACGTTACGACGATGTTGGTATTTTCCGCCGTGGACTGTTCGACGACGCTGATCACGTGCAGGTACGCCGCCGCGCTGGTGGGGCTGAAGCCCGCCAGAAATTTGTTCGTGTTGCTCATGCCGGTGCCGGTGTAGTCCGCGTCCGGCGCGGTGCTCGCCGTAGTGTTGGTGTCGCCGAAGTACTGGAACTGCCACCACGCAAACGGGTCGTACACGTTGATCAACGCCGTCTGTTTGTTGGTGGCCGATCCGCCATTCCCGGTCACGATCAACTGCACCGTGTAACTGCCCGGATTCACGTAAATGTCCGACGGGTTCTGGCTGCTCGATGTATTGTTGTCCCCAAACGCCCATGCCCAGCCCGTGACACCGGACGACTGGTTCGTGAAATTCACGCTCAATGGGGCCGCTCCGTTGGTCGGGCTCGCCGTGAAACTGGCCACCGGCGATGGCGGGAGCACCGTCAATGTCGCGGGGGGGCTGCTGGTGACAATGCCACCCGTAAGATCGGTGATCGCCACGGAGTAATTGCCGTCGTTGGTGAGCTGCACATGGGGGATTGTGAGGGTGGCGTTGGTCGCGTTGTTGATGGGTATGTTGTTCAGCAGCCAGGCATAGATCAGCGGCGGGGTGCCAAGCGCGCCCACGGTGAAGGTCACATTGCTGCCCACGGAAACAGTCTGGCCGGCCGGTTGGTTGGTGATGCTCGGAGCGTCGTATCTGGTCAGGGCGTAAAACGCGACCCGGGCGCCATCGGTGGCGCAGTTGCAGGCGTTGGTGGTCTGGCTATAGTCTCCGGCCTTGAAATACACCGGGTTGGTCTGCCAGTTCGTGCCGCTGTTGAAAAGGTCAAATGTGTTGGTAGTAGCATTGATGATGAGCGATAACACACCGTTCACCACCCGGATTTGGTAATTGATCGTGGAACCAATGACGGAGGTTCCATACTGCCATTGCGAGCTATTGTCGACGTTCCCATCGGACCAGTAGTCCGCATAGATCGTATTGTTGTAGAACATGATCATTACCATCGGCACACCCCCCGCGGCATCTTCGTGGACCTGGCCAATGCATACCTTTTTGGTGTCCGAGGGCACGTTCGACACGACACATGTGGCGGTTAAGATGTGTGTGCCGTATGGTGTCCAATTAACACTGTTGTCCAGCGGATTCAACATTTCGCGCAACTCGCTACGCGGATGAGCCGAGCCGCTGGTTCTGGCCCCGTTATCGGGCGCCCAGAAAACCATCGAGCCATCTGATCCGGTGCAGAAATAGGCATTCGTAAATCCTGCTAGTTGGGCGGGGGTCTCCTCATCCACGCTTCCGCTGGCGGCGGTAAGCACGCCGTTGGAGGTGGGCAGCTGCAGCTTCCAATGGCTCAGATCAAAGTTACTGCTGGGCGGCAGGCTGGGGTTGAGCGCCCGGGCCGCAGCGCCGCCGACACAGACCGACGCCAACAGAACCAAACCCACGAATCGGTTGTGTTGTCCAGTCGGATGCACACTCGCCCTTCCGAATCATGTTCATGGCAACAGCACGCGCACGCGGTAGTACCGGTTGGTCGGGGCGCCCGGGATCGCCGCATCCGTCATGCTGGTGATGGTGCCGGAGCCGTTCCCGCCGCTGAGAATGTTGGTCTGGCCCGTGTCCTGCCAGCCGCTATTCATGAAGCCGCCGTTGGCGTCGCCGGTCATGTAATCCAGCACGTTCGTTCGTGACGTAATACCCGGCCTGTAACTGTTGTCCCCGTTGGGGCCGAGATACGTTACGACGATGTTGGTATTTCCCGCCACCAACTGATCGACGACGCTGATCACGTGCAGGTACGCCGCCGCGTTGGTGGGATTGAAGCCCGCCAGAAATTTGTTGGTGTTGCTCATGCCGGTGCCGGTGTAATCCCCGCCCGGCGCGGTGTTCGCCGTATTGTTGGTGCTGCCGAAGTACTGGAGCTGCCACCACGCGAACGGATCATACACGTTGATCGCATTCACCACCCTGTCGGTGGCCGACCCGCCATTTCCAGTCACGATCAACTGCACCGTGTAACTGCCCGGACTCACGTAAATGTCCGACGGGTTCTGGCTGCTCGACGTGTTCCCATCCCCAAATGCCCACGCCCAGCCCGTGACACCGGACGAGCGGTCCGTGAAATTCACGCTCAACGGCGCCGCTCCATTGGTCGGACTCGCCGTGAAGTTCGCCACCGGCGGCGTCCCGACCGTCAATGTGACGCCCACGGGGAGAGAAACTCCCGTGGCCGTGTTGCTGAACGTGATCGTGTCCGTGTACGTCCCCGCCGCCAGCGAATTGGCCGCGGCCGTGATCGATGCGGTGATGTTCGTGCCCAAACCCGCGCCAAGATTCCCGACCGGGGAAGAAATGCTCAACCAGCCCGTTTGGTTCGTAACGGACCAAAACAACGGGATCGTGTCGAAGTTCGTCAGCACGCAAGCCTGACTGGAAGGCGTGAACGGTCCGCCCGGATTTCCGGTCACCGTGAACGAGGTTGGGCTGACGCTGAAATTGGTCGCGGAGGTCGGAAACGAGTAGGTCACCAGGACGTCGAAGTGGTCGTCCGCGGTATAACTGTCGGTGACGAGATTCTGCGGGCTGGCGTTGGTGTACAGGCCGTGCGCGGCCCAGTCGAACGTGCTGAACACCAGCCCGGACGCGGGAGCGAGTCGGTTGGTCGCGGCGAGAATGCGATCGAACATGTCCGAGGGTTGACCGGCTGTTTGCGTCGTGCTCCACGTCCGCCACACACCGTCGAGCGTGGTGGGAGTGTAATCGACCACCCCGCCCACCTGCTCGATCGTGGTAACCGGATGATAGGTGCTCGAGAGCGGGCACTCGGGCGTTGTGTACGGGGCGGTGTAACCGGCATCGCGCGGGTCCTCATCCTCATTACAATCGCAGGTCCAGACATACGGGTACTGGTTCGTGCTCGCCCAATACATCATGTTGGTCGCGTCGGTCGCGGCTTCGGCCTGTTTTCTCTCGCAGTTGGAGTTCGTGTCGAGTGTGCCGCCACCGGCCTTCAGTTGCGCGTGGAAAATCTGGAAAGTGTTGGTGCCGCTCAATTGGATCTTGATCGAATCCATCCCGCGCAGGTCGGCAAACCCGCCCCCGGCGTCGCTGTACGTCGTGCCGCTGACAATCGGATAGCGGCTGATTTCGCCGTTGCGGTTGAACCCATCCCCTACGCTGGCGATGTAGACCCAGAACGTAACACCGGTCTTCGTTCCGAATGTCGAAGCCAGATTGTTGGTCACCCAATTGATGACTCCCGCCCCGACAGTCGCAGCGGAGCTGCCATCATTTAATTCGGAGAAGCAGACGATATCCGGTTGCTGGTACGCGATCACGCGTGTGAACGCCGCCGATTGCGGTGTGGGATTGGTGTTGGCGCCGATCTCCTGCGAGGCATCATACTCCATCACCTTCACCAACTGCGCCTGCGCCGCCAGCGCCGTAAACAAAACGGACATGCCGATGGCTGCAACGCGGCAGTATCGTATGGAACGCATTAATATCACCTGTTGTAAAGCGGCGTTACGGTAACAACACGCGCACGCGGTAATACCGGTTCGTCGGGCGCCCGGGATGGCCGTATCCGTCATGCTGGTGATGGTGCCGGAGCCGTTCCCGCCGCTAAGAATGTTGGTCTGGCCCGTGTCCTGCCAGCCGCTATTCATGAAGCCGCCGTTGGCGTCGCCGGTCGTGTAATCCATCACGTTCGTCCGTGACGCAATCCCCGGCGTGTAGCTGCTGTCCCCATTGGCGCCAAGATACGTCACGACGACGTTGGTATTCCCCGTCGCCAACTGCTCGACGATGCTGATGACGTGCAGGTACGCTGCCGCGTTGGTGGGGTTGAAGCCCGCCATGAACTTGTTGGTATTGCTCATGCCGTCACCCGTATAGGAGGCGTTCGCCGCACATAACGCGCAGTTGGTGATGCCGTAGGCCTGCTGCCACCACGCGAACGGATCATAGACGCTGATCATATTCGTCACCGTGTCGGTGCCCGACCCGCCATTTCCAGTCACGATCTCCTGCACGGTATACGTACCCGGATTCACGTAAATGTCCGACGGGTTCTCGCTGCTCGACGTGTTGTTGTCCCCAAATGCCCACGCCCACCCCGTGGCACCGGACGACTGGTCCGTGAAGTTTACGCTCAATGGCGCCGCTCCGCTGGTCGGGGTCGCCGTGAAGCTCGCCACCGGCGGCGGCAGCGATACCGTAATGCAGTTGGCCACCGTGTCCGTGCCCGAGCCGCCCGCGCCGCTGACAATCTCCGTCACGCTGTAAACGCCGACGGTGTTGTAGGTGTAGACCACGACGTTGGTCGCAAGATTGGTCGTGCCCCCATCCCCAAAGGTCCAGGACCAATTGGTGCCGCCCGAGGACGTGTCGGTGAACGTCACCGCCAACGGCGCCGCGCCATTGGTCGGACTGGCGGTAAAACTGGCCGCCGGGGCGCCAAGCAATTCGGTGTAGACCGTTGCGAAATTGTCCCCGATGGCGACCTTCCCGATCATGCCACCGACGCCGGGTATCGTGCCGCTATCCAACTGCGAGATGGCGAACGAACCCACCGTCGACGGCCCGCTGACAACGGTGTCCTTCGCGTATTGCGTCTGCGCCCCGAGATTGCCGCTGGTTGGATTGACGTACATGATCCCATTGGTGCCACCCGCCACGGCTTGGACGATCACGCAGTACTGGGTCCCGTAGCTGAGGCCCGTGGCGCCGAACACGTACGGGTCGCTCTGGGACCCCGTGACGCGGACGCCGAGCAGATAATTCGTCTTGGCCGAATTGGGGGACTCCGCCGTCAACCGAAAATCCGCGCTCCCCGTGGCGTTCGTGCCGGTATACAACACTGCAAAACTCGGGGCGGCGTTCGTGGCCGGCGCGTTGGTCACGGTCAGGGTGAGGCCATAGAACACCGTCTCGTTGGTCAGGGCGAAGTTCTTGTACGGCGTTTGGTTATTGGCCGTCTGCCCGCCGGGAAATGCCGCCTGGCCCGATGTGATCTGCACCGGCAAACCGGATATCCCGCCCAGTTGCGTCCAGTTTTGCTGGCCGACGAGGTTGCCGGAGCTGAACGTGGCGAAGTTGTCGTAGAATCCAAAGTTGCCAATATTGAAGTTGACGGACGCGCGTCGTATTACCGGCTCCATTCGTGGTGTTGGTGAATCCGATCGTGTCCGAGTACCTGCCGGCCGACAGGCTGTTGGCGCTGGCATTAATGGTGGCGGTGACGTTCGCGCTGGCGCCGGCCCCAGCGACCCGCTGGTGGCCGAGAGCGTCAACCACGCGGCGGAGTTGGTCGCCGTCCAATTCAGCGATGCCCCACCGGTATTGCTCAAGGTGTACGTCTGGCTGATCGGGTTGAAGGGCCCGCCCGGCGGACCTCCCGAGACAAATCCTGACGACGGACTGACGGTTAGCTGGCCGTACACATTGCTGATGGTCAGGCTGACGGGCTCCGTCGTATTGCCGGAGCCGTTCGACGTGAGGAAGGCCACCGTGTCTGAATAGCTGCCGCTGGACAGGCTGTTGGCGTTGGCGTTGATCGAGACCGTCATGCTCGTGTGGGCGGAGGCCGCCAGCGTGCCGCTGGTGGGGGAAAGAGTCAGCCAGTTGGAGCTGTTGGTCACCGACCAAACCATTGGCACGCCGCCCGTGTTGCTGATGGTGTACGTCTGGTTGCTGGGACTAAACGGCCCGCCGATCACCCCGCTGGAGGTGAATCCCGAGGCCGGGCTGACGGCCAGTTGCGCCCCAAAGGTGAATAAATCGCTCAGATCGGTGGCATTCGCGGCATCGCCAAGCAACGGCCCGACGTTGAAGATTTCCTGCATCGTCAACAGCGTGGAACTGTGCGTGTAGTAGATGGTGTTGGAATAACCGCCGCCCTTCGCCAATGGCGAGATCACGATCATGCCGATCGGGCCGTCGCCACCCTCTCCTTCATCCCAGGTGACGAAGATAACGCCGTTGTTACTGTACGCCTGGGAATTCATAATGATCGGGATGTTGTTGGACAGCCAGGTGTCACCCGCCGTGATCAGCGCATTGCCGGTCAGGCATCCCGTGTTGCCGTGCATGTCGTTACAGAGGTTCGGCGTGATGAAATTGTAGCGCGTGACGACATTGCTTTGGAGGTCGCCCGCCAACTCGGTAAACGGTCGCACATTGGCGATGCAGTAGGCGGAGCCGGGAGTGTTTGTATTCGTCACGTCATCGAAATACACCATCGGATTGTGCTTCGGCGCGTACTGGCTGACCGCCGTGAGCGGGCAGACGGTACCGCTGATGTCCTCCTGATAAGACGTCCAGGAAATGCCGGCGTTCTTGAGCAACGTGACCAGGTGGTTGGTGCTGGTCTGGGAGTAGCTCGATGGGTCGCCATCCGCCGTGACGCCAAAGTTCGTGCCTGCTTCCAGCCACAAGTAGTTTGGCAGACTTGGATGGTTGCCGGGCGGGTTGTAATATTGCCGCGCATACGAAGCCATCGGCAGCAGGCTGCTGTTGATGTAGGGGCACGCCGCATTGCCGCTAATCGACGCCCAGTTCTGGTTTTCCTCCAGGATGATAAAGACCGTTTGGATGCTTTGCAGCGCCGGGGGACTTGGAATGGTGTAATCCGCCACAACAGGCAGATGATCGCTGGCGGTCGTGAGATATTGGTAAAGTTGGGAGGCAGTGATCCCCACCCCGTTCGTATTCAAATCGCTGTTCAGCGCTGTATCGGAACCGTTATTCACGTTGCCGGCCGTGCCATTGTTGCCAAATGGATGATAGGTGCCCGTAACGTAGGCCAAGCCGCCTGTCACGCTGTACAGGACATTGCTCGTCATCATCTGATAATCATCGCGGTAGCGAAGAGATGTCGACGATTCCGTCAACTCCGGCAAATCCCCGGAGCCATCAAAATTCGACGAGGCGGAGCCGGTGGGGTTGAGAACGTCGAAAGCTTGATTCACCCCCGGGGCGACGAGCGTCTGGTACATGGCTTCGCCGGCGTTGCCCGTGTTGAAATCGCCCGTGAACAGAACCCGCGCATTGCTCGGTAACGTCGCCACGTCCGCCCGGACAATTTGCGCTTCGTTGTTACGATCCGATGCATCACTGCCTGTTGAACCCGACTTATAATGGCCGACGTAAACGTAGAACTCATTGTTCGTCGTCGGCGTAACCCCGGCCGGCGCAAACTCGTAGCGGACCTCCTGACGATATTCACTCCCCGCCCCCCCGGCGTGCCTACCCCCACCGAGGCGATCAACTGCAAGGTATTCGTATTGTAAACCAACGCATTCGGGCCGTTTCCGTCGGCGGTGTCGCCACCCTCTTCCGTTGCCTGATACGGGCTCATCGCGTATCCCGCGGACATGCCACGGGATGAATAGAATGCGTTCAGACCGTCCACAATCGGCTGGACGGTGGTCGTGTTGCTGGTCGTCTCCTGCAGCGTGAGGATGTCAATCGGTCGGTTCGTGTCGCCTCCGTAGACCTCTTCCCCTATCCCCTCGAGCACACCGCCGTTCGTCACGCTCCCGCCGCTGGACGGAGCGATCAAACCGGGGAGCGGCGTGGTGGCGCCGTCAATATCATCCTCAATATTGTAGGTGACGACTCGAATTGTTCTCGTCTGGGCGAAAGCCGCCGCCGCAATCCCCCCGACCACCAAGAAAGCCATGCCGCCCAAAAAACCACGGATTGCGCCGCTGTTCACGAAAAGTGTTTTCTCCATGGGAATCCCCGAGACGTTGATGTCACCCTTAATATAAATACAGTTGTCACACGCGCGGCATTGCGGCCAAGGTTTAAGTAAACATCCGTGCGTCGTGAAAGTCAATGAAAATGGTCTCCACGTCCGCGATCACGTGCGAGTTTACTGTGAAATCAAACCCTTCAACTCAAACTGGTTACGCAGATTTGATGCCAGCCGCCGTTCCGCCGCGCGCATCCGTCTCCGTTGAGGCGGTGTGAGGTCGTTATACCCGTGGAGATGGAGGATGCCGTGCACCACGTACAAGATGAGTTCCCGCGCCGGCGTCGTGCGGTACCGCCGGGCCTGGGAGACGGCGTGCTCCACCGAAATGATCAATTCGCCCTCCGCTCCGCCATAATCAAAACTCAAGATGTCCGTCGCGCCCGGCGTGTCGTGGTATTGCGCGTTAAGCTTCGCGATTGCGGCATCGTCGACCAGGACGATTCCGAGATGGAACGGCTTGTCGCCGACCAGTTCAAGAGCGGCCTCCACGATCTCCGCGAGCAAGCTGCGTGTTGATCTTCAGCCGACGCTGGCGATTGGTGACCGCCACCCGCTCCCCCGTGTCGTCGGGGATCATGCCGCGTGGGGTTTGCCGTTGCCGTTCGCCGCCGACTCCTGGCGGCGGCGTTCCCGTTCCTCTTTGAACTTTGAATACGCGTAGATGATCTTCTGCACAAGTTCGTGTCGGACCACGTCGTGTTCGTCAAAGTAAACGATTTCCAAGCCGGGAATCTCCGTCAAGATGCCCTGGATTTCGATCAGCCCCGAGGTCTTGTGTCCGGGCAGGTCCACTTGCGTGATGTCGCCGGTGATCACCACCTTGGAATCGAATCCCATGCGCGTCAGGAACATCAACATCTGCTCGCTAGTCGTGTTCTGTGCCTCGTCCAGAATCACATAGGCGTTGTTGAGCGTGCGCCCGCGCATATACGCCAACGGCGCAATTTCAATGACGCCCCGTTCCATGTGCCGCTGGATCTCATCCGGGTCCATCATGTCGTACAGCGCGTCGTACAACGGACGCAGATACGGACTCACTTTCTCTTCCAGCGTCCCCGGCAGGAACCCGAGCGCCTCGCCCGCTTCGACCGCCGGCCGGCACAAAATAATCCGGCCCACACGGTCACTCCGCAACGCATGCACCGCCATCGCCATCGCCAGGTACGTCTTGCCTGTGCCCGCCGGCCCGATGCCGATCACAATGTCGTTCTTGCGGATCGCCTCAAGGTACCGATTCTGCCCCTGCGTCTTCGGGACGATGGGCCGCTTCCGCGTGGAAACATCCACCCGGCCTTCGTGCAGCTCCTGCATCTTCAGCGCCTCACCGCGGGAAATCGCGCTGACCGCCCGGCTGAATTCCTGCCGACGAATCACCGTGCCGTGGGCCACCGCCAGGTGCAGTTCGGTAAACAAGTTCTTCGCCCGCGCGATGTCTTCGGTGGCCCCTTCGATGTTGATCCAACCGTCGCGGGCCGTGACCTTTAGATTGAGCAGGTCCTCCACAAGGCGGAGGTTCTTGGGCTCGCTGGCGTATAGGGACTGCGCTTGCCGCGCGTTGTCGAAGTGCAGAGTTTCGCTTGCCATGTGTCGCTAGAACGTCATTCCCTCAAGCGTGCAAAACATACCGCATGTGCCCGCACTTCGCAATCAAAACACCCCGCGTAGCGTCCTAGTTCTCGGGAACGGTCAGGACCTGATTCACGTATATCTTGTTGGGGTTCTTGATTTTATCCTTGTTGGCCCGATAGATCCGCGGCCACTTCAACGGATTGCCATAAACCTTGCCGGCAATCTTCCATAGCGAATCGCCCTTGCGCACCACGTACTTCGTCGGCTTCTCCGGCACCTCGACCTTCGGCGGCACGTTCTCGACGATGGTCGGCGCCGCAGGCTCGGCCGGCGGCAACGGCGTAATCTGCTCGACGACCGGCTCGGCCTCCGCCGCGGGTCGCCCGACGATGTAGCCGCGATTACCCCACTGGCCGCGATCCACCCAGTAGTGGCGCCGCCAGTTCGGGTAATGGTCCTTCACGAAATCCGCCCACTCCGGCTCCAGTTCGGGTTTCTCCACCACGTCCATCCCCTTGAGAAACTCGCTCTTTTGCTGTTCGTTGACGGGTGTCATGCGCTTCTGTGTCGTGGCGCATCCGCTGAAAACCAAAGCTGCTGCTCCCGCGAGGGTTGCAGACAGGAAAATCCTTGGGAAACTCTTCATAATATCAACGCCTTCCTCCTTGCATTACGCCTCGGTGATAACACCATCCCCCGCCACCGTCAACGCTTTTTAAAACAGGCTTCCGCTTGCCAATTCGCCGGTTACAATGCCCGGCGGCGGACAAAACCAGGCCGTTTTGGCATGATGCAGCACTACTCGAATTGGCTGATCAACTTTTCGGTCTGCGATGGATCGTGTTTCATGCGGATGCGCCAGACCAATTCTTCAGGGCTGACGACCCGGACGCTTGTCGGCAAGCGCTCCGCGCACCACGTGACCGGGGAATAGCCCCGGACGCCGCCTTTCACCGCCGCATTCTCTTGCAGCATGTCTTCAGCGTTTTCATCAACCCCGGGCGCGTGTTTGAAATAGGACCAGACATGATCAATCACCCAATCATAGCGCGGCAGTTGCCCGGGTCCCGTCTTCTCCACCGTCTCCCGAATTTCGCGAGCGATCTTGGCCGGTGTGCCCGCGCGTTCACGGTTGTTCGCATGCTCCCAGATCGAGTAGCGCGCGGTGATCACCGGCACTTCGACCCCATTTCGGTCCCTCACCCAAAACGTTTTGCCCGCTCCGCCTTCGTACGGATAATACTGGAACGCCAGTATCGCCAGCAGCCCGTCGGTCTGACCGGTGAAAATCTCGCATGCCTTGCGGGCATCAGAGGAATCGCATTGTGTAAAGTTGAAGCCGACGATCCGGGTGTTGGTTTTTTTCATCAACTCCCAGGTGCGCCGGGCCTGTTGAGCCAGCAATTCCCACCGGTTCGTGCGTTGGAGGCCAAAGCGATCCGGATAGTAATATCCTCCGCCCCATTCGATGAACCAGTCGTTGGTCGTCCGGGTGGCCAGCGCGTACTCGATTGCCTGTGGACACACCTGCGCCAGATGAGCGAAACAGCAGGACCAGCCAAAGGGGATCTTCCCGCGTTCGGAGTTGCCCCAATAACTGTTGTTGCCGAAAAAGTTCCCCTCAAGCCACTGCACGTTGTCGCCGTCAGTGTCAATGAAAGCGACGGCGCTGCGCGAATCCTTCCAATCAATCGTCCTCGGGTCAAAACTCTTCATTTTGGGAAGATCGAGCTTCTCGGTCCCAGCCATCAACACGGGCAAATTCAGGCTCCAGTCGCTGGCGGTCTGGATGTCGCCATAACCGGTGGACAGGTCGGTATTTGCGAACTCATCACCGCAGTTCCAGCCGAGAATGGGCGAGAGCGGTTCCAGCCACGCCATCGCCAGCGGAGTCGGCTCGTCACTGCCATAGGCCGTGAACACCTCCTGCGCGATCGCCAGGTCGCGGACGTGGGGTATTCGCGGATCTTGAAAGCAAAGCATCCGGCGGTTGAACTGGTCCTTGTAGGTCTGGAAACACCATCGCTGCGTTTTGTCGCGTACATCCACCAGGAGTTTCAGACCGTGCGCCTTCGCGTCGTGTTCCAACCCCTCGTCCACGATAATGCCGCCGAGCAACCCGGCCAAACTGGTGGCGACGTTGACCGAGCAGTCTATGTCGGACCGGTATGTATTCGTCTCGCCCTTCGATTTGTCGCGGCGGTAGAGGATGTAGCCCTTGATGATGCCTTGCTTCGCGTAGCGATCCACCAAATCCCAAGGTTCGAATGCGCCTGACGTTGCCAGATCGGGGTGCCGGGCGAGCAGGCGTGCATACCATTTCTCAAGGTCGCCGTCTCCGTTGTTGACCCACACCATCTCATCGCCCCGGCCCTCGTTCACCGCCTGGGCGGCCAAACCCGCAACGGATTGCACCATCATCTGCAGCGCCGCGCGGGGTTCGGGGAACTCTTGCTGATTCGTCGTCCGAACCAAAGTCTTGGGCAGCGCTTGCACCGGCCACCACCGGCCTTCCGTCTGTCCAGCGAAGACGGGCAGAGCCCATGGCAAAGCCATCACCAATAACAGGAGTTGCGTCGCGTGTGAGCCGCGCCAATTCCAGTGATTCATTCCCCGCGAGGTTCTCAGGTCGAAGCGAGACGGTCAATTGTCTATTTCACGCGCCGGACTCCGCAAAATATCCTTCCGCTTCCTCTTCCGCCCGTTACAATGCCGCGAACGAAAACGCCATGGACCTGATTCTTCGCAACGCTCGCGTACGCGGTCACGACCACACCGTCGATATCGCCGTCAACAACGGCCTCATCGCCAAAATCGAGTCCTCGAGAAGCCGAGGGGTCAGGGCGGCAATCGCTCCCAAGATCACCTCGCGCCCGCGTCAAGTGATCGATTGCGCCGGTAAACTCGTTTCCCCGCCCTTCACGGACATCCATGTCCACCTCGACGCCGTCCTGACTGTCGGCCAGCCGCGGTTCAATCAAACCGGCACGCTCATCGAAGGCATCGAGATTTGGTCGGAACGCAAGAAGTCGCTCACCTTCGACGATGTCAAGCGCCGCGCCACGCTCGCCGTGAAATGGGAACTCGCCCACGGCGTCACCCGCATCCGCAGTCACGTCGATGTCTGCGATCCCGAACTCACCGCCGTGAAAGCGCTGCTCGAAGTGAAGAAGGACTTCGCCGGGCTTGTCGATCTCCAGCTCGTCGCCTTCCCGCAGGACGGCATCTACGCGTTCCCCAACGGCGAACGTCTGATGGAACAAGCCATGGAACTCGGCTGCGACATCGTTGGCGGCATTCCCCACTATGAAATGACCCGCGACGACGGCGTGGCCGATGTGAAATTCGCCTGCGACCTCGCCCAGCAATTCCAGGCAAAACTCGACCTGCACATCGACGAGACCGATGACCCCAACTCGCGTTTCACCGAAGTCCTCGCCGCCGAGACGATCAAGCGCGGCCTGAGCGGACGCGTCACCGCCAGCCACACGACCTCGATGCACAGCGTGGACAACGCCTACGCCTTCAAACTCATCCGCCTCATCAAACGCGCCGGCCTGCACATGGTCACCAACCCATGTGATAATTCCGTGCTGCAGGGCCGGTTCGACACGTACCCGAAACGCCGCGGCCACACCCGCGTCAAAGAACTCCTCGCCGCCGGCGTCAACGTCGGTATCGGCCACGACTCGATCATGGACCCGTGGTACCCGCTCGGCGTCGGCGACCCCGTGCAGGTCGCCTTCGTCTGGATTCACTACGGACAGATGAGCGGCGCCAGCGAAATCCCGCAGGTCTGGGACATGATCACCGCCAATCCAGCTAAAACCTTCGGCGCCACCGACAAGACGTACGGCATCGCCGTCGGCCATCCCGCCGACCTCGTCCTCCTCGATGCCGAAACCGAATTCGACGCCCTCCGCCGCATCGCCCCGCGCCTCCTCGTCATCCGCCACGGCCAAATCGTCGCCCGCACCACCCCCACCGAAACCATCCTCTGCGCGAAGGGATGGAACAAGGAAGTGATTGATTTCAGAATCAATCCTAGCTGACACCAAATCGGAGGAACAAGAGATGGGAACCTCCGGCGATGAAATGTCGCGCGACGAAATTTTAGGTGCCGGTACCCGTGCGCCCGGGGTTTGAAACGGATTTTCTACCTTTAACTTGGGCAGTTGTAGGGCAAGCGCTCCGCTTGCCGTCGTTTCGGCAGCCACCCGACGTCGGCAAATGGAGTGGTTGCCTATAATCTCGGAGGTGAGCGAAATCCAATGCTATACGGCCAGTCACTCCAATCCTTCGCCAATCCCGCTCGCACGGGGTTTTCCCGCATGTATTCCCATTTCGACTGCGAGGATTCATCCGATCTCAACAGGCGGTCAAAAGATCCAGCCTGCCATTGCCATGATTCGGCAGGCGGAGCGCCTGCCCTACAATTGGCACGCATCTC
The DNA here is from genome assembly GCA_963712025.1 of uncultured Verrucomicrobiae bacterium. Lineage (GTDB taxonomy): Bacteria > Verrucomicrobiota > Verrucomicrobiia > Palsa-1439 > Palsa-1439 > Palsa-1439. Next base: position 190,449 of record CAVQGJ010000010.1, on the reverse strand, counting down.
TTGTCGCATCCAACGCTTGATCGCCGCCGAGAGATTGCCCACCGGCAAATTGCGTTCACGGGGAGCCGCTATCAAATGCAAATGATCCGGCATTAGAATCGCCGCGTACACGCACCAGTTTGTGAGCTTGGCAACCGCCTGCTCCAAAGCCTGCAATGCCGCGCGGTTAGCCAATACCCGCTTGCGATCCCTCACGCAAAGGGTAACAAAGTAGACGACTGTGCGCTCCTCTGGCAGCCAAACTGGAACTCGGGGCGGATGCGCCATGGGTGGCAGACTAACGCGTCACGAATTGTGGGGCAAGTGCTCTGCTTGCGGCTGTTCCTGGTCACCCAACGACGGCAGCCGGAGCGGCTGCCCTACAACCGGCAATCGGAAGGACGTTTCGCCTGCTATCTCTACTCCGTCTAGTCCGGCGCGATGCGGCGCGAACTCGGCAGCGGCGCGGCGTAGCCGGTGGTGAACAACGCGCGCACTTCGGAGTCCAGCACGTAGGGCGGATCAAGCTGCGGATCGCGTTCGGGCAACAACGTGTCCACGCCCAGCCCTTCATCGCGCAACGCCTGGCCGTAGCTCAACGGGTCCTGCGGGTCTTTCACTTTCAAGTCCATCGCCCGCGCACACGCCACATACACGTCGTCCACGGTCACGCACTGGCCCGGTTGCCAGCCACGAAGCGGTTCGATGGCGAGTTTCGACAGCCGCTTCATGAAATCATCCGCTGTCGCCTTGTCCGTCATCTTCAAATCCATCGCCCGTCCCAACATCGCCGCGAACTGCTCGTGATGCAGGCAGGTGTCCCGCGTCCGCACCACGGCGCGTCGAACCGGCGGAAGCCCTGCCGGTCGCGGCGTGATCTGGATATCGACGCTGCTGTTCGTGACTCCGGCGGGCGCGTCGTTGGTCGGCATTGTCTTGAGAGTGATGCTGGTCGCGCAGCCCTCCGCCTCCAGCAGCAACTTCTCCGCGCGCGCGCAGCACAGCTTCACATCGCTGGCGTAATTTTCCGCGGCTTCTGCCGCGTGCGACCTGGCCGCCGTATGAAAGTCCTGCCGCGCGTCGAGAGTCAATTCGAGCAACCCCGTGATCTTCAGCACCCGCGAGTGAATGCAATCAACCAGGGCAACCTGATCCGGTCGGCGCAGCTTCCTCCAATTTGACCGCTTCATCGTGAATCGCGTGCAGCCGCAGAACGCAAGCGTCCGCGTCTTTCACGGTCACCGTGACATCGTTGGTTGATGACTGGGCGCGCGCCAGCCCGTAGCCAAGCGCCACGACGAGCGCGATCATCCACGCCAACTGTCGCGTTCTTCGCATGGCTCCGCAGTGTAACGAGGACGCGAAAAAGCGCAAGTCTTGCCCCGAGCGGAGCGAGGCGGTCGTTCGTCCGCCTCTTCGCGCAACAAACTTTTGAGTGCGGCTGGCCTCTTTCGTGTCCAAGAGCCAACGTCGTCGCTCGGCCTTTTTCGTTGAAACATGCGAAATACGTTCCTATACTCCGCCCATCGTGGCGTTGTGAAAGAACTGACGGCAATTTTTGTCTCTCTTGTGGCGTTGGCTGGCGTGGCCTTGGCCAATGATGCTGATTCCATTCCGCTTCCGTTCGCCGTAGGCGAGAAGCTCACCTACCAAGTGTTTTGGGGGCCCTTCGTCGTCGGACGCGCGACCCTCGAGGTGGCCGGAATCGAGCCGGTGGACGGACATGACTGCTATCATCTGGTCGCCAAGGCCAAAACCAGCGGGTTGATCGACGCGCTGTTCCCGATCGATAGCACCGCCGAAAGCTGGCTGGATTGCGACGGCCTGTTCACGCGCCGCTATCGCGAAGACCGCAGCGAAGGCAAACGCCATCGCAACACCGAGTCGCACTACGATTACGCCGAGCAAGGAAACCGTCGTTACCAACCACATCAACGGCAAGCAACACCGTGTCCTGCTCGACCAACCGGTGCAAGACGTCGTCTCGTCGCTCTACGTCGTGCGCACGAAGAAACTCCTGCTGGATTCCGACCAGATGTTCGCCATCAGCGCCGATACCACGACGTACAACGTCACCATCCGCCCCGACCAGCGCAAATTGATTTGGGTGAAGCCGTTTGGTGACGTCCAGGCTTTGCGCGTCGAGCCCAACCCGACCCTCAGCGTCGTCTCCGCCAACAAGGGACGCATGTGGTTCTGGATCAGTGACGACGCGCGCCACCTGCCCCTGCTCGTCAATTCCGACCTGAAATTCGGCAGCGCGAAACTGGTCCTCTACAGCGTCGTCACCGGCCACGCCCGTCCCGTCACCGCCAGCAAGAATGGCGGCGCATCCAATCTCCCGACACCGATGGCCTCGAACGCCGGCTCCCCCGAGCCCGCCCCCTGATATGGAGTTTCCCCCGCTTGATTTCGACCGCGTGCGCACGTACCCGATTCGCGAGCGGCCCAACAAAGTGCATCTCGACGAGCTGGCGAGCGCCTGGAAGCCCGGCGGCAGCTTCGCCCAGTTCTTCGAGTCGCTCCCGCGCATCCTCACCGGCAACGATTTCCGCGCGGTCGTGGACGCCACCGTTTCCGCGGTCCGCAATCACCGGCCGGTCGTGGTGATGATGGGCGCGCACACCATCAAGTGCGGCCTGAACCCGATTTTCCTCGATCTCATGAAGCGCGGCGTCATCTCCGCGGTCGCGTTCAACGGCGCGGGCGCGATCCACGATTTCGAGTTGGCCTACATCGGCGAGACCAGCGAAGACGTCCAGCGCGGGCTCGACGACGGCAGTTTCGGCATGATCGATGAGACCGGCCGCCTCATGAACCAGGCGCTGGCCGAGGGCGTGAAACAGGGCGTCGGCGCCGGCCGCGCGCTCGGGGAAGCCATCGTCACCGGCCAGTTCCGCAACCGCGAGTTGAGCATCCTGCACCAGGGCGTTGTCGGCAAGATTCCGGTCACTGTCCATATCGCCATCGGCACCGACATCATCCATCAGCACCCCACCACCGATGGCGGCGTGCTGGGCGAGGCCACCTATCTCGATTTCCAGAAGTTCGCGTCCGTGGTCGCGCAACTCGAAGGCGGCGTCGTGTTCAACATCGGCTCGGCGGTCATCATGCCGGAATTGTTCCTGAAAGCGCTCACCATCGCCCGCAACCTCGGCCACAAAGTGGAGAATTTCACCACCGTGACGTTCGATATGATCCGCCAGTATCGCTCCCGTGGAGAATGTCGTCCGCCGCCCCACGCACAAGGGTGGCCACGGGTACTACATCATCGGCCACCACGAATTGCTCGTGCCGCTCTGGGCCGCGGCCACCGTGGAACAACTCACATCCAAATGAACGCCAAGCGCCTCCGTCATATCCTTGCCGATTTCCCGCGACAACGCATCCTCGTCGTCGGCGATGTCATGCTCGATCGCTTTCTCTGGGGGAAGGTGTCGCGGATCTCGCCCGAGGCGCCCGTGCCCGTGGTCGAAATCAACCGCGAATCGCTGTTTCCCGGCGGCGCCGCCAATGTCGCCCGCAACCTTCGCGCTTTGGGTTCGTCGGTCTCCATCCTCGGCGTGTTGGGGGATGACGACACCGGCGAGAATTTGCGGGATTTGCTCGATCAACAGGGCGTGAACACGGATGGATTGATCGTTGACCCAAACCGTCCCACGACCCTCAAGACCCGCATTGTCGCTCACGGCCAGCAGGTGGTGCGGTTCGACCGGGAAAAATGCGGGGACCTGCCTCCGCCCATCGAGCGCAAGGTGTTGGAACATTTCGAGTCGCGTCTGGAAAATGTTTCCGCCGTGATCTTCGAGGACTATGCCAAGGGCCTCCTGTCCCAGCGGCTGCTCAATGCCATGCAACGGTTGGCGCGCCAGGCGCGCAAGATCACCGCGGCGGACCCGAATTCCCGCAACCGACTTCCGCTACTCCGGCTTGACGGCGGTCACGCCCAATCGGTCCGAGGCGTTTGCGGCGGCCGGACTGCCACCGAGTCGAACCGGCGGACGACGTCCTGCGCGATGAAGCCCTCCTGCGCGTGGGACAAACGTTGTTGCGGACATGGAAACCCCGCAACCTGCTGGTCACGCTGGGCGAATATGGCATGTGCCTGTTTCGGCCCGACAAGAAACCGCACCACATTCCGACTGTGGCGCAGGAAGTCTTCGATGTGTCCGGCGCCGGCGATACGGTCATTGCCACCCTAGTGCTGGCGCTGGCGGCGAAGGCCGATGCCGTGGATGCCGCGGAAATCTCGAATCACGCCGCGGGTGTGGTGGTCGGCAAGGTCGGCACGGCGACGTGCTCGCCAGAAGAATTGATCGCCAGCTTCCTCCGAAACCGGCACTGAGACCCGCTACCTGCCAGTAGCAGGCTCGTCGACTTTCAGCCGCTCCAGCTCCGGCTTCACGATTTTTTCGCGGCATTCCGGACAGATACCGTGGGTGAACTGCGCCTCCGAGTGGTCGGCAATGTAGGTGTCCACCTGCTGCCAGTAGTTCTGGTCGTTGCGGATTTTCTTGCAGTAGCAACAGATGGGCAACAATCCCTGCAACAGTTTGACGTTGGCCAGCGCGAGTTCCAACTCTTTGACGCGGGACGCCAGTTCCGCTTGCAGACGGAGAATGCGTTCGCCGACGTTGATCCGCGCCTTCAATTCCGAGCGATCGAACGGCTTGATAATATAATCATCCGCTCCCGCCGTAAGGCCCTGGACAATGTCTTCCTTGCGGCCCTTGGCCGTAAGCAAAATGATGTACAGCAGCCGGTCGGTTCCCAAGCTCCGAGCCCGACGGCACACTTCCGCGCCATCCAAACCCGGCATCATCCAGTCCAGGATCGCCAACGACGGCGCGTCGGGCTGGCTTAGCGCGTCCAGGGCCTGTATCCCGTCCGTGGTGCTGATGACCTCGTAACCCCATTTGGTGAGGGTGGTTTCCAGCAGACGGCGCGACACCACGTCGTCTTCGGCAATCAGGATTCGCACGCCGCACCCTCCTTCCGATACTCCGAAAGCGCCTCGGTCAGTCGCGTGACTTCCTCCCGCAATTCGGCGGCGACGACGTCGGCCCCGCTGAACTCGCCGCGGGCTCCCATGCCCTCCAATCGTTGGGCCACGGCGCGCGCGGACTCGGCGCTAAAAGCGGCGGCGGACCCTTTCAACGAGTGCGCCGACCGTTCCAAAAGTTTCGCATCACGCCGGGCAATGGACTCGTGAATCTGGTTGAGCAACTCGACCGACTCGGTCGTGAACAATCCCACCAGTTCGCTGAAAAGTTCCGTGTCGCCATCGAGCATGGCCAGGGCCGACTCGTGATCGAAGACCTTGGCGCTCGCCGCGGGCGCCGCTTCATCCTCGGGAAGTTTCTCCGGCACGCCGGCCACCAGCGACGGATTGGGCACCAGCGCTGTCGATCGTCTCAAACAACGACGCGGCCTGGATGGGTTTCGACACGTAAGCGTCCATCCCGGCTTCCAGGCATCGCTCGCGGTCCCCCTTCAACGCATGGGCAGTCATCGCAATCACCGGAACGTGTTGGCCGGTGGACTTCTCGCGCTCGCGAATGCGGGCCGTGGCCTCGAACCCGCCCATCTCCGGCATCTGCACGTCCATGAGGACCACGTCAAACGTTCCCCGCTCCAGCGCGTCGAGGGCTTCCACGCCGTTGTTGACGGCCACCAGTGAGTGTCCGTGTTTTTCCATCAACTTGACGACCAACCGCTGGTTGACCGCGTTGTCCTCCGCCAGCAGCACGCGCAATTTGCGAGACGCGCCCGCCCGTGGATGGCGTCGGCTGCCGCTGGTGGCGCAATCGGCTTCGCTCCGGTTTCCCAGCGCCGCCGTGATGGCCTCAAAGAGTTCCGACTGCTTGACCGGCTTGGTCAGGTAACCCGCCAGTCCCATTTCCCGGCATCGCGAAGCGACGCTGGCCCGGCCCGCCGAGGACAACATGATCAACTTCGTCGGGGCCAGGTCCGGGTCCTGGCGAATCTGTTCGGCCAGACCGAACCCGTCCGTCTCGGGCATCAGGCAATCCAACAGGACCACCCGGAATGGTTCTCCACGAGCCTGGGCCTTCTTGATTCCCGCGAATGCGGTGGCCGCGTCGCTGGCGATCACCGGCTTCGCGTGCCAGTTGCGCAGGATCTCTTCCAGAATGCGGCGATTGGTCGCATTGTCGTCAACCACCAACACCGGGAGACCTTCCAGATCGGCCCGTTGTGAGGTCAACGTCGGCGGAAGCTCCTTCGAGGGGCGCATCAGGGCCGTGAAATGAAACGTGCTGCCCTTGCCCACTTCGCTTTCCACCCAGATCCGGCCGCCCATCATCTTGACCAATTGCGAGGAGATGGCCAGCCCCAGGCCCGTGCCGCCGTACTTGCGCGTGGTCGAACCGTCGGCTTGCGCGAACGCTTCGAAGATCACACCCTGCTTGTCCGCGGGAATGCCGATGCCCGTATCGCTGACGGCAAAATGCAGGCAGAGATCGTCCCCTTCCTGTCCATCCACGGCGACCTGGACGACCACTTCACCCCGTTCGGTGAATTTGATCGCGTTGCCGATGAGATTGACGATGATTTGACGCAGGCGGACCGGGTCGCCGACCAGTTCGTCCGGCACCTCCGGGAGGACGTGCGCCGCCAGCTCGAGGCCCTTCTGGTGGGCGCGAATCGCCAGGGTCTTGAGCGTGTCCCCGATGTTGTCGCGCAGACGGAAGTCAATGGGATCGAGTTCGAGCTTTCCGGCCTCGATCTTGGAGAAGTCCAGGATATCGTTGATCAACTGGAGCAGCGTCTCCGCGGAGAGCTTGACGGTCGTGCAGGTATTCCCGCTGGTCCGGTGACAACTGGGTGTCCAGCGCCAGGTCGGCCATCCCGATGATTCCGTTCATCGGCGTGCGAATCTCGTGGCTCATGTTCGCCAGGAACTCGCTCTTGGCGCGGGTGGCGGACTCCGCCTTTTCTTTCGCGGCCCGCAACGCTTCGTCCTGCTGCTGGATTTGCTGGAGCATCTCGTTGAACTCTTCGGCCAACAAACCGATTTCGTCGGTGGAGGACTTGACGGCGCGCACCGAGTAATCGCGGGTTTCCGAAACGGTTCGCGCCGAGCGGACGAGATCCAGGATCGGCCCCGAGATGAACTCCTGCAAGCGGGAGGAGAGCAGCAGCGACACCAGCCACGAGAGCAGCAAAATGATCGCCACGATTCGCAGCTCTTCCACGAAACGGTCCGTGAGCCAGCGAAAATCGGCGCGGATGAATACGGTGCCCGCCTTCTTTCCTTGCAGAAGAATCGGCTGATACACCACCAGGTGACCGCCTTCGATGCGGTCAATGTCGTCTCCCAACAACTCGGGCACTTCACGCTGGGGCTTGACATCGTCGCGGGCGTACTTGATCACCAGCTTGCCATCCTTGCTGTACACGCACGCCAGGGCGATGGAATGCTGCTTGCTCGCCCACGAGTTCACTTCCTTGACCACCTCGGGATCGGAAAGGTCGCGCCCGGCGGCCTGTTCTTCCTCGATCACTTCCGTGAGCACCGACAGGTCGCGGCTCATTTGGTGGCGGTAGTTGATCATCTCGTACAGACCAAAGGCAAAGCACGCCAGGATCACGGCCACCGTGCTGGTGAGCATGCTGATCCACATCAGCTTCCCGCGAATCGACCTGTCGGCGATCAAACCCATCGTTGCAATTTCCTTCCGCTGGATTCTCCCTGGCCCCACGCGTGTCCTCCGCTCCAACCTCACTGACGCCCGCGCGGTTCCAATGGCAACCCATGTGGTCGTTAATCAAGCAGCGGGGATGCCATCCGCGCTCGAAACCCGGGCTTTGTCGCAAAATCGCGCCACGCGGGGGGTGCCTGCCTCCGCTCTCGCTCGAAGATGCAAAAAGCCCGGTTTCAGGCAAACCACCGGGCCGCGTCCCTGTACAATCCTGAACATTCTCGCCGTCGAAATCCCGGCTCCGCCGCCCGTTGGGCGTCACGCCACCGATGCGTTCGCGGCAGGCTCACCGACTCGCGCCAGATGCCGATTGATGCACTCCATCACCTTCGCCAGACTCACGGGCTTCGGAAGAAACTCGTAGCCCCCGCGCATCAGCGATTGACGTCGTGGCTTCCTGTCCGGAAACCAGGGACGTCAGGAAAATGATCGGTGTCGATCGTAACGATTGCATCGCTGTGAATGCGAAATGCGACATCGCCGCCATCCGCGCCGGGCATGCATACATCGAGCAAAATCACGCCGGGCCTGAATTCACGCGCCGTCGAGGCGGCGCGGGTCGCCACATTCTCCGACAATGACCTGAAATGCGCCCGTCTTCTCCAAACCCACGGCGAGAAGCCGACTCGCGGCGATATCGTCATCCACAATCAAAACTTTTATCTTGCTCATGTAAATATCCATCCTTTGGCACTCCCAAAGAGCAGCTTGCGTTCCAGCTATCCGAAGTGGACCAGGGTCGGGCCAGGCTTGGCGGGCGGAGGCGCTGGCACCAGAACCCGAGCGATGGCCTGTCGCAAGGTCATTTGGGTGATGGGTTTGCGCAAAACCACGTCCGGCTGGTGTGACGCATCGGTTTCCTCCACCGGGCATGTCGGCAAAACCCGTTACCATGATCACGGGCGTCTTGGGGGATATCTGTTTGATGGCCGCCGCCAACTTGTCGCCATTCATTTCCGGCATCGCCCGGTCCGCCACCACGACGTCGTAACCCCATTGGACAAACCGCTCCATGGCTTCCTGACCATTCGCCGCTGTCTCGACAAAGTGGCCGTCACCGCGCAGATATTCCGCCTCGATGTCGCGGACTTGCGGTTCGTCCTCCGCCAGCAGCACGCGCAACGGACGCGTCGGCGCCGCACTGCTGGCCACCAGTTCCCCGTCGTCCGACTGCGGTATGGGAAGGCGAATGACGACGACCGTTCCCTTGCCGGGCTCGCTCTGCGCATCAATCGAGCCTCCATGACGCTGCACGATTCCGTAAACGATCGCCAGGCCAAGACCCGTACCCCGTTCTCCCTTCGTGGTGAAGAACGGCTCGAAACAGCGCTGACGGACTTCCTCGGTCATCCCCCGGCCCGTGTCCCGCACCTGAATGACCACCGAATTGTTCTCGGTACCGGTCGCCACCGTGATCGTGCCGCCCTGTGGCATCGCGTCGACGGCGTTGAACAGCAGGTTGATCAACGATTCGCGCAGATCGGACTCGCTGCCCGCGGACCGGCGGCACCTCCTTCAAGTCGGTTTCCACCACCACCGTCGCGCCGCTGGCCATCATTTGGTCCTTCCATTTCGGCTGGGTCAACACGATGGCCTGGGTGACGGTCTCATTGACGTCGACGGCCTGATAGACATCCGATTCCTTCCGATGGCGATAGAATTCGCGCAGACGATTGACGATGTCCACGGCCTCTTGCGCGGCGGCATTCGTCATCTGGAGGTATTTCTTGACCTTGTCCTTGTCGTTGAGGTTCTCCGGCCACGCCAGCAATAACTCGTTAAACCCCAAGATTTTTGCCAGACACGTTGTTGAAATCGTGCGCGACGCCGCTCGCCATCTGCGCCAGGGCCCGCAACCGTTCCTGTTGCACAATCTGCTTTTGCGTTTCGCGCAGCTCGGCCACCGTGCTGCCGAGTTGACGCGTGCTCTCGCGGAGCGATTGCTCCGTCTGTTTACGCGCGGTGATGTCGTGCACACAGAGCAGGAGGACGGGTCCTTTGGGACAATGGACCAAACTCGCGTTCCCTTCACACAGGAATTCACCGCCGTTGGGGCGCAGGAACTGAAGCTCCCGGCCAGCTTCGTTCACCGCCGCCTCTGCCGCCGCCCCGTCCACCCGCGCGAGCGCCGGCACCAGTCCGGGACACAGCTCGATAAATGGCCGGCCGATCAATTCGCCGGCGTCCCGGCCACTCAACCGGAACGCGGCCTGGTTGGCCTGCAACACGCCCAGTGTGCGGGGATCGAGCAGAAAGATCGCGTCACCGGAAGAATCAAACAACGCGCGGTAGTCGTGCTCGGACAGTTGAACGTTGTCTTCGACCACCATGCCCACCACGATCAGCAACGCCAGCATCGCCGAGGTCAGGTACGCGCCGGCCATCAGCGCTTGCGAGCCGCTGGCCAGCGGGAATCCGATCAAGTGGACGCCCCACAGAAGGAAGCCGACGCCCAAGATGATGCTGCCCCGGGACCGCCGGCGCGCGCGAATGTACAGGATGCCCGTGTACACGCCCGCGGCGGCCAACAACAGGAACACCGGTAGTGTCAGCCACAGCCCGTCGGAAATACGATACGCCGAGAAATAGCTCCAGATGATAATCAGCGCCGTCGCCAGCGCGAGTTCGTGCTGGTTGCGCTTCACTCCCGAAAGTTGAAAGCTGCCCCAAAACATGAACAGCGCGCTGATGCCGATGCACGCCCGGGACGCCATCAGGAGGAATGGCGTGTGCGGGGATTCCTCCAACCCGATCGACGCCGCCAGGTATACCGAGTAAAACATCCACGCAACCGTCCACAGGCTGAGATGAGCGCGTCGGGTCGCGTAGTTCATGTAGGCAAACAGCACGATGACCATCCAGACGGTGATCAATGCTAACACCAGCGCCGACCGGATCCATTCGGGTGGGAAAGAAAGAACGGATTCATCGAGGAAACTGAAGTGCGGCATGTTCATCATGACTCGGTCCCGGTGCTGCCAATAGGCCCTGACTTCTGGTCAGCCGACACTTCATGCACTCTCTGTGCCAAAACCTCGGGGTGAAGGGCTTCTCTAAGAAGGCGATACGCTCCTCGCACTCTTTCCCGTTGGCCGAACTTCGATCTGATTCCTCGCATCCTGGCGCCCACCAAATGTGCATCCGTGCCATCCAACTCAGAAGGCCGGCCCTCCCAAAATGCAATAACCGTGCCACCGAGGCCTTGCCCGCGCCTTGACTTGGCACCCGGCTTTGGCGATAGTGTCCGCCCTTGTCACGTCGGTGGCGTTGCCACAACGTGGCTCACGCTATGACCGAGAAAAAATCAGCATCGCCGCCCTTGATGGAAAAGATCGTCGCCCTGTGCAAGCGGCGCGGGTTCGTCTTTCAATCCAGCGAGATCTATGGCGGCATCAACGGTTTCTGGGATTACGGCCCCGCCGGCGCCGAACTCAAGCGCAACATCAAGGACGCATGGTGGAACGACGTCGTCCGCAGCCGCACCGACGTGGTCGGCATCGACGGCACGATCATCACCCATCCCCGCGTTTGGGAAGCGAGCGGCCATACCACCGCGTTTACCGATCCGATGGTGGACTGCAAGAAATGCAAGGGCCGGTGGCGCGCCGATCAGTTGCCGGAAACCAAATGTCCCGAAGGCGGCCCGCACGAGTTCACCGAGGCGCGCCAGTTCAATCTGATGTTCAAGACGTTCGTCGGCCCGGTCGAGGACGGCGCCAGCGTCGCCTATCTGCGCCCCGAGACCGCGCAGGTCATTTTCGCGCAGTTCAACAACGTCCTCAGCGTGTCGCGCCAGAAGGTGCCGTTCGGCATCGCGCAGATCGGCAAGGCGTTCCGCAACGAGATCAATCCGCGCAATTTCACGTTCCGCAGCCGCGAGTTCGAGCAGATGGAACTCGAGTTCTTTATCAAGCCGAATACGGATGCCGACTGGCACAAGTACTGGGTCGAGCAACGCCTGGAATGGTACGAGTCCATCGGCCTGCCCAAATCGAAGCTCAGTGTCTACAATTACAAGAAGGAAGAATTGGCCCATTACGCCAGCGCGTGCGTGGACGTGATGTTCGAATTCCCATTTGGCGTCCAGGAACTCGAAGGCATCGCTGCCCGCGGCAACTTCGATCTCAGCCAGCACCAGAAATTCTCCGGCAAATCGATGGAATATTTCGACGACGAATCGAAGGAGAAATTCATCCCGCACGTGGTCGAACCGTCCGCCGGTGTCGACCGCATCGCGCTGGCGCTGCTCTGTTCCGCGTACGACGAGGAAACCACGACCGACGAAAAAGGCCAGACCGAAACCCGCGTCGTCATGCGGTTTGCTCCGCGGATCGCCCCCGTGAAAGTCGCCGTGTTCCCGCTGTTGCGCAACAAGCCGCCGCTGGTCGATAAGGCGAAGGAAGTCTTCAAGCTTCTCCAGCCGCATTTTACCACCGAATGGGACGACCGCGGCAACATCGGCAAACGCTACCGCTACCAGGACGAACAGGGCACGCCGTGGTGCGTCACAATCGACTTCGATACCCTCGGTGAAAAAGGCCCCGAACTGGCCGATACCGTCACCCTCCGCGACCGCGACACGATGAAACAGGAACGCGTCAAAATCGCCGATTTGATGCCATTGATCTCGCAGAAGCTCCGCGACTAGTCTTGGAGTGCGGCGGCTTGACGCCGCTTTGTCGTTTGAAAGCTACACCACTGCCATCCCGCAGTCGAACAACCAAACCTCACCGCGCTTGAGGATCACGTTCTTCCCGTTCCAGCATAGCGGCCAGTTGGTCACCAGCGGACGCGACTTCCATGTCGTCAAGCGGGCCGGAATCGAAGGGCGGCAAACGATGAAACAACTCCTTCACAAACTCCTGCTTCTTGTCCTGAGGGAGTGCTTCGTAGGCCGCGATCAGTCTTGCCGTATCCGTGCTCACAACTCCAATTTAACCCCAATTGCCGACCTTGTCAGCCGAAATTTCACCCGTGCCTTCCTGAAACCACGCGTCCGTGACTCGATCAAGCAGGAACGTGTCAAAATCGCCGATCTCGTGCCGCTGATTTCGCAGAAACTGCGCGGCTAGAGCGGTTTAAATAATTCCGTAGCCACAAAAGGTCGAAAAACCCAGGCATTTGACGGCTTCCGGCGGCTACACTGGCGGTGAAACCGCTCTAGTTTTTGGAGCGCTGCCCGCTTTGTGTGGTGCTGGCGGTCAAAATTACCCTTGCGAAGCGGCGTTCCTTTGGGTATTGTTCGCGTCTCCAAAAGCAAAGGGAATTATCATCATGTCTCGACGTTGTGAAATTTGTGGCAAGGGCGACGTGCGCGGGAATCACATCCTGCGCCGTGGCCAGGCAAAGAAAAAGGGCGGCATCGGCCAGCACATAACCGCCGTAACGCCGCGCTTGTTCAAGCCGAACCTGCAGGTCGTCCACGCCGTGGTGAATGGCGTCCGCCGCAAGGTCAAAGCCTGCACCAACTGCATCAAGAGCGGCCGCATCGCCAAAGCGGCGTAGAGCGGAACGATCGTTTACGGTTAATCCGCTGCGGTGCCTTCCCGCACGTCCCTGACCTTCAATTGCACGTTTTCCACGCCGCGGAATTCGTTCAGTTCGGGGATGAATGCCACATCGAACCTGCCCTTGGGCAACTCGAAATCGCCCCGGCCCCACCAGATCGCCTGCGCGCTCGTGTCACCATCCGTCACATTGAATCGCAAATGATTCTTGCCCACCACCCGCGCCGCGCTGCGTAACTGCACGCCCTCGACGGCAAACACGGGTGTCGGATTCTCCGTCCCGCACGGCTCGAATCGCGCCAGTTGCTCGAAAAAATCCGCATCCAAATCGTCGAGCGCCACGACCGCGTCGATTTTCACGAGCCGGTGCAAATCGTCGTCCTTCAACGCCTTCGCGGCGAACTCGTTGAGCTGCTTCCGCAGTGCGTCGATGTTGGCGGCCTTCACGCTGAGTCCCGCGGCCATCTCGTGTCCGCCGAACCGCTCGAGCAATCCCGAAGGCATTCGGGACAACGCGTCGACAATCGAGAATCCCGTGACGCTCCGGCATGATCCCTTCCCCAGTTTGTCCTCGATGCCGATCACGACCGTGGGTTTGTAGAATTCCTGCTGGACCCGCGACGCCACGATGCCGATGACGCCGACGTGCCAGCCTTCCCGGGCCAGCACGAGCACCCGGTCCTGCTCCTGCGCGCGCGCCATGGCCATCGCCTCGTCCACCATCCGTTCCTCGATGCGTTGGCGTTCGGCATTATGGTCGTCAAGTTTCGTCGCGAGTTCCTTCGCGCGCGATGCGTCGTCGGTGAGCAACAATTCCAGCGCAGCCATCGCGTCCGCGAGCCGACCCGCCGCGTTCAGGCGCGGCGCGATGCGAAATCCGATGTGGTACGGGCTGACGACGACCGGCACGCCCGCCACGTCCATCAAGGCGCGCAGCCCGATCTTCTGCGTGTGCGGGAGACGTTCCAGCCCCGCCTTCACCAAAATGCGGTTCTCCTCGATCAACGGCACGACGTCGGCCACGGTGCCGACCGCCACGAGATCGAGGTGTTCGCGCAAATCAATCCGCTCGGAGAGTTGCCGGTCGCGTTTCAATAGCGCGTGCGCCAGCTTGAACGCCAGCCCCACGCTGGCCAGATACCGGTAGGGCGCGTCCCCCGACGCCGCGCGCTTGGGATTCACCAGCGCGACGCAATCCGGCAATTCCTCCGCCGGCTCGTGGTGATCGAGCACGATGGTGTCGACCTTGCGTTTCTTGAGGTCGGCGATCTCGCGCACCGAACTGGTTCCGCAATCCACCGCGAGGAGCAACTGCGGCTGGTGCTCCTTCACGCATCGCGCAATACCGTCCTGGGTCAGGCCGTAGCCCTCATCCATGCGATGCGGCAGGAAATTCGCGACGGTCGCGCCTGCCGCCCGCAAGACGAGCTGCAGCAACGCGCTCGACGTGACGCCGTCCACGTCGTAATCGCCGTAGATCGTGATGCGCTCGTTGCGTTCGATTGCCGCCAGAATCCGGTCAACCGCCGCCGCCATGTCCGGCAACGCGAAGGGATCACCAAGCTGGCGAAGTTGTGGCTGGAGGAACTGCGACGCCTTGTCGGCATCGCCATACCCGCGATTGATGAGGACCTGGGCGAGCGCCACCGCGAGGTGCAGTTCACCGGCCAACGCCTTTGCCAGCGCTGGCTCGGGTTTCGCGATGACCCAGCGCTTCATGGGAATGGTTTATGGGCAATGGTTCATGAGCCATGAACCATCAGCCATCTCCTCATGCTTTGGCCGGTTGCGGCTTCTTCCCGACGGCCCGGCTTGCCTTGGCGGCTTCCTGGCGATGGAACCACAGCACCACCGGGCTGGCGATGTAGATCGACGAATACGTGCCCGTCAGCACGCCCACCACGAAGCAGAATGCGAAATCATTCAGCACCCTGCCGCCGAACCCGTACAACGCGATCGAGCACAGGAACACCGTGCCCGCCGTCAGGATCGTTCGCGATAGCGTCTCGTTCACGCTACGGTTGATCAGGTCGAAATAATTGAGGCGGCCACCGGTCAGCTTCCTGTTTTCCCGAATCCGGTCAAACACGACAATCGTGTCGTTGATCGAATAGCCAATCAACGTCAGCACCGCCGCCACCACCGGCATTGAAAACGTCCGGTGCGGCCACGGCCAGAGGCAGAACAATCCCACCGTCATCAGCACGTCGTGGATCAACGAGACCAGCGCGCCCAGGCCGTACGAGATTTCCCCGAACCGCAGGGCGATGTAGATCATGATGGCGATCAGCGACCAGGCCACCGCCCACAACGCCTGCTGGAGCAGTTCCTTGCCGACAACGGCCCCGACTTGCTCGTGGCTGAGGGTCTTGAATTGCGCCTGCGGATACTTATCCTGCAAGAGCTTGACCACCTCATCCGTCTTGCCTTCGGGCAGTCGTAGCGACAGCACTTCGCCGCCGCCGGTCATGTCGTGCTCATACTGGATGATCGACTCCCCGTAACCATTTTGATCCAGGGTATGGCGGACCTCCGTGGCGTCCACATGCTGTGCAAAGCCCAAGGTCGCCGTATCGCCGCCCTTGAAGTCGATTCCGTACACCTCGCCCGTGCCAATGTCGCCACCGCCGCGGTGGAAGAACATCACCATGCCCGGCGATGATCAGCGCCCAGGAAAGCGCAAACGCGATCTTCCACACCCCGAGGAAATTGACGTGCGGCAGGCGGCGGAACACATGCTGCATCTGGAATGATTTCATCCAACCCTTCGCCACCAGCCAGTCAAAGACGAGCCGGGTGACGAACACGCCGGAGAACAGGTTGGCCAACAAGCCGATGATGAGCGTGACACCGAAGCCCTTCACGGGACCGCTCCCCTTCCAAATGAGGATGGCCCCCGTCATGATGGCCGTGAAGTGCGCGTCGAGAATCACGCGAAACGCCCGTGTGTAAGCCGCCGCGACGGCGGCCCGCAACCCCTTGTTCGCGGCCAGTTCCTCGCGTACGCGCTCGTAAATCAGCACGTTGGTGTCCACCGCCATGCCGATAGTCAGCACGACGCCCGCGATGCCGGGCAGGGTCAGCGTAAATCCAAACATTGCGAGCACGCCAACCGTGATCAGGATGTTCATCAGCAGCGCCGTGTTGGCGACCATGCCCGCCATCAGGTAGTACACGGCCATGAAGATGACCACCGACCCCGCCCCAATCACCGCCGCGCGAACGCCGCTCGCGATGGAATCCTTGCCCAGTGACGGATCGACGCTGCGTGTTTCGATCACATGGACGGGCGCCTGGAGCGGATTTTCCAGTACGCTGGCCAGCCGCTGCGCTTCGTCCAGTGGAAAACCGCCCTGACGGCTGATCTGGCAGCGGCCGCCGGTGATGGGTTCGTTGATGCGCGGGGCTGAATACAACTCGCCATCGAGCACGATGGCCAGGAAATGGTCCACGTTCGCCGTTGTAATCCGCTCAAAAATCCTGGCTCCGTCGGGATTGAACTCGATGCCGACCTGCGGGGCGCCCGTCATCTGGTCGTACTGGACGTAGGCGCGCCGCACGTACTTGCCGGTCATCTCGGGCCGCACTTTCACGAAAAACGTGTTGGTGATCTTCGCGGCCTCCCTCTTCTTCCTTGCGTGGTCATTTTCTGATAGCCTGGCGGCACGGTAAAGCGCGGGTCGCTCAACGCCTGCGAAACCAGCGACGCGTTGTCGGGATGCACCAACCGGAACTCCAGAAATGCCGTCTTCTCAATTCGGCGGCGGGCTTCCTCGCGGTCGGCTTCCTTCAACCCTGGCAGTTGCACCAGAATCCGGTCTTCGCCGACGCGCTGGAGCAAGCGGCTCGGCCACCCCCAACTGGTCAATGCGTTTGCTCAGGATCTCAATTGCCTGACCTACCGCGGTGGCTCGTCCTGCCGGGTCGATCCCCGAGACGTCCATCTTCAGCAGGAACGATGTCCCGCCTTTCAGGTCGAGCCCGAGTTTGATGCCGTATTGGGAGATCGCCCAGACGGCCGCCACCAGGACGGCGGCGACCAACGTACATTTCCAACCAAATTGTTTGTTCATATGTCTGCGATTATTTTGGGGATGGCGCGGAGGGTTCCACCTCCGCGGACTTCTGGACGACCGACCCGACGGCGCTTTTCAGCACTTCCACTTTGACGTTGTCGGCGATCTTGATCATCAGCGATTTCTCTTTGACGTTGGAGACAATTCCGAAGATGCCGCTGCTCAACAGCACTTTGTCGCCCGTCTTGACGTTCTTGATCAGGTTTTCCTGGTCCTTGCGCTGTTTCTGCTGCGGGCGAATCAGCAGGAAGTAAAACATCACGCCGAGGATCCCGAACGTGACGATCATCTGCAACATCTGCGCGCGCGGATCCTGCTCGGTCCCCGACGGGGATCCGAACATGGCCAACAATTCAAACTGTCTCATCGACTCCGATTCCTTCCGTGTATGCTGCGGTAAATTCCCGTCGAAAATCCTCAAATGTCTCCCGCCGCGATCGCTTCCCGCGCGCGGCGCAACGTGCCCAGGTACAGGTGCAGGTTGTGCCACGTCATCAGCCGCAACCCGAGGATCTCGTTCGTGCGGCACAGGTGGCGAATGTACGCGCGCGTGAACCGGCGGCACGCGTAACATTCACATCCCTCTTCCAGCGGCCCGAAGTCGTCGCGATACCGGGCGTTCTTGATCGCGTACGTGCCCGACGCCGTAAAAATCGTCCCGTTTCGCGCCACGCGCGTCGGCAACACGCAATCAAACATGTCCACCCCCCGCGCGATCATATCCAGAATCTGCGGCGGGGTGCCGACCCCCATCAAATACCGCGGCCTGTCCGGCGGCAGGAACGGCACGGCCATCTCGACCTGCCGCACCATTTCGGCCGGCGGTTCACCGACGCTGACGCCGCCGATGGCGTAGCCGTCGAATCCCATCGCCGCCAGTTCGCGCGCGCTACGTTCCCGCAAATCGGGATAAACGCTTCCCTGCACAATTCCAAAGAGCAGTTGGCCGTCGGATAATTCCTGCTCCCGACAGCGGGCCGCCCACTCTAAGGTCAGGTCCAGGCTACTGCAAGCGTATTCTCGGTCACAGGGCCAATGCGGACACTCGTCGAACGCCATCACAACATCGCTGCCCAGAGCCACTTGCGCCGCCATCGACTCCCGCGGCCCGAGAAACAATGTCGCGCCGTCCACATGCGACTGGAACTCGACCCCTTCCTTGGAAATCTTGCGCAGCCTGGCCAGCGAGAAGACCTGATACCCGCCGCTGTCGGTCAGGATCGGTCCGTCCCATCCCATGAACTTGTGCAGGCCGCCCGCTTTGGCGATCAGTTCGGTGCCGGGGCGGATCGACAGATGGTAGGTATTGCCGAGAATGATTTGCGCTTTTAGTTCGTGCAACTCGTCCGGCGTCATGCACTTCACCGTCGCCTGCGTGCCGACGGGCATGAAGACGGGCGTCTCGACAATCCCGTGGGCGGTATGCAACCGCCCCCGACGAGCGGATGTTTTCGTATCCTGAGCCAAAAGTTCGAAAGTGCCGGTCATCACGCCCTGTCCAATTCCCGCTCGTACGTCTCGCGGTCGTCGATATCGATCAGCACGCCCTCGTCGTCGACCACCAGACGCGCGATGTCGTCGGCGTGCGCCGCGTAGAAATGTTTGAGGGTCATCGATTCGTCCATCGCGAGAATTTCCTTCGCGTACTCCGCCCGCAACAACGGCGGGTGTCCCTGCCGTCCATTGTACGACGGAATCAGAATCTTGTGGCGCTCGTTTTCAAACTTTTCGATCAGCGTCTCGACCGTCTCCCGTTTCAATCGCGGCTGGTCGCAGACGGCGAGCATTACCATCTTCGTGCCTTTCGGCAAATCGCGCAGGCCCGCCTGCATCGACGTGAACATGCCCCGCTGGTAGCGCTCATTCCTCACAACCTTCAGTGGCGCAAGCGTCCCTGCTTGCGAACCAATCTTCGCGGCGATCTCGTCGGCCTTGTACCCGAGCACGACGCGGATTTCATCCACGCGCGGCGACTGAAGGGCGTCGATCACGCATTCGAGCATCGTGGTGCCGGCAAACGGGAGAAGCTGCTTGGGTTGGCCCATGCGCCGCGATTCGCCCGCTGCCAGGATGATCGCGACGTTCATTCGCTGAAGTGCTGTCATGCTGAGTGCAGCGAAGCATCTCCTGGTGCGTCAGGAGATCCTTCACTTCGTTCAGGATGACGACCGGAGGTCGTCAGCTTATCGGCAATCTGATTGGTCACAGACAACGACACGTAATTCTGCGCGCCGCGCCGCACGGCGATCAACTCGGAGACGACGCTGACCGCGATCTCCTCGACCGTCAACGAATGGATCGCCAGGCCCATCGGCGTGCGGACGCGGCGGAAATCCTCGGCGGTGGCCACGCCTTCGTTGATGAAACCTTCCATGACGGTGCGCACTTTGCGTTTGCTGCCGATCATACCGATGTACCCGGCCTTGCTGTGGATGACTTCCTTCAGGATCACCGCGTCGTGGCGATGTCCGCGCGTGACGATGCACACATACGAGTCCGCATCCAACGGGAAATCCTTCATGACCTTGGCGGGATCGTCGACGATGATTTTCGCGGCGTCGGGAAACCGTTCCTTGTTGGCGAACGACGCCCGGTCGTCGATGGCGACCACGTCGAACCCGCTCCACGCGGCGAGTTTGCCGACGGCGCAACCGACGTGTCCGCCTCCGCAGATCACCAACACGGGACGCGGGAGGATCGGCTCGAAATACGCGAGGAGCGAAGAGCGAAGAGCGAAGAGCGCAGGTTCGGGCTCAGGCTCCTGAAGCAAGGCGGTGGACTTGCCGGAGAGTTCGGAAAGCAAGTCCGCCGGTAAATCATCGGCGACGATGAGTTGGTCGCTCGCGAACAGGGCGCGCTTGCCGGCGTGGTCGCCGGTCGTGATCGTGGCAAGGACGCGGCGTTGACGCGTCGATGGCTCGGCCAGTAACGCCTCCCAGACCTTGCCGCTCGGGGGATTCGGTTGCACGAAGGTCTGGACCGAGCCGCCGCAAATCAACCCGTCGTCCCACCCGAAATCGTCATCGAGGACAGCCTTGAACGTGAACGGCTCGCCGGTTTCGAGGGCGCGGATGGCTTTCTGGCGCGTCTCGGCTTCGAGACAACCGCCGCCGAGCGTCCCGATCACGCGGCCATCGAGCAGGAAGATCGCCTTCGCGCCGCACTTTTGCGGGGTCGAGCCTTTCGTCTCGACCAGCACCGCGAACGCCAGCGGTTCCTTGCGTTCCAGCAGCCCCGCCAGTTCCTGGTAAATGGGGTCCACACGCCTAGGCTACTGGCAGATGCCGGGTGAATCAAGTCAACAGGAAGGAGCGGGAAAGCATCATCGCCTTGCAAGTCTTCTTGAACCCGCCTGTCCCGCCTGCTATTCAAACTGAACGCCATGAAGCACCACAACGGTACGTCGCGATACGCGGTCTGCCTCTGCAACGAGGATTACGAAGCGTCCCTCGAACGGGGGAAGATTTACCGCGTCGTTCCCGACGCCGGCGCCGCCAAGCACGGCCTCAAGCGCGTCGTCGACGAATCGGGCGAAGACTATCTCTACCCCGAAGGCTGGTTCTATCCGATCAAAGTGCCCCGCCCTGTCCAACACGTCCTGGCCAATACCCCGGCGGTCGCCGCCACCCGCTAGCGCCCTCGAAGGCCACGAAGTCGAAGGTTTGCACGAAGAACACGAAGGTTGGCCAGGAATGGGAATGATACATTACCAGCTAATGTATCAAGGCTTTGCGGAGGCGACGGAGACAGCGGTCCGGCGACTTCGCGAGATCGTGTTCCCACAGACGGACAACGCGCCAACCGTCCCGTCGGAGCTTGCGGGTGACAAATCTGTCGCGGGCGACATTGGCGGCCAGTTTTTGGGTCCAGAATGCCTTGCCTGTCCTGAGCGTAGTCGAAGGGCCTGTCCGTCGCCTCCGTTTGTCACCCTGAGCTTGTCGAAGGGTCTCTGTCGTTTCCGTTTTCTCCATCGAACTCCTCCGCAGCCACCGGGCCGGGCTGGAATGAATCGGACACCCGTGCCAGAAACACCCGTCGACGAAAACGACTACACGTTGCTTGGGAAAAGTGAAATCGGGTCGTCCGATCAGTTTCTGATGGCGTCGCCATCCCATGATGTGATTTGCCCGCAACAACTTCGCCAGCGCAATCTCGGTGTCCTTGTTCCCCCGCCCGCGAATCCGCGACATCACTTCCGACCGCTCCCGCTTGGTGAATACGTCAGGCATCAAACGCCCCCTTTACGACGGATGCCGGCCGTGTTATTGTTTCGGCATTATGATCGTTCCGCTTACGAAGGTGCAGGTTCGACGGGATGAAGACGGCATCTGGATCGCCAAATCCAGCCTGCTGCCCGGCTGCCACGCGCACGGACGCGACCGGGGCGAAGCCCTTCTTCACTTTCAACAAGCCGCCAAGGCGCACCTCGAAGCCCTGCTGGAAACGGGCCGCCCCATCCCGCCGGCTGCGACTGCGTGACATCACTTCCGACCGCTTCCGCTTGGTGAAGACGTCAGGCACGTCAAACCTCGACGGTTTCCACTGTCTGATACAGCGCGGCGATGCTCTTCGACGCGACCCGGAATTGGCTGCGCCTCTTGGATTTCGCCTTCTGCGTAGATGCCTGCTCCAGCTTGATCCCCGGGTCGTAGTATATCGCGCCTGACGCCAGGGCGCGTAGTAGCCGTAGCGGATCTGTGCCTTGGGCCAAGCGCACCTTCTGGCCATAAGCGTATTGTCGTCGCGGTTCGATCTGGCATTTTGACGGAACGTATACGGCCATCGTGTGCTTGCGCGACCAGTGTCTCAGTATCTTTTTGAACGACCACGACGCTGCGATTTGGCCCAAGTCATTCACGAGCGCAATTTCTCCATTCGCGTCGGTTACTTGCCCTGTGGTAGGATCGAAGCCCACGAGTTGCATTGTTAGACCCGTGGGCGGACAACGAACACCCACGAAATGTCGTCCGCCGAAATTCAACCTATCTGGGCGACCCTTTTTGTCTGCGTAGCCAAATTTGCGCACGAACGCTTCAACATCGTGATCCTTGTAAAAGCCCCCGCTTGGCTCGGGCGTCATTAAGGTGATTGGCTTGGCGGATTCTATCCTCTCGAAATCGTCAACGGCGTATTGCTTGACCTCCCAGCCGAGAAAGTCTGGCTCGGCAGCGCTGTTCTTGGGAATACCCAACTCTGCTTTGCATGAGGCCGCGAGCCTCACGCTGTTTGCGGACGTTGAGTCCAAATGCGGTCAGGACGGGATGTCGTTTCGCCATGACTCATAGTCTAAGAAGCGGCAGCGAAAATGTGTATGGACGATGAGTCATATTCGACCGGAAGAGGCTGGACGGCGTCGGGCAGGCGTGGCGTGCTGCTGGTTCCGGGGCATCTGATTTCAGCCAGGGCCTCAGACTTCCCTTGTCACGCATGATGCCTGTCACTGACAGGCATCATTCCAATCAACGTCAGACCATGGATTCTCCCCCGTCACGCATGATACATTTCACTGCAATGTATCATCCTTTGCTTTTGCTTCGCGTTGTCGCCGGACGTTGAGGACAAACGCCGTCAGAACCGGATGTCGTTTCGCCATGACTCATAGTCATAGTCCTACCGCCTTAAAACTCCACAGACTATGAGTCAGATTCGACCAGAAGGGTCTGGGCGGCGGACCGCGGCCAAGGGCCTCAATCGCGGCGGCCAATTCCGCGGCTGCTCGAATTACCCCCGGTACCGGTACATTCTGCGCGACGCATGATACATTGTGCTACAATGTTTCATCGCTTCCCCCTTCCCCTGCCACCGATGAGGCCTGTCAGTGACAGGTATCATTCCAATCAACGTCAGACCATGAATTCTCCTGCGTCGGGCATGATACATTTCACTGCAATGTATTATCATTTTCTTTTGCATCGCGTTGTCGCCGGACGTTGAGGACAGATGCGGTCAGGACGGGATGTCGGTTGCGCTGAGGACGGCGCACGCTACACCGCTCCACGCGGTTGCGGTCAGGACGGGATGCCGGTTGCGCTGGGGACGGCGCACGCTACACCGCTCCACGCGGTTGCGGTCAGGACGGGATGCCGGTTGCGCTGAGGACAGCGCACGCTACACCGCCCAACACAATCGCGGTCAGGGTGACGCGGTTTCTATCGGCGGGCTTCGCGGACGGTGGATTCGCGGCAGGCTGTGGCCCTACTTCAGCCAGTCGATCTTGATCTCGCTCTCGACTTCCGTGAACTCCGGGTCGCCGGTCATGAGTGTGGCTTTCTTTTGCTTCGCCAGGGCGGCGGCGAAGGCGTCGGCGAGCGACATCTTGTGCCCGGCCTTGTATTCCGCCGCCAGTTCGGCCAGGTCGCGGTCGGCGGAGACGACCTCCAGAGGCATGGTGCGTTCGAAGCGTTTGGCGTCCGCCACCCCCGCGTCACCCTGTTCGCGGGCGACCCGATAGAGCACCTCGGCCCAGTTCATCGCGGTGATCAAGATGGGACGGTCCGCAACGGCGGCTTCCTGGAGGAGTTCCGTCACCTGCTCGGCTCCCGTCTCGTGGAAGAACAGGGCGAGCACCGCGTAACTGTCAAAAACCGTGGCGCGCAATCTTCTCCTCCTCGCGGCGCACCTCTTCGGCGTGTTCCTCGATCAGCTCCTGCGTGACCAGCTTTTCCCCGGGTTTGCGCTTGAAAATCCCGCGGAACGACTCGATGTACTCGCGGGTCACGGGTTGCATGACGATCTTGCCGTTGACCTCGACGAAGTTCACGCGCGTGCCCTTCTTGATGTTGTACTTGCGGCGCAACTTGGCCGGGATCGCCAGTTGGCCTTTCGATGTGACATAGGCTATGTGCATGATAATCCTCTCGCTTGTGGTCAAAAGTACGACAACTACCAGATGTAATGCAAGTAAAATATGTAAGATATTTTAATAGGTCTTACTATTATTAAATGCCTTTCTTTCACAGTACATCGTCATCCTAAGTCCCTGATGTCATGGTGTTTCTCGTGGTAAGATGCTTCCGCTATTCACGCTTATCCGCAGTTGTCGTCGCTATCCCACTTCGCTTGTCACGGATGATGCCTGTCAGTGACGAGTATCATTCCAATCAACGTCAGACCATGGATTGCTCCCGCGTCGCGCATGATACATTTCACTGCAATGTATCATCATTTGCTTTTGCGTCGCGTGGTCGTCGGAGGTTGAGCTCGAACGCGGTCAGGACGGGATGCCTATTGCGCGATTCGCGGTACGCTCTGCGCCCTCTGCGTCTCTGTGGTGAAGAACACTGTTCGCGGCAATTCGCGCCCACTTGTCCGCCGTAGCTTCAGCGAAGGTGGATTCGCGGTGAGAGGCCGTTCCCCCACCCCTCAGAGTTTCCGGTTCGTGATGAGGACCTGCTGGCCGTCGGGCGTCCACGGGCGGGCGATCGGCAACGGAAATTTCCGCGGGGGGAAGACGTTCAAATCGAACATCTGGATCCAGAAGCGCTGGTAGCCCGTGATCATTTGCAGCGCGTCCTCGCCGCGCAACGTTTCCTGCGTGAGGTAGATGCCCGAGATCACTTTGACGTTGTCGTTGATCGCGAAGAAATCCTCCTCGCGGTACGGGCACCACACCGCCGACCGGTCCGCGTACCACGCCACCGCCCACGGGATGTCGCTGCACAGTAATTCCTGTTCCGTAAATCCTTTGCCCAGCCGCGTCACCGCGTCGGCCCGATACGGCGGATACGGCAGGGTCGTCGCCGGCGGCAACATCGTGAACACGAATGGCAGGCAATTGAATACCGCAAAGGCGCCGACAAACGCGGTCCGCACCAGCCGCGTCCGAAATTGAAGTCGCTCGAACAGCACGTAGAAGAACGCCACACCGTAGACGATGATCAGCGGTTCGAACACGGTGAGAAAATTCCGTTTCGGCGGCCCGGCCACGCTCATCCAGAGAATCGCCATCAGCACCGACCAGAACACGAACCGCCGCAGCCGGAACACTTCCTCCTGCCGATACCGGTGGAGCAGTCCCACGAGGAAAAACATCACCAGATAGTTCGCCCCCACCTCTTTCAGCGCCACTTCGTACAACTGCCGGCCGTTGACCAGCGCCCGACGCGCCTGCGACCGCAGCCGGATCTCCGGCAACGCGCCGCCAAACATCCGCTGCGCCTGTCCCGTCTTGATCTCGTTCTCCGTCCCCGCGCCCAGCCCTTCGATCAACTGGAACCGGCCCAACCCAAACAACGTCTCCGACGCCTTCCAGTTCCGCACCATCCACGGCGTCAACACCAGCAGAAAAATCCCCACGCACCACAGGCATTTCGCCCGCCATTCTCCGGGGAAACGATACGGCCACGTAGATCAGCAGCGGCGCCAGCACCGACATGAACGCGTACTGCGTCAAGGTCCCCAGCGCCACCGCGCCCGCGCTCACCGCCAGCGCGCCGTACACCCACCACGCCGTCCGCCCTTCGGCGTGCCATTTCTCCGCCTTGAACACTGCATACGCTGCCAAGAGAAAAAATACGGACATCAATCCCAGCGGCAGTCCCGCGATGGCCGATTGCAGCAGCGGATTGCAAAACAGGTACATGAACGCGCTCATCGTCGCC
Source organism: uncultured Verrucomicrobiae bacterium (assembly GCA_963712025.1). Lineage (GTDB taxonomy): Bacteria > Verrucomicrobiota > Verrucomicrobiia > Palsa-1439 > Palsa-1439 > Palsa-1439. The sequence continues at coordinate 164,563 of CAVQGJ010000010.1, read as the reverse complement.
ACCCGGTGGTCAAACATCTCCCGCGCCAGCGCGTACATCAAAAACATCCCCGCCAGGTAACACAGCCACCCCGTCAACATCACCACCCGGTCCGCCTCGAGCGTCCACGCGCCGTTCACCACCTCGAAATCCGGCGGCAACGCGTGAAACACCGCCGCCAGCACCATCGGATACATCGGCGGCGTCCACAGTTCGGGTTCGAGGTTCGTGCGGGGATCGATGGGCCGATGGCCGATCGATGAGAGGTACCAGATTTCCAGCGGACGAATGTTCTGCGTCGCGTACCCGCGCCCGCGCGCGAGGTTCCGCGCCAGTTGACCCGCATCCATCGCCGCCGGGTCGCGCAACCCGTAGAATTGCGTCCCCGTGTAAAGCAGGATCAGCAGCAGCACCACCAGGCAGAACACCGCGAGCCGAAACGGCCCGATCCCGACGCCGACATCGAGCTTGAAAATCCAATCCTGGATCCGCTCGTAGACCGGCACGTACTCGACGGGCTCGTCCGATTTCTTTCCGGGAATAAAGGGCATTATCGAACTGCGAGCTTATCCCATGCCGCTAATGCGTTTCAAGCTTGCCCCGAATCCCTTTCGGGGCCGCGGCTCTGCAACCCGTCCACTACCGCAACGCCGGCGCGATCAACAGCCCGATGCAATACGTCACCACCGCTTCGCCCACGCCGACCACCGTCATCTCCGCCCCGCTCTTCAGCCACGACCGACCCGTCACGATCGTTTTCGACGCGCCCACCACAAAATGCGCCAGCGTGCTGATCGCAAATGACCACACCAGCGCCGTCGTCCCCGAGAAAAAGATAAACGGAATCACCGGCACAATCGCTCCACCCGCCGTGCTCAACATCGCGCTCATCGCCGACTTCCACGGATTCGGAAACCCCTTCTCCGACAACCCCAGTTCCTCGTGGGCCAGCGTCTTCAGCAACTGCTCGGGTTGCTCCGCCAGTTTCGCCGCCAGTGTCTTCGCCTCCGCCGCCGAGAACCCCTTCAATTGGTAAAACAACTCCATCTCCTCGCGTTCCTGCTCGGGCTCGGTTTCGATCTCCATCCGCTCGCGCTCGATCTCCGCCTCGTACACCTCGCGCTCGGATTTCGTCGCCAGGTACGCCCCGCTGCCCATCGACAACGCCGACGCAATCGCCGTCGCCAGCCCGCTCAGCAGCACGAATTTCCCGTTCACGTCCGTCGCGCCCGCCACGCCGCTGACCACCCCGAATGCCGCGCCGAGCCCGTCGTTCACCCCGTAAATCGCCTGCCCGATCCACCCCGCGCCCGTCACATGCCAGCGTTCGGTGCCGAGGATCTTGTTCAACTTCCGTTGCGCCGGCGGCACGCTTCCCTCGGTGAACTCGCTCAAGACGCGGCTGTGCGACCGTTCCTCGCTCTGCGCCTCGATCAATTGCTGGCGCACTTCCTCGCTCGGCGCGATCTTCGCCAGGTCGTCGTACATCGCGTCCGCCCCGTCCTCCAACGCCTCGAGCTTCACCACCGCCGTATCCGTCCCGCTCTGCACCAGCGCCCAACGCCGCGCCTGCTCCACGACCGACTCGCGGTATTCGCCCGGGTCCGCGCCCAATTCCTTCAACCGCGCGGCCCAATTCACCGCATGTTTGTCCTCCGCCTCGGCCAGGCGCACGAGGATCGCGCTCTTTTCGGGGTTGGGTTCGCGTTTCGCCAGCGCGCGGTAGTTGCGCGCGCTCGCCATCTCATCGCGCCACGCCTGCTTCAATCCGCTGATCAATCGCTCCCGCTCGTTCATGGCAATCGGTTGGATTCTAATTCGAGGATGACTTCTCCGGCGAGCCGAAATGCGCGAGATGTTCCGGGCCACCACGCCCCGCCGATGAGATAGGCGGCGCTCAATAAGAACATCCAGTCGATCACACACAGGAACCGTTGCAGACCGTACATCACCACGGTCGTCAAGAACAGGCTGGCCGTGAGAATCAGAAACGACAGCGGCACCTCCCCGATCCGGGGTGCTCGGAGTCGGTGCAGGACAATCAGCGCGCCAATCCCCGACGCGACGACCAATGGCATCGGCTCGTGTTGCAGCAGCACGCCATGGGAGACAGCGGCCAATGGATTGAAACACGCCACCACGAACGCACATGCGCCAAGCACGACCGGCCACTTGTGGCGTTCACCCGACCGGCGGCGTAGTTCCAAGGCCAACCACACCCCAAGGCCGGCCACCACCACGCGAATCGACGTGAACCACTGGAAACCCTGATCCACCTTTTGCACCAGCAGGAGCGGCAGGCGCGCCACGGGCACAAATTGAAACCCGCCGGGTTGTTCCCGCCACCGCGGCTGCCAAGAGCCAGCCGATATCGTGGAGTTGCCATCACGGAACGCATTGCTGCTTTGCGTCGAGAACAGAATGAACCGGCCGGCAATACGGCTCACCATGACGATGTAGGGGACAGCTACGATGCCGTACCCGACTACGAACGCCGCCAGTGCCGCCAGTGCTGCCGCATGTGGCCGTGTTCGCCACCACTGCCAGGCCAGCACTACGGCCGTAACGGGGAACAGGAATATCCCAGTGCCTTTCACCAACACGCAGCAACCAGCCAGAACGCCAAGCGCGAACGACGGCCACAACCTCCGCGAACGCTGCCAGTACACGAACAGACAGGTCCACACGAACAACAGGAATGCAAACAGCGGTTCCGCCAGCAACCCGTGCTCCCGCAGTGTATACTTCCCGATATAGTACAGGCCCGCCCACGCTCCCGGCAAAATGCCGGCCCCGCGCCACAGGCAGAATCCAAGCCACGGCAGCCCCGCGCCCACCAGAACCACCAGCGCCAGTTGCGCCAGTTTGCCGATGCGCGGGTGCACGCCCGCCACGCGGTAGATCAGGCCCAGGAAGAACGGGTAGCCGCGGGTGCGAATCAAAAGCGGGTCGCCGCCGTGAGCGCCACTGGCGATAAACGATTCGGCGGAAGCTTGATCGTCGAGCGTGTAGCGGTAGTTCTCGATTGGCTCAAGTGCGCCCGTTCTCATTCCGTGGCCCATCGCGTAGTTGGCCGCCAGTGAGTGATAATCACTTTCATCCCAAAAAAACGACGCCTCGTCGGAAAGGCGAGAGGCTTTTTTCAGGCTGGTGAACGTGCCGACCACCAAGACCAACCCACAGGCAATGCAGGCCAGGAGTTTCATCGCCGGTTGCGCGCGCTCGCCATCTCATCCCGCCACGCCTGCCGCAATACGCCGATGAATTTCTCCCGCTCGCTCATGACAGTGGAATTATATTGGGAGGGCGAGCCTCCCGGCGAGCCGAAACCGGCGTAAGGCTCACCGTCCCGCAACCGCTACCGCGTACTCCGCGGGTAGTGTCCTAATTTGAAATCCGGGCTGTTGACGTGAGTGGTGAGGCTACTTTTGGAGTCCTCAACGCCTGACGTGTCAGGATTGGCCTCGTGAATCGCGTCAACGTGAAATGGCTAGGGGATAGCGACTGCTAAGGCAAAATTGACCGCCGCGCGCTGCAAAAATTGCCCTCCACTCCCCTGTCTACAATAGGCACTTAGTGTATTGACGCCCATCGGCTTCATGTGTACATTCTTGCGCATGTGTATGCCAGTAGCGGCCAGCGGCTACCGGCGGCGGGTGAAATGACGGGATTCGGGCGGTCGCGGCGACGTGGCGCGGGATGTGGTTGAAGGTACGCGATTTGCTTGGATTGAGTGGGAGCGATGAAAACGGACGGACAAGATAATACAACGCCCTCGTGTCTTTCCAACTCAAACAGCAGAACGGACGATGATGACAACGACCTCTGAACCAGCATTGATGCCGGGCATCCTTCTATCGGATAGTGTTATCCGCGAGATGGGCACGGGGAAATGTACTTTCATCGGGTCGTTTCAAATGTACAACCTCCCGCAGTTTCCGTTTCAGGTGCCACCATTTTTTGTCACAGCGTTCGTTGCAAATTTGGGGCCAGAGGTGAAGGCGTTGGACATAACCATACGTGTTGAGAATCCGCAGAACAGCATGGTGTTGGCTTCCGCCGCAGTGAAAATTGATTTTGGTCAACAAACGCCAGACAGAAGGGCCGCATACGAAATCCCGGTGCCTATCGCGGGTTTGACATTCCCCGCCGCTGGCACGTACTCGGTAGTCGTATTGGTCAATAACGAAAAACTAGGGGAAAGGCCGCTACACGTATTGGCGGCGCAAGGGACGGTGAAAACATGAATGCTGGATGGTACATGAATCTGGGTATTGCACAGTTTTTATATGGCAATCAGGGCGGAAGCTGCGTCATCGAAGCGCGGCGTCCAACGTATTCGCCTTCAGTGTCCATCATTGGGACTGGGTTTGTTTCGTCTACTTCCTCGGACTGGGCCGAAATAACTCCAGAACCGACTGAGGCCGTGGCCCCTTTTGATATCACCACATTCGCGCCAGAGCCGTATCGGCTGTTGCGTCCCATGAAGGCTTATGTGACGAGGAAGGGCGATGAGTATATCGCCAGTCAGCTTGAATCGAATGTTCACGCCTCCGGTGACACTGAGTTTGAAGCACAGGAGAACTTGCGGAGTGCCGTCTTGGATTTGTTTGAGATTCTCAGCGCGGAGCCGGAAAAGAATCTTGCACCAAGAGCCTTGCGTCAACTTTTGGTTCTCCGGGAGCACATCGAACATACATGATCTTCGCGCAAAATGACGCGCGAGCGATTGCCGAAAAGCTTGAGTCACATCCAGTGCCGAAACGAAGGCACGACTGGGCGGTAATCAGAATCGAGGGGAAAGTCATCGGGGCATTCGGCATCCAGAGGTGCTCGAAAGAGAAGTCCCACGATTACATTCCGCAACAAATGCATCTTACAACCAAGGAATGCCGAGCATTTCGGGAGTGTTCACTTTCGCTGCCCGCCTATGCCGAATTGATGCGAAGTAGGGGTCAACTGTAACTAGTTCTGCTTTCCGGTCAACTGCCGGTAAGTGAGCCGCCGTTCCGTAACCCGTTGCATGGCCCGCAAACCGCAATTGCCTTCCGCGCGTCCGAAGTAGTAACGTGACTCGCATTGAAGAAGAAAACCGAGCAAGAGCGCGCACTGGACCGTCTCCTTTACGAAATCCAGCACCCGACCACGCCGATTTGGGTGCAAAATGTCCAGCGCCGCCTCACCAAGATGCAGATAACATTCGGCCCGAAAGCCACGCCGAATTTTATCGAGGCGGCGATGTTTGGCTATCGTTTCGCCTACTTTCGGTACGGTCGCGACGTGCAACCGCCGGGCACAGACGCGAAATCGCGCAAAGAGGCCAAAGAAAACAAAGAGGGCTGCGAAGTGCTAATGGAGAGGCTCGCGGCCCACATGCACTACACGGTGATTGAGCGCCCCATCGAAGAAAGCGCCGAATTCCTGCGAGGGTTCGCGCACGGCATCCAATGTCACCAAGAAGGCATATCGAATCCGAAGCGACGGCCAAAGGCAGCGACCACGGCATGGGAAGTCTATGATACGCTCTACAGAAATCAGTCAGAAGTGAGCGCCTTGCGGAGTCCGCGTCAGGTTCACGACTGGTTGTGCTCGAAACTTGGCGCGCAAGTAGTAGGCGATTTCGACCGCACCAAGAAACTGTGCGACAGACTCGGCATCAAGTTCGTGCGGCGCGGGCCTCCTCAGTAGTCTCGCCCTTGCTTTCACAATAGGACATCGAGGCATCCCCTTCGTGTCCCTTTGGGGACACTGGGCCTGCCTTGGTTGTCCCTTTCGGGTCCGGGTTCCCCCCGGCGTTGACCCCTTGCTTTCACAATAGGACATCGAGGCATCCCCTCCGTGTCCCTTTGGGGACACTGGGCCTGCCTTGGTTGTCCCTTTCGGGTCCGGGTTCCCCCCGGCGTTGACCCGTGTGCCCCGCTGAATTCCTACCATGCTGTCTCTATGCTGGTAGTCCATGCTTGGTTATGGTGAGCGCGTGAAAGGAGAACATCATGCAACTCGTATTAGTCGCGAGCGCCCCCTGACATGGCCGGTCCGGGACAAGCGCGAGGATACAAAAGGGCGGGCCGCGTGCACTCAGCATCCACACTGATCTTGCACGCGGCCCGCGTAGGCTATCACTTTCGGAGGCTGTCCTTGCACTGGTCGTGCGTAAGCGGCGTTACATCCGTCAGGACTCGCTCACAACAGCGTGGGGTTCGATTCCCAAGCCTCCACCACTTTTATATATCAAGACGCCGCAGAATTCAAGGTGTTCCGGTGCCACTTGGTAAAGCTGATCTTGGCCTTACGGGCTGCGCCCTTGAATTGCCTTTGCTCCTCTGGGGAGACGCGCAAACGAAGCGTAATGCTCCTCGCCTTGCCCGGTCGGCAGTTTCGGACGCCCCATTCGCTTGCTCATGGCGAAACTGTAGCACAAAAAGAAAGTTTGTGTAGCACAAAAATAGTTGTTGACGCGGCGTACTTTTTGTGGCACAATAAGTCTCGTAAAGAATAGAGGCACCCAATATGGCAAACAATCTGAAACTAGACAAACAAGCGGTGGTCGTTGCCGCGCTGGCCGAAGGCTCAAGCATCCGCTCTATTGAACGGATGACTGGCATCCACAGGGATACGATTATGAGGCTACCGGCTTGCCTCACAATGCGAGTCGCGTCATGCTGGTAGTGCTATGCCAAACCTCGTACTAGATTGGGCCAAGTCTGATAGTGGCGAGTGGTATTCATTCACCGACGTAGACCTAGCTGATGACCAGTTCAAGGAACTATCTGGCGTCTACGTGATTTTCTACATGGATGACAACCGATATGTTACGGTCAGACTTGGGAAGGGCGACATCGCAGACAGAATTACTGACCACCGCACCGACGGAGAGATTACCGCTCACGGCGACGGACAGCTTCTGGTCACTTGGGCGGTGGTTCCGGCGAACCAACAGGAGCGTGTGGAGCGATTTCTCGCGCTTGCTCTTCATCCGATTGTTGGCGAGCGGTTCCCTGACCGTGTTCCGCTGAAGGTGAATTTGCCATACTAGCCAGTCTACGTCTTTCCCTGACGATGCACTCGTGGACCTCTGGATGTGTGGTTCGGTATCCCTCGATTTCATCGTCGGTGATCTTCGTGTAGAGTTCCGGGAACAAGCCCCGGCCCGCGTTCCGCTCCGGTGGTCTTCGCCAAACGCACCATGAACAGATCAGGCACAACTTTGCCGCGCGTCATTCTCCCATTACTATTCATGTCCTCGTCCTGTTTCTTCCAGTTCGCATCCGCCGCCGTCATCGGCACCAACGTGCCCGCGCAATCGCTCACCGCCGAGCGTATCGCGACGTTGCCGCCGGCACAGCAACCGGCGTGGAAGGAATACCTGTCGCACTCGATGCAACAATTGCGTGCCGACCGCGCGTTCTTCGAAGCCGAGATGCGCGCGCACGACATCAAGGAACCCGTCATCCCCCCATCGAGCAATTCCGCCAGGTCCATTCCGATGGATGAATCCGCCGCTTGGTACGGCACCGCCGAGGCGCGTTGCATTGCCGATATCATCGTCTCGTTCCAGACGCCCGCCGGCGGTTGGAGCAAGAACCTCGACATGACCCGCCACCTGCGCGCGCCCGGCGAGAGCTTCGCTCCCAACAATGTGTCGCGCCGCCTCAGCGAGGCGGATTTCGATGCGCCTCACGATGTCCACTGGAACTACGTCGGCACGTTCGATAACGATGCCAGCATCACCGAGCTACGCTATCTCGCCAAGGTCGTCGCCGCCGCTGGAACCAACAGCAGCGCGCCGTATCGCGCCACGTTTCTGCGCGGGATCGACTACACCCTCGCCGCCCAATATCCCAACGGCGGCTGGCCCCAAGTCTGGCCGCTCGAAGGCGGCTACCACGACATGATCACCTACAACGACAACGCGATGATCAACATTCTCAATTTATTGCGCGACGTTTCCACCGGCGCCAAGGAGTTCGCCTTCGTCCCCGTGTCAACTCGCACGCTCGTCGCCGCCAGCGTGCGGCGCGGAGTGGATTGTCTCCTCGCCACGCAAATCACCGTCAACGGCCGCCGCACGGTCTGGTGCCAGCAGCACGACCCGCTCACGCTCCAGCCGGCCGCCGGCCGCAACTACGAAATGCCGTCAGCCGTCTCCGCCGAGAGCGCGGACATCATGACCTTCCTGATGGGCCAACCGAATCCGACCCAGCAAGTCGTTGCCGCCGTGCACGCTGCCGCCGGGTGGTTCGAGAAAACCAAAATCCTCGGCATGGCCTACGAGCGCACCGGTGACGATGGCCGCCACCTGGTCGCTGACCCCGGCCACGGACCAATCTGGGCCCGGTATTACGAAATCGGCACGGACCGCCCCATCTTCGGCGACCGCGACAAGACGATTCACGACAATGTGGAGGACCTTTCGAGGGAACGGCGCAACGGATACGCGTGGTACCGTGACACACCCGCAGGCGCGCTCGAGCAGTATGCTTCCTGGAGCAAGACCCACCCGCAGATAAGCGTGTCCATCGGCAAAGCCGCGCCGTGATTCCCCGTCCCGCCGTTGAATCAACCTACTGCGTCAAGCCATTCAGGACCGTGCGCAACTCCGCCGCGTGCGTCGCTGGGTTCACCTTCGGATCGACGAACGCGATCTTGCCGGCCTTGTCGATGACGAACGTCACGCGGCTGGCCACGCGGCTGCTGTCGTCGGCCACGCCGTACAACCTCGCGACCGATTTGTCCGTGTCCGCCAGCAGCACGAACGGCAGTTGATATTTGGTGATGAAATTCTTGTGCGACGCCACCGAATCGAAGCTCACGCCAAACACCGTCGCGTTCAACCCCTTGAACTCATCGAACGTGTCGCGGATGCCGCACGCTTCCTTCGTGCACCCGGGCGTGTCGTCCTTCGGGTAGAAATAGAGAATGATATTGCCCTTGCCGATGTAATCCTTCAGGTGGACCGTCGTCCCGTCACTCGCCGCCACCGAAAAATCCGGCGCGCTGGCCCCCACCTTTGGCATGTCCGCCGCGAACGCCGCGCCCTGCGTCAGTGCCGCGCCAACCAATGCGATCATCAATGTTTTCATAATGTTCACTCGTTATGTGGAATTCTCACCGTGGTTTTGCCGATGAATTCGCGGATCACCACGTCTCCGGGTATGATGTCGTACGAATCCGCTTGTTCCCGCGTGATGCCCTCGACGGATTCGAGCAACGTCTTCACCCGGTCATAGCGGATGCGCGCATCGAGAAATCCCTGGTACGGCCCGAACTCTTCCGGCTTCGGCAAATACCCGCCGGGCCCGACGAAAAACGGCTTCAGCGCCGCCAGATCGAACGGCGACCCGCCGTTGACAACGTGATCGGCCAGTCCCATCAACGGGATGATGCTGAACAACTCGCCCGCGCGCACGTAATGCCAGTGCAGGATGGTCGACAGCGGACTGTGGTTCCGGTGCTGCACGTCGCGCAGCATCCGCCGGATCAACCGCACGTCGGTAAACTTCGTCAGGCGATTGGTGCTGCCGTCGCCCTCGTAGATCACGTTGAGGGTCTCGATATACAGGCGGAACTGCGCCGACGCGTCGATCTCCTCCGTGATCGGCGGGTAGAACCCATGCAGGCAATCCAGCAATAAAATCTGCCCCTTCTCCAGCTTGACCGGCTTCGATGACACCCGCCGACCCTCCTTGAAACTGTACACGGGCTTCTCAATCGTCTTGCCGTCGAGCAACTCGCGGAGATGACGGTTGAGCAACTGGATGTCCAGCGCCTCGGGCGTTTCGAAATTGCGGTCGTTGATCCAGTCGGATGGATGCTCGATGAGCGCCCAGAAATAATCGTCGAGGCTCAACATCAAAAACTTCAACCCGTGCTTTTGGAGCCGCTCGGTCAGCTTCACCGTCGTCGTCGTCTTGCCCGACGAACTCGGCCCGCTCACCCACATCATCCGCAGGTTGTCGCCCGCGTTGAGACGAGCCATCACCTTTCGCGCCGCGTCGTCCAGCGACGTCTCATAGGCCGCCAGCGATTCGTCGACGAGCGCCTTCAACTTGCCCCGGCGCACGATCTCGTTCAGGCCCGCCACCGTGTCGCACCCGTGCTGGCGGTTCCACTCCAGCGTCTTCTCCATCCGCTTCTTCGGGAAACCGTTCCCGACGAATTGCATCTCGTTGATCGCGCCCTCGCGCAGCCAGTGCCGGCCCCAGCGGTAACATTCATACGCATCCGCCGTGTTTTGGAACCCGTAACTGCGCAGCGCATGCAGCACGTTGTCCTGGATCGTCTCGATGGTGGGCGGGAAATTGGCGATCAGATGGTGCGGTTGCGCGTTCAGGCAGAGCACCACGGCGTCCGCGATGAATTCCGCGATGCGTTCGTCCGAATCGTACGCCTCGAAAATCTTGTCGTTGATGCCGGGAAGATAATCCTGACGGAAACCGTTGATCGTTTCCGACGCCCGCAATACCGCCCTGCAAATCCGGTCCTCATCGAACGTCACCAGCGCGCGGTTCCGCTTCTGCACTTTAATGATGCGGTTCTGGATCGCCATACCGTACCGTTCCCAGCCTCCCGACTATACCACACCCCCGCCCCGCGCGACAATAACCTTGACGCACCCCCCTCGGTTTGGTTACTTGCGCCACGTACCCGACCCTCAGTTCGGAAACAATCGCAGGAGGCCCACTATGAATAAGCTATCGGCATGCATCGCGGAAGCCATCGGCACGTTCGCCCTCATTTTCGTCGGCATCGGCGCCATCAAGGCCGATCCCGGACTCCTCGGCGTCGCCCTCGCCCACGGATTGACCATTGCCGTCATGGTCTCGGCGACCGGCGCCATCTCGGGCGGCCACCTCAACCCGGCCGTCACCTTCGGCCTGCTCGTTGGCGGCAAGATCGACCTCAAGGGCGCGATCAGTTACTGGGTGTCGCAACTCGCCGGCGCCACGCTCGCCGGGTTCGTCTGCTACGGATTGTTCAGCCGCGCCGTTGTCATCGCTGGCACGCCGCAGCTCGGCCCCAACACCACCCCGCTGGCGGGCATCGTCATCGAAGCCATCACCACCTTCTTCCTCGTGTTCGTCGTGTACGGGACCGCCGTCGACCCGCGCGCCCCGAAAATCGGCGGACTCGCCATCGGCTTGACCATCACCATCGGCATTCTGTTCGCCGGCCCGCTCACAGGCGGCGCGATCAATCCTGCCCGCGTGTTCGGCCCTGCCCTCGCTGTCAGTTTTTGGGACGCGCATTACGTCTACTGGCTCGGCCCGATGATCGGCGGCGCGCTCGCCGGCCTCGTTTACAAAGGTTTCCTCTGGCCGAAGAGCTAGGATGTCGGAGGGTAACCGGATCGAAGAGACGCCGCGCACTCGTCCCGGCCGTAGCTCTTTTTTAGTGACATCAGGCGTCCAGCCCTGATATTCTATGCCCTTGAGCGAAGGCGGGTTAGCCAAGTGGCAAGGCGGGAGTCTGCAGAACTCCTATTCGTTGGTTCGATTCCAGCACCCGCCTCCAACCTTTTACCCCCGCAATTCCACGGAGTTGCAGGGGCTTTCTTTGCCGATAGGGTAACGGCGTAATCGGGATCGGCTTTTGCACCATACAGGGGCGGCGGCCAACAGGCCGCGTCAGCGCAGGCGCAGCCGTGCGAACAGCCAGACTTTGAACCAATCCAGCGCCAGGAAATACAGCACTGCGGCAATGGCAACGCCGGCAAGCAGTGCCGGGCGGATGGCGGGCACGTGCCAGCCCGACAGCGCAATCGCTGCCGTGACGCCCAAGCCGAAGAGAGTGCTCCAAAGCATTTCGCGGCTGGGTAACGAGGTCCAGCAGTGGTGGCGCTCGCGCAGCAGATACACCCCCGCTTGGGACGTTAGAATCAACGTCGCAAAGGTCAGTGTTTGCAGATGCGCCGGGTCCAGGCCCAGGATGTAGTCTCCCAGCAGAAAAACCCCCAGGCTGAAAATCAGTTTACACAAGGCGAACGCCGTGCTGGCCGTCACAACGGCGCGGGTCTGCCACTGATTGGGCCGCGCCGACACACTCATGCGGTCGGTGGTGAGGGACATCGTGAGGAAGTCGTTGAGAAAGATGATCAACACCATCAGCAGCGGTGTCAGCGGTCTGTGGCCGGTCAGCAGGAAACCGATGACCAGCAGGAGCATCACCTCGATTTTCTTGGCGAGCATGTTGAGCGTGTAGGCGATGATGCGCTGGAACACCCGCCGGCTCGCCTCGATGGCCGGCACCACATCGGCCAGCCCTGGACGGGTCAGCACGATGGCGGCGGCGGCCTTGGCCACGTCGGTGGCGTTGGCCACGGCCACGCCCGCCTCGGCCTGACGCAACGCGGGCGCGTCATTCACCCCGTCCCCGCTCATGCCCACCACCGCGCCCTGCCGCTGGAAGGCGTGGACCAGCTTGAATTTATCTTCGGGAAACACACCCGCGAACACGCTGTTCTCCAGCGTGCTGCCGCTGAGGTCGCCATGCAGGTCGCCGGGTGGACACACTTGCGGTGGAATGCCCACCTGCTCGGCCACGGCGCGCGCGGTGAGGGCGTTGTCGCCCGTCACCATTACCACGCGCACGCCGGCGTCGTGAATCGCTTTGACGACCGCGCGGGAATCGTCACGCACCGCGTCTTCGAGGCCCACGAGGCCGGCGAACTGCAACTTGCCGTCTTCGCCGGTGGCGACACCGAGTACGCGCTGGCCTAGCGCGGCCAGTTCCTGTTCTCGCGGCAGCCACACGGGTTCCGGCACGCCGCAGAGTTCGGCGATGACGGCCGGCGCGCCTTTCGTGTAGCGGTGCAAGCCGTCCGCCTCGCGGTACGCGGCTTCGGCGCGCTTCGTCGCGGGGTCAAACGGCTTGAATTCGATGCGCGTCGAGCCGTTGCCCGTCAGACCCCGTGCCGTCGCCGCGCGCACCAGCGCGCCGTCCACGGGGTCTTGTCCCGCTGAATCGCTGGCGAGCCACGCGGCGCGCAGCAATTGTTCCTCGCTGAAACCGTCCGCAGGACGCAGCGTAGCGACAGTCGCCTCGTTGCGGGTGAGCGTGCCGGTTTTGTCGGTGCACAGCACGGTCATCGAGGCGATGTCGTGCAGTGCGCTCAGGCGCGTCACCAACACGCCGAACCTGGACAACTCCAGCGAGCCGAGCGCGGCGGCGAGCGTGAATGTCGCCGGCAACGCGACGGGAATGGATGCCAGCAGGATCGTCAGCGCCAACGGCAGCGTGTAGGCCAACGTCAGGCCCCGGACATGCGCGACGCCGAAGATGATGACCATCAGGCCCGCATTCAGCACGAACAGGTCGCGCACGACGCGGACGATCTCGTGCTCCTGCCGATTGGCAACATGGGCCGTACGCACCAGTTCCGCCGTCTTGCCGAAAAAGGTGCGCGCGCCGGTCGCGGTGACAATGCCCGTGGCTTCACCGCCCCGCACCAATGCGCCGGCATAGGCGGTCTTGCCCGGCGGGACTTGGACGGCAGCGGATTCGCCGGTAAGCGCCGACTGATCCACCAGCAGTGAACCATCGCACACCCGCACGTCGGCGGGCACAATGCCGCCCTGGCGTAGATGGATCACGTCGTCGGGCACCAGGTCCTCTGCGCCGATGGTGTTCCACTGGCCGTCGCGCCGGACGCGGGCTTCGACGTGGAGTTGCTGCCGCAGGAGCGCCAACGCCTTTTGAGCGCGACCTTCCTGCAGATAGCCGAGCACCGCGTTCAACACCAACAGCCCCGCGATGACACTCGCCTCGACCCGTTCGCCAAGAAAGAGCTGGATGAGGATGGTCGCCTCCAGTAACCACGGAATCGGCGTCCAAAACCGGCGCAGGAATTGGCGCAACGGATGGGGTTGTTCCTCGCGCACGGCATTGGGGCCGAACTGCGCAAGGCGCGCGCGGGCTTCGGCGGCGGTCAGGCCGGGCGCATCAGCGCACAGCGGCCCGGCCAGCTCACTCGCAACGGCGATTGGTGGCGCAGAGTCCATAATCCGAGACATCCCCAGTATGTCCCAATTCCGTGCGCTTTGCCAATGCCTCGCTCAACTTGTCCGGCTTACACTACCCCGCCATGCGCATGGACCTTCCGCTGTCAACTGGCGTGGTCTCGGTTGATTCGCTAGCGGATCGGAGCGGATGGACTTTCTACTCGACGAGTTGGGCGTGGACGAGCTCGCACAGCTTCACAGCCAGTTTGTCCTTCACGGCGTAGTACACACACTGCCCGTTCTTGTGGCGGGCCAGAACCCCGCCCGCGGCCAGCAAGGCGAGATGCTTGGAGACATTCGCCTGGGTGGACCCGACGGCGGCCACGATCTCGTTGACGCTGTGGGGCTCCTTGCAAACAGCCTGCAGAATCCGCAGTCGCATCGGCTCCCCCAGCACCTTGAACCGGCTGGCCACCCGCTCCAGTTCCTCGGGGGTGAGAAAATGAGTGTATTTTTCTTTTGACATATAACTATATGGTCATATAATTATACCATGAACGAACGAGTTGTCCACTCCAAAACATCCGTCCCGCGCGGGAACCGCATCGACGGATGTCTGGAAGACGCTACTGAACGAAAGGCTATTTCAACATGAATATTGTCCATATTGTCATCGGCGCTGTGATCGGCGGGGCGCTGGGATTCACCGGCTACAAGACGGTCGGGTGCGCGACCGGCGCGTGTCCATTGACGAGCAATCCGTTTGTCAGCACGATTTACGGCATCTGCGTCGGCGGCCTGATTGCCAGCACGTTCCACTAAACAAGGGAGGAACCTTCACATGAGCATCGAACGTTACATCCGCATCATCGCGGGGTCATTCATCCTGATCAGCCTGTTGCTGGCGCATTTTGTCAGTATCTACTGGCTCTGGTTCACGGCCTTCGTCGGCGCCAACCTGCTTCAGTCCGGCATTACCCGCTGGTGTCTGATGGAAGACATACTCAAGAAACTCGGCGTCGGCGGCAGTTGCTGCGCGACGCCACCCGGCAAGTGAAACGTCTCCTCATTGTGTCGCTGCTGGCGGCGCTGTGCGGCGGCCTCGCGATGGCCGAAGAGCCACGGGCGCTGACGCTATCAGAGGCCGTACAGTTGGCGTTGGACAGGAATCCCGACCTCGCCAGCACGCAACAACGCGTGAACGCGGCCCGCGCGGCGCTACGCCAGGCGGATGCCGCGTTCTGGCCGCATGTTCGTGTCGGCGAAAGCTATGCGGCCAGCGACAATCCCGTGCAGGCGTTTATGATGACGCTCAACCAGCGCGCGTTCAGTCTCAACGCGAACTTCAATCATCCGGATAACACGGAGAATCTGAACACGAAACTGCTGGCCACGTATCCCCTGTACAACGGCGGCAGCGATCTCGCGGCGCGTCAAGCTGCCCGTCTCGGCGCGGAGGCGCGGGCCAATTCGAGCGATGCCGTCCGCAACGAGCTCGTCTACGAGGTCACGCGAAGTTTCTATACCATCGGCAAGGCGCGGCGCTTCATCGGCGCGACGGAAGCGGCGGTTGCCGACATGGAATCCAATGTGAACCTCGCCAGCAATCGCTTCGTCCAGGGTTCCGTGCTCAAAAGCGATCTGCTCGACGCCGATGTCCGCCTGGCCGAAGCGCGCGAAAACCTGGTTCTGGCCCGCAATGCGCTGGCAATCTCGGATAGCATCTTCCGCAACGTCCTCGGCGTTGGCGAGACAGGGAACGTGACGGCCGTCCAGGTCCAGTTCCGCGCGCCCCAAGACTCCATGACTAGTGCGCTCGACGTTTCGCAGAGGCCCGAATTACTCGCCGCGCAGAAGGTTGTGGCCGCAGCGGAGCGTCAGGTGCGAACGGTGGCGGGCGGACATCTGCCGCGCGTCAACGCTTTTGCCAGTTACGACCTCGATAGCGCCGACACCCGCCGCTTCGAAGACAGTTGGGTTGCTGGCGTTAACGTCGAACTAGACGTGTTCGATGGGTTCCTGACCCGGGGCAAAGTGGCTGAGGCGCGCGCCAACCTCGATGCCGCCCGTGACGAATTGCGCCGGACGGAGTTGGCGTTGCAACTCGAAGCCAGGGAAGCCCAACTGAATTTACAGGAAGCGGGCGCGCGACTGGAAACAAGCGGACAGGCCGTTTCACAAGCCGAGGAAAGTGTGCAGATCACCAAGGAGCGCTACGGCAACGGACTGGCATTGTTGACCCAATTGCTTGACGCGGAAACCGCGTTGACGTCCGCCCGGCAGCGGCGCGCGGCTGCGGAGGCCGACTGCGAAATCGCCCGCGCGGCCCTAGACAAAGCATTGGGGCGTGAATGGAAGGAATGAACATGAACACGCGGAGAGTCATGATTTTCGTGACGGCCCTAGCCGTGCTGGGCGGCTGCGGTCGACATGAGGGCGCCGGGCCGGAATCGCCGGCGCTCGAGGCGCAAACGATGGAGGCGCAGCTTCAGCGCGTGCCCGACACGTACGAGGCCGTGGGTACCGTGAGATCAAAGGTGACGGCCACGGTATCGGCCAAAGTGATGGCGAGCATTCAGCGCATCCGCGTGAAGGCGGGTGATTCTGTTCGGGCGGGCGAGACGCTGGCGAGTCTGGACGACCGCGACATGCGCGCCGAGTACGAGCGCGCTCGGGCGGATTTCCTTCGTTACAAGGCGCTCTTGGACGGTCAGGCGGCGACACCTGCGGAGTTCGAAGCCGTGCAATCCCGCTACCGCGTGGCCGAAGCCAATGTAAGTTACGCGAGCATCACGGCGCCGTTTGATGGCGTCGTCGGCCAGAAGTTGTGCGAGGAGGGAGATCTCGCCTCGCCGGGCAAAGCGCTGTTCGTCGTCGAGCAGCCAGCCGATTTTCGCCTCGAAGTTCAAGTGCCGGAACGGCTGGCGAGCGCCGTCGGACCCGGCAACAACGTCCGCGTGTCGATCGATGCGACCGAAGACGATTGCGCGGGTACAGTCGCGGAAGCCGATCCTGTTGGCGACCCGTCCATCCGCAGTTTTCTTGTCAAAATCGACCTTCGATGCGACAAAGCTCTGAAGTCGGGCATGTTTGGCCGCGCTCAGTTTGTCGTCGGCCAACGGTCGGGGCTGTTTCTGCCCCCGTCGGCGATCCACGAACGCGGACAATTGACATTCGTATTTGTCGCTACTGACGGGCATGCCCACATGCGGTTGGTAAAGGTGGGCAACGAGATCCCGGCGGGGGTGGAGATCCTGTCCGGGTTGCAACCCGGCGAACGGGTCATTACGAGCGCCGGTGGGGAGTTGGCAGACGGCTCTTCGATTCGGGAGAAGTAATGGAGCGTCACGCTCACCAGTTCGGTTTCGCCGGGAAGATTGTCCGCTTCTTCATTGATTCCAAGCTGACGCCGCTGATCGTCATGGCAGCGGTGCTGCTCGGTGTCGGCGCGGTGATTCTGTTGCCTCGCGAGGAGGAACCGCAGATTGTCGTGCCGATGATTGACGTTTTCGTGCGCGCGCCGGGCATGTCCTCGAAGGAGGTCGAGGAACGTGTCACGCGCCCGATGGAAAAGTTGCTCTGGGAAATCCCCGGCGTCGAGTACGTCTACTCCACGTCCAGCCCGGGCCAGTCGATGGCAATCGTGCGGTTCTACGTCGGCCAGAACGAGGAAGAGGCCATCGTCAGGCTCAACCAGAAGATGTTTGCCAACTTCGACCTCATTCCGCCGGGCGTATCGCAGCCGCTGATCAAACCGCGCCGTATCGACGATGTCCCGATCCTGGCGTTGACATTGCACAGCGCGCGTTACGACCATTTCACGCTGCGTCGCATTGCGGCCCAATTGGATGATGCCATCAAGCAGGTCAAGGATGTCTCCGCGACCACAATTATCGGCGGCTTGCGGCGCCAGGTCCGCGTGCAACTCGACGCGGCGAAACTGTCCGCCTATCACATCGATCCGCTTCGGCTGGTGGCGTTGTTGCGCGCTGCCAACCAGCAGTTGCCCGCGGGCAGTTTCTCGCAGGAGAACCGCGAGATCCTGATCGAGACCGGCGGATTCCTCAAGGATGCCGACGACGTGGCGGCGGTGATTGTCGGCGTCCACGATGGCAAGCCCGTGTACCTGCGCGACGTATCTCGGATCGCAGACGGCCCGGAAGAGCCCAGCCAGTACGTGCTGTTCGGTACACGAGAGGCCACCGAGGAACCAGCCGTCACGATTGCCATCGCCAAGCGCAAGGGCACCAACGCAATCCGGGTGGCCGACCGCGTGCTGGCCAAGGTGGACTCGCTCAAGGGCGTCGTCATTCCGAGCGACGTGACGATCACAACCACGCGCCATTACGGCCGTACTGCTGAGGAAAAATCCAATGAGTTGCTGTTCCACATGGCGATTGCAGTGGTCGGCGTTACGCTTCTGATCGCGCTGGTGCTCGGCTGGCGCGAATCAGCGGTGGTGGGTGTGGCGATTCCGGTGACACTGGCGCTGACGCTCGCGACGTTCTATTTCCTCGGCTACACACTCAACCGCATCACTTTGTTTGCGTTGATCTTTTCCATTGGCATCCTCGTGGATGATCCGATCGTGGATGTGGAGAACATTGTGCGCCATTTCCGCCTGCCGAAGAACAAGGGCCGGCCGTTGCTCGACGTTACCGTCGAAGCCATCAACGAAGTCCGCAGCCCGCTCATTTTGGCGACACTGACGGTGATCGCGGCGATCCTGCCGATGGCGTTTGTCAGCGGGTTGATGGGGCCGTACATGCGGCCGATTCCCATCGGGTCGAGCGCGGCGATGATGTTCTCGATGGCCGTCGCATTCGTGGTGACGCCCTGGGCAGCGTACCGAATGTTGCGGCAGAGAGCCGCCGCTGACGGCGATCCTCACGATGGCGAGAAGGATGATTGGACAACGCGATTGTATCGACGGGTCATGGGGCCGCTGATTCATCATCCGAAATGGCAGACAATGTTTCTGGTCTCCCTCGTGCTCATGCTGCTCGGCGCGTGCTCGTTGTTCCTGCTGAAAGCCGTCAAGGTGAAGATGCTGCCATTCGACAACAAGAGCGAGTTTCAGATCATCGTAGATATGGATGAGGGCACGACGCTGGAGCAAACCGCGCGCGTGGCGCGGGAAATCGCCGCCGCAGTGCGCGGGGAGCCTGAAGTGACCGACTACGAGGTGTATGTCGGCACGGCGGCGCCGTACAACTTCAACGGGCTGGTGCGTCACTATTACCTCCGGCGGGGCCCGAACGTGGCGGACATCCAGGTTAACCTGGTCGGCAAACACGAGCGCCGCGCGCAAAGTCACGACATCGCCAAACGTGTCCGCCCGGTCGTCCAGGCCATCGCGGCGAAGTACGGCGCGCGGGTGAAAATCACCGAAGTGCCGCCTGGTCCGCCGGTGTTGCAGACATTGGTGGCGGAGATCTACGGGCCGGACTATCAACAGCAGATCGAGACCGCCCGAAAAGTGCTCGCCATTTTCAAGAGCACTCCGGGCGTCGTCGATGCCGATTGGTACATGGAAGCCGATCAACCCAAAACGGTGCTTCGCATCGACCATGAGAAGGCGGCGTTGAACAGCATTTCGGCTGAACAGATCGCGCAGGCCCTGCGCATCGCCGAAGACGGACTGGAAGCCGGTTTGCTGCATCAGCCGCAGGAGAAGGAAGACGTTGCGATCGAGGTTCGCCTGCCCGTTGCGCAACGCTCGCGCCTGAACGATCTGCTGGCCCTGCCCATTGGCGGCGTGACGCTCGGCGAACTGGTGAAAGTTGAAGAAACGGTCGCCGACAAAAGCATTTATCACAAGAACCTGATGCCCGTGGTGTACGTCACCGCCGACGTTGCCGGCGCGGAAGAAAGTCCCGTGTACGGCATCCTGAAGTTGAACAAGAAGCTCGCGCCGCTCGGGCTGGAGATATTGTCGACGCACCAGCCGTTCTCGACGGAGCGCCCATCGATGAAGTGGGACGGCGAATGGCACATCACCTATGAAGTGTTTCGCGACTTGGGCGCGGCCTTTGCCGTGGTGCTGGTGCTGATCTATGTGTTGGTGGTGGGCTGGTTCCGATCGTTCAAGACGCCGTTTATCATCATGGCGGCGATCCCGTTCTCGTTGGTTGGCATCCTGCCCGCGCACTGGGCAATGGGCGCGTTCTTCACGGCGACCTCGATGATTGGGTTCATCGCGGGCGCGGGAATCGTCGTGCGCAACTCAATCATTCTGGTGGACTTCATCGAATTGCGCGTACGCGAAGGCATGCCGCTGGCCGAGGCGGTGATCGACGCTGGTGCCGTGCGGTTTCGCCCGATGATGCTGACTGCGGCAGCGGTGGTCGTGGGTGGAAGCGTGATTCTGTTCGATCCAATTTTCCAAGGGCTGGCGATCTCATTGATGGCCGGCGAGGTCGCCTCCCTGTTCTTGTCCCGCATGGCCGTGCCGGTGATATATTACCTGGCGATGCGCAGGGGCGGCGTGGAATCGTCAGGCTGACTGTTCTTCAGGCTGCGGTTGTGAAGTGAACCATTGATAGGTGTGGCTTATGAATACTCCCCGTCGAATCGTGATCATCGGTGGCGTCGCCGGCGGCGCTTCGGCCGCCGCCCGGGCCCGCCGTGTGGATGAAACCGCGGAAATCGATGTCTTTGAGCGCGGCCCGTATATTTCCTTTGCGAATTGCGGTCTGCCGTATTACATCGCCGGCGAGATTGATGGCCGGGAGAAGCTGATCGTCATGACGCCCGAAATGTTCTGGGCGCGGTCGCGTGTGCGGGCGCATGTGAACCATGAAGTCTTGTCGATCGACCGCGCGGCCAAGACGATACGGGTCAAGGGCCCGGATGGCAGCGAGCGGGACGTTCCTTATGACAAGTTGATTCTCAGCCAGGGAGCGAAACCGATTGTCCCGCCCATCCCCGGCGTCGATCTGCCGCACGTGTTTACGTTGCGCGACATTCCGGATATGGACCGCATTGCCGCATTCCTGGACGAGCGCAAGCCGCAGCGCTCGGTGGTGATTGGCGGCGGGTTTATCGGGCTGGAGATGGCCGAGGCGTTCCACCGGCGCGGGTTGCGCGTCACCATCGTGGAACGGAACCCACAAATCCTGCCGTTGCTGGATCGCGACATGGCCCGTCATCTGCAGGATAAAATCCGCCGCCCGGAATTCGACTTTAGGCTCGATGCGGAGGCATCAGCATTTACTCCGGAAGGCGTGGAATTTGACGATGGGAGCAGGCTACCGGCGGACTTGATCCTGCTCAGCGTGGGTATAAAGGCTGAAGTCGAGCTGGCCCGGGCGGCCGGGCTGGAAATCGGCGTGACGGGCGGTGTCAAAACCAGCGGCCGCATGGAGTCGTCCGACCCGAACATTTACGCCGTGGGGGACGCGGCGGAAACGATGCACGCGCTGACCGGCGCGCGGGCGCGGATTGCGTTGGCGGGCCCGGCGAATCGCCAGGGCCGCATCGCCGGGGCCAACGCGGCCGGTGCCCGGATGACGTATCCGGGCGCGCTCGGCACCTCGATTGTGCGGGTGCTGAACATGACGGTCGGATTCACCGGGATCAACAGCGCACAAGCCGCCAAGGCCGGGTTCAGCGTGTTTACCAGTCTCACGCGTGACCACAGCCACGCGCATTACTACCCGGGGGCGACGCCGGTGCTGATCAAGTTGATCGCGGAGGAAGGTTCCGGCAGGCTTCTCGGCGCGCAGGTGCTCGGCGAGAACGGCATCGACAAACGGGTGGACGTGCTGGCGACGGCCATCGCCGGCAAAATGAGCGTGTTCGATCTGGAGAACCTCGACCTCGCCTATTCGCCGCCGTTCGGCTCGGCCAACGACCCGGTGAACGTGGCCGGGTTCGTGGCAGCGCACATCGCCCGTGGTGATATTGCCACGGTCGCGCCGGAGACGTGGCACCCCGACGGCGACTTTCTGCTCGATGTTCGTGACCCCGATGAATTGGCGGATTTTGGCCGGCTGCCCAATGCGGTGAACATCCCGCTGACGCAACTGCGCGACCGGCTGGGCGAACTGCCGCATGATCGGCGCATCGTGACCTATTGCCAGAAAGGCCAACGCGGTTATCTCGCCGCGTGTTTGTTGCACGGGCGCGGTTTTGAAAACGTGGCCAATTTGCGCGGTGGATTTTTGCAGGCGGTGCTCTGGGACCACGCGATTCTCAAGTGAGCCTATGGCGCTATTCGCCAGACAAAACAATCGGCCTGCAAAACCGAGTAAGGTCGCTTACTGGATCGCACCAATCTGGAAATTCAGAATCGCCCGCTGGATCTCGTAATCGTACTTGGCGCTGGTGTTGGCGATCTGGGCGGCGGTCTTGTCGAGCTGAGATTGGCTGACTTCCACGATGGAGCTGCTGCCCAGCGTGTAGCGGGCCTGCGCCAAATCAAAAGCGAGACTGGCGTTGTCAAACAGCTTCTGGGTCAGGTCGAGCCGCTCGTAGGCGTAATTGACATTCAGACTGGCATTGCGCACGTCCTGGATGGCTGTGTTCTCGGCGTCGCGTAGTTTTTCGCTGGCGGCCTGGGAGCGCAATTCGGCTTCCGAGTGCCTGGCAGAATTCAAGCCGCCGTCGAAGATTGGCAGACTCAGGTTGACTCCGGCGGCGGCGTACCGATCCTCAAAATGGGCCGTATCACGCACCGGGATGAGGCCACCAGCGCCAAAGGCGCTCACGGTCGGATAGTTCAATGCCTTCTGCGCCAGGGCGTATTGCGAGGCGGCGTCACGCTCCAAGCGCAAGCGGGCCAGGTCCGGACGTTGCGAGAGTGCCGTATCCACCAGCCCGGTCGGATCCACAGACTTGGCGGTTGGCATGGGTTCCTCGACGAGTCGGTAGACGCGTTTCTCCCGGTCACCGAGCAATGTGGCCAGGGAATTGAACGCCTGGTCCAAATCGTTCTGCGCCTGCGCAACCAACAGTTGACCCTGTTCGTAGGTGACCTGGGCGAAACGCAGGTCGAGTTCAGACCGAAGTTTGTTGGTGGTCAGCGCGGAGATCTGATCCAGCAACACCTTGCGTGTTTCCAGGGTCTGGCGCGCCACGTCCAACACCGATTGCGCCTTGAGCGTGGCATAGAATGACACATCCACCTGGAGCAAAATTTCGTCGCGTGTGGCCTCGGCATTGGCGGTCGCCGCGCGCGACGACAGCCGGGAACTGTTTAGCAAATGAGCGGTTCGCCCAAAATCCGTCAGCAATTGAGTGACCGCAAGTCCTTCCGCATTGCGGTCAAAGACCGAGGGATTGTTCAGGCCCCCGGCGGCAATGCGGGTGTTCGCCTCGAAGCCGTCGGCCGCCGTGGCGTCGAACGTGACGTTCGGCAGGAATCCGGCGCGGGCCTGAATCACCACCTGTTTGGAGGCCAGAGCTTCCAGTTCGGCCTCGGAAATTCTCGGGTGATTGCGCAGGGTGATCTCCTGCGCTTCTCTCAGGGTCAGCGTTTGCGCTTCCTCGGCGCGAACCGGGTGAAAACCCAATCCGACAAGGCAGACCAACGCCAGCCAGACGCCCGGTTTGTTCACGCCAACTCCCCGCTCGGTGTGGCACCGCCCGCTTTCCGGCGATACACCAGCAGATACGCGGCGGGCACAATGAACACCGTGAGCACGACCGAGACGGCGAGACCGCCGATGATCGCGCGGGCCAGCGGCGCGTAGGCCTCGCTGCCGGTACCGAGTTTGGCCGCCATGGGAATCAAGCCGATCAACGTGGCCAGCGAGGTCATTAACACGGGCCGCAG
This sequence comes from uncultured Verrucomicrobiae bacterium, assembly GCA_963712025.1. Classification (GTDB taxonomy): domain Bacteria; phylum Verrucomicrobiota; class Verrucomicrobiia; order Palsa-1439; family Palsa-1439; genus Palsa-1439. Next base: position 140,866 of record CAVQGJ010000010.1, on the reverse strand, counting down.
GCGTACGCGGCAGGCTAACGTGGCCGCCTCCTGCAAGGGACGGCCCTCGGCGCGCAGCCGGTTGGTGAATTCGACGATCAAGATACTGTTGGACACGACGATGCCCACCATCATGATCACGCCCATCAGCGACATCACGTTCAGTGTGGTGCCGGTGATGAACAGAAAGACAATGACGCCGGTCAGACCGGTGGGTACCGCCAGCAGAATCAACAACGGATCCACCCAGGATTGAAACTGGGCGACCAGGATCAGATATACCAGCAACGTGGCCAGAATCAGTCCCAGGCCGAAACTCTGGAAGGAGGAACGCATCGCCTCCACGGAACCGCGCACCGTGACGGTCATGTTCTCCGGCAACTGGGTCTGGCGAATGATCTTTTGCACGCCGGCGTAGATGCGGCTCAGATCTTCCCCCGATGGCGCCACATACACGTCAATGGTGCGTCGTATCTGATAGTGGTCGACCTCGGTGGGCGCGGTGATGTGGGAGATCCGGACCACAGAATCCAGTCGCGTGGGTTGCTTCACGTTCGACGCGCGCAACGGCATCGAACCAAGATCAGCAAGGTTCCTTACCGTGTTCTCCGGATACTGGACCGTCAACAAATAGTTGTTGCCCGGTCTTCGGATCGATCCAGTAACTCGGGGCAATCATCCCGTCCGACGTCAGCGCGGTGATCAGGCTGTCGACGACTTCCTTGGCGCTCAGGCCGAGTTCGCTGGCGCGCTCGCGATCGATGCTCAGTTTCAGAGCGGGATAATCCACGTCCTGCGGCACGAGCACGTCGCTGACTCCGGGCACCTCGCGCACCTGTTGCGCGATCTTGTTGGCGACGTCATGGGCGGCCTTCATGTCCATGCTGCTGACCTGGATGTCCAGCGGCGCGGGCATCCCCAGATTCAAGATGGCATCCACCAGACCGCCCGTCTGGAAATAGGCGCTCACCTGCGGCAGGTCGCGCTCGAGACGAGTACGCACGAGGTTCATGTAGGCAAAGCTGCTGAGGCGATGGCCATCGTTCAGCCCGACTTGCACGAACGCGGTGTGGGGACCGGAGTTGGGATGTGAAGATTGCGGAGAAGCCCGGGCGTCATGCCGATGTTGGAGACAATGATTTTGAGGTCCTGCTTCGGAACCACGTCGCGCACGATGTCCTCGACCTGGCCGACCAATTTGTCCGTCAGTTCGATCCGCGTTCCGGAAGGCGCCTTGAGATTGACGACGAACTGGCCCGGGTCGGTGCGCGGGAAGTAGGCCTTGCCGACAAACGGATACAGCGCCAGGCTCAGCACGAAAATGCCGATGATACCGAGAATGGTCGCCAGCGGGCGCAGCAACGCGACGTTCAGGGTCCCTTCGTAGCGGTCGAGCATCCGGGTGAACCAGCGATTGAACCCGGCATTGAATCTCTGGCCCCACGTATTTGGCCCGGCATGTTCACCCCCACCGTGTGCGGCGTGGCCCTTGATCAGCCTCGCGCAGAACAGCGGCACCACGGTCATCGCCACGAAATACGAGGCGAACAACGACAGCACGACCGACAAGGCCAGGGCGGTAAACAGAAACCGACTGACGCCGTAGAGGAACAGCACCGGGAAGAAAACCACGACCGTCGTCAGCGTCGCCGCCAATACGGCCAACTCCACCTCTTTACCGCCTTTTTCCGCGGCGACTTCCGGCGTCTCGCCCATTTCCATGTGCCGAAAGATGTTCTCCAGGACGATCACGGAGTTATCGATCAGCCGCGAGAAGACCAGGGCCAGACCCCCGAGGATCATTGCATTGATTGTGTTGCCGCCCATTGCCAGCGCGATGAACGCGGCCAGCGCCGACAGTGGAATTGACAGGAACACCGCCGCGGTGGCCCGCATGCTGCCCAGGAAAACCAGAATCATTACCCCGGTGAGCACCAGACCGATGGCGCCTTCGTGAATCAAGGTCTCGATGGCGGTCCGGACAAACACCGATTGGTCAAACACCACCTCGGTGACAAGCCGCTTCGGCACGTCGAGCAATTTGGCGACGCGGGACCTGACGCCGTCGACCACGGCGATCGTGTTGGCGTCGCCTCCCATCTTCATGACCGGCAGATACACCGAGTGTTGGCTGTTCACGCGGACAATGTTGTATTGGATTTGCGAAGCGTCCTGGGCTTTGCCGACATCGGCCACCACCACAGACGCATTCCCGACGGTTTTCAGCGGGACCTGATTGAGGTCGTGCATGGCGTTGATCTGGCTGTCGGCGTAGACGTTGTAATCGTACGGTCCGATCTTCACATCGCCCGCCGGCAGAATCAGATTGGCCTCATTCACGGTGCGGACGACGTCCATCACGCTCAACTGGTGCGCCTCCAGCTTGAGCGGATCCACGTACACCATGATCTGGCGATACCGGCCGCCGAAGGCGGGTGGCACGGACGCGCCGGGCACACCGGCCATCTGGTTGCGGATGGTGAACTGGCCCAGGTCGCGCAGTTGCGCCTCGGATAGTCCCTGACCCTTCAACGTGACAAGGCACACCGGCAGGCTCGAAGCGTCAAACTTCATACCACGGGCGGCAGCGTACCCGGCGGCAGATAGCGCAGGCTGGCCATGGCCAGATTGGCGATGCTGGTGACGTCGGAATCCGGATTGGAGCCCGGCTGGAAATACACCTTGATAAGACTGACGCCCGTGAGCGAGCGCGATTCCATATGGTCGATGCCCAGGGGCCAGGGTGAACATGCGTTCGAACTGGCCGGTGATGTCGTTCTCGATCTGCTCGGGAGCCATCCCGGAATAGAAGGTGGCCACGACCACCACGGGAATCTTGATCGCCGGAAACAGATCCACCGGCATCCGTACCAGGCTCGTCACCCCGACCACACAGGTGATCAGGCACAGCACGATAATCAGATACGGGTTTCGGATGGCAAATCGTGACATGGCGAGAATGAGTTCTTTACGGACGATCTTTTTTTGACGGCGGCCCGGAGCCTTTCGATGGAAAACTCCGGCGACTGGCACAGTTTGATGAGCGCCTGCTCCTCCGTGGCGATTTCTGCCGCCACCGGCGGAATTTGGGTGGCAATGTCCTCGGGGATGGATTGGACCCCGTGACGGTCGCCGTGCAGCAAATCCCCGGACTGGATCTTCAGTCCGCCGATCTCGACCGGCGTGCCGAATTCGACAATGTGAACATAGGCGTGAGATACCGAAGTGCCGCCGGTGAAAAGTTGGAAGCCAATCTCTTCGGCCGCCGGTATGTCGCGCACGGCGCCGTTGGTAACCGCGCCGACGCAACCGAGCGCCCGCAGGATGTTGACGTGCACCGCGCCAAGCAATGACCCGAGACCGGGCTTGGTGGCCACGTCCTGGACCACCACCATCCGCGGCGCGGGCGCCGAGACGACGTAGTCCCACCAGTCGGTCCGTTCCAAGTAGGTGTCACCAGCCACCGGTGGCGCCGAGCCACGAATCTTCACCGTAACCGCGTAGCCGACCACGGGAGGAAGATGGGGAAACAGGCAGTGCACACTGCCGTCCGTGAATCCTTCATTGCGCAGGCGTTCATGGAAACTCTCGATGGCGTTGGCCAGCGTGCCAGCGTCCAAACGGCGCAAGGCTTCCAGTTGCTCGGGAGTCAGGGGTGTTTTCATTCCACAACCTCGGGCTCAATTGTTTTGGTTTCGACCTTCTGGCCCGGTTTGAGTTGGGCCGGATTGCCCAGCATCACCAGATCCCCTTCTTGCAGGCCGGAGACGACTTCGTACCTGGAGGATGTTTCGAGTCCCAGCGTCACGGGACGTTCCTCGATTTCGTGATTGGCATTGACGATGAGAATCTTGGTGGTTCCGCCCGAGGCCGAGGCCTGGATGGGAATCGCCAGGGACTGTGAGTGCTTTTCCACTTTGAACGCCACCGTGGCGTACATGCCCGGGACGATTTCGAGATTCGGGTTGAGCACCTCCAGTTCGGTGATCATCGTTCGCGTGTCCTCGGCGACTCTCGTAGTGAAACGAGAAATCGTGCCGGTGAACGTCTTGCCCCCAAGCGATTCCACGCGCACGTTCACCTTGTCCCCCAGATGGATGTCCTTGACGTACTCCACGGAGACGGGGAAATCGAGTCGCAGGCGGTAGTTGTCAGAGATCCGCAGCAGCGACTTGGCCTGGGTATCGGACGTCGTGCCCGCCTGGATGAGCGCGCCAGGGTCCGCGGAACGCCACGTGATTACGCCGTCGAACGGAGCGGTGATTTGCGTATACGCCAGCATCGTCTGATATCTCGCCACGTCCGCTTTGGCGGCATCGATGGCCGCCGTCGTCGCGTGGTCCCTGGCTTCGGCGGTATCGAGATCCTGCTGGGCGACGAGATTGGGTTGCTGCTGGTTGACCCCGACGAGGCGGGTGTAGATGAGATGAGCGTCGGCGTGATCGGCTTCGGCTTTCTGCACGGCCGCCATCGCGTTGTGGAGTTCATCCGATAATTCTGGAACTTCGAGCGTGGCCAGGAGTTGCCCGGCTTTCACGCGGTCGCCGAAATCGACCTTCATTTCGCTGACGTAGCCGGAAACCTTCGCGTGCAACTCCACCTCTTCATACGGGCCGGAACTCCGCCGGGATGGTCACCTCGCGATACAGGTCTTCGCGGTCCACTTTCGCCACGGCGACCGTGGGCTCCGAGTGGGCGGCGGACCCATGGCCCATCTCCACACGACGCACCAACCACAGCAATCCCACGGCGACCACCACCATCGCCACGACAAAGACCAGCCGCAGTTTGGGGCGCGCGCGCAGGTGTTGGCCCAATCCAGTAGTGTCTGATTTCATAATGTCTTCAGGGAGATTTCTTGCCGTGGGTCATGGGGATTTTGACGCGGAACAGGCTCCCATCGCGGTAGCTGAGCGCTTCCACCGTCGCCCCGTGGGCGGTGCAGATCGATTTGACAATCGAAAGACCCAGACCCGCTCCACCGGGATCCCGTGTCCGCGCTTTATCAACGCGAAAGAAACGGTCAAAGACATGCGGCAAAGCATCCGTCGGAATGCCGATGCCATTGTCAAACACCTCGATCACCGCGTGACTGTTGGCGGTGGCGACGCGCAGATGAACCGCGCCCTTCTCGGGCGTGTATTTGATGGCGTTGTCGAGCAGGTTCACCACCACCTGTTTGAGCCGCGCCCGGTCCCCATTGACCATGACCGCCTGTTTTGCTTCGCAGGAAACGGAGATTTTCTTGTCTTCGGCGAGCAGGCTCATCTGCTCGGCGGTCGTCACCGCCAATTCCGCCAAATCGAACGGAACCCATTCCGCCTGTGCCTCGCCGGCGTCGAGCCGCGACAGCGCGAACAATTGTTCGACGATCCTCGCCAGCCGCTCGACTTCTTCGAGCAGGCTGCCCAGCGTCTCGCGCAACTCGGGCTTCTGGCGAACGTCCGACGCGAGGCTTTCGAGTTCGGCGCGCATGGCCGTCAGCGGCGTGCGCAATTCGTGCGACGCATCGGCGACGAACCGCTGGGAATTCAGGAGGGCGTCTTCCAGCCGCCCGATCATCAGATTCAGCGACAGGGAGAGCCGCTCCAGTTCCTCGGCGGTGTGCGCCACCGGCAGACGCTCGCTCAAGTTGTGCTGGGTGATCTGCTCGGCTTTGCGGGCAATTTGATCGACGGGCGCGAGCGCGCGCCCGACCAGCAGGTACCCGCCGCCGATGGCCACGAGCACGGCCATCGGCAGCCCGATGGCCAACTAGCACCAGAAACTGATGAAGCATCGCTTCGACCGGCGCCATCGGTGCGCCGACTTCCACAACGTAACGCACACCGTTGACGGCCGGAGAATTCAGCGCCGCGATGAGCAGGGTCTTGTTGTCGGCCAGTTTCTGTTTCCGCACGGACTCCTTCGGCGGCGGGGCAGTGAGGGACGCCAACCCCGTCGGGTCGAAACTCTGGTCTGTGGGAGGATTCGAAGCATAGAGGACGCTTCCGTCCTGGCGCGAAACGCGGATGAAGCGGTCGTTGATCTCCGGGGCATACAGTGAATTGATTTCCTTGCCGACGGCGGCCTCGCCGATTTGGTTCACGTTGGCAAGGAGCGTGTCGGCGATCTGCTGGGCGCGACGCTCCTGGGCCTCGGCAAGGCTGGCTTCGAGATAATGTTTCAGGCCCACGAACATGAGCGCAGCCAGCAGCAGAAACACAGCGGTCAACAGGCCCGCGTACCAGGCGATCAATCGAAACCTCAGGGAGCGCGTGCTCATGGTTCGGTTTCATCCGTGAGGCAGTAGCCCATGCCGCGCACGGTGCGGATCAGCTTGGGCTCGTGCCCCTCATCCACTTTTTCCCGCAAGTGGCGCACGTAGACATCGACGATATTGGTGAGTCCCTCGAAGCTTTCGTCCCAGACGTGCTCGATGATCATCGTGCGGGAGAGCACCCGATCCGCGTGGGCCGCGAGGTACTCCAGCAAGGCGTACTCCTTCGACGTCAGTTCGATGCGCTTGCCGGCGCGCTTGACCTGTTGCGTGAGGCGATCGATTTCGAGGTCAGCGACCCGCAGCACATGGTCGTGGCTGACCGGGGGGCGGCGCAGCAGCGCTTTGACGCGGACCAACAATTCGGCGAACGCAAACGGCTTGGTCAGGTAGTCATCGGCGCCCGCCTCGAAATTTTCGACCTTGTCCTTGGTGGCGTCGCGGGCGGTCAGCACGAGCACCGGCGCTTTGCCCCCTTTGCGGCGAAGACGGCGGAGCAACTCCGTGCCGTTGAGTCCGGGCAGCATCAGGTCGAGGATGAGCAGGTCGTACTCGATATTCGACGCCATTTCCCAGCCGCTGTCGCCGTCGTAAGCGACATCGACGGCAAACCGCTCGGCGCGCAACCCGCGGGCGACGACGTCGGCCACCTTCCGTTCATCTTCTATGAGCAATAAGCGCATGTCCAGTTTGACACCGCCATACCATGACAGACGCACATTAAGATTGCATGAACGCCAGATTAAAATTCATTCAGAAGCCTTGCACAGAGGCCGGCCTGTGGCAAGTTCGTAGTGTTATGAGAACCCAGCCACGATGTCGAAAGGTGGACGCAACGCCGGAGAGGAACCATGAATAATCGTATGGCTACTTGGTTGATGGTCGGGATATTGCCCCTGGTGGCTTCCTGCGCGGCTTCAAGAAATTCTGTTGTGCTCGGCCCCGTTGGCCCCGAGCCATCGACGGTGGATGCGTCGGCTCCCAACGGGTATCTGAAGGTTTATTCAGCGACGGAAGACCACAATGACGGGCATATCCATTATTACCCCCACACCGGTTACACCGTCTACTTAGAGGACGGGAAAACAGTCGTGAAGACCGTGACCAACGCCATCGGCATTCATGATGAAGAGCCGTCCCTTGTCCAATTGCCGGCTGGCAACTACGTCGTCCTTGCGGAAGCAGAAGACTCCAGCATGGTGAGGGTCGCGGTTGTCATCAAGCCGGGACGGCTCACCAAGGTCGATCTGCAGCATGACTGGAAACAACGGACGCCTGCCGGAAGCGCCGCCGATTGAGCGCGATCGCACAATGGCCAGGTCGTCGGCTGGCGGGCAACCGCTGCCGATTGCCAGAGTCCCCAGACCCTGTTCTGTGATGTGATGTTGGAAATACCACAAGTCCTGCATTCGACTGCGTTGCTGGGAGACACCGCGACCGTACCCGTGGAACGGGCGGCAGCGCAGCAGCGAACTGAATCCGATGGATAGACATAATTGCGATGAGGAGGCTGATCCAGCGTCCGTTGTCACTGCCAAAGCAGAGTGTCATGGCTTTGGCCTTGGTATTGGTCGCGTTGATCGGTGTGGTGGATTACCGTAGAGGGTGGGAAGTTCACGTCACCGCATTCTATTTGATACCGATTAGCTGGGCCTGCTGGACCGTGGGACGCAAGCCGGGCTTGTTCGTAGCAGCGGTCGCTACGGCCGTTTGGTTGATCGCCTACCGGATGAGCGCCTACACCCCCGGGCATCCCGTCATTCTGTATTGGAACAGCCTGATGCTGTTCGCGTTTTTTGTCGTCGTTGTGTATCTGTTGTCGGCCTTCCAAACCGCCCATGATTACCTGGAGGAGACCGTCCAGCAACGGACGGCGGCGCTTCAGGCAGAAATCGCGCAGCGCGAGCGCGCCGAAGCGGCCAAGCTCCAAGCCGAGCGCCTCGCCACGGCGGGCACCATGGCCGCAGAGGTTGCGCATGAGGTCCGCAACCCGCTGGGCTCGATCACGCTGAATCTCGACCTGATTCGCAAGGAGATTGACAAGCTGGCCGAATCGGCCAGCCGTTCTCCAGAGGAGGGCCGTGTACTTGTCAACGAAATGCGCGAGGAGGTTCATCGCATCCAACACGTGATTGAAGAGTACCTGCAGTTCGCGCGACTTCCGAAAGCGCAACGAAAACCCCTGGCGTTAAATGAGTTTCTCGATCAAAAACTCGCCTTCATGCAAGCCGCGTTTGACGAGGCCAAAGTGGAAGCACGCGACGGATTTCGACGCCTCTCTGGGCACTGTCAACGTTGACGCCGACCAATTGTGGCAAGCCATGCTCAACCTGATCCGCAACGGCCTGGAAGCGATGCCGAATGGCGGTGTGATGACTGTCAGCACCCAGCGTGATGGGGATCAGGTGCTCTTGCAGGTCACGGACACCGGCACGGGAATGAGCGAGGAACAGGTGCGACAGGTCTTCAAGCCGTTTCTCAGCACCAAAGCCAAAGGAACGGGTCTGGGGTTGACGCTGGCGCAGCAGATCGTAACCGAACATGGCGGCCACATCGAGTGCTCCAGTGCTGTCGGCAAGGGAAGCACGTTCACAATCTACCTTCCGCTTGAAGAGGGATCCTGAGATGGCAGACCGCGCGAACATTCTGCTGGTGGACGACGACGAGCGGCTGCGCAATGCCGCGGGCAAAGTGCTCTCCGCCGAGGGCTACCGGGTGACCCGCGCCGGCTCGGCGCGGGAAGCGCTGGAGTTGTTGCAGGAGCCCGGCGTGGCCCTTGTGATTTCCGATTTGTTCCTGCCCGACCTCGATGGAAATGCGTTGTTGCAGCAGATTCGGGAGCGACGCCCTGAAGTGGAGGTCGTGATGATCACCGGGCACGGCAACGTCGAGAAAGCGGTCGAAGCGATGAAACTCGGCGCGTACGATTTCATCGAGAAACCGCTCGATAGCGTGGCGCTGTTGAAAACGGTCGCCAACGCGTTGAGCCAAACAGCGCCTGGCCGCCGAGAACATTCGTCTGCGACGGCAACTCCAGCGGCAACGCGGGATCGTCGGACTGATCGGTGACTGCCCCGCCCTGGCGGCCGTCAAACAGATCATCCGCCAGATCGCGCCGACCAATGTCGGCGTGCTGATCACCGGTGAGAGCGGCACGGGCAAGGAGATCGTCGCCGACGCGATCCACCTTCTCAGCGACCGCCACGACAAACCGCTGCTGAAAATCAGTTGCGCGGCGATTCCCGACACGCTCCTGGAAAGCGAACTGTTCGGGCACGAACGCGGCGCATTCACGGGCGCGACGGCCGCCAAGCCCGGCAAGTTCGAGTTGGCCAATGGCGGGACGTTGCTGCTGGATGAGATCGCCGAGATGAGCCCCCCACTGCAAGCCAAACTGCTCCGCGTGCTGCAGGACGGGAGCTTCCAGCGGCTGGGCAGCACGAAGGAACTCCATGCGGACGTGCGATTGCTGAGCGCGACGCACACCGACATTCCGAAGGCGATCACCGCCGGCAAGTTCCGGCCCGACCTTTACTATCGGATCAACACCATCGAGATTTCGCTGCCGCCGCTACGGGAACGCGGCGAGGACATCCTGCTATTGGCGGAGCATTTCCTCAGAGACTGTGCCGCGGAGATGGGCAAAGAACGTGCGCTCCATTGCGCCCGCCGCGCTCGATCAACTGCGGGGGTACTCGTGGCCGGGCAACGTCCGCGAACTCGAACACGTCATCCAGCGCGCTGTGGCACTGGCGACCGGCGACACGATCACCAAGTTCTCGTTCAGTCCCACGGACGGTGGCGTTGTCGGAGCGGCATCGAACACGCCGGATGGGCCGGCCATTTCCATTCCCATCGGCACGACCGTGGACGAGGCCACCAAACGTTTGGTGGAAGCCACGATTCGACAGTGCGGCGGCAACAAGCTCAAAGCCGCCCGCATTCTCGGAATCCCACCGCGCACCATGTACCGCCACTTCTCCGACTCAGGGAGGTAGGGTCTGCGCCGAACTGGCAGTATGCGGGCTGCCGCTGTGGCATAATCATCCTTCCACCGGACAGCACGAGAAGGCGATGGGGACGGTGAATGCGGTTCTCCCGCAGACGATTGCACACCGATTCGGAAGTGTGGCACTGGCGGCTGCTGACGGATATCGGGCATGGCAAAGTTTGATAATACATCCGTGTTGGTCATTGACGATGACGTGGGAATGTTGCGGGCGCTCAACAAGGTGTTGAGCAGTGAAGGTTGCATGGTGGCCAGCGCGTCAAGCCCCGAGGCGGCGGTGAAGTTCTTGAGCAACGGCAACACTACTTCGACTTGATCATCACCGACCTGCGGATGCCAGTTATCGACGGAAGGGGCATCCTGCGCGGCGTCAAGCAGGCTTATCCCGATGTGCCGGTGATCATCATCACGGCCTTTGGGAGTCCCGAGGCGAAGGCAGAGTCGTATCAATTGGGCGCGACGCGTTTTTGGAGAAACCAGTGGACACCCATCAACTACTCGCCACGATTGACCGCGCACTCAGGCCGCCACCTTCTTGACCAAATACACTGTCGTTCACACCTCGTTTCGATCTTCCCTCCGCGTTCTGCCATGGTGGCACACGCCGCTGGTCGTGAAGCTGCCAGACTGGCTCAGCAACATAAATCCACTTTCCGGCGGCGCCATCTTTTCTGGTTGTCTCGCAACTGGTTACATCAAGCTCGGCGCGATTGGCATCGGCTGTGCGAATACTTATTGCAGTTGTTCACCATGAAGAGGGGCGTGACGTTATGAAAGTTAAAGATACCGATGTCGCCAGTTACGGTGCCTCCTCACAGGCTGAAGCGGTGATGAAGGGATCGGAAGCGGCAGATTCCTCCCACACACGCTCAACGTGCGGCGGCATGTATTTCAAGACTGATGATTTCGACAAACCTGACTTTTTGATTCTCAAAGTCGCCGACCGTTTCTGCTTGATACGACACAGTGGCGAGATTGGGCTAACCAATGGTCCGACGACGGTGTTTGTCATCTTCATCGTGTGGCGGGATGCGACGGCATTGTTTGACATGCACATCGCAAACAAGTTCTTCCGCAAGGATGGGTCAACAAAGGAAACTCTTATGAGTACGAGGGGTATTCCTGCCGTCGATATCGAGCAAGTTGTCTCAAGCACATGCATGAAGTTATCCTCCGGACTGGAACCGCTTCTCGGCGACCGGATTGAATGGAATGAACTCGATTTGCGTGAAGTAACGAGTTGGGAGGAACAACTCAAGAGAATCAAGCGGTGGGGCCAGCTAAGAAATTTCAGTGTCGGGGATTGGCGGTAGAAAGGAGTGCCCTATGAAACAAGCAGTCAAGCTTTTCGGTGTGGGAGTGCTTGCCGTCACCCTCAGTGTTTTGGTTTCCACAATAGCGTTGGCTTTTGGTGGCGGAGGTGGGCATGGCGGGGGCGGTGGCGGCGGACACGGCGGATTCGGTGGTGGTGGACACGGGGGATTCGGCGGACATGGTGGATTCGGTGGTGGTTTCCATGGTGGGTACCACGGCGGATACGGCCATTATGGGTACGGCGGCTGGGGTGGCTGGGGTTGGGGCGGCTATCCGTACGTATACGGGTGGCCATACTACGGAGGCTATTACTACCCATACGATTATTACGACTATTACGACGACCCAACGCCCGTTTACAATCCTCCTCCACAAACCGTCTACAGTGAGCCGCCGGCAGCGACAGTACCGGATGTTAATCCTCCGGCTGCGGCAGTCGTGGCGGATCGCAATTCGCCAGCGCCGGGCGCAACGGCGCAGGGCTATGGCAGCCAAACGCTCCGAACACTCAGCTTGGAGGATGTGAAAGCGTTGGTCAAGGCGGGGCTCAGTGACCAAGTCATTCTCAGCCAAATCCGCAATTCGCAAGCGGTCTATCACTTGACGACTGCTGAGATCATCGATCTGAAGCACGGTGGTGTGAGTGAAACAGTCATCGACTACATGATCAACACGGGGAGCGGGCATCGCTGAACACAATGTTCGGTCGATCCAAGAGTCCGACGGGAAATACCAAGTAGCTGGCTGGCGGAGCACGTTTGGCATGAGCGATAAACAAAACTTACGCGTCGGGGCAACTCGACACGGAGAATTATTCCTGGCAGTTCGCCTCGTTGGAGCCGAGGAGATAGGAGCGTTTCCTAGAAGAAATTCGGATTTCTGCCCATTGCGTTTACTGTCCGATGGTTCCAGACTGCACAGAGGTCGCAGAGGGTGTGATGATGAACTCATACCGAGTGCGGTTCACCAGTCACCCCAAGAGAGGGCGTATGTCGCTTGGTGAAGAAAGAGAGGGCAACGAAATGAGTATTCGAGCCATTCCCTGTCCCGGGTTTGACCAACTGCAAACACTTCACACCGCCCTGGAGAGCCTGATGGGGGAAGAGGTCGAATGGTTTTCTAACCGGTCGGAAACCCTGCTTGGTCTTGTTGCCAAAGCCGAAGGCATAGCGGGTTGGAACTACGCCATTTTCAAACGGGATAAAAACGGTGAGTTCCGCGTCCGCAAGGTGATGAGCAACTTTTTCAGCCTGAAAGATGCCAGAGTCGATTTGTTGCTGTTGATGGCAGGGATCGAGAAGCTCGATGGCGCCAACCGAGGAACGGCGAATTCTCGGTCGTCGTCCATGCCAGCGGAATTACTGGCGTTGAATCACGACTGACAACACGGTCAGCGATGGAAGGCCGGTTCCCGATCCGGAAGAATGTCGGACCAGGTAGCGTAGTGGCAAACAGCTTCATCGAGGAGGTGCGTGATGAATGTGAGTTGCTCGACCGAGGATCGAATCCGGCAACGTGCCCGCTGTTGGAAGCGGAAGTCGCGAAGACTGTTCACATCGGCAGGGACAGTCCTCGTTGCGCTCTTTCTGGTTTCGTGCCTGGCCTGTCAGGCCGCCGAGCTGGCATCGTGGTATGGCGAAAGGCATCGCGGTCTATTGATGGCCAATGGTCAACCGTTTGATCCCGACAAACTCACAGCGGCATCGTGGTTCTACGATCTCGGCACGAAGGTCGTCGTGACCCACGAGAACCGGAGCGTGATTGTAGAAATTACGGATCGCGGCCCAGCCAAGTTCTTGCTTAAGGAGGGTCGAAAGATCGACCTGAGTCGAGCTGCATTTGCGAAACTCGCTGATCCCGATCTCGGCCTCATTGACGTAACCGTACGAAGGCAATGAGATAGCCGACGACGCTCACGACACCCACTCGTCTTGCTCGTCTTTCGCCATTCGCAAGACAACCCGTTTCGACACAGGGACTTCCGCTCAGTGCCAATTTTGCGTAACCAGACTTTGGCACCCATGTCTGGCACACGAAATGCCCAAAAAGGACTGTCGGAAGCGAAGTATGTCGAACGCGACCAATAGTTCCGTTTCTGGGGCCGCACATCTGCGCGCGCAGCGGCAGGCTTATCTGGAAAGACAAATCGCGGTGGCCAACGCATTCCAACGGGACGAATGGCTGTTGAGCCTGCTGATCATGGTGATGGTGATCGGCATTGCCGTCTATGGGGTGTGTCAGGATCGCGAGATGTCCGCGTCCGAAACTCAAAGACGAAACACGCAGGAACGCTATCGGTCGCTGGTCGAGCAATCCACCGACGGCATCCTGATCCTGGATGACGACTGGGATATCCGGTTTGCCAACCAGCCTGCCTGCCGGATGTTCGGCTACTCGTACGAAGAGATCGTCCAACTCAGCGGCGACGACACGTACCCGCCGGAACACGCCGACGAGCCAGCCCGTCGCCGGCAGGAAATCTGCGCCGGCGGAGGCGCCTGGTACGAGCGGCTCGCCCTCAGAAAGGACGGGACCCGGTTTCTCGCGGAAGTGATTGTCCGTCGCCTCGAGCAAGGGGGCTGTCAGGTGGTTTATCGTGACATCACCGAACGCAAACAGGCGGAGGAAGCCCGCCTCCGGTTGGCCGCAATTGTCGAATCCTCTCACGACGCCATCGTCGGCACCGATCTGGGAGGCATCATTACCAGTTGGAATGCCGCCGCAGAGCGCCTCTACGGCTACACCGGCAAAGAAATCATCGGTCAATCCATCGCGCAGATCATCCCCCAGGACCGTCGTCAGGAAAAAACCGACGTTCTGCGACGTGTCTCCACCGGCGAGCATATCAGTGACCTGGAGTCCTCCTGCATCGGCAAGGGTGGCCGCCGGTTCCCGGTGTCACTGACCGTTTCCCCGGTCAAGGACGTCTCCGGTAACATCGTGGGCACGTCCACGATCATCCGTGACATCACCGAGCGCCAGCAAGCCGAGCTGTCCCTGATCGAGACCAACACGCGCCTCGCCCACGCCCTCGAAGAACTGCAAACCGCCCAGCAATCAGTCGTCCAGCAGGAGCGCCTGCGCGCGCTCGGCACCATGGCCAGCGGCATCGCCCACGATTTCAACAACGCCCTCGCCGCGGTCGTCGGCTTCACCGAATTGCTCCTGTACAAGCCCGAGATACTCGACGACAAGGCCAGGGTTAAACAATACCTGGAAATGATGAACACCGCCGCCAAGGACGCCGGCAGCGTCGTCAGCCGCCTCCGCGAGTTCTACCGCAACCGCGACCGCCGCGAGGTGTTCACGACGGTCGATCTCAACCAACTGGTGCAGGAATCGATCTCGCTCACCCAGCCAAAGTGGAAGACGCAGGCCGAAGCCCGCGGCATCACCATTCGCGCGGAAACCGAGTTACAGACAATTCCACCGGTCTTGGGCAACGCGGCGGACCTGCGCGAGGTGCTCACCAACCTGATCTTCAATGCCGTGGACGCGATGCCGCGCGGCGGCGCGATCACCCTCCGCACACGCAGCCACGATTCGCGGGTTACACTCGAAGTCGCGGACACGGGCACGGGCATGACCGAGGAAATCCGCCGGCGCTGTCTCGAACCGTTCTTCACCACCAAGGGCGACGGCGGCACCGGCCTCGGCTTGTCCATGGTCTACGGAATCATCCAGCGCCACGAGGGCGCAATTGATATCCGCACCCAACTTCACAAAGGCACCACGTTCGTCCTCACCCTGCCCGCGACCGGGCAGCCGACGGCGGCCGTCACGGAAACCCCATCCGCGCCCGAGCGGCCACGGGCGGCTGTCGCGGACACCCCAGCCGCGCCCGCCTCGCTCCCCTCGAAGCGCGTGCTGTTGGTGGACGACGAAGAGGTTATCCGCAAGGTGCTGAACGAGTATCTCGTCCACGATGGCCACGTCGTCGAACTCGCCGCCAACGGAAAGGACGGGCTCGACAAGTTCCACAACGGCCGGTTCGATCTGGTGATCGTCGACCGCTCCATGCCCGACATGAGCGGCGACCAGGTCGGCGCGGCCATCAAAAACGCGTCCCCCGGCCTGCCCGTCATCATGCTCACCGGCTTCGGCGGCCTGATGGAAGCCGCCGACGAAAAACCTGTTGGCGTCGATTTTGTCGTCAGCAAGCCCGTCACCCTCGACACCCTCCGACGGGCGATGGCCCGGGCTGTTGGAAACAACGGACACGCTGGTTGCACTGACGAATCAGAGTTAGATCTGTCAGCGCACGTATGCGCTTGATTTCCCGGGGCGTTCTGATACCCTGACTGAATCGTTTCCTCCCGTTTGTGCTTTCATGACGGCATAGTGGTTTGATGGAACACACAATCCAATTCCGCGTTCGCTACAGCGAAACCGACCAGATGGGTACGTTCTACAATTCGCGCGCCCTCGAATGGTTCGAGTGCGGGCGCACGGAACTGCTGCGCGCGTGCGGACTGCCCTATGCCGAGATGGAGCGGCGCGGCGCGTTTCTCCCGCTGGTCGAATCGCACGTCGAATATCAAGGGCGCGCTCGATACGATGACTTGCTGAAGATGACGAGCAAGGGATCGCTGGCCGGCAAAGTGCGTCTTCGCGTCGATGTCGAGATTACCCAGGCCGAGAGCGGCGCGCCGGTGGCTCGCGGCTACACCATCCATGCGGTTACGGATCCCACCGGCAAACCGATCCGGCCGCCGCCGTGGGTCACCGAGGTGTTTGCGCGATGACAACCTCCTCTCGGCTCCTGCTCAGCGGCGATGAAGCGGTGGCGCTGGCGGCGTTGCACGCCGGCGTGGCGTTGGGCACGGGTTATCCGGGCACGCCGTCCACGGAAATCCTCGAGAATTTCTCGAAGCTCGGCGGGCGGGCGCAATGGGCGCCCAACGAGAAGGTCGCCCTCGAAGTGGCGCTGGGCGTGGCGTTCGCCGGGGCCCGGGCCGTGGCGACGATGAAACACGTCGGCTTGAACGTCGCCGCCGACCCGTTGTTTACCGCGGCGTACACGGGGGTGATCGGCGCGCTGGTCGTGGTATCGGCGGACGATCCCGGTATGGCGTCCAGCCAGAACGAACAGGACAACCGCCGCTACGCGGTGGCCGCTGGCATTCCGATGCTCGAACCCTCCGACGCGCAAGAAGCGTATGATTTCACGCTGGCGGCGATCGAGATTTCCGAGCAGTGGCGATTGCCGGTGTTGTTGCGGATGACCACGCGCGTGTGCCACTCCCGGTCCGTCGTTATGCCCACACGGACAATTCCTCCGCCGCCAAAACCGCAATTCAAGCGCGATGTTAGAAGTCTGGTGATGATCCCAGCCAACGCGAAGCTCGCGCATCGCCGGCTGCGTAAAAAATTGGCCGAGATTAACAAGTGGAACGAATCATCGCCCCTGAATCGCGCTCGACCGGGCGATACATCCCTGGGAATTATCGCCTCCGGCGTCGCCTTTTTGCACGCACGCGAGGCGGCACCTCGCACGTCCGTCCTCAAGCTGGGGATGACGTATCCCCTGCCCTTGGAGAAAATCCGGGCATTTGCCGCGGGGGTGAACCGCTGTCTCGTGATCGAGGAAGGCGATCCGTATCTGGCCGAGGCGATCCGCGCCGTCGGCGTGAAAGTCGAGAGCCAACCGGAGATGTACCGGTTCGGCGAACTCAGCGTCGCGCGTGTGCGCCGGATCCTGGCGGGCGACACCTCACCGGAACCGGCTCCCGTTCCCGAAAAACCGCCGCAACTTTGTCCGGGCTGTTCCCACCGCAACGTGTTCGAGGCGCTGCACAAACTCGATTGTATTGTCGCGGGAGATATCGGCTGCTACACGTTGGGCGTGTTGCCTCCGTTCGAAGCGATGGATAGTTGCGTCTGCATGGGGGCGAGCATCGGCGTCGGTCTTGGGCTGCGCCACGTCTTGCCGCCCGAACAGGCGCGCCGGGTCGTCAGCGTGATCGGCGACAGCACGTTCGTGCACAGCGGGATTACCGGCCTCGTCGAGATGGTGTACAACCCGCCGACGACCGGCCACGTCGTGCTGATTCTCGACAACAGCACCACGGCCATGACCGGCCACCAGGAACATCCCGGCACGGGCCGGACCCTGGAACACGAGCCGACGGGCAAGATGTCGTTCGAGGAACTGGGACGGTCGCTCGGCCTCAAGAACGTGTTCGTCTCCGACCCGTCAGGCGACCCCGTCAAGTTCGCAGAGCTGGTGCAGACCTGTCTCGCGAACAACCAACTCAATCTCATCATTGCCCGTCGACCGTGCCTGCTTATCGCCGGCAAGATCAAGGAATACGAGCGCGCCGCCAATCAAACGTGCACGGCGGCATTGGACGGGCCAGAATGAACGACTGCGTCACCAACATCGTCATCGCCGGTCTTGGCGGCCAGGGCGTGCTCAAGGCGGCGGGGATCGTCGCCGACGTGGCGTTTCGAAGCGGGCTGGACGTGAAACAGAGCGAACTGCACGGGATGAGTCAGCGGGGCGGTTCGGTCAGCAGCGACGTGCGGTACGGTCGCGAGGTTTTCAGCCCGATGGTGTCAGCGGGCGAAGCGGACTTCCTGGTGGTTGTCTCGCCCGACCAGATCGAGGTCAACCGCCATCAATTGCGTCCCGAAGGCAAATTGATCACGCCCGACGCGGTGGACCCGGCGAAGCTGACCAACAAGAAGAGTTTCAACGTCGCGTTGCTCGGTGCGCTGAGCCGGCAACTCGATTTCCCAGAGGCGATCTGGCTGGAGGCCATCGGCGCGGCCTTCCCCGAGAAGCTGCACGCCGCCAATCTCCAGGCGTTCGGGCTGGGGCGAAAAACCGTGTGATCAATGAACACTACTGAACGTCATCCAGTCAGCGCACCCGATTTCATGTCGGCATCGGCGCTTGAGGCAACGCAATTGGCGCGGCTCCAGGCAACCGTCGCGCGCGCCTACGATCATGTGAAGTTGTTTCGCCAGCGGATGGATGAGCGCGGGTTGAAACCGCGGGACATTCAGACTCTCGACGACGTCCACAAGCTTCCGTTCACGATCAAGACCGATCTGCGCGACACGTATCCATATGGGTTGTTCGCCAGCGACATGCGCGATGTTGTCCGCCTGCACGCGTCCAGCGGCACGACGGGAAAGCCGATCGTGGTGGGGTACACGCGGGAGGACATTGCGGTGTGGACGGAGGTCATCGCGCGGAGCTTCGCGGCCTGCGGTTTGCATGCCGGTGACATCCTGCAGAACGCCTACGGGTACGGGCTGTTCACGGGCGGTCTGGGGGCCCACTACGGCGCGGAGGCGCTCGGGGCGACGGTGATCCCCATTTCCGGTGGCAACACCGAACGGCAGATTACCGTGCTGAAAGACTTCGGGGTCACGGCCATTTGTTGCACGCCGAGTTATTTCCTGCATTTGCTCGACCAGGGGGCGCAACTCGGAGTGGATTTCAAACAACTGCCGTTGCGGGCGGGCGTGTTCGGGGCGGAACCGTGGACGCAGGCCATGCGCGAGCGCATTGAGGCGGAAAGCCGGCTCAAGGCGTACGACATTTACGGCTTGTCGGAGATCATCGGTCCGGGCGTGGCGATCGAGTGCGCCTGCCAGAACGGGCTCCATATTTTCGAGGATCATTTTCTCGCCGAGATCGTCGATACCGAGACGCTGGAGCCGCTTCCGATGGGGAGTGAAGGCGAACTGGTGTTGACGACGCTCAGCAAACAGGCGATGCCGATGATTCGGTATCGCACCCGCGACATCACGGCGCTGGTGCCCGAGCCGTGCCCGTGCGGACGCACCCTGCGGCGGATGCGGCGAATCGGGCGGCGCAGCGACGACATGTTCATCATTCGGGGCGTGAACGTGTTCCCCTCGCAGATCGAGGCCGCGCTGCTGCGGGTCGAAGGCACCCTGCCCCATTACCAGATCGTCCTGACGCGGGAACAGGACCTGGACCAGATGGAGGTGCAGGTGGAGGTGACGCCGGAAGTTTTTAGTGACGAGGTTCGCGTCCTGGAGGACTTGCAGCGCAAGCTGGTGCATTCCATCGAAACCATCACCGGGATTCGCGTGGCGATCCGGTTGGTGGCGCCACGGAGCCTTCCCCGCAGTGAAGGCAAGGCCAAGCGGGTAATTGACAAACGCAAACTATGAAAATCCATCAAGTCTCCGTTTTCCTGGAAAACAAACCCGGTCAGTTGCGGGCGGCCTGCGCGGAAGCGACCAAGGCCGGGATCAACATCGTCACCCTGTCATTGGCGGACACCGAACAATTCGGCATCCTGCGGCTGATCGTTCAAGACTGGGAGAAAGCGAAGACGATCTTCGAGCGGGCGGGATTCGTCGCCAGGGTCACGGAAGTGCTGGCCATCGAGGTATCGGATGAACCCGGCGGCTTGTCGCGGATCCTCGAGATCGTCGATCAGGCGAATTTGAACATCGAATACATGTACGCGTTCACCGAGAAACGCGGCGGCAAGGCGGCGCTGGTGTTCCGGTTTGAGAATCCCGACAAGGCGGAGCAGGTCCTGAAAGCCAACGGGGTCAATGTGCTGCGGGACGTTGAGTTGTTCCGGCATGCGTAGGGAGCGATGGGCGGGGGGCACACTAAAGGCGGTTGTTTTCTCGGTGCACCCGCGATAGCATGTTAAGCGAGGAGCGCAATTCTATGCGAAAAATGATTGTTGCAGCCTTCCTTCTGTCCTGTGTCGGGTGTGCCAGTTCACACCCAAATTATTTCCCCACCATCGGCCTGAAAATGCCGCCGAAGAAATCATCCGACATGGTAGAGGTGCGGACAGTGCCGCCGACACGCGCTTGTTTCGCTCTCGGTGAGTTGGACGTTGGCGGCACCCACTCATGGGGAAAGATCATCAGCAAGACCACCGAGCAAGCCGCGCAAATCGGAGCAGACTTTGTCGTGCTTGCTGACCGCAGCGTTCAATCTGAATACGTCTACATTCCCGGTTTCTCATCTTCCAGCGCGAGCGCCTCTGCGTATGGTTACGGCTATGGCAACTGGTTCACCGCACAAGCCCGTTCCCAAGCCAGCGGCTATTCAGTCGGGCCTAGCGTGCGGAGGGTTGAGCGGGGGACGATACGAGCAGTTGCGGGCGTGTATTTTCCGGCCCGCCTAGGCGTGACTTGGGATCCGGCGCAATCGCCGAAGTGCGTCGTCAAAGCGTTCACCTTCGGCAGTAACGCGGAGACAGGCGGCTTGCAAGTTGGGGATGAAGTCTTGGCTATGGACGGCATTGAAGTCGGCTCTGACAATCTGCCGAGACACTTGTTGCAGGTTCAACCAGGCCAGAAAATGAAGCTTGCTGTCGTGCGTGGCGGCCAGCGGTTGGACGTTGATGTGGAAACGATCCCGAATTGACGCAAGGCCAGCAAAGGGCGCGTCCCGTAAGTGATGCGAGCGGATCGATTCGCTTCAGGGAGTGGCAGCTGGGCGTGCCACTTCCCACCCACTGCAATGGAGTCAGACGTTGTGAGCGAGAAACACAGTGAACCGACAGGCCGTGATGAAGCGGCGTCGGCGGCGTTTGCGTCGGCTGTAACGGCCTGGTGTCGCAAAGCGGCACAAAATGCAGCCGATGGCACACCTTCCCACGTCGCTCCCAAGACGGGGTTCGTCACCATCCGTGACTTGGCTGAGCAATGCGTTAGGCTCAAGTACCCGCGTGTGAAGTGGCGAAGCGACAAAGAGCACAGCGGGGCCATCAAGGATTTCTGCGACCGTATGCGGGAGATTGAGTTCCGTCGGCAATTTCCGAATTTGCGCTATGGCGCCGCGGAAGCTGTACAACGGGCAATGAAGGGCAGCACGGACGATTTGTGGCGAGTGCTGATTTGTTTCCGAATCGAGGCAATGGGTGAGGCGTGGGTTTGGGAGCAGTATTGGAAGGCGTACCAAGAGCGCAATTGGGAGTTTATGAAGGGATTTTTCTGGGCGTTGGGGGCGAAGCAGAAAATCAGGGAAAGCAGATGGGATTTTCTTTACTGGTTCTTGGTCAACGATGACAAATTGGAAGGACTGACGGCGAGGCGGATTTTGGATGAGTGGGAGCGGAAGCGGGTGGAACTGTTTAAGATCGGTGTACGCGAACTGCCGACGTTTCACGGCCACAATCGGGAATTAAAATTCCGCCAGTGGTTGAGTCGGCAGGGCTTCAAGCTGGGCCGCAAGGGGAGGCGCAAAACAGTTTGAATGTGACATGAAGCGAGCTAATTCCGGGTAATATCTCCATTTACAAGGTTCAGCGAGACTGGCCGCGTTCACATGCGAAGTGTGGACGCGGCCTTCGCCGTTTCAGCGGCAGAGCGTGGGTCGGAAACTTTCGCCGCACGTTGCCACGAGCGACGAAACGGAGTTGGCGAAGATGTGGGACAGTGGGCGGTTGTTAGTCGAGCGCGATCAGGGAGGACCGATGGCGTGGAAACTTGCGGCGCGAGCGCCACCAGAGCGGCGACGCGCAAGGAGATAAGGCGTCAACGCTTTACAATTTACAGTTCCACAGAATTAGTGTGTCAACCAATGCAGGCGAGATGCCGGCTGTTCCAAACGCTGATTCCAGAAGCAACTTCTCGCCACTGACCAGCCGGTAACGCGGTCCCGAAAAGGATTCGGGGTAAAGCGACGACACCCGACCGCTCCCCCTGTTGCGCAGCGCAATCTTTTGCCGATTTCTAGAGCAGGCTCGGCTTCGCACGCTACGCCCGTTGCGTTTGTGACTTTCCATCGGAATTATATGGACAAGTAATATACACAGGTGTATAGTAGGCGCGGTAATGGTTCTTTGACATAAGGGGATGGGGTTGCGGCTCACCGGGAGGTTCGCCCTCCAAACAACCCGGTCAACGACGGCAGAACGACCGGCGCTCGTAGAGCGCCGCTACAGCGGAAGGAGTTAATCGGGTGGGGCGTCGCGCCAAAAGGCACTTTTTGCGAAACGAACCCAAGCCTTCAGAGACGAAAATGCGTGTGGATGAGCTTGAGAAAGAGGGAGTTAGGACTCATGGAAAACGGATTTTCGGTTGGGTTCGTTCCACCCGAAATTGGGTTCGGTCGGGCTGTTTGATGGAGTTGGGTGCGGGTTTTAGGGCAAAAACGTCATTCTTTTGACGCCCACGGAAGCGCTTGTTCCTTGCGGTAGACCAGACCCTGGAAGACGGCGATCAGGGTGTTGTGTTCGTCGGTGATGTTCACGGTGTAGCTGGCGAGCTTGGGGTTCGCGGACACTTCCCGGGCTTCGGCGCGCAGTGTGCCGGAACTCGCGGCCTTCATGTAGGTGATGCTGACGTTGATTCCGACGGCGACTTTGCCGCGGGCGTTGGACGCGGCGGCGAACGCCAGGTCGGCGAGCGTGAAAATGGCCCCGCCCTGGACGCTGCCCACCGCGTTCAGGTGATGCGGGTGGATCGGCATCTGGGCGACGGCATGGCCCAGCGAGGCGGACAGCAGTTCGATGCCGGAGAGTTTGGCGTACCGGTCCTGCGTGAAGAATTCTTTGATGTCCTTCATGGAAGCTCCATATTCTTAGAGCTTCAGTATTTCCTCCTGGGACAACAATCGCAAGCCCTGGTTGGCGAGGGTCTGCGACGCTTTGGCAACGTCCTGAACCTCGATCAACAACACGGCGCGATTATGGGAAACGAACCCGGAAGAGTTTTCGACGTTGATGCGGTTGCGGGCCAGGCAATCGGCCACGGCGTGAAGTCCGCCGGGCTTGTCGTCCGCTTCGATGGCCAGCACGTCCACGAGCGACACGGTCAAGCCCTTCTCGTGGAGCCGTTGGTAGGCCAGGTCACACTTGTCGACGAGGAACTTGATGACGCCGAGACTCTCGTTGGTGGCGATGGTGACCCAGCGGATATTGATGTCCGCGTCGGCCAGCACGCGGGTGATGCGCGCCATCTGGCCCAGTTGGTTCTCGGCGAACACGGCAATCAGTTTGACGGCGCTCATGGGTTCGTTCCTTTCCTACAGCGACCGCGTGTCGATCACCCGTTTGGCTTTGCCTTCGCTGACCGGCAAGGTGCCCGGTGGCATGAGATGGACCTTGGGTTTCGTCAGGATCTCCGCCCGCAACCGATCGACAATCTCGGATTGAAGGCGAGTCATGTGTTCGACGTGGCCATCGAACCCGTCCGCGGCCAGTTCGACGTTGATCGTCATCTCGTCGAGTCCATCCAGCACGATCTGATAGTTCCGTCCCACGCTGGGCAGACTCATCAACACGCGCTCGATCTGTTGCGGGTAGATGTTCACGCCGCGCACGATCAGCATGTCGTCGGAACGGCCGGTGATGCGGTGGAGCCGACGATGGGTACGGCCGCACGGACAGGGTCCGGGAACGATCGACGTGATGTCGCGTGTCCGGTACCGCAACAACGGCATCGCTTCACGGCAGAGGGTGGTCAGCACCAACTCACCCGATTGCCCGTCGGCCAGCGGTTCGCCGGTGCGCGGGTCAACAACCTCGACGAGGAAATTGTCCTCCCACAGATGCATCCCGCACTTGTGTTCGCATTCGAAGGCAATGCCGGGACCGTTCATCTCCGAGAGGCCGTAGGAGTTGTAGACGTCGATCCCCAGCGCCTGCTCGATTTTGCGGCGTGTTTCCTCCGTGTACGGCTCGGCGCCGACAAACGCCTTGCGCAAGGCGAGGTCGCGGCGCGGATCGACGCCCTTTTTCTCCAGGAAGTCGGCGAGATACAGCGCGTAGCTCGGCGTGACGTGAATGACCGTCGTGCGGAAATCCTGCATCAACAGCAATTGCTTCTCGGAGTTGCCCGGGCCGGCCGGGATTACCAGGCAACCGACTTTTTCCGCGCCGTAGTGCATGACCAATGCGCCGGTAAACAGGCCGTAGGTCATCATGTTCTGGAGCACGTCCCGCTTGGTCACGCCGGTCATGACCAGACAGCGGGCGATCAACCCGGCGGCGTTGTCCACATCGCGGCGTGAGAAGAACAGCGCCTTCGGTTTGCCCGTGGTGCCGCTCGACGTGTGCAACCGCAACACGTCCTCGGGCGCGACCGCGAGCAGCCCGGCGGGATAAGCGTCCCGCAGGTCGGCGTTGGTGGTGAACGGCAGCCGCCGCACGTCGGCCAGCGACCGGATATGGCGCGGTTTGACGCCGCCATCGGCGAACTTCTGCTGATAGAGCGGCACCTTGCGGGCGACGCGGCGCACGGTCGCCTGGAGGCGCTTCAGTTGAAGCACCTCCAACGCGCCGCGTTCGATGGTTTCGGTTTTCTGGTCCCAGAACATCATCGTGTCGAAGCCACTCTAGAAGGTGAACATCACTTCCGCTCGCAAGAAATCCATCATCTGCTGTTTGGCGTAGAAGTCGCCCTCCCAGAGGAACTCGCTCCAGAGATGGGCGCTGACGTAATCGTTGAATTTGTACTTGAGGATGGCCTGGAGGTAGTGGCCGCGAAAGTCGCCGCTGTCGCTGAACGCCGATTGAGCGAACGGCAGGGCCCGTGTAGGCGTGTTCTGGTCAGCAAGCAAAGCGTAATAGCTAAGGCTGAAGTCCATCTTTTTGACGGGAGTCACGGTCCAAGTCGGGCCAATGCGGTGAAGATTGGCGGTCTGGCCGACGCGCGTTTCCGGGACATAGCTATAGATGTTGTACATTTCGCTCCACTGCGGCCAGCGGCCCCACAGCACGTCGAACATCTCGTCGTTTTTTGTATGTGGATTGTCGCCGGAAAGGAATTCGTACGAGAGGCTGAGCTGATCATTCCATTCATCCTTGAAAAGATAGGTGAGCTTGCTCCGCACACCAAACGCGCTGATGTCGCGGAACCCCGTGGTCTCTGCGGCGGAGGAGAGCTGGGAGTTAACGCCACCCTGATTGAGTATCGGGTCTTGCTTTTGGCCGAACTGATAAGCGCCTTCGGCGGAATACTTCCAGTGGTCTTCCGGCAATCCCGAGACGCGGCCGCCGATCGTGTAGATATCCCCATTATCGCCGTAAGGAGCCGCTGGCGGATCGTCGAGCAGATTGTCATGTTTGTAGAAGAAGTAGCCGTCCACGTTGGCCGCCGGGATGCTCTTGTTGGCAATCCACAGAATGGCGCCCTTCTCATTTTGATCCGTCAACAGCAAGCCCGCGGGGTCGCCGGGCACGGTCCCGGATGGTCCGAGGGTGGGCAACCAGGCATCCGGACGGGCGTACTGGATAATGCCGATGGCGTCGATGGTGGTGTGCAGGTCTTCGAGATTGTAAGTCAAACGAGCCGCATCAAGGAAATAGCTGAAGGAGCCATCCTCCGGCGTGCCGTCTCCCATCAGCCAGCCGTCGCCCAGAAAAATGTCCTGGCGGCCAACTGTCAGGGTGGCGGGCAGGTCCATCGGTTTCTTCCATTGCACGTTGAGGTTGTCGAAAATCCCGTAACGCCACTGCATGCCCGAGTTTCCGAAGTCTGTATCCGAAAACGCCGGTTTCATAAACTCCCGCGGTTCAGAGGCCAGACGGACATTCAAACTCAGGTTGTCCATCGGCAGGAAGCTGGCCCAAATCCGGCCACGGAAGCGGAATACGTCCTGTTCATGCACGGGAGGAAATATCTGACCTGGACTCTTAATATCCGTCAGGCTCATGGCATTGTTGAAATATTCGTTGCGCACCCGGAAATCGCCCCCCCAACTAAACCAGTCACAGGGTTTTTTCATCTGTTTGGCGAACTCATCAAATTTCCAGATC
Source organism: uncultured Verrucomicrobiae bacterium (assembly GCA_963712025.1). GTDB lineage: Bacteria > Verrucomicrobiota > Verrucomicrobiia > Palsa-1439 > Palsa-1439 > Palsa-1439. The sequence continues at coordinate 114,588 of CAVQGJ010000010.1, read as the reverse complement.
GCCGATGGCGTCGCGCTGGAAGCGGTTGCCACATTTGCTGTGGATGTTGTTTGGGCCGGCGCGGTGGTCGCAGCAAACGCGAACGCCAGCCAGGCCGCCGCTAACGGGAGTGTCTTGGTTCTCATCGCAAGTTCATCCTTTCGTTGATTTGAGACTTTGCTTCCGGGTTTCGGATTCGTTGATTACTTCTCTTTCACAGTGGGAAAACATTTCGCCAGGTATGCCTCGTCAGGCGGCGACGTGAGAAGGCTGACAACGGGCATTACCAGCAACGGCACGAACATCGCAATCGCGCCCGACACGGGGATGAGAGGCTTGCCCCAGTAGCAGAACAAGCCGACCGCCGTGCCGACTCCCGAAATCATGGCGGCATACGCGCCGGCTTTGGTCGCACGCCGCCAGAAAAGGCCGTACAGATAGGGCGCCAGAAACGCGCCGCTCAACGCGCTCCAGGCGATCACCATCAGGTTCACAATCACGTCCACCTGCTTCAATGCAATCAAGAGCGACAGCGCCACGAACACGGCGCAGAGCACGCGCATCAACCGCATGATTTGCGTTTGCTTCTCCTCGCGGTTGACGGAGGCGCCGTAAATGTCGATGGCGATGGCCGAACTGCTCACCAGCACCAGCGACGAGAGGCTCGACATCGACGCCGAAAACACCATCAACAGAATGACCAGCACCAGCCACGCCGGGACGTAGGTCGTAATGAAGAACGGCATCAGCAGGTCGAGGTTCGGCCTCTTGGTGGCGGCGTCGACAATCGGCGCCAGGTCGCTTTTCGGATTGGTGAAGAACAGATGCGTCAGCGCCCCGCTGTAGTAGGCGCCAAAGGACATGAACAGCGCAAAGATTGTGGCAATGACCATCGCGCGGTTCACGTCGGCCTTGCTCCGGATGGAGTAGAACTTCTGCACCATCTGCGGCAGCGCCCACGGGCCGAAGCTGGTGATCAGCACCAGCGAAACCAGCGTCACCCAGCCGGGGAAAGGAGGTCCCGTGGGCGGCGGCGGCGCGTGAAGGGCCGGCATGTATTTCGGATCGAGCAAGGCGGCAAAGGTCGCACCCAAGCCCCCCTTCATGCCCGCCAGCAAGAGAACCATGATGGCAACACCCAGGAACTCGACGATGCCCCGGATGAAATCGCTGATCGCGACGGCCAGGTAGCCACCCATGATAAGGTAAACGCCTGTCAGCGCGGCCAGAAAGATGAGCGCCTGGTTATACTGCAGGCCGAGCGTTTTCTGGAAGAGATAGCTCAGACCCATGTACACCGAAGCCGAGTACGGCACCAGAAAAACGAAGACCACGAGAGCGCCGATGATCTGCAGCGGCATGCTATTGTATCGCGCCCGGAGGAATTCGGGCATGGTCAGTGCATTGAGCCGGGCCGTCATTTCGCGGGTGCGTCCGGCGAGTACCAACCAGGCCAACAGCGTGCCGACAAACGTGTTGCCGAGCACAATCCACATCGTCTGGATGCCGAAACCCCAACCGAGCCGGCCCGCGTATCCGATGAAGAGCACCGCCGAGAAATAGGTGGTGCCGTAGGCGAATGCGCTCATCCAGGGTCCGAGCTTGCGCCCGCCCAGGAAGAAATCGCCGACGTTCTTGGTGCGTCTCATGCACCAATAGCCGACGGCCAACATCACCGCGACGTACAGGATGATCAATCCGGAGTAAATCAGTGGGTTCATGGTTTCCTTATCCTAGGCCTGCCTCGCCGCGAGGAGCGCGTTGACTTTGCGCATCACTTCGAACGCGTCCGCCACGTACAGTACGTCGGCTTTCCACGCGCCCAGCCGCAGTTCGGATCGAGGTTCACGGCACGGCGCTCGGTAATGAAACGCCAGCCGACCGCATGCGGTTCTTCACCGTGACAACACGTCGACAGGCCCTTGAGATGCCGCGGGGTCGCGCCGGTTTGGCCGATCTGGTTCAGGTGAGTCATCAGAGTCAGCACCGCCTGCCCGTCCTTGCTGAGATCGACCAGGGATTTGCTGCTGCCGAGCGAGGCGTGGGTGAGCTGGAGAAATCCGCGGATCAGACTTTCGGCTTCGGGCGCATGGGTTTGACCGTCCGATTGCTTCTTGGTCCAACCGGCTCCGGCGACGAACAACAGTTCGGCATCCGGACGGATCGTCTGCTGGCCCGAGGCGGGGGCTTTCACGCCTGTAACGGTCGTGCGTTTGGCGGTCTCGGGCAGAGACACGTCGACCAACTCGATTTTCGCGACGCCAATGTCACCTTTCCAAGGCGCATGACAGCCTGCCTCCAGAGCGATGATCCAAGGGCGTTGCGTGCGCTGCAATACCGCTTCCATGCGCTGGCGGTAATACCAACGGGTGATCGTCACCCCACCTTTCGCGGCAACGAGGTCCGTCACATGCGTATCGGCGCGACCACCGAGACGATGCGCCAGACCCGCCACGACCCGGTTCCAGCGGGAGGTTGCCGGTACGATCACAATTGTCGGGTTCGCTGCCCGGCAGATTGCTTCGGCTGCGGCGATGTCGCTGCCGTATCGAGACTGGGTGAACTCGGCGCCCTCGACACCCAGGAACCGGGAGGCTCCACATCCCGCGATGTGATTGGCGGCGGTCCGAAAAGATTCGCCGACGAAACCGACGGCCAGGTTCGCTCCGCACGCGTCCGCAACATCCCTGGCTGCGCCCAGCGCTTCCAACGCCGACTTTGCCGGCGCGGCGTCCTTTTCCACATGCATCAAGGTTAGAATTGTGTCCACGATCGTTCTTTTCCTCTCCTGTCAGGCGTTCGTGATCCAGGAAACGATGTCCCGGGCGATTTCATCGGTGCTAAGATTCTTGACGATCTTCGTGTCGCGGCGCTGTTTCGGCAGCGCCACGCTGGCAAAGGTGACGCCCTCCGCGCCCACCTTGGCGGCGCCGGCCTTTTGCAGGGCGGGCATGATGCTGCGCATGTTCGCCATGCCGACCTGCGGATTGTTTGGCGGTTCGGGCAGATTGCCGGTGGCCCATCCGAACACCGCGGGCGGACCGATACAGGTTGATACCTGGTGTTTGCCGCCCTCGATCCGTTCGAGGATCTCGATGGAGCCATCCGCGCCGATGGTAAGTTTATCCACGCCCTGGAACTGGTTCACGATCCCGAGCAGCTCGCCAACGATTTGCATCGTCGCGCCCGAACCCCGCGACGCGGACTCCCAGCCGCCGAACACGAGCAATCGCGACAGATCGAGCCCGGGAATCGCTTGGATGGCGCCCGCTAACGCCAACGCCACCTCGGACGCCTCGGTAAACCCGCTGGCGGAGCCGTCAATCGCAATCAACTCGAACGGCGCCTTCTGGGCGACGGTCATCATCACTTGCTGGAGTTTGGCTTTCGGGCCGAGGCTGACGAGCCAGACCTTGCTGCCCGGCGCGGTCTTCGCCAGGTGTGCCGCTTCGAAGAGCGCGTGCCAGGCCCAGGGATCCAGCACGGCGGGCAGCATCATTTCATTCTTCAACGTCGGCCCGGTTGCGCCCGGCACCGGCTCCAACGTTTGCAGCGGATCGGGCACAATACTTCCGCAAACGACAATTTGATACGTAGTGCTCATAAACTCTTGCTCTTAGTTCTCCGCTGAATGCAGCCCGCCCGCGCCCGCGCGAAACTCGATCAGACCGCGCTCGGGGTCGGCGGGATGCGGGGTCGTGCAGTTCCAGATACACGCGCCGCAGTGAACACATTTCTCCCGGTCAAATGCGGGAACACCGTTGCCGCCCGGTGTGATCGCCTGGCCGCTGCAAATCTCGATGCAAATCTTCGTGCCGCATTTCTCGCAGAGTTCCGGGTACAGAAATACGACGTGATCCGCGTACCCCGCCGGCGCCTGCACCTTCCCGCCCATCAACAAGGCATCCTGATGCGAGACGAGCAATTTGCCGTCGTAGGGAATTGCCGGCCAGCCCACGCGGTCCATGAGCGCGTTGTGGATACTGACGCCCCTGGCGGCGCATTCCTGTCGGAGTTTCGCGATTTCCGGGAGGGGAATTCGATCCTTATAATATTCTTCCAATGGCGGCGTGTGCTCCGAGGCGGTGCGCGGCTTCACGGGGGCGGCGAGCCGGCCTTTCGTTGCACCCGCCAACGCCATGCCGACGAGGCCCGTGACAACGCCCCGGTGAAAACCGTCGCGCGCGTGTTCGGCCACGCGAGCTTCGGTTTCCACCCAACTGGCGCGGCGCCGTTTCACGTAGGTCGCTTCGAGATTCGCTTTCGTGAACGGCTTCTTCTGTTCGAGCAACTCCAACACGGCCTCGCCAAGTTGGACACCGGTGGCCCAAGCCTCATCCACCCCGCTGCCGGTGAGGACGTTCGTGCTGCCCGATCCTTCCCCGATGCGCGCGTAGCCGTCACCGACAAGATGCGGTTCGCCGCGACGGCCGGATTCACCCAACGTTTTGGCGCCCCAGGAACGCAGCGTCCCGCCGTTGAGGTAGCGCCACAGCCAGGGATGCATCATCCAGTGTTGAAGATAACGATAGGCGGTGCGCACCGGGCTTTCGAACCAGGACGGCACGAAGATGCCGAGGGACGCGACGCGGTCGGGATAGACGTACAGGAACCCGAATATCTCCGGCTCCGGATAGCCAAGTGTGTGCAAGACCGTGCCGGCTTCGAGCGGGCAATTCTCCGGCAGATTGACCACGAACTTCATGCCAACCGCCCAATCCCGCCGGTGATGACCTTCCGGCATCCCGAAATGCTGATCGATCTGCCGGCCCACGGGACCGACCGGGCCATCGCCAATAACCGTCAGCGCGGCGCGGACATCCATACCCGGCAGGAAGCCCGCTTCGGGAGAACCCGATTTGTCCGTGCCCTGATCGGCCAGTTGGACGCCGACGACACGGTCGTTTTCAATCAGGGGTTTGGCGACGGGTGTACCGGGCCAGATCTGGGCCGTGCCGGCGTTCATCAATTGGGCGCCGACCCATTGATTGAACTGTCCGATGGACATGACCAGTCCGCCGTGTTTCTGCAAATAGGGCGGAATGTACGGCAGCTCGATGGCGCTATTCTCGACCGGGAGGAACACCTTGAGCGCGCGAATCATCGTGTCCACCGTTCGCAGGGCGGCCGACCGCCGGCTCGCGCCGATGGGGTCGAGAAGATAAAGCACCTTCTCGCGCTTGACCAGCGCGCACAGGGGAATTTGTGACGGGTCAAGATCCGGAAACGCCTGCCGAATGCCGCGCGCCCTGGTCACGACACCCGATACGCTGAATCCAATATCGTCGGCGCGTTCGTAACAGATGATTTGCGGGGGCGCACCGGGCATCACCGAACTTTCCGGCTTTGGCGTACCGTCCGTGCCCGTCAATTTACGAGACAGCGTTGTCAGGAACCCGCCCGTCGCCGGCCCAAACCCAACACAGACGATGTCCACGTCCATCGTCTGGCGGTCGACGGGCGCTGCTGTTTGTCCCGCAGTTTGGTCGTTCATCGGATTGGAAAACCAACGGCCTAGAAGTGGTGCACCCAGCGAAGATTGTAGCGCTGGCCTTCGGGTCGATGCTCCGCGGCAAACTCGTAGTAGGCATCGAAGAACACATGGTCGTTCTGCGAGATGTGCCAGATCAGGCCCGGACCGAGTCCCACCACCTGTTCGTGACCCGACAGATCCGAGCCGTTGGCCTTGCTGTCGGTAATCTGCTCGAAGAAATAGCCGTTCACACCGACCCGCAAATGCTTGGGCACCAACTCGTACTCGGACGCAAAGTTCGCATGGATGGCCTGTCCCGGTTGCTCTCTGTTGAGCCCAAGCCCTGGATTGTCATTCTGGTCATTCCACAAATAGTGAAAGCGCCATGACATCGTCCACTGCGGGAGAACGAACCACGTCGCGGCCCAATAGGGATCGAGGGAGACGAAGTTGCTGCCGGCATTGAGCGGCGCGTTCGCGCTGTAACGGCCGGTCGGCACAATCGTCTGAAGTTCAAACCGATGCATAAACACCGGGCCATTCTTACCCATGATCGGGTCCCATTGCAGGTACGGGCCAACCAACAGATCGCCCGGGCCGCTTTCCGTGGGGTAGGAGGGTTTGACATCGAACGCTACGAATGGTTGGATCAGATCCACTCCCCACTTGCCGTCCAAGAGAACCTTCTGGTTGGACTGGTAAATCAACTGCTGCAAAGCGATCCACGCATTTAGTCTGTCCAGCGTCACGGGTGGTTCGGGAAACCGTTGAGCGTAGTACCACTGCAGATACTCCGTGTAATAAAAGCCCGGGCCCGCCGGCGGTCCTCCGTCGAGGAAGCTGGTGAACCCCAGGTTCACTGATGGTTCGTCATAGGCTCTCGCGGGCGTGACCCAAACGGCAACGGCGCTGCACAGAACGACAACCAGCCACAATCGCTTCATCGAGGGTTCTCCTATTGGTTGATCGACGATTGAAGTTTTCGGACGCGTGGTAGCGACATGACGGATTACTGGATCTTGTATGCTCGTTACGCGGGATAATCCAATGCCTCCGGTATCATCACTTTCGTGAGTGCTTCCGCCGCGCGGTCTTTCGCAAGGCGGGAGCCGGTGAGACAACCATCCAGTTTCACGCGCAGGCGCGCGAATGTCTCGTAACCATCGAACTGCACGCAGGGACCGGCCTTTGTCGGGTGGTCCTGGCCGGTTTCCATCACGTCACTGAAACCGCGAGCACCGCTGGCGATGCCGGGGATGAGACCTTCCAGCGCGTCGAGGTCATCGGCGGCGTAACACGCGGCGCAGGCCGCGTTATCCCAAGCCGGGTGACGGTTGTACCCGAACACGAGTTCGGCGCAAATACGGCCGACTTCACCCGCGGCCCGCGTGGACTGGACGTGGCAGAGATCGGTCATGAAATTCAGTCGGCCCGGCAGACCCTCCGCGACCACTGGATTTTCGGCTCCCTTTGCTTCGAGTTCGAGCACGTCGAGAATCATGTACCGCGCCGCCAACAACCAGCACAGCGCGTCCGCAAGCGGGAACGTCACTCCCTGGCGATTCCCGTGATATAGGTCGCGGCCGTCGGCATCCGTGGCTTTCTGGAGGTGTTCCAATGACCACAACCACAACTGCATGGCCGTGGCCAGCGTGCAGGCGCCCGTGCCGGGACGCCGGGAGGCGATCTCGCGCATGTCGTTGATCCAAATCCGAAATTGCGCGAGGAACAGTTTGCCTGTCATCGTAATCGAAAGCTGCCGCCGTTGTACGGCTTCGGGGCCTTCGTAGGTTGCTTCCAGTTGCGCATCCATCCACTTGTGACCGAGGAATCCGGGGCAATCCTCTGTGATGCCGTACCCGCCCATCAAACTGACCGCTTCGCGCATCATGTTCGCGCCGTGGCCCGTGTTCCACAGTTTCACGGCGGGGCACAACACATTCGCCAGCGAATCGAGGACGGCGAATTGCAGCAGCGGATCCGCATGCAAGACGTCGTAATGCGTGGCCGCGCGGTGGTCTTCGGAAAGATGCGACAGCCGCACATACTCGAGCGCGTCCTTCTCGAGTTCCATGATCGCCCGGAATTGTGCGCGTCCTCTCTCGATCTTGCGCGCCGCAAAAATTTGCTCCTTCTTGATCTCCAGTGGATCGAGTTCGTCGAACAGCCGCGCGGCGGCAAATCCCAGGGACGCGGCGGCTTCGCCCGTGGCCCAAATGTCCACCAGGCGGTGCAGCGCGTCCTCTTTCATTTGCAGGCCATACTCGTAGCGCGGGGAGCCCGGGGCGGCGGCATCCCCACCGCGGAACCGGCCACGCTGGTACCGAATCACCGGTTCGACTGCCGAGAGCAGCTTGGCGGCGGTCATCAGCCCCACCGTCACGCGCGTGCGGCGGAACACGGCCTCGATGATTTCGCCGTGGGAGAAATTGGGGACGATCGCGCCGTCCTTGATTTTGTAACCGCCGATGATGCGACTGGCCGGAACGCAAAGATTGAACACCGGGTCGCGTGTCGAAGAAAGCTGATGCACGAGTTTGCGCGTGGGAACACCGCGGTCGAAAATCCCCGCGTCGCTTTCTTCGAGGATCACCATGCAACTACCCTTGATCCGGTCGTCGGCGGAATCGACGGCGGCGGTCACGAAGTTGGCAAACCCCATGTTCGTAATGAAGCGTCCGCGTTTTTCGACCTGCAGAATCGGGTCCGTTCCCTTTTCCCATGCCGCAATCCGGACTTTGCCGCTGAGAAGTCCCGTTTCCACGCCGACGTACGGCAACGGCTCGGTGAGCGCGAATGCGCCACGCCCCATCTGACGGTCTTCGCCCGGCTTGGGCGGGCAAGCGCGGCGCATGTAGGTGTCCCGCTGCTCCGGTGTGCCCCGGCCGTGAATCGGCGCGAGAGCGAGATTGCCGGCCATGCTGCAGGTCGCCGCCCCGCCGTCCACCCATGACAACTCAAATGCGAGCAGCGCCAGCGCCAGGTTCTTCGGACCTTCAATGAAACCGCCCTGTTCCGGGTCCAAAAAGACAGCCGAAAGCCCGGCCTCATCGAAGAGATGCAGGAGTTCCGCTTTTTGCTTCGTCCACTCGTGCGAATTGCGGCCGCCCTCGGCGACCATGCGGGCCACGGGACCGCGGGCCACGCGCCGCGCGGATTGGACGAGCATTTGGAGGTCAAATCGGTCGGCAAAGCGCCACATGATTTGGCGCATGTCGTCACCCGGTAGCGTGCGAAGGAATTCGACAGGTTTCGCTACAGCGGTCGCAGGCATGACAGACATCCTTTCCGTCCACGAGCATGGGAATGGCCCCTGACGTGGCTCAACTGCATTCCGAGCAGTTCGACGCGGACGGGGTGAGAAACCGCGTAGCTTCAGTTCGCTTATAGTGGATCACGGCCACCAAGTCAATCGTCTTAAATCGCAGTCGCATTTCCCCGCCGTTCTGCTACGATACATGTGGAGAAGGTCATTCGCGGTGAAGATGAGCGCGACAACGATTCTGCTGTTCCTGACACGGTCACCCCTGTTTGTTTCCCAAACGTTTCCAATCTGTTGAAGGCAGCAATGAGTCGCGAGAGAATGCAGGGCGAGAATGGTGGTGCGGCGCGCTCCAGTAGTCTTGATGAGCTGAAGCCTGGCGACGTAATCCGGGTGCGACCAGTCTCCGAGATATTGGCAATCTTGGATGTCGCCGGGACGATGGATGGGCTTCCCTTCATGCCCGAAATGGTGGCGTTCTGTGGGAGGGAGTTCAGGATTGCATCCTCTGTGGACAAAACCTGCGTCGAAGGAAGCGGGATCACCGTCTTTAAGCGAAAGGATGTCGTCACTCTCGAGAATGTGCGGTGTGACGGGCGGGCTCACGGAGACTGCCAAAAGGCCTGTCTGGTATACTGGAGAACAGCCTGGCTCGAGCCGTTGGGACGAAATGATCCGGAGTCAACCCGAACCTCAACCGGGGTTGACCACGACTTGCTAGCGAAGACACGCTCGCCAGATGGGAGATATTTCTGTCAGTCAACTGAACTCATCCGAATCACTTCGGCCCTGTCAGCGATGGCGCGGCTGCGGAGTTGCCTCAGAGAGGTTCTGGGTGGATCGTATCCGATACGCTGCGTGGCGAGGGCGTTTATCGGAGGGTTGAATTTCAAGATCAGAAGGGTTTTCGCGTCGAAGCTGATGGGCAAAAGGCGGACGCCGACGGAACGATTGGGCGTCCAACCGGGCGAAGTGGTTCAGGTCAGGTCCGTGAAGGAAATCAAGCGAACCTTGGATGCTGACTGGAAAAACCGTGGGCTGGCTTTCACACACTTCATGGTGCCGTTCACCCGCGGACAGTACCGCGTAAAATCTCGCGTTGACCAAATGATTATCGAGACCACCGGAGAGATGCGCCAATTGAAGAATACGGTGATCCTGGAAGGGGTCACTTGCGATGGTCATTTGTGCTCCGGTGTCTGCCCGCGAAGCCAGTTTCACCTCTGGCGTGAGATCTGGCTCCGGCGCGTCCCGCCGGCCCCGTCTACAGGAGCCTCCTCCGGCCAGAGGCACGAATAATCCTACTCCTCTCAGCTTTCAGGGAAGGCTTTGTCAAAGTCGCAACCGCGTAAGTACTCTTCGTAAGAAGCGCCTTCTCCAAAATCCAGTAAGCCTGATTCTGCGAGCCTGCAAAAGATTTCACGAAAATCTTGACCGCTCTTGATTCCCCACCTCTTGAAATGATGTCTGGCTTCAAGGCCATATCTAAGGGAAGCAAGGAGACGGAGTACGTCCACGAGTTCCTTTTCCGGAAACACCGTCATCTGAAGACCGCCTTCGTGACCTTCCTTTCATTTTAACCGCATACCCCACTGCTTCTACCAGAAATTTATAGGCCATCTGCTCGTAGCGGGGATCGCCCTTAGCAACTCCTGCGATTGTCGGGCGCGGCCGCCACTGTCTACGTTGAGTCTCAGCGTGCTCCTCCAAAGCGGAGACGTCCGCAAGTCTCACAGAAGTTTTGCCGAACGCATTTTCCGTGTCCGGTTACCGTCAAATGAACTGTCGCCTCACACTTGCCGCACTTTTCGCAAAGCATACTTCCTACTCCTCCTCCTTCGGCTTCCCGCCAAACAAATACATCTGCGGCGCCTCTTTCGCTTCTGGCTTCTGGCTCCCGTCTCCCCTCTTCTTCCGCTCCGCCAGCTTCGGTTTGCCTTCGGCGGACAGCTCCGCCTCTTCGAGGTTGTTGAGCACTTCCTTCGCGCGGGCGAGCACCTCTTTCGGCAAACCCGCGAGACGCGCTACCTGGATGCCGTAACTCTTGTCCGTGCCGCCGGGAAGTATCTTGTGCAGAAAAATCACCTGGTCGTGCCATTCACGGACGGCGACGTTGTAGTTCTTCACGCGCGGCAATGCGGCGGCGAGTTCGGTGAGTTCGTGATAGTGCGTCGCGAACAGCGTCTTCGCCCCCACCACGCCGTGGAGATGCTCGGCCACTGCCCAGGCGATGCTCAACCCGTCGAACGTGCTCGTGCCGCGCCCGATTTCATCCAGCACGATCAGGCTTTTCGGCGTGGCGTTGTTCAGGATGTTCGCCGTCTCGTTCATCTCGACCATGAACGTGCTCTGACCGCGCGCAAGGTCGTCGGCCGCGCCCACGCGCGTGAAAATCCGGTCCACCAACCCGACCGTCGCCCGCGTCGCCGGGATAAACGACCCGATCTGCGCCATCAATACCAGCAGCGCCACCTGCCGGATATACGTGCTCTTGCCCGCCATGTTCGGCCCCGTAATGATCAGCAGTTGCTGCTCGATGTTGTCGAGCAGCGTGTCGTTCGGCACGAACCGCTCCTCGATCAGCGTCTGCTCCAACACCGGATGCCGCCCGTCGACAATCTCGATCCGGTCCCCGTCATCCACGGTGGGCCGACAGTAGTTCTGGTGCCGCGCCAGCTCCGCCAACCCCGCCAACACGTCCAGCGCCGCGATGGCCGACGCCGATTCCTGAATCGGGGCGGACTTCTCGACCGCCGCGGCGCGAATCTGCTGGAAGATTTCGTACTCGAGCGCGTTCGCGCGTTCCTCGGCCCCGAGTATCTTGTGCTCCATCTCCTTCAGCTCGGGCGTGAAAAACCGCTCCCCGTTCGCGATGGTCTGTTTGCGGATGTAATCGGCGGGGACTTTTTCGAGGTTCGCTTTCGTGACCTCGATGTAGTAGCCGAACACGGAATTGAACCGCACTTTCAGCGACGCGATGCCCGTCCGTTCGATTTCCTTCTGTTGCAACGCCGCTATCCACGCCTTGCCATCAGTCCCCGCCCGCCGCAGTTCATCCAATTCCGCGTGGTAGCCCGCCTGGATCAATCCGCCTTCCTTCAACGCCAGCGGTGGCGCGTCGGCAATCGCCCGGGTGATGAGATCGACGAGATCGGGAAGTTCGGTGATTTGGGCGGTTAATGTATTCAACAAATCCGCCGTAGGGGCAACCCCCTGTGGTTGCCCTTCCGAAGCAGCCGGTGGGTAGGCGCGGCGGCCTACCCCTACGGTCAATCCAGCCAGCGTCGTCTTCAGTTTCGGCACGGCAACGAGCGATTCCTTGAGGACCACGAGGTCGCGCGCGTTGCCGCTGCCGACGCTCAGCCGCGCCAGCGTCCGTTCCATGTCGCGCACGCCATGTAGTTGCTCGCGAAAATCCGCCAGAACGTTCGGCGCGTCGCAAAACGTCGCGATGACGCCCTGCCGCAAGCGAATCTGTTCGACGTCCTTTAGTGGGCGGGTCAACCATTCCCGTAACAGCCGCGCGCCCATTGGCGTCAACGTGCGGTCCATGCAGCCGATCAGGGTGTGCCGGCGGTCGGAGCGCGCCGATTCGAGCAGTTCGAGGTTCCGCTGCGTCGTCGCATCAAGAACCATGAAATCGCCGACGCTGTATACCGTGAGACGATGAATATGCGACGTACTGCGCCGCAGGGATTGTTGCAGGTAATGAAGCGCCGCGCCCGCCGCGCCGATGCCCACGCTCAATGCACCCGCGCCAAAGCCATCCAGCGACTGAGTCTTGAAATGGTCGCGCAACGTGAAGAACGCCGTTTCGCGCTCGAACGTCCACCCGTCGTGCGGCGTGATCGGCAGCGCCAGAGGCGCGAGCAGCAATTTCGCTTCGTCGAACCATTCGGCGGGCACGATGATCTCCGCGGGCCGCGTGCGCGTGAGTTCGTTGTGCAGTTGCTCGACGGACAACAACTCGGTGACCTTGAAATCACCCGTCGTGAGGTCGACGAGCGCGAGCCCAAACTTGTCGCCACCGCAGATTGCCGCGAGAAAGTTGTTCCGCTCCGCGTGCAGCAGATGCGCGTCAAAGTGCGTGCCGGGGCTGAGGATTTGCGTGACGTCGCGATTCACCAGCTTGCCGGGTTTCGCCTCCTCGAGCTGATCGCAAATGGCGACCTTACGACCCAAGCGGAGAAGCTTGCCAATGTACGTTTCGGCGGCGTGATGCGGAATCCCGCACATCGGGACGCCGTTGCGGTTGGTCAGCGCGAGATTGAGCAGTTGCGAACCGGTCTTGGCGTCATCGAAAAACATCTCATAAAAATCACCCAGGCGGAACAACAGCAGCGCATCCGGCGGAATCTGGTGCTTGACGCGCCGATACTGCTGCATCATCGGCGTCAGGCCATCGCCGGCGGGTTCGCCATCACTCCGGGGTTGGGTCTGGGATTTTCCACTCGCCATCGCGGAGTGGATTATAGCGGCGGCGCGGGCGCGGTCACGACCTAAAAACACGTTGGCCGACCCCGAACGGATTCGGGATCGGCCCGCGTATATTGCTCGAACCGCTTACTGCGTCGCGCAGGCGTCGATCGTTCAACACCGGCTTCTCAGCGCGGTCCTTCCACCGTGCGCCGGTCGCAGATCGTTCCACAACCGCGTTACGGCGAGGGTTGCCTCCGTGAACTGCCGGGCATCCCCCGGCCCGGCACCGACTCCGTTGAGCATCGGCCTTGCCAACTCATCAACTTACGTGAAATCAAGCCTGTTGATGCGAGGATCGGACGGGAATGTCGGACTCCATAGGCCAAAAAGGAGCGCGGAACAAAAACGTCCAGCCGCCACTCGCCTCAGCGCTGGACGGTATCCTGCACGGCGGCGCGAAACGCCGTCAGGTCGAAGGGCTTCTCGATCAGATAATTTCCTGTCCGTTCGACAAAATCGCTGAAACCAGCTTTCCGCGAGGCTTGTCCCGTCACAAAGATAAACCGGTTCGCCAGAAACGGGTATTGGCGGACGACGTCATTATATAGCACCTCGCCGTCGACCCGCGGCATCATCAAATCGCAGACCACCGCGTCGTATTCCTCCGCTCGCAGGCGGTCCATCGCCTCCATGCCGTTCGTGGCGATGTCGACCTCGCAATTGTCGAACGTCAGCACCTCGCGCAGCAGTTGCGCCAGATCGTAATCATCGTCCACCACCAACACGCGGCGCATCACCTGTCGAGGTCGCGTGGTTTCATTCATGGCTGAACTAACGTAGCCCCACCGCTCCATTCCTTCAACGGCTTTCCTGCCGTGTTGAGAAGCGCGGGGATCGCGGACCGAAAAAATCTGGAGCCAGCGGACGGATTCGAACCGACGACCTGCGGTTTACAAAACCGCTGCTCTACCAACTGAGCTACGCTGGCGCGAAGACTGACAGGAGTATGCCATCGCCCGCGCGCTTAGTCCAGCGTGCTGAAGGCCGCGCCCAAATGCGCGATCAAATCCGAGGTCAACATGGCCCGCTCGCCGACCGCTTGGCTCGCGAGATCGCCCGCCAGCCCGTGAATGAATACCCCCGCCCGCGCCGCATCCGCCGGCGCCATGCCCTGCGCCAGAAACGCGCCGATGATCCCCGTCAACGCGTCGCCCGTGCCGCCTTTGGCCATCCCCGGATTGCCCGTCGAATTGATCCACAGCGGTCCCGATTTCTCCGCGATCACCGTCCCCGCGCCCTTCAACACCGTGACCACATCGTATTCCGTCGCAAAACTGCGCGCGATCGACCACCGGTTCGCCTGCACTTCCTTGGTCGTCTTGCTGATGAGCCGCCCCATCTCTCCCGGGTGCGGCGTGAACACCATCGGCTTGTGCAGTTTCTTCAACCCGGCCACCCCTTGCGCGATCGCGTTCAACGCATCCGCGTCCACCACAATCGGCGGGAACCATCCACTGACGACCTTCCAAATCGCCTTCTGCGCGCTGGCCTGCCGACCCAATCCCGGGCCGAGCGCCACGGCATTGAACCCGGCAAAGTCTGTCGGGTCCAGCTTGTCGAAATCCGCCGGGCGCGGCATCACTTCCGGCGGACAATTCGACGCGACGATCCGATAAATGCTCCGCGGCACGGCCAACGTCACCAGCCCGGCCCCGGCCCGCGCCGCCGCCAGCGCCGCCAGCACCGGCGCTCCGGTGTACCCTTCCGAACCGGCAATGACGAGCAGGTGTCCAAAGTCTCCCTTGTGCGCCGCCCGCGACCGCTTCGGCAATAGCGCCGCGATGTCCCGCGCCGTCACCAGTTCCACGTCGGTCTGAAGTTCATCCACGAGCTTCCGCGGGAACCCGATGTCCACCGTCTCGATCCGACCCACAAATTCCGCCGCGGCGGGTTTGAGCAAACCGATCTTCGGCAGCCCCATCGTGACCGTCGTGTCCGCGCGCACGCACACACCGCGGACTTCGCCCGTATCGCTGTCCAACCCCGACGGAATATCGATCGCCACCACCGCCCGATGCAGGCCGTTGATCACCTTGATCGCCGTGGCGTACGGCTCGCGCACCTCGCCTGTCAATCCCGTCCCCAGCAAACCGTCCACGACCACCGCCGGCTGCCGTCTCCCCGACAATCTCGGCAACTTGGTCGAGCGTCGGCAGCTCCAGGACGCGCAGCGCATTCCCGAGTTTCTGGAAATGTTCCAGCGTGTCGCCTGCCAATTCGTTGCGGCGACAAAGCAACACCAGCGCCGGCTCGCACCCTGCCGCCGCCAGATGCCGCGCCGCCACGATCGCATCCCCGCCGTTGTGGCCTTTCCCGGCAAACAGCAGTACCGACCGCGCGTCGCGCCGCCGCAGGTATTCCATCGCCGTGCGGGCAACGGCATAACCCGCCCGCTCCATTAGTTCCGCGCCGGGTGTGCCTGCGGCGATGGTGCGTTGGTCCAGTTGTCGAATCTGTTCCGTCGTGACCGCTTTCATCGCGGCCAGTGTATCGGACGCCTCCCCCAAAAGCAACGCCATGGCTACGGATGGTAATTTGGAGTCTGCGCACCGCCTCAGCGCCTTAACGAAACTCACGGTGGCGAGTCGGTGTAGGTCGTGCGTTCTTCGAGAGCGCCCCTCTGGCCAAATCCGTTTGACAACCCTCGACACGTTCGCCTAGCGTGCCGGGCGATGCCAGCAAAAACGCCAACGACGATCTCCTCGTCCACGACGCGTCTTGGCTGGATCGGCACGGGCGTGATGGGGCTCTCGATGTGCGGGCATCTCCTGGAAAAAGGTTACTCCGTCACCGTTCACAACCGGACCAAACCCAAGGCCCAACCGCTGCTCGACAAGGGCGCAACGTGGGCCGATTCGCCTCGCGCCGTCGCCGCGCAATCGGACGTCATCTTCACCATGGTCGGCTACCCGCGCGACGTGCGCGAAGCCTATTTCAGCGACGACGGCGTGCTCGGCGGCGTGACGCCCGGCAGCCTCATCATCGACATGACCACCACCAACCCGGCTTTGTCGAAACAGATTTATGCCGCCGCCAAGACGAAAGGAGTTTTTGCCGTTGACGCGCCTGTCTCCGGCGGCGACGTGGGCGCGCGCAATGCCACGCTCTCGATCATGGTCGGCGGCGATGCCGATGCCGTCGGGCGCGCGCTGCCCCTTCTCGAAGTTCTCGGCAAAACCATCGTCCACCAGGGCGGCGCCGGCGCGGGTCAACACGCCAAGATGTGCAACCAGATCGTCGTCGCCGGCACAATGATCGGCGTGTGCGAAAGCCTGCTCTACGGCGCCCGAGCCGGGTTGAATCTCGAAACCATGCTCCAATCCGTTCGCCCCGGCGCCGCCGGTTGTTGGACGCTCGACAATCTCGCGCCGCGCATCCTGCAACGCAATTTCGCGCCCGGATTCCTCGTCGATCATTTCGTCAAGGACATGGAGATCGCCCTCGCCGAAGCCGAACGCATGGACCTCACCCTGCCGGGCCTGAAACTAGTGCACGAACTCTACCGCGCCGTCCAGGCACAGGGACACGGTCGAAGCGGGACCCACGCGTTGTATCTGGCCCTCGAAGCCCTATCGAAGAAACCGGCGTAACGAGCGCCACGCCTGCGTGCGGCTGCTTCTACTTGGACACCATCGTGCCCGCCAGGGTTTCGAGAAACGCCTTCATGCGACGGGCATCATCGGGCGTGATGGCCGGAAGGCGTTTGGTCAGGTTCTCCGAAGCCCAACCCTTGCGGATGGCGAAGTTGTACAGTTGGCTGACTCTCTCTTTGTTCTGAGTCCGGGCACGGAACGATAGCTTCTCGTTGCCGATGAAACTCTCCAATTCGTCCAGGGTGATACTGTTCAGTGCCCGGTTCGGAAATGTCTTCGAGAATCGGCTAAGGCAGGACTTCAACTCCTTCAATGCCCGGGTACGACGCCCGTTCCTGGACGCGGCTTCCAGATGCGCTTTGACGATCTCCTGAACGGTCGGAGCGTTTCGGAATTTCAAGACCGTTTCGACGTAGTGCTCCACGGCCTCGGTCAGGCTGGCGCCATACGGTTTGAGAGCCTCAACCAGCCTGGCGGCTTCTTCGCGCACTGTCGAGGGCATCGAAGCAGCCGGGACACCGCACAAAAAGCACGGGCTGAATTTCGCTCGCACGTTCCGCCTGCGTACAGGCTTTCGTCTGGTGGCCTTGGTCATCGCCGACTCATTGATTGGCGACCATTTATGCTCTACGCATGCCCCATACGCAAATAGAATTCAGGTTTGCGGAAACGCCGCCTCGGGGAACGATCAAATAAATTGGCTTGAATGCCAACCGCGTTTTGGTGACTCTTGCGGAAGTCCGCGATGGGGAACGGCGGGAATTGCTGTTGCATTTCGCCGCTGATTCCGTAAGAGTTGCGTCTGCGAGTTTCCACGAATTGAAAGGACGATAAGCCATGTCAGTACCACTTCATGTGAATTTGAAAAACCAGGTCGCCGTCATCACCGGCGGCGGCGGCATCCTGTGCAGTGTGATGGCCAAGGCGTTGGCCGAGTGCGGAGCCAAGGTCGCCATCCTGGATCTGAAACCGGAGTTGGCGCAGAAGGCCGCCGATGAAATCACCAAGGCCGGCGGCGTGGCGCGCGCGTTTGCCTGCAACGTGCTCGAAAAAGCGAGCATCGAGCAGGCCCACGAGCAGATCAAGAAAACCCTCGGGCCGGTGGACATCCTCATCAACGGCGCGGGCGGCAATCACCCCAAGGGCACCACCTCGAAAGAGTTCCTCAGCGTCGAGGACGTTACCCAGAAGAAGGACGGTGTCGTGACGTTCTACGATCTGACGGTCGACGGCATCCAGTTCGTGTTCAACCTGAACTTCCTCGGCACGTTCCTGCCGACGCAGGTGTTCACCAAGGACATGGTGCTCAAGAAACACGGCAACATCATCAACATTTCCTCGATGAACGCGTTCAAGCCGCTCACGAAAATCCCGGCGTACAGCGCGGCCAAGGCGGGTGTCAGCAATTTCACCCAATGGCTCGCGGTCCATTTCTCGAAGGTCGGCGTGCGCGTCAATGCCCTGGCCCCCGGTTTCTTTCTCACGGACCAGAACCGCGCGCTGCTGACCCAGCCCGATGGCTCGCCCACGGCGCGCGGCAACACGATCATGTCGCACACGCCGCAAGGCCATTACGGAACACCGGAAGACCTGATCGGCACGCTGCTGTGGTTGCTCAGCGATGAAGCGTCCGGGTTCGTCACCGGGCAGGTCATCGCCATCGACGGCGGCTTCAGCGCGTTCAGCGGCGTGTAGGACGCACCGTGGCAGGAGTGGAGCCACCGATGAACATAAATTTCCACAGATTTTGTCCGCGTGAATCTGTGGCCAAATAGGACATTCAACCAAGGAAACAAATAATGACCACACCACAATCTGAAATCGGCCTGATCGGTCTCGCCGTCATGGGCGAGAACCTCGCCCTCAACATCGAAAGCAAAGGCTTCCCCATCTCCGTGTTCAACCGCACGACCGCGAAGGTGGACAACTTTATCAACGGCCGCGGCAAGGGAAAGAAGTTCTTCGGCGCGCACACCCTGCCGGAATTCGTCGGCTCGCTCAAACGCCCCCGCAAAATCATCATGCTCGTCAAGGCCGGCGTCGCGGTGGACGAATTGATCGAGCAATTGGTGCCGCTCCTCGAAAAGGGCGACGTTCTGATCGACGGCGGCAACAGCCATTTCCCCGACACCATCCGCCGCACGCAGTACGTCGAGAGCAAGGGATTGCTGTACATCGGCACGGGCGTGTCGGGCGGCGAGGAAGGCGCGCTGAAAGGCCCGTCCCTGATGCCCGGCGGCAGCCCCGCCGCGTGGCCGCTGGTGAAGAACATTTTCCAGTCGATCTGCGCCCGGACACCCGACGGCGAACCGTGCTGCGACTGGGTCGGCGAAAATGGCGCAGGCCATTTCGTCAAGATGGTCCACAACGGCATCGAGTACGGCGACATGCAGATGATCTGCGAGACCTACGACCTGATGAAGCGCGGTCTCGGCATGACCAACCAGGAAATGCACGATGTCTTCGCCGAATGGAACAAGGGCGAGCTTGACAGTTATCTCATCGAAATCACCCGCGACGTTCTGGGCTACAAGGACGAGGAAGGCCATGAAGTTGTGGATCTGATCCTCGACGCCGCCGGCCAGAAGGGCACCGGCAAGTGGACGGTTGTCGCCGCGCTCGACGACGGGATGCCGCTGACGCTGATTGGCGAAGCGGTGTTTGCCCGGTGTCTGTCCGCGGTCAAAGAGGAACGCGTCGCGGCGTCCCAGGAGATCAAGCCCAAGGTCAAGAAGTTCACGGGCGACAAGGCCAAGTTCGTCAACGATCTCCGCGCCGCGTTGTACGCGTCGAAGATCGTCAGTTACGCGCAGGGTTACCAGCTCATGCGCGCCGCCGCCAAGACGTACAAGTGGAACCTCAACTACGGCGGCATCGCGTTGATGTGGCGCGGCGGCTGTATCATTCGCTCGGCGTTCCTCGGCGACATCAAGAAGGCGTTCAAGCGTAATCCCGAGTTGGTAAACCTGTTGCTCGACAAATTCTTCAAGAAAGCCGTCGGCAGCCGACAGGCCGCCTGGCGCCGCGTCATCGTCAAATCGGCCCAACTGGGCATCCCGGCGCCGTGTCTCGGTTCGGCGCTGGCGTACTTCGACGGCTACCGGAGCGAGCGGTTGCCCGCCAACCTGTTGCAGGGGTTGCGCGACTACTTCGGCGCGCACACCTACGAGCGCGTGGACAAACCGCGCGGCCAGGCCTTCCACACGAATTGGACCGGCCGCGGCGGCACGACCACCTCGCAGACGTACACGGTGTAGAGGCTAGGGAAGACCGGCGTGAAAAACCTGCTGCCGGCAGCGTCGATAGAACGCATTGAAGAGCGCATCCACACAGTGCGTGGGCAGCGGGTTATGCTCGACTCCGACCTCGCCGAGGTGTACGGCGTCGAAACGAAGGCGTTGAACCGTGCGGTCCAACGAAACCGTGA
The DNA here is from genome assembly GCA_963712025.1 of uncultured Verrucomicrobiae bacterium. GTDB lineage: Bacteria > Verrucomicrobiota > Verrucomicrobiia > Palsa-1439 > Palsa-1439 > Palsa-1439. The sequence goes on along the minus strand of CAVQGJ010000010.1, from coordinate 94,375 downwards.
CCGGTTTCCCGACGACTTCGCGTTTCAGCTTACGCGGCAAGAACTTACAAACTTGAAGTGCCAAATTGGTACTTCAAGTTTGGAGCACGGTGGCAGACGCAAACCGACGTGGGCTTTCACCGAACACGGTGCGATCATGGCGGCCAACATCCTTAACAGCAAGCGGGCGGCGCAGATGAGCGTGTTCGTGGTGCGGGCGTTCATCAAGATGCGGGCCGTGTTGTCGGACAATCGGGAACTGGCCCGCAAACTCGCCGCGCTGGAGAAGGAATTGAAAGAGCGCCTCGGCGTCCATGATGCCGCCATCGTTTCCATCCTCCAACGAGTGATGGACATCGTTGATCCACCCGCTCCACCCGAACCGCCCAGAAAGCAAATCGGTTTTCAAGCGAAGGAAGGCAAGGCCCGGTATGTGGCGCGGAGGAAGACGGGATGAAGCCATCCCAAGTCGGCAGGGCGGTCGGCGGCGCGGCACGACCGTCTCGCAGACGTATACGGTGTGAGGATGACCTTGCCTTTCTGCGAAATATCCGGCGTTATGAAAAAGTGAGTTTGTGTTATAAACACTGTTAGCCCGAAAGAGCCATGCAGCCTCCTACAAATGACAACGAGCCTCTTCCTGCCGCATGGGAAGTGTGGTGTAAGCGCGGAAGGCCATCTACGGGACATCGGCGCCGTGCGGTGCGGCAGTGCCTTAAAGGCGGGGAAGTAAGAGGCTACTACAGCGATTTGCTGCTGGATCCCACACTGCCTGACACCCATCCGCTCTATCCTTCGGTCGAGCACACCAGTTATCCGAAACAGCCTGCGGAGATTGTCGTCGAGACTCGCATCGTGAATGACATGAAATCGATTCTCAGCGAAGAAGAGTTCTGGCATGCAATCGAGCACCTTTTCGTTGTAGGCACTGCTCAGAAGAAGATCATAGAGCCATACCAGCGACGAGACGCGTGGTCTCCTACGAGGCACTATGCAAAGCAGGGCTAACAATGCGACGGACCGAACCCGGGCTAATGCCCGGATCGGCCGTCTTCGGCGTTCGGCTCCGATGGAATTGTTCCGCTAACAGGTGAATACACATTCTATACAAAGTAGCGAAAGGATCATCCGATGAAGATTGAACTGAAGAAGAATTGCAAGTACGCGCTGGTCGTGCCCACGAGCATGGGGATTCGGATTACGCCCCCGACCGGGCAGCCCGTCCATTCCGCCAACTTGATGATCATGCAGGCCACCAGCGCGGAGACGAACGTGGCCAGCGTGTCGTCGTTTCTGGGTCTGCCGGTCAAGGTCCTGACGACATTCGTCAAGGGCAGTCCGATCGCGCAGGTGATCAAGGACAACCTCAAGAGCCGCCACATGGACTACGAAGGCGTCGAGGTTCCGCAGGGCGGCCCCTGGGGCTATCGGCATCAGTTCAATATTGCCGACAGCGGGTACGGCTCGCGCGGACCTCGTGTGTGGAACGATCGCGCCGGCGAAGTGGGCCGGACGTTGAACGTGAAACATTTCGACCTGGACCGGATCTTCGGCAAGGAAGGCGTCCAGATCTGCCACCTGTCGGGCTTGATCGGCGCGCTGTCGCCCGAAACGGGGACGTTCTGCCTGGAACTCGCGCGGGCGGCAAAGAAACATGGAACCAGGATTTCGTTCGACCTGAACTACCGCGCGTCGTTCTGGAAAGGCCGTGAGAAGGAACTCGCCGCCATCTTCGCCGAGATCGCCAGCGTGTCGGACATTCTCGTCGGCAACGAGGAAGACTTCCAGTTGTGCCTCGGCATCGAAGGCCCCGAAGCGGGCGGCAAAGGCCTCACGTCAAAGATCGACGGCTTCAAGGGGATGATCCAGCGCGTGAGGAAAGCCTATCCGAACGCTTCGACGTTCGCCACCACGCTTCGCGAAGTCGTCGATACGAACCATCACCTGTGGGGAGCGATCATGGCCGCGGGCAAGGATTGGCACGTCGTCGAGCCGCGCGACATCACGGTCCTCGACCGCATCGGCGGCGGCGACGGGTTCGTCGGCGGCATGCTCTACGCGATCCTCAAGGGATGGGAACCCGAGAAATGGGTCCAGTTCGGCTGGGCCAGCGGCGCGCTGGCGACAACACTGCTGACCGACTACGCGCAGCCCGCGGACGAAGATCAAGTTTGGAGCATCTGGAAGGGCAACGCCCGCGTCCAGCGGTAAACCGCACGGGCATCGGCGCATCGTAGCAGGAGGCGTCTGTGCCCGCTTCTGCGATTCGGTGCGCTTGTAATCGGCACGCGCCGCGTGTAATTTACGTCGGCGGGCCGAAGATAAATCATTGAGGAACGAACGATGGCTACCTATTTTGGACGCGGCGGGGTCAACGACAACATCACCACGGCGGACAAGCGCGAGGCGCTGGCGCAAGCGCTCAAGGTCATGGGCAAACCGCTGCGCAAGGTGCTGGTGCTGCCGCCGGACCATACCCGGCTGAATTCCAATGCCGGTGAGTTAACCGACCTGCTGTACGAATTGTTGGCGGGCAAGGTCGAAGTGGACATCATGCCGGCACTCGGCACGCACACGCCGATGACGGAAAAACAACTCCGCATGATGTTCGGCGACAGGATTCCGCTGGACCGATTCAAGGTGCACGACTGGCGCAAGGGCATCCGCCACGTCGGCGACGTTCCCGGCGAGAAGATCCGCGAGTGGTCGGGCGGCCTCGTGGACTACGACGTGCGCATCGAAGTCAGCCAGCGGTTGTTCGCGGGCTACGACCTCATCCTGTCCGTCGGCCAGCTCGTCCCGCACGAGGTCGTCGGTATCGCCAATTACACCAAGAACATCCTGACCGGCGCGGGCGGCGCGGACACGATCAACAAATCGCATTTTCTGGGCGCGGCCTACGGCATGGAGCGGATGATGGGCCGAATCGACACGCCGGTCCGGCGCCTGTTCAATTACGGCGCTGACAAGTTCCTGCACGATCTGCCGATTGTCTACGTGCTCACCGTGATGGAGAAGAACAAGACCGGCCCCGGCATGATCATGCGCGGGTTGTACGTCGGCGACGACGTTGAGACGTTTACGATTGGCGCGCGGCTGTCGCAAAAGGTCAACCTTGACCTGCTCGACAAGCCGTTGCGGAAAGTGCTGGTCTACCTCGATCCGCACGAATTCAAGAGCACCTGGCTCGGCAACAAGGCGATTTACCGCACGCGGATGGCGATGGCCGACGGCGGGGAACTGATCATTCTCGCGCCGGGCCTGAAAGAGTTTGGCGAAGACGCCGAGATCGACCGGCTCATTCGCAAGTACGGGTACCGGGGCACGCCGGCCACGTTGGCGGCGGTCAAAGCCAACGCGGAGCTGCAGAACAACCTCAGCGCCGCGGCGCACTTCATCCACGGCTCGAGCGAAGGCCGGTTCAAGATCACCTACTGTCCCGGTCGCGACCTCAGTGCCGACGTGATTCGCTCGGTCGGGTTCGAGGCCGGCAACCTCGACGCGATCGTCAAGCGGTACCAGCCTGAAAGCCTGAAGGACGGGTTCAACCGTATGCCGGACGGCGAGGAGATTTTCTACGTCAGCAATCCCGCGCTCGGCCTCTGGGCGTTGCGCAAACAGTTCGAGACGGCGCCGTAACGTCGAATTCTCTCGCTTGGACGCGTCCGATAACCACCGGGCCGTCCTTGGTCGGAACGAGAATGAAGATCCGGATAAGCTGGGATAAACGAGAGGTGTTCGGAGTGTTGAACGACACGCCGACCTCGAAGAGACTGTTCGAATCCCTGCCCTGTTCCTCGGCTGCGAACACCTGGGGCGAGGAAGTCTACTTCAGCGTGCCCGTACAAGCCGAATTGGAGCCGGATGCGCGGGAGGTCGTGCCGCCCGGCACCATCTGTTTCTGGGTCCAGGGCCGGTCGCTGGCGATCCCATTCGGTCCCACCCCGGTCTCTCGCGCCGATGAGTGCCGTCTGGTCACCAAGGTCAACGTGCTGGGCAAGCTCGAAGGCGATCCTCGTGTTCTGAAATCCGTGAGCGACGGCGACAAGATTCGGGTCGAGGCCGCCAGGGATTAGTGTACACAACCAACAATTTCAAGTGCTGGCATGGCGCGCGGGGACGTTGACCGTGTCACACGCAGAAAGACTTCGCCGCTCGGGGAAAGTTCGCGATTGACTTCCACAAACCCTCCGGCCCCGCACGATCTGCTTCCTATTGGCCTTCCTTGTCGCAAGGCTGCGGTTACAACTGTCCGTCATATTGCTGGGAAACTTCTTGAGTTAAGGGTGGCGTTGGTTATAAATCAGGGAGAACGCAGTCGGCACGGACACTGGTTTCATAGCGTGAGGCAAGAACGGATCAAAGTGTGTTTTCCGAGCAGACCATCAATGTTGATTCTCCATCGCTGTCTCGCCGACCACACGTTTCCGGCCCGGGTTTTCCCAACAACAAACGCGCTTTCTGTATGGAGAGCCTGCGCCTGTTCAGCCGAGACGGTCGGACGGCTGATCGCCGATTCCGTGTGTACTCACCAAGGGCCCGTGGAGTTGGAGGCCTGCCATCCGATTGCGACGGCGAATTATTACCGGCCGGGACCCGAGTTCCGCGGGGGGTTCAATTCGTTGTGAAGACAGGTGGTCAGTGATGTGCGCCGATTGGTCTCGCAAGTCGTGGCCTCTGATTTGTGGTCTTGTCCTACTTGCCTTCCCCATGGAGGGACAGGAACTGACCCCTCCCCAACTGCAACTGCCCGTCGAGCCGGCCAAACCGTTATCCACACCCCGGCTGTATGTGCGCGAGTTTCGGTTTGAGGGCAACAAGGTCTTTTCCTCACAGGAACTCGCCAAAGTTATTGCTGGTTACGTCGGGCGTGAGGTCAGCAGCTTGGAACTGGAGGATGCTCGCCGGGCAATTACCGAGTATTACGTCAGCCACGGGTATATTGATTCGGGCGCGGTTTTGCCCGACCAGGAACCTCACGACGGAGTGGTCGTCATCCGCATCACCGAGGGCAAACTGAGCGCCATGAGAATCACGGGGAACAAATGGCTTCGGGAAAGTTACATCCAAGACCGATTACAGAGATGGTCGGGTCCGCCGCTGAACATGAACGATTTGAAAGAGGGCCTGCAATTGTTGCGGCAGAACCCAAACATCGCCCAGGTCAACGCGGAACTCCGACCCGACGTGAATCCCGGGACAAGCATCCTGGACATCCGCGTTAAAGACGAAAATCCATTTCGGTTGGGCCTCCAGGTGGACAACGACCGACCGCCGAGCGTCGGGGCCGACGAGATTCTGCTGGTGGCGGGAGACGCCAGCCTGACGGGCCACGGCGACCCGTTGGACGTTTCGTACGGTATCGCTGAGGGTGGAGGAGATCGCGGCTTCAAATTCTCCGATTTCAATGACGCTTCGGCCTCGTACCTGGTTCCACTCACGGTCTACGACACGACGCTTCGGATCTATGGCAGCAAGAACGACTACACGGTCGTTCAGGAGCCATTCAATCCGCTGGACATCACCAGCGAGTCGTATCGCGCCGGCGTGACGTTGCGCCAGCCATTGTACGAGACCTCCGCTCGGGAGCTGGCCCTGGCAGTTACCTTCGAACGGGAGTACAGCAAGTCCTTCTTGTTGGGGATTCCCTATGATGTCACGCCCGGGTCGGTCAACGGCATCGACGAGATCTCTGCCGTGCGTATCATCCAGGAATGGATTGACCGCAACCAGAAACAGGTGGTGGCGTTGCGGTCGACCTTCAGCGTGGGACTGGATGCCTTCGGAGTGACGGACGACGGCACGGATCGAAATGCGAAATTCTTCACATGGGTCGGGCAGGCCCAATATGTGCGCCGACTGTTCAACACACCCAACCAGTTGGTCCTGCGCGTCGATGGCCAGGTAACCCCGCGACCGCTATTGGCACTGGAGCAATTCACCCTGGGGGGCGCCGACAGCGTTCGAGGCTATCCGGAGAATCAGATTGTCCGGGATGACGGCGTCTTCAGCTCGGCCGAACTTCGGGTGCCGGTGGTCTTCAACAGGCTGGGAGAGCCCATCGCGCAGCTTGCCCCCTTCTTCGATTTCGGCGGAGCATGGAACGTTGGGGCGAACACACCACCGCCGACCACGATCTCCAGTGCCGGTGTGGGCGTGTTGTTCAGTCCTAACCGGCACCTGAACGCCGAGTTGTACTGGGGTCACCCTTTCCGCGATATTGTCAGCCCGAAGAACCTCGGGATCAATTTCAAGGTGAGTTACGAGGCCTTTTGAAAGACGGCGCTCGGACGGACCCGATCCGCCCTCCTTCCTAGTCGCCTGTGGTCTGCGAAGCGGCATACATCGCGGCATTGGTCAATCCCACCTGCTCCAACAATGCCGCACGGCCTTCCAGCAGCGCCTTGTCTTTCGGTCGCGCTTCGATCAGGGCGGACAGCGCCGTGAATGTATCGAGCCAGACGCCTTCGTCGGCATAGACAGACGGTAAGTCCTCCGCGGTGGCTTTCTCGAGTCGCGATTGCAAAGCTGGCGAGGGTTCCACGCGTTTAATCCAGCCGCTCGCAATGACATCCTTCGAGCGATTTTCCGGATCGACGACGAGGGCCACGACCCATTCGTATTCAACGCCGGGCACCAGCCTGACGTTGTGCTCGGCCAGGTTCAACCGTTGAATCCCGGCGGCTTGAGCGTTGGGAAGCCGGACCAGAAGCAGCGGCTGAACGGTGTTGTCGGCCAGCAGTGTCAGCTCGAACGGGACGTCCGCGGGCTGCGACTGGTACCAGAACAACGAGGGCTGCTCCTGGGTGGTCAAGGCGGTGCTGTCGGGAGTAAGAACGGTCATGCAGGTCAGAGAGACGCCGCTACCGCGGGAGCCGCCGTCAATGCGAACCGCCGGGCGCCGCGCAGCGGCGGTTTGTACACGACTTTTATCCTGTCCGGCGTGACTGGCGCGGGGGGTAGCGCTTGGTTGGACGGCTCGACTTCCCTGGTTTTCCCGGTGGAAACCGAGGGCGGAGTCTGGTTGGTATCTTCCCCGGAACACAGCAGGCACGGAACCATAATGCCCAGCGCCGTTATCCAGAACCAGCGGTTTGCGACGTTATATTTCATGAAGAGGTTGCTCCTGTACGGCAGCTTCGCGCACCACGCGGTAGATGGTAACCCTTTCCGCCTTTCCTTTCAAAGGTAAAATACCGACCAGCTTGGCGTGAAACTGGTTGTCCAACAGTTTGTATGTGGTTTCCCCGATCAGAATCCGGCAGGACGCATCTCCCGTTTCGTCGTCCGCCAAATCCTTGTCGAAACTTTCCAGACGCGAAGCGGTGTTCACGGTATCGCCAACCACCGCGTACTCCATGCGGTCGGCGCTGCCCAGACTGCCCGCCATCAACGGGCCCGTAAAGATTCCCACGCGCATGCGGCCCATTTGCAGGCCCTTCCCGCTCCATTGTAGGTTGAGACACGACAAGGCTTTCTCCATCGTGAGCGCGCAGCGAACGGCGTTGATCGCGTCTTGTTTGATCTCGCGTTCGGTTGTCCGGATCAGGGGGACCCCAAACACCGCCATGACGGAATCCCCGAGGTATTTGTGAACGACACCGCCGTTGTCAATGACGGCGCGGGTGGTGGCGTTCATGTATTCATTCAACCAATCCATGACAGCGGACGGACCCAGTTGCTCCGACAGGGATGAGTATCCTTTCAAGTCCGTGAAGAGCACGGTGGCGGTCACCTCCTGGGCGCGGAGTTTTCCACCCTCGAGAAACGCGTCGCGCTGGGCCCAGATCGTCTCGGCAACCTCGCGGGAGACATGCTTTGAGAACAGGCTCATGATGACGCCTTGTTGCGTCTTCTCATAGTACGAGGCGTAGGAGACCACCATGATGGCCGACAGCAGGAATGCTGTCGCCGGCGCCACCGAGAGGACCCACCAACCCCACTGGAAACCCCACCACGCGCAACCTCCCAGCGCCAGAAGACACGCGCCCGCCAGAAGTACGAACTTCCATGGCGATCGCACCCAAAATCCGATTGCCGTTCCCAACAGGCACCAAACGAGAATCCAGGAAATCTGCTTCCACTCCTGCCAAACCCGAAGCGGTCCTTCCCCGTCCAACGCCGCGCGCAATAGCTGGTTCAGCATCAGGGCGTGAACGATGAGGCCGCGGTGCTGGTATTCAATCGGCGTGACGAAGTAGTCCATCTTGCTCTCCGCCGTATCACCCATGAGGACGATTTTGCCGCGGAGAGCGCCCGGTGGGATTTGCCCCGAAAGGGTCTGGCTTAACGTATATGTTTGAAACTTTTTCGGCCCTTTGAAATCGAGGAGCAATTGATACCCGGCCGCATCGGCATTGACGTAAGCGCCATCGTTTTTCTCGAACGGCCGAAAGACCGTCTTGCCGAGCCGAAAGTAATTGGGGTTTTCCGCGACGGGCTCCATCTGAATGCCCTGGGTGTCCAAATAGAACAATGCCAATTGCAGGGCGAAGCAGCGGAACGTGTTGGTCCCATCGTCCAGAAACAACACGCCGCGGCGGACGATTTTGTCGATCTGATAGTCCGGGGTAAACGAATTAATCCCCACGCGTTCCGGGTATGGTTGTAACGCTGGCGGTGGTGGAATGAGGCGGTGATGCGCGTCGCCGGACGTCCAGATGAAGACGATATTGTTGTTGCTGAGCAGCACGCTATTCAGTTGTGGCAACTGGGTGCCGTTCTTGGGCACGGGAAGGTTTCGATACAGGTCCACGCCGATCACACACGGCTGTTGTTGTTCGAGAACCGTGAGGGTTTTGGCCAGGTCGGCATCCCACATGGGCCAATCTCCCAACCGGGGGTTGGTGATGTCAGCTTCCGTGATTTCAATCAGGACGATCCGCGGGTCTTCGACGGCATGGGTCGCCCTCCATCGGACAAACGTGTCATACACCCGCAACTCCAGCCATTGGAGCAGGCCGAACTCGCGAACGGTCAGCACGGCGCCGTACGCCAGCATGCCGATCAGCACGCTCACCAGTTTCGGCGATGAACGGATCTTGTGAGACAAACTCACCATCGGGGCTTTCGATTACAGCCAGTTTCCAATCAACAGGTAGGGCGCCCAATAGCACGGGTGGTGATATCGCCGGTCCGCCAGCATTTTTTGCTGCGCCAATTGCAACGCCCTGGCTTTTGAAATCGACCGGTCACCCGCCAGTTGAGTGTAGAACTCGGACATCAGGGTCGCACTGGCCTGGTCGTTCACGAACCACAAGGTGGCCAGGGCGCTGCGCGCGCCGGCTTTGACGGCCACACCGGCCAGGCCGAGGGCGGCGCGGTCGTCTCCCGCCGCCGTCTGGCAGGCGCTCAGGGTGAGGAGTTCGACCGGCTCCCGGCGGAACTGGCTCGGGCGAATCAAGTGCTCCAGATCATCCATGGTCAACTTGTTGTCGTACGTCAGGATGAACGTCTTGCTGCAGTCGTGCTCGAATTGCCCATGGGACGCGATGTGAACGATGGAATATTGCCCCTCGCCGAATGCCTTTTCGAGCGTCGCGTCCAGGAAAGTCTTGTTGAACAGTTCTTCTCCTGGATACAACACGCGCAGCCGTTGAAGCTCGATCGGCACGTAATCCAACGGAGGAAATCCCCGCACCGCCTGGGATAACCCCGCGATCAACACCTGCCCACGGTCGCGACGGGCCGACCTTGGCGCCGTCAACGCCAAGCCGGGGGTCACGGCCACGGAAAAGTCCTGGATCAAGAATCGACTGCCGTCTTGCAGGGCGGCCAGAGGGACGGTTTGCAGGGCGCCATCGGGCACAAAGACGAGCGTCTGGATCTGGTGGCGCGCGAGTTCGTCCTTGAGGGGACGAATCAGCCAATCGTACAGGTGTCGCGCCTGTTCCAGATACTCGTAGGTGGTGCGTTTCTCCAGGTTCTTTCGAAATCGTTGCACCTCGGCGGTCAGTTCTTCTGATCCAACAGCGGCTTTGAACCGCTCCAGACCCGTAGAGAAGCCGACCAGAATCTCCGTGCGGTCGGGCAAGGGAATGATGTAGATCACCGCGGCTTCGGGAGAAATCTTTTCGAGAGGCGTTTTCTTGGCAAGACAGTCACACTGATCCTGAAAGTAATCCTCCAATTCAGCGGACTTGAGTTGTTCCACGACGCCACGGGCGGCCACCAAGTTCGTCTGGATCTGATCGGGGTCGCTCAAGGTGTCCGTCCGCCGCAACAGCAAGTCGGCCAAATCATAGTAGACCCGGCTAACGGCTTCTCGGGACGATGCCGGGCTGGGACCATTGGCGTAGGTGAGGTACAGATCGTTGCGAATGGGTTGCAAGGACTCGATGGCGCGGCGGTAAGCGGCGATGGCTTCCTCGGTCTGGCCGAGCGCTTTAAGCAATCGCCCGGTTTGCCATTCCCACTGGTAGAGCGCCTCGGTCGCCTGGATCTTTTGAGCCAGAAACGTGGCCTGGCGCGTCAGACTCCAGCGCGTCACCATAGCGCGCATCCTGTTCGTAAAGCCCGCCCAATCCTCCCAGGGCGTAGGTCGCCGACCGGTCATCACGGATGTTCTGCGCGACCTGAATCGCCGCGTTGTACGCGTTCGTAGCGCTGGCGTAGAGCGCGTCACGCGATCCGAGCCGTCGCTGGAGCAACTGCTGGTAGGTCTGGGCACAGACGATGATCGTGAAGGCTTTTTCGTGGCTGTCGGGAGCCTGACGGGCCTCTTCCATGGCGGCATCATTCATACTCGCGGCATCGGATGCGACCGTCCCGCGGGTCGCGGTGGACGCGGCGTTGCTGAGCGCCTTGGCGGTCAGCAATCGGTCATGCGTGAGGCGGGCCAACGACGCGCTTTCCAGATATGCCTCCAGCGCGTCTCCGAGCCTGTCCTGGGCGGCCAGCAGATTACCCAGATTGTTATGAATGCCAGCGGCAGCCTTCAGGTCCTGATCCTCAAGCGCCACGGCGAGGGCCTCACGAAGAGTGGCTTCGGCGAGATCAGGGCGCTGCGTATGGGAATAGGCTTCGCCCAGATTACTCTTGGCCAGGACGATTCGCCGCCGATCGTTGGCGGCGGTAGCAAGACTCACGGCATCACTGAGTAGTCTGATGGCGTCATTGAATTGTCCAACGGCTTCATACGTGACTGCCAGACGAACCTGGGCGTCGATTTCGTGCGGTTTGTCATGGTGCGCGTGATAGAATTGCACGGCTTTTTCCCAGTGGGGGATCGCCTGATCGAACACGCCTTTCTCAAAGGCCGCCAATCCCTCCGCTGTTTCTTTCCGTCCGGTGTCCGGGTCGTCTTGTCCCGTGGCGCTCCCACGACAGACGCCTGCCGAAAACGCAACGATGGCAAGGCTCGCGACACACACGTACCCTCGCCACAAACAAGAACGACAAGGATGGAAGTTTGAACCAGGCTTGGCAGTCCGCATGGTCATCGTAGAGTTCCCGGCAAACCGGAATGCGCGGCCACAACGCCGGCCAAAATCCTTCTACCGCTTCGCTTCATCAATCGGTGGTAACCCCAGGCTCGGCAAAACGCCAGATGGTTGCAACGGCACGCCGCCCCTGCCGACCACGAAAAAGCTACTGATCGCGCCGGCCAACTTGACCCCGCAATAGGGCTGGAGTTGCGACTCGGCATCCAGGAGCGACCCGGGCAGTGGAACGACGATCCCCGTCAAATCAACATTCGGCGATCGAATTTCGACCGTGCCGTTTTCCGCCCCCGACGCATCAATGAGGCCTTCCGACTGAAGGAAGCCTTTGGAGACGAAGGTGATGTTGCCCCCCTGCCCTTCCGGGGCCCTGGCGATGACGTCAGCCTGATTCAAAGTTACCAACGGTGCGTTGGCCGTGCTGGTCCCCACGTTCCCCGTCGCACCGGCGACCAGGATGTCTCCGCCGTTTCCGCTCGCGGACTGGGCGTCCAACGTGCTGCGCAGAAGATAGACGGAACCCGCCGGCTCCAAGGTGATGTTGCCGCCGCGTCCGGTTCCGGCGCTGCTGGTAATCGTGCTGCTGTTCAGGACCACGGACTGGGGATCGACCACGATGTTGCCGCCCTGGTTACCCGCCGAGGCGTCCAGCTTGCTGTTCAGCAGGGACACCATTGCGGGAGCCGTCAGGGTGATATTGCCGCCGTCTTGGAACGCCTGGGCGGTGATTTGGCTGTCGGTCACGCGAATGGTCCCGTCGGACACCGCGTTGATGTCGCCCGCGTTATTGTCGGCGGACGACACGCTGATGACACTGGCATTCTGGAGTTGAATGGTCTGCAGAGCGGTGATCGCGATTCCACCTGCCTGTCCGTTTTGGCTCGAGCACGTGATCAGGGCTTGATTGTTGAGGGCCAACGCCCCGGCATTGATGGCGATATTACCCCCGGCGCTGGCGCCGAGGACGGAAGCCGAGATGTCCGCGCCGTTCAAAAGCTCCAACAAGGGCGTGGTGATCGCGATATTTCCCGCCGGGGCGTTTCCTGCGCCCGAGGGATTGCCCGCGGCAATCTCAGCCAGTCCGGGCGTTCCGTCGAACTGTTCACCGTTCAGGACCAGCGACGTCGTCGCGGTAAGATTGATATTTCCTCCCGGCCCCAGCCGGAGGTTTGCGCGTTGATTTCGGAATCGCTTTGCACCGCAATTGTGTCGGCGTTCACCGTGATGTTGCCGCCCCCGCCGCCGCCGGAGGTGGCCGCACTCAGTTCCGAGCCATTCGCCAGCGTCAGCGCGCCGGTTTGAATCTGGATGTCGCCTCCCTGGCCCCCTCCCGAGGTCGTCGCCTGAATTCCCGTGAACTGGGATGCTGTCTGTCCATCCAATTGCATGGAGTTGGCAACAATATTGACACTGCCTCCCGCTCCGCCGCCGGCGGTGCTGGCGGAGATGAACCCGCCGTTGACGATCTGCAGGGTGAGCAGACCGCTCGCTGGACGAATGACAACATTGCCAGCGTTGCCGCTGGCTGGATCAACCAACTGGGAACTGACGGCAATCTCCGTCAGTGGCGCGCCCGGGCCCTGGGCGTTTTGGGCGTCGATATCAATCGTGTTGGCGTTCACGGTGACGTTGCCGCCGTTGCCTGTGCCGTCGGTCGCGGCGGACACCTGCCCTCCGTTGGCTATCTCAACAGTCGGAGCCGTAATAACGATGTTGCCGCCGGGACTGGCACCGAGGACGGAAGTCGAGATGTCCGCGCCGTTTTGTACTTCCAGCAGGGGCGTGCTGATGGTGATGTTTCCGGCCGGGGCGTTCCCTTCCAGACCGAAGGGGTTGCTCGCAGCAACCTCGGCGAATCCGGGCGACCCGCTGGCCTGTTGGCCGTCCAGAATGAGCGAGGTCGTCGCCGTGAGACTGATATTTCCTCCCGGTCCCAACCCAAACGTCTGCGACTCGATCGAGGAAGAAGTTTGGACGGCGATGGTGTTGGCGTTTACGGTGATGTCGCCGCCGCCCCCGTTGCCAAACGTGGCGCCGCTGAGTTGGGAGCCATTGGCCAGCGTCAGCGCGCCGGTTTGAATCTGGATGTTGCCTCCCTGGCCTGTGCCAAAGGTCATGGCATCGATTCCCGTGAACTGGGATGCTGTCTGTGCGTCCAATAGAACCGAGTTGGCAACGATACTGATACTACCACCCGCCCCGTTGCCGTCCGTCTCCGCGGCCACCTGTGCGCCATTGACAATTTGCAGGCTGAGCGCTCCTCCGCTCAACGGTTGAATGACGATGCTACCGGCATTGCCACCGGGGTCATTCAACGTGCTGACAGAGATCCCGGTGATCGGGGAGCCGAACCCCTGCGCGCTTTGGGCGTCGAGATCGATTGTATTGGCGTTGATCGTTACGTTGCCGCCGTTGCCCGTACCGCCCGTTGCCGCCGAGATTCGCGCCCCATTCAGGATATCGAGGGTCGGGGTTGTGATGCTGACGTTCCCACCGTTTCCGCTCCCGGTCGCCTCGGTGTCGGAGAGAATGCCCGACACGGTATTTCCTTCGGCGTTAAGAGTGATCGCACCCGCCGTGATGCTGAGTGCTCCTCCGTTTCCCGAGCCGGAGGTGTCCGTGGTAATCGCCCCTCCGTTTACGGTCAGGTCGCCCGTCACATTGATATCGATGCCGTTCCCGTCGGTGCTCCCGAGGGTATTCGCTTCGACCACCGAGTTCTGCACCAGCAACGTTCCACCGCGAACCACGACCTGGCCTCCGCCAGTGCCGCTGGCATCAACGGTACTTTGAACAGTATTGGCGTCCTGAATGGTGATCTGTCCCAAACTGCCAAAGGCTGTTGTGTCGGGAAGTGTCGTCAAATCCGTTACGTCCAGCGCCAGTTCTCCCGCTGAGTTGATACTGATGAGATTGATCCGCCCTCCGGGCGCCTGGATCGTGGCCCCGCTCAGGGTGATATTGCCGCCGATCACCGAGAAGCTTTGTCCTGCGGGGACGGCCAGTGAACTTTGCTGGAAGGTGATGGCTCCGGGCGCGCTGCCCAGAAACCCGAAGGCGCTCACCGGCTTTGCCGTCAGCACGTCGTTGGCGGGATTGGCGGCGTCGAATCTGCCGCCGTCGGCAAGCTTGACGTAACTGGCCGAGGTGACCGCAAACGACCCGCTGACATTCACCTGAGCGTGGGACCCGAATAGCACCCCGAAAGGATTGATAAAATATAAGTTGGCTCCCTGGATGCTCGAGTGGATTGTCCCATCGATCGACGAGGCGTTGCCGCCGGTGACCCGGGCCAGGATGTTGTGGATCTGGATATTGACCGGCCCGGAAAAAGTGGCGACATCGCCGTTGACCAAATTAAACTGACTGAAACTTTGAAAAAGATTGTTGCCGACCGTCTTGCCGAGGTCGGGGGTGATGTTGAAGTTTGGCCCGGACAGCGGGCCGCTCGGACCCAAGGTCCCATCCAGAACAACGTGTCCTGTTGGTTGTGCGGGACAGGCAGGGCAACGGACAAGTTGCCAGGAAAAGCCAATCAGAAACAGCGAATAGCGCCAAGTATTGCCATTCATCATGTGCGTACCCGATGTCATCTTAGTGGTGTCAAGGTCGGATGCAAGCCAAATTACTCGATGGGGCTGCGTCAGGTCGTGGGCTAACAGACTGTTGCTGCACATCCCACTTCCTGTACAAGAGCACTTATAAGACAAGTGTCGTAGGAAGCGGAGGGACAAGCGCGGCGGGCGCAGGCTTAGAAAGCGCGAATTTACTGGACTTTCGGCCACGGCCCTGCTCTATTCTGCCGTGTCTCGGAGAAGGTAAGAGGCTGGCGTCCAGTTGCGCCCCCTCTTCTTGCATTCTTTGCGGAATGCGGAGGGTACATTGACGGTCAACGCATCGCGCGAGTCGCAGCAAGCAGCGGTTCATAAGCACGCAACGCTACTCCTGTGCCCATTCACCAACGGTGTTCCGTTCCGCGACACGAAGCGCAATTATTTGATTGC
Source organism: uncultured Verrucomicrobiae bacterium (assembly GCA_963712025.1). GTDB lineage: Bacteria > Verrucomicrobiota > Verrucomicrobiia > Palsa-1439 > Palsa-1439 > Palsa-1439. The sequence continues at coordinate 78,951 of CAVQGJ010000010.1, read as the reverse complement.
TCTGGCGATCACGGCCGCGTGCGGACTGGTATTCTTTGGCGAGCCGGCACTGGCTCAACTGACCATATTCAGCGACACGTTCGGATCCGGCAGCACGCTCAATCAGCCACCGGCCACTCCCACGGCAATCTCGGCCAGTTACGAGTATGGCGTCGGATTCACAGATAACTTCGTCTCCGGCTCCAGCAGTATCTCCCCCGCCGATCTTTCGCTGACCTTGCCCGATACGAGCAGCATTCTGGGAGAAATACAGGCCCAGTTCACCAGTGCGCCGGTTACACTCGTGAACCCGGGCGACTACATCAATCTAATGGTCACATTTGTGGACACGGCGGGCGTTCTATCCGACGCAGCAACCGCGAATTCCACGGTAAATATCGGACTCTATAATTCCGGCGGAAGCGCCCCTCAGCAGGGGCTGACCGTTTTTGAAAGCACCACGAGTCCTACCAACGGCGCTCAAAATTGGCAAGGCTATGTTGGGCGTATCATTCTTTCCGGCGCACCTGAATTCTTCACCCGCCCGGCGCAAACCAATGCAACGTCCACACAAAATCAGGACCTGCTCTTCAACAACGCCAGCAGCACTCAAGCGTTCAATAGTCCCAAGGGCGTCATCTTCGGCGTCGGGGCTACCGGCATGAGTACTCTCACCGACCTGTCGACATACACGATGAATTTCCGGATCACGCTGAATGGAGCCTCAAGCATCACGGTTAGCAACGCGCTGTTTAGCGGCGCTGGCACCAACGGCACGCAGTTGTTTGGTTTCGGCGCTACGACCAACGGCGTCCCGACCAGTTCGTTCGATGGACTGGCTTTCGGTTGGCGATATTCCGGGGGTATCGGCGCCTCCACCATGGACATCAATTCCATAACTGTTACCTACGGCACCCCGCTGATCGGGCCCAACAGTTGGATTAATGCGGCCGGCGGCAAATGGGAGCTGGGCACCAATTGGTCATCGGGCATGGCGCCCTCCCTCGCCGATTCGGTTGACTACATTACCAACAACACCAGCGAGACCGTCACCATCGACGTTCTCGACCGTGCTCAGCAACGCCATCAACAGATGCCTGGCCATCAATAACCTGTACATTGCCGGAACGGCCAACTCGACGAATACGTTGTTCCTCGACAATGCGGGAACGGTCACGCCCTTGCAGGTTCTCGGCAACGTGCTGACGCTCGACACCAACGGCGCGATGGTGGTGAACGGCTCTGCCGTTGTGGCGACGAACGGGTCTGCCCAGCTTTACGTCGGCAATACCGGTGGCAATGCGTCCCTGATCATCAGCAACGGCGGCGCCGTGTACAGCGGCTACGGCAACGTGGGCAACGCTATTCCCAGCAGCAACAACACCGTGTTGGTCGCCGGGCCCGGCTCGGTCTGGAGCAATTCCGTGGTGTACGTCGGCGAGTCGGGCGCGGGCAACAGCCTGGTCATCGGCAACGGCGGGGCCGTGTACGCTTCGATTGGCGCGCTGGGCTACTACAGCAGTAATAATACCGCCGTGGTGACGGGCACGAACTCGGTCTGGAGCAATAGTGGCACGCTGGCGGTCGGCTACAACGGTGCGGGCAACAGCCTGGTCATCACCAACGGCGGCGCGGTGGTCGACGCGAACGGCTTGCTGGGCCAGAACTTTTCGAGCACCAATGACTTGGTGACGGTCACCGGCCCCGGCTCGGTCTGGAGTAATAGTTCCGTCCTGTACGTTGGCTACGGTGGCCCGGGCAACGGGTTGACCATCACCAACGGCGGCGAGGTGTACAGCGGCACCGGCAACGTGGGCTTCGGCGGTTACAGCGGTAACCACACAGTGTTGGTCAGCGGCCCCGGCTCGGTCTGGCGCAATAGCGGCGCCCTGTTCGTCGGCGTGAACGGCGCGAGCAACAAGCTGACGATTGCGAACGGCGGCGCGGTGTACGACAACGGAGGCGTCGTGGGCTTCGGTGGTTTAAGCGGCAACAACACCGTGCTGGTCAGCGGCACCGGCTCGGCTTGGAACAATTACGGCAACCTGTCAGTCGGCAGTGATGGCTCGGGCAACACGTTGATGATCGCCAACGGCGGCGCGGTAAGCGGAAACGGCGTTATCATTGGTGGGTTGGACGGCATCGCCAGCAACAACGTCATTCAAGTAAACGGCGGCAGCTTGGTCGCTACCAACGCCGGTAATGGCCAATTGGTGGTGAGCCAGGCGGGGGGTACAGGCAACCTAATTCTCAGCAACGGCACGGTGACGGTGAACCAGCTTGTACTGACCAACGGCCCGAACAGCGTCTTTACGTTCAGCGCCGGCACGCTGACCAGCGGCGGTACGTTCGTGACCAACAATCAGGTTTTTGCCGTTGGCGATGGCGCGGATGCGGCCACGTTCCAGCTCAACGGCGGTGTGCACAATTTCGCCAACGACCTGGAGATTCGCACCAACGCCGCCCTGGCCGGCTGCGGCACGATCAGCGGCAATGTCGTTGTCGATCCCGGCGGCGCCGTGCTGGCCAATTGCGGCGGGAATCTGAACTTTACCGGCGTCGTCACCAACAACGCCGCCATCACCGCCAGCAACGGCACCGGGCTGAGCTTCTATGCCCCCGTGGTCAACAACGGGGTCATTGACGCCACCGGCGGGTCTGTGCATTTTCTCTCCACCCTGAATGGCACCGGCTCGGTCCTTTTGCCGCCGACCAATAGCTGGATCGATGGCAGTGGCAAATGGGAGACCGCCACCAACTGGTCGCGTCCGACCGCGCCCTCCCTCGCCGACTCGGCTGACTCCATCGGCAACGCGGGCAACAACACCGTCACCATCGACGCCACCACGTCGAGCAATTTCCCGAGCACACTGACGATCAGCAACCTGCTCGTCAATGCACCGGGGCCGTTTACCAATACGCTGTTGCTGAGCAACGCGGGCACCAACGCGCCGCTGGTCGTCTTGACCAGCGCCTTTGTCGGTAAACATGGCTCGGTGCTCCTCACCAACTCGGCGCTGCAGGTGGGCGGCGCGTCCGGAGGCGCGCTCAGCGTTGACGGGCAACTGACCATGGACAGCGGGATGATACTGGTGTCGTCCAACCTGCTGGTCGGTCCGTCTAACCCGTCGAGCCTGGTGACCATCTGGGGAGGCGGTTTGTATGTGACCAATGCCGCGCACAACGCCGTGACTGAAGTGCGCTACGGCACGCTGATGCTGACCGGCGGCGTGTACTTCACCGACAGCCTGCTCATCACCAACACCGGCGCCGCCTTCCTCAACGACGGCGGCACCTTCACTATCACCGGTCTGGGGCGGGTTGACCAGGGCACGCAGACCTTCGCCAGCGGTAACACGCAGTTTTCTTCCAATCTGGTGGCCGGCACCTCCGCGAACTCCACGGGCACCATCAATGTCACCGGCGGCCAACTCGTCGCCACCAACGGTGTCATCGGCATCGGCAATGACGGGACCACCACCAACGGGTCCGGTGTGGCGAGCATGACCGTCTCAGGCACGGTGCTGGCCAACCAGATCCTGTTGGGCAGCAGCGCAGGCGGCCAGGGGCAGTTGACGATCCAACCCGGCGGACTGGTCAGTCTGGTCGGAACCGGCGCCATGGTGGTGGCCAACGATCTGATCATCAACGGCGGCTCCCTGGAGATTGGCAACGGTCAGATCTACTGCGGCTACCAGCACCCGGGCGCCATGATCTTGAACAGTGGCGCCGCCGCCTGCCAGATCGTATACGTCGGGTACAATTCCCAGGGTGCCCTGAACATTTCCGGGGGCCAGATGAGCCTCTCCTCGCTTCTGGACATCGGGGGCATGTCGGGCTCGACCGGCGACGTTTGGATAAGTGGCGGTCAGTTGACGGCGACCACCCTGACCACGGCCATTGGCGACCAGGGCGTCGGCCAGATGAGCATTTCCAACGGCATCGTCACGATGGCCGATGTGAAAGTTGCCGCCAACAGCAGCAATCCCTGTACGTTGACCCTGGCGGGCGGCACGTTGACGGTGAATACTCTGTCGCTGCTCAACCCCGGCAGTCAATTCAACTTCACGGGCGGCTGGCTTAACGCCCTGGGCATCACCAACTCCAACGGCCAGACGCTGACACTGGGCAACGGGGTCACCCCGACCACCTTGAGCTTGCAAGGCGGAATCTCTTCCGTGGGCAACGGATTGCAGATCGCAGCCAACGCCACGGTCACGGGTTTGGGCACGATCAACGGGAACCTGGTCAACTATGGCCTGCTCTCCCCCGGCAGCGGCACGCTGAGTTTTCTGGGAACCGTCACCAACTACGGCACGATCCTGACTCCTGCGGGCGGCACGATCGATTTCCACGGGCAGATGGTCAACTACGGCGTGATCCTCACCAACAGCGCCATTCACTTCCTCGGTGGCATCGCCGGCAACGGCCTGCTGTTGGATCCAGCCGCCGACGCCGATGGTACCGGCCAGAACAACCTGTTCAAGTGCGTGGCCGGCCTGAATCCAACCAACTCCGCCTCCGTGTTCGTATTGCAAATCAACAGCGCCAACCCGCCAACGCAGGAGAACCTGGTGTTCAGGCCCGTAGCCGCTGGACGCACCTATACGCCGCAGTACACCACGAATCTGGTAAGCGGCGTCTGGTTGCCGCTCACAGCCTATACAGTTCTCGGGACGAACGGCAACCAGGTCACGATCACCGACATGAGCCCACTTTCGCCGCAGGAGTTCTATCGCATCCAAATTTCGGTGCCGTAGCCGACAAGTCGTATCCGTCTGACGGACCACACAGGTTGAAATCGGTTCCTGAGCCGATGGCTCAAACAAGGATGGGCGATGCTGAGTCCACTCGCTACTACCGCGTGCGGTTAGCACCGTGGGTCGCAGGACCGACATTCACGCGCAGCGAACTCACGGAGCCGCCTCGTGGACACACCAGTGAAGGCCACCACATTCCATTCCATGATCCACCGGTGATCTTGCCGTCGATGCGCAAACCGCAGGCCGCGACCGCCGGGCGCGCCAAGCTCCGCGGGAATCGCCCCGGCCCGGCTCGTGCATCAGTTCGCGGGCTTCCGCCCCTGAAGACGCCTGGGGAAATCAGGTTCAGTGGCATCGGTCTGCTCGGCGCGTTGCCGTTCTTCTTCGCGCTCGCGTGCCGCCGCCTCCCACCGCTGATGGTCAGCGAGCTTCTCCGCGATGGTATTCCGTCGGCCCCCGACCCGAAACTCCAGATACGGCCCGCTGGTGGCGAGACGCAGTACGGTTTCGTGGGGGACAGGCGTGGCACTGGTGATGACGCGACTGCCAACGGCGATGCCGTTGCGGCCCAAGGGCGTTATGTTCCAACCAACGTCCGTTCGAACGAGCTCACCGTGCCTTCGCGACACCAGTGTGTCGCTGATGATCACATCGTTTGTTTTCGCGCGTCCGATGCGAATCACTGACGCCCCATCAAACTCCCAGGTTTGAACGGCGTGCCACCCCACCGGGTCGAGCAGGCTGATCGTAACTACCGAGTCATGGTCGTGTGGCATCGAGGAATCCTCCGTCAGACTGCGGTACCACGCCCCATCGGTCAACGCAAGGGTGGACACGGTCGGTCGGATGGAAAGCTCCGCTAGTGCGTGACGGTAGGGGCATCGGCGATAGTCTGGTCATATTGTTCACGGGGGAGCGGTGGATGGCTGACGACCAGGGTCGCCGTATCCTCCGCCCAACGCTGCAGGCAGGGTTGCAAGGCAATGCGGCGCTGAACCGGGTCTTTCGTCAAAGCCGCTTCAATGAACTCCGCCAAATCCGGTGGGGTATTGGGCTCGCGCTCGCGCACCGGTACCTGAACCTGTTCGTAATGCGCCGCCGCCCAGTCGGACACTGTCTCCGCCATGAACGGCATTTGCCCGGTCAACATCTCGTAAGCGGCAACCCCCAGGCTGTAGAAGTCCGCCTCCGGGCTGCCGCGGGCCGTCTTGAATCGTTCGGGCGCGGCGTACCCGGGGGTCATGCCGGACTCGAGGCTGGCCGGGTCGGATAGCGAACCGGCAATGCCGAAATCCACAAGCTTCACCCGTCCATCGGTGTCGATCATGATATTGCTGGATTTGACGTCGCAATGCACCACGGCCCGCGCATGGGCCGCCTGCAACGCGCGCGCCACTGACTGCGTCACCGTCCGAACATCCGGCGGATCGATCCGGCGGCGTTGGATCATCCATTCCTTGGCGTTGACGCCCCGAACGTATTCCAGCGCCAGGAAAATCGTGCCGTAGAGTTCCACAATTTCCTGGAGTTGAACGATGTTCTCGTGATGCAACTGCTGCAGCCAGTTCGCTTCCTGGCGAAACCGGTCGAGGAACAACGGCCGTTGCACCAGCGGATGCGGCAACATCTTCAGCGCGAACTCCGTCTGGCCGCGCAGCGCGCGGAAGACCCAGCCCATATTGCCAGCACCGAGTTGCCCGACCACGACGTACGATCCAATGGTTCGCGTCAACACATCGGCGCTCGACCAACTCAGCCGGTGCGCCACCAGGCGGGTCAGGATAATCTTCAGCGCCGGTAGCTGCTGGCAGAGATCGGAGAGGTCGGTGGCGGTCAGTCGTGATAATTTGCAATCCGTGACGGCGGCCACGTCCGCGCTGCGCGGCTGGCGGTTCAAGAGCGCCATTTCGCCGACGATATCGCCGTTACCGAGGTGGGCGAGCACCCGGCCGCGCCGGCGCACTTCGACTTCGCCCTCGCGAATCAAGTAGACACATTCGTCAATGGCTCCATCGTGGATGAAGACTTCGCCTGCCGGGCAGCGTTCATCGGTCAAACGCGTCCGTAAGACTGCTGCTTCCTCGTCGCTGAGGCTCCCCCAAAGATCAAAGACCGGTGGTTTCGCGCCCGACGTCACGGGCGTAATTATGAGCGAATACGCCCCTGCAATCAACCGTTCCTTTCGGCCGCGCGGACCGGCGCCAACGCACGTGTGATCTGGACGATGGGACGCGACAAGAGCGACGCATTGCAAGTCGCGCCGGGCATGGTTGGCGGAGGGGACAACACGAACAACTTCGCACTACCTTTTCGCCGTCACCAACACGGTCGGATCGGCCACAAATTCTCTCGACATCGGGGGCCCGACCAATGTATCATATGCGACACTATCGGGTTGGATCGCGCCGTAAGAACTGCTTCGGAGGAAGGTATGGCATCATTGACCATCACAGAAAGCCCCGGGGGCCAGATCGGAACGCGTTTCATTGTGAAGCGTCGGCCACTGGGTGGTGGCCGCCATCCATCACAGGAAATCCAACTTCTGGACGCAGAGGTGTCCCGGCGGCATTTCCTGATTCGGATGGAGGGCGACGATTACGTGATCACCGAATTGCAGGCGGCCAACGGTCTCTACGTGAACAGCGCGAAGGTCAAGGAACACAAACTCCAGGAAGGCGATCAAATCCGTGTCGGCGCCACTGTGCTGGTCTATTCCAAGCAGGACGACGAAGATCATACCGATGCAGTGCACGAACAACGCCGCGGCGAACGGCGCCTGCGGGAAGGAGGCACGGTGTTGCAGGACCCCGTGATTCCCCCGAGCAAACGCCCCGCTTCCTGATTCGCGGCCAAGTCGAACTCTTTACATGGCCTCAGTCGCAGTTCCGCCAACGTCGGCACATTCCAATATGCCCTCGACGCCCTTGATGTCGGCGGTGGGGCGTGCACCCTCGTGTTTTGCCCGGCAAGCTCTCGAAATGCTCTATTGTGGTCGCCGGCTCGTCGGAAGACTTTGACGACACATGGCGGCATTATCTCGGTTGGCACTGGGGACAATGGAGAAATCGAGGGCATTCACAAGGGTGAGGTCAAATCCATAAACGATCTGGAACGTACCGGCGATGTGTATTGTCCTGATGCGAGATGGTTCACGTTGACACATCTACCCAGCCGTTTCTCGGTGAAGAAGTCGGATTCATTCGGTCCACTGATTTTTCGTTGCCGACTTCGTGTCCTGCGCCTATAGTCTTGTACGCATTTCTTTGGCAGGTGCGCCCATAGCTCAATTGGATAGAGCGTTGGTCTACGGAACCAAAGGTTGCAGGTTCAACTCCTGCTGGGCGCGCCACTTCTCATCTTGCCTCGTTCTGCCAGCTTCTGCCGAGTCGTGCCTAACTTCAATGCTTGCAGGTATTTGCTCGCGGTGTGCCGTAATCCTCTCAATGACAGTCGATGCCGCCCCCTGCCCGTTTACGACTAATTTTTGGTGCAGTCCTTGGTACAGTCCGTTCACAAGGTCGTGCAACGTCTGACTTGCCGCCTTGACCTCTAATAGCGAAGTGTCCGTGTAAACCTGATCGGTCAACCTGCGGTCGCTGTGGCGCATAAATTCCATCGCGGCCCGTTCAGCGACGCCCGCGATCTGTAGCCAGGTACAGGCGGTCTTCCGCAACGCGTGGAAATCTACAATCCGACCTTGCGCATCCACCGGAGGAATGCCCGCCCGCTTCAAATCCGCGTGCAATTCTTCGACGCTTGGCACCTTAAACACGCGCCCTGCTTCACTCATAGCTTGCGTCTTTAGTTCCCGGAGTTCTGCCGCAAGATCGGCTGGCAGGTGGCGCACTGCCTTCTTGTGGTTCTTTGTCGTCGATGCCCTGACGCTGACAAACGGCTCTACGGCGTCGTCCAAATGCATGTCCGCCCACTCCACTTGTTCCAATTCACCCCGCCGAAAACCAGTGTAGAACACCATGCGATACACAACCGCTCGCGATCCCGAAACCTCCAGCAGCTTACGCCCCTCTTCCACCGATAACGCCCGCCGATGACGAGTTTCGCGGCCCCGCAGTTCAGGCTTGCCAACGAATTCCAGCGGATTGTCTCCGATGCGCCTGTTCTGTCGCAGCCAGTACAGAAACCCCGATATTGCGTTCTGGTATTCCAGTAACGTTTTCGCCGAAAACTTTTGCCGTGAACGCCACGAGACAAATGAGTCCGCCGTGATCTCGTGCAACTGCTTCCACCCGCAGTCCCCGACGAGCTTCCGAATCCGCATGCCTAGGTTGTCGATGTATTTCGGGACGCGGCCCCGAGCCTGCAAGTCCGCCTCGAATTCGTCGAGGTGTTTCAAGATAGGAAGTTTTGCGGCGTCACGCATTCTCTTTGGCGCAAGGATACCCTCCCGTTCGCGCTCCTTTTCCGCGAGCTGTTCGGCCCGCCGCTTCTCTGCCACCTGTTTGTCCGTCGTGTCGAGTGACACCGCCGCTGGCTCCCCCCGCCCTCTATGCGGTCGATACTTCCACCACCAAATTCGCCCACGCTTGTAAATCGTATTGATCATCCGCACCCTTTCTGTCTGCTCTGCTCCAAGTAACCCAATACCTCTGCGACCGCCAGCCGCGTGCACCGGCGCATCCGGACAGCGTGCAGTTCGCCGTCCGCGATCATCCGCCACACCGTGCGAACACTTACGTTCAACACGCGTGCAGCCGCACGGACAGTAAGCAGTCGTTCGCCAGAATTTTCCACTGCAACGGTCATTTCAATCCGGTTCCATTTCTTGATATTCGTCATCCTTGGGGTCGCGCTGCTCCTTCGGAATTGCCAGTAAATACGCTCGATAGACTGCACTCCGGTCCGTCTGAAAACCTTTCTTGATAAACCAGTCGGCGATTGCGCTGAATGTGAAATTCTTCTCATCGCGCAATACCTTAATCGTTTTGATATGATCCAAGATCAATTTTCGCTTCGGTTCTCTCTTCGCCTCATCCAAGAAGGCCTCAGGGTTTGGCACGTCCGAAGCCGTAAGGGGCGTGTTAGTTTGGCGTTCCATCGCCGCGTTAATGACAACCTTCGCCTTTGCGCTTCGCTCTCTCGTCTTCATAGAAAACAGAGTACGTGCACAACCGCATCAAACGCAAGCAAATAAATAAAGTGAAATATAATGAGCACAGCGCCCACACCGAACAACCTCGATTCCTCGGGCTAGCGGCATTCTGAGCTTGCTAGGAAAATCTAAGCGCCCTTATCCTGCCGACCGTCAAATACGATTGTGGTAAACACAGACAAACTGACAAACCCAAAACAATTCGCGTAGCTTCGTTGCTGTCCAGCACGAAACGGGCAAATTCGCAGGAAAGGACAGCGTTGGAAGCGCGCCCCGCAAGGGGCGTGCTGAAAGCGCTCCTTTCTGGGTACGCCCGTACCTGTGCTGGGGCGTAAGTAGGTGCGCCCCCTCTAATTGGGCAGAGCTGAGTCGCGCGGCGGAGACGCGATTATGCCAAGGAGACAGTCTAGTTGGTTTGAACTCTTCTTGGAGCTTGTCGTAATAACTGTCGTCTTGCTCGCTGTTTTTGCGCCTGTGATCCTACGAGACATCTTTGGTCTGCTCACATTCATCGTCACCGGAATTCTCCTGTGTGCCGGTGTGGCCGCCGTGGTGCTTTTCGTTATCAGGCCTGTTGTTCGTAGCAAGCCTAAGCAAACGGATCCCGCGAGTTCATCCGTTTACCTGAAAATCCTGTCAATGCTGGAATCCCGTCGGCCACCTACGATACCAGCCGAACCATCCCCGTACCCGAAACCGCGTGAGGACGCTCCCACAAGAATTAAGCCGCTGCGACAGACAAGTCTTGAAGAGAAGCTCCGGGCAATTGACTGGTTTCAATTTGAAAAGCTCGTCAGCGCCATTTACGAAGTGCGCGGGTGCTCGGTCAAACGCCTCGGTGGAGCCAAGCCCGACGGCGGAATTGACCTGATTGTGGAAAAGGATGGCGAACGTTTGCTTGTACAGTGCAAGCACTGGCGAAAACGGAGCGTGGGGGTTCGGCATGTCCGCGAGCTTTTGGGGGCTCTGAAGGACGCGAACATTGAGAAGGCCGTGCTGGTAACGCTACGTGGTTGCACGACTGACGCCGCAGAGTTGGCGAACAAGCACGGTATTCGTATCGTCGTAGAGACTGAATTGGTTGAGTTGATGCGCAATACGGACGGTTCAACTAACCGACGACTTGACGCGATATTGAACGATAGCAGAAAGTACTGTCCGAAATGTGAGCGCCCGCTTGTGGTAAGAACAGCCATGAAAGGCGGGAAGCGTGGCGAACAATTTTGGGGTTGCTCAGATTTTCCACGCTGCCGCTACATCCTGCGGAACGCATAATACCTTAACTACACTCCGCTTCGCAAACGCAAGCGCAATACGCGCACAATCCGCCGGTGGCAAGGTGTTGTCTGGGAATGGATGAAAACCCCGTAGTTGGACGGCACCTGCCGGCACACCTTCGAGAATCGTACGGCTCACACCATCGGCCAGAGCATGGCTCCGCGTAGGATATTCAGAGATCGCGACCACAGGGATTAGCTCTTTCAACTTGTATGCCCACCGTGGCCCAAAGAGGCGCTTGAGATCGTCAGGACCCTCGACATGATATCCGAGAAAGCGGAACCCCGCCGCGAGTAGCTCCATCTTCCGACGCCATACCCATCCGCCAGATGTGGCCCACCCGAACCGCGTTGACCACTCGCGCCAACCTTGGGAGTAACGTACAAAGCGCCGTCCCTTGTTCTCTTCCCTCCGATTGTTGACGCATTTCGAGACGTAGCCCCCCACATATCGCGCAATGCCATCCTCCGTCGTACGCACCGGGATCAACTCATGCCTGCCGAAGCCGTACGCTGGCAGTCGTTGACGCAGTTCCGCCCAAATGCCTCGAAGGTTCGCGCAATTCCCTGCCGCTTCGTGGATATGCCGCCGTTTCTCCGGCAACGGTGTGGTGTCCTTCACGCTCTCAAGGTAATTTGAGAAATCAAAGCCGGTCCGAATGTCCGCCCGACACGCCACCACAAGGTGAGCGTGCAGCCGTCCCTTCTTTGAGAACTCAAAAACCGTCAGCCACGCCGAAAAAAGTGCTGGCAACACGCGCACCCCAAGGGAGTGAAACCGCTCCTGAAACTTCTCCCACTCCTCGCCCTCTGGAGTCGTCAAGGTCAGGAACCCGATCCGCTCCAACCCATACTTCCGAGTGAGGCAATGGACGTTCTCAGCGAGGCTCACAGAAACCTTGCGATGGTACGGGGTTAGTAGTCCCTCGTTGCAGTTACCACTAGAAAGACAAGGAAGGGTCGGGCCGACCCCCGCCGCTGCGCGGCGGGGGGGCGGCGCCGCCCCACTCCCGATGTCTGCGGCTGGTTCGATCGCGGTCACTTGGCACCGCCTTCCGCCTTGACCGTCCGAACGAGCGCCAACACCGCCGCTTTGAGTGGTTGCGACAGCGAACGCCACGCCGTGACAACCTCCGCCAAATCAGTCCGTGTCTCAGATTTTGGTGCAGCAGTTGGGACAGTGGGTTGACTTTGATTAGGCGGGCATTGCTTCTTGGGTAGGTTCAACTCCTGCTGGGCGCGCCACTTACCACGGTGATAAATCTCCACCACTCAACCCCGGGACGGTCGCCTCCGAGCAGGATTGCGGACACGGTCTCTACGGCGTAGCGGACTGCGCGGCGGGAACCAGTTCGGCTTTCTTCGCAGTCCGGTGAACTGCTTGCGGGGCGCGCCGGCGACCCCGCCCCAACGGCAAAACCTCCGCCGGGTTCTTCCGATCACCGCGAGCGCGGGCTTTGCCGTTACGGCCATGCATCAGGTCCAGAGGCGCCCCGTTGTCTCTCAGGGACTCGGAAGCCGCCTCCAGTATCCGCACCAACTCCAACCCGCGCTCGCCATCTGTTAACGGCGCGGTTCCTGTCCGGATGCAGTCGAGGAAATGCTGGCATTCGACTTTGAGCGGTTCCTCCTGCTTGATGTACGGGACGCGCATGTCGCCGTAATGATACGCGTAATGGAATTCAGCAAACGTGTCGTAATGCGGCGGTCGCTCTACATGCGTGTCAAACACCTTGATCTTCTCCTGTTGGGCAACGTCATCGTACACAATCATGCGCTGGCTGCCGACGATCGTCATCTCCCGGACCTTTCGGGGATCGATCCAACTGCTGTGAATGAACGCCGACCGTTCGTTCCGGAAGTGGAGACACATGGCCGTCACGTCCTCGACGCCTCGCGTGATATGCGCCGTGCCGCGGCAATTGAGGCTGACGGGCTGTTCACCCAAAATGTGCAGGATGATGGCGATATCGTGCGGCGCCAGGTCCCAGGTCACGTTGATGTCCTTTTGGAACAAACCCAGGTTCAGGCGGCGGGCGCAAATATAGCGGATGTCTCCCAGTTCGCCGCTATCGGCGATCTCCTTGATCTTCCGCACGGCGGGCGAATACAGGAACGTATGCCCGACCATCAGGATCAACCCCTTCTTCCGCGCGAGCGCGATCAGGTCTTCGCATTCCTCGGAGGAGCACGCCATGGGCTTTTCGATGAGCGTGTGCTTGCCGGCCAGGAGACTCGCTTTGGCCATCGGGTAGTGCGTTTTCACCGACGTGGCGATCACCACCGCATCGAGGCCGACGCCATTGAGCATACGGCCATAGTCCGTCTCGCCGACGATTTCGGGGTAGAGCGACCGCACGTGCGCCAGCCGCTTCTTGTTAACGTCGCACATCATCTTCAGGCGACAATCCGCAAGGGACCGGAAGTTGCGGACCAGGTTCGGTCCCCAGTAGCCACACCCGACCACTCCAACTTTTATTGGCCTCGCCATGACTACTCCTGCGCTGCAGGGTCTCCTGCCGACATGGTGGAACCTCCGCTCGCTCGTTGGTCGCCGGCAGTGCGGATCACGCACTGCCGGCAGCCGGCTCGCCTCTCACCTGCGATCACCCGAAATTGACGCGGGACGGGCCGCTTGATCCACCCGCCCGCAAGCGCCTGCGAAATGGGAGCGGGGGCAACGGTTGCGGGGTGAAGTACCCCGTTGCCCCCGATGCTGGATAATCGTACGCCCAACGACCGGGCTTCGAGATGGTAGAAGCGGAAGAAACCGACACCCGGCGCCGCGGGGACCTCCGCCGCGCGTTGCAGACCAGAAAACCAAGAACAACTCGATATCGTTTCATCGGCTTCATGTTTCTCGCTTACGCCGATTACTTAAGCACGAGGGCGACCGACGGGCTACGCCCGGTTTGAAAATTCCTTCGCTCGGATTGACCGACCGACCGTACCGCGCCCGAAAGCCCGGTTTCGCGATCCGGTTGTTAGCGCAGGAAAACTCCCGCTTCCTTGAGCGCCGCGGGCCTCGACGGCCCATACCCTCACCAGTCCCTAGGGAATGGCGAACACCTGGTACTTCGCGAAGGAATATCGGCCGCTGAATGGGATGGATTTTATCAGCCTGGCGGCGGGTGGCATCGGCAGTCTGTCGGACGCGACAAGAAACTCATTCGGTCTGTCCGGGCGTCGTATATAATAATGGTCGCAGCCCAACAGCAAGCCCGGCCTGGGCGCATGGCCGTCGTACAATCGCACCGTATCCGTCGGAAAGCCCGTTCGCTGGTAGATGCGAGGATCGATTTTGCCGAAAAACAGAACGTAAGCATACAACTGTGGTTTGAGGTCAGCCTTGACGATCGCCCCGTAGGGGTTAAACGTCGATGCGGAAATGTACAAGACTTGATTGGTGTCGAGGTGGGCAAAGCAGTATTCGAACGCGTCGGTCAATTCGGTTTGGAATACCTGGGGATCTCGGGTCTGGTACGCGCCGAAATAATCGCGCAGGTAGAGCCCGATTTCCAATGTGCCCGCGCAGGCGGTGAGGAACAGCAGTTTTCGCCATGGACCTCGACGCTGCCACAGCCATTGGGCCCCGAGCATGGCCAGCAGCAACCAAAAGATCACGGCATACACGCAACGCGTGCTGTGTTCCCGATCCACGGTGAACGCGGCGGATACCGGCGAAACCAGGACACCGACCAATATGATTCTGTATGACACCTGCTGCCGCCAGCAGCGAACCGCGACGCAGAGCCCGATGAGGATCAGGGGCGCGAGGCACCAGTATAATTCTCCACCGTGCCCTGTATGATGACGCAGTTCGGGGTCGCCGGAAATGAACAGGAACCGCGGACTGAAGTAGTCGAGATAACGGCTGGCCGCGCTCCCCATCGTATCCCGCAGAGAAGTGGCGCCGTTGGTGATGCTCACCTGATGAAACCTCGCGGTGAGACCCTCCGGGGACCGCAGCACGCTGATGATCAACGGCAAGAGAACGATCAGGGCAGAAAGCGCCATCACCAGGACCAACCGCCAACGTGAAACGAACGGGCGCCATAGTACCACGACGAAGCCGATGGCCAGCAATGCGAGGACCGGCTGGACGCTCTGGTGCGTGTAGAAGGTGAGCGCCCAAGCAACCCCGGCCAGCGCAGCCCGCCAATTGGATCGTCGACGCAACGCGGAACCGGTCAGGGCAAGTCCTGTTATCAGTCCCAGCAATCCTGCGGCATGCCCCGCAAACGAGCAATTACGACTCAATGGAAAGACCCAGGGAATGATCGACAGCAGAAAGCCCCCCACCAAGGCAAGCGGTGGTTCAAACCGCCAGTGGCGAAGCAGCATGGAAAACGCAACGCACGCCACCAGGTAATACAGGCCGCAGGGCACACGAGCCACCCACTTCGCGAGACCAAATGCCCGGATGGGAAGTACCACCGAATAAACGTCAGCGGGGTCGCAATAAACATCGAAACTCCGAAAATACATGGGCCAGGAGGTTCCGTACTCGTCCGCACCCGTTCGGGCGATGCAATAGGCGTTGTAGGCGATGGAACACTCGTCCACAGAGAACCCGCGTGGGGCTGATCCGATCCTCCAAAAATGAAGGAATAGCGCGGCCCCGATAGCTACCAGAACTGCGAAATAAAAAAGGCGCTGTCTAATCAGAGTCGGTAGCATTGGCCATTCTTTCCAACCCACATGCTACATGTCATTGGCGCCGCACTCAAGATTTGAACCGATCTGCGCGCCCGTCTCGCGCGAAAGGACATGATGCCAGGAAGTCCGCGTTAAAATATTGCGGATTCGCCACTTGCATTGCCAGCGAAACCTGCCATACTAAAGGGCTTCCGAAGGAGGGGTCTTCTCGTCGCAGCCGGAGTCAAAGCCTGTCCTTTGACACCCGAAGTTCATCACGCTCTACGTGGAAAACTGTGACAGGCATGAAATCGAAAGGAAACGATTATGGCTATGGATCAATTGGTGGATTTGGAAGGCACGGTGACCAGGGTCCTGCCCGGCACGATGTTTCGCGTCGAGTTGGTCAACAAACACGAAGTTCTCGCGCACATTTCCGGCAAAATGCGCAAACGGTTCATCCGCCTGTCTGTGGGCGACCGGGTGAAGTTGGAAATGACGCCCTACGACCTCAGCAAGGCCCGCATCGTCTATCGACTGAGCTGACGTCCCCTACCCGCCCGCAGCCACCCTTAATACTTCAGGGTGAGCTTGTAGCGCAGCACGTTGTGGCAGTGGACGGTTTCGATCGTGGTTTTGCTGCGCCAACCTTCGCAAGTCTTCTCGCCGCTTACCGTGGTCCGACGCGCCTTGATCGCCTCGGCCAATTCCTTCGACAAATCGAAATCCCCGCGGACGCATTCCGCGTTCGGGCAATTGAACCGGAACACCGACTTGGCGCCGTCGAGGTTAACCTGATACTTGAGTTCGCTGCCCTTGCTGGTGCGGGTGGGATCATGGTACGTCAGGTCTACGGTCAGCGATTTCAGTTGTGCGAACTGATTGGCTAAGGTGGCGGAGTCTTTGACCCGCTGGCTTTCCTGCTCCCGATATTCCGCCCGCGCGCCAAGTCGTTGCTGATACATAATATCTCGATTCTTCTGTTGCTTCCTAGTTCCAATGGTATGCGAACAGAATACCACAATCAGCGGCCGTCGTCTCTAACAATCGGCCTGCTTGTCGGCGACCGCTCCTTCCACCGGGACGACAGGATTACGGCCCTTGCCGGTCGTGGTCGTGACCGTGATCGCGGTCGTGGCCGGCGGATTCTTCCCGTCGCGGCTCGCCGCCCAGAGGCTGGCCATGCGTGACTCGCTCACGGTCAACCCGTAGTGTCTCGCGCTCGCGAGCCCGGACTTCGTCATGCCGGACCACGGCAACCGGATGACCCGTCAGATGTTCCAAGTGCTCGCGATCCAGCCCTTCATGGATGAATCGGCCATGGTCATCACGATACGACCGGTTGACCGCACTTGCCCGAAATGCGCGGTGGAACTCGTCGCCGCGCAAGGTGTAGTGGTGGTAGTCGTGCTCCCACAAATGCCCGCCGCCGACGAAGATGAAGAACGACGCGCCGAACCCGAAGTCGAAGTCCGCCCCATATCGGTGGCCGTGCCATCCCCAACCGCCGTCCACAAACACCGCGCCGTAGGGCAACGGCGCCCAACCCACATAGTCCCCGCTGTGACGCCAGAACACCCACGCGGGCGCGTATTCGTACGCGGGCGCCCAAATCCAGCCGTAACCTCCCACGTACGCCCAGCGGCCATAATGAAACGGGATGGCGCCCCAGGCATAACTCGACTGCCAGTATAGACCCGCGTCCGTGTAGACCCAGTACCCGTTGTCGTAGTACGGACGCCAGCCATAGGCAATTCCGTACGGTTGCCAGCACTCGCCGTATCCCGGCACATTGATCCACGAGCCGTAGGGTGAAAGTTGTTGCTGGAAATAATCAAAACTCGGCGCGGGTTCGGGAGCCGGTTCCGGAGTGGGTGCGGGCGGCGGCGCGGCACTGCCCACGTCCGGTGGCACCGCCGAAGACGGAGGAGCCGGTGTCGAAGTTACCGGGGTCGCCACGCCGGGCGCGGGCGCCTCGACCTGGGATGGCGGCGGAGGCGGTGGTGGCGCTGACTCCGTGCCGGCAGCAGCGCCAGCCGATCCTTTCTGGAGCAACGCCGAGATGACGTTTTGGGAAACCCCCTGCCCTTTGAGATACACAATGTCGTCAGCGCTCAACGTGTACGACGCCCCCGAATTCCTGATGTACGTGAGAATGACGTCATCACCCAGATGGGCCTGGGCAAGCTTCACCACCTCCTGCAACGCGGGTGACAGATTTGCCGGGGGCGCAGCATCGCCGCTGAATGCGTTGCCCGCGTTCCACAACATCCCCGCGATGGTGATGCAGGCAACCGCAAAAACAACCGTAGTTTTCTTATGAGATAGTTTTATCGTATTCATGTGTTGTATTCTTTTTGAGAATCCCCTCGCTATTCCCGTTCAAGATTATAAACACCGCAATTCCGGCACGGTTTCCATCGTTGCGGGTTGAACCGATTGTAGGCCTCCCAACTTCGGCGCGCAATACCGGAAAAGCGTCGATCGAGTTCGAATGTCCGACTTCCAAAAGTGCGCCCGGTTCGATGTCGATCACTCATCTCTTGATTTTGGCCGGTGAATGTGAAAAAAGGTTGACAGCCAGATGGGGAAAAATATCAAGATCGCGGTCGGTTCGGATCACGGCGGGCTCGATCTGAAGAACCAGCTTCTCAATTATCTGCAAAGTCGCGGCTATTTCGTGCAGGATTGCGGCACGCACGGCAAGGACGCGGTCGATTATCCGCGCATCGCCTACACCGTCGCGCGGCTGGTGGCCAGCGGTGCCTGCGACCGTGGTATCATGGTCGACGGCGCGGGGATCGGTTCGGCGATGGCCGCCAACAAAGTCCGTGGCGTGCGCGCCGCGGCGTGCTACAGTGTCGCCCTCGCGAAAAATTCGCGGGAACACAACGATGCCAACGTGCTCACTCTCGGCTCGGGCCAGACCGACGTGGAAACGGCGAAACAAATCGTCGAGACGTTTCTGGCGGGCGAATGTGTTGAAGAACGGCACCGAAAGCGTGTACAACTGATCAATGAAATCGAGGATGGCCCCATCGGCGTGGGAGCGCACCAGGCAACGTTGTTGGCCGCGATTGGAGATCCGCGCGTGACTGCCTCGCAAACCGACCTCGAACGCATCGCCAAACGCGTCCAGGAACTGCTCGCCGCGCAGGGCAATCCGCCCATCGCCGCCTCGACGCCCCAGACCCGGCTTTCTCCATCACAGATTGCCCAGCTCATCGATCATACCGTGCTGCGGCCCGACACGACCCGCGCCGACATCGAACAACTCTGCCGCGAGGCGCGCCAGAGCAAGTTCTATTCGGTGTGCGTGAACCCGACCTGGGTTTCGTTTGCCCGCCAGTCGCTTGACGGCACCGGCGTGAAGGTCTGCTGTGTCGTCGGTTTCCCGCTCGGCGCGCAGCCGCCCGAGACGAAGGCCATGGAGGCCCGCGCCGCAATCCGCGCGGGCGCGAAGGAAATCGACATGGTCATCAACGTCGGCGCGCTCAAGAGCGGCGACGACGAACTGGTATTGCGCGATATTCGCGGCGTGGTCGAGGCCTGCCGCGACGGCAGCGCCAAGACCAAGGTGATCCTCGAAACGTCGCTGCTCACCAATGAAGAGAAGGCGCGCGCGTGCGAATTGTCCGTGAAAGCCCATGCCGATTTCGTCAAGACTTCGACGGGCTTCAGTTCGGGCGGCGCGACGGTGGAAGATGTGTCGCTGATGAGCCGCATCGTCCGCGACAAAGGACTCGGCGTGAAGGCATCGGGCGGCGTGCGGTCGCTGGCGGACCTGTTGAAGATGGTGGCCGCGGGCGCGACGCGCATCGGCACGTCCAGCGGCGTGAAGATTTTGAAGGAAGCGGCCGGCGACGTGGTATCCGGCGGAGGCGCGAAGTATTGACGACGAAAGGAACGCATCATGGCCGATTTACGCTCGTACATTTTTCTCGATAGCTTGCAGCCGCAGGTGGCGTCGTTTTTTGCCACGGTTTCGCAGGGCTTCCTGCCGATCGCGGGGCAGGCCTCGCTGTTCGTCGAGATTTCGCCGGGCATGGAGATCAACTTCGTCACCGATGTCGCGCTCAAGTCCACGAAAGTCACGCCCGGGATGCAGATCATCGAGCGGTTGTACGGGATGCTGGAGATCCATTCCGAATCGCAGGCCGACGTGCGCCAGGCGGGCGCGGCGATTTTGGCCGCGCTGAATTTGAAAGAAGAAGGCCGCTACAAGCCGGTCATTTACAGCAACAGCGTCATCCGCCGCATCGACGATTATCACACGATGCTCATCAATCGCACGCGCCACGGTAACATGATCTTGCCCGGCCACACGTTGTTCACGCTGGAATGCGCGCCGGCCGCGTATGCCGCGTTCGCCGCGAACGAGGCCGAGAAGGCCGCCGAGATCAACATCCTCGAAATCCGCGCGTTCGGCAGTTTCGGCCGCGTTTACCTCGGCGGCGAGGAAAAGGACATCGACGTGGCCGCCAAGGCCGCCGAGCAGGCCATCAACAGCGTCACCGGCCGCGAGATGAAGGGCGGCGGCGGCGCGTAAACTGCGATTTTGAAACGATCACAATAACGTAAGGAGACACAGACATGGCAGATGCATTAGGTCTACTGGAAGCGCGTTCCTTCGCCGCGATGGTGGAAGGGGCCGACGCAATGGTCAAAGCGGCCAAGGTCGAACTCGTCAGCTACGAGAAGACGGGCGGCGGGTACGTCACCGCCGTCGTTCGTGGCGATGTGGCCGCGGTCAAGGCCGCGACCGATGCGGGCCGCACGGCAGCCAGCCGCGTGGGCGAAGTCGTGGCGGTCCACGTGATCGCGCGTCCGCACCAGAACGTCGACGACGTCATCCCGTTGGGACGCGGCGCCAAAGCTGCCAAGAAGTAATCGCAAATTCATGGCAGGGGCAGGCCTCCGCGCCTGCCCGTGCCGGAGTTTACTATGAATCTTGGCAAAGTTGTCGGCACCGTCGTCGCCACGCGCAAGGAGTCCAGCATGGACGGCCTGAAGTTCATGCTCGTCAAACATGTGGACACCGAGGGCAAGGAAACCGGCAGCCAGGTCGTGGCGGTCGATGCGGTGGGCGTCGGCCCGGGCGAGCTGGTGCTCGTGGCCACGGGCAGTTCGGCCCGCCAGACCCTCGCCACCAAGGACCGCCCCTGCGACGCCGTCATCATGGCGATTGTGGACACGTGGGAAATCGGCGGCGCCGAGAAGTATCGGAAGGATTGACGCCATGGGGTTGAGCGACCAGGAAATCGAGCTAATCGCGCAACGCATCGTCACGGACCTGACGGGACGCGGCGGCGCGTCGGCATCGACTCCATCGTCGTCGGGTTCCTCCCCTGCTCCACTGCGCGACATCGGCATCTTCGACACCATCGACGAAGCGGTGAAAGCCGCCAGCATCGCCTTCTGCCAGTTCGACCAATTGGGATTGAAGAAGCGGAACGACATCATCGCGTCGATCCGCCAGTCGATGCGCGAACACGGCAACGCGCTGGCGCGCATGGCCTATGAGGAAACCGGGCTGGGCCGGTACGAGGACAAGATTCTCAAGAACCAACTCGTTGCGGACAAGACGCCGGGCACGGAAGACCTGTTGTCGAACGCCGTTACCGGTGATGACGGCCTGATGCTGATCGAGGCCGCGCCGTTCGGCGTCATCGGCGCGATCACGCCGACCACCAACCCGACCTCGACAATCATCAATAACGCGATCGCGATGGTCGCGGCGGGGAATGCCGTCGTGTTCAACGTTCACCCGAACGCGAAACGCGTCTCCTGTCACAACGTGGCCCTCATCAACAAAGCCATCGTCGCCGCCGGCGGCCCGCGCAATCTGATTACGGGCATCGTCAATCCGACCGTCGAGAGCGCCCAGGCGTTGATGAAACATCCCGGCGTCCGGCTCGTCGTCGTCACGGGCGGCGGCGGGGTCGTTCACGCCGCGATGTCGAGCGGCAAACGCGCGATATGCGCCGGACCGGGCAATCCGCCGGTGGTCGTGGATGAGAGCGCCGACATCGACAAAGCGGCGCGGGACATCGTCTTCGGCGCGTCATTCGATAACAACATCATCTGTGCCGACGAAAAGGAATGCCTCGTCGTGTCGAGCGTCGCCGACAAATTGATCAAGGCGATGACCTATAACGGCGCGTATTTGATCACCAAGGAGCAGTTGCCCGCCGTCGAGAAGGTCGTGTTCACGAAAACCCACGGCCCGCGCCAGGAAGCCGAGATCGACCGTTCGCTGATCGGCAAGAACGCCAGCGTCATTTTGCAGAAAGCGGGAATCCGCTGCGACGACAGCATCCGTCTCGGGATTTGCGAAGTGGACCACGATCATCCGTTGCTGTGGACCGAGCAGATGATGCCGATTTTCCCGGTCACGCGCGTGCGCGACGCGGACGAGGGCATCGATTTCGCCATGCAACTGGAACACCCGCGGCGGCACACGTTCGTGATGCACTCGGACAATCTCTCGAACCTCAGCCGCATGGCGCGCGAATGCAACGCCAGCGTTTTTGTGAAAAACGGCCCATCGCTGGCCGGCCTCGGGTTCAAGGGCGAAGGTCCGACGTCGTTCACCATTGCCAGCCCGACGGGCGAAGGCATGACCACCCCGAAGAGTTTCTCGCGCTGGCGGCGGTGCACGCTGGTCGGCGCATTCAGGATTGTGTGAAAAAATATCCCGCTATCGCCGTTGTCGAGTTCCGCAGCATCGCGGACGGTATCTACACGACCGACGCGATCCTGAAGAAGGCCCCGATTGCGATGATCAAGGGCGGCACGGTCAGCGGCGGCCGTTACCTGATCATTTTCGGCGGCACCACGGGCAGCGTCGGCGAATCGCTCACCGAAGCGCTGACCATCGGCGCGGGCAGCGTGCTCGACCACGCGTTCCTTCCCGACGTTCACCCGAAAGTGCACGACGCCGTGCTCGGCCAGCGCACCGGCACGGAACGGCAGACGGTGGCGATTTTGGAGACGGATACCATCGCCGCCAACGTTCGCGCCGCCGAGGTCGCGGTGAAAGGCACCGAAGTGCAGTTGGTGGAGTTGCGGCTTGCCGAGTACGAGATGTCGGGCAAAGCCATCAGCGTCTATGCGGGCGAATTGCACGAGATCGAGGCCGCGATGATCATCGCCAACGATTTCCTGCGTGGTCGCCAGGCGTTCACGCACCACCGCATCATCGCGAGTCCGCACGAGGTCATTTCCCAACAACTCGACCAGACCACGCGGTACAACGACGCGAAGTTGCACGAACTCGACGGCGAAGAGGCGTCGTAATGCTCCTCGGCAAGGTCATCGGCACGCTGACGCCCTGCGTCGTGTACAAGGGACTCGAAGGTGTCCCGATGCTGTGGATTCAGCCGCTCGACAAACAGGGCAGTCCCAAGGGCGAGGCATTGGTTGCGTGCGACGCGACGCGGATGGCCGGTCCCGATGAGATGATTTATTACGAAGGCGGACGCGAAGCCGCGCTCGCGCTCGAACCGTGGTTTGTGCCCGTCGATCACACCATTGTCGGAATTGTGGATGAATTGCACACCCAACAAGCTTGAGGTAGGGCGCGCTGGCCCAGCACGCCGAAATTGCGGGACAAACGGACGGCTCGGCGAGCCGTCCCTACCCAAGGGCATATGATCCTCGGAACTGTCAGGGGTAACATCGTTTCGACGATCAATCATCCGTTCTACGACGGCAAGAAACTGCTCATTGTCGAGAAGGAAGACTTTGCAGGCAAAGCGGATGGTTATCTCATCGCCATCGACGGCGGCGTGGGCGCCGGGGTTGGCGAACGCGTGCTGGTCATCGACGAAGGCAATTCTGCCCGGCAGGTCGTGAACAACAAGGATGCGCCGCTCCGTTCCATTATTATTGGTATCGTTGACCGCGTCGATTCCGAGGCGTAGGTTTTTCTGGATGTTGTAGGCCGCGTGCCCTCACGCGGCAATTGTTAGAGGTTGTGATGCGATTCGATGTCACTGTGGAGTCCGGCAGCGACGGCTTCGTCGCCGAATGCGAAAGCATGCAGTGCCAAGCGACGGGCCTCAGCGCCGTCAACGCCCTCGACTCCCTCCGCGACGAAATCCGCTACCGCCTCGAACTCTGCCCCTGCACCACCGTCGACGACGACTACGTCGAGTTGAATGTCGTCTCAGCGTTGTAAGACGGCCCAGCGTTCGCCGGCGACCCCGTCGAGCACCTGATGAGCCTCGTGCTCGGGGCGAAAGGGTTGGATTCTAGCGTCTCGACTCTTACCTAAACGTCAGGCATCCAGCCCTACAATATGGAAGAGGCGGGACGACCGACGCTCGTAGAGCGCCGCTACAGAGGAAGCACCGGTTCCGCGGTCAGCGCCCGCGGCTACAAGGACAGGGTGGGCGTGGGAGCCCACCCCTACGGGGATGGGGTCCGCCAAGAAAGGGTATTTTCGGAAAACGAACCCAAATCCGGCCAAGCCGGCGTGGAAAAGTTACCGGAACAAAGCCAAAAACGAACCCAAATTGACGGGTGCGACAGGCTGCGCGGTTACGGGTCGAGACCCGGTGCTTTACCGCCAAGATATATGGCCAACCAATTGGACAGCAACCAGTTCGGGCTGCATTTTCTCGTTGATGCGGTTTTAACGCCGGGCGCCCCCATTTAATTACCCGGCCTTGAGGTTTGATGGCATAGTGCCGCCATGAAGACGACCCAAGCTTGTCCACTCGAACACGTCGGCTGTTGCCAGGGCGTGGCCGAATACCATCCCGCCGTCGAGGCGAACCGGGTCGGCGAGTTGCACCCGGGCGACATTTTGGATGACCGCTTTCTGATTACCGAGGTGATCAGTCGGAGCGGGATGGCGATGATTTTCAAGGCGCAAGATTTGTTCGACCACAACAACAACGTCGCCCTGAAGGTGCCGCATCTGGAATACGAGAGCGATCCCGGCTTCTTCACGCGGTTCCGTCGCGAGGAAGAGATCGGGCTGACGCTGAATCATCCGTACGTCCTGAAATTCATCGCGGTGCCCGGACCGAAGAGCCGTCCGTACCTGGTGACGGAGTACCTGCGCGGGTGCACGCTGGCGCATTTGTTGAAGGCGATGCGGCCGCTGCCGGAGAAGGACGCGCTCAAGATCGCCAGTCTGCTGTGCGAGGCGTTGCAGTACCTGCACGAGAACGGGGTGATCCATCGCGATTTGAAACCGCAGAACGTCATGGTCGGCTGCGACGGGTCGATCCGGGTGCTGGATTTCGGGTTGGCCAAGTCCAACGAGTTTCGCCGGGTGACCTTCGGAGGGTTCACGCCGACGATGGGCACGCCGGATTACATGGCGCCCGAACAGGTCCAGGGCAAACGCGGCGACGCGCGGACGGACATCTACAGCCTGGGGGCGATGTTGTACGAGATGCTGACCGGCGAGACGCCGTTTTACGGCGATAATCCGCTGGCCGCAATGAACGCCCGGGTGGTTGGCGACCCCGAGCCATTGCGGAAGTTGAATCCGAGTATTACGTCTCAGACCGAGGAAATCGTCCTGCATGCGATGGACCGCAATCCGGCGGGCCGTTACGCCAGCGCCGCGGACATGCAGACGGAATTGGACAATCTCGCCAAGGTCAAGGTGACAGGTCGCTGCGATCGCGTGACCGAAGTGTCGCCATGGAAACGGAATGTCCGGCAGTACGCGGGCGTGGTCTTGGCGCTGGCCACACCGGTGGTGGTCCCGGCTGTTTTGTGTTTGTGGTTCCTGTTGCGGCACCATAACCTGCACTGACGGCCACCCGCGAGGTGCCAAGCAGAGGAAAAATGGTTGCCACCGTTGCCCGCCAGCGAAGCTCCGCCGTCGCTGCGCTCTGGCGCGATAAGTCAGTTCTCCTTCGCGATTGACATCAACGGCCCGGCGTGGCTCAGTTCTCGTCGTTAGCCCGGCAGACGGGCACGAGGGGCGACCGGAGCACCATGCGAAACACAGCGACCATGAAGTTGATCCCGTTTCTTACGAAAGCGAAGACGCGTTCCATCCGTCGCGAGTTTGGGACGCCGGTTTTTGTGTACGATCGGCGGACGTTACAGCGTCAGGCCCGTCTCGTGCTCGGCTTTCCAAACGCTTTCGGCCTGACGGCGCGTTACGCCATGAAGGCTTGCCCGACAAGCGCCGTGCTCCAGGTGTTGACCGACGCCGGCCTGCATGTTGATGCGAGCAGTGGCTATGAGGTCGAGCGCGCGCTCCGTGCCGGCGTTTCCCCGGAACGGCTTCAGCTCACGGCGCAACAGTTGCCCGACAATCTGCCGGCGTTGGTCGAGCGTGGAGTCCTGTTCAATGCGTGCTCGGTCGCGCAGATCCACGCATTTGGAACACGGTTTCCCGGCCGCCAACTTTCGCTCCGGGTCAATCCGGGTCTTGGCTCCGGGCACAACAACCGGACGAACGTTGGCGGGCCGGCAGCCAGCTTCGGCATCTGGCACGAGCATTTGGACGAGGCGCTGGCGGCCGGACGGAGGTATGGCCTCAAGTTCACTCGTCTGCACACGCACATTGGATCGGGGAGCGACCCGAAAGTGTGGGAACGCGTGGCGTTGATGTCGTTGGAGACATGCTCGCGGCTTCCCGACGTGACCGTGCTGAATCTCGGCGGCGGGTATCGAATCAGCCGGATGAAGGGTGAAGAGACAGCCGACCTGCAACAGATCGGCCTCCCGATTGTCGAGGCGTTTCGATCGTTCGCGGCAAAACACGGGCGCAGGCTGCATCTGGAAGTGGAGCCCGGCACGTATCTGGTGGCCAATGCCTGCGCCCTGATCGCGACCGTCATTGATGTCGTGGATACGGGACGTCGCGGGTACAAGTTTCTCAAGGTGGACACCGGGATGACCGAGATTCTCAGGCCCAGCATGTACGGAGCGCAACATCCCATTGAGGTTGTGCCCGCCGCGACACGAGGACGCAGCCGGACAAAGTATGTCGTCGTCGGGCATTGCTGTGAGAGTGGCGACGTGCTCACACCCGCTCCGGGGAGGCCGGAGGCGTTGCAGCCGCGGTTGCTGCCGGAAACGCGGATTGGCGATCTGGTTGTGCTCGGCGGCGCGGGCGCCTATTGCTCGAGTATGGCGGCCAAAAACTACAATTCTTTCCCGGAAGCCGCTGAAGTCATGATCTCTGGGGACGGATCGGTCGAACTCATCCGAAACCACCAGACATTGGGCCAGATCACGCAGAATGAGGTGACACCGTCGTTTCTGCGCCAGCCGACGAAATGAGCTTGGCCCTGGCAATTGGGGCAATGGGTCTCTCCCAGCGCAGCAACCCGTGGTGGGTTTCCATTGCCCATAGTTCCCGGCGGTTGCTACACTCGCTGGCCGTGAAGTCCATGCCATTGCCAAACGATCAGCTTGCCAGCAAGCCCGGGCCGATTCCCCGACGCGTGATCGTCGCCGCGGTATTGCTGGGGCTGTTCACGGTCGCGCTGTTCGCGCCGACGTGGAAGGATCAGATGCTGGGCTGGGATGACGACGAAAACGTGTTGCACAACCCGCTCGTGGTCATGCCCCCGGCGGCGGGGTTGAAACAAATCTTCACCGCGCCGTTCTCGACGGACTACTATCCGCTCACCTATCTCAGCCTCGCCATCGACCATGCCGTCTGGCGCGGCCAGTTCTTCGGCTATCACGTGACCCAGACCCTATTGCACGGCGCGAATGTGTTCCTCGTGGTATTGCTCGTGTGGCGGTGGACGGAAACGCTCGGCGTGGCGCTGTTGGCCGGGGCGTGGTTCGGCTGGCACCCCGTGCAGGTTGAGACCGTCGCGTGGATCGCCGAGCGCAAAAGTGTGCTCGGGACATTCTTGTTCCTGCTCGCCTGGCTGGCTTATCTCAAGGCGGATGACGCGGAGCGCGGCCAGCGGTGGCGATTGGCGGCACTAGGATTGTTCCTGCTGGCGGCGTTGACCCATGCGCTGGTCATCGTGATGCCCGCCCTGTTGATCGCCTACGAACTCTGCCTGCGCCGCGCGCGTTTTACCGGGGCGCTCCGCCGAACGTGGCTGTTTTTCGCGCCCGCGGCGTTCGCGGCGGTCTTGCGCGTGCTCGGTCACGCGGAATCGGGACAACTCGTCCGCCCATTTCGAAGCGCGACCGAGGGAATCCTGACGATGACCAAGGTTGTGGGTGACTACCTCGACACGTTGTTCTGGCCGACGCGACTGAGCAATCATTACACCGTCACCGCCGTCGACACCCTGGCGAACAAAGGCGTGGTGGTGACCGTCTTGTGGTTCGTGGCGTGGGCAGCGCTCATGTGGCGGGCGCGGTCGACTCGCCGGTGGTCAGTATTCGCGCTGGCGTGGTTTCTCATCTGTCTCGCGCCGGTGCTGCAACTCGTGCCGCATCCGACGTTGCGCGCGGACCGGTATCTGTACGTGTCCGCGCTCGGCATCTTCGTGCTGGTGGCGTTGCTGTTACACAGGAACCGCGCCGCATTCGCGACCATTGGCCCGCTCTCGGCGGTGTGTTTGGTCGGGCTGACGCTCGCGCGGATTCCCGATTGGCATGACGCGAAGACCTTGTGGACCGATTGCGTCAGGAAGGACCCGCGGTCGGTTATCGGCTACTACAGTCTGGCCGGTTGCGCCATTGGCGAGAAGGATTGGCCCGCAGCCGACGCGCAACTGCGGAAGTGCATCGACCTGAAACCCGACTTCGCCGAAGCGCAGGCCCGGCTCGGCGCGGTGCGTCTGCTGGAGGGAAAGAACGCCGACGCGCGAGAACATTTGGAGCGGGCGCTGGCGTTGAACCCGCACCTGGCCGAGGCGCAGCATAATCTTGCCATCCTTGAACGGCGGCATGACTGACCAGTTTCTCACGTTGCCAGACGACGAACGCCTGCGTATTGCGTGGCCGACCGCGAACCATTCTCTTTTCGACGCGCCCGAAAAATTTTTCGCCCGCACGCGCGTCAATGCGGATTACGGCAAACCCGGTTGGACACGGGACTGCGGGAAACGCTTCCATCGCGGTTGCGATATCGCGCCCGTTCGGGTAACAGCGACGGGCCGGACCTCACGCGTTGTGTTCACCGATTGCGCGACCAACAAGGACTTCGAGAGCGAGGAACCTACATTCGTCCCGCACGATGACGTGTTCTGCGTTTTTGACGGCACTGTCGCGGAGATCGTCGTCGATGAAAACGTCTCCGACTTCGGAAAGCACGCCGTCATCAAGCATACCTGGCCTCGGGGCGGCGCGAAGTTCTTCACGCTCTATGCCCATCTCGCCGAAGTGTCCACGTTTCCCGTATCGTCACCGATTTCGCAAGGCGTCAACGTCGGTCGAATGGGACAGACGAGTCGTACCGCCGACGCGCGCAACTGGATGGCTATTGCTCCACACCTGCATTTTGAAGTGCGGGATGGAAATGGACAATCCTACGACCCGGCAGAGTTCTTGAAGCAGTTCTTGCCGCACACGCCATAAGCCCAAGCGCCCGATCACGCCTTGCCGAAAAGCCGGTTGCAGATCTGGCGTGCGGCCGTCTCGCGGCCTCTCGCACCATGTGGCATGACGCCCAGCAATGGCGTGTCGCACAATTCAGGGACGGTCTTGATGTTGGTTCTGGCCGCCTGGCCGCGTTTGCCGCCAAGCGTATCGTTCAACACGATCCCGCGCACGGTCAAGCCCGTCCCCCGCGCCTGCCGGACCGTCAGTAGACTGTGATTGATCGTGCCCAGCCCGAGCCGCGCGACCACGAGCAGGGGCAGCTTTAACGACCGGGCCAAATCGGCCACGAAATAGTCGTCGCGGATCGGCACCAACAATCCGCCTGCTCCTTCCACCAGTACGATGGAGTAGGCGGACGCCAATTGCCGGTAACACTCGCGAATCCTGCGGAGGTCGATGCGTTTGTGTTCGAGGCGCGCCGCCACACTCGGCGCGAGTGGACGCTGAAGATGGATCGGATTGATCACATCGAGGGGCTGCTCGCGGTTCATGATGGCCGCGTAGATCTCGGCATCGTGCCTTCCACCAGCGCCGCACGCGATCGGTTTGAACGCCGCCGCGCGCAGGCCGCGACGACGCAACTCGGCCAGCAACGCCGCCGTGACATGCGTTTTGCCAACGCCGGTGTCGGTGCCAGTTATGAAAAGTCCGGTGCTCATTTCTTGCGTTCCACTTCACGGATGCCGGCAACGGCCAGGACCGCCAACAGGGGCGTCACTGGCACTCGAAACCGGCTGTTTGATTCGGGGCCGCCAGCCAGTCCGACAAAATACAGGGTCAACATCACCGGCACAATCGCCTCGCGTCCCAACCGCCACGCCCCAACGACGCTCAACGAGACCACCACGATAAGCGCCAGGACGTACACGAGCGACCAGCGGGTGGCGACAGGCCCGGCCTGGTTGCGGGCATTGTCCAACGCATGCGCTCCGGGCCCGAACAATAGTTTGCCCCACCCCAGCAAAGCCTGCTTGAAAGCGATTCGTGGGGACCGCGTGAATGCTCGGACGGCCGATGTTTTGTATGTCTCGAAGGATTGCTCGAAGCGCTCGCGGCTTTCGACGAATTGGATGTCGCCGTACTGTTGTTGAAACTCCTGTTCGACGTCCTCGACCTTGCGGCCTTGCACTTCCGCCTCGATCGCGCCCGCTCGGAACATCAGGTTGTACGTCGAAATGGACGATAGGAAATACCGGCCCGTGACCGCGTGATTGCGGGAGGCCCAGACAGCGATTAGCGGAACGAATCCCGCCAGGAACGCAGCCAGAAATACGATCCGGTTGCGCCAGGGAACGCGCTCCACAAAGATGACGACGAATGCCACGACCCAAATCCACACGGCGATTGGTCGCGTCAACGCGGCGAGCGACCACAAGAAACCGGTCGCGAACCATCCCCAACCCTTGTCGGCTCGCCAGACCATCACGCACGCCGCGCAGACGAGCAGAAGTGTGAACAGTGTTTCGGTCCTCAAATCCGCACACCGCAAGACCGAGTTGGGATCAACCGCCACCAGCAACCCGGCGAGCGTCGATAGCCAGGGCCGCAACCATCGCGCCGCGAGCCGGAAGGTCAGGACGCAAGTCAATGCTCCCAGTGCGCATTGCACCATGAGGAACAGCCCCAAGCGATCTCCCCCCACGCCGATCAGGCCGGCAAGAAACAGCGGATACGCCGGCGTGCGAGCCACGTTTGGCAACTCGTGTCCATCGGGTGCCACGGCCACAAACCCCTTTCCCTCGGCAAAGTTGCGCGCCAGCGAACGATAGGAATCCGGATCCACGTCGGAGCGCAATGTCGGCAGGACGCAGGCCAGGGTGATCAGCCGCAGGGCGAGCGCGACCACGAAGATGGCTGTCGAAGTTTTTGCGGTCGCGCTCACAGAAGTGAAATCGGGTCGACATCCACAGCGATGCTGACATCTTCCGGCGGCTTGAGTGATCCAAGCACCTGACTGAGAGATTCGACGACCTGCATAATATGCTGTGTCCGCAGCATGACCTGGAAACGGTATTGGTTCTGCACTTTCGACAACGGCGCGGGTGTCGGTCCGGCGACAACACCCAAGGAGTCGGGGACACGCTTTTGTAGTTCACGCGTCAGAGCCTGGGCATAAAAGCTTGCTTTTGTTTCACTGCGGCTGCGTGCGGTGATGCAAATGAGGCGCGATATGGGAGGATATCGCAGTTGCTCGCGGAATTCGATTTCCTCCTCGTAAAAGCCGAGGAAATCGTGCTGCCGGGCGTATTGGACGGCGGAGTGAAACGGCGTAAAGCTTTGCACGACGACCTCGCCTTCGACGTCGCCGCGGCCGGCGCGGCCGGCGACCTGGACAAGCAACTGAAACGTCCGCTCGCCGGCCCGGAAATCCGGCAGATGCAATGCCATGTCCGCGTAGATGATGCCCACGAGCGTCACGTTCGGAAAGTGCAGTCCCTTCGCGATCATTTGCGTGCCCACGAGAATGTCAATTTTACCGACGCGGAACGCACCGAGAATTTCGCGGTACAGCGTCTTGCGCGTCATCATGTCCGAATCCATCCGCTGCACGCGAGCTTTCGGAAACGCGTTTTGAATGGCGGACTCGACTTTTTCCGTCCCCATGCCGGCATACCGAATGGCAGGGTCATGGCATTCGGGACAGTTCTTCGGCACGCCGCCGACGTATCCGCAGAGGTGACAGAGAAGTTGGCCGGCTTTGCGGTGATAGGTCAGTGACACGCTGCAGTTCGGGCACTTGGCAATGTGCCCGCATTTCGGACAGAACATGTGCGTGGCGTACCCGCGTCGATTGAGGAAGAGAATGACCTGTTCATGTTTGTCGAGCCGCGCCTGGATGGCATCACGCAGTCTTCGCGAGAGAACGTAGTGCCCCTTCTGTCGGATTGCCTCCTGACGCATGTCGACGATGCGCATGACCGGCATCTTCTTGTTATCAACGCGCGCTGGCAAAGTCGCGAGGGTGTACCGTCCACGCCGGGCGTTGTAGAAGGACTCGAGCGAGGGGGTAGCGGACCCAAGCACGACGGCGGCGCGCTCGATCTTGGCGCGCATGACGGCGATGTCGCGGGCGTTGTAGCGCGGGGCTTCGTCCTGCTTGTAGCTGGTCTCGTGCTCCTCGTCGATGACGATCAGCCCCAGCGCCTGCACGGGCGCGAACACGGCGGAGCGCGCGCCGATCACGATATGCGATTGGCCGTCACGAATTTTGTGCCATTGATCGTGCCGCTCGCCCGCGCTGAGATTGCTGTGCAGCACGGTGATTTGCTGATTCTGGAACCGTGCGCGGAACCGTTCGACGGTCTGCGGCGTGAGCGAAATCTCGGGCACGAGCACGATCGAGTCTTTGCCCTGATGCAGCGTGTGCTCGATCGCCTGCAAATAAACTTCCGTTTTGCCGCTGCCCGTCACGCCGTGAATCAAAATGGGGGACGGATAATGAGTAATGGGTGAGCAGGAAACCTGATCAATCGCCGTCTTGCAGAGTTCCAACGCGTTCTGTTGGTCGGGCGTGAGAGACAAGGGCGTTGTGGGAAGGAACACCTCGCCGCCGAACGGATCGCGGTCGTCGATCTGGTCACCGAGTTGGACGTAACCCTTCTCGGCGAGTTTCTTGACCGTGGCCGCATCCGTGTCCGCAAGTTTTGCGAGCTTGGACACGAACATGCCGTCGGATTTCTGCAGGATGTCGAGAACCCGGGCTTGCTTCGGCGCGCGTTTACGGAGTTTGGCGAGGTCTTCCGGCGAGATCTTGCCCGGCTTGACGTACTGGCGTTCCTTCCAACTGATTTTCGCTTTGCGCACGACTTCGGGTAGCGCGCATTTCACGCACAACTCGACGGGACAGCAGTAGTACTTGCCCATCCAGCGGGTGAGTTCGAGAATCTTGTCGCCCAGCAGCGGTTTCTTGCCGATGACCTCCGCGATCTCTTTCAAATGCGGATACGTCGAGTTGTCAGCCAGGCCGACCACATAGCCTTGCGCGGTTCTCTTGCCGAATGGCACCGCGACGCGAGAGCCGATTTGCACCGCGCCGGCCAACGATGACGGGATTCGGTAGTCGAATTCGCGATCCAGCGCGAGATCGACCACGATTTTGGCGATGGATTGAGGCACAGCGGCAGCATACTACAGAGGGCTGGGAACTGTCAGGCGTTTGTGGTCGTTTGTCCACCGCTGGGCCGGGGCATTCTGCTTGAAAAGTCCGCTGCTCCAGCGCCGAGCTTGCGTTATACTGCGCGCATGTCCCGTCGGAGAGCGAAAAGACTGGAGCGGGTGGGGAACTGGCTGGCCCTGGTGTTGGTGCTCGGGGCGGTCGGGTCGGCGGCATTTGTCTGGTGGCGCTGGGCATACCGCGAAGAGCGGTTCGACCGTCTGATCGAAGAAATCGCTCCGCAGTACGGCGTGGACAAGTACCTGGTGAAGGCAGTGATCCGTCGGGAAAGCAAATTCGATCCGTTTGTTTTTGGCGGCCACGGGGAGATCGGGCTGATGCAGGTAACGGATGGCGCCGGTCAACAGTGGGCGCGGGCGGTGAAGCGGCGGGATTACGGGCGAAGCTTGTTGTGGGACCCGCGCGCGAACATCGAGGTCGGAACGTGGTACCTGGCGCGGGCGTTGAATCGGTGGCCGGACAAGGAGCCGGATGAGCGGATTCCATTTGCGTTGGCGGAGTACAACGCCGGTTTCGCCAACGTCCTGCGCTGGCTCCCCCACGCGCAGCAGACGACTGCGGATGAATTCGTGGAGGCGATTACGTATCCCTCAGTGCGCGAGTACGTTGCGGACGTGATTGAGAATTACCAGTTCTACAAAGCGCGCGGCCATCTCTAAAAATTGGCGGGTGCCCGCAAACTAACGGTGGTGTCCTGGGTGAGGCCAGGTGAGGCTAGGAGAAGCGCAGCCACCATTGTGGATGTTCACGGGCACCCACGTATCTGTCTTCACTCTCATAAGATGAGACACCACCCCGTTTCGTTTCGTTCAAAATACATTTTCCCCTCCAACCCCCAAAACCCCTGCCCGCCCCGCCCCGCCAAAAAATTTCACCCCCCCAACTTCTCATTCTTCGCCCGCGACTCCTCCGCCAGCCGCCCCTTAAACTCCACATACTGCCCCCGCAGCGCCTCATCCCCCACCCCCAAAATCTGCACCGCCAGCAACCCCGCATTCCGCCCCGCCCCGATCGCCACGCTCGCCACCGGCACCCCCGGCGGCATCTGCACGATCGACAACAACGAATCCAGCCCCCGCAACGACCGCGACTCGATCGGCACCCCGATCACCGGCAGCGCCGTATACGCCGCCACCACCCCCGCCAAATGCGCCGCCCCGCCCGCCCCCGCGATCAACACCCGCAACCCCCGACCCGCCGCACCCCGCGCATACTCCGCCACGTCATCCGGCGTCCGATGCGCCGACATCACCCGCGCCTCCCACCCCACCCCGAACTCCCCGCACGCCTCCCCCGCCAACTTCATCACCGGCCAATCCGAATCACTCCCCATCAAAATGCCAACAAGAACTTTTCCCGCTTTCGCCTTCTCCGCCATGTTCGTCCGTCTCCTTTCACTCAACCACAACTATGTCCCCGACCCAATCCGTCCGTCAAGCGCGCCGCGCTCTCGCCCCTTCCGCCGTTCGCTGCGCCGTTGCAGGCCGCGTCCCTCGCCGCGATACCTGATCGCCCGCCCGGCGCAGCCTCACGTGGCCCCCCGTCAGCCCTCATCCGTCCCCTTCGTCCTATTCGTCCCATCCTCTCCTGTCGCGCTGGCCCTTGTTCGCGCTTGCCGTTTCCGGCCACATGGCGATAATCGCCGGCATGACAACGCCGCCTGACGGGGAACGAGTCAGCAATCGGTCTGCGGACGTTCTCGCGAAGCCGATCGCCGAGTTGCGCGCGTTGTTCCCCGCCGCGTTCACCGAGGGCAAAATCGATTTCGAGAAACTCCGCCAGCTTCTCGGCGACGACGTGGCCGAGGCCGCGGAACGGTTCGGCCTGTCGTGGTCAGGCAAATCCGATGCCATCAAGGCCATCCAAACGCCCACCACCGCCACCCTCCTGCCCGCCCGCGGCGAGTCCATAAATTTCCACGCCACGGAAAACCTGATCGTCGAGGGCGACAATCTCGAAGTGCTCAAGCTCCTCCAGGGCGGCTATCACGGGCGCGTGAAGATGATCTACATCGACCCGCCGTACAATACCGGCGGCGAGTTCATCTACCCGGACAACTACAAGGAAGGCCTGGCCGATTACCTCAAGTTCTCGGGACAGGTCAGCGGCGACGGCATCAAACTCACCACCAACGCCGAGACCGACGGCCGCTACCACAGCAAATGGCTGACGATGATGTATCCCCGGCTGTTCCTGGCCCGGAACCTCCTGCGCGAGGACGGTGTGATCTTCGTCAGCATCGACGACCATGAAGTCCACAACCTCCGCGCCGCCATGAATGAGATTTTCGGCGAGGAGAATTTCTTGGCGGAATTAGTCTATGACAAGAACCGTAAGAACGATGCCAAGTTTTTCTCAGTTGGGCATGAGTATATGTTGTGCTTCGCAAAGAACAAAGCCTGGCTGGCCGAGACAGGAACCATTTTTCGCGCCGAAAAGGAAGGGGTCGAGGAAGTTCGTCAAGTCTTTGATCGATTGAGTAAGGAGCACAACCGAGATTGGGCGAAAGTGCGTGAAGGCTTGAAGGTTCATTTCGCGACGTGGCCGAAGGATGATCCACGGCAGCCGATGGCACGATTCACGAAGGTGGACGAGAAAGGTCCATATCGAGATGACGTGGATGCCAGTTGGCCTGGTGGCGGTGGTCCTACATACGAGGTTCTCCACCCCAAGACAGGCAAGCCATGCAAACTCCCAAGTCGCGGGTGGGTGTTCCCCACGAAGGAAACCATGGACCAGAAGATCTCCGAGGGCGTGGTTGTGTTTGGTCCCGACGAAACGACGGTTCCCAGCATTCGAACGAATCTTTTTGCCCGCACAACGCAAGTTATGCGCAGTGTGATCTTTAGCTACGCGCAGACTGCAGCCCAAGAATTTGCCAAGCTATTTGACGGTAAGAAGGTGTTTGAAAATCCCAAGCACGTGGGGGACATCCGGAAGCTTATTGAGTACTTGACGGAGCCGGATTCCATCATCCTCGACTTCTTCGCCGGCAGCGGCACGACGGCGCAGGCGGTGTTGGAATTGAACGCGCAGGATGGCGGGAACCGGAAATTCATCCTCGTCCAGTTGCCGGAACCCACGGAGCGGAAGGATTTCCCCACCATCGCCGAGATCACCAAGGAGCGCGTCCGCCGGGTCATCAAGAAGTTGAACGATGCGGACGACGGGAAGTTGCCGGTGGAAACCGCGCCGGACCGTGGCTTCAAGGTTTTCAAGTTGAGCAGCAGCAATTTCAAGGTCTGGGACGCCGCCACCGCGCCGAAAGACGCCGCCGGTCTGGCCGAGCAGTTGAAGCTCATCGCCAGCAATGTCGAGGAAGGCCGCCCGGAGGATGCGCTGTTATTCGAGTTGGTTTTGAAAAGCAATCTGCCGCTCACCAGCAAAGTGGAACCCGGCAAGATCGGCGCCCAGACGTTCTACGACGTGGCGGACGGGACGCTGGCGATTTGCCTCGAGCGCAAGATCACTCAGGAAACCTTGCGGGGCATGATGGCCCGCAAACCCAAAGGCGTCATTTGCCTCGATATCGCGTTTGCCGGCAACGACCAGCTCAAGACGAATACGGTCCTGGAAATGAAATCCCACGGGATCGAGTTCCACACGGCATAGGACGAAGGGGACAGATGACCGAGGGCTTTATACCGAAGCATGGGGGATACGAGAAACTCCTGTCCTACCAGAAAGCGAAGATCGTTTATGACGGCACGGTGCGGTTTTGCGAGCGCTTCCTGGAAAAACGCGACCGCACGGTTGACCAAATGGTGCAGGCGGCCCGCTCCGGCAAGCAGAACATCATCGAAGGCAGCATGGCCTCGGGGACTTCCAAGGAAACCGAAATCAAGCTGGTCAACGTGGCGCGGGCAAGTCTGGAGGAGCTGCTCGAGGATTACCGGGATTATCTGCGCGTGCGCGGCACCCCGATCTGGAAAAAAGACTCCAAAGAAGCTCTCTTTGCTCGCAAGCTCGGGGCTGGCAAGGATTCGTCCTATGCGTCCTATGAGACCTATTTCGAGACCCGCCCGGCCGAAGTGGTCGCGAATATCCTCATTTGTCTCATCCACCAAACCAACTACCTGCTCGACCAGCAACTCCGCCAATTGGAAAAAGCCTTCCTCCAGGATGGCGGCCTCCGCGAGCGTATGACGCGCGCCCGACTGACGCAACGCGCGAAACACCAGCCGTGAAAATCAAATTCGACGGCAACCAGGATTTCCAGTTGGACGCGATCCGCTCCGTCGTGGACGTGTTTACCGGCCAGCCGCTCACACGCGCCTCCTTGACTTGGCAGACCGACGCGTTCGGCGGCGAACTGCTCACGGAAATGGGCATCGGTAATTCCCTGGTCTTGGACGACGACTCGATTCTTAGGAATGTGCAGGCGATTCAGGCCGCGAACGGACTCGAGCCGGGACAGCAATTGCAGGGTTTGAACTTCTCCGTCGAGATGGAGACGGGCACGGGCAAGACCTACGTTTATCTGCGGACATTATTTGAACTGAACGCCCGTTACGGTTGGAAGAAGTTTATTATCGTCGTGCCGAGCGTGGCGATCCGCGAAGGCGTGCTGAACGCGATTGAGTTGACCAAGGAGCATTTCCAGTCGCTCTACGGCAATGCGCCGCTGGATTACTGGGTGTACGATTCCGCGCAAGTGTCGAAGCTGCGCCAGTTCTCCGCCAGCAATCAAATGCAGTTGATGGTGATGAACATCCAGGCCTTCGACAAAAGCAGCACCATCATCCAAAACACGAAAGACCAGATGAACGGGCGCAAGCCGATCGAGTTCATCCAGCACGCGCGCCCCGTTGTCGTCGTGGACGAGCCGCAGAATCTGGCCACGGAATTGCGCACCAGGGCCATCGAGAGCCTGAATCCGTTGTGCACGCTCCGCTATTCGGCCACGCACAAGGACTACTTCAACCTGGTCTACCGGCTCGACCCCGTGAAGGCCTATGACCTGCGGTTGGTCAAACGCATCGAAGTCGATTCGGTGGTCGATGGCGGCGACTTCAACCAGCCGTACATCGCGGTCAAATCCGTCACCGCAACCAAGACCCGGATCGCGGCCAAACTCGAGATCGATGTCGAGGGCGCGGAAGAGGTCAAACGCAAGGTGGTGACCGTTCAGCACGAAGCCGATTTGTTTGAACTCTCTGGCCACCGTGAGAACTATCGCGGGTACGAAGTCGATTTGATCGACGCCGGCAACCAATACATCCAGTTCAAAAACGGCGTGAGCCTGTCGGCGGGCATGACGCACGGCGGGCGGACGGATGAAGTTCTGAAAATCCAAATGCGCGAAACGATTCGGGAGCATTTCGAGAAGGAGTTGCGCATCTCGCATCTTCCCGAAAGCCAGCGGATGAAGGTGTTGTCCCTGTTTTTCGTGGATCGCGTTGCCCATTACGCGGAACCGGATGGGAAGTTCCGGAAGTGGTTCATCGAGTTGTACGGGGAGATTTCGAAGCTGGCCCGCTATGCGACATTGAGTCCGTTGCCGGTCGAGAAAGTTCACAACGGTTATTTCGCCGAGGACAAAGGAAAGGCGAAGGACAGCAGCGAAGGCCGGTCGACCAGGGCCGATGATGAAGCGTATGCGCTCATCATGCAGAAGAAGGAGCAATTACTGTCGATGAGCGAGCCGTTGCGCTTCATTTTCAGCCATTCGGCGCTGCGCGAAGGCTGGGACAACCCGAATGTGTTTCAGATTTGCACCCTGCGCGAAATCAGCACGGAACGAGAGCGGCGGCAGACCATCGGGCGCGGTTTGCGGCTGCCGGTGCGCGAGAACGGCGAGCGCTGTTTCGATCCGCTAATCAACCGGCTCACGGTCGTCGCCAGTGAAAGTTTCAAGGATTTCGCGAAACGATTGCAGGATGAGATGCAGAAGGATTGCGGCGTGAATTTCGAGGGGCGCATCCTCAACAAGCGGGAGCGGCGCAAGGGGATTCTCAACAAACAGCGCCTGCTCGACCCGGATTTCCAGATTCTCTGGGACAAGATCAAACACAAGACCCGGTATGCGGTGAACTATGACACACCGGAGTTGGTGGCGCGCTCCGCCGGGGAACTGCGTGGGATGCCGGAAATCCGTTCGCCTTACATCCGCGTTGATAAAGGCGAGGTCCAGATGGACCAGAAGGGCGTCCTCATTCAGGAACGCGCGGCGCAGACCGTCCGCGCACCGGATTACCGCGCGCCAATCCCCGACCTGCTCGGCTACTTGCAACGCGAGACGGAATTGACCCGCCCGACCCTCGCGGAGATTCTGGAGAAATCCGACCGGCTGTCCGAGGTGACGCGCAACCCGCAACAATTCTTGGAACTCGCCCTCTCGTGCATCCAGAAATCGCTCCACGACCTGATGGTGCAGGGGATCGAATACGAACGCATCGCCGACGCCGAATGGGAAATGCACCGGCTCGAAAGTGAGGAATTGGAAAGCTACGTCTCGCGGTTGTTGGAAGTGAAGAACAGCATTTATGACGTGGTCGAATTCGAGTCGAAGATCGAGGAAGAGTTCGCCCGGCAACTCGATGCGCGGGCGGACATTAAGTTGTTCTTCAAATTGCCCGATTGGTTCAAGGTCGAGACCCCGCTGGGCACCTACAATCCCGACTGGGCAATTGTGAAGGAGAATCCGGCGGGCCAAAACAAGCTCTACTTGGTGCGCGAGACCAAGGGAACGACCGTCTGGCTAAAGGTCCCGGAAATCCAGCGTAAGAAAATTCAGTGTGGCAAAGCGCACTTCAAGGCCGTTGGCTTCAAGGACGGCGAATACGACTGGGTTTCGTCGGCCGCCAACGTCTGACGAACCATGGTCGCGTAGAATTTGGGGCCTTCCGTCTATTGGTCCTATGCCTGCCATCCGTCCCATCGGTCCTATCCGTCCTATGTCTGCCATTGGTCCTATTCGTCCTATTCTCTTCTCGCCTCCCGCCCCCCTTTGTGCTATCATTCCCAGATAATAGAAATACCACGATCAACAATGTGCGATGAACCCCCACCGCCGCCGCCCGCAATTGTAGCCGCGAATCTCATTCGCGGGC
This sequence comes from uncultured Verrucomicrobiae bacterium, assembly GCA_963712025.1. Lineage (GTDB taxonomy): Bacteria > Verrucomicrobiota > Verrucomicrobiia > Palsa-1439 > Palsa-1439 > Palsa-1439. The sequence continues at coordinate 38,461 of CAVQGJ010000010.1, read as the reverse complement.
CATTCGACGTGCCGTCCGTCGTCGCCCCGCCCCGTAGGGGCAGGCCCCTGCGCCTGCCCAATCCGCAATCTACAATCTGCAATCTGCAATCCCCCCGCACACCACTAACCCCGAGATAATATGAGAAAATCCCGTAGTCGTTTCGCCCTCCTCCCCCAGCCCCTCCGCGACCAGCTCAACCGCAAACTCGACGACGGCTGGCAGTACGAACAAATCCGCCACTGGCTCTTCGCCGAAAAAGCCGACCGCGATATCCCCGCGCTCGACCTCCGCACCGGCGATTCCTATGCCCTCGCCTGGACCCGCACCATTCCCGACGAGAAACGACTCATCCGCAACTTCGGGATCGCTCTCTCGGGCTGGTATCACACCCACTTCCAACAATGGCGCCAGGAACACGCCGACCGCCAAGACCCGCTCCGCCTCCTCGAAAACGTCGACCAACTCGCCACCGCCGCCACCGCTTCCGACCGCGCCGCCTCCCGCCACGGCGGCAACCTCATCCTCCGCAGCCTCCTCCTTGACGCCACCCAACACGCCCGCAAAGGCGACAACTCCGTCAACGAACTCGTCCGCCTCGCCAACGCCTGGATCCGCCTCAACCAAACCGATAAACACACCATCCAGATCTTCCCCGAAGATGTGAACGCCAAGTGAGAAGGGTTTACCCGCCTCAGGGCCGACCGCCCGCCCATCAGCCGTCAACCATTAGCCATTTCCTCTCGCCACCTCTTAGCTCGGCGGCGCGGTCTGCTCCAACTGACGACGGAATGTCATGTGGCCCAACGGCACCAGCCACGCGTTCGTCGATCCGCCGCTGATCACGTCCAGCACCCCGATGAAATGCCCCTCCCCGGCCCGGAACGTGTCCTTGACCTTGGCGTCCTGGTCCATGTCCGTCACATCCTTGTCGTCCAATGACGAATCCTCCTTGTCACGGTTCATCGCGATCAACACCGCCGCGGGGCACCCGTTCGTGTCCAAATGCAACCGGCCCGCCACCGTCAAATACCCGCCCGCCAGATTGCCCACCGACTCGACGTTGAATTGCGCCACAAACCGTTCGTCGTTGGTGTGACCGGCCGTCAGCCGCGTGATCGCCTGCTGCTTGATCGTCGTGATGTTGTCGCTCGTCGCAATCACCAAAATGTTCGAGTCCGACTCGGTATACGTCACCAAATCCGCCCCGCTCGATTCGCAGTTGATCAACATCGCAAATACCTGATTGCTCGCCGGCGCCGCACCCAACGCCAGGGCCACCAGATTGGAACCATCCTGCAAATGATACTCATACTGCAGCGGATCAGTCCCTTGCTGCACCGTCAACATCGACACCACCGTCCGAAACACGCGGCTCGGTGCCGGTGCCGCAAAGACGATCACCGCGGCGATTGCCATCACTGCCACGACCACACTTGCTGCCACCCATTTTCTCACGCTCTTCATAATTATTCGCTTGGCCTCCTTGCCCGGAATCTGTTCGAGTCAGACCGCCAGCCGGGCACCCAACGGTCAAACCTCCTCGCGATCCGCTGAAAACACTCCGCCTTCTCCGCGACGCCAAATCTGCTCCTGACATCGTTCCCGCCAAACCACAAACGACTCGCACCGTCTCGGCGCAGACAGAACGCTTCCTCGGTCCAGAGGAATGCCCCCAAACGGGGTCAGTAAACAAACCTATACGCCCAAATTTCATTCCGACGCAAGCCCTTTCCCTCCAAGGCTGGGGGTAGGTCCAATCACCGGGCTCATGAGGAATTTGGCGTCAGGTCTCCTCATGACGTAATCGCCCACGGCGTCAACGTCCTCCCCATCCGCGTCCATTCCGCGTCCGAATTCCGTCGCCGCCTTCCGCTTCGCCTTTCCGTTAATGGACAAAATAAGGGCCGGGCTCTTTCGAACCCGGCCCTCGCGTTACTTCCGTTATCAGACGTTATCAGATCCGTCTCGCTATTGCGACGGCGGCTGCGCCGGCGTTTCCGACGGCGACGCTGACCGTGCCGCCGGCGGCGTTGCCGCTGGCGCCGGACCGCCACTGTCTATCGCTCGAAACGTGAAGTGCTGTCCACCAATGCTGGCCTCGAACATCAGCCCCGACCGTTGCATCGTGTATACGAGCACTCCATGCTGGTATTTCGCCTCGGCACCGGCACCGTCCGCCGCAATGGCGCCGCTGAGATCCGCGCTCAAGGCTGTCTTCCCATCCCGGAAGTCATCCAATGCCTTCGGCGATTCGAAGTAGATGACCTCCGAGTACGACTGGGCGCCCAGTTGCGCGCCGACCGTGGCCTGGGTCAGCTTGGCCGTGCCGATTAACACACCCTTCTCATACACCTGGCCCCGGCCTTCCGCCGCCCCGATACCGACCCCGCCTTTGCCCACGGAGGGAAACACGGCGTACCCATACGCCGTATCGAACAGATGCTGTATCTTCTGGCCGGATGCCCGGAACATCTGCACCGTGTCACCGACATCCGTGCTCAACCGGTCCGCCTCCGCAGCCAGCGCCGCGACGGCGCCGACCAGTGACAGCGTCACCATCAGACCTGCTACGCGTATCGTCTTCATTTGTGTCCTCCATTCTCCTGTTTTCCATCCGAACAATCGCAACCCCGGCCAACTGCCGCACCGCCCAACCGATTTGCCGGTGCCAACCGTCAACCGCAGGTCTGCCATTGTTCTCCCGTAATCTCGGTCTGGTGATGGCCCGCCGCAATGGATCAAGAACCTGATCCGCGTATAGGAAATGCTCCTGTCCCCACACCTGCTTCTCTCCGAATTGTAGGGCTGGATGCCACGTCCTCGGGGTATCCAGCCGCGCTTGCCAAGCGCGGATCCACCCCTAATTCCCCGCCAACGTCTTCAACACATTCTCCAATTCAACTCGCTTTTGCTCAAGCTCCCCATCGCTCGACCCCGCCGCCACCACCATCGGCGCACCGATCCGCAACGTCGCCCGCGCAAACGGCAGCGGCACGATGAAATTGTCCCAGCTATTCACCACCACCTTCCGCGTCACATCCCACGACACCGGGATAATCGGCGCCTGCGTCAACTCCGCCAGGCTGATCACCCCGCTCTGGCACACGTACTTCGGCCCGCGCGGCCCATCGGGCGTGATCCCCGCGTCATACCCGCAGTTCACCATCTCCGCCATCTCCCGCAACGCCACCCGCCCCCGCCGACTGCTCGACCCCCGCACGCAAATCAAATTGAACTTCTCCAGCACCCCCGTCAGAAACTGTCCGTCCTTGCTCGCGCTCACCAACACCGCCACCCGGTCCCGCCGCCGCGAATGCCAGTGCTTCCGAAACAGGTAGGGCAACAGAAAAATCCGATTATGCCAGAAGGCAAAGATGCACGACCGCTCCGGCGTGTTCTGCAGTAACCCCGACGGGTCCTCCACCCGCCAGCGCAACGTGCCGCCGATCCCCGACACCAAAATGCGCAGCACCCACCCGATCATGTCACCCAATCTTCCCCGAAAATCACGCCGCCACAAACCATGTCAGTCTCTCCCCACAATACCGCAAAGCATATCCGCCGTCCCGCTCACGCGCTGAACTGCAGTTCGTACAACCGCTTGTACACCCGCCCCCTTGCCAACAAATGCTCATGCGTCCCCTCTTCCACCACCCGCCCCTTCTCCAGCACGACAATCCGGTCCGCGTGTTGCACCGTCGACAGCCGATGCGCAATCACCAGCATCGTGTGCGCCTTCCGCTCCCGCCCGCCCCACATCAATTCATCCAGCGCCGCCTGCACCACCCGCTCGCTCTCCGTGTCCAGCGCGCTCGTCGCTTCATCCAGCAACAAAATCGGCGGGTTCTTCAACACCGCCCGCGCAATCGCCAGCCGCTGACGCTGCCCGCCCGACAACCTCATCCCCGCCTCGCCGATCACCGTGTCGTACCCGTGCGGCGTCTGCATGATGAACTCGTGCGCGTGCGCCCGCTTGGCCGCGTTGATGATCTCCTCGTCCGTCGCGCCGGGTTTCCCGTACGCGATATTGACGCTCACCGTGTCGTTAAACAAAAACGTCTCCTGCGTCACCAGCCCGATCTGGCCCCGCAACGATTGGAATGTCCCCTCCCGAATGTCCACACCGTCGATCTTGATCGACCCGCTCGTCGGATCGTAAAACCGCGGCACCAAATTGAACAGCGTCGTCTTGCCCGCGCCGCTCGCGCCCACCACCGCCACCACCGTCCCCGCCAGCACCTCCACGTTCACCGACTCCAGCGCCACCGCGTTCTCACCGTACGAAAAACTCACGTTCTCGAACCGGATCGACTGCCGCAACGGCGCCAACGGCCGCGCCCGCGGCGATTCGACCACCGTCGGCTTCGTGTCCAGCACCTGGAAAATGCGTTGCGCCGCGCTCAGGCTCTCCTGCAATTGCATCTGCACGGCGCTCAGTTTCTTCACCGGTTCGTACAGGAAAAACAACCCCAGCGCCATGCTCACCAGCGTGCTCGGCGGCATCCCCGTCCGGTACGCGTACAAAAATACAAACGCAGCGCCCACCCCCGAAATCATCTCGATCAGCGGCGTCGAGATCGCCTTCGCCCGCACGATCCGCATCCGCTGACTGAAAAAACTCCGGCACAACTTCCGAAACTCCGCCGCCTCGCGCGCTTCCATCCCGAACGCCTTCACGACCCGCATCCCCACCAGCGCCTCGTGCAGCACTGACACCAGCGACGCCTGGTGTTCCTGCATCGGCCGCGCCGCCTTGCGGATTCGCCGCCCGTACACGGTGATCGGCACGAGGCACAGCGGGAACAGGATCATCGTGAACAGGGTCAACTTCCAATCCATCACCAGCAACGTCGCCAGCACGCCGATCAGCGTGCACGGCTGCTTCAAAAGATCCGCCACCACGATCGTGATCGAGTTTTGCACCGCGCCCACGTCGTTCGTCGCCCGCGAAATCAATTCGCCCGTCTGCGTGTCGGTAAAATAATCCAGCGACAGCGTCTGCAAATGCTCGAACAGCAGCGACCGCAAATCGTTCACCACCCGGCCGCCCACCCAGTTCATCAGGTACGTCGTCCCGAAATCGCACGCCCCGCGCACGATCATCACCAGCGGCAACAGACTCGCGTACGCCAGCGCCTGCGCCCACCCGAGCGTCTGGCCGTGCTCGAACACACCCGACCACACCTTCTTCACCACGCCCAGTGTCGCCGCGTTGCTCGCGCTGTACGCCACCGCCAGCCCAATGCCCCCCGCCAGCCGCAGCCGGTACGGTTTCACGTACCCGAGCAGCCGCCGGTACAACGGCCAGATTTCCCGCGGTTTGTCCATCCACCCTACAGTATACCACCCGCCCCCGCGATGGTGAACGGGAATGTTGGTTTGACACCGCGACGCGCGCCTTGCTACAAACGGCCCTGCCGGGCTTCAGTCCGAATACGAATCGAAAGGGACTCATCGTGGCCAAGGTTCTCCTCGAAAACGTGTCCAAGGTCTACGCGGGCGGCGTCAAAGCCGTCGATAACGCCAGCCTCGAAATCGGCGACCAGGAATTCGTCGTGCTCGTCGGACCCTCCGGCTGCGGCAAATCCACCACGCTCCGCATGGTCGCCGGCCTCGAGGAAATCTCCAGCGGCAACATCTTCATCGACGGCAACCGCGTCAACGACGTTCCGCCCAAGGACCGCGACATCGCCATGGTCTTCCAGAATTACGCGCTCTACCCGCACATGACCGTCTACAAAAACATGGCGTTCGGCCTGATGCTCCGCAAATACCCGAAAACCGAGATCGACCAGCGCGTCCGCGAAGCCGCCCAAATCCTCGGCATCACCGACGAACAACTCCAGCGCAAACCCAAGGCCCTCTCCGGCGGCCAGCGCCAGCGCGTCGCCGTCGGCCGCGCCATCGTCCGCAAACCCAAAGCCTTCCTGTTCGACGAACCGCTCTCGAATCTTGACGCCAAAATGCGCGTCCAGATGCGCGCGGAAATCTCCAAGCTCCACGACCGACTCAAGTCCACCATGATCTACGTCACCCACGACCAGGTCGAAGCCATGACCATGGGCGACCGCATCGTGGTCATGAATGACGGCGTCATCCAGCAGGTCGATGACCCGCTCGCGCTCTACGATAAACCCAAGAACATGTTCGTCGCGGGCTTCATCGGCTCGCCCCCGATGAATTTTTTCAAGGGCGCCATCGTCCAACAGCAGGGCGGCCTGTGGTTCATCGAGCAGGCCCCGGCCGGGGCGCACGGATTCGAGATTCGCATCAACGACGATATGGCCCGGAAACTCGCCGGGGGCGGTTACAACGGCAAGCCCGTCGTGTTCGGCTCGCGTCCCGAGGACATCCAGGACCAGCAGCACGCGTCGTTCGCCAATCCCGACCAGACCGCCGCCGCCACCGTCGAAGTCGTCGAACCGATGGGCGCCGAAATCTATCTGTACCTCAACACCGGCCGACACAGCTTCGTCGCCCGCGTCAACCCGCACCAGAAAGCCGACGTGGGCCAGAAACTCGACATGGCGTTCGATATGCGCAAATGCCATTTCTTCGATGCCCAGACCGAGCAGGTCATCGTATAGTTCCGTCGTCGCAAACGCCGTTCTGTGGCGGCGCTCTGTGAACGCCGAGCCGTTTTTGGAGTGCGGCGACTCGCCTGCGCAGCCGTAGCTGCTTCGTTGCAGCGAAGGTGCGTCACCGCTTTGCAGTCAAGATGATGGCACTCAATCGCGATAAGTTGCCCCTCCCCCGCTGGCAAATCGCGCTCCGCGTCGTCGGCGCGGTCCTGCTCACCGCCTGCGCGCTCCTGGTCGTCCTCGGCTCGACCGTCCTCGCCCCGCAACTCCAAGGCCCGCGGTTCCTCCTCTACTGGACGTGGTGCACGCTGCTCACCCTCGCCGCCCTCATCATCGCCCTCGCGGACATGTTTCTCGTCCGACGCGCCTCCCGACGCACCCACCGCGAACTCTTCCGCCGCCAATTCATGTCCTCCAACCTCCGCAACAAACCCCGCCAACCCCCCGACCCGTAGATCACCCGTTGCTGGAAGTCATCTCGCAGAGGGTGGCGGCAAACCGAGTCGGACGAGATGCCGCTCCGTTCCGTTGCGTCAACGTCCCTGCTTGCGAAAACAAGGAAAAGAACTCTAACGCGTTGCCGGCCCGCAAGTAGCGAGAAGCTGCGTCCGGCACTATTGATTGTCGTAGCCGGCATCGGGCCTGTTATTGGTTGGCACATTCAAAATGTTTTGTGTTGAGACCTGACCCTAAGTCTATTGCGGCGGAATTCCCGAGGTTGATGGGACAGCACTGGATGTGGCGTGAGCCACGTTGTGGCAACGCCACTCACGTGGGCGGCCCGTGTGTTGAGGCGTTCGGATGGTAAGTGAAACCCGCTGGCCCTCTTTGCCGGCCTGCAAGTAGCGAGAAGCTGCATTCGGAACTATTTCTCGTCGTAGCCGGCATCACGCCTGCTATTGGCTGGCACGCTTAGGTCGAGATACTTAATCCACTTGCCTTTGAGATCCGCGCTTCCCTTGAGAATGTCCTGTGCGGCTTGAGACTGATCCTTATCAACGAGAACATAATAGACCACGGAACCGGAAAACTTGACTTCAATACGCCGAGCCGCCAAGAGCCGTTTAACCAAATGGCGGGTATCCTCATCTATCGAACCGATATAGCCAATGGCAACGATCTCATTCGTAGCAGAGATTGCCGTCTGCTTCTTGTCGTTTCTATAGCCATCGCGTTTGCACAAGCTGCAAGCACATAGTGAGGCCAATCCTGCCGAAAGCAACGACAAGAAAACGATTCTGTATTTCATAGGTCTTAACGAACTGGGATCAGGTCTAATCATTGGTACATTTGGGTTCAAACCAGAGTCCCAATGCTTCCTTGGCGTTGCGCACGGCTTCTTCCTCCGTGTCGCCGGCCGAAGCGCAACCCGGAAGTTCGGGAAACACCGCCGACCATCGCCTGCTCTGTAGATCGAATTCGACCAGTAATCGCTGTTTCATGGTGACGCAGAAGGTCACGCTCGGGAGCTGTCCCCCCTAGCAGGTTGCTAAAGAAGTCGGTGTTACATCGAGTTTTGGTAGGCACCGGGTTTGTGGGACGGCCTACCCAGTGGCGGCGTGAGACTGGGGCGGTTGTGGAGATCGGTTGACGGGACGTCACGGCTCATGAACGGACTTCCAGTCGCGCCAAGCGCACCAAGTTGTACGCGCTGAGCGTCACCAGTACCTCTTGGGCAATCTTCCATCGACCGACAAAGCGGGTTCGTGCCAGCCGACCCACCGTCTTGCACCAGCCGAAGATTTCTTCGACCCGTTTGCGAATACGTTGGCTAACCCGGTAGCGCGCCGTGTGCATCCGCTGCCGCGCCCGGTGGCGGGCCCGTCCCGCCGCATCCCGCACCACGATGCGTCCGCAGCGAATCGGCACGTGCGGTTCGATCCCGCTGCGCTCCAAGCGGGCCAGAAACTGGCCATCTTGGTACCCGCCATCCAGACCCAACGTGCGCGGATGCAGTTGCTGGCGGCGTTTGGCTCGTTGCACCAACGCCCGCGCTTGCCGCCGCTCGGCGTGGCCGTCGGCGGCATCCACGGCGGCGCCGACGCACAGACCGTGACGGTTTTCCATCAACACGTGCGCGCTGTGGCATAACTGCGCCTCCTTGCCCAAGCCTTTGCGCGCCAAGCGGGCTTGGGGATCGGTCGTACTTTGGTGCGTGTCATTGCGGCGACGCTGTCCATGAAAGTTCACTGTCGGATTGCCCGGATCGTCGGGCGGTGGGCTCGGCGCCGCAGCCTCCTTGGGCTGAACGCTCTTCAGGCTCGCCCACGAGCGCAGCAGCGTGCCGTCCACCGTAAAGTGTTCGTCGCTGACGTACCCCTCCAGAATCGCTTGTCGCACCAGCGCATCGAAGAACGCCTGCACCAACCCGTGCTCGGCAAACCGCTCGCGGTTGACGCTGAATACTTCCGGCGTCCACGCCCGTTGCTCCAGCGGCAAGTCCACAAACCACCGATACAGCTGGTTGAATTCGATATGCTCCATCAGGGCAATCTCGCTACGGATCGAGTACAGGGCTTGCAGCAGCAGGGCCTTGAGTAATTGCTCCGGTGGGATGGAGGGCCGCCCCAGCGAACTGTAGGCGCGCTCCAACTGCCGATTCATCTGCGCCAACAGTTCGTCGCAGCGCCGCTTGATGGGCCGCAACGGGTGGTTCGGAGGCACCCGCTGCTCCAATGAAACAACCACAAATAACGTCTCTTGCCGATCAATCTGTCCACGCATGCCAATCCCTCCCGGTTCGTCACGCAGTATAACCGGCCCGTCAATCCGACTTCTTTAGCAACCTGCTAGTAATTATAATCGCACGACAACGGCACGGGCGAACTGACCTCCAACATGAGCCGCACCTTCGTAACCTTCTTCTTCATGCGATACGTCGCCTTTGCGTCCCGCCAGTTTCCCCAAAGACTCACGTTCTCCGCCGTCGGGTCCGCCGACGCGTTCATCAGCCCTTGCGCACGGATGTCCCCTTTCGCCGGATTCATGAATTTCACCGCCAGCGTCGGCGCGCTGCTGTTCGCCGACCCGTCGTTCATCAACCAGATCGTGTTCTGGCCCAAGCCCGGCGGCCGGTTCGTGATCACCGACCGGTCCTCGTTCGCCAGCGCGTAACAGAACGATTTCCTCACCGTCTGGCAAAACTCCAGCTCGCACGTATGGCTCGTCACTACCACGATTCGCGCTTTGTCGCTCTCGTTCATCTCCGGCGACAGATAGTTCGACGCCATCCCCACCACCTGAAAATTATCCTGATTGGTGTGGACGATCTCGTCCACGCAGAAATTCGTCGTCGCCGTCAGCGTGTAGCTCACTTCCGCCTCCATCAACTGCGGCTGCGGCACCAGCATCGTCAACTCGAAATCCTTCGCGTACATCGACACCGGATTGGAAATCTGCCCCTTCATCTCCACCACCGGCGTCTTCCCGCCTTTCAACCGGATGTCCAGGTTGCTGATCGTCATCGCCGGCACGTATCCCGCATCGCAATCCCAATAGCTCGTCAGGAAAAACGATCCGCCAAATGGACCGAACGGCACCGCCATCTGGATCTCCCCGCTTCCCTTGACCACGCCCACCGGCACCACGTTGGTCCCCTGGATATTGTACGAAAACGCCAACTCGGTAAACGCGCCCATCGCGTGGCCGTTCACCGTCACGGCGATGCTGCTCGCGTTCGTCGCCGGGTCATCCGTGCCATTGATCACCCAGGACTTCTCGGTCACCAGGTTCGTATCGGCAAATGCCGCGCGACCCGTCATCGCGCCGATTCCCACCAGCGCAATGACGCCCACACGACAAAAACTGCGGAAGCTTCGATTCATAATTGGCCCGGGCACAGTAATCGTGACCGCCGGGCCTGTCAAAGTTTATCGGCACCTTTCATGCCAGCCCGCGTCCTATTTTGTCACTTCGCGGGCGAATCCGGTGATGCCCGCCGCGCTTTCAAACCCGCCAGCAACTGTACCGTCATTTGGTTTTGTGGGTCGATTCTCAGCGATTGCTCGTAAGCGGCCTGCGCCGCCGCCAAATCGCCCTGCCGTTCCCGGATTTGGCCCAACACGCCATAGCTGATCGCCGGCGCGATGCCGGACCGAATATTCGCCTCGCACTGCGTGATGCCGTCCGCGTCACGGACCAATTCGAAGTACAAGATCGCCAGGTTCACGCCGGTCACCGGTTCGGTCGGATTGATCTCCCGCGCGCGCTCGAATACCGCAACGGCGCTCTCCAACTGATGTTGCCGCAGAAACTCAAGCCCCGCCCGCACGTAACTCGCGCCGCTGTTGTATGCATCCCCGTACGCGACGAATCGGCCCCCCTTCTGGCAGTCGTAAATGCCGTAACCGGGAAACCGCGCGCCGGCGGGCGGCGCAAAGTGCGTGTCGGCGTACCGCGCCAGCGCCGGCGCGTAGCCGCGATAGTCCTGCGTGAAGATGGCGTACTTGACGCGATTGGCTGGATCACGCAATAGCTCCCAGTTCTCTCCGGCGTTGGGAATCACATCGCGAAACCGGTCCAACTCCAGCAACAGCGGGTCGGTAAACGTGTACCCCGTGAACAGGATCTTGTCCTCAGGCGATGTGTGGGCCATCACCCACCGCGCCGCGTCCCGCGACGGCCATCCGCCCGGTCGATCCAGCACCGCCGTCGTATAATCGTTCGCCGCCCGTGCCCGGCCCGGATACGGCAACGGCACGCCATACAACGAACCCGCCAACAGCAGGGTCATCACCGCGCCCGCGCACCACCACGCCCATGCCCCGCGCAGCGAGCGGACCGCCACCGCCGCAAACAGGCACATGCTCGGAATCAGCCACAACATCTCGACGCGTCCGGCCCGGAAAATCGGCGTCACCGCCAGATTGGCCGCCGGCAACAGCCAGACCAGCAGTCGACGGTCCGTTGCCGAACCCCGGGACGCGCGCCGGGCCACGTTCACGACTCCGATGGCGGCCACCACCAATAGCGCTTCGTAGAAACCGCCCAGATACCGAAATTCGAGCCACAATCTGTCGAGCGAAAACCCGAACGCCTCGGTCACCCCCGGCTCGCGAAAAAAACTCAGTGTCCGGCTGCTCGCCATGATCGCGATCGTCACCGCCAACAGTGGCGCCGCCGCCAGCACCAGCGATTTGTAGAACCGGCCCCGCGACGGACGGTCCTCAAACAAAAACAATCCCGCTACCGCCATGAATCCCCAGCCGTAAAGCGCCGTCGCCTTCGTGAGCAGGGCCAGCGCCAGGAAAATTTCCATCCCGACGAAATCCGCGACCGACTTCGTTTCCCGTGCGCGCATCAGGAACACCAACGCCCACAGGCCCAGAAACAACGCGATCGTGTCGGGAGTTCCGTCCACCGAAAAATACACGTGCACCGGCAGCACCGCGAGAAACGCCGCCCCGAACAGCCCGGCCACGCGGTCGTTCGTGATCCGCGAAATCAATCGGGCCAAGGGGATCAGCGACAGCGATCCGACCACCGCCGGCCACAGACGCAGGGCGAGTTCATTCGGCCCAAACACCTTGATCGTCGCGGAAACGAGGCAGGGAAACAACAGATCGGGACGCGGATACGAATTGCGCAGCGGCTCAAACAGCAGTTGCTTGTCCAGCGCGTACAACAGCCAGTGGCCTTCGTCATTGTTGACCACAAACCCGGGCAGATGGTACAGCCGCAACGCCGCCGCCAGTCCCAGCAGCCCGACCCACGCGAGCGCGACCGGCCATGAGTGTCTCCGACAAGAGTTCATTCGTGAGGAACCTGCCGACAGACTACGGAAAGAGGACGACACTGTAAAGGTCTGGCCGACGGTCTTCGGCCCCAGCGCGCCCGTTCACCGCCAGATGAACACGCTGAACACGCTCGCGTAGTCGTCGGTCCACAGCCGCGCTTGGAGATGGGATGGCGGACGTTGCCAGCGCGGGTCTCGGGTCAATCCCGCCAGTGTCTCCGGGCGCCGCGCCATGACCACCCACTTCGACGAAATCTTTCCCGTCGCCAGCAATTCCGCTTCGCCGCCGCCCGATTCGTTCTGGATCACGCATGCCAGGCCCGCGTTCTGCGCCAGCACGCCGAGCACGCGCTCCAGCCGCAGATGGCGGTTCGAGATGTGGAAAATCAGCACGCCGTCCGGCGCGAGCTTGCGCAAATACAGCGCCAACGCCTCTTGCGTGATCAAATGCAGCGGGATCGTATCCGACGTGTACGCGTCCAGCACCAGCACCCCATATTGACCGTCCGCCGTCTGCTGCAACGACAGCCGCGCGTCGCCCATCACGACGTCCACGTCCGCCGGGCAATCATGCAAAAAAGTAAAGTACCGCGGGTCCCGCGCGATCTCTTCCACTGCGGGATCGATCTCGTAGAACGTCCATCGCTCGCCACGCCGGCCGTACCCCGCCAGCGAGCCCGCACCGAGCCCGATCACGCCCACGCGCCTCTTCAGCGAATCGTCCAGTGTCGCGAACGCCTGCCCGAACGGTCCCCGCGGCGTGAAATAGGCCAATGGCTCGTCGCGCTCGCGCCAGTCGACGTGTTGAATGCCGTGGATCGTGTTCCCGTGCATCAACCAATGATACCGACCCGCCGGGTCCAGGCTGATGCGATGGATACCGAAAAAGTTGCGTTCGACCATCAGCGTCCGGTCCACGTACCCCGGCACGAACGCGCAGGCCACGAGCACGCCCGCCAATGCCAGCGCAAACCGCAACGGGCGCCGCGCAAACAACAGGCATAACGCCGTTGGCACGCCGTACATCACCGCCATCGTGACGGATATCGGCCATGTCGTTCCCCCGCGCAACACTCCCAAGAGATTCGCCGCGAACAGCCCGATGATCAGCGGCAACGCGACATCGAAGATGCGCTGCCGCCGCGTCACCGGCCCGGTGGTCCAATTCGGCATCAGCGCGCACGCCAGCACGAGCGTCAGTGGATATTCCACCACGGTCGAAAAAATCGCCGGCGCCAGCATGGCGTTGAACATCCCGCCGAGCACGCCGCCCACCGAGAGCCACAAGTAAAATTCCGTCAGGTGCGCCGTGGAGGGACGGTCATCCGCCAGTTGGCCGAGGCACACCATCGAGACGATGAACAAACACGCCAGATGCAGCCCGATCAACACCCCAATCGGGTGCACCAGCCGCGCGATCAGCGTGGCCACCACCGCCGCCACCGCCACCGGCAATGCGCCCACCATCCACCGACGCGGCAGCACTCGTCGCCGGGCAAACACGAGAACGAACGCCAGCAGGTAGATCCCCAACGGAATCACCCACAACAACGGGATCGGCGCGACCTCCGATGTGATGTACGTCGTCACGCTCAACATCAGGCTGCACGGCACGAACGCCAGCACTACCCACCGCCACCGGCGACGCGCCGTCAGCTTTTCGAGCGAGACCACCGCCGACGCCCCCGCGGAAGAAGATTCCGCCACGCCAGAAATCCGCAGTTGATGCGTGATCCACAGTCCGCACACCGCCGTCAGGCCCGCCAGCAGATCGTACCCGACCGTCCACCACTGGCTCTGTTGGCTCAATCGCAGGTGCGGTTCGATCAACGCGGGATATCCCACCAGCGCGAGCAAGCTGCCGAGGTTGCTCGCCGCATACAGAAAGTACGGGTCGGCTGCGTCGCGATGTCCGCTCGCGGAAAACCAGCGTTGCAACAGCGGGCTTGTGGCCGACACGACGAAGAACGGCATGCCGACCGTCACCGCCAGCACCGCCAGCAGCCACGGAATCGGATTATGCGTCGTGGGTGGCGCCCAACCGTGCGGGATCACCACTGGCATCGCCAGGAACGGTAGCAACAGCAGCACGGCGTGGAGCGCGGCCTGGCGGCGCACGCCCAGCCATCGGGTCGTGAAATGCGCGTAGGCGTATCCGGCCAGCAGCACGGCCTGGTAGAACACCATCGCCGTGTTCCACACCGCGGGCGAACCGCCCAACAACGGCAGCACCATTCGCCCGACCATCGGCTGCACGACAAATAGCAGCGCGGCGCCGGTAAATATGGTTAGGCCATAAACGATCAACATCGGTTTGCCCCCCCCAAAAACAACCATTAAACAGCAGACTTTATGCCCAAACAGCGGGTCTGAATCTGGTCAATGGCCCACGCCGCGTGCTCGCGCACCAGCGGTTCGGGGTCGGCCAACGCCCGCTCCAGCGCGGGCAGCGCGGAGGCGTCGCCGGTGTTGCCGAGCACGACACAAACGTTGCGGAGGAAACCGCGACGCTTGATGCGGAAGATCGGGGTACCACGGAAGAAATCGCGAAACTGCTGTTCGTCCCACGAAAGAAACTCGATCAGTGGCGGCATCTCGCGGCGTTGAAACTCGCGCGCGGGCGAGAGCTTCGCGAACCGGTTCCACGGACACACTTCGAGGCAATCGTCGCAGCCGAACACGTGGTCGCCGATGAGCGGCCGCAACTCGACGGGAATCGCGCCCTTCAACTCGATCGTCAGATAGCTGATGCACAGCCGCGCGTCGAGTTGGTACGGCGCGATGATCGCCCGCGTCGGGCACACGTCGATGCAGCGCTGGCATGTGCCGCAGTAGTCGCGCTCGGGCTCGTCCGCCGGCAATTCGAGCGTCGTCAACACCTCGCCCACGAAAATCCAATTGCCCAGCCGCCGGCTGATGAGGTTCGTGTGCTTGCCAATGAATCCGATCCCCGCCCGTTGCGCCAGGTCCCGTTCGAGAATCGGCCCGGTGTCCACGTACCAGAGCGACTGCGTGCCCGGTCCGCCGCATTCATCAATGGCCGCCGCGAGTTGCTCGAGCTTTTCGGACATCACATCGTGGTAGTCGCGCGCGCCCCACGCGTATCGAGCAATTCGAGTCGTTGTAAGCCGCGTCCCCTGACGCGGCGCCTCCGTATTATAATTCAGCCCGACCACCACCACGGACCGCACATCGGCCAGAATCCTGGATGGATCAACGCGTTTCTCCGCGTTCTTGGCCATGTAGCCCATCTCGCCGTGAAACCCCGACGCAAGCCACTGCTGGAATACCTGCGCATGCGGGCGCCTGTGCGTTCGCAATCCCGACGAGATCGAAACCGGTCGCCCGGGCCTTCTCCTTGATTTGCTCCGCGAGTTTACCCCGACTTCGGTGTCGGGGTGGGCCGTTACAATCCCGTTTGCTGCTTGTAAACGCGGACGATTTCATCGGCCTGGTGCTCCACGGTCATCGCCGAGGTGTCGATTCGCAGCGGAATCGCTTTGTACAGCAGTTCGCGGTCGCGCAACAGCTTCTCGACCTGGGTGCGGCGGTCGCCATCGGCTTCCAGCAACGGGCGGTGCTTCGCGTGCTTGGTTCGCTCATGGGCGACGCCCGCGTCCACCCAACAACAAATGACCACACCCGTGCGGCCGAAATCCCGAAGATTGTTCCCATCCAGAACGATGCCGCCGCCGGTCGCGATGACCCGGTCTTTTTCCGCAGCCAGTTCCCGAACCAGCGCCCGTTCCCGCTGACGGAAGAACGCTTCACCCTTCGTCTCGAAAATGTGCGAGACCGTCTCGTTATGGCGCCGCTCGATAATCTCATCCATGTCCACGAATTTCATCCCGAGCCGCGCGGCGGCGAGTTTGCCCGCCTCCGTCTTGCCGCTTCCCATAAATCCCACCAGCACCAGGTTCTTCATCGTGGTTGATTGTACCAACAGATTCCTCTTCCGGCGAGCAAGGTGTTGAAGACAGCGACCCGCACAGTCTATCTACTCTTTCGCAAGCGAGAGCTCTTACGGAGCTTCCTTCCGCAGTCCTTCGTCAGCGCGTCACCTGCGATCTCTACACCCGTGGGTGGATTGGTACACACTGAAACGGCACATCCACATTCACCACATTCTGCTCGGGCAACTTCGTCATTCATCGAATGGGTAGTGAACCAACCCAATTTGTGTCCACGGGCAACGGCAACTTGGCGGGCCTGGTCTTTGAGTTTCCGGAGTGCGTGCATGGCTCCTTTCATACTTCCATCGAATTGTTGTGCTTCCGACCGCGGTTTTTCATCATACGATAAACGGAAAGGATTTACTCTTTCCTCGTCAGAGCGAACCGGCTGCGGGACGAGATTGCATTTGGCCGTTTGTTTCGATATAAGCATACGCCGTGGCAAGAAAATATACATCGTTGATCCATTTCCCCTCGGCCGCAACGGACGGCGAATGGTGGAAAGACAGCATCATCTGTGGCGATTCGCAGTCCGTGCTCCGCGCTCTTCCAACAGAATCCGCGCATCTGGCGATTACATCACCGCCCTACAATGTCGGTCTCGCATACGACTCACATCACGACAAAATGCCGTATGAAGAGTATCTTGCGTGGTTGATGCCCGTTTGGAATGAGTTGCACCGGGTCTTGGTGAATGGCGGTCGCTTTTGTCTGAACATTGCGCCGACAAGCATCAAGGATTTTCGTCCGATTCACTACGACATGGCACGAGATCTCCGAAGTCTGGGATTTATCATGCGAACGGAAATCATCTGGTACAAACAGACCATGCGCCGCCGCACGGCTTGGGGTTCATGGAAAAGCCCGCGCAATCCGCATATCATTCCCAGTTGGGAATACGTGCTCGTCTTTTCCAAGGGCTCGTGGACGCTCGAAGGCGACAAACTGGAAGCTGACATTCGGGGTGACGAATTTATCAAGTTTTCAGATGGTTTTTGGCAGATCTCTCCAGAGACACGTGGTCGCCAGCCATTCTTAAACAGCCTTTATCCACCGCGCCGCGGCAGACAAGCGCCGACTGCAAAGGAAGGCCACCCCGCGCCCTTTCCCGAAGAGCTTATCTACCGACTGGTTAAGTTCTATAGTTACCGAGGAAATGTTGTGCTCGATCCGTTCGGGGGGATCGGCACGGTGGCGGCGGTCGCCGCGAAAACCCAGCGACATTTCGTGCATCTCGACTTGTCGCAGAAGTACTGTGAAATTGCGCGCCAACGCGTCGACGCGGTCACCGGCCAACTGATACTGACCACAAAACAGGCCGACGGAGCACTTCAGGTGGCCCAGACAGGTCCCAAGTACGGTCTCAAACGAAAGCCGAAAGCCGCATGATGGATTATCCGGCAGCTCAAGCGGCGCGCGCGCAAGCCGGCAAGGATTTAGAGACCACTGTTGCGAAGATTCTCAACCTCTTACTCAACGAGCACAAGATCTACATTGTCCGTGGCAATGACCAATCGTTAAGCGCCGTTTTGGGGGCGTCACTGGCGAAACAGGTAATCGATTACAGCAAACTGCCGGTCAAACGCCCCTGCGATCAGCGGCAAATTGAAGACTACCCTGACTCTGACCTGTTTGTGATCTACAAGAATGGCACTGATTGGCGCGTGCTGGCAGTGATCAGCTGCAAGGTTTCCTTTCACTCTCGCCACACGATGGTGACCTTCTGGGGTCTAGCGATTCGTGTGAGCTCAAATATGAAGTACGTTTGCGTGACCGAAGACGCCGACATCCATCGTGGCAAACGCTCGGAACTCGGCAAATCATGCCAAGAATCCACTGCAGCAAGACGGATTCTGGAGAGTTTTACCGCTCGCACGTACGTTATCAAACAGTACAAGTCGCCTGAGAATCCGCAGCTAGAAAAGGACGTGCGACGCTTTCTTGAAGGACTCCGCGATTCAACTCGGAGAAGTCGCCAGAGCACACCATGCTTTGACGATCTTGGCGCACCAAATCACACAGAATACTGTCCCAGCGTATGCCCTCTCGATGAGCTTTATTTCGACGCCTTACGATGGCGCGACGAAGCGTTTGCCGAAAAATGATGCCCTGTCCAGAATAGCGGTTGGCGCGACTGTCCGCCTGACCTGTCGTCAACCGTGCAACAGCCGCATCAACTCGCGCGCGGACACCTGACCGGGCGCGATGGAGGTATCGAGGTAACCGTACGTCAGACACGACCCGAGCTTCGGGAAATCGATGCGCGTTTGCGGGCCCAGCGGGCCCATCCCGAGCACGCACAACGGCGTGTGACGTTTCTCCGCGAGCAGCGCCCGCAAGATGGCGAGGTCGTCCTCGGTCCTGACCATCGTGGCGATCTTGGCCACCGTGCCGTAACGGGAGGCCTTGTCGACGATCACCCGCAGTTCCTCCAGCGGCGGTGTCCGGCCGAAGTCGTGGTGCGACACGATCAGCGCGCGTTGGTGCTTGCGAGCCAGGGCCGATACCCGCTCGAGGATCGGGCTGCGCAATTCGATGTCCGCCGCCGCGAGATGCCGCATCGCTTCCTCGAACAGCGGCAGGCGCAATTCATCCGGTTGCTTCCATTCCCCGCCCTCGGTCGCGAGACGAACGGTCACCACCACCGGCAGGCCGCGCGCTTCGATGGCTTGTGCGTGCTCGAGCCAGACCGGCTCCGCATGGGGGGAATGCGGCGCGTACGGCCCGATCAGGTCGACGCGCACCTCGACAATATCGCAATCGCGCTCGGCGCGGGCCGCCAACCGTGCCAGCGTGCCCTCTTGCGAAACGCTGCCGACAACACGCGGCGTGTCCCCGAGCACAAATTTGCCGGGCTCTTTCTGCGCCTCAGTCACGCCGGACATGATACCTCGCCGCGGCCTGGAGGGGAAGCCATTCCTCGCCCTGCGCGAAAGTTTTTCATTGGCATCGGGGGGCAAAGGTCTTACAGTCAGTCGTGATTGTCCGACAAGCCAGTCCATCCATGAATAATATCTTGAATCAATTGATCCAGTTGCAGGAACTCAACTTCGCCAAGGAAGAACAAAAGGCGTCCAATTCGCAAATGCCGCTCGGGCTGTTGGAAAAATCCATCACCGAGATCCGCGCCCAGTTGCCGCCCGAAGTGGCCGAACGCTACGACCGCCTCCAGAAACATTACCCGCTGGCGGTGGTCCCGCTCGCGAACGGAAATTGCTCGCGGTGCGGCTTGGCCGTGCCCATCGCGGTGGTGAATGCCGCCAAGGCCGGCGACCAATTGCAGTATTGCCCGCATTGCGGCCGGTTCCTGTTCTTCCCCGACACGGTGGCCCGCCAGCCGAAGAAGAAACTCGACACCAAACGGCCCGTGGAAGTTGGCATCGCGCGTTTCTCCGCGCCGAGCCTGATGGCGCCCAAGATGGCCGCGACGACGCGCGAAGAGGTCATCGGCGAACTGGCGAAGTTGCTCGGCGATGGCGGGTTTGTCGAGGAACCCGCGACCGTGACCGAGCTCGCCCTGCGCCGGGAAGCGATTGTCAGCACCGCTGTGGAACACGGACTCGCGTTCCCCCACGTGCGCGACGTGGAAGGCGGCGGCCTGACCTTTGCCGTCGGCATGAAAGAGAAAGGCATCCGATTCGGCGCGACCGACGAACATTTGAGCAAGATTTTCTTCTTTATCGTGATCCCGACGCCCGCTACCGCATTTTACCTGCGATTGCTGGCCGGGCTGGTCCGCACCTTCGATTCGACCGATGCCCGCAAGGAATTGCTCGACTGCGACAAGCCCGACCAGATGTGGAAGACGCTCGTCAAGCTCACCAAGTCCACCGTGCCGTAATCCGCCTTGTTGTGGGACAGTCTTCTGGTGAGCCGAATCGGGTTTTGCTGGCCTGACTTCTTCCCCGTTCTCCCACGCTCATCGCTATTGTCTCTCCATTCATGGCCCGTTGAAATTGACTGGATAAGCGGTTTGATGATATATCGCTTAACGACATATCATCGCACGCCATGGGAATGCTCGAACGCACAATGTTGCACGGAAATGCCGAGACGCTGGTGCTGGCGTTGTTGGCCCGGCAACCACAACATGGCTACCAGATCCGCAAGGAATTGGCGACCCGATCGCAGCACTACTTCCAAGTCGCATTCGGACGGCTCTACCCGCTTCTGGCGGCAATGGAACAACGTGGCCTGGTCACGTCGCGTTTGCTGAAAGCCGGCAAGTCGCGCGAGCGCCGGAACTACACGATCACCGCCAAAGGCCTGGCCGAACTCCGTGTCCGCAAACAGAAATGGCGTCAGTTCTCCGAGGCAATGGATCGCGTTCTCCACCCGTAACACCGCATTCACTCTCCACCGACGGCCCGTCCCTTTTCGTGGCCCCACTCCAATCGCAATTCACCACGCCCCCGTACCACAACTCATGATATGTCGCTTAGCGATATATCATGCCAAGGCCCGAACGTTTTTACGGCAGGAGACAATTCACACCAGCCTTACGTTCTCGTCGTCACCGTTCTTGTGACGGAGAATGATTCGACCGCCACTTGAGACGTGCTCGGTGATCACGTCGTACAATGCGAGGGCGCGTCGAATGACTTCAGTCAGCAACGTCGCATCGCTTCGTTTTTGAAGCGTCTGCATTTGTTCATAAACTTGCTTGGAAAGTTCAAGATTCAGTCGAACTTTTTCAGGAGGAGTCAGTATGTTGCTTTTTGACATTTTTCTCACGCCAGACAGCGAACGTGCAATAGGTGATCGACAGGAACACCACGCACACGAACGCGTACCACGGTGCTTTTACCGCACCCAAAACACAGATTGCGGTTAGACATGAGCTGGCAATAACAATGACTGCTTTGTTCGGCGGCGACACATCTGGCGGGATCTCCCGCAGGCCTCCGTAACTCCGAAGCCTGTCCAAATACTTTCGTTCGAAACCCGAATCGGGTACATGAGGAACATCTCGATTCTCAGTTTTGCCCACGACCGGTCTCCTCATCCATTGCTGGAGAGAAGACCGGCAGTAGCAAACCGAATACGAAAGAACGCTTAATCATTCTTCGTCTCCAATTTTGCAACTGTCAGTCCCTGGTGAACCATCCGCGCACGACCCACCGAGAAACTTACAGAACGCTTGTTACAGTTCATGTCACTCACAATTGCACGTATTCCATGCTCCTCCCGCGCATTCCTAAGGGCACGGACTCGGGTCAGCCTTTCGTTTATCGGTTTTTCAAACCCGAGCCTTAGGAACTGACTCGTCATCAGGAACGGATTCCTCGTTCGAGTCGATTCTCAGGGACGTCAACGAGACGGATCTCTCAGTCCCTTTCTCTTCATCTTTCTCTTCAGTCCCTCTGGTTGGCTTCCGCCTACCCTTCAACGGGACTGTTCATTATGTGTTTACCACACAATAACTATGTAGTCAACAACAATTTTCCTGCGAAAGTAAAAAGCCCGCATTCATTTCTGAATGCGGGCTTTCCGTTAAATTACCCCGGCAGCGACCTACTCTCGCGCAAGAACGCTCATAAGGCGTCACGGAATTCCTCGCGAGTGATATTAGCTTGCTTGAGGATGCTTTGAAGCGTCTTGGGAAGCAGAACCCTGTGATTGGGGATGGTGACGTGGCAGCCGCCTTTGGTCATGCGAATGTGAGAGCCTTCCTGGCGGGCGACTTCGAATCCCAACCGCCGCAACGCCTTCACCACCTCTGGCCCGGAGATGTCGCGTGGCAGCTTCACGCGCTTTCGAGCACGGCGTCTTTGACGAAATGAAGGCGGATCGTGCGTGGGGCTTTCCGTTTCCCGAAGTGGCAGACGACGGCTTCGCGTACATTCGCTTCCAGCTCGCCGAGATCTTTGCCCTGCGTCGTGATACCCCCGCTGCCGTTGGGCCCGTCCCAATGAGCCACGAACCAGCCGCTGTCTTCGTCCCGCTCGATGGTGAGGGTGATTTCCTTCATTCCGGAGCAATGGTATCGCATGTGAAACCCAAACTCAAGTCTTGCGTCGCTCGCAGAAAGAAACAAAAAGCCCGCACTCATTTCTGAATGCGGGCTTTTGTGAAATTACCCCGGCAGCGACCTACTCTCGCGCAAGCTATACAGGCACTACCATCGGCCCTGCAGCGTTTCACGGCCGTGTTCGGAATGGGAACGGGTGGGACCACTGCGGCAAGACCACCGGGAAATCTTCGAAGCCGTCGGCGATCGACGTCCCGCCGTCCGCCACAGCGGCTCGGAGGGCCAACTACCGACAACTTCTATCTATAAAGAACAATGTTCTCTGATAATTGCATACAGCAAGCGGGGCTACAACGGCTGAGGTTTGTTAAATCACTTTCTTCAAGCTCTCGGCCTTCCGCCATCAGTCCAGCTTGTGGCTGTCCTGACGCGGAAGACGTTGCGCTTGAAAATTTAAGTGATCAAGCCTCACGGCTGATTAGTACCGGTCAGCTCACGTGTTGCCACGTTTACACACCCGGCCTATCGACGGGGTAGTCTTCCCCGAGCCTTTAGGGTCTTGCGACCGTCAGACGTAATCTTGGGAGGCGCTTGGCGCTTAGATGCTTTCAGCGCTTATCGTTTCCGCACACAGCTACCCGGCGCTACTCTTGACAGAATAACCGGCATACTGGAGGTGCGTTGTTCCCGGTCCTCTCGTACTAAGGAACAAATCCCTCACGTCTGCTGCGCCCACAGTGGATAAGGACCGAACTGTCTCACGACGTTCTGAACCCAGCTCGCGTACCGCTTTAACCGGCGAACAGCCGGACCCTTGGGACCTTCTCCAGCCCCAGGATGCGATGAGCCGACATCGAGGTGCCAAACCGGTTCGTCGATGTGAACTCTTGGAACCGATAAGCCTGTTATCCCCGGCGTACCTTTTGTCCGATGAGCGATGGCGATTCCACATTCAACCACCGGATCACTTGGACCCGCTTTCGCGTCTGCTCGACTTGTAGGTCTCACAGTGAGCCTGGCTTGTAGCCATATCCTCAACACCTGATTGCCAACCAGGTTGAGCCAAGCGTCGCACTCCTCCGTTACTCTTTGGGAGGAAACCGCCCCAGTCAAACTGACCCGCTGACACGGTCCCGCGGCCGGTTGACGGCGCGTGGTTAGAACCTTAATGAGCGAAAAGTGGTGTTTCATTGTTCCCTCCACCGGGCCCGAGAGCCCGGTTTCGAAGGGTCCCACCTACGCTACGTATCACACATCAAAGTCCAATATCAGCTTACAGTAAAGGTGCACGGGGTCTTTCCGTCCTACTGCGGGTATGCGGCATCTTCACCGCAACTACAGTTTCGCCGAGCCTCTCTCCGAGACAGTCGCTCTTTCGTTACAAGATTCGTGCAGGTCGGAACTTACCCGACAAGGAATTTCGCTACCTTAGGACCGTTATAGTTACGGCCGACATTCACGGGGACTTAAGTTCAGAGCTTCGCCCTTACGGGCTGACCCCTTGCCTTAATCTTTCCGCATTGGTCACTTGTCACTCTGTATACCGTCTCTTGCGAGTTCGCACAGAGCTGTGTTTTTGTTAAACAGTCGCAGAGCGCCTTTCACTGCGGCCCCAGCCGGCTTTGATATAATCTGACCGTCCGGGGCGCCCCTTCTTCCGAAGTTACGGGGCTAATGTGCCGAGTTCCTTAGAGAGATTTCACTCGCGCGCCTGAGAATACTCATCTCACCCACCTGTGTCGGATTACGGTACGGGCACCCTGGTGAACACTGCCAGGCTTTTCTCGCCAGCGTGGTATTAACGAATCCGCTTTGACCGTAGTCGCCACGTCCAACGCCGCCTTCCGGCGGTATTGACCACCACTTTCAATCGGTGGCTCGCATTCCCTTCTGGGTTCCTGACAGCTTAAACCAAGGTGGTGACGGAATATTAACCGTCTGTCCATCATCTACGCCTTACGGCCTCGACTTAGGTCCCGACTAACCCTGGGCGGACGAACCTTCCCCAGGAAACCTTGGGTTTACGGCGAGTCGGAATTTAACCGACTTTATCGCTACTCGTGTCTGCATTCTCACTTCCAAGCACTCCAGTTTCAGTCACCTTCCACCTTCGATGCGCTTGGAACGCTCCCCTACCACTCATCCCGCACGAATGCGGGACGAATCCATAGCTTCGGTACTACGTTTGATCGCCAATCATTTTCGGCGCGAGATCGCTCGATGAGTCAGCTGTTACGCACTGTTTAAATGGTGGCTGCCTCTAAGCCAACATCCTCACTGTCTTAGCAACCTCACATCCTTTCCACTAAACGTAGTTTGGGCACCTTAGCTGATAGTCTGTTTATGTTTCACTCTCGACGATGAAGCTTATCCCCCACCGTCTGACTGCCCGGGTAGTGCAACGCGGTATTCGGAGTTTGGTTGGATTCGGTAGCCCGGTAAGGCTCCTATCCCATCCAGTGCTCTACCTCCGCGCGCTAGTGGCCGGACGCTATACCTCAATATATTTCGGGGAGAACCAGCTATGACGGGGTTTGTTTAGTCTTTCGCTCCTACGCACAGTTCATCGCAGAATTTTTCAACATTCACGCGTTCGGGCCTCCATCTGGTGTTACCCAGATTTCACCCTGACCATGCGTAGATCACCTCCGCTTCGGGTCTATTGCCAGCAACTGGTCGCCCTGTTCAGACTCGCTTTCGCTGCGGCTGCCCCCGTCTGACCGGGGTTAGCCTTGCCACTGACAATAACTCGCAGACTCATTATGCAAAAGGCAGGCCATCATCCCGACTTGCGTTGGGACTATGACACTTTGTAAGCACAGGGTTTCAGGTTCTTTTTACTCCCCTCAAAGGGGTTCTTTTCACCTTTCCCTCACGGTACTAGTTCACTATCGGTCGACGATGAGTATTTAGCCTTGCGCCGTGGTCGGCGCGGATTCAGACAACGTTTCACGTGTGCCGTCTTACTTGGGATACCTCTAGGTCGCCTTGAGTTTTCGCTTACGTGCCTATCACACCCTATGGGGTCCGTTTCCACGGACTTCGGCTAACTCTCCGCGTACCACATTGAGGTCCCGCAACCCCGAAGTACAAGTACCTCGGTTTAGGCTGTTCCCGTTTCGCTCGCCACTACTCAGGGAATCGATGTGCTCTTTCTTTTCCTCCGGTTACTGAGATGTTTCACTTCACCGGGTCTGGCTCATATGGTCCTATTGTATTCGGACCACTGTATCCAGATATTACTCTGGATGGGTTCTCCCATTCGGACATCCACGGATCAACGCGTGCTTGCCGCTCCCCGTGGCTTATCGCAACTTACTACGTCCTTCATCGCCTATCGTCGCCAAGGCATCCGCCCTGCGCTCTTAGTAGCTTGATCACAAACTATCCGTCCGGTTCTCAACTTTGAGTTCCAGACTGACATATTCTCAGCATTATTGTAGTTTTTACCCACTACACTGTATGCAATTGTCAAAGAACATCCATCCCGCCTGTGCGGGACGGAAATTGTCTCGCGGTGAAAACTGGTGGGCGCGATAGGATTCGAACCTATGACCCTGCGCTTATCAAGCGCATGCTCTAACCAGCTGAGCTACGCGCCCACGCGGCGCGGCGCGCCGGAACTGGTGGAGCCGACGAGGATCGAACTCGTGACCTCCTGCTTGCAAAGCAGGCGCTCTCCCAGCTGAGCTACGGCCCCGCAGGGCTTCGCCGGGCTGCGCTCCGCCCCAGAAGGCTTTTCTCTCCAGTACTCACGTTGATAAAGAACAGGTGCTCCTCAAAAACTGAAAAAGTGCGATACGATCAAGCTTCCCGACTTTCGCCGGGATTCGACCTAGGATCCGATCCGAGACCGAAGTCCCGAATCAAGGTCTCCTTAGAAAGGAGGTGATCCAGCCGCAGGTTCCCCTACGGCTACCTTGTTACGACTTCATCCCAGTCACTGTCCATACCTTCGGCGCCTGTCTCCTTGCGGTTAACACGGCGACTTCGGGTGCAGACAGCTTCCATGATGTGACGGGCGGTGTGTACAAGGCCCGGGAACGTATTCACGGCGCCGTAGCTGATGCGCCATTACTAGCGATTCCGGCTTCATGAAGGCGAGTTGCAGCCTTCAATCTGAACTGGGCATGGTTTTGTGGGATTTGCTCCACCTCGCGGTCTTGCGTCCCTCTGTACCATGCATTGTAGCACGTGTGCAGCCCTGGCCGTAAGGGCCATACTGATTTGACGTCATCCCCACCTTCCTCCTCGTTTAAAGCGAGGCAGTCTGTTTAGAGATCCCGCTTGCGCGGGCAACTAAACACAAGGGTTGCGCTCGTTGCGGCACTTAAGCCAACATCTCACGACACGAGCTGACGACAACCATGCAGCACCTGTGCTGGCTCTCATCTTACGATGAGTCGTCGCCCTTTCAGGCTTCTACCACCAGCATGTCAAGGCCAGGTAAGGTTCTTCGCGTTGCATCGAATTAAGCCACATGCTCCACCGCTTGTGCGGGCCCCCGTCAATTTCTTTGAGTTTTAACCTTGCGGTCGTACTTCCCAGGCGGTTCACTTATCGCGTTAGCTTCGGCACGGAGGGGGTCGACTCCCCCCACACCAAGTGAACACCGTTTAGGGCCAGGACTACCGGGGTATCTAATCCCGTTTGCTCCCCTGGCTTTCGTGCCTGAGCGTCAGGAACTGTCCAGAGACCCGCCTTCGCCACCGGTGTTCTAGTCGATCTCTACGCATTTCACCGCTACACCGACTATTCCAGTCTCCTCTCCAGTCCTCGAGTCCGCCAGTTTCGAATGACCTATCACAGTTAGGCTGTGAGATTTCACATCCGACTTAACGAACCGCCTGCGCACCCTTTACGCCCAATGAATCCGAACAACGCTCGCCGTCTCTGTATTACCGCGGCTGCTGGCACAGAGTTAGCCACGGCTTCCTCTTCCGGTACTATCAATAATCCACGTGTTGGGTAGATCACATTGTTCCCAGATGACAGAGGTTTACAATCCGAAGACCTTCATCCCTCACGCGGCGTCGCTCCTTCAGGGTTTCCCCCATTGAGAAAAATCCTCGACTGCTGCCACCCGTAGGTGTCTGGACCGTGTCTCAGTTCCAGTGTGGCTGGTCGTCCTCTCAGACCAGCTACCCGTCTTAGGCTTGGTGGGCCATTACCCCGCCAACTACCTGATAGGCCGCAGCCTCATCTCAAAGCGCCAGGTCTTACGATCCCCAGCTTTGACCTTGCAGTCACATGCGGTATTAACTCCGATTTCTCGGAGATATCCCCCACTTCGAGGTAGATAGCTACGTGTTACGCACCCTTTCGCCACTAAAATTCACTCATATTGCTATAAATGAATTCTCGTTCGACTTGCATGTCTTATCCACGCCGCCAGCGTTCGTTCTGAGCCAGAATCAAACTCTCCGTAAAATAATCAACCAGACCTGCCCCGAATTGCTCCGAGGCTCGCCATGTCCCCTTTCGAGGGCCATCGCTGATCCGACCGATTCCACGTGAGTTCACCCCCGAATTGCTCCGAGGGCAACCAGTCGGGGCTAACCGAGCCTGGCTGTGTTACTTCATATTACTCAAAGTCCCCCGACCTGCGTCAGGGAACGTGGGCTCTCACGTATCGCACTTTTCAATTTTCAAAGAACGCACGCACCCCGAATCTCTTCGGGTTGCGCGCAATCTGCTTTCAGATAATCAATCTTCAGCCGTCGGGCTGAACACTGATGTCTAACCGCGGATTGCCGCCGGTTTCAGGCGACAAAAAGCCCCGTCGTCGAGATCCGAGTTTCTTGTCAAACTCCTAAAGAACCATCCGTACTGCCGCTACATCCCCTCGCAAGCAACAACTATCTACCCGCACTTCCACCGCCTGTCAAGCCATTCACTGATAAATCATCGTCACGTTTCCGCAACAACGGTTCCCGTGAAAGGGCGGCCAAACTACCGATCCATCACGCCGTATGCAAGAACTATTTTCAAAGATTTTCAGTCCCCCAGGCGCAGCCAGTCCAAATGGGCTGGATACCCTTCAAATCCCTGCCTTCCAACGCTGTCCGGGCCAGCGCCAACCCCAAAAATAAAGCACAAACCGCGCCGTTCTTGCTAAGGGAGCGCACTGATGCCCCGTCACTCCGGCGTGACGAATCCCGCCTTTTTTACGGCTACGCACCCCTCAAATGCGTCTTCCATCAGCGGCATATCGTGCCGGAGCGCATCCGGCTGACGGACCATGTGGGCTGAGATCGGTTCCTGAGGGGATGGCTTCAACGGAGACAGCGACGCGGAGGCCGCGCCGTCTCTAGGAGTGAAGGCAGAGGCTGAGAATTGGCTTGCTTCCATTGTCAAAAGCGGTACGATGAACGCCCGTTAGCGGTGGTCGCGGGCTAAGTCATATTTGGGAACGTCGGATCAGCACTCTGAATTGGGTCGCCATCTAAAGTACCTCCCTATCCGCTTGGTCCATAACCCGTTGAGATGTACAAAAATGAACGCGCGGAAGTGGCAGACAGCTTGCTAGGAAGTAATACGCACTGGGGCGGGCGTCGTACCTACGGATGACGGCACGTCTCTCTTGGATCAACACGACACGGGCGCAAAGAACATGTAGTCAGGGGTTTATGATGAAAAAGCATACGGGAATACGATATTCAGCAGCGCGCGCCGTGAAGCTCCAAGAGCAAACCAATCAGCGGTCGCCCCGGCGGGCTCTTGCCACCCCTTGGTGGAGGACGACTGCTGGGACCGTCGTATTCTCGCTGGCAGTGGTCGGATTGGCGAAGGCCGACCCGCCGTTGCCGGTCATTCCCAGCCGAACCACCAACGCCGTCGTGAATTTCCATGCGATCGGTGACGGGTCGACAGACAACGCTGGGTCGATCAACGCCGCCATCACCGCCATCAGCGCCGCTGGCGGCGGCACGGTCGAGATACCGGCCAACGGCACGTTGAGCACGTATTTGTGCGGCACGATCACCATGAAGAGCAGCGTCAACTTGCTGATCGACAGCAACGCGGTCCTGCGGATGTTGCCGATGAGCACCTGGATCTCCAACTACGGCAGTTCCACACCCTTCATCAGCGGCAGCAGCCTTACCGATGTTGAAATCACCGGGTCGGGAATTATCGATGGACAGGGGACAAACTGGTGGTTCCCCCTCGCCTCGAACCGGCCAAATTTTATCGAGTTCGACAATTCCACGCGGGTGCTGATCCAGGGCGTGACGCTGCAAAACCCGCCGACATTCCACATTTATATAAAGAACAGCGACACGAGTGTTACGGTCCAGGGCATTACGATCAACACGCCGTACGACTCGCACAATACCGACGGCTTCGACATCAGTTCCACCAACGTCCTGATCCGAAACTGCTCGATCAGTACCGGCGACGACGACGTCGAGATCGGGGGCAGTAGCGCCGCGGCGACGGACATCACCATTTCCAATTGCACATTCGGCACCGGGCACGGCGTGTCGATGGGCAGCAAGATCGGCGGCGGGGTCAACAACCTGACCGTGAGCAACTGCTCGTGGAACGGCACCGAGTACGGCCTCAAGATCAAATCGGACTATGGTTCCGGCGGCACGGTGCAGAACATCAAGTATTGCGATATGACGATGACCAACGTGAATTTCCCGATCGCGTTCTACATGGACTATAGCTCGTTGGGATCGCCATCGGACAACATCGACATCACCCCGGCAGACGCCGCATCGGACTCAGGATCGTTCACGAGTTCGACGCCAGTCTACAAGAACATTACCATCAGCAATCTCACCGCCGTTGGAAACAGCGGCATCCAGGGCCCCGGCAATATCGCCGGTATCATCTATGGCAAGCCCGCGTCGCCCATCTCGAACGTCACGCTGTGCAAGGTCAACATCCAGGGCCGCACCAGCGACGGAACCTTCTGCATCTATCACGCGCGTAACATCCAAATCCTCGACTCCAATCTCACCGCGCCCTCCTCCGGCACCAACACGCTGACCCTGTACAACGCCACGGTCACCATCACCAACAGCGCGCCCAACGCGAATCTGGTGACGGTCGGCGGACTCGGGTCGCCATCCAACACCGTGCTCGCCTTCTTCAACTCGCAGGCGAACAGCGCCAATCACACCCTGAACAATGCCAATCCGAACCTTACGTTGGCCGCCAGCACGCTGACGATGAGCAACGTTCTGCAGTTGGGCAATTCATCGACGCTGAACTTCGGGCTGGGCACGACCGCCACCGAAATCGCCGACACCGGCAGCCTGACCCTCGGCGGCACGTTCAACATTTTCGATGCCGGCGGGTTCACCACCGGCAACTACACGCTCCTCACCTACAGCGGCGCGTTGACCGACAACGGCGTGACCATCGGCTCGACACCCAATGCGACCTATACCTACAAGGTGGACACGAACACCGTCGGCGTGGTCAAGCTTGACGTGACCTCCTCCTGCAGCGTCGGCGCGGCGGGTTCGATCAGCGGGCCTTCCTCGGTTGCCTCAGGCGCGAATGGTGCCGCCTACTCGATTTCCAGCGTCGGCGGCGCCACCGGCTATGCGTGGACCGTGCCATCAGGAGCGTCCGTCGCCAGCGGTCAGGGCACGACCTCGATCACCGTCAACTACGCCTGCTCGGCTGCCAGCGGCAACGTGACAGTCACCCCCACCAACAGCAGTTGCAGCGGCACGGCCTCCAGTCAGCCGGTGACCGTCACCGGTGTGGGCGCAGCGGGCTCGATCACTGGCCCGGCTTCGATCAACGCCGGGACCAACGGGGTGGCGTATTCGATTTCCGGCGTCAGCGGCGCGACGACGTATACGTGGACCGTGCCGTCGGGCGCAACGATTGCCAGCGGCCAGGGCACCACTTCGATCGCGGTTAATTATTCGTGCAGCGCAGCCAGCGGGAACGTACAGGTGACGCCCGCTAATGCCAATGGATGCACCGGCACGTCCAACAGTAAGTCGGTCACCGTCACCGGTGTGGGCGTAGCGGGATCGATCACCGGATCCAGTTCGGTCAACGCCGGGGCCAGTGGCGTTGCGTATTCGATTTCCGGCGTCAGTGGCGCCACGACGTATACGTGGACCGTGCCATCCGGAGCATCCGTCGCTAGCGGCCAAGGTACGACTTCGATCACGGTGAATTATCCGTGCGGCGCCTCCAGTGGAAACGTCCAAGTGACGCCCGCCAATGCCAACGGCTGCACCGGGACAGCGGGCAGTCTCTCGGTCACCGTCACCGGTGTGGGCGCGGCGGGCTCGATCACCGGATCCAGTTCGGTCAACGCCGGGGCCAGTGGCGTTGCGTATTCGATTTCCGGCGTCAGTGGCGCCACGACGTATACGTGGACCGTGCCATCCGGAGCATCCGTCGCTAGCGGCCAAGGTACGACTTCGATCACGGTGAATTATCCGTGCGGCGCCTCCAGTGGAAACGTCCAAGTGACGCCCGCCAATGCCAACGGCTGCACCGGGACAGCGGGCAGTCTCTCGGTCACCGTCACCGGCGTGGGCGCGGCAGGCTCGATCAGTGGGCCTTCCTCGGTTGCCACCGGGACGAATGGCGTGGCGTATTCCATCTCCAGCGTTGGCGGCGCGACCACGTACGCGTGGACGGTCCAGACAGGCGCGACCATCGCCAGCGGCCAGGGTACGACCTCGATCACCGTCAACTACCCCTGCTCGGCCAACTCGGGCAACGTGCAGGTGACGCCGTCGAATGGCAGTTGCAACGGCACAGCCGCCAATCTGAGCGTCACGGTCACCGGCGTGGGCGCGGCAGGCTCGATCAGCGGCCCGACCACTGTCTGCGCGGGTCAGACCGGCACGGGTTATTCAATTTCCAGCGTCGGCGGCGCGACGACCTACACGTGGACCGCGCCGACCGGAGCGACGGTCGCCAGCGGACAGGGCAGCACATCGATCCTGGTCAATTGGGGTACGATCGCCGGTAACGTGACGGTGACGCCGGCCAACGCGAACGCGTGCACCGGCGGTGGCTCCAGTTTGCCCGTGGCGGTCAATGCTGCCCCGAGCATCACGTCGGGTCCCTCGCCTCAGGCCGTCTGTGTGGATGGATCGGCAAGCTTCGCTGTTTCGGCGAGCGGCGCGGGCCTGAGTTATCAATGGCAGAAGAACGGCTCCAATATTGGTGACGGAGGCACCATCGGCGGCTCGGGCACGACGAGCTTGACGATTTCGAATGCGGCGATTGGCGATTCGGGAGCGAGCT
The DNA here is from genome assembly GCA_963712025.1 of uncultured Verrucomicrobiae bacterium. Lineage (GTDB taxonomy): Bacteria > Verrucomicrobiota > Verrucomicrobiia > Palsa-1439 > Palsa-1439 > Palsa-1439. The sequence continues at coordinate 6,001 of CAVQGJ010000010.1, read as the reverse complement.
TCGATTGCGTGGTCAGCGGCACGTGCAGTCCGCCCGCGACCTCCGGTGCGGCGACGCTGACGGTCAACGCGAGTCCGGCGACGTTTAATGTGACCGGCGGCGGTTTGTACTGTGCCGCCAGCGGTGGCGCGACGGTCGGCTTGGATGGGTCGGAATCGAGCGCCGATTATCAGTTGGAAGTGAACGGCAATCCCACCGGTGCGCCGGTTGCGGGCACGGGCAGCGCGATATCGTTCACCGGCCAGACGGTAGTGGGCACGTACACGGTGATCGCGTCCAACACGATCAGCGGGTGCACAGCGACGATGAACGGCAGCGCCAGCGTGACGCCGGTCGATCCGTTTACGTGCTGGGAACAGATCTACGGCATCACCAACTGCGCGGTCTGTGACGGGAATTCCTCCTACACGGGCGACGGCATGAGCAACACCAACAAGTTCCTGGCGGGTTTCAACCCAACCAATAGCGCGGCGTACCTGCGCGTGATTAGCGTCACCGAAGCCAATGGCACGAACATCGTGGTGACGTATCTCGGCGCCAACGGGGATGACACCTATACGCCGGGGTTTGCGTCACGGACGAACGTGCTGGAATTCGCCACCGGCACGGCCAACGGTAGCTACTCCAACAACTTCGCGAGCACCGGCCAGACCAATATCCTCAGCGGAGGGAATGGCTATGGCACGGTGACCAACATGGTCGATGTCGGCGGGGCGACGAATGCCCCATCGCGATATTACCGCGTGCGGGTGTTATTGCCGTAGTCCGGTGGCCAAGTGGAGCGCCATGGAGCAGGAGTTGAAAACGGAGTTTTCACCTCCCATCCTCCCATGGTGATCACATTGACGCCGAATATCGTCGCGAGATCAGACTAAAACGGGTGCCGGTGGAGCCGCCGCCGCCTCGTCCTGTGGCCCGACGGTCTTCGACTCCACTGGTGAGACCTGTTCGCACATCCAGCGGCATGGAAACGGGCCTTGTAAGGCCGTTATTGCCAAGTGACAAAAACAACCACGCACCCCTCACGGTGCGCATCATCCCGAGCCCATCGTCCTACACCCGCATCACATTCTGGGCCTTGGCGCCTTTGGCGTCCTGGATGATTTCAAACTCCACTACCTGCCCTTCTGCCAGCGTCTTAAATCCTTCACCCTGGATGGCCGAGAAATGCACGAACACGTCCGGCCCGCCCTCCTGCTGGATAAACCCGAACCCTTTCTTCTCATTGAACCACTTTACTGTACCGCGTGCCATATGTTACTCACCTCCTCAGGAATCGCTTAAGGACATTTGAGGACATTGCTTGATGGAAACTCCTGTTTTTGGCGGGATAAATAAAAAGACCGTGCCTACCCAGCTCGGGCGCGCACGGTCACATCCGACTGCATTCCTCCAGATTTGCTCACAACAGCACGTACAAATAACACAGTCTCAACGTCGTACGCTTCACTTTCTACCAAACCCCCAATCCCCTGTCAAGACCTCTCTGGCAGGCCCAAGTTAGCCACCCGTCCCCATTCTTGCCGTCGGTAGAGTGTGGTGGCTCCCCTTACTCCGAGTCCGGCACAAACGTCACGAAACCGCTCTCACTCGTGCCCAGGAAATTTCCGGATGCGGCACCGCTGTTCTGCAACAGCAGGCCTTCGAATTTGACCGCCTTGCCAATGGTCGGATCCAGGAAGCTGCCGCTCAATGCCCCCGTTGTCGGCGACACCTTCAGCTTCAGGTTGTCGCTGCCGACAGGCGATGCCGTGCCGGTCCCCTTCGTATTGATGGACACGTCTATGACGATGTTGCTCGTCAGGTTGCCGCCGCCCAGCGTCAACTGCCCGGTCGCGGCGACGGACGAGCCGCCGACATAAATGTCTCCGGTCAGCGACAACGCCGTCGAGAACCCATTCGTGTAAAGCGGGCCGGCTGACCCGGGTTCCTTGAACCAGTACACCGTGCCGCCGAGTGTATTGTCCTCGTTGAACGTCACCCAGCCAATGCACGCGCCATTGTTCTTGTAGAGCGGATTGTACAGCGGCCACGTCCCGTAGCCCGAGACGGGAAACTTGCCGCTGATCTTCGTTCCATCACCCAGCACCCCTTTCAGCGATCCGCTGCCGAGGCTCGTCACGGTCAACGTCCCGTACCCGTATCCCTGCGGCACGGTCGTGTCACTACTATCCACCGGCGCCAGCACCAGCGTGAACGCGCCCACCCACGGGCTCGGGTTCACCGCGCTGAACACCGCCAGATTGGCCACCACCTGCGCCGTAAACGTGCCATCGGACACCGTCCCCATAATTTCGTCCGTCGCATTGCTCACCGCCGCTGCTTCGAGTATCACGGTCAGCGCGTTCTGGTTCTTGGGCGTTGCGGTGTTCGTCGAGTTGCCCGAACTGTCGAACTGCCCCTTGAATGCGGACCGCACTCCGTTCACGGTCAGGTCCGCCGCAAACGATCCTGTCTTGCTGAGAACCAGAGTGATCAATCCGGAACTGGCTTGCGCGGGCGCGTTCGTTACCATGACCAGACCGTTGTAGCTTCCCGGAATAAATGACCCAAACGCTTCCCCCCCTTGCGTGACCGTAAAGTTTTTTCCGCCGACAGTGATCGTGCCGACGCGCGAGCTGCTGTTGGTGTTGATCGTCACCGAATACGCCACCGTCCCATCGCCGACGCCGCTGTTGCTCGAAGTGACCGAAATCCAATCCGGGTCGTTGCTCGTCGCTGTCCATACGCAACCCGTCCCGCTGCTGGTGACAGCGAACGTGCCGCCTGGGCCAATCGCGGTCAGCGTCACGTGCGACGGCGAGAGTGAAAATGTGCACGGCTGTATCAGGCTGAAGACCGTTCCCAGTGAATCGCCCCCCGCCGCGGAGGTTGTCCCGAGGAAATTGGTCGCGGAGGCCTGGAGCAGGCCCGCCAGGGGCACGGCTCCGTCATTGCCGCCGGTGAAATTATACAGAGTCGTCAACCCGCCATTCTTCGTGATCTTGAATACCGTGCCGGCCCCGCTGTTTCCCCCGGTCGAGGCCGTCCCGTAGAAATTACTGTCCTGGCCCAGGATCAGCCCGCCCTCGGGATTCCCGCCATCCGATCCGTCACCGAAAATCCACAGCACCGTCAGGTTCCCACCCGCGCTGATCCGAAACACCGTGCCAAACCCGGCGGCCCCATCAAACGTCGTCCCGTAAAAATTGCTGTCGCTGCCCTCGACCAACGCGCCCTGCGGATTCGCGCCGTCTTCCCCGCCCGTGAAATTGTACAGGGGTATCAACCCGCCGCCCAGACTGTAACGGAACACGGCCCCGGCGTTGCTCACGCCCCCGCTGTACGTCGTCCCGTACAAAAAGCCGTCGCTGCCCTGGACCAGCCCGGCCTTCGGATTGGCGCCATTCGTGCCGCCCGTGAAATCATAGGACGTGATGAAGGCACCCGACACAATTGCGAATATTGTGCCCTCGCCACTTGTCCCTCCGCCAGACGTCGTCCCGTAGTAATTACTGTCGCTGCCCTGAACGATCCCGGCCTGCGGATTGCCGCCGTCCGAGCTCGCCCGTGAAATAATGCAGCGTCGTCAACCCGCCCGTCGTGCCGACCTTGAACACCGTGCCCGCCCCGCCCGTGCCGCCGCGGTACGTCGTCCCGTACAAAAACCCATCGCTGCCCTGAATCAGCCCGGCTTCCGGTTTCTCTCCGTCACTGCTCCCACCGAAATTGTAAACATTCGACAGGATACCGGCCCCGGTAATCGAGAATACCGTGCCCAAACCGCTCCCTCCTCCCGAGTATGTCGTCCCGTAAAAATTGCCGTCGCTGCCCTGGATCAGTCCGCCATCCGGTTGGGAACCGTCAGACCCGCCGGTAAACGTGTGCAAGGTCTTGATCGTATCCGCGGTCGCCCGGCCCGGTTGCCCCAGCCATGCCACCAGGATGATTGCCAGTAGAACTTGCAAAATTCTCATAACCCCATAAACCTCCGTACCCGCCATTCTCAACTAGTTGACGCACTACAGAGGGACCTTGCCAGCGCCGCGCTCGACAATCACGACTATTCCTCTCCCGGCATCCCGACACGTCCTGCCTCCTTCTCAGTCTCTAATGACGAACCATTACATCACACGGTTACAATTATCCAGTCGCCAGGCCCGCCGCCCGCCTATTGACTGCCTCGCAACCGCGCCAGCATATTGCTGGCGATGGCCGAATTCGGATCGGACTCCAATGCCTGCTCGTAGTGTCCGATGGCTTCCGCGCGCCGGCCCAGGCGGAACAGCGCCCACCCCATGCCGAGATGCGCGTCCACATACTGCGGCTTGATCTGCAATGCCCGCTCGTAGTGCCGCACCGCATCCTCCACCTGGCCCATCTGCATCAGGGTATTGGCGTAATTGTTGTGCGCCTCGGCATAATCGGGCTTGAGTTGTATCGCCCGCTCGTACTCTCCCATCGCCTCCGGTACCCGGTCCATCGCCGCCAGCATGAACCCGAGATTATTATGGGAGTCGCCCAATTGCGGCATCAGTTCCACATACCGTTGCGCGTACTCCAGCGCCTCCGTCATCTTGTGATGGCCGAACAAAACCAGCACCATGGCGTTATTGGCCACGACCGAGTCGGGGTATTCCGCCAGCACGGTTCGCCACAACGTCTCGTCGTCGTGCCACACCGGGATCAGGCTGCGGGTCCGCGCTCCGAACACGCACATCTCGCAGGCCAGCAGGCCAGCCAATCCCAGATGCGACCACCGTCGCCGAACGCCGCCACAACGATACGACCGCTCCCCCCGCCAGCAACAGCAGTGGCACCATCGCCAGGTATGCGTACCGTTGCGCCGCCGCCGACAAACCTGTTTGCGTCAATCCAGAGACGGGAAGCACCAGCATCACGTAGGCCGCCCAGCCTGCCACCGCCGCCGGCGTCCGTCGCCGCTCCCACACAACCAACCCGGTCACAATCCCGACGCCCAATACCGATAACACGGCCGACCCACGATCCAGCGGATGCCCCACCGGCAATGGATAAAACGGCGATAAATGCACCGGGCACACCAGCCGCCACGGGTAAAACGCCAGGCTGTGGAACATCACCCACACGCGCTGCGACAGTGGAAGTGTCTCCACGGAAACGATCAACCCCCCCGCCTGTGTTTCAGTGATCATCGTGGCCACCGCCGCGACGACCGCCAGCGCCATCGCTCCCGCCTTCTCCCGCACCAACCGGCCCCAACCCAATTGCTCGTGCCGCCGCAGTGGAAAATAATCGATCGCCAGCATCACGAACGGCAGCGATACCGCCATCGGTTTGCACAACAGCGCGGCCACGAATAATCCCCACACCACCCACCGGCGCGCGCCGCCGACGTACGCCCACAGGCAGCCGATCCCGAACGTCGTGCACAGCAATTGCGTTCGCCCCGACATCCAGGCCACCGACTCGACCTGGAACGGATGAATCGCAAACACCACCGCGACTCCCACCGCCATCGCCAGCCGTTCGCCGGTCGTCAACGACACCGCCCCCAGCAATGTCCACAGGAAGCCGAATACGAGCGCCGCGTTCAGCGCGTGTACGACGACACTGGTCGCATGGTGTCCCGCCGCATTCCTCCCCCACATCTGGTAGTCGAGGACGTGCGACAACCGCGGCAACGGATGATAGTACGGTTGGGTGGTCGTAAACGCCCATGTCACGGCGTTCCACGTCAGCCCGTTCAGTCGCACCGACTGCCGCAGATACTCGTCATCGTCCATGCGAGTGAGAAACCCGCCGTGGACGCTCGGCCAATACAACCAGACCGCGCCGGCAACAATCGCCAGCGCCACTCCCACCAATGTTGTCCGGCTGATCTTCACGCAATTCCGAAATGTCGGGCCGCTTCCCGCAAATCCAATCACACGCGCCGCCCACACGCAATCGAGAACACGGCCTGAGAGAATAACCCTGGATTGAGAGATGAGAAGCCGCAGGCAAAAATCCACAGGAAGAAAACTGGCGGAGAGGGAGGGAT